>NZ_AP023367.1:807500-2290000 GCF_014218335.1 Anaerocolumna cellulosilytica | reverse complement strand
ATATTCTGCATTGACTTTTTGCGAAGAAATCATATTTACAATGGAGTCGATGTAGTCATCATCTTCAAGCATCATAGCATGTACTTCAAAGATAGCCGCATTCACTTCTCCCACTTCCTTCAATGCTTTGTCATACAAAGAATTCAGTTCTGTGATTGCCTGCTCTTTTGCCTTTTCAAAACGCTTAACTTCCTCATCAGAATTATCAACCTTTTCTCTTTTAACTACCTGCTCACCCTTTGAATAGAAATATATTTTTCCTATTGCTACTCCATTATAAATGGATTTGCCTTTATAACTTTTCATAAAATTATCCTTTGCATAATACATTTGCATCAGCATGTATTATTGCCACATACAAACAGGTTGAAAGAATGGTACAGTGGCATCCTTTCTTAGCTATATATTTTCTTACAACCCTAAACGTATGAAATGCGTGTTTATACGTTTTTATTATAAATTTGACTTGAAAAACTCTTCTAATTGAGCAATTGCTGCATCCTCATCCGCACCATCTGCTGTAATAGTGACATTAGCACCTTTTTTTACGCCAAGCGCCATAACTGCCATGAGTTTTTTCATATCAGCAGTCTTACCCTCTGCATCGATTGTAAGATTCGACTGTAATTCTTTTGCAATTTTTACAATTTGTCCTGCTGGTCTTGCATGGATTCCGATTTCATCTTTGATTACATAACTAAATTTTTTCATATTTTCACCTTTACATAGTACTGTTCTCATCGGTACTATGGCCACATATAAGAAAAGTTGAAGTATTTTACGTGGCTACCTTTCTTTATTCTGTTCTACCTTCAACCTCAAAACTTGCCACAATTATGGCTGAAACGTAATTCTACGGCGACCTTCCATGTTACAGGATATCCCACCCAGAAATATCTATTGTATTGAATCATAAACATAAGTTTACGCAAATACCATTAAAATTATAAAACTTCTCTATAAGTTAGTAATACATTCTACTAAAGGCTTATATACATCGTCAACCTCACTGCCGATTACAATCTGATATTGATCACCTTGCGTTATAACCCCCACAACTCCGGGTATTTTTTTTATTTCTTCTGTCTCTGCAATTTCTTCAGCTCTAAGCTGAAAACGAAGTCTGGTTGCACAGTGAGTAATCCTTATAATATTTTCTTTACCACCAATCTTTTCAAGAATCGATGTTGCAGTTTCCTTATAATTCATTCATTTTAACACCCATGCCTTTCAATTTTTTGATGAGTTTCATACACCAACAAAGAACCTTTAAAAAATTCTTGTAACTAATAATTAGTTAGATGAAGTAAAAAAATACCCAGAAAACAGAGTGGTTTCCCACCCCGAATTCTAGGTATAGCCTGCTTTACCAGTAACAATCCTATGAATGCGTGATTCTATTAATATGAACTGTCAAGTACACCAATTCTTCATCTGTTAAAGATTTAGAATAATTGCTATGAATATAATTGCCTATTTTTAAAGCACAATCATATTCGTTTTTATAATGCTCTTTCATTAGTTTAATGAAATAATCGTCAGCTCCTTCAATATGTTTATCCTGATGGATTCTTAGGGATAAAAATTTTAAATGAGTCAAAAATCTTTCATAGTGAAGAGACTCTGTATCAAGTTCTATCTTAAAATAATACTTTACTATCTGCAAAATACCTTGTATCATCTTTAAAGTATCTGTAGTGTGTCCCATATCAACAGCTTCCATTGAAGCACTTGCCACATGAAGAGCTATATATCCTGCTTCATCCTCAGGCAACTGAATTCCTAACTGCTTTTCTATGATATGAAGGGCTTCTATTCCTACTTCAAATTCTTTGCTATAGTACTTTTTTATTTCCCAAAGCAAAGCGTTCTTTAGATGTATCCCCTGTTTATGCCTCTCAATTGCATAGTTTAAATGATCTGTTAATGAAACATATATACTGTCATTTAGTTTGTGCTCTAACACTTCTTTTGCGTAACCAACTATATTATTGGCTACACGGATATGATCCTGAGGAATACGGGATAATAAGTCAATGAGCTGGTTGGAAATCTTTTCATCTTCTATTGTATATACTTTCTCTATTAATGAAGTATCAATTTCATCACCAGGCTTTTTCTTAAATCCTAATCCACAGCCCATTACAAGTATTTCTTTATTACCTTCATTATGTGAACAGATTAGATTATTATTAATTACTTTAGCAACCTTCATCCAATCCTCCTCTTAAGCTTATATATACAAAAATAGACTACCCCCTTGATTATATCACAAGTGGTATAGCCTGCTTTACCAGTAACAATCCAACTACTATTGATTTAAATGAAGTATAACATTTTCTTAACATCCTGTCAACCATTCAGGCTATTTTCTATACATTTAATAATTCAGGCCACAATTTTTAGTTAATATTTACTAACCCTTTATTCTTTATCAGCTCCGTCTTTATCATTCTATAAATTTAGTTCATGTTCGCAGGGGTTTGTTCGTGTAAATTTAAGGATAACATTCGTATAAAATCTTCACCCTATGGAATAGTATATGCCATATAGAATTCGCTATTTTCCCCAATAAATTTCTGACACATTTTTGACACATTCTAACCCCAAACTAAGAACAATGCTTTACTATGCTAATTTAAACAGAAAATACATTCTATTAATCTACAAATTTTGACCCTCGGGCACAAAGTTATGCTTATAAATTTATTGTACAACCAATTGTGTATAAGACAGAAAGGATATTTCATATGATTCACATAATTTGTCTGGATTATGACATGACACTATTTGACCACGCTGCTAACCAGATACCGGACAGCGCCATGAAAGCCCTTGACAACATAAGGGACAAGTACAAAATCGTTCTTGCCAGTGGAAGGTATTTTAATGATACTCTGAATCTACAAGCCAAAGAACTGATAAAGCCTGACGGAATTATACATGCAAATGGTTCTGTAGTGGAAGCCCATGGAGAGATTCTTCACGAAGCTTTTTTTGACTCTGGCTTACTTCAATCTGTTGTTTCCTTCTCCATAGAACATAATCTTACACTCGGTGGATTGTATGAAGGTGTCTGGTATAGCACCAAACCCATTCAGCAAAAAGAAAGCTGGCTGACAAAAGGAAGAATAAATTTTCCTGAAGTAAGAAGTATTCACGAGCTGCTGGACAAAAAAATATATTCACTCTTTTTGGATGACACTGTAGAAACCGCTGCATTTATTGCAGAGAAGTTCCCCTCCTTACGAACTCCTATCATGTCAGAAAAGAGTGGTGGTGCTGATATTATTCCAATACATGTATCAAAGGCTACCGGTATGGAAATCTTGTTAAACCATTGGAATATGACCTTTGCAAATGTTGCTGCGGTCGGTGACAGTATGAATGATTTCGAATTGATAGAAGCTGCCACCGTCGGTATCGCCATGGGAAATGCCGTGTCTAGGTTAAAAGAAATAGCCAACTTTATTACTACTCCTATTTCAGAGGATGGTATTAAAAATGCTATCGAATACCTTGAAAGTATCCGATAGCCCTTTTCGCTCCTATACGTAATTAAGAATACTGAAATATAACTGTCTGATTTCCGGAACTTCAAGGTGTTTCGGCAAATCAGCAGTGCATACAAGAAGCGTTCCATTTTTATACTTCTTCTCATACAGTAATCCAAGCGTATGTCCCCGTTCAAAGTTATCAATCACCTCTACTATCAATTGATACTCCTCTTCTTTATCAAGAATCACTGGTTTTGCCTTTGTTATGATTTGCTGCCATTGCCAACTTGCGAACTTTTCTGTCGGAAATAGTTCTAAGGCTTTATGCGTGTTGTCAATTACCAACCCCATAGTTCCGGGTGCAGGCTTCCTGTTTTTACTTTCGCAAATAGACTTAAACATAGGATAAGACCAGAAGTCAGTTGTGAATCCAGCTTCAATACTATCCGGAAGACTGTCACTAAAGAGAACTACATTCTTACCCTCCTCTAATTTTGAAAGGGCAGCAGCGTTAAGCTCTGATGTTATATAGGCATCCTTGTTGCCTTTAGTTACAGATGGATAAAGCCACACCGGATACTCTTTTATTAAATCTCTATAGGTGAGTAATATAGTGGCAGCAGCCGGCCCATTAAGTTTTGGTACTATTAGTTCAACTATAGGAAGTTTGGTAAGTTGTCCAGTAGGAGCTGTAACATCTTTTATCACGTTACTTATCTCCGCTCCCTCAACCATGAGAGATATTTTAAACCCACTGTCTGGCATGGATGCTTCCCCATAGTTAAAGATACCGGCTTCGATTGGAATTATGTCTCCCTCCAGATAAGTGTAATAAGGAAGCTTAGCAAATAAAACCCTGGCATCACAAAATCTTCGGAACTCTTCTGGTGACACAACTCCTTTTTCTTCAAGGAAACTATTTAATATTCCAATTAATGCCGTTCCCTGACCAGGAAAATCCTGTAAAGAAAGCAATTGAAACCCACTCATTCCCTCCGTACGGATAATTGCTTCTATATCCTCCTGATAGCACCTAGCCGCCAAGGCGCCCGAATATTTCAGATAATCACCGCATTTGTCGATTCGTCCTTTCTCTTTGATTTTTTCCTTCCAAAGTTCTAATGCTGTAGAACGAGTGACACCTGTGTATTTTTCTACCTCATTTATGTCAGGATAAGTCTCATATTGTCCGATTTCATGGGATATAATAGGTAGATTCACCTCCAATAAGGCATTCTCATAGCTGATATTAGTGCCTAGCCGTTCTAAGCCCTGTATATGTCCTAAGGGTAAATCCCCATGAGAAAAAGAGGCTCTAATATTATTTCCCCCCATAGCAGTACGCATAGTAATCCAATACTGGTCTTCTGTTCCGTAAACAGGCGTCTCTAGAAAGTTGTTCGACCCTTGACTGTATAAAATATCCGAACGTATTGTTTTTAGGTGAGCCAAAACTTTATCAAAGGCTTCTAATTCTCCGGTCATTTCATTCCCTATTGCAAACATCAAAAAGGAAGGATGATTTCCATAAGTATCTATTACCTTAACAGCCTGGTCATATATATATTTTGTAACAAGCCCCTCTTTAGAATTTCCTTCCTCTCCTGTAAAGGCTGCTGCAAAAAAGGGCAATTCAATCTGCAAATAGATCCCCAGTTCATCCGCTGCCATAAATGCTCCCTCCGGTGGACACCAGCTATGAAAACGATAATGATTTAATCCATATTCTTTCATACGATTGAATATTTTTAACCACTCTTCTTTGGTCATGGGAGCTGCTCCGGTCAGAGGATAGATTGCACAGTCAATCGTGCCTCTTAAGAATATCTTCTTATCGTTAACCAGTATCTTTCTCCCCTTCGTCATAACCTTTAAAAAGCCGGTTCGTAGTCTTTGACTTATAAGCCCAACCTGATCTTTCGTAATTCCAAAGCTTACCTCATAGAGATTTGTATGGAACTCATCCCAGACATGCACTGTTTCAGGTAATTGCAGCTCAAAGTCAAAGTAGTTCTTTCCTTCCTGTAAAACAATCTGATACGCTTCACTGATACCAAGTTCTTTAATGTCTACTGTAAATTCTGCTTTCCCTGTTGCTCCTGTATAATCCACTATCGCTTCAATACTGTAATTTTGTAATGTACCAGTATTCTTTAAACGGAAATTTGCCTCATAAATCCCCTGACAGCTTTCTAGGTATATCCTGCCCATAATACCATTCCAATTCGTCTGGGTATGTTCTGTAAACTGATGTCCATTATACAAACATGCAGGAAAGTCTTTATATTCTGTTAGATGATTATCCACAGCAATAAGTATCTCATGTTCGCCTGCTGTGGCATTTCTTGATAGAATGTGCTCCTGCGGTATTAAAGTCTCATAGGACTCAGACACCAGTACACCATCAAAATATATAGCTGTAAATTTCGTACGCTCTAGTATTAACTTTAAGCCCTTTGAAGTCATATCCTCCGGTAATGAAAAACGCCTTCTGTAATAACATTTACCTGTAAAAGGATACACTCTGCTAAGATGCGCCTTTTGCCCTTTGTCAATCTGAAACTGTCCCTTTTTACTTATTTCTGTGGTAGAAGGAAGGTTTATTACATCAGAAAAAATCAGACTCGGCGCTGTCAAAGGATGTACCTTCGTTTCATTCACCTTGATACACTCTGAATCAATTACATTTAAAACAGGATGAAAAGATTCATGACTGCCCTCCGGGACGTAATAATTCTCACCCATGGAAAACTCCCAATTGCCTTCTAATCCGATATACATGTTAATTACCATAATAACTCTGTCTGCATGCTTTGGTCTCTGCTATATGAGTGTACTAGAGTTACTGCCACACCGTATTAGGATGAAGGCTGCTGTGGCATCCTTTCTTTTTAATTTTCCCCCATCCCTGCGCCTTTACTATTTCATTCCTTGTAATCCGTCCTCTAAATAAATCAAGGATTCCATATGGTTTCTATCTAATGCAAGTGCTTTTTCAAACGCTTCTCGGCTCTTTTTCACAACTCCCATTCCAAGGTAAGCCAAGCCAATCAGATAATTACAATGTACCTGGCTTCGTTTACTTAAGTCCTCTTCAAATATTAGAAAATCCGGTAAAGAAACTGCAAAATACTCCACCTTCACTTTATCAAACAAATGTTGTTCGCCGTAATCCAGTAATTTATAAAATCTGGCATTAGCTTCTGCAGTTCTTCCTAGTTTTTTCAGCGCCAACCCTTGGAATAGAATCATATCAGCTGGCTGATCATTATAATACATCATACCGGCCGGTTCAAAATCTCCTGCTGCTGCTATTTCATAGTATCTTTCTGCCTCGGCTTGATTACCCAAGGCTTCTTCTGCTACACCCAGATAGTAATAAATATGGTTATCTTTTGTCCCTTCCAGTTTACCCTCTCCCAGATTTTCAGGATAACTAAGTGCTAAATTCAGATATACCTTGGCTTCCTCGTAGTGAATCTTCCTAAGTTTCTCTTTTGCCAGTTGTATTAATGCCAATTTATATTGGGAGGTAACTTTTCCTTCTCCACCTTCCCATGGATGAAACTTACGGTTTTTTAGTAATTCATATGCATGGGCATATTGTTTCACTTGATTGTGCAGAGTAACATATTCTAAATACAAATCATCCCTCTGTTTATATAACTCAGAATATGCCTTAAACGTTTCAAGTCGTTCCTCCGGTGACATGAAAAGCTTCTTATAGAGTTGATCTAACTCTAAGAATATCCTGGCATCTGTAGTATCAAGGGTGAAGGCTGTTTCCATAGCCTCTCTGGCTTTTTCTTTTTTATTCAGTTTGTTATAATAAGCCAGAGCCAAATTCCTATATACAGTCGGAAAAGTCTTATCAAGCTCTTTGGACTTCTCCCACACAGTTGCGGCCTGTTCAAATTGCTGTTTGTCATAATACAGATTTCCAAGATAATAAAAACCTTTTGCATCCAGCGGATTACTACGTACTGCCTCCTCAAGTACAATCATATCTTCTAATTTATTGGGAAAGCAATAGACTGGAGAAGCCTTCGCCGCTAATTGGTAATTCTCCGCTTTTTTCTCCTCCTGCTTTAATTTTCCGTAATAATAGCCCCTATAATAATAGAGTAAAGGCGTACTTTCCTTGCAGTATGCAAGAAGCTGTACTGCTTCTTCATAAAGACCTGCTTCAGCATAATCCCTTGCAGCTTGCAGATAATTATTATAGTAGCCCCTCAGTATGGAATTCATTTCCTTTTCATACGCTGCTTTCTTTTCTATATGAGCAGTTAGAATTCTTTCATGCAAACTGATAGAATCAAATCGATCTGTTTCTAAGTTCTCAAGTATATACGTTTGAACGATTTCTGTCTTTCCTAATTTTCGAAGCAACGCTGCCCTTAAACCTCTTGCTTTGATATTTTTTGTATTTTTACTAAGGGCTTTATCGATAAATGATAATGCCTGGTTATAGTTACCTTGTCTAGTTTCTAGCACTGCCAGAAAATAAAAGGACATTTCCTGTTGTTCATTACTCCAGCTTGCTTTATAAAAAGAATCATAAGATTCTTTTTCCGCACCCTGGTAGAATAATGACAGTCCCAATAAGTAATATGGTTCACTGTTATAAGGATTGGGATTCTTCCAGGTAAGCCTTTTAATTGCCTTTCTAAAGTGTTCTTCTGCCTTTTTAAGATTCCCTTTTCTTAAGAGTAAAGCTCCATATGCAGTATTGATACGTATATCACCGCCATCTCTTTTTAAGCCTTCCAGATAATAATCTTCCGGATGATACGTAGCATGTCGGTACTGTTCAATATGAAGTCCTGTCAGGTACAGTTCTTCATTCGTCATAATTTGTGAAGGTTCTTTCGCAGCTTCGGCAGGTTTGGGCAATTTTTCTATTTTTTTTTCCTGAGGCTGATATTCTACTAGAATTGTTTCTTTATAGGATACTACAACCTTTAAATCGGTTTCTTTCGTGTATTCACAAGGTATGGTTTTATCAAACACCTGTATTGGTGATAAATTTACGTTTGTCTCATAGCAAACTTTACCGTTACTATAAAGTGTAACTACTGCATTATCATATTCCTTTGTTGTATAAACGCAGATAGATACCTCTTTTTCTCCTACAGTCATATTGACAGCACCATGAATGGTAGCATTTTTAACCGCTCCCACCTTCTTATAAGGCATAAAATATTGATAAAAACTTTTTTCTTCAAAAGGTTTTAGCCAGGTAAAATCCGGTTGGTTATCCGTATATACTCCTGTCATCAATTCGATATATGGACCATCCTCATCTGTCAAATTCCGATCCCAGGCCTTACCAAAATCTCCACAGCCCCAAGTCCACTGCTTTTTACCAGGCGCTATATGATGGTCTGCCACATGAAGTAAGCCTGCCTGTAAGTTATGGTCATAACCGCCTACAAAGTCATAGTCAGACTTCTCCGCCATATATGAAGTAGGTACCGGTATGTTCTTATACCTGGAGATATCCACACCTGCACTGTAGTCTTTTTTATAGTAAACACCAGTGGCAATGGGGAATCTGGATACATCTCTTTTTCCATGGTCCATGACCGCATGTACATCCGGGGGGAAAATACTCTGGGTATAATCATTTACCGCAACTGCCGGATTAGCCCACCAAAGAAATGTCTGCGGCAGCGGCGTACGGTTGTACAACTGACCCCTGATTTCGATGTAAGCTGTATCCGGATACAGGGTGAACCCTGCAATCCCCTTTGTTCCGTACATCTGATCTACATCGTTAATGAATACTGTCTTACTTCCGTCTTCATTATCCTGCAATACATAGTCTACTGGCATAAAAGTTGTTGGCCTGTGGTGCTGAGGCCAGTTAAATTCAATTCCTCCTGATATCCAAGGACCCGTGAGCCCAACCAGTGCCGGTTTTATGACACGGTTGTAATAAATAAAATCATACTTATTGGTTTTATCATAGGCTCTCTGAATCCTTCCTCCAAGCTCTGGAAGAATCATTACTCTAATGTATTTATTTTCCAGAAATACAGCCTTATATATCTTGTCCTTCTTTTCGTCACTTATTGTTTCAACCATTGGATAGGGATAAATTTTGCCTGAACTTCCCTGATAAACTCTTTTGTCCAAAAACATTGGATTCTTATCAGCTTTACCAATTTCATAAGTTGGAATTACAACCTCTTCCTCCCATACCATTACGACGGAATCATTTTCCATATAATAACCATTTCCTTTCCGAAACCTGCACTTAATAAGCAACAGCACAAGTTTTTATATGAATTGAATCATTTACAAAACTATACTTTTACTATATCCTAAAATATTAATTTTTTCATTTTGTAAAACTGCTTTATTATTTTGAAAAATTGCTATTCTATAGCTGTTCTTTGCTTTTATGAATAATATGTACGTAAATACTGAATTTAATTATAATTCGTAATCATTCCCTTGTATTTTTTTATATAACGTGCTACCATTTATTTAAAATTCTTGCATAGACAACAAAAAGAATTGAATACTCGATTCGGAACTCTTTTTACCAGAAAAGGAAACTCATTAGAAAAGGGAGTATGATGAAATCAAAAGAAAACGGTATTTTAAACCAATCAGACATATATTTTTATACTCCGAGCACACAAGCTCAAAAGATATTTTTATACCCCCTATGTACAGGACATTATTATTATTCGCCGGACTATAGACTGGAACGAAATAGTTATGACAGCTTTTTGCTTATGTTTATCCTAAAGGGGAGCTGTACTATCGGAACCAATGAAATGACTGCTGCCGTCACTGAAAACCAAATTGCTTTTCTTGATTGCTATCAACCCCATAGTTATTTTACAAAAACCGGGTGGGAAGCCCTTTGGATACACTTTGATGGTGTTCTGGCAAGGGAGTACTATGATTTAATTCACTCTTCTTTAGGCAATGTTATAACCCTTAAGAGTAATTACTTGTTTTTAAAGATACTTACGTTACTATTTGAAAATTTTCATCAGAACAGCAACTTAAAGGAACCCTTGTTATCCCAATATATCATAACCTTATTAACCCAACTGTTGCTGTCACAGGGAGAATATGAAACAGAAATCCGCAATAGCAATATCGTTGACGAAATTGTATCTTTTATCCACAAAAACCTTAGTTCCCCTTTAAGTCTTGACTTCCTTGCAAAGAAAGCTTCTTTAAGTCCATACTATTTTTTAAGACTGTTTAAGGATAATACGGGTTTTACTCCTCATGAGTATATACTGCTATCGAGAATTAATCTTGCCAAATTCACTCTAAAAACTACCGATATGTCTGTTAAAGAAATCGGCTTACACTGTGGTTTTTCCAGTGAAAGCAGTTTTTGTACAGCTTTTAAAAAATCCGTCCAAATGACACCCAGCGTATACCGAAACACCTCCGTAAACTGATTTGTCCCTATTACATCTCGACTGGTTTATAGTTCTTTCTCGGCATAATTCCTGCCTGAAAGCTTGGTTTTTTACTCGGTAAAAATGTATAATCTTTGTATACAGTTGGTTTAATTTGGTGAATAACATTAGGAGGTATTTATGACTTATGACAACATAGTACCATGGGAGTTACTACAGAAAAAACAAACCTGGGAGCAATTATCCTTTGTACAAAATAAGAAGATTCTAGATTTTGGAAGCGGCAACGGTATGTCAGCTAATCACTTTGCAGTGAATAATGAAGTGACTGCCATTGAACCAGACCATAATGCAGTAAATCATCGATTCACAAACACTAAGTATACTCAGCTTGTTGGAGCTGAGGAGCTATTAATAACTTTTCCCGATGAAACCTTTGACATGATTCTCTGCCACAATGTACTTGAATATGTTTCAGACCGGGAGACAATTCTTAGTGAATTCGTAAGAATACTAAAGACGGGAGGACAGCTCTCCGTTTTAAAACATAATAAAGCAGGCAGAGTCATGCAAATGGTAGTACTGCTCAATAACTTTCAACATGCAAAAGACTTATTAGACGGTGGTGACGGACAGGCAAAAAAATTTGGTACTATAAACTATTACGAGGATACCGATTTGATTAAGTGGTGCAAGGGTTTTACCATTGAGAAGATTTTGGGAATGCGTACCTTTTGGGATTTACAGCAAAACCAGGAGATTCAAAAAGACACTGCATGGCAAAATGAAATGCTTTGCATCGAGAATAAAGTAAGTGATATGGAGGCGTATAAGGCAATTGCATTCTTCCACCATGTGCTGCTAATTAAAAAATAACAATAAATTGGTTGCCTTATTCCTTTAACACCCCCTATTAAAGGTATTGACGGCTCCAATGTAATGAATGTTATTGATGCACATATGAACCATGAAGCAGTTGCTTATATAAATAATTTTAAAGGCATTGCACTTTTAAGAACTATTAAACCATACGTTCTTACAAACTGTAATGCCTTTAATCCTTATTCTATTTACTATCATCTGTCTACCTTGGAACACACAAGTCAAGATATTCTAAAGATATCTTATCATTTTTTCAACCTAATATAATCTAAATACCTTTGCGATACCAAGTAGTCTTCCCCTCTTTTTATGCATTCAATGGCACTTTGTAATATGTCCGGTCGAATACCCTCAGGTAGCTTCCTTATGCTGTTCTTTTCTTTTTGAATCATGTCCTCAATCTTTTGGCACTCATAAGAAAAATCACTTAGGAAATTACCGTCGTAATGTAATAAAAGTTTTTGTATAGCATATTCCTTTTGACAGATATTAATTTTTCTACGTCCGTTAATTTTGTAATCATATCCTTTTTTTAAACATAAGGTTTCTGATTGGGTATCTAAAAATACACAGCAACCCATCGCTTTTTGTATGAGGTTCTCATACCAGGACAGCTGTGCCCCTTCAGCATTCAGCTCACTGCCAAGAATATAGATTGCTTTTATTTTTTCTTCCTTATAGTATATATCTCTGGCAAAAAACTTATCGATTGCTGTATTTTGCAGCCGGTAATCAATAGCAAGCTTAAGTCCTCCCGGTAACTTCACAAAGCAAGTACTGAACATACCGTTTTTCATATGATACCTTGCATGTATCGTCTGGTTTGGATAACTTCTTGATAATAACTGATACAAGAGCCGTTTTCCTTTTTTTAATTCTTCAGATTCTACTAGATCGCTATATTCACAGTGGAGTTTATCATAATGTGCAAAATACGGCTCCATTATGGGTCCGGCAGCAAGGTATACCCTCTCGTTGCAATCACAGCAAGTTAATTCCCCATTCGCAGCGGCAATTTTTAATTCCTCTACCAGTTCGCTGATATACAAGTTATTGTCATCTTTTAATACATATGTACAAATTTCTTTTCCTCTGTAGTTGCAATTCTCCATCTTGACCGCCCCTTTACATATCTTCCTTCTATCGTATAATATTTAAGAATTTTACGCAATAGGGAGCGGAATATTACAGCATTAAAAAATAAATATGATATAAAACATTTATAATAGTATATTCACTATTTATTACATTTTGTATTGAGCTCATAAATTAATTTTAATATTTGAGAAACTGTACCTATTTGAGGATTGTTGAATAATTTAAGTGCAGTTAATGCTTCTTCACTACAATCCCCCTGTTCATCTCCTGTTAGAATATACTCACAGGATACAGATAATGCCTTAGCTATTCTATATAAAGTATCTGCTGAAAATCCCTTTTGCCCAGTCTCAATCTCATATAAGAATTTAGGTGAAATATCTGCTATCTCGGCAAATCTTTCTCTGGTAAATCTGTTAATCTCACGTAAACTTCTTATTCTACTTCCAGCTTCGTTATAAAAACTGTTCATACTTATTTCCCCCCATACAACTATGTTATTGTCTTTCTTGTTTCAAAATCAAAAGTTTGTTTATAGTTATATTTTAATATAAATGCAGATAATAAAAACCATCTATAGCTCCATATTTTTACACTATATGGCATATTTTTTAATTTCAAGGATTTCTTTCGTTGTTTTTATGAGAAATTAAATAATTCACCTAATTTCTGTTTCAGTTTTCTATTTGTGTTTTTTATCTATTGTATATTGGTTTACAATTCAGACATAAGGGTTATAGTTGATAAAAAACATTGGTAAATTTAGTAAATTGTATATGTGCTTTAGAAATCTTACATAGGAGGAAATATATGAATAGTTTATATAGCGACGCAGGACAACGAATAAGAAGATTAAGAGAAATTAAGGGGTACACACGTGAAGAATTGGCTGAGAAAGCAACCATATCTTCAAAATTTTTATACGAAATAGAAAGTGGGCATAAAGGGTTTTCTGCTGATACATTGTACCGAATATCAAAGGCATTATCTGTTAACAGTGATTTTATCCTTACTGGAATTAATCAATCAAGACATATCAATGAATTAATCAGTACCTTGAGTCTATTTGATGATATCCAACTTAATACAATAGTTTACTTACTAGAACTATATTATAATGTTAATAAAAAATAATAAGTTAATACTAATTAAGAGATACAGACTAGATTTACTTACATGAATGTTTATTACCCTTATATTACATACCATAAGTTAGTTTTAGTACTTTCAAACGAAAAAAACCTCATAATGATTTTGCTAAAAAATATAAAAAGCTGCAGTCCGATTTATAATCAGATTGCAGCTTAGCTCCACTACTCCTTATCCTTTAAAACAAAGCTTAATTGACTTTCCGCACATAAGATATTCTTAACATACAACTTACAGCTAACAAATAGAAAAGGGCCTTTTTTATCATACAGCATCGCCTTTATACTACATTCTTCTTTTGGATGAACCATCTTACGAAACTTTGCATTTACAATTCTGACAAGATATGGTACCTTTCCTCGTTCTTCCTCATTTAATAAACCGCAGCAAGTCTGCGCCATAATCTCACATAGTATAACTCCTGGTACAATCGGGCTTTCAGGATAATGTCCCCTGAAAAACCATTCATCTCCTCGAAAGTAATATCTGCTTTCAATGCTTTTATCCATAATATATATATTATCTACTAATAACATAGGACTCCTGTGAGGTATTAATTCTTTTATCTTATTTCTGTCATATACCTTCATATTTCTCCTCGATTTTATATTGCACTGATTAATTGTTTGTTTTTTGAATAATTTACAGAAAACAATCATAATTTAACAACATTTTAAGAGTATTGTATTTTCATCACAGCATAAATCGATTAATTGTGGTACTCTTCCTTTTTTTGTTATGCTAAAAAACATCTCTCATTATTGCGACTACTCATCAATTTTTTATCTTATATAAAAATTCCACTGTTAATTCTCTTTCTTTTTTGATTAAACTACCGAATCTATAAATTATTCTTTCTATCAATTTCTCATCTCTATTACCAATATACCGAAGTACCATATTTCTAAGAATTATGTATCCCTTTCCTAATTCTTTGTACCCTTTCAGCAGCTCCTCATTACAATTTATAAGTTTCTTATAAAGCAGATATTCTACTCTTAACTCCATTAACACTGCATGCTCATAAAGTAAATGATAAGGGCGGTAATCAATAAGTGTTTTATTTTCTGCTACTCTAATACATTCCTTATAGATTAAATCAATTGCCAGAAACCCATAGGTGCAATTTTGCTGCTCCTCAAAATCAATGTCTTTTACAGAATACAGATAGTTTTCAAGTCCAGTCTTTATAGCTTGTGTATTAATCTCACAGTCTATTTCCGGCTTTGTACGTATCAAATATATTTTGTTTTTATATTCCTGTTCTACCAATACACACCAAAACGCCATCTCCATATCCTGAAACCGGCATTCATACTGTATGAACCTTCCTTGCATAACATTATCCCCAAAATATACTTTATTGTTAAGCAAATCATATCCATAGACAAAAAGTTCATGAAAATTATGCTCCTTCTTATAATACTTACTGCCTGGAATATAATAATAATCCGCATAGAAATACATGTAATATTCAGCATTAATAAATTCGAGAATTGCCTCCTGTAGACAGTGTTTCCAATTATAAATTATAGTTTTTTTCGGTATCTCATAATAGCTTAATAGGGGGCAATCAGCCAAAAGCCATTCATGCTTGTAGAATGTTAGTATATTCCATTGGTGACCATAAAAAATCTGGATGAAATTATTATATATCCATGGCCATGCATTATCAGAAATCACTGCAAAGAAGATACTAAAGGTTGTATACGAATATATACAAGGCTTTTTTAGGTTTAATATTTTTGCTTCTCTCATATATTTCAGGCGTCCGGATTATCTTTATTAGTTATAACTTTTTCTATCAGCTTATAACCGGTACAGCTTTCCCTCTTTCCAACTTAATAATATTGACTGTCAAATTAAAGAATGTATCGTTAAAAGTTATCACAATTATGCTCTAACCTTTTTCCATATTTTAAGAAGATGCTTCTATTTTTTGTATTATATCAATACCCAAGTCTATCAGCAAAGTGTTATAATTAATGGTAAACTGTACTTTTGCTCTGCCTTTACGCTTATCTATCTTTTTAATGATACCTTCCTGACCTAGTAATGGGCCTTCCATAATCTTAATTCTATCATTCATTATCAGGGCTTGAGATATGTTTATGAATCCTTCCTGATCAACCATATGCAGTATTTGCTTGATTTCATCAACACCTACCTCTAAAAAATTATAATTGTTTTTTAGAAACTTAATGATATGAGGTCCACCTCTTGTTCTGCTATAAAATTCATTTATATTATTTGTCTCAAGTAAAACATACCCAGGAAACATAATTTTGGTAACTTCTCTACGTACGCCCTGTTTACGTTCATAAATTCTTCTTTTGGGAACCAGCAAGTTGTATTCAATATTGTTATAAATTTGTATCTTTCGTTTATTAATAAATAAACAAACCTCGTCCTCAAATCCAGTTTCAACAAATATAGCATACCAGTTCATTTTACTCCCCCTATAATCTGTTATAATATAAACGGACAGGTTTAGCCATTGCGATACAGTCTCTGCTCACATACTTGTTACAATTATTTATTTTAGTTGTTGCAATCTAATTCATCATGCCCGGATTTTGAGGCGGCATAGCACACTGGGTCTTGTCTTCTTTTTCATCTGCTACTAAAACTTCTGTTGTCAATATCATTTGTGCTACCGACGCCGCATTTTGTAAGGCTGATCTAGTTACCTTCACAGGATCTACAATTCCAGCCTCTAACATATCACAATATCTTTCATTTAAGGCATCGTATCCGTAGTTTTTCTTATTGACCTTTTTTATGGAATCAACAATAACAGAACTTTCCATGCCAGAATTTTCAATTATTTGCCTAGTTGGTTCTTCCAAGGCCTTTAAAACAATTGAAACTCCAATTTTTTCATCTCCATTAAACTTTGAAAGAGTTTTTTCAACTTTCTTGGCGGCTGTTAAAAGTGCAATGCCTCCACCGGCAACAATACCTTCCTCAATAGCAGCTTTAGTAGCAGCCAAGGCATCTTCTACTCGCAGTTTCTTCTCTTTCATTTCAACCTCTGTTGAAGCCCCCACTTTTATAACTCCGACTCCACCGGTTAACTTTGCCAATCTTTCTCTTAGTTTTTCTTTATCAAAGTCAGAGGTTGAATTCTCAAGTTCTGTCCTAATCTGTGCAATTCTTAAGTCTATGTTGGACTTGCTACCATTTCCCCCAACAATGATGGTATTCTCTTTATTGATCTTTACCTGCTTTGCTTGTCCTAACTGATTCAACGTAGTATTTTTTAGCTCAAACCCTATTTCTTCACTTATCATTTCACCCCCGGTTAAAATAGCAATATCCTGAAGGATTTCCTTTCTTCTGTTGCCAAATCCAGGCGCCTTCACTGCCACACAGGTAAAGGTTCCTCTCATGTTATTTACTGCCAGAGTTGTCAGAGCTTCACCCTCTACGTCCCCTGCTATTATTACCAGTTTTTTACTGAATTGCACGACCTCTTCAAGTATGGGCAGAATTTCTGTGATTGCAGCTATCTTTTTATCCGTTATTAATATGTATGCATTATCAATTATAGCTTCCTTCTTTTCCTGATCGGTAACCATATAAGGTGAGATGTAACCTCTGTCAAACTGCATTCCTTCCACGACATCGCATTGCGTTTCGGCTGTTTTTGATTCCTCCACTGTAATGACACCATTTACTGTCACCTTGTCCATTGCTTCCGAAATGAGTTGTCCAATCCCATAATCTCCAGCCGATATAGCTGCTACTGTAGTGATATCCGTTGCTGAATTTACTTTACTTGAATTCTCTGCAATACTTACTACCGCTGTCTTAACTGCTGCTTTTATACCTCTTTTCACTAGTACTGGATTCGCTCCGGAACTTATATTTTTCATACCATAACGTACCATAGCCTGCGCAAGCAAAGTGGCAGTGGTTGTTCCGTCTCCGGCAACATCATTGGTCTTCGTTGCTACTTCTTTCACTAGCTGCGCTCCCATATTTTCGAAAGCATTGGTAAGTTCCATCTCTTTTGCTATAGTAACCCCATCATTAGTAATTAATGGCGTTCCATATTGTTTATCTAATACAACATTTCTGCCCTTTGGACCCAAAGTTATCTTTACTGTATCCGCTAACGTATCAAGTCCTGCCTTTAAAGCCTTTCTGGCATCCTCTCCATAAATAATTTTTTTTGACATAAAACATATCCTCTCTAATTACATTAATACTGCTAAAATATCTTTTTGATTAATAATAAGATATTCCGCATTATTAAAATTAATTTTTGTACCAAGGTGGGGATTAATAATAATCTTATCCCCTTTTAACATGATATCCTGATTCTCATCATAAATATCAGCCGTCTCAACAATCTTTGCTATGTTAGATTCAACCTTTGCATTTCCGACTAGTATAATACCGTTTTTTGTGGATTCATCATTTTCTACCATTTCAACGAGTAAATGATTTTTTAACGGTTTTATTTTCATTTTCAGCTCCCATCTGCGGCCATTGGTCGCGTACAAATCAAGGGGTTGAATATTTTTATTCAACCTTGTTTCCTCCTGATATTTCATGCATCATAAAATTAATAAAGCTCTTGTTTATTCAAAGTACATTAATAATTTTATATTATTATTATTATTATAAAACTAACAACTGTTCTAAAAATTTAAACCTTTTGTTTAGTGATTGTTGTAAAATATCAAACACTTCTCCCTTATTTATATTTCTCTTTTCTAACAACTTTTTTATTAAAAGGCATAATGATTGACAGCTTTTCCTTCCAGTATTATAATATCGATAATGAGATACTGATATCAAAGTGAGGTACCTATGAAAAACGAAAAAGTAACACCTATTGCATTATCCACGCAGGCATTGGAACGTATGCCATACTACCTGCATTATATAAAGCAACTTCAAAAAAAAGGTATCACCCAGATAGCCTCCCCCGCCATAGCAGCAGATTTGGGACTCAATGAGGTTCAGGTGAGAAAAGATTTGGCAGCAGTCAGCTCCTCAAAGGGAAAACCAAAAGCCGGTTTTTATATCCAGGATTTAATCTATAATATGGAGGAACTTTTAGGTTATCATAATGTAAAAGATGCGGTTCTGGTTGGCGCAGGATCTCTTGGAAAAGCTTTGCTTTCTTATAAAGGATTTGAAATAAGCGGCATGCATATAGTTGCTGCCTTTGATAATCAGGATGGTTTAATCGATACTGAAATCAACGGAAAAAAAGTTCTTCCTGTCAGCAAATTAAGCAGTGTCTGCCGCAGGTTAAATATCCATATTGGAATTATAACCGTGCCTGCAAATCAGGCGCAGACTGTTTGCGACCAGATGGTTGCAGGAGGAATTTTAGCTATCTGGAACTTTTCTCCCATTAGGCTTACTACACCGGAGGGAATCATGGTTCGGAATGAAAACATGGCTGCTTCTCTTGCTATACTATCACAGCATCTAAAAGATAAGCTAAAGGAACATATGCTTTGATTAATTTTATGGGAGGTATACATGAACACTTTATATTATAAATATGCTGTTGAGGTAGAGCGCTTTGGCTCCATTACTCAGGCAGCAGATACCCTGTATATGGCTCAGCCTAATTTAAGTAAGGCAATAAAAGAACTAGAAGATTCTCTGGGGATATCTATTTTTAAAAGAACCTCTAAGGGAGTCATTCCGACCCAAAAAGGCGCGGAATTTTTAGTTTATGCCAAAAATATTCTGGCTCAGATAGAAAAGATGGAAGCCCTGAACCAGCAAGACGATACCCAAAAACAATATCTTAATATATCTCTTCCTTACGGAAGTTATTTAAAAGATGGCTTTATTCAGTTTATTAAGGACTTGGAGCATTCCAAAGAAATAGAAATCTGCATGAAGGAGGCAGGCTCCATTGAAGCAATCAATAATATACTCTACGATAAATTTGATTTGGGTGTCATTCGTTATCAAACTGTATATGAAACATATTTTTTAAATTATCTCAAAGAAAAAGAGCTAAATTATGACCTTATATGGGAATTCGATTGTATGGCTATTATGTCGGAAAATCATAAAATAGCACATGAAAAGGTTTTACTTAAGCATAAATTAGCCGATTGCTTAGAGATTCTTCCAGGAGACACTGCTATCCCTTACATATCCGCTGGTGAAACGCCTCTGCCTGATAGCAATCATATTCACAAAACCATCTATGTCGGTGATCAGTATACCAGACTTACTTTATTATCATCATTGCCTAATTCATACATGTGGAGCTCACCCCTGCAAGAAGAACTATTGCGAACTTGGGGTGTGATACAAAGAAAGTGTGCCGATTCAGATATCCGTTATAAAGATGTGTTAATTTACCCCAAGGAATATTCACTTACCACTCTCGACAGAAAACTGATAGATAAGCTCTATATGGCTAAAAACCAGGTAGCCTTTTATCATTTTACTTAACTCATTATTAATAAGCTTAAATCATATGATGCATAATAAGGTATTTAGAAACCTTGGATTGAACAATATAATAAAATTGTTATTAAGCCAACTATTATAGGCGAGCTTTCATAGATAAAATACGGGCTATATAAGAAGTGATATATCGATATCTAATTATCGATATATCACTTCTTATTTCAATTTATCACAATTTAACCTTAGTGCATTTCATTCTGCCTTTATTATCTCTACTTTCAGATTGAAATTAAAAACATTTCCCACCAGATTAATGGCAGTACTACATCTGTAAACAACTGGAACATGGAATGTTAGCTAGTGTAACTTGTTAAAAGTTCAAATCTATCATTTACTAAGAATCATTCTCAAATTATATCGCTCTTATTATATCGATATTCACATATCGATATTCAATCTTTATATTACACCCTTAGCTCCTAATTTGTTAAAATTATAACGAATTAACTATTATTAAATGGGAGAAGAATATGTACAGAATCGTAAAAAAGGAAAGCTTAAATCCTACCGTCACGCTTATGGAAGTGGAAGCTCCACTGATAGCCAAAAAAGCAGAACCGGGACAATTTATTATCCTCAGAGTGGATAGTAATGGTGAGCGTATCCCTTTAACCATTGCTGATTTTAATCGGGCAACGGGAACTGTAACCATTATATATCAGATTGTCGGTGCTACTACCCAGGCTCTTGACCATCTTAAGGAGGGAGAGAACATTCAAGATTTTGCCGGTCCTTTGGGAAGACCAACCGAGACTGAAGATTTTAAGAAAGTTGCAGTTGTAGGCGGTGGGGTGGGGTGTGCCATCGCTTACCCAGTTGCAAAAAAGCTTTATGAACAAGGTTGTGAGGTGCATTCCATAACAGGCTTTCGTAACAAAGAGCTGGTTATTTTGGAAGAAGAATTTAAAAAAGTAAGCAATAAACTTGTATTAATGACAGATGATGGCAGCTACGGAACGAAAGGACTTGTTACCGATGCCCTAAAAACTTTAATTGAATCCGGCGAGAAATATGATGCCGTTATTACAATCGGACCATTAATCATGATGAAGTTTGTCTGTGCTCTCACAAAAGAATATCAGATAAAAACCCTCGCCAGTATGAATCCTATCATGATTGATGGAACCGGAATGTGTGGCGGCTGCCGTTTAAGTGTTGGTGGAAAGACAAAATTCGCCTGTGTAGACGGCCCCGACTTTGATGGGCACGAGATTGATTTTGATGAGGCCTTAACCCGTTCTTCTATTTATAAGCCTTTCGAGCGCAGAGCTCACGAAGAGGTCTGTCATCTGTATGAAATGGAGGTAAAATGATATGGCGAATATGTCTCTTACCAAAAACGAAATGCCTGCTCAGGAGCCTCAGGTACGTAATCAGAATTTTCTCGAAGTAGCCTTAGGTTATTCCAAAGAACAGGCAATTGATGAAGCAAATCGCTGTCTAAACTGTAAGCATAAACCTTGCATTAGCGGTTGTCCCGTCCGGATTGATATACCTGCCTTTATACAGGAAACCGCCAGAGGGAATTTTGATACCGCATACGAAATTATCTCCCGCTCTAGTTCCCTGCCGGCAGTATGCGGCAGAGTCTGTCCTCAAGAGAGCCAATGTGAGCAAAAATGTGTCCGTGGAATCAAAGGAGAACCTGTTGCCATTGGAAGACTGGAACGTTTTGTAGCAGATTATCAGAATACATACGGTAATACAAAATTAACGAAGCCAGCCTCTAACGGTCATAAAATCGCTGTTATTGGTTCCGGTCCTTCTGGGCTTGCCTGTGCCGGTGATTTGGCAAAAAAAGGGTATTCTGTCACCATTTTTGAGGCGCTTCATCTGGCAGGTGGTGTGTTAGTCTATGGTATTCCGGAATTCCGTTTACCCAAAGCAATCGTCCAAAAAGAAATCAATGCGCTCAAAGAGCTGGGTGTTGAAATTGCTACCAATGTGATTATAGGTAAAACCTTATCCATTGAAGAATTGCAGAACGAATATGGCTTTGAAGCAGTATTCGTCGGTTCCGGTGCCGGACTTCCAAACTTTATGAACATACCAGGTGAAAATCTGAAAGGTGTCTATTCTGCCAATGAGTTTCTGACCCGTGTCAATCTAATGAAAGCTTACACACCGGATAGTACTACTCCGATTCAAAAAGGTAAAAAGGTTATGGTTGTCGGGGGCGGCAATGTAGCCATGGATGCTGCAAGATGCGCCAAACGTTTGGGAGCGGAAGTAACGATTGTTTACCGCCGTACGGAAAATGAACTCCCTGCCCGGCATGAAGAGGTGGAACATGCTAAGGAAGAAGGGATACAGTTTAAACTTTTGACCTCACCCATAGAAATTAAGGGTGACAGCAATGGATGGGTAACCGGATTGTGCTGTCAGGAGATGACCTTAAGCCAGCCGGATGACTCCGGACGTCGTAAACCTGTTCCCTTAGAAAACAGTGCATTTGAAATGGAAGCTGACTGTGTTATTATGTCCATCGGTACTTCCCCTAATCCCCTGATTAAAGACACTACCAAAGGTCTGTCCATAAGAAATTGGGGTGGCATTATTGTGGATGAAGCAACTGGCCTTACTTCTTTAACCGGTGTATACGCCGGCGGTGATGCCGTAACCGGTGCTGCAACCGTTATCCTTGCTATGGGAGCGGGTAAAACTGCGGCAGAAGCAATTGATTCCTATCTTAAGGGGGAAGGAGCCAGTTAATGTTATATAAATCCATTTCCACGCAAGCACTCAGACGGCTGCCCATATATCTGAACTATTTAAAGTCTTTACCAAAAGACAAGGTTGTGAACATATCCGCAACAACCATTGCTGAGGCCTTAAAGCTAAACGATGTGCAGGTAAGAAAGGATTTAGCATTAATAAGTACGGGAGGCCGTCCTAAAATTGGGTATATAACCAGGAATTTGATAGCAGATATTGAAAAATATTTAGGTTTTGACAATGCAGACAGTGCCATATTGGTCGGTGTGGGAGACTTAGGACGTGCTCTTCTCTCCTACGATGGTTTTTCAAAATACGGTCTTACTATTGTTGCTGCCTTTGACAGCGATGAAGCAATGATTGGCAGTACCATATTTGGAAAGAAAGTCCTTGCGGCTGATAAGCTAAAGGATTTGTGCAATAGAATGAAGGTACGAATCGGTATCCTTACAGTACCACCTACAGAGGCTCAGATTACCTGTAACTCTATGATTGAGAGTGGTATCCTTGCTATCTGGAACTTTACACCTGTACCTCTAACCGTTCCGGATCACATATTAATTCAAAATGAGGATATGGCCTTTTCACTGGCAAAGCTGTCTAAAGATTTAACAGAAAGTATGAGAAAGAATCATTGTAATACATAATCAAAGGAAAACAGATCGGAGGAAATTTATGAATGAAACATTTGACTTCCAGGTTGTAGATACTATTATAACTGAGCTTGGATGTAAACAAAGTGCAATTATTGCCATTCTCCAAAGTATACAAGAACACTATCGGTACCTGCCGAAAGAAATTTTTCCTTATCTTGCGAAAAAGCTTTCCGTTAGTGAGGCGAAAATCTATAGTGTAGCAACTTTCTATGAGAATTTTTCCTTAGAACCCAAAGGTAAGTACGTAATCAAAGTATGTGACGGAACAGCTTGTCATGTAAGAAAATCTATCCCCATTTTAGAAAAACTCCGCAAAGAACTGGGTCTGTCTGAAACGAAGCATACAACAGACAATCTTACCTTTACTGTTGAAACTGTATCCTGTCTGGGTGCCTGTGGTTTGGCTCCGGTTCTTACCGTAAATGACAAGGTTTATCCTGCCATGACACCGGATAAGGCCGCCGAACTTTTAAATGAATTAAAGGAGGAAGAGTAATATGCTGACTTGCAGGGAAGATTTAGCAAAGCTTAGAAGCATATATGAAGCTTCGCTTGCGGCGGAAACGAAAAAAATACTTGTTTGTGCAGGTACGGGATGTATCTCCAGTGGCTCCCTTGAAATATTTGATAGACTGACTGAACTTATAAAGGAGCACGGCGAGGCCTGTTCCGTAGAACTACAGGAGGAGCCTCATGATGCAGTGGGAATGAAAAAAAGCGGCTGTCATGGATTTTGTGAAATGGGGCCACTTGTACGAATTGAGCCACAGGGTTATCTCTATACAAAAGTTTCTCTTGCTGATTGTGAAGAAATTGTAGTAGAAACTATTCTTAAAGATAAACATATCGAACGGCTGGCTTATCAAAAAGGTGGTATTGTTCGTAAAAAGCAGAATGAAATACCTTTCTATGAAAAACAAACTCGTCTGGTACTTGACCACTGCGGACATATTGATGCTACTTCTATTAATGAATATCTTGGTTTTGGTGGTTATGAGGCATTTGAAAAAGCTCTTTTTTCCATGACTTCCGATGAAATAATACAGGAAATCTCAGACTCCAACCTAAGAGGAAGAGGCGGCGGTGGCTTTCCTACCGGCAGAAAATGGTCACAGGTAAAACGACAGAATACAGAACAAAAATATATTGTCTGTAATGGAGATGAAGGTGACCCAGGTGCTTTCATGGACAGAAGTATTATGGAAGGTGACCCTCACAGAATGTTAGAAGGTATGATGATAGCCGGTCTTGCCTGTGGTGCAAATGAGGGGTATATTTATGTTCGTGCTGAATATCCAATGGCAGTAAACCGATTAAGAACTGCCATTTCCCAAGCAGAGGAATTAGGCTTATTAGGCGATAATATTCTGGGAACAGACTTCTCCTTCCGTCTTCACATCAACCGGGGTGCCGGTGCCTTTGTATGCGGCGAAGGAAGTGCTTTAACCGCATCTATTGAAGGTAACAGAGGTATGCCAAGAGTAAAGCCGCCAAGAACGGTGGAACATGGTCTTTTTGATAAACCGACTGTACTAAATAACGTAGAAACCTTTGCCAATGTTCCCCTAATTATATGCAATGGTTCCGATTGGTATAAAGGTATCGGTCCTGAGAAAAGTCCCGGTACCAAAGCCTTCGCCCTGACAGGTAATATAGAAAATACCGGATTAATTGAAGTTCCTATGGGCACTACCCTAAAAGAAGTTATTTTTGATGTGGGCGGTGGTATGAAGGACAACGGAGAATTTAAAGCCGTACAAATCGGAGGTCCTTCCGGCGGTTGTCTTACAAAAGAACATCTTGACCTGCCCCTTGACTTTGATTCTCTAAAGAAAGCAGGTGCTATGATAGGTTCGGGCGGTCTGGTAGTTATGGATTCCAACACCTGTATGGTGGAGGTAGCACGCTTCTTTATGAACTTCACCCAGAATGAATCCTGCGGTAAATGCGTTCCCTGCCGTGAAGGTACCAAACGTATGTTGGCAATCTTAGAACGGATTGTTGAAGGAAAAGGTGAGGACGGAGATATTGAACTGCTCTTAGAGCTAGCTGATACCATCTCTGCCACTGCGCTCTGCGGCCTTGGAAAAACAGCAGCCTTCCCGGTAGTTAGCACCATTCAGAGTTTCCGTGATGAATACGAAGCACATATTTATGAAAAACGTTGTCCGGCAGGAAGCTGTCAGAAGCTAAAGAAAATAGAAATTGATTCTTCCTTGTGCAAAGGCTGCTCGAAATGTTCCAGAGCCTGTCCAGTTGGTGCTATCTCCGGTAAGGTAAAAGAACCATTTATAATTGACCAGTTAAAATGTATTAAGTGCCAGGCTTGTATTACTACCTGTCCTTTCCATGCAATCAAGGAGGATTAGTTTGAAAATGCTCACGCTCAAATTCACTGAATTTTGGAAGAATGGAGATTTTATATGAATAATAATGAAATTGTAATTATAGATGGTATTCCTGTAGAAATAAACGGTGAAAAGAATCTACTTCAATTAATACGAAAGGCCGGAATTAAGTTACCTACCTTTTGCTATCATTCCGAGCTCTCTATATATGGTGCCTGTCGTATGTGTATGGTAGAAAATGAATGGGGAGGGCTGGATGCAGCCTGTTCCACACCTCCGAAAGGCGGTATGAAGATTCGTACGAATACACAAAGACTCCGCAAATACCGGAAAATGATTCTTGAACTGCTGTTAGCGAACCATTGCAGGGATTGTACCACTTGCAGTAATAATGGTACTTGCAAGCTTCAAGATCTTGCAATGAAATTTAATATTGAAGGAGTTCGCTTTCCAAATACTAAAGCAGAACCTAATATTGATGATTCATCTCTTTGCATTACCAGGGATCAGAACAAATGTATACTCTGTGGTGACTGTGTCCGCATGTGTAATGAGGTGCAAAATGTAGGTGCCATAGACTTTGCCCACCGTGGTTCAAAAATGACCATCAGTACTGCTTTTGACAGACCGCTCTCCTCCTCTCCATGTGTTGGCTGCGGACAATGTGCCGCCGTATGCCCTACTGGTGCACTTGTAGTTAAAAATGATAAAAGCAAGGTTTGGGAGGCTCTTGATGATAAATCTGCCAAAGTATCCGTTCAGATTGCTCCTGCTGTTAGAGTCGCTATTGGAAAAGAATTTGGGTTAACCGGCGGTGATAATGCTATCGGTAGGATTGTTGCTGCATTAAGACGTATGGGTTTTGACGAGATATACGATACCTCCACCGGTGCTGATTTAACCGTTTTGGAGGAGTCAGGTGAATTCATAAAGAGATTAGAGGCGGGTGACACGGATATGCCATTATTTACTTCCTGCTGCCCTGCCTGGGTGAATTACTGTGAGAAAAATTATCCTGAACTTTTACCTAATGTCTCAACCTGCCGTTCTCCCATGCAGATGTTTGCTTCTGTTATCAAGGAACATGGCCGAACCTCCAGCAGACGTCCCGTACACGTGGCTGTTATGCCCTGTACCGCAAAAAAATTTGAAGCAGCCAGAGATGAATTTAAGATAGAGGATATTCCAAATGTGGATTATGTAATCACTACACAGGAATTAATTCAAATGATTAAGGAATCCGGTATTGTCTTTACCGATTTAGAACCGGAAGCTGTTGATATGCCTTTTGGTACTATGACCGGTGCCGGTCTTATCTTTGGCGTAACCGGAGGTGTCACAGAAGCTGTTTTAAGACGTCTATCCTCCGATAAGTCAAATACCTCTCTTATGTCAATTGCTTATCAGGGAGCCAGAGGTATGGAAGGTGTAAAAGAAACTACGGTTATGTATGGCGACCGTGAATTAAAGGTTGCCATTGTGAGCGGACTAAAAAATACTTCTGATTTAATAGAGCGAATCAAAGCCGGTGAGCATTATGATTTTGTAGAAGTCATGGCTTGTCCCGGCGGATGTGTAAGTGGTGCCGGTCAGCCTTTTGCTTCTTCCGAAGAAAAAGCCACGAGAGGAAAAGGTCTCTACTCTGCGGACAGATTAACCAACATCAAACGCTCAGAAGAAAATCCTCTGATGATGTCCCTCTATAACGGCATATTAAAAGGGCGTGTGCACGAACTGCTCCACGTACATTATGCTGCTGGGGAAGAGGAGGAATAATATGGTTGAACTGAGTGTCTGCATTGGAAGTTCCTGTCATTTAAAGGGTTCCTATAATATTATACAGTTATTTCAACAACTGATAGAAGAAAATAGACTCCATGATAGAGTTGATTTTAAAGCTAATTTTTGTATGAGGGAGTGTCAGGGAACAGGTGTTGCCGTATCTGTTAACGGAACAGCCTACCATATACAACAGGAAACAGCCAGAGAATTTTTTAAAGATACAATTATGCCTTTAACAGTGTAACTATCCGTACATTCATTAGTTTTTTGGGGAAGTCTAAAAATATACGGTGCTATATAGTCACAGGTAGGAGTAGATTTCATATACAGGTACACTATAAATGTGGTTTTGCTCGACGCCCATTTATAGTGTGCCTAAAAATTTATTTTAAGTTAATTCCCTATAAAACACTACTTTTTATCATAAACATTTTAAAAATACAAATACTACTTCTGCTACTCATTGACTTTCTAAGTTCTTATAAATTGCAACTATTGAAGCAGAAAGGAAGTACGTATGGATAATAATAAGAATAGAATAAAAGACCGTGAAAAAAGTAACCCCGAATTGCGTAAAATGGACCCAAAGCATAATTCCGACTTAGGTATCATACACGGTGAAAAAATTAGTACCCATAATGGGAAGCACGAAAAGAATTAATTTGTTACTTTCCTGTAAAAGAATGGTATAATCTTAAAAGAGGCCCTAATGTAAAAGGAGCCTCTTTTTCATCTTCTTCTTAATTTGAACTGGAAGTATCCTAAAATCAAAGAGCTGTTCTATATGATATATTCCTTTAGGATAATCTCCTTCATACAAATATCTGGCAGAGGCAGCTGCCACTATACCAGTAATTTCAGCCTCTTTTTGCCCTTCTATCAGAAGTTCAGACTTTACACTTTTACCGTTCAATTTACCGGCTGCCTCCACTTTTAGAGCATATTTATCAGTCCCAAAGGGTAAGTTCTCCATTGCTTTTTCAACTATATGCCGGACAGTCTGATTCTTTAACACACTAAGCCCACCTATTTTTTTCATTAAGGCGATACCTTCCGTTATTATGGCAGAATCAAAACATAGCCTTGTTTTTACTACGGGAACTTCAAGAGTTTTTGCAATGGTATGCTGGTCAGAAAAAGGAAAGCGGTATGCCCTCATATACCCGAGATTTTCTCCAAAATAAAACCTTTTTTTATCTCTGAAACTAGAAGCTTTTTCAGTCTTACCATGGTTTATCCATGAAAACTCTTGATTCATATTATCCAGTGTCCATTGTATAGCAGCATCACCATGTTTGTCACCTAAGCCTAACATTATGGCAATATCAATACTGTCTGTATAATCCAGGCGGCAGCTTGCTTCTAATGCCATAAGATTACTTAACCCTGGGGTAAGTCCTACACTTAAGAGTGCTGTTGAACCACCGGCAACAGCCTCTTTCTTAAGTTTCTCTACTTCAATTAAGAAATCGCTGCCTGCAGTGATATCTATATAGTCAATGCCGTACTGAAATACAGCTCTAACAAATTCCGTATCCAGCTGATCTAAGCACATAATGATTAATCTTGCATCTTCAATAGATTCTCTATCTAATGTCTTTGTAACGTCTAATTCCATGGGCTTTACCGCACCTTGGGATTTCACTGTAAATGCTTCTGCTTTCTGAAAACTTCTGCCCGCCGCATAAACCATACCCGGAAAATATTTTGCAAGCTCCGTACATATAATCTGACCAACAGAGCCATAACCGCCTACTACTATAATCTTATTTTTCATAATAAATCTCCATGCTACCGCAGCTTTGTATTTTATTCCTTAAAAGTGCTGTTCTATCAAGGCATTTGCGTGATATAAAAAATCTTTGACTGTTTTTAGTTCCTTTTCAGATAGGCTATCCAGATAGTCAAATAGGGGCTTATCAGCCTGACGGTGGTACTCCTGATGCATTATATATGCTTGTAAGCCTTTCTCTGTAAGAAACAGCCGATAACGTTTCTTATCCTTCTCATCATCCTGCCTGTATATTAAATTTCTTTCCTCTAGCTTACGGACAGTCTTTGCTACCACTGCTCTTGTTATATTAAAATTTCTAGCCATTTCTGAACCAAATATGCCCGGATTATCTCCAATCATTTTTAGCATATGGATTTCTCCTCTGTAAAAAGTCATATCCTCCGATCCAAAATCAAGTATATTCACTTTGCCATTTGCTATCTTCTCTGTTAATTTTATAAAATCACGTATGATAGTATCTTGCACTTTATCCATAAATATTAATAACTCCTTCTTTTCTCCTGCCTCTAGATTAGAGTCTTGCAGTTGCCTACTGATTAAATTCATAAAAATCCTAAAAAAAAAGGTTCTTACCCGTATAAACTTTAGTTCTTACCATAAAACTTAGCCTTAATTCCCTGTAAGGTTCCACCGGTTAAGCTTTCCTTCTTTCTTACAAATCCTTGCTTATGCAAAGCAGTCTCAATTATCTCCTCAGTTAAAAGTATATCCAAACCCTCCAGATGACTTGATAACCAACCCAATATAGTTTCCGGTGGTGATAAATAATCCTTATCTACCTGATGCGTTACTACATACAACATTCCTTCTTTCGTCAGAGCATCATAAAGACGCTTTAACAAATTCTCCAGATTACCTTTGGTAAAATCCAAAATACCCGCTGCTATAATCAAGTCATACGCTCCACCAAAATCATCTTCCATAAAATCACCTTCTAAAACACTGATTTTTTCTGATATTCCTTCCGTTCTTACTAATTTCTCAGGAATCTCTGTGACCTGGGGGGATTCAAAGATGACCCCTTGGCAATTAGTGAATGCTTTCACTAATTCAATGGCGAGAACACCTGAACCTCCACCAAGATCCAGTATCTTCTTTGGTTGTTTATCTTGATATATATCCTTAACTTCTTTCATAAAGTTCTGTACTCGTCCTGTGTACATCTCCGGTATACTAATTCTGGCAGTTTCCTTAAAATCATAAGCCTCTACTCCAAGATTTCTCTCCCGTGTTCTTTCATCCGGACCGGTTAACAGACGGGTATCCAAAGTACTTAATGACATCATGGCTTCTCGATACAACAAGCTCTCTTTAATATCTACCGGACTGCCGGCAGCTAAAAATTCATTGCTCTGTGCTGTATTACGGTACTTTCCGGAGGATTTTTCAAGAAAGCCTGTTGCTGCAAGAGCATTTAGAACTAATTCAACACTTCGTTCCTTTAGCCCTCTGATTGCAGCAACTTCATGCGCTGTCTCCCATTCTGTTAAGCAAGAAAATAAATCAAACCGCAAGGCACATAAAAATAACTCTGCTACTCTTTTCTGATGAAGCAATTTATAATAACTGGCTGGACTTTCTTTTGGTATATACATGTCAACTTATCCTTTCCGAAGTTTGTGTTATCTAACTTTTGTATGCCTAGTATACATTAATTTCATTTGTATGTCAAGCATACAATTTATCAAATAATATATATGATGAAAACCACTTATAGAGTTTTGTTACTATAATGATAAAAAACATCCTCCGGTGATAACTATTCAGAGGATGTTCTTAGAATTTATATATTGCTTCGGCTCTCCTTAATCACAACAAGAGCTAAGAATTATATTGCGTAGTCTTCTGGTTAAAGGAGTTGTTCCGGCATTTGTTTTCTGTATCATGAATAAATAGCTTAATTTGTCTTTCGGGCAATTACTAAAGTAAGGCCCCAGCCAGCCATCCCATCCATACTCACCTGCACTCACAAGCGTTCCTGCTTTTGTGGTATCTGTCATTATACGCATAAGATTTCCATAACTGTACCCTAAGTTCTGCCATAGGTCAAAGTTCTTTTGCTGAAGCATATTTAACGTACCTGTCGTTAAGTATTCAACCGTTTTAGGCCGTAATAGCTGGAAGTTGTCATAGGTTCCTCTTTGTATCAGCATGGTTGCAAATCGAATATAGTCATCTACCGTTGATACCAATCCGGCTCCACCGGATTCAAAAGCAGGCTCCCTATCCATGCGGTTATTTATACCCAGATGATTCCCATAATAAGGTATTAAACCTGCCTTTTTATCTTCTTCATAGGTTACAGCCAGACGATCTTGTTTGTCCGGTGTTACCCAAAAACCAGTATCCTTCATTCCTAAAGGTAAAAATAATTCATCACGCAAAAATTCTCCATAACGCTTTTTGCTTACAACCTCCACCACTGCTCCCAATACGTCAGCAGAGGTTCCGTACTGCCAGCTGGCACCTGGTTGAAAGGAGAGTGTACATTTCCCAAGACGATTCATTATTTCAACCGTTTCAAGCGGCTTTTCCCCCAGAAGCTTTTCATTTATCTCAAGAAATAAGGCCTCGGTTTCTTTTCCTGCTCTATCATTTCCTCCATATACTAAACCTGCGGTCATAAATAGCAAATCCCTTATAGTAGCTTCCCGCTCCACTGCCACCAGTTTGCCGTCCTGTTCAACTTTCTGATTCTGAAAACCCTCCAGATATTTACTTACTGGGTCATACAAATCTATTTTGCCTCGTTCCATTAATATCATTACTGCTGCTGCCGTAACCGGTTTACTCATGGAATACAGACGAAAAATTGTGTCTCTCTTTATTGGTTTACCTGTATTAAGGTCCGCATACCCCTCTTCATGGTAAAAGACTTCTTTACCCTCTTTATAAATTAATAAATTTGCTCCTGCAATGAACTTTTGATCAACTCCCTCTTTGATTGCCTCTTTTATTTGACTTATTCCCGATTCACTTAACATAAAAACCTCTCCTTATTTTAATATAATAATCGGATTCGGGTGTCAAAAGCACAAATTATTATATAGAACCAGTAATTCGCACATTCGTTCTCTTGCTTGTGCCAATTACTGCTCTATTTTTTTATGAAGACTTTTGACACCCTCATCATAAATAGGTGATTGCAAAACGATAGGTCTAGAGGTTGGAAGTAGGCAAAAACACCAAATTAAAGGTGGCCTGCCACCGCATCGGAACCTGTTTTAGGTGTTTTTTGACTGGTTCTGACACATAAGATAACGGTTTCGCAATTGACTATCATAATAAAGCTTATTAATTTTAGGAAATATATTTGTATATGTATTATTTGTCAAATAAATTATACCATAACATTTTAAAAAGGCAATGGTTTTACCCATTGCCTTTCTTAGAGTGTTTATATCTGTACCTTGTGCAGAATCCTACAAAGTACTATAAGTCACACACCTCTATTTTTTGAATCAACACAACCATCCCCTTTCGTTTCTTATTGACCGGTCATATGTATTATCTCATAGTATAGACCTGATTCCTAGGGACAGTTTGATTATAACTATTTTTTCCGATATACAATCTTACGAATGGTATCCTCACCCAAGTGAAATTTGTCCGATAATTCAGGAATCGATTCCCCTTTCTCAAATAAATCAAGAATCCCCTTATTTCTCTTATCGATTAGCTGCCTGGCTCCACTAATATAGCCCCAGCCCGCCTTATCTCCTTTTTTAGGTATATATACCAGACATCCTTCCACATATTCCTGAATTTCTTGTAACAGGCGGTCTGGCAATACATCTGCACCTTTCTTGTAATTCAAACGGCTTTCCCTCCAAAATTAAAATATACGCTTTTTCCATACAATCAAAGCTTGTCATGTAAGCCACCTCCTTTAGAATTTATATATTCGTAAGTATACCATATTTTCCCCAATATTACCAGTCATAAAGCAACTTTTTAATATTGAGTTTTCACTGGGTTACGCCATGTATATAGGTATAAACCGGTGTGTCTAATGCACCGCCTCCCGGGTTATAGGTAAAGAAATACTCTATAACATCTCCTTGTTTTAGTTGATTTAACGGATATTTATAATTTCTGTTACCCGAACTATTCATAGCCACATTCATCTGGATACCATTATTTAACCTGTAATGTAAATCAGCAAATTCCGCCCCATTCACATAAAACTCCAAATTATTTCCTATCTTTTTTAATCCTCGTACAGAATCCCCAATTACAATTACAGAAGACCCACCTTCCTTTACTGTAATCTGGCACTGGGCAGTTTTACTCCCATCTTCTGCTGTAACTGTAACGACTGTAGTTCCCTTAGATACTCCAGTCACCTTTCCGGTCTGGTCAACAGCAGCTATGCTATTGTTGGCAACTGTCCAGTTAACTGCTTTATTTGAAGCATTTACAGGAAAAACAGATGCATTAAGTTGTAAACTTTCTGAAACATTTACTTCCGCCATGGTCTGGTTTAAGGTTACTCCGGTAACAGGAATGCTACCGGGATTACCAGAGCCTCCTTCTTTATATACCCGAACATAATCTACCTGCATCGTTGCCGGAATGTCGCCCGGTGAAGGTACTACTCCTCCATCGAACCACCCCCCAACCGCTAAATTCATGATAATATAAAACTCCTGGTCAAAGGGTGCCAGTGGATTGCCCGGAGCAGCATTTGAAAACCATTGTTCACTGGTAGCCTTAAAGAAACACTTGCCATCTACATACCATTTAATAATATCTTCTTCCCATACCAGACTGTACACATGATACTCGGAATCAATGGTCTGCCCCTCAGGAAATAGATAATCACCACCCAAATATGTGTTAGCTGGCCATTGACCTCCATAATGTATGGCACCACTGCTGGCCCCCGGTACTCTTCCTCTTGCCTCCATGACATCAATTTCTCCAGAAGCTGCCCAGGTACCATATACATTATCATTTGGCAGAAGCCATAATGCTGGCCACAAACCATTTCCTCTTGGAAGCTTTGCCCTGAAATCGATTCGTCCGTACCGGAACGTGAATTTATCTTTGGTCGTTATTTTTCCGGAGGAGTAGGGAGCATAACGGTTCGGATTCTGAGGAAACGATTTAGGTTCTTCAAGAGCCGTTATATGTAAGCTGCCATTTCTAACATAAACATTCCGCTCACTGTTTGTATAATGTTCTAATTCATTATTTCCCCAGCCCCAAGTGTTAGGGTCATCATTTAGATAATAACCAATGTCATAATTCCATGCATTGGCGTTAAGCGAAGTACCGTTGAATTCATCGCTCCAAATCAGATTCATTCCTTTGATATGACTGTTTTCAGATGTTCCAAGCTCTATGTCCTCCATATCCGAACTATCCGGTCTTGGAGCATTGGGATTACCGATAAAAGTATACGTTATATAGTTATTACCTATTGCCCCTCCCTTTTGCCCGTTAAGAGGATAACCAATCCGAAGTACCATGTCCGTTTGTATGGGCTGAAACCAAAGACCATAGATATGATCTACCCAATACCCCCATTGATTTGCAGCGGAGCGTTGGTTATAACCGTTTCCGGAATATTGAAAACTGCTTTTACTGGTATCGCTTAAATCCACCCAGGCTTCATTCACCTGAATCTCATACACAAAATTCCCAAGTTCTGATTTCACCGCTGCATTTCCATCAATCTTTGGCAAAGGAACGCCAATAGCACCATTATCCCCTGCCTTATAGTTTGTACCATCATAAGAAGTTAGAACGTAAGAATTTCTAACCGGTTCATTGTAGGTAATTGTATAAATTAAAGCGGCACCTGAGGTCTTAGACTGTAGCTTTACATGAATCGATTCGCCCACAGTAAACCAATATCCTCCACCGCCGTCTGTAAACTGACCAAAGTTATAATCATATATCCAACCACTTGCGGCATTGTTATCAATATCTATCCATTCACTATTGTTAACAGGTTTTACATATACTTTTATGTCCTCTGCTACAGCAGAATAGGGTATGGAGGTATCCCCATTAAATACCGGGTAAGTAAACCCTGCACCACCTGTAACTCCTGCTGTTATCTGCGGTCCCTGTGTAGCTGTCATGGATGTTATGGTTGTTTTATGAATGTTTGTGAATTCCAGCGTATAATCCAGAGTAACCCCTCTTGACTTAGAAGCTAGTTGGATATAAGTAGTTTGGGATACGGTAAACCAATATCCATAAAAACCACTGTCACTCCAATGACCCCAATTCTTGTTATAGGTAAAAATACCACTGCTGTCAATGTCCATCCAATTGCCGTTTATTTTAACCCTTACTGTTAGATCGGAGGCTACTTCCTCCCAGGTAGCATTCCCTCCATTAAATACTGGCATTACAAATCCAAAGCTTGCTTTATCCACCCCTGAATTAGCAATTATTGGGCCATCTGCTGGTGAAAAATGTGACATGGACGTTATAGCTGTTGCTGCCTGTGCAGTCATTGTTCTTCCCGCTGAAGGCGACAGCAATACTGCTATCAGCATAGAAAAAACAATTCCTATCACCATTAATCTGCGCCAGACTCCTGTTTGAAAGCACTTTTCCTTCTCCTTTGAATGCTTCATAAATTCCCTCCTTAATTATAGTTTACTTCTGGTAGCTTCTGTCATTCCTTGGCTGTACTTTCATTTTACTGGGATAATTATCCATAAAAAAGGAGTCTAATTTTTATATCGGTATCATTATTTTATTATTTTATTTTTTACTGATTCAACTAAGGTGTATGGAAGCTTCTTGTTCCGGGCAGGAGTTTTTACTACGGGAGCTTTTCTTGTATAGGTTGTTATACAATCACTCATTACTTGAACTCTTTTGAAAGGATATATGTACGATTTTATAACATATTGTAGCAGATTCATAAGAGAATGGTGATTATTTCCATCAAACAACAAGCTATCGGAAGGACACTCTAAAAAACTGTAGTGTTCCTTCCGATAGCTTGTTGTTCCTATTGGATTTATGCTTGAAAATATTTCTCAACTATTTTGTCTGCCGTACGGGTTGCCATTGCCTGATTGGTCAGAGTGGGATTAGGGCCTCCAAGAGAATTATAGAGTACACTGTTGTCCGCTATATATAAACCCTTAACCTGTAATGCCTCACAATTGGTATCTGTTACCAACCCAATTCGCATAGTACTCATGATATGTATCATAATAACCGAAGGCCAATTAGCACGAACCACATGTTTTGCTCCCGCAGCACGTAATATTTCAGCAGCAATAACTGCTAATCTTTCTCTCCTCTCTATATCACTGGCACTCGGTTTATAATGAATCACAGGAATATATCCGTTCTCATCCTTCACTTCCATATCAAGGCTTATTCCATTTTCCTGATTGACATCATCATCCACAAAGAGTGCTACACTCATGGTTCTCGGATATTCTCTCATAAATTCTTTTAATTTTTCGCCAGCAACCATCCCTTCCATATCCCAAAGGGCATCCGGTCCCGGCGGGTTAAAGTTTTGATACCCCTTATCACTGGTAGCATAAAGCATGGATGCATATAACCCTGGACTAGTTCCAAAGGTTTGTATAACCCCCAAACCCGGATAATCAAATCTTGCTGCTGCATTTTGACCCACAAAGGGTTTCACATCTGATACCCCTATATTTTCCATAAGGGTTTCTTCCTCAAATATACCAGACAGGCAATCAAAATAATGATTCACCATTCCTTTTCCAACCCAAGGATTTTCAGGCAATCCCGAATTGAGCCATAATCTTGGTGTTTCGACACTTCCAGCCGACATGACAACAACCTTAGCTCTTAATTCTCCGGTTTCTCCGTTCCAGGTATCCCGGTATAAAACTCCCACTGCATGAATACCTTCAGCTTCACCCTCTTCTGTCAGCACTTTCGTAACAAAAGTATTCGGTCTTACTGTAACATTGCCAGTACGAAGTGCTTTTGGTATATAGCTTGCAAAGGTAGAACGCTTGGCTACTGTATCAATTGTTGGTCCTATATGACATCCATTGATGCAATGTCCCCTTAGAGTACACCCTGCAGAACGGTTTGTCTGTATGTCAAAAGAAGGCTCATTTAACAATGGGTTAACCGGAAAAATAGCATTTGGCTGTGGTCGATATCCCGGTGTTGTAATATCTTTGCCCTCAAGTAATGTCCAGCCTTTCTTTTTTGCTCCATAATAAAATAGTTCCTCTTTTGCCGTGGTAGCTGCGGGAGTGACAGGAAGCTCCCTTTCTACTTTTTCGTAATATGGTACCAGCTCACTATAGGAAATAGGCCATACATTATCCACTACCTGTGGAAAGGCTCTTGGAGAATTTCCAAAGTAATGAAGAGTGCTGCCTCCTACTCCTGAATTTTGCCAGGATAGTCCCTCACCATTGTAGCTTCTTGGCCAAATTCCCACATTTCGGTTTGCAGGACCCCAACGTAATTTTCCTGTTATAAAATCATTCATATCATTTTCTAAATCTGTAAAATTCTGTTTTAGCACCTCAATACTCAAATCCTCATAATTTGAGCTGCTGACAGCCCCCTTGTCTCCATTTGGGTCAGGCCATTTTGTATTACCATACCATGGTCCGGCTTCTAAAACTAAAACCTTTATACCTTTTTCTCCTAATTCCTTGGCTGCAACAGCTCCGCCACCACCGGCACCAATTACAATAACATCTGCGTCAAAACTCATACTGAAACCCTGTACCTTTCAAATATTTTATTACGACACCGGCTGTTCCCGCAGTGCCCTATAACCCAGTGAAGGCCCTGGATAGCCTATCTGTTCCCAGCTTACAGGATAGAATTCCAATACCCTGTCATTAGGGGGTGCAAGCCTTGTGGCTCCATAACCGTACCATTCGGTATAATAGCCCATCATAGTATATTTACTTAATGCCCCTATCAGTGTTAATACAAAGTCGGGCTGGTAACGAAACAAATAGGGCAAATCCGTAAGATATATTGTAAACTGTTTTAGCAGCATTATGGCTCGAAGGCGATCCATGGGGGAAAGTGCAGAAAAGGTTCCTCCTCTCTTGAATTTTGAATCCTTTAACAGTTTTCTGTAACCTTGTAAAATTACGAATTGCCTTGCTGCAATATTTAACATCTCGGCTGTCTGTTCTGCTAGTGAAATGTCTCCTCCAAAGTTTAACGTATATATGATGTACTCATAGGTAAGAAGATCCAAAGCCCCGAATAGTTGTACATCTCCATATTCCCTAGCCAAACCCGGTGTTCTTGGAAGTATTGCATCTACATAAGCCATAAAAGTTTCAACTGTATACGGATAGGGCAACCTTTTTTCTCCGTCGTTTTCAGAATCTCCTGTTCTATGATAGGACCTTTGCATGGTTCACCGCCTCATGAATTCTACTATATTAATGAATATGTCATACAGGCTATGATTATTACAGCTAGCCGGAATAAAGATACTCGTAGAAAAAATTGCTGTAGTATTAAGGCCTAAACAACCGTTATTTAGGTCTTAGGAACTACAGCAATTTATTATTTGATGTATTTATTAAAGCTCACTTTTTAGACTTCCGCCATTGGTTTTTATTACCTGCTGATACCAATCAAAACTTTTTTTCTTATAGCGTGCAAGACTTCCGGTTCCGTCCTCATTTCTATCAACATAAATAAAACCATAACGTTTCTTCATCTGTGCCGTAGACGCACTAACTAAATCAATACATCCCCAGGCAGCATATCCCATTACATCTACTCCATCTTCAATGGCATTCTCTACTTCTGACAGATGGTCTCTTAAATATGTAATTCGGTAGTCATCCAAAACGGTGAAAGTTAAATCTGGCAGCTGCATTAATTCGTCAATGGCACCCAGCCCATTTTCCGCCACAAACAGCGGTTTTTGATACCTGTCATAGAAATAATTAAGCGTATACCTTAATCCGGCTGGATCAATCTGCCATCCCCACTCACTTTCTTTTAGATAAGGGTTTCTGACACCGGAGGTTAAATTCCCCTTTCCTTTTTCATAAATTGAAGTGTCTGCTGCGGTGCATTTGCTCATGTAGTAGCTAAAGGATATAAAGTCGACCGTGTTACGAAGAACCTCTTCGTCCCCCGGCTCCATAACCACATGAACACCTTCCTTTTCCCAAAGCTTTTTAATATATAAAGGATAATATCCTCTTGCCTGTACGTCTGCAAAAAACATACAATCTCTATCCCGTTCCATCATTGCAATCATATCTTGTGGATGTGGTGTCATAGGATAATTTAGGGCGCCAAGCACCATACATCCCATCTTTGCATCCGGTATAATTTCGTGAAGAAATTTAACTGCCATGGCACTGGCAACAAACTCATGATGGGCAGTCTGGTAAATATCCTGTGCTCTTAATTTTTCCTTTGGTGTAAATATTCCTGCTCCCATAAGCGGAAAATGGCGGACAGCATTGATTTCATTAAAGGTTATCCAGTACTTCACCTTATTTTTATATCTATGAAATACCGTTTCACAATATCTGATAAAGAAATCAATCACCTTGCGGTTCAAAAACCCGTCATACTGCTTCGCCAGATACAATGGTGTTTCATAATGTGAAAGGGTTACTAAAGGTTCAATCCCATAAGAAAGGCAAGTATCGAATACCTTGTCATAAAAGATAAGTCCAGCTTCATTGGGTACTTCCTCATCTCCCTTGGGAAAGATACGACTCCAGGCGATTGACAATCTTAACACCTTAAAACCCATTTCCGCAAAAAGTTTAATATCTTCCCTGTAACGGTGATAAAAATCTATACCTATCAGCTTTAAATTATCTGGTGTTGGTTCTTCTGTAACTGGTCCCACCACTCCTTTTGGCATTACGTCTTGGATGGACAATCCTTTTCCGTCTTCAAGATATGCACCTTCACATTGATTAGCTGCAATAGCACCCCCCCATAAAAAACCCGTTGGAAAACTCATAGTAGCAACTTCCTTTCAAGAATTAGTTCATTTAGATACTATACCGATGATATTTTTAAGAGTTAAGGTATAATGGTTAAAAATACCTCCTCTTTTGTTACCGCAGACTTGTCGGTACCAAGTATATCAAGATAGTCATCCGAATTACTTACAATAATAGGTGTTGTGGTGTCATAACCGGCACTTTTAATTCCATCTATATCAAATTCAAGCAGTAATTGTCCTTTTTTTACCTTATCTCCCTGATTTACTTTCACATTAAAATATTTACCGCCTAATTCCACCGTATCTATTCCTACATGAATTAGTAGTTCCATGCCTTCTTCACTGGTAAGTCCTATCGCATGCTTTGTATCAAAAATAGTGGTTACTATTGCATTTAAAGGCGCATAAACCTTCCCTTCTGCGGGAAGAATTGCCATGCCTTTTCCAAGTACTCCCTGAGAAAAACCTTCGTCTTTTACTTCTGATAAAGCAACGGGCTTTCCGGTAATGGGAGCTCCAGCAACAATCTTTTGTTTCATAAGGGGCTGTACTTCTTGATTAGAAGCCTCCGGTACTGCCACCGGATCCTTAAACCCAAGTATCAGAGTTGCGATTGCTGTTACAACCATAGAAATTGCAATGGTAATACATGCATTAACAAGGTTCATAATGCTGTCACCCCCGATGTATACCGGTAATGCTAAAAGTCCTGCCGTTGTTGAGGAAAAAGTATGAATTCCTGTTATACCTGCATAAAGACCTGCACAGCCACCACCAATCATGGCTGCATAAAGAGGCTTTTTATATTTTAAGGTAACACCATATAATGCAGGCTCGGTAATACCCATTAAACCGGTAAAACCAGCAGAAAGACCCAATTGTTTTAATTCTTTATTTTTAGATTTTAAACCGACTACAATGGAAGCTGTACCCTGTGCAATATTAGAGGACAACATACCCGGTCCTAAGATGGTGCCGTAACCTAAGGTCGCATACTGAATTGACTGAATCGGAGCGAAGCAATAATGCATGCCGGTCATAATGAAAAAAGGTGTAAATGTACCCATAAGGAAAGGAATTACCCATCCTGCATAGTCATTTAAAAGGTTAAATCCAATCGCTAAAATCTGACCAATCATATTTCCTAAAGGTCCTGCAATAAACAATCCCACAAGTCCTGTTATAATAATAGTAACCAGTGGTGCCAAGAATACTTTAACTGCGTTTGGTGAAAATTTATTTGCTATTGGTTCAATCTTTGATTGTACCCAGACAATCAACAGAATCGGAATAACGCTTCCACCGTAGGAAATCGCTAAAATCGGAAGAAAACCAAGGATAGTAAAATATTTCAAAGTTAAGGTATTACCATTAAATATATTTACTATGAATTCTTGAGCTTCTATCCCTGTAAAGCTAGTATGCAGTAAGACTCCTGCTAAAACTACTGCAATATATGGTGAGCATTTAAAACGTTTTGCTGCTGAGATTGCAAGGATAAACGGCATGAAGGAAAAGATAGCATCAGCAAATGCAAAAAATACTTTGTACGTATTGGTATCATTTGTGATTACACCCAGGGCAACACATAAGGCTAAGAGTGCTTTAATCATACCAGAACCGGCCAAGGCAGGAATAATCGGTGTAAAAATAGCCGTTAGCGTTCCAAAGAAAGTGTTAATAATCCCTGTTTTTTCACCTTCTTCGGCTGATGAAGCACTGTCATCAAAATTACCTAACTTTTTAATTTCTTCACAAACATTTCCTACATCAGTTCCAATGATTATCTGAAATTGCCCATTCTTTGTAACAGCTCCCTGAACCCCCTTAAGGTTCTTAATCAAATCTACATTGGCTTTCTTTGTGTCTTTTAATTGAAAGCGCAGTCGTGTCATGCAATTGGTAACACTGATAACATTTCCCTGTCCGCCTACATATTTTAGAATATCTGCGGCTAATTGACTATAATTCATAAAAATCCTCCTTTTTATTATGTGCTACTATGATTACAGCTTTATATAAAAAAACCCGAAAGCGGATTACAGAATCAGACTGCTGTCCTTTTCTGTGATTGCTTTCGAGTCTTGCTGAACTAAATCATAACAAACCCTTTGGTTTATCCTATTCTATTAACTACTACTACATAGCATTTACTACTCTGGCAATATGCACCGTTAGGTATAAACGCTCATCCGAACTGATGGAGTACCCAAATTTTTCTTCTAAAAAATCTGTTATCTCAAGAACACATTCATACTCCCTGCTGTGCTTTTTAATTACAAGATTCAATAAATCATCATCACCGTCGGGGTAATTTGTACGGGTAATAATTCTTTGGGCAAAAAACTTTAGATGCGTTATATAACGGTAATAATTCAAGGATTCTTCATTATACTCTACCTTAAAAAAGTTTTTAACAATGTTTGAAATCTCCTGCATAATTTTTGTTATTTCAATTGCCGTATCTTTTGTCTCTCCTATTTCTGCATTGACAAAATGCAAAGCAATATATGCAGCTTCATCTGTCGGCAAGATAACTCCTGTCTTCTCTTTTATTACCCGCAAGGCAGCTTCCCCAATGGCATATTCATCTTTATAAAACCGTTTAATATCATGCAGTAAAGGATTTCTAATAAGCATACCCTTCTTTGCATTCTCCAAAGCATTGGCTATATGATCCGGTAATGATATATAGATAGTATCTGCCAGTTTCTTACCATAATTAATCTTAGCTTCTTCAATAACTTGCTGAGAATATAGAATGCAATCCATGGAAATATTATTAACCAGCTCCATAAATTGATTCGCTATCTTACCATCCGTAGGTGCGAATTTCTTTTCAATTTTTGCTTCGTCAACCACATCTCCCCTTACTTTGTTAAATCCTAACCCCGCCCCTAATAGAACAAACTCTTGCTGATTTTCATCCTTAGCTACGATTGAATTGTTATTTAGAATGCGAACTATTTTCATCTCTACGTACCCTTTACCCATCAGTTTTAACGTATTTATTAAAATAAAAAAAGACAAGAATTACACCATTTGATGTAAGTCTTGCCTGATTAAACAGTAACAAACTTTGTATCTGCTGTAATTATAAACAAATTGAATTATATTTACCATTGACAATTCCTATAAATTTTACAAGTGTTTTTTGTGCATATTTTCTATACAAACGTAAAAAAATAATTTTACTTTACACTAACGTCCACACATGCGACTTCGCTCGCATGCCTAAATTCAACGTGTAAAGGTGCTTTCACTTTACACTAGTCTCCGTAACATAGCGGAAGCCTCGATACATGGCATCTCTATCACCAGAAGCCGGTAAGAATATATCAGGTTCACTTTGTTCTTTCGGAACCGGATAATCATGTCCCATTGTTGGTATTATTCCCTGAGGGTAAGTGAAAACATTGAAAGGATCATATTTAGCCTTCACTTTTATTAAGCTCTCCATATGACTTCCATAATACGCCTCAAGGTAATCGATTAGGCCTCTATACGGAAAATTAACATAGGATCCGGTCGTGTACTGTGCTAACACCGGATAGCGTCTCCTAACCCATTCTTCGTTTTCTGCTGCATACTCTCTTTCCTCCCATACCGTTTCCAACCATGTTATATATTGGGCTTTGCGGTAAAAGAAAGCTGTTTCGTCCTTTCTCACAGCAGCTACTTTTCCTCCCAGAGCATATAAAGAAAGACCTGTAAATACAGAACCACTCGGCCGCTTACGGATCAAACCGACAACCTGCCCTATCTCTGGCTGTAAAAAATCTCTGGTTACAAACCTGCTGACCGAAGCAAATTTTTCATAAGGCGGGTATACACTTCCTATTATGGTTACTGCCTCTAAAAAAGTACTATAACTGAACGCATAGACTGCATGTTTCAATACTAAAAATTTTGCCATAATATCTTTGGCCTCTTCTGTACCTCCATAGAAAATACCCCGTACCAGCATAGCCAAGCCATCATGTTTAGAATTATAGATACGTGCAATTAGAGTAACTCTGTAATCCGCGCATTTTAGCCAATCCTGCCAAACACGTAAAAATTCTTCTTGCTCAGCAGCATCTACATGCAGGTAATCAATTTCAATTAACGTAACTTTTTCAATTCGTTTTGGAAGCCGGAATCTCATCGAAACGGCTACTCCAAAATTGCCTCCTCCTGCACCACGCAGTGCCCAGAATAAATCTGTATTACACCTCTTGTTCGTTGTAATGATGTCTCCTTCATAGTTTACAAGCTCTACTTCCTCTAAACTGTCACAACCAAGTCCTAAATACCGGCAGGAAAGCCCCCAACCTCCTCCTAATGCAAAACCACTCACTCCTACTGTCGGACAAGTGCCACCTGGAAAAGGATATCCCTTAGAAGCTGCAACTTCATAAACCAGTTTGTTGGTCACTCCTGTTTCTATATAAAGTTGTTTGGTATCCTCTACAATTTCAATCCCTTTCATTTCACTGATATCTATTACCAGGAGATAATCTCCATTGGAATAACCTTCGTAGTTATGTCCACCGCTTCTAATACGTATTGGTATACTATGTTTTCTTGCCCATACCACTGCATTAGAAACATCTTTTTTATTCCGACAGTATACGATGACAAGGGGATATTTTTGTATAGCCCGGTTAAATCCCTGCCTTTTCAATGTATATAAGGGGTCAAAGGGAAGTACAACCCGCCCGGTAAGACCCCATAAAAAGTCCTTCATAAATATATCCATTCCCTTTCTGATGCCTGCTAGCTTTGAACTGCCAACACAAATTTGCATGAAGTAAAACTACTATTAATATATGAATATTGACGAAATTTGTTATATTTTATATTTTAATTTTAATGCAAAAAGTATTGACCCTGACAACGTGTCATAGTGTAAGATAAAACTAGTTAGTAAAGTGACTTATGTGAAGTTAAAACTATTGGGGACTTATGGCAGAACTTTATTTAACCAAACCCGAATATATAAAAATTACGGATAAAAAATATGGAAAAGGCGCATCTAAATTCATAGGAGAAGCTCTCAAGTTTTATAGTGAAAATAATAGCTCAAACAAGCACACACACTAGCCCGTTTAATATTTTGGAACCTTAATCTTTTCTTTAATAATAAAGTACCATGATATAAAGAGAGGAGAATCAACCAACACACAATAAAAGACAATGTGCAGCCAAACTATTTAGGCTGCACATTAAAAAGATACCAGAAATTGCAGAAACAAATCATAGAAAGACAACATTTTAGAGAAGATAACATCTTATATGTAGTAATACTGAAACTACCTCAACTGCCTCTTAAGAAGTAAAAATCTATATAAATTATTATTACTTACCAATTTACAACAAAACCTTGTCTGAAAACTTGCTGTTTATTTTACATAATGACAAATATCTAAAATAACCTGACCTTCTTCATCCTTCTCTGTGAATCTTGGGCAAACATAACGTTCAAAAAACCACCATGCCCCCTCCTCATCCTGCATTAATTCCAATCCGTCCTGTTTTAATTTATCGGCACATTTTTCTTCATTACAGTATAATTCATGTTCAGGTCCATGCAGCCAGCAAGCTCCTATCTTGGCTTCGGGTATGTCAATAAAATTATAGCCACTTGGTATTTGTGCATTTTCCGGTAAAAACATACCAATCCAATACTGAAAAGGTTCTCCGTCTTTATATCTCATCATTCCAATATACGCTTCTGCATCCTCATAACTGCTTTTAAATTCCTCATTAATAAGTGCTTCTAACGCCTCAAACCGATTACTTTGAAACCATTCTCCCCATTGCTCTCCAAAGCCTCCGTTCACTCTGTCTTCATCTCCGTACTGAATACCAGCAAACCGCACATTCGGTATGGTCTGAACATATGAATTTACAATTCGAATCATGTTATCCTCCTCTAAGGTATTCCTTTATCCTATTTTATAGAGTTTGTTACACCACCATCTAGACAAGTTAATTATAGAACATATGTTCTATAATGTCAAGGATTTATTTCCATATTTACTTATTTTTTTCCTTTTTAGTTTCCATTGTTATCCCTATATATCTCTTCCGGTAATTCAACGGCGTTGTATTTGTCTGCTTCTTAAAAGCTCTGTTAAAATTACGCAGGCTTTCAAAACCGCATTCTAAAGCAATACTGGCAACAGATAGTGTCGTATCCCTTAGAAGATTTTGGGCCATGTTAATTCTCAAGCTGTTTATATAATGATTAAAGCGATATCCTATCTTACCGTTAAAAATCCGCGAAATATAGTAGGGGCTATACCCAAGTCTTCTTGCTGTCTCTGTTAAGGTAATATTTTCTTTATAATGTTCCGCTATATAAGATAACACGATTTGGATGGTAGTATCATACAACATACTGCCTTCTTTAAAATTTAAATAAGAATCCAGCTTTCCAAAAATAGCGTGCAGCAAGCCCTGTATAACCATCTCACCTCTGTTTTGTTCATACTCCTCTCGTAGCATCAATAACATAGCCTCAATAGCAGGGTCATATTCCTGGTTTTTCAGAAAAGGATTTGTAACCGATTTACCGGAACGTGCATTAAAATAACTGCTAATAAGTTTTACTGAAACAATAACTATCAGGACCTTTGACTTTACATCTGTCTGAAAGCTGTGAACATCATTTGGAAAGGCTACTCCAATGTCACCTTTTGTCAAAGTTTCTTTTCTTTCATTAATCCTTGTGGTTATAGTACCATCCAATACAAAAATCACTTCTGCCTGAGATTGAAAATGAGGCGGAAAAGAAAGATTGTTCGTTGTGTAGACATTTATACTGCCCTTCATTTCTTCCTTGCGTATTTCATAAAACGGATACATGCCACTGCCTCCTCCCTCAGGGTTCTTATGTTTCATTATAAATTCTACCGCAAGATATGTCTATATTTTGCAAAGATATTGCGAGATATTTTTTATAAATAACAGTACTATTAGATGAAAGGATAGAAACAGACTAAATGCATAGGAGGTCACTTATGGCAAAGAAAGCTTTAATCGTTTATGGTGGTTGGAATGGGCATCAACCGGCAGAGGTATCTGCTGTCTTTAAAGACATACTTGAAACAGAAGGTTTCGCAGTTGAGGTATCAGACAGTCTTGACAGTTTCACAGACGAGGATAAATTAATGAATTTAGACCTGATAATTCCCGTCTGGACTATGGGTGAAATTAATGAAAACCAATTAAAGCCCGTACTAAAGGCAGTAGAGGCCGGTGTGGGAGTGGCAGGTTGCCACGGGGGTATGGGCGATGCCTTCCGTAATTGCGTAGAATGGCAATTTATGACCGGTTCCCAATGGGTTGCCCATCCTGGTAATGACGGTGTGGAATATGAGGTAAATATGGTAAAAACAAGCTCCAGCCCCATAATAAAAGGCATAGCTGATTTTAAGGTAACCACTGAGCAATATTATATCCACGTGGATCCGGCAGTTAATGTTCTGGCTACTACAACCTTTCCTGTTGTAGAAGGCCCCCATTCTGCCAATGGAATGACTGTTATGCCAGTGGTATATACAAAATATTGGGGCAAAGGTAAGGTTTTTTACACTTCCTTAGGACATCATGCAGATATTTTTGACACTCCAGAAGTTAGAGAAATAACCAAAAGAGGATTTTTATGGGCTGCCAGATAAACTATAAAGTACTATTTAACAGCCGTACAGTTCGTGAAAAAAATTAATAAATGAAAGGAAGTTGTTTCAATAACACATCTATCACCACATGTGTTATACAACGGGTATTACTATGAATAAAACTAAGATTGGTATTATCGGCTGTGGAAATATCAGTGGAATTTATTTTCAGAATTTAACACAAACATTTGTAAATACAGAAGTTTATGCTTGTGCAGATATAGTAACCGAACGCGCAAAAGAAGCTGCTGATAAGTACGGGATACATAAAGTGTTAACTACAGAGGAACTGCTGCAGGACCCTGCCGTTGAGATTGTGGTAAACCTAACAATCCCAAAAGTTCATTTTGATGTTTGTAAAGCTGCTCTTTTAGCAGGTAAACATGTATACGTTGAAAAACCTCTTTCTCTTACTCTGGAACAGGGCAGAGAACTACTGCAGCTTGCCAAGGAAAGAAATCGAATGGTGGGCTGTGCTCCTGATACCTTTTTAGGCGGCGGATTACAGACTTGCCGCAAGCTTATAGACGATGGTTTTATTGGTACACCGATTGGAGGTACCGCTTTTTTAGTAAACCACGGTCATGAAGGCTGGCATCCGGATCCGGAATTTTATTATCAGGCAGGCGGCGGACCAATGTTTGACATGGGTCCCTATTATCTAACCGCTTTGGTTTCCCTTTTAGGCGAAGCAGATACCGTATGCGGTATGACAAAAGTGTCCTTCCCGGAACGAACAATAACAAGTACAAAAAAATTCGGTCAGGTTATTAAGGTAGAAATTCCTACCCACGTTGCAGGAACCATTCAATTTAAAAATGGTGCCCTTGTCAATATGATTACCAGCTTTGATGTTTGGGGCAGTAATCTGCCCCGAATTGAAATCTATGGTACCTTGGGCACGCTTCTTGTACCCGACCCTAATACCTTTGGCGGACCGGTATTCTTAAAAATGGCTCACGGAACAGAATTTAAGGAAATCCCTCTTACACATATTTATCAAGAAAACAGTCGTGGTATCGGGGTAGCCGATATGGCATATTGTGTCCAAAACGGCGGAGTTAACAGGGCATCCGGAGAATTAGCCAACCACGTATTAGAGCTGATGCACGCCTTTCATATAAGCTCTGATTCACAAACCTACTATAAGCTTGCCTCCACATGCAGCCAGCCAACCCCCCTGCCCTTACATCTTGTAAAAGGTTATGTCAAATAAATACGGTACTTGCCAGCTAACATCAGCAAGGAGAAAAAGTATAAGCAATTATCATAATACCTTCTCTCTCCGGTACGAAGAGGCGTATTCCAAAATTCTCTGACAAAGTTAAGCCGGTATTTTCCTTCTGCTGCCAGTGAACCTGCCGCGTTGGTGGCAATAATGGCAGTAGGATGAAGTGCCGGCTGCTCAAGCGCAGTACCATCCAGCAGATAATTATAATATTGATGCGGTCTGGTTTTCTCTTGGAAAAAACTCTGTAAGTTATCCACAATTTGGCTAAGCCCTTTTTCACTGCCAAACCAGGCTGCATCAAGACCTATATTCATAGCTACCCGGTAAGCATCCGAATAAAATTGACCATCATGAAACAATCTTTTTGGACTACCATCATATTCCGCATATTCCGGTGCCATCCCAGTGACCGGATGGCAGGATTTAGTAAGATATTTTCTACTTTCCTTTGCCGCTTTTTTCCAAAACTCCTTATCCTCTTCGTTCGCTTTCAAGGCAAACAGTTCATAAAAATGAGGCAGATGATAGGAAGGATCTGTATACGGTGTCTCCGGTACAAATTTTATGTAATAATTCTTTGTTTCCCACATGGCACTTCCTTCCGGCACTATCTCTGCCTGATGTAGACAATGATGCAAAATAGTCTTTGCCTGCACACTGTAATCAAATGGCTCTACCCCATCACCCCATCTTCCGGCTGCAAAAAATAAAGCCATGGCAAAATATTCTTCCCCATCCGGTGCAGGACCCTCTGAATTTTTCTTACCCTCAGGTGTTACAGACCATGCAAAATACCCTTTATACCTTCCTTCTCTTTGACACATGAAAGTCTTTGAAAACAACCATAATCTGTCAAATATATCCTTTCTATCCATTTGTACCGCCATCATCATTCCGTAGCTCATCCCTTCTGACCGAGCATCCAGATTACCGGTATCTAACATATACCCCATGTTTTCTCCCAACTCAAAATATATCTTTTCCTTGGGGTCAAAAAACATCGTGTTAAAGGTTTCTTTGATTTTTATCTCCATTTCCACCTGTGTAATACCTATTTCCTCGAATAGACAGGGATAATTCCCTGAAAAAAAAGCACCGGATTCTTTCTTAAACATAATCCATTCATCCTTTCAAATCAATATAATTCTTACTGTAACTATATTTATCACATAAAAGAACTGGATGCATCTTGTAATCAATCATTAACTGCTCAAATATTGCGATTCTCGTCATTTGATACTTGCATTTATTCTCTACTCCAGTAAAATAGTATATACTTTTATCCTACTTTTGTCTTTATGACTATACAATCGATTCTTATCAATCATAATCTGCACTATCTAAAAACCGGTCTGAAGGATACTTTCAGACCGGTAAGTAACACTATTATTCAATTTTTCCTTTCATACAGGCAAACAGTTCTTCATCGGTTAAATGATTTTCATGATTGGTCAGTAATACAACTCTTCTGTCTTCTTCTTTGTATAGAAATTCCCGCTGCCATTGATAGAAATGGGGACCTTCCCCCATATTTCTTATATAACCCATAATATATTTTAGCATATTTGCCGTTTGTTTAAAGTCACACAGACAATCATTGTCATAAAAACCATCCCACTTATCATGTGCTCGCTGTTTCATAGCAGTATCAGCCTCCAGATATTTCAAACTTGCAGAACCTGCATAGTAAAAAGCTTTTTGGTATGCTGTCTGTTTAAATTCTTTGAAACTATTACAAAATAGCAAGGCTCCTTCCAGACAATACACATGCTGTCGAACCTGTAAAAGTATAGAGTCTTCGAATAACTGTCTGCTTGCTTCAGGCAACAGCTCTAAAACCCGCTTACCCTTATGCAAAAGCCCTAAGAACAGTTCATAACCCTTGGTGCAAAGCTTATAATACCAGCTAATTTGTTCTTCCAACGAAATATCTCCCGTTGCCCAATGTAATGCCTTGGCTCCTGTCATGTTACCTTTTAACCAGCTTGATATTAATATTCTGGTAGTATAATTATAAAATTGTTCTCCTGCATGCTCATCTTCATGACTACCAAATGGAATAGTACATTTGGCATATTCATCAAAGCAATCATATACCATTTGAATCAAGGCTTCCTCTTTTAGTGAAAAGTATTGACTGACATAAGCCTTTCCCTGTTTCTCTGTCTCAACCTTACCCATATGCCAAATCGTACGGATTGCATCTAAATAATATACATGGGGCTTTATATTGGAACAGTTTACTATTACAAAGTCATCAGCTCCCTGCTCAAAGGCATATATAAGTTCTCTCCCTATAAAATCCAGAGAATTAGGCTGCATAGTCATGTGATTTGCCGCCTGTAAATCATAAAATGATACATGATAGTATAATCCATGATGTTCCTTTTCACCAGCAAGATTTGTTGGAAGGGCGTAAACCCTGGGGTTTTCATTTCCCTGTCTTCTGGAAACCATTTTGCCGTAACCATTATCCGCCCATATTTTTATTATATCTTCAGGCAGCTTAATATGCCCTTCCCGGTATAACTCCATAATTTCACCATACAGATTGGAACAGCATACCGGATTCTCCACCAGTTCTGCCACCAAGTTATACTGCTCTTTTATAACAGAACTTATGAGTGCACCTCTTGCCTCTGCTGTTTCGTATCTTGGGTCATCATCCCAAAAAGGACGATCGCCCTGTCCACGAAAACCCAAGTTCCAGATTACTTTTTTCTCTTTTTGCTCTTGTATCCCTTCCTTCCATAATTCACGGTATAATTCCGGATATTGATAATAGGATGGAACCTTCTCTGGATATCGTCTAGCAAACATTTCTGCTCCTAAAGGTTCCGCATGGTGATGGGTAACCCACAGACCCATTTGAGCTGCCAGTTCCCGGTTTTTTCTGGAATTGTGGTCTGTTCCCGGTATTACCATGTTTCCTCCACATCGAAGCAGTGCTTCTAATGCCATTTCCCATGGCAGTGTAGAGTCACCTTTTATTGCCCATTTATCAATTAATACTTCATCATTGATAAACCAACCGCGAAAACGCACTTTGGGCTGATTTGAGTAGTATTCTGTAAGTGGTATAAGGACATACTCCTTTTGCTGAAATGTTTGATCATTCCAGAACCAGAATGGCAAAATTCCTAGATATTTTTCGCTTATATATAATAAGGCATAGATAAAACCCAACTCATCTGATGCACCAATACTAAGGGTATCTTTTTTAGGAAAATGTATATGATACCCTTCTTTAATAACCTTTTCCTGCTTTAAATAAATAAAGCAGTCTTCTTCTTTGCTCTCCTGCAAGGTCATGTGTATATCTCTTTGCAATCGTTCAATCCCTTTGTTCACACTACCGTAATTCACTTCTGATATTATTTTAACACCGGTGGTTAACTTATAAAATGTTTCCATATAAACCTCTTTTCTTACCCTTTCACTTATAAACTCCTTTTAAAACTGTAGCATATATTTCGATGCAATACTACCACTATTACTCTGTATTATGATTAAATTCTACTAAAAATAAAATACCAGAAACAGATTCAATTGCACAGAATAGTGTGGAATAATTTTACATTTCGTGTTATAATAAAGTAACCTATATTTTACTTCTTCTCTAAAGCAAAAAGTTTTCACTTTCTTCCTTGCACAGTCCCAATACTCAAACCCAATTTTATATTAATATATATCGCAGTCCGAAATACTGGCACATGAAATAGACAATTGCGAAACGCTATGATTAGAATACAGACGCAAGTACAGTCACCAACATAAAGGTGACTTGCCACTGCATTGAAACCTGTTTTGGCGATTGTGACTGGTTCCATTAATAAGAATGGCTATTTCATAATTCACGAACTTATGAAAGTTAGAAAGGAGGGTAACAACAGCAAGTGTACCATGACATAGGAATTGGGGGTTTACAAATATTTATGTAAAAGTAACAGCGTATTATTGGACTGGTAATACAGGTGCTACTTTACCACAAAATATCTAAAAGAAGGGAAGGTATAAGTAATGAAAAAACGCCATTTTTTATTCTCCATGCTTGTTTTACTCTTGTTTCTTTTACTGCCCATTGGACAAGCAATGGCAGCAACGGATACAACGTACCCGGGCTTTCGGGTTGAAGGACGTTTTTTATATGACAATCAAGGTGAAAAGGTAATCTTATATGGTATGAATAAAATGATTATCTGGACAGATAAGGACGGTATCCCCTCCTATTCCGAAATAGCCAAAACCGGTGCTAACAGCGTCCGCATCGTTTGGTCTTTAGAGGGAAGTGCTGAGGACTTAGATACAGCAATCCGTAACTGCCGTTCAGAAAATATGATTCCTATGATTGAACTTCATGATGCAACCGGGGACTGGTCAAAACTACCCACTCTTGTTGATTACTGGATAAGACCGGATATTGTAGAAGTCATACAAAAGCATCAGGAATACCTCTTGGTAAATATCGGTAATGAAGTTGGTAATCAGGTTTCAGAAACAGATTTTAAAGCAGGTTATAAAACTGCCATTTTAAAAATGCGTGAGGCAGGGATACACGTACCCATAGTCATTGATGCCAGCAGTTATGGACAGGATATTAATATTCTTAAAAGCTGCGGTCCATACCTTATTGAAGCGGATCCGGACAGCAATCTTATGTTCTCGGTTCATATGTGGTGGCCAAAGGCGTGGGGTTATACTGCCCAAAGAGTCATTGATGAACTGGAAGAATCGGTGGCAATCAACCTGCCACTAATCGTAGGTGAGTTCGGTCACATGTGGGACGAGACGGAATCCGGGCAGATACCTTACAAAACCATTCTTGAATATTGCTATAAATACGAGATTGGTTATCTTCCCTGGGAATGGGGTCCCGACAATAATCCTCAGACGTTTCTGGATATGACAACGGACGGAACCTATGAAACATTACATGGTTGGGGATTGGAGGTAGCAGTAACCAGTCCGTATAGTATTAGCAATATTGCAGAGAGACCCGTTTCTATGCTCTCTAATTTACCGGCTATGCTACCGGCAGAGCCCCTGCCTTCCGGCAATCTGGCACTCGGCAGACCTGTCACGGCTTCTTCTTTAGAAAGCAGCCTGTATTCCGGAGCAAACATAACTGACGGAAGTCTGAATTCCAGATGGGCTTCTACTTTAACAGACCCCAACTGGGTTACAATTGATTTAGGCTCAGTAAAGGAAATAAACCGTGTTCTTATCTATTGGGAAGCTGCCTATGCGACACAATACAAAATACAGGTTTCAAATGACGGCATTACATGGTCGGATGTTTATATCCAGTATGGCGGCAAAGGTAAGACCGAAGACATAAGTCTGTCTGCTGCGGGACGTTATGTAAGAATATATGGGATGCACAGATATAACAATAGCTGGCCCTATTCTATCTATGAAGTAGGAATCTATGGCCCAGAATCCGCCTTAAGTGCCTCCGTCAGTCCGGCCATAGCTGTATTTGATAAAAATCCAGAAAAACAGACGGACATCACAGTGACTTTAAGTCCCAACACACACACCTTAAATGGGATAAAGAACAATGGAGTTGCTTTGACTTCAGGTAAGGATTACAGCATTACCGGCACTCTTCTTTCTATCAAAAAAGCCTATTTGGCTGCTATGTCTGTAGGAACACACCGCCTTACTCTCAATTACAGCGGCGGTATCGCTCCTGTAATTGATATTGCAATAGGAGATACTACATCAAGTCCTTACATCAGACCGGGTCGTGTGGAATTTAATAAAACTGCCGGCAGCCAGTCCGATGTAATTGTTACTATGTCCTCGAATTATAACACTTTCTATGGCATAAAAAATGATACGGTCAATTTAGTATCCGGTACAGATTACACCATAGCGGATAATAAGGTTACTATAAAAAAAGAATATATTGCAAAACAGCCCCTAGGCTTACTACGTCTTACTTTTGACTTTAAGAAAAATTTTAATCCTGTTTTAAAGATAAATATAAGTGACACCTCACCTAATTCAAGTATTGCTCCAACTACTGCTGCCTTTGAAAAACGACTTCCGGCTGACATTGCTATACATTTAACCTTTAATGGCAATACACTTAACACCATACTCAATGGCTCTGAACAACTTATCTTAGGAACGGACTATACAGTTAAATATGACGTAGTCACCTTAAAAAAAGAATACCTTTCCGGTCTCTCTGCTGGTATTGTTCCTCTAACCTTTCGTTTCAGTGCCGGTTCTGACTGTATCTTAACACTGCTGTTAACAGATACTGTACCAAACTCTTTTATTACACCAAAGACTGCTGTGTTTGACAGGGAAGCCCCTATTGATATCTCCATTCAGCTATCGCTTAACGGGAATACTCTTACAGGTATTAAAAACGGTTCTGCTGCCTTAGTTTCAGACATTGATTACTCTCTTTCGGGCACTACAGTAACTATCTTCAAAGAGTATCTCTTAACACTGACTCCCGGTACAGTACGGCTTATCTTTGATTTTGATGCAGGAGAAGATGCAACACTTATAATATCTGAAAAAGCAATAGCAGAAGGACTCGTAGTGGAGTTTTTTAACGGGACTAAAACCACTCAGACCAATTCCATAGTACCTAAGTTTAAATTAACGAATACCGGTGCGGAAACAATTGCCCTATCCGAGGTAACCATTCGTTACTACTTTACAAAGGACGGTATACAGCCTCAATCCTTCTGGTGTGACTGGTCTCCTGTAGGAAGTTCCAATGTAACGGGAACATTTGTTACTATGGATAATCCCAAGAATCATACAGATTGCTACCTAGAGATTGGTTTTACTGCTGGTGCGGGAAATCTTGCTGCAAATCAAAGTGTTGAGGTACAGATTCGTTTCGCAAAAGCTGACTGGACAAATTATAACCAAACCAATGATTATTCATTTCATAAAGATGCTGACACCTATGTTACATGGGATAAAATCACCAGTTATATATCCGGAATTCTAAACACCGGTATTGAGCCATAGAAGGTACGTAATTTTAAAACGTATGAATCCGGACAGCCTCTACTCACATCTCTTTACTATTTATACTTTCTTTATCCTTTTTTTATGAAAAACAATAGAACTTTAAGGCTATTCATGGTAATATGTTTTAATAAAGGACTTCAAAATTAAGGAGAAAACACGTATTATGAAGCTAACATTACCTAGATGGCTGATCATTCTGGCTGCTGTACTGCTGACTATCCAACCATCCCTACAGACCTTTGCAAAAACAGAGGAGTTTAAGAGCATGAATCTGGAATTGTCCATTCCAGAAGATACCATCGTGCTCACAAAGGATACACCTGATACGGACGAGCTTTGGAGTATGGCAGGAATCATCGATCCAAAAACCGAAAAGGGTACTTTTGATGATATGGGGGTTAAAGCTATACTTTATGACCCTAATACCAAGACCCTAGTAAGACTGATGCAAAAAACTTCAAAAGACAGCAGGGATATTTTTAACCTCTCTCTTCTTTCTGAAGAGGAGCTAACTTCCTTTTTTGATAAGCTTACAAAGACAGACTCCGAAGATACAAGCACCAAAACCACAATTGAAAAATATGCCCCTTCAGAGGCAGAAATGCCATTTTTCCGTTTCACTATTGAACTGACTCAGGACAATATCCCCATAACGGAAATCATTTATGGCACTATTATTAATGGTTATATGACTGCTTTTGATATTTATGAAGAAAACAGCACCGAACCTGTTGATGAGACTTATGTAAAAAACCTTGTTTCTGGAGCTCATTTTACTAAGATTATGGACAAGGAAGAAGCTAAGAAATTAGAAAACCAATATATGATACGTTCTGTAATTATGCTGGTTGTTTTTTTTGCTGCTATTGTAGTTTGTATTCTTTTACTTAAAAGGAACAACAAAAGGAAATTGGTGCTTAAAAAAACCAAAGGCGAAGAACTAACTAAGTTCTATGCAGAACAAAAACGAAAAGAAGAACAAAATATCAAAGATACGGTCGTATTTATTAACCGGACGCTTTATGACCAGACTATTATAAAAAGTTATTTTATTTACAATGAAATCTATAAAAAAATAAAATACTGGATAATAACAGCTATTATTCTGGCAGGCTTTATATTCTTGAACTTCTCCGGTTATTCCTTAGTGTTATGTGTAATTGTCATATCTATTCTTTTATTTATACTAATATATCTGAATGGTATCCGCATTGAAAAACTAGTCACTCAGACTCTAAAGTCCTTTGATACCAAAAAAGGTACCCATGCAATCTTTACCTTTTATGATAACTATTTAACCTTATCGGGAATACAGTATATCTCTCAATATCCGTATACACAGATTACGGAACTTAAGGAATATAAGGATTATATTTTTATTTACTTCGGCCCGGATAAAGCAGTTTATTTAAGTAAAGATGGATTTGAAAATCCTGATGAATTTATGAAATTTATAAAAGGAAATATAAAATAACCAGCCGCGTTTTGTATAGGCACAAATAAAACACCTGTTATCAACATGAATCAGATTATGGTGATTTCATGTAGTTAACAGGTGTTTTTTTCATTTATATGATTTATTATTCGTTCACATATTATAATTTTTTAATTTTTCTTACATCCAGCATCCCAAAACCTGCCCCGCATATACCACCTAAGATATGTACTGCGTGAGCTATACCGTCTGAGCGACCGATACCGTTTACAATCTCACCACCTAAGTAGATGATAACTACCAGTAAAAGGGTAAGGGGGATTTTCCCTTCTTCCATTCCCGCCGCAGAGGATAGTACTATCATCATAAAAACAATTCCGCTGGCACCTAATAAAATGTGGTTAGGATATAATAGAATATAAACCATTCCCGAAACCAGCGATGTTATAAGTATCATCTTTAAAAAAGTTTTAGAACCGTATTTTTCTTCCAGCATAGGGCCTAGTACTAAAAATAAAACCATATTACCGGAAAAATGACCCCAGTCTGCATGACCAAGCATATGACCGAATAATCTGATATAACTGAACGGGCTCATTAATGAGGAACGGTATATACTAAAGAATAGCCTAGTTGTGAAACCGTTTGTTAGCATGCCAAGGATTAAGGATGCAAAAGATATCAGTGCAAAAGTAAGCGTCACCGGAGAATTATATTGAAGCTTTTCCAACCGTTTTTTCATATGTTTCCTTCCAACTTTCGTGTGTTATCTTCCATTATATCAGGAGCAGGCTTACCAAGCAACCTTTAACATTATAAAACGCAAAAACATGAATGAATCTATTTAACAAAATTAGAGATATGCCGCCTAATCTTTGCTACAAAAAAAGTTCTACAGGGAATCTTTTAATTGTAATCAAAATCAGACAACCTATCTCCGGTTTATCTCCTAGTTTCCTGGGGCTTTTTATTTAATGACATCTGTTACTTTGTAACCATTGTTCTGCAAATGATTATGAATCTCAGCAGAGGAAGTTTCCTCACTCATGTTTATATCAACATAATTTTGTCCGGCACTTAAATCTACCCTCTTAACACCAATTACATTCTCTAACTGACTCCTCACTTTATCCTGCGTTTCCTTCTCTTCCAAATTTTCAATAATCATCCTTATACGTTCCATTAATTTTTCCTTCCTGCTTATCATACTTTTCAAATAGTATTTTATTAAGCAGTACGTTTTATTCATGACAGATACTGAAATAAAGCTATGGTATTGTTTTATAACCTGTGGCTATTTTCTGCAATGAAATATTAAACCTCCGGTTTATAGGTTTCTTTTTGTATAAAGCTTTCCATGTATGCCAGATATTCTTCCATGGTAAATACCGGCTTATAATCAGCTTTTACTTTTTTTGCTTCTGCTGCTTTGTTTTTAAGAAGGTTATATGCACTAAGAGCAAAAATTTTAGCAGTTGTCACATATGCTAATTCTTCATCGAGTATATCAAAGTCCACAGAATGGAGACGATCTTTCATACCTCCGGTACGGAACGATAAAACCGGTTGTAAATGCTCTAAATCCCCTAAATCTGTCGAACCGCCGCTATGGTTTTTCGTATCGGCTGCCTTCACCGGATACTTGTCTCCGGCTGCCAACTTAGCTGCCTCTAATACCTGTGGGTTCGCTTCTTCTGCAATCGTAGGTAGATATCCCGGCATGGTTTCAATTTCAACCTCTGCACCAAGTGCCAAAGCACCTGCTAAAAAGGCACGATCTGTCTTCACAGAGGCATCCGTAATTGCCTCTACATTGGAGGCACGGACTAAGGTTTCTATTACCACTTCATCAGGAACTACATTTACCAGGTCGCCGCCTTTTGTAATTATTGGATGGATTCTGACACAATCTTTATCCTGAAAGGTTTCCCTGTGGAAGGCAAGAGCAGATAATCCTATTGATGCTGCATTTAAGGCATTGATTCCAAGATGTGGTGATCCCGCTGCATGTGCCGCCTTTCCATTATAACGGATTACCTTTGACACAAAACCGTTACCTGTCCCGCCGCCGACGGATATAGGATCAAGTCCCGTGTGATGTGCAATGCTTACATCAATATCATCAAAAGCACCCATGCGGATTAATTCACTCTTTCCTCCGCCATATCTGATTTTACCCTCTTCCTTCAGACGGTTTTTAAATTCAATCTCACCATATTCCTCAGAAGGTACAGCATAAAAAACCACCTGGCCGTCAAGGGAAGCAGCTACTTCTGCATCGGTAAGGGCAATGGCTGCACCTATTACTCCTGCTAGCTGGCAATGATGACCGCAGCAATGGGCTGCATTCGTTTCTGGATTGGCATGGCAGTGGTTTGGAATTCTTAAAGCGTCCAGTTCTCCGATTAAAGCCAGGCTTATGTTTTTTTTCTTCTCTTCATTTAGGTATCCTTTTACTCCGGTGATGGCAAGACCTTCCTGCACCCTTACCTTTAGCTTCCTTAAAAATGCTGCAAATTTTTCAGCCGTCTTAAACTCTTTATATCCAAGTTCTCCATGGTTATAGATATCTCTTGCAAAATCAATTATTTCTTCCCGGTTCTCATCTATAATATCAATCATTTTTTGTTGTATCTTATCTATGTTCTCACTCATACTGCTTATTCTCCCTTCTGTCAACTTATACTTAGAATTAGGGTGTCAAAAGCCCTCTTAGAAAAAATATAGCAGCAATTTGCACAAAGCAAAAGAACGAATGTGCCTATGAAATTGAAACATAAGTATTTTGACTTTGTGCAAATTGCTGGTTCTATATAATAATCAGGGCTTTTGACACCCTAATCACACTTAATCAATTGCGAAACAGCCTAAATCTATACTATGTTCTATAAATAATCAGCTCCGGTTCTTTTTTCTACCAGATGACAATTAACCACATGCCCCGGTTCTGCTTCAATTGCCTGAGGCACCTCCTGTTTACAGCGTTTTGTTGCGTACTGACATCTGGTATGAAATTTACATCCCTTTGGGGGATTCGCTGCTGTTGGTACTTCACCTGTCAGAATAATCCGATCTTTATTATCCTTAGGAGATGTCTTTGGTATTGCTGATAAAAGTGCCTGGGTATAAGGGTGAAGTGGCTGTGAAAACAACTGCTCGCTGGTTCCGATTTCTACCACAGAGCCTAGGTACATAACACATATTCTATCACAAAAATACCGGACAACACTTAAATCATGAGAAATGAATAAAGTAGTCAGACTGAATTTTTCTATCATTTCCTGAAAGAGCGTTAGTATCTGTGATTGAATACTAACATCTAATGCAGCAATTAATTCATCTCCGACAATTAGTTTGGGGTTTAAAGCCAAGGCTCTTGCAATTCCGATTCGCTGGCGTTGCCCGCCGCTGAATTCGTGAGGATACTTGTGAACCGCCGAAGCGGAAAGACCGCAGATTTCCAGTAACTCTTTCGCCTTATCAAGGGCTTCTTTTTTCTGATACAATTTATGTTTTAAAACGCCCTCCGTCAGTATGGTACCAATGTTCATTCTAGGATCCAGAGAAGCATAAGGGTCTTGAAATACAATCTGCATATCCTTGCGCATCTGCCGCATACGATTTGCAGTAATCTTTTGCTTCTTTTCTACATCGTAGAGCACTTCCCCTTCAAAAGTAACCTTCCCCCCCGTAGGCTCTAACAGGTTTAGTATCGTTCTTCCGGCAGTCGATTTACCACATCCTGATTCTCCTACAAGGCCTAATATCTCACCCTTTCGGATATGAAAGGAGATATCATCAACCGCCTTTATATCACCGGTTTTTTTAGCTAGTATCCCTTTGTAGATAGGAAAATACTTCTTTAAGCCTGCCACTTCTAAAAGTGGCTTTTCTTCTGCCTGCTTATATTCCATATCCAAGGTCTCCTTTCTGCACAGGAAAACATCTTACAAAATGTCTGTGAGATACTTCCTTAAGCTCCGGTACTTTCGCCCTGCACTCATCACAGACACTATTACATCTGGGATGGAATGCACAGCCTATGGGCATATCTGTAAGTCCCGGTACTTTACCGGGGATACAATGAAGTTTTTCCCCTTTATGAAATAAAACTGCCCGTGAGGAGAGCAGTCCTCTGGTATAAGGATGAAGGGGATTATCAAATAGTTCCTGTACTGGTGCCTGCTCAACAACCTTTCCTGCATACATAACAAGTACTTCATCTGCCATCTCCGCTATGACACCTAAATCATGGGTAATAAATAATACTCCCATATTAAACTGATTCTTAAGCCCCGTTATTAATTCTAATACCTGTGCCTGTATAGTAACATCCAAGGCTGTAGTCGGCTCATCTGCTATCAGTAATTCCGGGTTACATAATAAGGACATGGCTATCATAACACGTTGCCGCATACCGCCGCTTAACTGGTGGGGATATTCCTCTAACACCTTTTCAGGTCTTGGAATTCCTACCTGCTGTAACATCTCTAAGGAAATCTGCTTTGCTTCTTTTTTATTTTTAATACCTTTATGAAGCGCAAGAACTTCCTTTAACTGAAAACCAATGGTAAAAATGGGGTTTAATGCCGTCATCGGTTCCTGGAATATCATTGATATCCGGTTCCCTCTAATTTTCTGCATCTGCTTATCATTATATTGAAGCAGGTTATCTCCCTGATAATTTATATTACCACTGATTTCTGTTCGTTTTCTATCTAAAAGTCCCATAATAGAAAGGGAGGTAACTGACTTACCGCAGCCGGATTCCCCTACTATTCCTAAAACCTTACCTCTTTCTATGGAAAAATCCACACCATTTATGGCAGTAACTGTTTTCCCGGAGGATTTAAATTTTGTGACTAAATTCTCAACTTTAAGTATTGTATCACTCAATATTCTGCCTCCTTAGTTCATCTTTGCATCAAACGCATCCCTTAATCCATCTCCGAAGAAATTAATGGATAATATGGTGATAAAAACTGCCGTTCCGGCCGGTATCCATAACCACCAGTACAGGCTTAATGTCCTAAGGCTTTGTGCCGCAGCAAGCATATTACCCCAACTTGCTTGTGGGGGTGTAACACCAAGTCCAAGATAACTAAGACCCGCTTCTGATAAAATTCCTTTTGCAATACCAAGTGTAGAATATACAATAACAAGTGCAAAGGTATTAGGAAGAATATGCTTTAATATAATTTCAAAATCATTCATCCCCAAGGCTTTTGCTGCTTCAATATATTCTCTCTGTCTAAGAGAAAGAACTTCTGCTCTCACAATACGGCAAATATTCGTCCAATTAAGAAATCCGGATATGAGCATGATATTCCAGATACCAGAACCCCAGATAGCCGCAACCGTTATGGCTATTACATAAAAGGGAAAACACATAAAGATATCCGTAATTCTCATAATAATACCATCAACGGCCTTACCAAAATATCCGGCGGCCGCACCTAAAAAAACTCCGAATAAGGCGGATATTCCAGTTGATATCAACCCAACGCTTAAAGATACCCTTCCCCCATATAAAAGCCTCGTAAATACATCCCTTCCCAGTTCGTCCGTACCTAACCAATGCTCCTTTGAAGGTGGCTGGTACGTATTTAATAAATCCTGGACGGCCGGGTCATACTTAGCAATAAAGGGAGCAAAAATTGCTGCCAGGGTAAAGATAATTATTACAGTTAAACCGAATACAGCCAATTTATCTTTTTTAAGGCGCTTCATACCAACCTTAAAAAGGGAGGTACCATTTTCTTGTTGTTTCTTTTCTGCCATGCTTTAATACCTCTTATGTTTTAGTTATAGCGGATTCTCGGATCAATAATTCCGTAGAGTATATCCGCCAACAGATTCGCCAATAGAGTACATATGGATAAAAATAAAGTTCCCGATACAATTAATGGATAGTCTCTGTTGCTGACTGCCTGATAGAGTAAATTTCCCATACCCGGCCATACAAAGACTGTTTCAATCAATACAGTACCAGACAAGAGATTTCCTAAAGACATTGCGATTAAAGTAGTAATCGGTATTAAAGTATTTCGAAAGGCATGGAGATTGATAACCACCCTGCCTGCCAGACCTTTTGCTCTTGCCGTCCTAATATAATCCTGCCCTAATACTTCTAACATGGCAGAGCGGGTATAACGAACCATGGAAGCCGTCTGGGTACAAGTGATAACCAAAAACGGGAGAAACATATGCTTAAAAATATCTACTGCCCTTTTCCATCCGGTGTAATTAGCACCGGTAGTCTCAATTCCAGACACCGGCAGGACATTCAAATCAATTGATAATATCTTAATCAGTCCCAGAGCCAGAAAGAAAGTTGGAAGGGATATACCAATTAAGGATAACACAGATATTATATAATCTGTGACTGTCTTTTTCTTAACCGCAGCTATAATCCCTAAGAATATGGATAATATAGAACTGACCACCAATGAGGTTATGGATAAAAGTGCGGTGTTGCCGATACGCCTGCCGATTACTGTTGCAACCGGCTCGGCGTAACGGATGGAATAGCCTAAATTACCTTGAAAGACATTTCCAACCCACTTAATATATTTTATAGGTAAAGAATCGTAATACCCTATCTTTTGAAGTTGTATTTCCTTTTCCTCTATAGGCAGACCGGACTCTACCATATAGGCATATGGATCTCCCGGAGCAGAATGAATTAAAGCAAATATGATGATTGATATTCCAATAAATACGGGAATCAATACAAGCAGTCGTTTAATAATATATTGTTTCATGCAGAGGAGTCCTGCCTTTCTGTTTCTTATTCTACAATATCCCAGGTTTCTACGCCTTCATAGAAGGAATAGGTGGTAACATTTACATTCTTAACCTTAGGGTTTACTATAGTGAAACGTTCCCAATTGTATAAATAGATTACAGGTAATTCATCATTTAAAATAGTAGCAATTTCTTTATAGATTGGAGCTCGTGTGTCGTTATCCAATGAGGTAAGACCTTCTACCAATAGTTCATCTACTTTAGTATTAGAGTACTGGGAATGGTTATTGCTTCCACCGGTTCCCACATTCTGAGCAACATCAGCGTCTGCACCAAAGCCGTTTCCTAATAACGCCAGCTGGAAGTTATCGTCTTTTCTTTCCTGTAAGATTGAAGTAAGTGTTGCAAATTCTACTAACTCAAGCTTTAAGTCAATTCCGATTTCTTTGAAATTCTGTTGTATAACAGTTGCCGCACCTTCTCTTGCTTTATTACCGGAAGGATAAATTAATGTTAATTTTACTGGATTACCGTCTTTGTACAGAGTCCCGTCCTTATATTCGTAACCCGCTTTTGTTGATAATATTTCAATTGCCTTTTCAGGATTGTATGCATAATCATTAATGGCATCATCTCCGGGATAGGCAAAGAATTCCTTTGTATAAATCGTATTCGCTACATTTCCATACCCGTATAATAAGGAGGCTACAATACCTTCTCTGTTAATGGCATAAGCCATTGCCTGTCTGAAGTCCTTATTGGATAAGATAGGATCATTAAAATTTATTACCATGTGTTGATACGCATTTAACAGATTACTTTTTACTTCAAATCCTGCGTCTTCATAAATCTTGATATCGTCTGGATTCAGAGATTCAACACGAATCATATCAAGCTCATTATTTAACAGCTGTGCCTGTGCAGTATCCGGATTTACCACCTGGATAATAATCTTATCAATCTTTGGGGTTCCTTCATAATAATCAGGATTCTTAACTAACGTTGTATACTGATCCGCTTTATATTCCTGTAACTTAAATGGTCCCGTTCCGATAGGATTTTGCAATAATTCAGTTCTTTGTTCCACTTCTGCTAAAGGAACGCCTTCCCATACATGTTTTGCTATAATCCCAACACCACGACCAATTTTCTCATAAAAGGAAGCATACACTTCTTTTGTTGTAATAGCAATCGTATATTCATCAATGACATTAATACCGGACAAATGCTCTGCGGTTTGGTTATGTACCTCATCAAAACCGACTATCTGCTGTACATAAGTTGAATTTAAACCGGTATAGTTTTTATCTGACATAAATTCCAAAGTAAACTGAACATCTTCTGCTGTAAAAGGTTCTCCGTCGGTCCATTTGATATTCTGAAATAAATGAAAAGTAATGGTTTTGGAATCTTCGGATACTTCCCACTTTTCTGCCAGACCTGGTTGAAGGTTAGCATTTGCGTCTACAGTAACTAGACTTTGAAAAATTAAGTTATTAATATATGCCGTATAATCATCATTGGCATATAAGGGATTAAATTTACCGGTAGGAGAACTGATATTACCTAATCTAAGTATTTTCTCCTTCCCCTCTCCTGAGGCGTTGCCGGTATCTGTCTGGCCAGCAGGCTGCGTGGTAGTTCCTCCGGTATTATTTGTACTGCCTGTATTGTTTGTTTTTGCACAAGCTGTCAGTGCAGTTATAACGAATAGTGAAGCTAAAGCCAAAGAAATCCATCTTTTTTTCATAAATTCTCTCCATTCTGTCCTTACTTATCAAGTAATTTACTTGTTCGTAGCTATTTGTCTTGTCATACCTTACATACCACTTATATATTACATATATGATTGCTATGCTTTGCAGTTACTATACACTACAAATGCTGTATTGTCAAGATAATTTCGCATATTATTTTTTAGGATATATTGACAGCAAGTCCCTATCTACAAGGATTGTAATAAAATAGGTGCCAAAGAGACTCCCCTTTTAAGGTTTCCATCTCCTTGACACCGATTAATTACTATCTCTTATCTCTCCAATTCTCATTTATTTCTTTACTGGAAGCTGTAGCCTTTTCTAACTGGTAGACAATTTCACTAAAATACCTTGCAGGCACACTACTTAAAGGTATGGCTGCCTCATCTTTTACTTCATCATAAATATAACTGCCTCGTTTTATTGTTCCGGCTTTATAAAACCTAGCTTCATACATAGTTATATCCTCGCCGCTGTCATACCCAACAAAAGAACCTGAAAAATGTAACTCCACCCCTAAATCAAGAGCGATATCCTCTCGGTAAAAGGTGTAGAAACCTCCTGCATCCTGAACAGAACCTCTGTACCAGCCCATATCAAAAAGTTTTCCAGATAAAGATAATCCGTTTAATATTCTCCCTCCAAAACGTTCCAGATATTTTTTGTCCTTTTCCGCCTCGGTAATAGGATATATCTTTCGTTTTAACTGTTCAATCGGTTGAACAATCTCGTAATCGGCAAGCTGTTCTTCCCATCTGGCTAAGCTATCTTCTGACAGCTCAATGGGATGAACTAGTCCGATGACCCCCGCTTCCTGCAATTCATACTCTTCCTCTACTTCTGTATTAAAACTTCCGTCCTCCATGTAACGGAAGGTATCTTTTAACACACCCGCCTCATATATTCCCCAGATAAGCCCTATAGCAAACTGATGCATAATGGGGTTTTTAACAAATAATCCTTTCCAGGAAGTAATATCCCACTTTCTTTCCACAGATAGAGCCGCTTCCAGTCGAAGCTTCTGATTGTTTACAGTTGTTTTCATCTGCTTTTTCATTTGTTTATATTCTTCCAAAGCTGCCGATGCTTTTATCGTGTCGTCTTTTTTTCCGGGTGCAGGCAGATTTTTTATCTTTTTTTCGTTTTCATCGAATATTTCTATAGCAAGGGATGGCGTAATGTATACCGTAAATTTACGGTCACCATAGTCAAATATTCTCTGAAGCTTCTCATTAAATCCCAAATCCGGAACGATTCTATCTGCTAGTTCCTCATTTGTAATTCCTAGTTGTTCTGCTGCAAAGGTAAGTGCTTCTGACGCAGCCGTTTTTATCTGCTTAAACTTGAATTTTCTTGATATACCATCAACGATTAGTAAGGCTGTTGGTGAATCATTTAGCGCCAGGGCTTTTACTGCTTCTGCTGCAATAGCACCTCTCGAATGCTTTGGCCACTCGTTAATATGCAGATTTAATTTATTTACAATATCGGTGCCTCCGTGGATTGCCGCTGCATACAGTACCCATTTTTTCTTAGCCTCGGCACCGGACTCCAGCCATTTATCAAATAACTCATTGACATAGAAAGCCAATTCCTCCTTGTTAAGAGAATTCGTAAGTAATAATACTTCTTTATTTACTCCTACATTCATCATGCCGGAATAGCTTAAAAGGATAGCCTGCATGTATTCTTCGCCCACAAGAGAACCATCTGTTTTATGTACCTCACAAAAGGGTGTGTCATAAGCCCATTGAAGGCTTCTCTTTTTGCCACCCTTATGTATTTCTTTGATATAATCCTGTTCCGAAAGTACTTCTGCAACTTCATTGGATTCTTCAATGGAGAGCATTGCTTTCATCATATCCGCCAATTTCTTGCTTTTTTCCTTTTCTAGGCTCTTCGTAATTACTGCAACATACTCTTTATTCCACTTTTTTAGTATCTGTAAAGCAGTTTCTCGGTCCGCTGCCTTTTTAGATTCCAATTTCTTTAGAACGTCTTCTTCCCAGCTTTCATTTTTTACCACCAGTCTGACCAACGCATCTCTTACTAATTTTGAATTGTCACCAAAATATAGAAGTAAGGATTCCTTATATTGCTCTGCTTTTACGCTAAGGGTACGGACACCCATATATCTGCCTATGGCACCTGCCTGAAAAAAGGCTGTCAGCATTTCCTCCTGCTTCTTTGTTAAGTAATCAAGAAATAGAGGAAGCACCGTACGGACAATTGCTATTTTATCATTCTCAGAATAGGCTGTATCATAAATTGCTTCTACTCCTCTTAGCTGATAAGCAATGGTAAGTTCCGCCTCCCATGCTTGAAATAGCTTTTGGCTGTCTATTTTTTCATCATTTCCTTTAAGATTAAACAAGTAAGGGAAGATGTAACCATTTTCTACGAAAGCCATGTAACACATACAACGGTTGAAAAAAGCATCTTCGCCATTGAATGCATGATACATTTTAAGATATTGTCCAGTCTGGTTGTAATAAAGCCCCTCATCCCGTATGGCTTTTTCTACAGCATATAAAGTTTCAATCTTTTCATTGCCGTTTAGATAATCGGATACTACCTGTCTTGCATTTTGTTTTGGTACTATACTGTCAGAAATCTTTCTTTGGAGTTCGGCAACATTCTCCTTATTGAAATCAGCATAAGCAATAGGCTCATTCTCTTTTAATACCTGAAGCAGTACCGGATATACTTCCAGAGAGGCCCTTTTTAAAGCACTTATGTACGCTTTCGTTTCAGATTTTACTTCCTGCAACAAACCTTCTTTAAAACCAGCCGCACCACACCAGAGTATATATTCTACACGGTCAAGGCTATAGTCCTCTGCGCAGCTCTTAGCAAGCTTCTCTCTTAATCTTGGCCTGACAAAAACATATATTGCCTCCATCGTATGTGACAAGTTACTATAACAGCATAACTGGACCAGTCTTTTTAATTGGTCTGAATAGTCTGTGATTGCACTTCCGCAGCCAATTAAAAGCCTGAGCATAAATTTACTAGGGGTATGCTTTCTGAATAGCTCTAGAACAGCTTCTTCTCCGTCGTTTCCCTTTTTCAAACTGATATAATCTAAGATAACCTTCTGCTCCTCTTCGCTGATAGAAAGCAATACATCTATATTCTTTAAAATTAGTTCTTCAAAGTTTTCAAAATACTTCTGAAACTCTGGGGCACTTTCTTCTATTTCCTTTCTATCCCCCAGTTTTCCCTCTTCATCAATAAATTCCGGAATCATCCGTGTAAAGTATGCAGAATAGAGCAACAGCTTTCCATTGACATAGTTATTATACCAAGTATCAATTGCCTGCATAATTCTTTCTTTTTTCTGGTCAGCCAGCTCTAATATTGTGTTCACTGCTTCTTTCTTTAATAAATATTCTTCATTTGCTACCATACTGGCAAAGATAGTAATTGTTTGCTCGACCCCTATATGCTTTACAAATTCATTGTTTTTAATATTATAATAAATCCGTCTTGTAGGAAATACTTTGGCAATAGTGGAACCACCTATCTTATACAATATCTGGAATAAACCGGCAGCCTCCTTTAATCGGTTTTTTGAAAGTAAATCGCTAAATATCTTATCAATTTTTTCCTTCTGCTGTTGGGTAAGCTCTGATAAATATTCCTTTGGAAAGTCTGCCAGCAACTCCTCCTTTCCTTCCAGTAAATATTCCTCTGCCTGTAAAAGCTGTTCTCTGGTCAAATCCAATTCCCTAAGTCCATCCAGCATCTTCTCTAATTGAAGTTCTTCCTGATTTCTCATATTTTCACACTACCTATCACAAGTTTACCTGTGATATTGCCCACCGGCTTCCTTTCTTTTTTTTCAACTTTGGTAGTTACATGGTTTTTCTCATACTAGCTCCTATTACATACCAAATCTACTTTAAGATTCAGCATTGCCACAAATTAGGGTGTGAAATTTCCATATAATTGCACACTATCTAATTCCAATTTATTTTGACAAAGTACAAAGTATTTTTCCAGTGTACAATATAATTCCATAGTCTTTGAAAAATCCTGATTAAGCTGATGTCTTAATCCTCTTATTTCTACCCAAAGCTCCATAAGCTTTTCTCCTCCAAAGGTAAGGCCACATTGACTGCATATGTCGGCAGTTCTTTTTAAAGCCTCCAAAGTGCTGTCATGTATGGAGAGAAAACCACTGGTAAATAATTCTGTAAAAAGTTTTCTGGTATTGGTTACTACTTCCGTTAATTCTTCACTGCCTTCCATTACGAAGCTCCCTTTCCTTTCTATGTAGGTACTAGGTAATTGCGAAACTTCTTGTTTAGAACCCGCTTTTGATTATTTTGACTGATTCCATTCCACAAAATAATTGTTTCGCAAACGTCTACTATGCAGGTTCATTAAAATAATGAATGGGATAAAGCTTTAATTTTCCCTCTTCTTTATATAGGATGCCAAAGAAACATGGTACCTCTACTACACCTTTTTCTATTCTTCTGGCAAGCCTTTCTAAAAATCGAATCGTATAATTTTCTTTTTTAGAATAGGCTATTTGCAGGAGTATCATACGGTTAGCAGTATCATAAAGCTCCATAGAATACTGCTGTCTTATGGCATCAAATACAGCATTTTTTATACTTGCAGGCTTTATAAGCACCATCTGTTCCAATTGATTCAGATTTTCATTGGTACCTTGTTCTTCTTTTAACCAAGAATTCTTAATCCGCTCCTCATACAGCTTAAGGAAATCTTCGTAGTATTGCTTCTTATAATTCTTCAGGTCTATGTCTGCCCTGCCAAAATACTCTGCTTTAGCTTCCGTAGTTGCTGAAAGTCTATGTTCTAAGGACGCCTTCCCGTTATATAGCATTATTCTGCCTTCGGATAATTCCTCAAGGCTGCATAAGAGCTGCCAAGGTGCTCGCCCTTTCTCCCCTTGACCTGCTCTGTTCTTTGTATCATAATAAACGGGTCTGGCATTGGTATAGGTATACCACTCCTGGGTAGTTTCCTCCAGAAAATAATAAGTTTCTCCTTCATAGCCGGTTTTGCTGTGAAACTGCCTTTGACCCATTCCAAGTAAGGTAAGGGTTCCTGCCGGTAAATATTCCACCCGGAATTCTCCGGCAAGGGAAGCAGCTTCCAGCTTATCTTCTGTTAATAACAATCGCTTTGACATCCGGTACAATTGACATATTTTATGGAGTAGTGAATCTGCACAAAAGGACGCAGATCTGTTAAAATAATGTTCATATTCTTCCTTCAGCTCTCTTAATTTTCGTTCAAATTCGGCAAGATTCCCGTTATGACACAGTATAGCAGTCCTCTCAAGGGTATCAGTAATAGACGGAGAACTTCTTGCTAATCCAGTAACTATCTGTTGCGTCAGCAACTCCTGTATGTAACCGGCTAACTGCTTCATCCCGTTAAGATCAATATCCCTGCTATCTAAGGTCTCTTTTTCCAAGTCTGGTAGCGTTACTTTTCCTTCTTTTAATTGAAAATATAAAATTGCTTCTGCTTTATGCTGGCAGAGATCTTTCTTGTGACAGGAGCAGGATGAATGCTCTATCGGGTTCAGTAAACGGACTTTTATGTCTGCGTCTTTAAATTCTACTGTCACAGTAGTACCTGTCTTAATAACCGGATAAATTCCCTGTTTTACCCTATTGCAGAAATTCTGGTACTTTTTATCTCCAAGTACTGCCTTTAATTTTGGTAATGGATATTCTAAAATCGAAGGAAACAATGCGTTATCTGTTTCTGTTTTTTCTTCTCTTCCTGTTTTCTCTTCTCTTTGTAGTTTATCTTTCGCATACAAAACCGCTATAACTATGTGCTTACATATACTTCTGGAGGGACAGCTACATTTGCTGTCTCCTATGAGCTCCTCCAGTGTGCAGAGGGCTTCGTCTACCTGAACGACCAGCTTGTCTCCCTCCTCTTTTAGAGTACAAGCTGCCTGCTCTAAATCTTTGGAGGCTCTTTTTACAATTCCCTTATTAGTTAAGCCTATTAGGTATTCCTCATCGATAGGCTGTAATATTTGCTGCCAATTACTCATCCTATCACCTTCCCTATCCAGTCCGCCAGCTTTTCAGGCGTCAGAGCAGCCACCATGGCACCCATTGATGCTAACCGAGCAGCCGCATTTCTGTCATAATTGGGATTGGCTTCTATATCCAGTGCAGTCAGTACAAAAAGTTTAGCACCTGTCTCAATAATATCCATGCTCACTTGATATAGATTATGATAGCCACCGCCTTCAAACAAATCAGATACCAATACCACCATTGTCCGATGTGGGTTTTCAATCAGATCCTCACAGTATTTTAAGGCACCCGCTATATTGGTTCCGCCTCCAAGTTGTACACGCATGAGCGTTTCTAAAGGGTCATTAACATATCCGCTTAAATCCACCACATTTGTGTCAAAAATCACCAGCCTTGTATCAAGCATTGGCAATTTGGCAAAAATACTTGCCATAACAGCACTATGTATGACGGAATCCAACATGGAGCCACTTTCGTCCACTGCTATAATAATCCGCCAGGTATTGTAACGTTTTACTCTGGAATTAAAATAAACCCGGCTAAGGAACAGTTGTTGTTCCTTTATATCATAGTTTTTTAGATTTTTAAATATCGTCTTCCTGATATCTAAATTTCTTATGGAAGGCATATGACTCGAGGTTGTTTTATCTAACTTCCCAAGTAACGTTTGCTTTAATTCTTGCTCTAGCTGACTTATTAAATCTTCTGCTACTTTTTTCACAATTCTTCTTGCTGTATCCAGTACCTCACCTTTCATCATGGATTTTAACTGAAGTATTGTTTTAAGCAGTTCCTTGTTGGGTTCTAATCTTTCCAGAACTTCTTTATCCGTTAAAAGCTCTGACATACCGTAATTCTCCAGTGCATGACGTTCCATGATTTCTATGGTTTCCTTTGGAAACAGCTTTCGTATCTTACTTAACCAGTCTGTTATAGTCAGATTAGATTCTCCAAGCCCTCCTTCCTTGCGGACTCCGGACTCCTCTGTATATTCTCTGGAATATAAATAGTCTAGTACTTCTTCCATATTCATATAGGTAAGGCCGTTCTCTTTAAAAGAGATTCGCTCCTTTGCATACTTTCCTAGGAGTAAGCGCCATTTATTCAATTTTTCGATATCTTCTTTCATATAAATAGCCACGCCCTTTCCACTACCTGCATTCCTTTAGCTTAACAACTACATCTTTTGTAATACCATCTCATTTAACGCTTTTCCATATTCGTAGGTCAGAGGTGAGATTTCTGCCATTATAGCAATGTCTTTACCTTCTCTTCCGTGATACATGGCAACTTTATTTGCAATTTCATCAATTTCCCTTGGAGTAAAATAACTAAAAGCAATTCGAAGCTCCGGCAACAGCAACATAAAATCTTCACCGGTAACGCTTCCTATAAATTCATCCATCATTTTTATGAAGCTGCTCCCAACAAAAACCAAATCTCTTGCTGTAAAAAAAAGTCCGCGGAATAACTTAGCACCTGACAATAATTTTTCATGAGTACCTGACATGTATCCATAACAAACCTTTTCTATATCCGAAAATGTACAGTGCCCGCTGCCATAAAGAATTCCACGAATACAGCCTTCTAGTCCCGTCTGAAGATTATCCTGTTTTAAAAGAGTAATAAGCGCTTCATAAAACACCTCTTTATTCTCTTCATATTCCTTACGCTGCAATAGTTGATACATAGTCTTTAAAGCTGTCATGGAGGAGGGCAAATCCTCCTCCTTAAGACTTGCCATAAAGGGTAATAAGTGCAGTATCTTTTCATAGGCAGTCTGTATTAAATCTTTAAAATCAAATCTTGTTAGATACAGACTGTTAAGTTCCTCTAACATCAGAAAATTTGACATTGCTTCAACTAGTGAGAAGAAATCACTATCCTTCTTTAATACGCCCTCTAAATGGTATAAAAGCTTGGGAAGCTGTTCTGTCATGCCCATTTCATACATTCTGGTAAGTAGTAGTGTTCCCTCCTTGCTGTTTATATCCTCTTGTATGCGGCGAAAAGCAATCGTCGTACAGGCTTCTAATAATGTACCTCCATACACGGACATATCGATTAGAGCAGCGACTACCTGACTGCTCCATTTATATTTCCAGGTTTCCCGCATAAGATTCCTATCCCTTTTCATCCGCAAATCAGGTCCTTTTACTTTCCTTCCAAACTGTGTATTCAGAAATTCCATCTGATAAAAGAATTCACTGACTCTACGATGCCTTTCCGTAGAAAAGATAGCAAGGGTAATCTCACTAGACAACGTGGAACGGATATTTAAGCGGTACTTTTTACACAGGGATTCAAAATGTTGTACTAAAGGCGGTACCTTGGCATCTTTGCACAGGCGGCCAATGCTGCTTCCCGTTAACTGCTTCTTTACTATTCGTATCGGTCCGTTAGTGGATAGGTTGTATTCCCCCTTAATGAAAGAAGATAAAATGCTATCCATTAAATCGTACACACCCGGTGCTGTTTTCCCCCTCAGCAGGGCAAGCCCCTGAACCATGGAATATGCACAGATTTCATCATAGGAGGATATATATCCTTCTTTTTTCCTGGCTTCCTTGCCGGCAGAAACAATATATTTTAATATCGTTTCCTCATATGCCTTCTCATTCTGTTTTTCATATTCTTTATATATGTCCTGGTAAAAACCCGGATATGGCATACCACTGGAATATCCATTTAAACTGTCGCAAGCTTCCATAGAATATGGCATCAGATAAACCCCCTCCATGTCCTTATCCATGGAGTGTAATTTAACACTGTCTTTTTCTTTCTCTGTGTCCTGCCTTAATTTTATCAGACCTGGGGTGTGAAATCCTCCGGTTACTACCAGAATCTTTTTATAAATCTTCTCTTTTTCAAAAATTTTATAGGCCATATAGGCTTCTCTGCTAAAACAGCCTTCTGCCGCTAACTCTTCTTCACTGGAATGAAGCCTTGAAAGTACACAGTATGCCAACATATGCCTGACATAGGTTTTGGTATCCTCTGCCATAGCATTCATCTCAAAATATTTTTCCCAGAATTCGTCAAAACTTCGGATATCTGCTTTTCTAAGTAATTCCTCTATATAATTATTTCTGGATAGGAGGTAATCGTCATTGTAGTTGTTTTTTTCCGCCTTTTTTAATAAGCCCTTGCCCTCCGTTGAAGCAATTAAGATTTCACTATACGGAAGATCTATAAATTCTACTGCCAGTTTATGTTTTATTCCTTCTCTGACTGCAACAAGCTCCGGAGAGTAATCAAGATAGGGATAATAGCACTTATAATCTTCCTTCTCATTATTAATATATCCCTTGCTGTCTCGGTAGGAGTAATAGACGGCAAAGGGAGTACAGGTTTCTTCATGTGCCATCAAATCTAACAATTCATTGGCTCCTGACGGTCCTTCAATGAGAATGCACTCCGGTTCATATTCTTTTATAACTTTTTTCAGATGAAAGGCACAGGCAGGGCTGTGATGTCTGATTGGAAAATAGAGTACCGGATTTTCATAAGAAAATGCTTCTTTTAATACTTCATCTATCTCAGCCATTTCCTGGCTTCGTAATATTTCGTCCATATTCCACCTTCTTTTGCAGCCTTATCCCTGATTACCGTGTTAAAATACCCTTTCACCTTCTCAAGGTCTTCCCTGCTTTCTTTTGCTACGGCACCCAGTAGATTTTGTACCAGTCCTTCAATACTTATGGTTCCGTCACCATAATAATATCCTGCCATCAGGGTTTGGTAATAAACCGATACTGCTTCAGCTGTGCTCATAACTGCTGCCGGTTTGTCGATTTGATGTCCGAGACTTGATATTCCTTCCCGCAGTTCATGATAGGTAGAGGCTAAAAGTTCCGCCACGTCTTCTTTTACAGTCAGCTCCAGCTGGTTCTCTTTTGCAAGCTTATTTACTTCATTTATAATAATCTGTTTTTCCAGTGCTGCTTCACGAATTGGTATTACTGTCTCGAAGTTAAATCTTCGCTTTAACGCACTGCTCATTTCATTAACGCCTTTATCCCTTGTGTTAGCAGTACTGATTACATTAAATCCCTGTTTTGCAAATAAGAAACCTTCTTCTTTTAATTCCGGTACATTTAATACCTTATCACTTAGGACACTGATTAAGCTGTCCTGTATTTCTGCTGGTGTTCTGGTTATTTCTTCGAATCTTGTTATAATCCCATTCTCCATGCCGACATAGAGGGGAGATGGCACCAGTGCTTCCCGAACCGGACCTTTTGCTAGTAGCAAGGCGTAATTCCAGGAATATTTTATCATATCCTCTGTAGTTCCTGCTGTTCCCTGAATAGTATTGGTACTGACTCCGCTGATAGCGGCTGAGAGAAGTTCCGACAACATAGTCTTTGCAGTTCCCGGTTCCCCTACTAACATTAGTCCGCGGTTTCCAGCCAGTGTAACAATACACCTCTCAACCAGTGCATCATTTCCGAGATACTTTTTCTCAATGGTGTATTCTTTTTCCTTATAAATCAGAGGCTTTTTACTGCCTAGTATAAAAGTTCTGACTGCCTGGGGAGATAATTTCCAGTTAGCAGGTTTTTTTGCAGTATCATTCTCCTGCAATGCCAGTAGTTCTTCTTCGTATTGTACCTCTACGGGAGGTTTTATCATATGTTCTGTACTCACTTTATTTTATTCCTTTCTATTCTAATGCTATTAGACAATTGCAAATACTATCTTTGAAGAACCTTTCTATATAAAAATTAAAGAAATACGCTGTAACTTATATCCTTTCATTATACAATTTATGCTAATTTTCGGCAATAGTTAAAATGTATGAGAACGAATATATAGGCCTTTATTAAATCCTATGTATAATGTAAAAGAGTGCCATATCGCTACAGCACTCTTTTAGTGAATCTTTTTTTGAATTTATAGAAAAATATTTTAATTCCTTAAACTTTATATATGAATTGAACGCTTAAACCTGCATCTGTATGATACTTCCCATACTGTTTTTTTCTATCTTAATCTGACGGTCAATTCGTTCCTTTAATTCAGTGACGTGGGATATAATTCCTACAAGGCGGTTTTTGTCTGCAAGGCTTTGAAGCGTTTGTATTGCTTGCTCCAAGGATTCTGAATCAAGGGCACCAAAGCCTTCATCGATAAAAAGAGTATTCATTTCTACTCCACCGGCATAGCGCTGAATCACATCTGACAAGCCCAGTGCCATACTTAAGGAGGCTTTAAAAGCTTCTCCCCCTGACAAGGATTTTACAGGGCGCTGCTTTCCGGTATAGTGGTCCAATACATCAATTTCAAGACCTGATTGGGAACGTAAATCCATCCCTTCTTCTCTGCAAAATAACTCAAATCGGTTGTTTGTCATTATCTTTAATCTTTTATTGGCTTCTGATAAGATTTGTTTGAAGTAGAAGGTTTGTACATACTGTTCAAAGGCAATTTTTTGCTTGCCGGCAAGCTCTCCGTTGGCTGTTTTTGACAACCTGCTTAGTAATAAATATTCCTTCTGTAAGGTCTCAACCGCGTTCACTGCTTTTTTAAGATGTTCTGCCACAGACACATTCATACCCAGTCTGGTGGTAACCACCTCGATAGCCCCATTTATCTTCTTTTTTTCATCCTCTAATTCTACTTTCTTCTCTTCTAGTTTGGCAATATCCTGTAAGTTTAATCCCGCTGTTTCCTTAGTAAGTCTTTGGCTTTCCTGCCTTACTGTCCTTAGTACATCCTGGTAGCGGTCAATACTTTCTTTTAAGCTTTTTATCTCATCTTCCGGTATTTTAGCATTCTGATAATCCTCTTCCGTTAAAAATCCACAGGCTATCCTTTTTTCCTGATAAAGCTTAAGTGCTTCTTCCTTCCGCTTAACTAACTCATCTTTCTCTGTATTTTGATTCTCTAGCAAAGCTTCTTTTGTTTTAAGTTCCTGTCCTAGTTTATGATACGTATCCTCCATATCCTTTAATGCGTTCTTTAAACAAGCAAGTTCTTTATCCCAAGTATTTAACTTTTGTCTGGCCTCTTCTTCGGTATATTCCAAGTCTTTTTTGGTATTCTCATAAGCCCCCTCCATAGCTGCTAATTCTGTAACCAGATGGGTACGCTTTTTTTCTACAACAGCCTCCAGGGTACTTGCGTCCTGCAAAGCTCTTTCAGAGGCTTCTAACAGTTCCAGACAAGCCGTTTTTCTCTCTTTTTTCTGTGATAATTCCTGACAGGCAGCTTCGGTTTCTTCTTTGCATTTTTTACAGCTAGTAAAGGCTTCTATAATGCTATTCACTCTTTTTGTATGCTCATTTACAAAAACTTGATTTGGTAAATATTCCGCCCATTTTTCCCTTAAAACCTCTTCATTTTTATCCTGTTCTTTCTGATTGACGGCTATTTCTTCCCCTGCCTTATGCAGCATGGAACGTTTTTTCTCCACTTCTTTTTTTGAACTGATAAGTAGAGTCTCACTGGGTGCATCATGGGATAAAACCGCCTTATGGGGATGAATGGTTGAACCGCATACCGGACAAGCTTCCCCTTCTGTAAGGTTTTTTGCTATAATGCCTGCCTGTTCTCTAAAAAAAGCGGTTTCCTTATGCAGATAATCTGCACTTAATCCGGTATACTCTGTCTCTAATTCCTTATACCGGTTAACCATCTCCATAGAATGCTCTTTTAACCTAACAGATTCTTTTTCCCTTGCATAGACTTGTTTCAGCCCCTGTTCCCTGTACTCTAAATTGTCCCGCTCCTGCTGCTTGGCTATTAGTAAAACCTCTGTATCCTTAAGCCCCTCCAGTTCTTCTTTTAATACCTTTTTCCTTTTCTCATGCTCCTCCTTCTGTTTCTGTAGATTGGAGAATTTTTCAGTAAGCAGCTTAATTTCTTCCGATAACTTAGAGATATTTTGCTTTTGTTCACTTACCATCCGGTACTGAGGTAATTGGCTTTGCAGCCGATTTATTACATGCAACAGTTGTTCCCGCTCCGGTTCCTTATCCAGTTGTTTTTTGTATTCCGCAGAAACTTTTTTATATTCCTCGGTTAACCTTTCTACCTCCTCCTTACGTTGTTCTATAGCAAGGCGTATTTTATTTTCAGACTCTTTCTCTTTTTTTGCGTTTTCTTCAAGAAACATAACCTGATGTCTTGCAGTTTCTGCAGCTTTTACCTGCGTTTCTTTAAATTCCATGCTTTTAGAATCCTTTAACAGTTCTTCCAGTTTTTGATTCACTGTCGTTAAGTCTGAAAATATCTTATTTATACTCTTTCCGCGAAGGATTAGGTTTACCTGCTCCTCTATCCTTAGATTCAATTCCTCTAACCGGCTTTTTAGTGACTTTTCTTCTTTTGCATCCTCTAGAATAAGCTTCTGTAATTCATCTAAAATATCTAAAGCACTATGAATGGTTGCAGTGGCTATTTTTTCCTTTAACTCATCTCCCACATCACCGGGAGGACAATGAATACCGCTTATATATTGTAATATACTCCGTTCACTATTTTCGCAACTTTTCTTCGCTTCTAATTCCTTATTCTTTAGTGTACGCTGTACATTTTGATACAGTTCTGTGTTAAAGACCCTGCGAAAGACCTCTCCTCTTTCTTTACTGTCAGCAAGGAGTAATTGCAGGAATTCGCCCTGTGCAATCATGGCAATCTGTTTAAATTGCTTTGAAGTAATACCCAGCAAATCCACCACCTGGTTACTAACCTCCTTATAGCCGGTAATAACTTCCCCGTTAGGAAGGGTCAGTACAGCTTCTGCATTTTCCGTGGTATTACCTTCACCGTTTTTCTTTGGTCTTATATATCGCGGATTCCGATTAATAACATATCGTTTTCCTTTCTGTTCAAAGGTATATTCAACAAACGTTTTGCTTGTCCCTTCCGCAAAGTCACTTCGAAAGGTATCCGCACCTCTGATAGAACCACTGGCTTCTCCGAATAAGGCAAAAGCAATGGCATCAAATATTGTGGTTTTACCGGCTCCGGTGTCTCCTGTTATTAAAAACAATCCTTGACCTTTCAAGACTTCAAAGTTAACCTCAATTTTTGATCCATAAGGTCCGAACGCATTCATGATTAAGTATATGGGGCGCATCTTACAATTCTCCCTCCCCTCTGTCTTTTTCAAGAACCTCTCTCATAATCTGCTCCTGTTCCTCAGTTAAATCAGAATTATTTTGTGCCTCATAGAATTCTGTGAATAGATAAAGGGGGCTTTTTCTTACAAAGACTTCGGAATCGGCAGCCGCAAATTCCAGAATACCAGGACTGCTTCTGCTGTTTTCAAAATCCAAACTCATTAAATTCGGATATACCTGCCTTAACTGTCCCACTGCATCATAAATATCTTCTTCATCCGTTAAGGTTGCATGAATATAATCAAGTGCCCCCTCCTTCTCCATTTGTCCGGCTTTTATCAATGCTCCCATTGGCCCTTTTATTTCTCTCATATCACGTAACGGCTTTAGAGGAAGTAGTTTAATCTCTATTTCCCCTTTCTCTTTTACGTTAAGGATAGTCACCGATTTTCGCTGCCTTGCCTCTGAAAAGGAATACTTTAGAGGGGAGCCGGCGTACCGAATGGTATCTCTTCCAATTCTCTGAGGCCCATGTAGATGTCCAAGCGCTACATAATCAAAAGCCTGAAAGCAATTAATATCTACATTGTCAAGTCCGCCAAGAGAGATACTTTCAGAGTCACAACGCTCCGGCTGCTTTTGTCCGCTGGTAACAAATTGATGCGCGATGAGTATGTTTCTTTCCAAAGGATTCATATCTTCTGACGCAATAATTGTTTCTACCGCCTCTTCATAGCTTTCTATATCCTTTTCAAAATAAGGCCTGACCATTGCCGGCTTTACGAAAGGAAGCAGATAGATATTAACCCTGCCATATTCATCTGTTAAGGTTTCTTGCAATAAGCTGCCTTTAAATCTTCCTGCAATATGTAATCCTTTATCCTTAACAATCTGGCTTCCAAAACCAAGACGCTCCGGTGAATCGTGATTACCGCTTATCATAAAAACCGGTTTATTCTTAGCAAGCAGTTTTGTTAAGAATTCATCCAGAAGCTGCACTGCTTCCACGGAGGGCATACTTTTATCATAGACATCTCCGGCAATTAATATGCCCTCCGGCTTTTCCAAATCAATTATATCAAGTATCTGATTGAGTATATATCTTTGATCCTCCAGCATACTAAATTCGTTAACGCGTTTTCCAATATGTAAATCTGATATATGTAAAAACTTCATAGCAATCTCCTTAAATCTTTCTTTCATTAAATCTTTAATAAAACTACTGATTCTTTAGATTTACTATGATTATAGCATATTTCCTTTTTTATTGTAATAAGTAAACTGGTGGATTAACCGCTTCACTATGATTGATTCATGCGATTTTTCTCTGGATCTCTAATCCTTTAGAAGGAACTATTTGGTGTGCAGTACCACTGCCATTACAGTTTTTTTATTTCTTCCATAATATCCTTATGTCTTTCTTCAAACAATAGGCTTCGGTTGTATTTTTGATACTTTTCACTGCCATACTCACCGATAAACTTGGAACTGTAAAAATTAACCGTAAGCTCTGTTACAAAAATAACCATCTCCTGCCCCTCTCCGAAAACAGTCTCCATAAATTCAAATACATATTCCAGAGCAGCCATACCTTTTTGTATCGCTTCTTTCCGTCTTACAGGTTCTCTGTCAAAGAGTGACTTAACAAGGGTGAAAGCACTGTCAGCCTTTTCAATGGTATCTCCCTGTTTTTCCCATAATGCAGTTGCATATTCTTTTAATGTGCTTCTAATCCGGTTGGATAAAGTGACTGTGACTTTATCTGCCTGGCCACTTTCTATTTTTAGGTTCAGTCTCTTCTCCTCATCCAATGTAAGCCCGGTTAACAACTCGTAGGGTGATACCGTTTCTATACTATATAATTGCTGTTTCCATTCCTTAAGGTAAGAAAACAAGATGTCCACAAAACTGTCTGTTAAGAAGACTTCTTTAAATAGATCCGTAAGACCTGAAAGCAATAGCCCGATGACATTCAGTTTTTCATCAAATGGTGCCCGTTTCAATTTACCGATAGAATTCTGAGAAATATTTCCCTTTAGAATCTCCTCAATGGTATATACCTCTTTGTATTTGTTATATAATTCATAGTAATTGGTAAAGTCTCTGGCAATGGTATTATACTGAATATACTGAATAACTAAGTCTTCTGTAACAGGAATAGAAAGCTTTTCACTGACATGTAATACTTCCGATAAATCCTCCCACCCCCTTGCCGTTGCAAAAAAGGTGCCGTCCGGCGTTGTTTCAATACGGTAAAAATTCTCACCTCGAATATCCAGATAGGATATAATTGTACCATGAATCCCCTGCTTATACGCATATTCTTTCCATACAGAAAATTCCGGTTCTACACTTATTCTTCTTACCCTGTCTAATGTTACAGTATCAAACTCTCTGACGGAGCGATTATATTCCGGTGGATTTCCGGCGGTAATGATAACCCAGCCTTCCGGTATTCTCCTATTTCCAAAGGATTTATATTGAAGAAATTGAAGCATGGTTGGTGCCAGTGTTTCTGATACACAATTAATCTCGTCAATAAATAGGATTCCTTCCTTTAAGCCGGATAACTCTATCTTATCATAGATAGAGGCTACGATTTCACTCATGGTGTATTCAGTAACCGAACACTCCTTTCCGTTGTACATCTTCTTTTGTATAAAGGGAAGGCCAACTGCACTTTGCCTGGTATGATGGGTAATAGTATATGACACCAGAGCCACCTTACATTCTCCGGCTATCTGCTCCATTATCTGGGTCTTTCCTACTCCCGGAGGCCCCATCAATAAGACCGGTCTTTGCCTTAAGTAAGGTATATAGTAATTCCCGTACTCATCTTTTGCCAGATATGCCAAAACGGTATTTTTAATCTCTTCTTTTGCTCGTTTTATATTCATATTACACCTATGCCTTTCAATTTTTGACGACCTATTCAAAAATTGAACAGGCCTAAATAGAAAGGTTGAAAATGTTCTTTTTTCAACCTAAACTCCATCTGTGCGCCCAGCGTACATACAAATCAATATGTTGAAAAAATGTTTTTCGTTTTTTCAACATAACTCCCATCTGTATGCTCTAGTGTTATCTGCACTTACACACATAAAAATCAAGATGCTAAAAAAATGTTTTACGTTTCTTAACCTATTCCCCCATCTTCACAGTTTTTCTGCGGCAAAATATCTTCTTCCTCAATAATCAGTTTTATTGCCCAGGAAGGCACAATTGCCTCTTCATAAGCTTCCCGCAAAAAAACAAACGCCGTATCAAAAGCAGGCCTTGCTGTTGGAAAAATACCCTGTCCATCGGTAAAGTAGATAAGTCCTCTTAGATTTTTGACAGCCTTATTTTGCATCAATTCATTTACATAAGCAAATACCGGGCGAAAATCCGTACCACCGTTGCCGATTAACTCAAAGTTATCCATGTATTCTTTTAACTCTTCCTGTGAGGAAATTTTTTTGTCACTTTGAATTCTATCATCACATTGTACAATATGTATATTAAGCGTTCGAAAATAGCTTTCTGTTTCTTTTAATATTGTATAGGTCTGTTCTAAGAATCCCTTAACCAGTTCGCCGGAACAGGACAGAGAAGTATCGATTGCAATAACCATTTCTTCTATTTTCTTCGTCTCTTTTGTCTCCTGAGGCTCAATTAGAGGCATATTGCCGTAAAGACTAAGTCCATAGGTATATAGAACGGTATCATAAGAATCGATATCCAGTACCGGCTCTTCCCGGACAACTGCAAATTTTTTCAGAAAACTTCGGTAATCATACCTTTTTCGATTTTCAACCCTGATTTCTTCGCTTAAAGTTTGGGCATTTTCTGCCTCTTCTCTGGCAAACGTCTCCATCTGGGTCTGCATCTTCTCACTGATGTCCTTCCACTTCCGCTCCAATTGCTCCATCTGATGTTTTTTTGTATTATCTGAATTCGGCCACATGGAATGGTCATCCCTTCGAAATTCTGCTTCTAACTGTTCTTGTTCCAAGGGAGCCATTTCAAGATCTAATAGTAATCCATAAATTTTTTCTGCTGTGGGTACCTTAAATTTGTTTTTTAAGTTTTCATAAAATACTAGCCGGAATCTGGAAGACGGATACCTTACCGTGCGATAATTCAAACCATCAATGATGTACTCCATGGCGATATCACATGCTAAATCCCAGATTTCTTTGTGTTCTCTATGGGGTTTGAACAGATGGCGGAAGATACAGTGTAGTACTGTATGAAGATACATCCGGTTCACCAGAACTGGATTTGCTTGAAAACAAGAAATGAGCACTTCCGGGTTATAATACAGCCTTAGTCCGTCAGTGCCCATAAGCTTTGTGCCGCTTTTATTTTCATAATTCAAACTGCTAAGGGGAAGATTTAGATAACGCATGTATAAACTCAATTCCGTTCTGGACTCAATTAAAATTGCCTCACTTATTTTATTTAATTGTATATGTTTATTGTCATTCATACCAGCTCCCATTGCATACCATATCAGTTTACTGATAGGGTACTGCCTTTAAATCAGGGTGTGAAATTTGCCTTTTATTTCACACTGCTCCCATTGCATACCATATCTGTTTACTGATAGGGTACTGCCTATTATTTCACAACTCATATTCCTTTTCAGTTGGTGGAAAATAAAACAGTCGTTCCTTTAACAGAATACCTGCACATTCCTTTTTTCCTGTACTTACTGCCAGCTCCTGTGCCTCCTTATACTGACCTTCTGTTATTAAGCCAAGCGTTGTTAAGAACATAAGTTCTTTGGTGTTTTCTCTGGCAATCGTGCGTCTTAGAGCCATATCCATGTGACATTCAATGAATTCTATGTATTGCTGTTTCATAACATCCTTTAACCGATAGGGATAAGTAAGTCGTAAAAATGCAATATCCAATGCAGTCTCATGCAATGTCTGTATTTCTGCTGAAGAAAATACAGCGTCATAACCGGCTATATCCAGTCTCTCCTCTTCAAAACACTGCCGATAGCGGTAACCGGCACCGTATATCATATATTTAAAAATTCGTGCCGGTGTATTTTCAATCGCATCTTCATAAAATTCCGGGAAAAGAAACCTTCCGGTTACTCCTTCCTCTTTAAAGGTAATATATAGCTCACTGTTTCGTTCCGTCAGAATACCTCTCACTCCGGAGGCTTCTTCCGGCAGGGCTTTTACATATACTTCTCTAAGCGTATCACAATTCATAAAAGCCCCATTTTCAATCCGGATTCTTCCTCCCGGAAGATTAATCCGCAGCAGTTCCTTACAGTTATAAAAGGCATAACGGTCAATTACTTCAATAGAAGACGGGAGTGTTATTTCCTCTAGGCGGCTGCCGCAGATGTAATCTTCTTTGCCGCCGGGTACCTTAATCCCTTCTATTATCACACATTTTATATCCTCTTGCTTAGACACCAGGGATAGGCTTCTCTCCTGGTCTGAAAATGCATACGGGCCAATTCTTTTGATAGGACAACCTTTTATACTTGAGGGTATAACTACCTTTGTACCGTAACCTTTGCAGGCAAGGAGGGTGATGAAATCTTTTTCCCTAAGATATTGTATATGTAATTCAAGTGTCACTGATTCCTGGTCCAAAGCTGCTCCTTCTTTCTTTCGGTAATTGAGAAACTTTTTTTCTGATTCGGAAGACCAACATAAGGGTAACTTGTACCGCATTGGAATTCTTTTTAGTTATTTTGACTAATTCAATTATTTCAGTTAATTGTTCCTTAATTGTCTCTACCTAATCAAAACCCAGACGCTGGTCTTCCTCTATGGCATCTAGTGCTTCTTTAAAGGCAGCCCTTGCCGCTTTAATAATATTGGGATCTTGCTTTTGAAGGGCATTTTCAAATTGATGAACGTGATGCTCAATCCTTCTTCTGGTATCCCCCACACTTTCTTCGTACATACGCTCACTTCGGAATAATAATAGCTTATTCTCCTCCTGTTCTCTTGGCGGAATCTTTAAATAGCTAAGCTCTTTCATTCTTTCTTCGATTTGTTCATCGGTCATGTGGTTATTCTTATTTTTTATTATCTGACGCACCTTTTCACCGGTAGACACGGTTGTAACCTCAACCTCCAGCAATGAATTAATGTCATAAGTATAAGTTACATCAACTGCTTCTTTACCGGCCGGCCCCTTTGGCACCTCTATCAACAGCTCTCCCAAAGATAAATTATTCATTGCGAAGCGGCTCTCTCCCTGTAAAACATTAATACGGATTTTGTTCTGGTTTTCATATACTGTGTAAAGACGTTCGGTACGGCTGGCAGGAATTACGGTATTCCTTTCAATAATTGGACAAAAATGTCCTGCTTCCATCCTCTGATTCTCTCTTTCCACTACTATCTCCGTGCCTAATGTAAACGGGCATACATCTGTCAGAATTACTTCTTTGATTGCATCCTTTCTTTCTTTCATAGCACCTTGAATTGCTGCTCCAAGCGCTACGGCTTCATCAGGATTTATGCTGGTATCCGGAACCCTGCCAAAAAGTTTTCCTACGAAACGACGTATAATAGGCAGCTTGGTCGCCCCTCCGACTAATACGATTTCATCAATTTCAGACAACTTAAAATTAGCATCTGCTAAACTTCTCTTTATAGGCTTTCGGATTCTCTCTAATAATTTTTCGCATTCTTTTTCATATTCATTGATGTCGATGGCACATTCCAGCAACTCGTTCTTAATATTACACTGCAACAAAGAACTTTTCTGCTCAGAAAAGCCCTTTTTACAATGTTCAGCCTGCTTTTTAATATGAGAGAGGGTTTTGCTATCCATATCTGCTATATTCAGACCATGTTTTTTAAGAAACATGTCCACTAATATCTGTGTAAAGTCTTCCCCTCCCAGAAAATTGTCACCGGCAACGGCTCTTACCTCTAATATATTATGGTATAATTCAAGGATGGATACATCAAAGGTTCCACCACCGAGGTCAAATACGAGAATTTTTGTATTCAAATTTTTCTGGTAGAGCCCATAAGAGATCGCTGCCGCAGTTGGTTCACTGATTATTCTTTCGACTTTTAAGCCGGCCAGTTCCCCAGCTTTCTTTGTAGCTTTTCTTTGTGAATCATTAAAATAAGCCGGCACACTTATTACCGCTTCTTCTACTGTCTCTCCCAGGTACTCCTCTGCATTTTCTTTTAACGCTTTTAAAATAAACGACGATAAATCCTCTGCGGAATATTCATTACCGCCAAGTTGAAACAATTTATTTGTTCCCATACTTCTTTTAAAAACCGATGCGGTACTTTCCGGATAGATAACGCCTCTTTCTTTTGCCGTCTCACCTATATACAAATGATTATCTTCATCTATACTTACTACGGAAGGTATCAGATGATTGTTAAGACGCCCCGGGATTATCTTAGGGCCTTCTTCCGTGAAATAAGCAGCCAAACTATTCGTAGTTCCCAAATCAATACCTATTATCATAGCAATATCCTTGCAGCGCAGTCCGCATTGACATCCCTTCGTATGTGCTGCATTCCTTTCTTTATTACTTTCATACTAATGCACTGTCTGGTTACAGCCAAACAACACACCTCTAAACATGCCGCCACGCAGCATAGCTAATCCAATGTGAAACTCAAGAATTCTTAGTCTGTATTCTGAGCTGGCTTAGAATTTCTTTTCACACTTGCTATTTATATACTTTTCGCTTTTTTTAGCCTGTTTATCAGAAAATGACAGTAAGCATCCGTGGTAATGTCTTTGGCCTCCTGATAATATCTTACCGCCTCTGCATATTTTCTTTCATACTCCAGTAAAAGCCCTTTCCCGATAAGTGCTTCATAGCACACCGAATATTTACATTGTCTGCATATTATATTAGAGTCTACCTTTTCCAAATGCTCTCTGGCTTTTTCTATCTCTCCACTGTAATAATAGATGATACCTATCACATAATTTCTAATGGGTTTATAACTACTAGAGCTTAAGTATTGCGATATGCTTCCATAAGTACGTATGTAATACTCCATAACCTCTGTCATAACAGCCTTTGCTTTATCCTTATCACCCATATAATAATAAGCCTTACCCATATAATATAAGTAATCCGAATGGTCATAACTAGTGGCATCATTACATATGTCTACAGCCTTTTTATACAGTCGGAGCGCTTTCCTGTATTTTTGTTTATAATAAAAACACAGTTCAGCATAACTGCTGAAAGCATCTTCTGACTCCGGATTTGTCTTAATCGCTTTCTTATATAGAGCTTCCGCTTTTCTTATATCACCTTTTTCTAAATAGGTATCTGCAAGCCTGACGAGGTAATCTGCCTCATCTTCATCCTGCCATCTTGCCTTTTCTTTCTCATAAAAATTGATAGCCTTATCAAATTCTTTAATTCTGCGATAAAATAGACCCAGTTCTTTGTAAGCATCTTTGAATTCTGAAAACACCCTTGTATTCTCTATATAGTATTTTTCAGCATTCTCATACTCTTTTAGGATAGAGTAACAAGAAGCTAAATTGAGGAACGGACGCATATTCTTATCATCCCCCCTAAGCTCAACTGCTTTTAAAAAGCATTCTATTGCTTCTTTAAACTTCTTCATGTATTTATATGCTATACCCATATTATTATATGGGTATGGACTTTCCGGATCATATGCAATAGCAAGCTTATAATCCTCAACTGCATCTTCAAAGCGTTCCAGCTTAACGTACAATAGTCCCCGCTCTATGTAATTGTAGTCATTTGGATATACTTCTATCTGCTTCGTATAGTAAGGCAATGCTTTTTCATAATAGCTATTCTTGTGTTTCTGATTTCCTAATACTTCATAAGCAGCAGCAATATAATGGTTCACACTGCCGTGTTCCGGATATAGCTCTAATACCTTCAAATAATAGGACAGTGCTGTAGCTGTAAGCTCCAGCAAATCATATACCCTTCCCAGTTTAAAAAGTAAGGTATCACTATCGGGATAACGCTCTTTTAGTATTTCATAAAGATTTTTAGCTTCCTTATACTTGCATTGATTAAATAAAATATTTGCTTTACAGTATAGGTAATCACCTTCACTTGGAGCTAATAGGATAGCTTCCTGGATTTCTTCCATTGCTTTATCAAGTTCATTCAACTCTATTTTACATAAAGCACCCTCGTACCAGGCATCTCCTTTTCGCTCTAACTCCTGTATTTTATCCTCCGTTTTTAATTCTGCCGCCAGTTCATATGCCTTTACTATATCGGCAGTTTCACGATTCATCAATCTTAAAATTCTTGCTTTATAATAGAGTAGGCGAGTAGAAACAACCTCCTCTTGTTCAGCACGCTCGACGATTCTAAAGGCATCTTCATATTTGTCAAACTGTAAAAAGGTCTTTGCAGCCAGTTCATAAGGCTTTGCTTCCTTGGCATAAATATCCACTGCCCTGTAATAATCATCAATTACATCCTGATATCTCTTTAATTGATAATATGCCTCCTGTCTTCTTACAAAGGCAGGGTAGTAATGTGCGGATTCCTCAATGATTTCATCACAGACATCTACACACTGCTCATAGCGTTCTAAACGAAATAGAATATTTGCTTTATAATTTTTATATCCCAATCGTTCGAAGGAATCCGTTTCTTTTTGGCAGGCGTTATCAAGATATTCCAAAGCAGTTTCCCTATTTTGTTCTTCATCTTCTCCTGGAAGCTCTGCATATGCACAGCCAATTGCATAATAAGCGTAACCGATTCTTCTTCGCTTTTTCTTATTTTCTGGCGTGTCATCAGGTTCAATGGCTTCTAGTCCTTCCAGCCACTTTGGCAGATAACTAAGTGCCCTTTCATACTGTTCGCAATACAAAAGACTTCTGCCTTTTAAGTTATTATATTCAAATTCATGCTCCTCGTCAGGACATATCGCATCAAGTAAATCCACGGTTTCTTTGTATTTCCCATTCTGACAAAGGCACCATCCTAATTCTAGTCCGGCCTTCATGTTATTTTTATCCTGTTCGTAATCCTTGCTGAACTTTTCTATAAGAAATTCATTTACTTCAAGCAACTTTTCATTCACATAATTGTCTCCGTGATAGACCTCCAGAATATCCAGATACATTTCCTTTGCTTTCTCATATTCCTGCTTCAGAATATGACACTGCGCCACTCCCAGTTTTCCCGAATAGTGATTTGGTTCCCGTTCCAGTAACAGGTTAAAATGCCAGGAAGCCTCCTGCTCCCTGCCGACTTTTAAATATGCGTCACACAGGTAATACAGAATATAATTATCCTCCGCATGACTTTCGTATAGTTGTTTTAAGAGTTCTAAAGCCTTTTCATACTCCTGCTGTTTGGAATAATATCTTGCTTCCTCAACCATCAGGTAGGGATGATAAATAAAGTAGTCTTTACACTCTGTATAAAGTTCCTGAAAATTTTCTGTATTCCCTTCATCCACACTATTCTTAATCTTAAAATAACTGCTGATATATCCGTCGTAATCGCTGTCCTCATCTCCCTCAAACAGCGTGTAATTTAGAAACTCTTCATTACTTACTGACCTGATTACATAATCAACAAATTCCCTCGGGAATTTCTCATAGAGTTCCTCTTTTTCGTCCGTAATATGAAAACATTCCTCCAGGCACCTCCATACTTTATAGGGCAGCCTGAAGTTATCCATTAAAAACCTAAGAAGCCTTTCCTTTGCTTCGCTGCTGGTATCAAGGCTAATACAGATATCCTCCTGTAGAACTTCCGTCCAGCAGGCGGTATCAATTCTTTTTGTAAAATTACTGTATATTTCTTCTATCTTTTTAATCCATATATCATATTCTGTTAAAGTCTCTGTATCTGACTGTTTTTCGGTATCCGTGTTCTTTGCCTGCTGTAACGCCGTTTCATAAGCAGAACGCAGCGCCTTAAAGCCCTCCGGGTCATCTTCCGGATTTACACTCACTAATTTCTGCCTATAGGCGTTCTTTATATTATCTAAGTCAAACGTCTCTTCAATGCCAAGTATTTTCCATATAGATTCCATAATTACTCCCTATTTTTTCTTAAGTATTCATTCAATATTGAATTCAGTTCTCGTTATCCACATTCTATTATTACACAAATTTTAACAGATTGGTATATAAAATATGGCGTAAAATGTATCCCTATATTATACCATACTTATAATTTTTTTACAAAGAAAGTTCTACGTATGCGGTCTACTGTCTGTTATGAATTGTTAATTATTTACCCTGTTAAAGTACTAGTAATATACTGACTAAGGTATAGGTATAAACTACTTGTTCTCTGGTAAGGGTTTACTTAGTGAGAGAAATCAAAAAACCTTCAAGCGGCTGCATATTATATCTGCAACAGTCTGAAGGTTTTCATTCAACCGGAGTATATCTAAAGCTGTTTGATTCCGGGGTGAGGGTTCACATTGCGTGAAGACGGATGGCTTCCTGCGTAGTGTGTTACATGCCCAAAACCATGCACTTAGAACAGGCAATACGGCAATACATAGATAGCAACACCTTAGTCTTCCTTTGATATGGCTTCAATTCTGTGTGCCAGCATATCAATGGCAATATCATTTAAACCGCCTCTTGGTATAATAATATCTGCATAAGTCTTATATGGCTCTACAAAAAGATCATGCATCGGCTTTACTGTTAAACTGTACTGTTCTATAACAGAAGTAAGAGTTCTTCCCCGTTCATTAACATCTCTTAATATACGGCGAATTAGTCTTTCATCCGCATCGGTATCCACAAAGACTTTAATGTCCATAAGATTTCTAAGTTCCTCATTCTCATAAATCATGAAACCGTCAACTATAATGACCTTTGCCGGATTAACTCTTACCGTTTCCTCTAAACGGGTATTTTCGATATAGGAATATACCGGCCTGTCAATAGAAACGCCCTGCTTTAATCTCTTTAAGTCATTAATTAACAATTCTGTATCAAAGGCACTGGGATGGTCGTAATTAATCTTTGTCCGTTCTTCCGGTGACAGTTCCTGAAAGGGTTTATAATAATAATCATGACTGATTAATTCCACCCTATCCTTGCAGATATCTTTCAAACGATTGACAACGGTCGTTTTACCAGATGCAGAACCTCCGGAAACCCCAATAACCACTATGTTCTTCATGTATTCCTCCAGATTGCATTTCTTAAAATTCGTTTATTTTATGTTTTTAGTGCTTGTCCCTTACAGGTAATAATGCATCCTAATTACCTCTTGCCGTCCCTTTAACTTTACGTGGACTTTACACTTTTCTATCTATCATACTACATTACAGTATTGAAAGCAACCCTGTTTCATTATCTTAGGGTGAGTAAAATTTATGTTTTCACCTTTCTAATCCGGAATTGTCAACCCATATACTATTTGAGGTTGACAATCTTTTTTGATTATGGTATTGTAAAACAAAACTAGTGTTATACCCCATAACTTACCATTGAACTTAAATATTAGATTCCCATGCAAATTAAAAGGAATCTAATCTATCAATCATAATTTACAGGAGTAAGAAACAGTATAACTAAAATACAATACGGTGCACAGATTGGAGTTAAAATGAGTGCCAAACAATATATCCTATCCATATTAGAAGAAAATAAGGGAAAAAGTGTATCCGGTGCTAAGTTAGCCAAGGAACTTTCTGTCAGCAGAAATGCCATATGGAAAGCTGTAAAGAACTTACAGGCAGATGGCTATGCCATTGAAGCTGTTCCCAATAAAGGCTATTGCCTGTCAGAGAACAATGATATTCTTTCTGGTGAAAGCATAATGCCTTATCTTACAGTAGACAGTAATGCTTTATCTATTACAGTCCAAAACTTAGTCACCTCCACAAATACAGTATTAAAAGAGTGGGCTGTGCATGGCGCACCGGAAGGTACCATATTAATTGCAGAAGAACAGACCCAGGGGCGAGGGCGTATGGGCAGGCCGTTTTACTCTCCTGCTAAAACCGGCATTTACATGAGTATATTGCTTCGTCCTGCTTTAGGACTTGATGATTCGGTTCTCCTTACTACTTCCGCAGCAGTAGCAGTCTCTAATGCCATTGAAGAAGTGACCGGCTGCCAAACTAAAATTAAATGGGTGAATGACATTTATATAAAGGATAAGAAGGTGTGCGGAATTCTCACAGAAGGCAGTGTTTGCCTGGAAGGCGGCGGGCTAGAGTATTGTATTGTGGGGATTGGAATTAATGTTTCCAGACCGGAAGGAGATTTCCCGGGCAAACTAAGGCACACCGCCGATGGTATTTTTTCTAATTCCAAGGATTCTATAGGACTTAGAAGCCGATTGGCCGCTACTATTATAAATAACTTCTGGGCATATTATAAGAATCCATTTCATGACAATATTCTCACAGAATATCGAAACCGTTCCTTTATCATTGGTAAAGAAATTGAGATACTGTCAGGTGATACCTTGCAGCAGGCCACTGCTGTGGACATTGACACGCGTGCAAGGCTGGTGGTGAGATATCAAGACGGTACCCAAAAAATCTTAACCTCTGGAGATGTAAGTATTAAATATACTCCTTAGTTTTCGCTAGGCAGTTGGTTACCCATTTTCTGTTTCTAAAAGAGTTTCACAGTTCTATACAAAATGATATGCAATAAGGAAAGGTGACAATTCATGCTAAAATTAGCAGAAAGCATACGCAATGGTTATCGTATAAAGCGAGAGGACGATACCTCTCCTTTTATAACGGCTGATTTAGAAATACTTTGCAAAGGAGCTGACCGGATACGGGAACATTATCACGGTAATAAGGTAGACTTATGCTCAATAATCAACGGCCGTAGCGGCAGATGCAGTGAAGACTGCAAGTTTTGTGCCCAATCCAAGAAGTATAAGACTGGGATAACAGAATATGGATTCCTGGATGAAGACAGGATACTTGCAGATTGTAAAACGCATGAGGCAGAAGGAGTTCACAGATATTCCATTGTAACAGCAGGAAAAGCTCTGACCGGAGCGGCTTTTGACAAGGCCCTCTCCGCCTATAGAAGAATAAAGGAAGAATGTAATATTGACCTCTGTGCTTCTCATGGCCTGTTGGAAAAAGAGGCTTATATCGCTTTAAAGGAAGCCGGAGTTACCAGATATCACGAAAATATTGAGACTTCCAGGCGATACTTTCCTACTATTTGCACTACCCATACATATGAGGATAAAATCCAGGGTATACGTCTGGCTGGTGAAGCCGGTCTTTTCGTTTGCTCCGGTGGAATTATCGGGATGGGGGAGACCTGGGAAGACCGGATAGATATGGCTGTCAGCCTTTCCGAGTTACATGTCAAATCAATACCCATTAATGCCCTTATGCCTATAAAGGGAACTCCTTTTGAAGAAGTCCCTTGCTTAGAAGAAGCCGACATCCTGAGAACTATAGCACTTTTCCGTTATATTAATCCAGAAGCGGATATCCGTCTTGCTGCCGGACGCTCCTTGATGGATAATTCAGGCGAAAAAGCCTTTCATTCGGGTGCTAATGCAACGATTACCGGCAATATGCTGACTACCTCCGGAAACAATATTAAGCAAGATATTGAACTGCTGCGGACACTTGGCTTTGAAGTATAAATAAAGATAAATATAGGAGGTTATGCAGATACCTGCATAAAACATATCATGGCAAAAAAGAATATGAAAACAAAAGATATTACTTTAATTGGTTTAATGACCGCTATACTCTGTATCCTTGGCCCCCTAACGATTCCACTTCCCTTTAGTGTTGTACCGATATCTTTTACAAATCTTGTTCTCTACATAACCGTATTTTTATTAGGTTGGAAAAAAGGTACTATCAGTTATTTGATTTATTTACTAATCGGCTTTGTGGGCGTTCCTGTATTTTCCGGTTTTAGCGGAGGTCCCGGCAAAGTACTCGGACCAACCGGAGGATACTTGCTTGGCTTCTTGTTTTTAGCCATCATAAGCGGCATCTTCAATGAACAATTCCGGGGTAAAATATATATGTACGCTCTGGGAATGACTGTCGGTCTTTTCGTAACCTACACGCTTGGAACTGCCTGGCTGGCTTATCAGTTGGATTTGTCTTTTATGGCAGGCTTGTTTAGTGGTGTAATCCCCTATATTCCGGGCGATCTTATGAAAATAGCCGCCGCACTCCTGTTAGGACCTCTGCTGCATAAAAGAATTGCAAGGCTGTAAAACACCGAGTCTGTTCCACTACTAATAGTCTAGAGTTCTTTTGAATCCTGCTTTTACCGTTCTGAGGTTACATCAATATAAAGCTCCAAATCGGAGTTGTAATTAAAGAGGCCAATGTTGAGAATACAACACATTTTGTTGCAAATATCGTATCACCATCATACTTAGATGCAAGAATACTTGTAGTAGCTCCGCCAGGCATTGCCGCCAGTAATACACATACTCCGGTAATCATTGCATCTACTCCCAGCAGTCTGCAAGGTATATACACAACAAGAGGTATAAATATCAGACGGATAACCGTAAAATAAAGTACGGTTCCGTCCGCCATTTTCTTTAAATCAATATCCGCAAGTATCATACCTATAACCATCATAGATAGGGCTGTATTGCAGCTGCTTATAGTCTGTAAGGAAGAATTTAAGAAACTGGGCAGAGAAATCCGTGTCACCATTAAGAGAATTCCTATGATACAGGATACAATACAAGGGTGCGTTATTACTTTTTTAAATAAGGTCTTCTTATCTGGTGATTGGGTGAATACGGATATTCCTGCTGACCACATAACTATACGTTGGGGAATCAAATAAATGGATGCCAGAGTTAATCCCATCGTTCCAAAGACTCCTTCCGCAACCGGATTCCCCAGAAAACCGGCATTGGAGCAGATAGTTGCATACTGTAAACATTTTTTTCTTGCCGGTTCAATTCGGTTATACATAAAATGTCCGACAAGAGAACATAAAACCTGAATCAAAACAGCTACCATCAGTACTTTTCCAAATGTGTACATAATTTTTAATGAGAATTCCACCATAAACGATTTAATGATATTACAGGGGAGTATTACGTATATGACCAGGTCTGTTATATTTTTTTGACCTTCTTTACCAATAATTCCAACTTTCTTCACTACAATTCCAACTGCCATCATAAGAAACATTGTCAGTTGTAAATCAATTAATTTTTGCATGATGCTACATTCTTTCTGCTTTATTTTTGTCCTGCTCTAGAAGCCTAACTGATTGACATCCCTATTATCATACTGTGAAAATTCATAATCATATTTCTCCATAAGATTTCGCAGTCACTTCCACTTTAACAAGTTCTATTTTTTCCAAGGTCAACATGGGTCACCTCCATTCTTGTCAAGGCGTGTCTGAAAACCGCTTGTCACAGAATCATTTTCAACACCCTGTCAAAATCAATATTTCATCTATTTTACCATATAAGATATTTAGGGTAAACCCATTAAATAGAATTTAGGAAGCAAAAAGTTATCTCTGGTGGAATAGTCGAGATTATCTTTTGCTATGATTCTGATAAGAAAGCCTGTCATAAATAGAAGCATTGTAAAGGCTAGCATTCCCCATTGAGCTTTTGGCTTGTGGGTTTTATCAAGTGGCAGCATAGCTGATACCTCCTTCTAATATTTTATTCACTGCCCCAGAGTAAACCTTCCACTCTTGTTTTTTATCCTGTAGCAATTTCTTTCCCTTTTGGGTCAGGTGGTAGTATATCCTTACTCTTGCACTGTCTGCATTCTCATCGTAAGCTTCCACAACGCCGTCTTTTTCAAGACCATGCAAGATTGGATATAGTGTTCCTGCCTTAAGAGAAAAAGCATCATCCGATTTTTTAGCAAGGGCTTCAATCATCTGATAGCCATACATATCTTTTTCTTCAAGTAACTTAAGAATAAGTAATATATCGGTCATCTATATATGTCAACCGATAAAAAGCTGTGCACTTAATTTGAAAACTCCCTTCTTGTAGATCTATAAGGAGCTTCAGCAAGTACACAGCTATATTAAATTATCTATTTTCCGTCATTAGAAATCATCGTTTTGTTTTACTTATATTTTGTAAAACCTGCACCAACCAAGATTTCCTGCTCCGAAAAAAGGCGTGTTACTACTTCCTCATAATCTCTTAGCTTCTCTGCTTTTCTAATTTTTTTCCCGTACTTTTTATAATCAGAAAATATGGTTATCATATAGTTCCAGAGTTCCTTCATTTTAAATAAAATATTCCGGTCTCCAAATAGTATTCCTTTATATTCCTCATAAATCTCATCATGAAACGCTTTTAAAACATCTTTTTGAAGTGTTACACCACTCTTTAGCTCTCCAATCAGTCCCGGATTCGCAATCAATCCTCTACCAAGCATAAGACAGTGAACCTCAGGAAAGTCAGCAGAAAAAACGTTACAATCCTTTACCGTAAACAGGTCTCCATTATAGCATACTGCATTTTTGCTAAGGTTAAGACCTTCTTTAAAGATAAGCAGATTCGGCGTATTATCATAAAAATCCTTCTGTATTCTGGGATGAATTATTAATTCCTCGATGGGATATTTATTAAAAATCTCTATAAGCTTGTAAAACTCCTCCGGATGTTCCTTGCCAAGTCTGGTTTTCACGGATATTTTGGTAACAGCAGCTGTAAAAATTTCTTCTAAGAAGTGGTCAAGTTCCGCTGTCTTTGCCAAAAATCCGGAACCTCTGCCCTTTGATACCACTGTACCAGAGGGGCAGCCCAGGTTTAAATTTATCTCCTGATACCCTAAATCCCGAATGTCCTTTGCGGTCTGAATAAAATCCGCTGCGTGACCCGCTAATATCTGAGGTATTAATACAACCCCTTGATTATTTTCCGGCAGTATATCTTTTAATTCCCGATTCTTAATTCCCTTCTGATTAGCAACGATAAACGGCGAAAAATATTTATCAATATGATGAAAGTGCTTTTTGTGAAGACGCCTGTATATATATCCAGTTGGACCTTCCATCGGTGCGAAGTAATATTTCATTGATTTAAAATCTCCTTACTACATATCTGATTGGACAATTGTCTATCTATCTAATAGATAATTCGCAACCTATTGTATCACAAAATCGTCAGTAATTATAGAAAGTATTTGTTATGCCTTTCTAAACCCTTCCGCAGACATATCTTCTACCAACTTATCCACTTCTTCCAGAGTTTTCGGAAGCTTTTCACGAATAAATGCAAGGACAACAATTACATTTAAACACCACTGGGCTACAAAATTAGTGGTAATCCATGGAATTTCAATCAAGGTTTTTTGATTTCCTTTATTTTCTATTTGTTGTTCCTTGAAGCCGTCGTGATTTCCTTCACTAATTAAAGTTTGGAGCAGTATTCTCCAGGTTCTTTCTGCCAAAGTATCATCCTTTAGATAGTTTGCACCGTATGCTCCCATGGCCGCCGCCATAAACGGCAAGCTGAATTCCCTTTTACCAATGATTCCGCCGGATTCCTTTATCTGTTCTTCCCTTGGCAGATAATAAAATCTTCCGTAATCTGCTATCATCTTTTTCCATTCTTCATCTTCTAATAAATCAGCCAGCTCCATAAAGACCTGAGGCGCACCCATACAGATTTGCAGATGGGTTCCTCCTGCCGCATTTTCACCGATATATCGAAGACGGACACTGGCAGGATCAAATTCAAAATCCGGACCGGATATGAGCTTAAGAGGTGCTTTTTTGATATCTTCAATACCGGTAGTAATCTTATCCCTGTATTTCTTATCATTAAAACGTTCCCATCTGGTCATCCAGTTTGCACACAGAGAGGACCAGTCCGGACCGCTTCTGGCATGACTTTTATAAACCATTTCTTCTTTCGCATAAAAATCCCCCAGAGGATCCTTATTTAGAAAGGTCATCTCGTTATCTTTTAATTCTTCAAAAATATCTTCAAACCGCCTGTCACCAGTGAGATAATAATAGAAACGGTGATGAGCTGCCATGGCAATGCGTGCTTCTTTACATGGGCAGCCCCAATGCCTAACATTGTGTCTGGAGCCTAAACCTTTATACTTACCCAAATGATATACATCTACCTCAGAAGCATGTCTTGACAGTTTTTCTGCCAAAGTAAAGATTTCCTCTCTGCCGGTTCTCATAAATGCATACCATAACCATAAAGTAGGGACAAGCTCTGTATTATCCCAAGCATATCCTCCCATATCATACCGCCATTGATGACGTTCTTTATCATAGGTATGCATAAAATCCCCGTAATTAAACATTCCATACCAGTTACGCTGTTTTACTTCCATGGCATAAAATGCCACAGCACGTTCCAGCTGTTCTTCCAACCAGTTCTCCGTCTGCGTATTGCGCGTCGGCAGGGACCAGTAGCCAAACGCTTTCATACGGTGGTAAAACTCTGGTGTACCAATGTATTGCACTGGTTGTTTTACATTTTGCGCAAACTGGGTGATTTCTTTATCTGAGGGTATCAATTTATCAGAAACCTTTACCGAACACTCACTGGTGCAGGCGATTCCGTAAGGTGTTGCACCTTTATAGTCATACCCTTCGTAGTACACCTGATTATAGCCTCTGTTAGCATAATGTCTAAAATCCATGGTCTCTGCTTTCGGCGACCAAAACCATATAGTAGCTTCACAAACATCGGTGTCCAAATTTTTAAACGTATACCCAGAAGGGTATTTTTCCCAGAAGTCACGAATTGAAAATAGCACTGAACCCTGTTCCGAGCCAAAGGCTGCTCCACCTTCTGTCCGATTTCCATGTAGACTGTCCAGGTAACAGCAATTTTCATCCTTAATCTTTTTTCGAATCAAATAATGACTGGCACTATCCTGACATAAGTCATATTCACTCCAGAAAGGCATTGCTTTCATTACTGTATCTACCAGTTTTTTATCTTCACCTTCCAGTACAAGGAGCTGTCCTTTTACTTGTCTCTTATAAATATCTTCCGGGATACGCGGTCTCCAGGTTAATAACTGCGCTAAACTTTCATGAAACACACCATTATCACCCATAAATCTTACATGGCGGTTATACAGTTCCCCCTTTAAAGGAGAGTGAAAACGAATTCCAAGTCCTTTTAAAAAGTCCTTTTCTTCGTCACCATCGTAATAAAAGGTATGTACAAAGTCTAACCGGGGACTATTTAAACCAATCTTCATCCGAATATGAAACGGTATCTTTTCTTCTCCTGTAACCAGTTCATGATGTCCGGTATATTTTAAGATAACCTGCAATTCTCCTTCTTCCTCAACCGTCACTTCGGTGATTCTAGGTGTATACTTTTTCTCTATTTTAACTGGATTACCCTCCCAAACTGACGGTTCTTCCAGCATTAATACAGGTGTTGCATCCGCTAAGTACGTTTTTCCTTCATAGGCTGCGGTCTGAAATAGCTCATTGCCTTTAAGAGCTAAAGTTACTACCATGCTTCCTGCTAATACCGTAAGTTTTTCTTCACTTCGTTTCAATTCTATCTTTTCTTTTTTCTCAGATTCACTCCCTATAAGAACCTCTATAGAATCTCCTAAACGGGCTGCATCTGCCGTATGAGAGGTCCATTTTACAGACCCGTCCGGCCAATATGCGGTAACACGGCTCTGCATAGGCACCTGCACTTTGGCTTCATTTTTCAAGATAAATCCCGTTTCCAAGGTGCAATGCCCCTTTTCCCACATACACCCCCAGGTAGTGTAACCAACTTTCTCTCTATTTCCAAGATTATGCAATAACATATTAATAGCCATGCCCTTTCTAATACCTGTAACCCTATGTCACAGGCACAAGTTTTCATGTTAAAATTTATACTGCTTCTATAGAATACTCATTTAGTTCAAATATTTTCAGATTCCTGTAGGCTGCTGTTAGAGGCGCTAATTGACGAAATCCAATTCTGCCTTCCGTTAATAGAGGCCCATACGTATCTCCGTCATCTTCATATGTAAATACTACTAATCCATTGATGGAAAAGGCTACGGTATTCTTATACTTTATAACCTCCATCTTATAAAAATCCACACAGTCCTTGGCAGACGGCAGAGGGTCCGCTCCCTGGGCTACCAGATGGAAACCGAAGCTTTTGCGAAGATTGCAGGTATGAAAGGCTCTTTCGTCCGGCTCTTTTCTACGAAAGTAAGAAATATGAAAGGCATTGATATCACCACTATGATATTGTGGATACTCACCTGTCCGCTTTGTAAGAGTTGTATCAAACAAATCCTTCCCTTCTTTTCCGCCTGCTCCAAAGAACAAAATACATAAACCAACATCGGTTACAGGACGAAACTCCCAAGTAATCTTAATATTCGCAGGAAAGATTTCAGGACACCATAGAACATAATTGGCCTTCTGACCTAATCCATTGTCCAAAGCATTTTTTAATATCATACATTGGTTATCAAAGCAAATCTTCGCCTGTCCTTCAAGGATAAAATTCTGAATATCCTCCTTTTCTTTCAGAGCATTTTCATACAGTAATGTTTCCTTAATAAACGGTATTGGTGCATTAAAAGGCTGCAAACAATCATCTCCCTATTCAAATTTTACCTTAATTTATTATTATACATCAATTTAAACCAAAAGTCTTATCTATAGTATCCATTTAATACCTTAATTCGCTCAAAATTACATAATCTATCAAACATAAGTCCCGGCAGTTGAAATTACCACCGGGACTTAATAAAGCTTTTTTGAATGATTTATAACTTATTAGCAATCTGGGATAATTCATCAGACAGAGCAGTGATTTCTTCCAGACTTGCAGTGATTTCTTCTGTTGCCGCCGCCTGTTCCTGGCTGGCGGTAAGGGAGATAATACTTTGGTTATTGGACTCTGATACATTGGTACGGATTTCGTTGGTTAATTTCTCAATTTCTGCAACTGTATTTTTCGATTTTTCAGACATTTGTCGAATCTCAGATGCCACCACACTGAACCCTTTTCCAGCTTCTCCTACTCTCGCGGCTTCTATTGCAGCATTCAGGCCGAGCATATTGGTCTGATTCGCAATACTTTTAATAAAGGTGCTTATTTTGTTAATTTCTTCTGTTGTTTCTGTTATTTTTTTAATATTATCATTTAATTGTTGTTGATTGCCATGAATGTCTGTAGCTGAGGCAGCTAATTCTTCAATGGTTGCTGCAATTTGAGTTAAACCATTTTTAAGACTGGATGCCATATCACGAAGAGACAATTCTATCGTTTTTGGACGGACAATATTTAGTGCTCCGATTACTTCGTTGGTGTCTTCATCATAAAAGGGTGAAACCAATATACGAAGAGGGGCTCCATATTCATAAGTGTCATAATCAACGCGCTGTATCTCACCCGTTTTTAATGCTGCCATAGCAGCCGGATCTATGGATATGTCTTTTCCGATGTATACATCCTTCAAATCAAAATTTTTGGAAGGCTGTCTTTGTGTTATTTTTTCGGTATCGGTTACAGAAAGAAACGCCCCCCCAGGAAACATTTCAGTTATAACCGGTGCAAAATCCTTAAAGCCACTGACTAAATGATGTTCTTTGGGCAGCACTATAGTAAAAGCTCCACTGACATTACCCTCTTCATTCGTAACCGGTATAGCAGTTACTTTTACCCTTGCACCATTTTCTTTAGATACAAAAGTACCGATGGTAGTTTTCTTTTCCTCAATTGCCTGATGGCTGATACTTGTCTTAGCAAGGGTTTCACCAACCTTAAACTCTTGTAATGAGAAGTCCTTTGAGGATGCTTCCCATACAATGGTATCGCTTTCCATAAGAAAGAAAATACAGCCGTTTGTTATAACATTTACTTGAATTTCGGCAAACTCTTTAATGTAGTCCAAACCTTTTTTTGAAATCATGTCCACTTATCTCCCTCTTAGTAGTCTTCTACTTCCTTACTGTGTAATATGTATTTCTTTTATTATACTTGAATTCATTACATTTTACTACATTTTTATATAAAATATTACATTTTTCCCATATTAATCCCTCTTGCCTAATATACCTGTTTGCTGTGTGTTACTGCTGCAAATAAAATATAATGTATTTTTCAGTCTATACTTTATATTTTGGTTTCTTCAACCTCTGATATTATTTAAGAAAGCAATCATATCACTTAAAATCTCTTGATAAGCCGAAATTTCCCGTTTCGAATTCAAAGATATATTTTCAACTCTTGGTGCATCGTCAATGAAAAGCATGTATGCAGATTCTACTTCTTTTAATGTAATATTACTTCTATTTAAAACCGCGAGTGGTGTATATACATACTTACCATTCTGTCTATCTTTTTTATTAAAAACTGTAATTAAATTTTTATTGGTTAATACAAAACTTATGTCTGACTTTTCCGGTTTTTGACTGGTGAACGCGTGTATGTAAACAATTTCTTCGTCTTCTTCCAGCTTAAGATTATTTTTTACATAATTGTAGGTGTTTTTATCCTTCTCATCCAGAGTATAAATATCAGATAATATAAATGGACGCCAGCCGTATACATCTTTGTAAACCTTCATTATATTTCTGGCTCTTTGGGGAACAGATATCAAGTTGTCAAGAACTTTCTGAAAGATACTATTAGAGCTTAAATGCAAATTCTCCTCACGACTAAATAAGCATTTTTTTAGAGGTGTATCCTTATCATTAAACAATAAATCAATCATCGTTACTATATTTATAATACTCGTATACTCTTTATCATCCGCACTGTGGATTGCTTTCAGCTCTATAAACTGAAGCTTACCTGAAAGAAAATCTGTGGCTACCTGCTCCCAGGAATTATAATTTTCCAAAAGTTTATTGCCTAATAACCCTATGTTTTCTTTGGCGGTCTGCGCATTGATATACTCTGCTGTATAAGCATTTTGGGTAACTCCTGCTATTCTTACCATATTCCATGCATGAGGGTCTGCCTCTGCGTAAAAATCCAAGAAAACTTCTTCATAACTCTCTTGATCGGTAATACCATAGGCAGATTCCAAAGCCTCTTTGATAGAACGTATATATTCCGCCTTATTTTTATCCCAGGATGCTTCAGTTCCCCCCATATACCGAAGATTAAAAAAATTATTTTTTATAAACTGCTCCCTGTTTTCACTGCACAGCTTTATATCAAGAAAAAGATCCGGTAATCCAAAAAAAGCGTTCGAGCAGACCGCTTTCATCTCCGCATCTCCTGTAAGAAAACAATTTTCAACAGTTCTAAACTCAATTTTTTTACTTTTAGAAAAAAAATTAAACATCCTTTCTACTCCTTCATCATTGGTTGATTTATACCCTTTAACTATCTTATAATCATGTTAAAACATTGTCAATGCGTATAGTTGTATTGGGTCCAAAGAACTAGACAAAATACGACAAAATTAATAGTTTTGTATTCATCCCAAAAAAAGGACTGTCACAACACTTTAAGTTGTAACACGTCCTTTCTCCATTTATAGATTCATAAATTACATAACACGAATCGCATGGTATCCTTCATGTACGGCATTTAATATTTTTCTTGGTGCTTCTGCATCACCTATTACAGTCAAATCTTTAACCTTATCTTCCAGTTCCGTTTCTAAAGTATTATTTGCCCTATATCCGGCAGCGAGTATAACCGTATCACAAGAAATCGTGTGCTCTTTACCGTCTTTTGTATAAACAACACTCTCAGGCGTTATTTTAGACACTTTGGCATTACCGACTACTCCTATCTTTCTTTCTTTAATCATGGTTCTTAATGCCTGATCATTATTTAAGCAATGATCTGCAATCGCTAAGATATCATCAAGCATTTCAACTATCGTTACTTCCTCGGCTGTTTCTTGCATATAGGCTGCCGTTTCGCAGCCAACCAGACCGCCGCCGATTACTACTACTTTTTTACCCGGTTTCTTTATCCCTAACAAGTATTCTCCTGAAACCCCGGCATTTTCTACACCAGCAATAGGAGGTACAAAAGGAAGGGAGCCTGCTGCTAAAATAACTTTATCATAATTTCCTGCAATTATTTCTTCTGCTGTTGCTTCTTTCGTTAGTTTAACCTTTACACCAAGCTTTACTACCTGTCGTTCCATATATGTAATTAATCTTAATACATCTTGTTTAAATGTTGGCAGACCCGCTGCCCACAGATTTCCACCAAGACGGGATGCCTTTTCCCAAAGTTCTACTGTACATCCTCTCTTTGCTGCCGCAATTGCAGCTGACATACCACCAGGTCCCCCACCGATAACCAATACGGATTTGTTGGTTTTGTCATTCTCAGGTAAAGGATAATCCTCTTCCGCATAACATAATGGATTTACGGCACAGTAATAGTGCTTTCCGGAGAAACCTGCTAACAGACATTCATTACAACCGATACATGGTACAATATCCATGGTATCTCCAGCTTTTACTTTGTTGGCCCAGGCAGGATCTGCTAACATTTGATGACCTAACACGATATAATCTGTTTTACCGTCTGTGACAGCTTTTTCTGCTTTTGCCGGGTCAAACATTTTGCCCTGTCCGAGTACCGGAATTGATACGGTTTTCTTTACCGCTTCTACCGCATCCATCTGATGTTCTTCTTTTTCATAAACAGTTGAAATGGCTTTATGCCATGCTTCATAGCATCCGCAATCTACATGGATAGCGTCGATTCCTGATTCCTCCAGTATTTTTGCCATTTCAATACCTTCTTCTAATTCCCGACCGCCCTCAACTCTTTGATCCGGTGTGAATTTAACAAGAATCGGGAACTTAGGACCAACGTTTTTACGAATTGCTTCTATACATTCCAGCGTAAATCTCATACGGTTTCTTAAAGAGCCGCCGTATTCGTCTGTACGCATATTCCATTGTCTTGAGTGAAACTGGTCTAATAGATAGCCGCCATAAGCATGCAATTCAACAGCATCTGCCCCTGCCATTTTGGCAAGACTTGCAGAATATCCTAATTTTTCCACTAAATCATGAATTTCTTCTACCGAAAATGGTTTGCATTTTAAACCAGGAAACCAGAAAGCATCACATGCACTGGCAGAATAAGGGGATGTAAAAGGGTCGGTAAACTGCTGGCGACCTAATCCCGGTGAAATCTGTACACAGACTTTGGTACCATAATGGTGCGCGCGTTCAATGAGCATATTTAAACGTTCTACATGATGGAAGTTACTAAGTTCTGTACAGGGACGTGCTTCGTATTTTGTTGTTACTACATTCGCACCCGTAATAATAAGGCCGGTGCCACCTTTTGCACGTTCCACAAAATAACGAATTCCTTCTGAGGTATAAGAACCATCGGATTCACCTGTCGTACCCATTGGACCCATAACAATACGGTTTTTTAGTTTCATACTGCCGATTTGTGTTTTTTCGAATAATTTTGCCATTCCTATTCTCCTTTTCTTTTGCCTGGATTTTGTTAAACCAATAACGAAATACCCGATATTAACAGTTTCCATACTGTATTTACAATACTTTTATACTGATAATATACATAATACCAATAAAAACCATCTTTACTTTAGTAAATATTTATATTACTACGGTAATATAATAACTCTTTTGTTATTAATTTGTCAATGTTGTTTTTGTTAATTTTTTATGGTTTATTGAAACAAACTTTATTTTTTACAGCAATATGCTCAAATAAATGTACGCAGATATCAAATGTGCTTCCAGTCACACCTTAGACTATTTTAAAAATACAGTTCTACAATATCAAAATATATGCTATAATCGTTTTCTGATAGAGCAAATACAAGCCCACGTTAAAAAGAGGTAAATTGAAATAAAAAGAAAGGATGCCAAGTATTGCAGCCAATCCAGCAATATCAAATAGGTGTAACCATGTCCGATAAATCAACTAGGGAATTTATTATAGAAACTGCGAATGAATTATTTTTAGAGAAAGGATATGCAAATGTAACGGTTGTAGATATATGCAATGCCTGCAACATTTCTAAAACGACTTTTTATTATCACTTACAATCCAAAGAAGATATTATATTGCACTTTTATGATTCTATTACGCATAACCTAAGTAAGCATCTTTTGTCCATTTTGTCTAAGGACAATTATTGGGATCAATTATTAATATGTTTTGAAAGCCTAATCAAAGAAGCCAGTAAGTTTGGGACAGATTTCTTAAGCCAAATGTTAATCAGCAATTTAAAGGAAGACTATGGCAGCTATGATTTTCGGGATGAATTGACGAATGTAGTTGTCATGATTATAAAAAAAGGGCAGGAAGCCGGACAAATCCGTAACAGGAATGATGCTCTGGCACTTTATAAAGCATCGGCTTATGTCTTTCTTGGTCACGAAGTTACCTGGTGTATTAAAAAGGGGAATTTTGAATGGCTGAAAGAGGTACGGACGGCTCTTGAAAATATTTTTGACATCGCCCCAGAATTACGGTAAGTATAGGTGCACAAAATATGCCAGCGGATTAAACCGCTGGCATATTGTAATTCCATATTATATTTATTGCATATCCCAGACTTAACTGCGATAGTGGAGGAACTCTCCGTTCTTTTTGCTATAACCATCTAAGGACTTTTCATAAAAATTAGTATGTAATTTAACCCCTTTTAAACCACTGCCTTTATGATAGTTTTACAGCAATGCCTTGGATTACCAAGTATTACTTTATTGAATTAAGGCTTTTTAAAACATTTAATCTTCCTCCGGTTACCGTTCTTCCGTTTAAGCTTGAAACTGCATCTACATTTGACAGAATTGCAGTTCTTAGCTGAGCAGTCGTCAGAGAAGGTTTATATGCTTTTAGAAGAGCTGCTGCTCCTGCAACTTGAGGAGTGGCCATGGATGTTCCACTCAATGTTGCATAACCTCCATTCATGTATGTGCTATAAATAGAATCTCCAGGAGCGCCCAAATCAACGCTGGTTTTGCCATAGTTACTAAAGCTTGCTCTTGCATCACTGCTAGTTGTTGCTGCTACGGCAATGATATTACTAGATGTGTAACTTGCCGGATAGGAAGCTCTGCTATCATTATTGGTTCCATTGTTTCCGGCTGCTGCTATAAACAGACCATTATAGGAATCAATTGCATCTTTCAGACTTTGGCTGTAGCCGCCACCACCCCAGCTGTTGTTGGTAATGGCAAATCCCATCTTTTTAGCATAGTTAATCGCAAGGATTGCATCGGATGTATAACCATCTCCGTTTGCATCAAGGAACTTTAAAGCTGCTATCTGTGTATTCCAAGCAACTCCAACAACCCCGACTCCATTGTTACCAACCGCACCTATAGTACCTGCTACATGAGTGCCATGACCATTATCATCCAGCGGTTTATTGTTGTTGTCTACAAAGTTCCAACCATAAACATCATCAATATAGCCATTACCATCATCATCAATTCCGTTATTAGGAATTTCACCGGGATTTATCCAAGCATTAGCTGCTAAGTCAGGATGTGTATATTGAACACCTGAATCAATTACTCCAACTACTGCATTTTTAGAACCTGTAAAGGTATCCCAAGCTGCCGGTGCACTTATCTTTGTTAAACCATAAAGTCTGGAATAACTTGGATCATTGGGAACTTTATCGGTAGCTTGTACCATATAATCTGGTTCTGCATAAGCTACTGCCGGATTCTTTTTTAAGGACTCAACGGCTTCCATTACACCCTCTGCACTTTGCTCCTTGACGGTATACAGAACTACCTCATAAGCACTATCCTCTGAGGATAACGTATTTTGAAACGTCAAACCTTCATCTGCAACTGCTACTTGATAATCATAACCTGACTTTAATGCTACAATAACCCTGTCCTTTGCATAAGGGCTTTCATAATTACTGTTATTGTAGGCCTCACTATATTCTGCATCTGCTGCAACTTTTTGATTAACCATATGTAAACCGCTAAAAATACTTAATGAAGCTAAACCAATTGCTGTTAAAACTCTTAAATTTTTTCTTCTAATCATACGAAAAACTCCCTTCTTAATTATTTATACTCTTTTGACTTGTTATTAATTACTTTAACTACTCCTGTCACAGCTGTGTAATTACATTGATTCAGTTAGCGCTTAACTGGAAGAACTCGTCTTCTGGCATTATTATAATGGCAATTTTTGTAAATGTCAACTATAATTGTATGTTTTTTTTAAATAAATATGCATTAATTTTGATTATTGTTAATTTTATATATTGTTTTGCAATAATTTAATTTTTTTTTATATATTTTCTATATATTGTCATTTCGTCAATAACCCCCATATCTTCTTATAGCAATTCTTTATACAACAAAAAAGCAGATGTACATTCAAGTATCTGCTTCTTTGCATCTATACTACTATATTTTTATATATATTGTGAGAGAATATCATACTCTCTTTTCTGCGTTTCTTCTAATAATTTTATAACTCGATCGAGTTCTCTGGGATTATTGTTAAATCGAAACTTTAATAATACATTCACCATATCTCGTGTTATGATTTCCATTTCCTCCGCTTTGCTTATATTTAAATCGTTATGAATAGTTATAAAGTAACCTTGTTCTTTTAAATATTTTAGCCGTAAAGCCATAAGTTTTTTGTGATCATAAAGCATATAAAAGGCTCTGGCATCAAAAGGTTCTTCCTTTTTCATTAAACGTACTGCATAATTTTTTAGTGTCTCATAAATTTGTGTACCAAATACAATTTCCTGCCGGTTACCATTATTGTATTGATCCCAATATTCTGGTACCTGACCGGACAAATACATACGAAAAGAATTCACTATATTCTGAATACTAAACTGATAGCCGCAGCCATTGTTAAATTTATACAAATATACTACTTGTCTCAGATAATCATTATTTACAGCTTGATGGTATTGTGAAAAGGCAAGGGTAAAATCTTCAAAGGAAATCATCTGGTGACTATACTTCCCCCCTTTGAAAAAATCAGAAACATATAATTCTTTCTTGTCTGTATCATAACCATAAATAAAAATATCATGGTTAGTGTTACTACGTTTGTATCTATCACTGACCGGAAGATAAGCGTAATTTATCATTGTATGTATATAATTCTCTGTATCAATACACTCCTTAACGAAATTAATAACACTATCCCATTTGGTTTCTACCAGATGTCTGTTTACCTTTTGTGTCTCAATCCAATTACAGGTTTCTGGAGTTCTTATTTCATAAGGCAGGGGAAAATAAAAATCCCCCCATTTATTAACATAATCCTTGTTAATAAATAAATGAATATAATTACTAAAAATCCATGGATATGCCTGTCTATAGTGCGTGAGCACTGATAATAAATGAGCATGGTGGGTATAAGTTGTTATCATAGGTTCACTAACCGGTAATATTTTTTGTACATTGGTGTGGCTTGTCTTCTTATAATCCATATACTGGCTCCTTTTATATTTTGAGCAAATCGTTACTGAATAGACATATTATAGTTATTAAAAACAGCATAAATCTTATGTTATTTTTTGTCAATTGCTTTTGTTGATTTTACCCATTTATATCCGTATAATTCCAGTTCAGTATCACTGCCTCACTTCATAGGAAAACATTCAACTGCTCCTGTGCTGGATAAGAGTTTTTTAAGGATGATCAATTCAAGAACAGAAAAAGCCCTATAACAATCCTTTGGGTATGGTTTTAAAACTGGTAACAGTCCTTTAACCATGCAGGATACATATAAGGCTTCTTCTATTATTCTTAAGGTTTTACATTCCTTGAGAATCTATACTAATTAATATATGGTATGAATAGGATTCATTATGAATCATTAACCCTACTTCTTTGTGCGAACTACCGTTATCTTTGCCTTAACCAAAGCAATATCGTCATTGCTTGACCGCAGCTTAATATACACATCTTCCGTTCCTTCTGATATACCATATACAATTGCTTTTGTTTTTCCATAATTTTTACTTACAACAGAGATATTCCTTTTGCTTGTCATCCAAACAATATCCTTGGCGGCATATCCGAATAGTTTTACTTCAAAAACTGCTTGCTTATTAACGGCTAGCTTTTCAACCGCTTTCACAAATGTAATACGGGCTTTTTCAACACTTACCTGATGTTTAAAAACCAAAGTAATATCATTTAACGTAAGTTTTACAGTAACAACTGTATTGCCGCTGCCAACTGCCGTAATCAGTCCGCTTTTTGAAACAGTTGCAACGGATTTATTACTTGAGGTATATACTGTCTTATATTCCACTAACTCCTTATCAATTGCTTCCTGCATACTTGCCGGAAGCTTAACAACCAGCTTTTTCGTTTTATCAGCTGTACCTCCGGCATAGAGTTTGCTTTTACCGGTTGTTCCGGCAGCCACCCCGCCTACAGTAATCTCATGAAGTGTTTCCTCATTAAGTATCAGCTTCTCACCCACCAATAGAATATAATCAGAAGCATGGTCAAACGTAAACTTAACAATTCCATTTGTCTCTATTTGAGAAGAAGATTGCAGTGTAAAGGTACCTGACTTTGGATTGTAATAATACATACCTGCAACCTTATGCTTTCCATCTGCCCGTAGGAGGGCTTCCTTTTCACCTTCTGCTAGCCTATTAAGATTAATAGTAAGCGTTGCTGTAAAACCAAAGTCGCCTTCGTGTATCAATGAAATCTGACGGCTGACCGGTTCATTCACTGCTTGAAGGAATTTCTTCCCTGCTTTTTCCGGAATATTGCCTTCGTTCCATTTTACACCCAAATCCGTTGTTTTTATGGCTTCTTTTGCAACATCCACGCCATTTATTGTCCATACCATACCATTATCAAGAATAAGATTCAATTGGACAGGCTTACCTTGCACTACTTCTAAGACTTCTTTAGGTATTATCGTATCCTTATTCATGTGAAAGGTAATATTGTATACTATCTCATCACCTTTGCTATCTGTGCTGCTTAATACATTACGTTCCTTTAACTTACCCTCTATATAAGTAATTGTCTCTTTCCATGCTGTATTTCCTTTTTCATCTTTTGGTAAAGTAAATTCTAATTCTTTACCGTTATCTAGTACAGGACTGATTTTTAAATCAGTATCATTACGATTCTCCGTAATATCATCCGGGGCAGAAGTAGGAGCTGGTGTCACGGCAGGCTCTTCCGGTATTACTATGCTTGCAGAAGGGGTTCCGCTCATTCTTGCTCCGGTATTAAGTGGTGCTTTATCCGTTAACGTTAACAGTCCGTTCATATTAATGGTACCATCGTCGTTTCTGGTTACCTGTATAGAAGTATCCATATTTACAAACCAATCCTCAGATACCCTATCGTTTACTGTATTTGTTGAAGCTGCTTTATTCGCCTCCCAGTAATAATTAGAGGTTCCGTAAATCTTTTCCAAATCCTGACTGCCTTTGGGTTTGATATTCTCATTTATTCCTTTGTCTTCTGTCCGATAAGACAAAATACCGTCAGCAAAGAAATCAGTGGTTACTGCATCTGTTGTATAAAATGCAACATTGTAAGATTCATTATTAAAGGTCGTACACTGATAAACCTGGATGTCTGGACAGCTATTGGAATCAATTCCTTTTGATTTATTATTATAAGAAACTGAATTGATTAATGTATGATAGCCTGTCACGCTACTGCCACCAAGTTTAAAACCATTTCCGTTTCCTGCATTCGTACCGTCCGGAAGATATCCATTCCCATATGCCACGCAGTTTTTAATCACTACCTTACCAATAGGTCCTGTCTCAACCTTAGCGAATAAATCCCAACCATCATCTGCATTATTGTAAGCAATACATCCATCAAAAACATTACCATCACCAATGGTTAATTTTGCAGCAAAACCATCTGCATCCTCATAACCTCTATCTGAATTTCCATAAGAGGTACAATTTAGGATTAAATTATTTGACGGCCAATCCTCATATAAATCGGTGCTTAGATATCTGCTGATTTGAAGACCTGTATTCCCGTTATAATAAGTATTCACGGAGTCAATGACACAGTTATCACCGGATAACTGTAACCCTTTTGCCGCATCTGCACTCTTTGTAACATCAAAGCCTTTAAAATACCAATAATCACCCGCAATTACCATACCTGCACTTGATGCGTTAAAATCAAATACCGGACGCTCTTTACTACGTTCATCGGCAATAAAATATATCATCTTTTCCGCAGTTCCGTTTATACCACGCTCCACCGTTATTGTTTTATAGAGATTATAGGTACCTCCCTTTACGAGAATAATCTGTCCCGGTTTTGCGTATTGTACTGCTGTGTATACATCCAGCGGGTCATTCTCAGCTCCTGTTCCTCTCGCTGTCCCCTCCGGCGATACATGTAATACATTACGATTGTAGTTATTATAGATAACACTATGGTCAAAACTTACCGTATCATAAGAGGAGAGCTTTTCATATTTACTTGGACTATAATCCTCATTTGGCGTAAAAATAAGTTTAAATGTGTTCGTTCCTTTTAGTAACGTAACCGTATGCTTACGATACGTACCTGCCGTAACCGGTTGTTCTGTTACAATATCTCTGTTATTAGAATCTTTAATACTTAAGACACCGTCCGCATTCGCTATAAACGTCAGTTCATACTCCTCAACAGCGGAAGTTTTAGCAGAAATCACCCGGTAAGAAGGCGTTACATATGTAATCTCCTGCTCTTCTGCCGGTGGATCAGTCGCTGGATCAGTGGTCACTAAAGCAATGTCTGTTACTGTAATCTTAGCATTTCTTGATGCAAAGAAACCTACATACATATTTTCACGGTCGATTTGGGTTAATACATTGCGTTCAAGGTCATAGAAAAGTTTACTTACCGTTTTTCCTTCCTCGTCCGTATAACTTAAACGGTAGCCGGTATTGTCCCTTTGTAAGGTGAATACGAAGGTTGTCTTTAATTCTGATTCATCCACTGTACCTGTAGGAGGCTGTGCATTGTTATAATTACCGATAATATTGTAAGTACCTGCACCCTTTAAGCCACAGGAGGTATCAAGCGTTGCTATCGTAGACCTGAATAAATCATTAATATTAGTTACTATGGTACCATCCGCAATATTTTCAGCCGTAACCCCTCTCTTTTCCTGTGCACCAATTCCTTGTTTCATTACAATTTTACTGCCGGAATCCGATACATCCTGTTTATTAGTATCCCAAAAATACTCAACTTTCATAGCACCAAGCATATAGGAATTATTCCAAAATGCTGAACTGTCACCATTTTGACCTACCGCATCTGCCGCCATAATTCCAAAGCCCTCCTGACCATTGGAAAAGGTCCAGGAATCTACAGTAACCTTACCAGACAGAATAAAATTCTCGGTCTCCGGGTTAATAGTTGTGTAATAATAAGCAAGACCATCCGTAGACGGAGGCTGTAACTTACCCTTACCATTCTCACTGGCAACTGTAACAGAGCCTGCCTCTTCATTTTTACTATAGTAGTTATTATCCGTATTAACCCCTGGCCCAAAGGCAGAAAAATACCAGGCTCTTTCTTCCTTTTCTGTAATCTTTAATGTAATCTCCCCCGATTCAGATACGTCCTTTCCTCTGGCTGCTTTTACTGAAAATATATAGGTACTTCCAATCGCTAAACCATTTACAACAGCTTCGGTACCCTGAACGGTTGGCCCTGCTATAAATTCAGTGGTTCCTTCCTCTTTGTAAGAAACAACGTAATCCTCAGCCTCTGCTACTGCATCCCAACGAATAACCACACTTCCGTTTCCCGCATTATTAGCACCTTTAATGGAAGGTGCTGATAAGGGAAGCACAAAGGTGAATTCTTCTGAAACACTGCTTTCCTTAACAGTAGTTTCCTCTGTTCTCTCTGCTATAACCTTAAAACAGTATGCTCCACTTCTATCCGGCAAAAACTCTGCCGTTCTATTCGTCCTAGAGGAATCCTTCCCAACTAGTACGCTGTCAATTATATTACCACTTTTGTCCATTCGAACCACGGTCGCCTTATCAGCACCATCTTTACCGGTTACTAATTCAAAACGAACAAGTATTTTACCTTCACTTTGGGTTATATCGCTGATAACCGGTGCTGCAACCGTATTCCAGTCTGCCCTTTCCTCGACTTCACCACCACCGTCAGCCGTTACCCTGATACCATATACATTCACTCCACTTGACGGCGAAGCAATATAATAATCTCCCGTATTGTTAACAGTAATTGTAGCGGCAGTCAAAGTAGTACTATATGCCGGAACAGAGCCCACCATCGTTCCGTCTATGTTGTATAAATCTAAACTGCGGTCAGCAGTACTTGAACCACTCAATGCATAAATGGTAATTGCTGCTCCTGATACTGTACTAAAATGAATCGAACGATTCTCTTTATCACCTGTTCCATTCAGCTTAAGTCTCTTTGCAAAGCTTGTTCCGTCATCTGCTGTTTTAGAGTTTGTATCCACTGCGACTTTTTTATTACCAGAAGCTTTTATAGTAAAACCACCTACTTCAAAGCTGGTATCATATTCTTTTGCCTCTAGATTATCTGCAAGTAACAGCATAGCAACGGAGGCTGATTCGGAGGATATCATTGACACCGCTTCCTCTCTCATATCCTCTAACCCTTCTCCGCTTTGCAATTCATTTGTCACCTCGATAGCCTCACCCACCTCAACTGTATCTGCTTTTGCACGCTGCGGCAACATTGTTAACACCATTGCCAGGCAAAGAAGCATAGCCATAAACCGCCTTTTTTGTCCCCTAAAGATTTGTAACATTATCCATCCTCCTTATTATGTAAGTGCTTTCAGATAAGTTGCAATAATTTTTCTATTGCTTATTTAAAATATTGCAGTTCTTCTTACTGATAGCCCAGAAACCCACACTCCTCATATTTTCTTCAGTTTTTTGAAAGTGCTTTCATTGTTTCCTATAAATAATTTAACATATGTTACCATGTACTTCAACCGCAAACCCTCCTTTTACATGTAAAAGATTAGCATCGATTTTTGGTTAAATCGCCCAATCAACCTATAATTTCATAAAAGTGCATACAGACTAAGAATATTTACCAATAAGCTAGAATTACACTCCCCATATCATGAAAAGTGGAAAGTACCTTACTAAGACCTAGTCAGGTACCTCCCGCTTAATGCTTGTATGGTTGTGTAATATGATCAATTTTGCTCTAAAAGAATAATAAATCTTTATTTTTAAATCTAAATCTCCTTTAATTGTATCAATAATTTATTCAGCACTTTTTCCTCTGTTTCCTTAATAGTATCATAATAACTTCGTATCGATATTAAGTTTCTATCATCAGACTTTACCGTATATTTCAGTTTTAAGGATAATGCTATCAAGGCTTGTTCTTCCAACTTCATATATTGCGATATACACTCTTCCTCCTTTAGCAGATTAAGTCTCCTTAAGTGCCTTAATCTCATAGTCATAGTCTTCTTATGTTCCCACATCAAAAAGAAAGCCTGATTCGAACCTTGTCCAAAGTAACCCTTATTATGAGCAAACTCCAAATGATTATAGATCGTATTGTAGCAGGTTATTCCAAACGTTCTTTTTCTTGTCTCTTCTTCATCCCACATTGCGTTGTTTACATACCACCCTCTGGTCGGATTTGATTCCAGATAATCTTCTATGGACAAATTAATTCTATATGGCTCTAACCTAGCCCGAGGTTCTTTATTATAAGATAACAGCTCAATACAATTCCGAAATCCCTGGTACGCAAAATCTTTTTGTGGGAAATATCTAATCGCCTTTTCTAACTCCTGAAAGGTACAGGTAGCTTTTCCATATTTCCCGTGGTCAAAATTATCTGCTATATAAAATAATTCATCTTTCCTATTATATCCGTATACAAACAAGTCATGAACCCAATCCTTTTTGCTTTGATATTTAGGAATATATTTCGTATTAATCAGCAGATATATGTAGTATTTCTTTTCTATCGCTTCTATAATAAAATTAATAACATCCTCCGGTTTTTCTCCGATTATACTTTTCTTGATGCGTTGTACGTCTAATATAGGGCAATTTCTATAGTAAAAATCGTAATAATCCAAATATGTATTATCATAGCTCGTTAGTTGAATAAAACAATTCATTAACCATCCAAGCGCTTCTTTATGCTGTAAAAGTATAGACAAGGCATTGGTATCTTTGGGATAGGTTGTAATAAATGATTCCGCTTGAGGTAATATTTTATTAGGCATTCACTCTCTCCTTTTCTAAATACATATTTTACTTTTGGGTTTACATCTAATTGTTACTATGAAGCTATGATTATTATAGCATAGCATAACATAACCAAACAGTATTTAACATATTTTTATATTATTTTCCACCAATAATTCTAACATAGTACTGCTATTGCTGTATTCATGCACCTATCACTAGTACCTTGTTAAATATTTAACTTTTATGATTATGTGTTCTTGACAAATACATAAATATGAGATACCTTATAAATAACAGACAATAACAACAAATAGCCGACATTTAATATGTGGTTTTGTGTGGTTTTTACTTATATTTACATAGTATGAAAGGAGACCTCATGTATAGCACCTTTAGCAATAAAACAGAAATCATAATAGGCAATGGTAACGGAGACACTTTTACGGGAGCTAAAAGAGTCTTTATTGTTACTGATAAGTTTATGTATGAAAAGGAAGTAACCAAATACATAACAAAACATTTAGATACTGCTGAATATCAAATATTTCATGATGTGAAACCGAATCCCGACATAGCAACTGTTTCCCAAGGTGTTAAGATAATCTTAGAATTTAAACCCGATATGGTAGTTGCCTTAGGAGGTGGTTCTCCTATTGATGCTGCCAAGGGGATGATATATTTTGCCCGTATGCAGGATGCATCCATTCAGTTAAAATTCATAGCCATTCCAACAACCAGTGGTACCGGTTCAGAGGTTACTAAATTTGCAGTAATTACAGACCCGGACACCGAAACAAAATACCCGCTGGTGGAAGACAGTATGCTGCCGGATACTGCGATACTGGATGCAGAACTTACAAAATCTGTTCCACCCTCTATCACTGCCGATACAGGACTTGATGTCTTAACGCATGCCATCGAAGCCTTTGTCTGTAACATGAGAAACGATTTTACTGATGCACTTGCTGAGAAGGCAATTAAGCTAGCCAATAAATTTTTAATACAGGTATTTGAAAAACCGGACGATGTAACCTTAAGGCAACGTGTTCATAATGCCTCCTGTCTTGCGGGTATGGCATTTAGCAATTCAGGACTTGGTATCAATCATTCCATGGCTCATACCTTAGGTGCACACTTTCACATCCCTCACGGAAAAGCCAATGCCCTCTTATTGCCTTATGTAATCTCCTTTAATGCGGGTCTTTATGATGAATTGACTGAAGCAAACAAAAGGTATGCCAAAATAGCCAGATTAATCTGGCTTGATAGTACGAATGACCGTCAGAGCACAATAAATCTTGTCCGCGCCCTAAAGCGTTATATAGCCAAATTGAATATCCCTTCCAGTATAAAAGCTGCTGGTGTCAACCGGGAGGATTTTTATAAATTACTGCCCGCTATGGTGGATTCAGCCTATGTGGATCCCTGTACAGCAGGAAACCCACGCAACTGCACCAAAGAGGATTTAACAGACCTATTTATCAGGGCTTACGAGGGTACGAATGGAATATAGCAGTCATACAAGCTGTTCAGTTTAAATAATAAAATAGGACTATTCCATTCCATAAAAAAATAAGTCCATCACTTACTCGTATGTTTTAGAACTATTACTGAAAAGTTATAGACAATTGCTAAACGCAACGTTTATAATATGATTGTAGGAATAATAGCAAAACAATTACTTGTTACTATAAACTACTTCATACCATAAAAGGATTGTTTCATAAGTAACTAACTGAAAAAAGTGGAGTGAAAGGAAATTTGATTGAGAAAGGATGCCACCTGGGAATTCTTTCACTCATTAAAAAGTGGTACTATCACGGTGAATCTGTGATATGCAAAGGTGTAACTATGAATTTTATTGAAGCCATAAAAGAAGCCGGAATTGTAGGTGCTGGCGGTGCCGGATTTCCGACACATATAAAACTGAATACTAAAGCAGAATATTTTATTGTAAATGCTGCCGAGTGTGAACCGCTTATTGAAACAGACAAATACTTATGCCGAATCTTTGCCGATGAACTGATTAAAGGAGTTATGATGATATCTGCTCATCTGGAGGCAAAAAAAGCAGTCATCGCTTTAAAAGGAAAATATAAAGCTGAAATCACTGCTCTTAAAGAAGCCATTGCTAAGAATGGTGCAGACATAGAAATTTTTGAACTTCGTACCTTCTATCCTGCCGGTGACGAACAGATAATCGTTCAACAGGTAACTGGTCGAAGTGTACCAGAAAGAGGTATTCCCATAGAAGTTGGTGCAGTAGTAGACAATGTGGGTACTGTAATCGGAATCTACGAAGCTCTTACTAAGGGCAAAAAGACCACAGAAAAATACCTGTCCGTAGTTGGTGAGGTGAAGGAACCCATCATGTTAAAAGTTCCCATTGGTACTTCTATCCGTGAATGCATTCAGTCTGCAAATCCAACCATCTCCGATTACGCCATTATACTTGGCGGTCCTATGATGGGACGAGTTGTTGCAGAGAATGATTTGATTGATGCACAGATTGTTACTAAAACAACCGGAAATATTATTGTTCTTCCAAAAGACCATTACTTAATCAGACGCTCCAAGGTATCCATTGACCGTATCAAACACCAGGCAAGAAGTGCCTGTATCCAATGCAGAATGTGTACTGACCTATGTCCAAGATATCAGATTGGGCACAGAATCAAACCCCATCTGGTTATGAGAAATGTATGGAGAGAACATACCGAGTTAAGTACCGAGGAATTTGAAAAGTCCTTTGGTGATGCAGCTAATTGCTGTGACTGTGGACTTTGTGAAATGTTCTCCTGCCCTATGGGACTCTCACCAAGAAAAGTGAACGGTTATATGAAGGGAAAATTACGAGAAAAGGGTATTAACGTAGAAAAAAATCCCAATCCAGTGGCAAGAGGAACCGTAGATATAAGTAAGGTACCTACTGACCGTTTAATTGCCAGATTAAATCTCGGTCAATATAACGGTTTGCATGCACATTCATGTATTACGTTACATCCACAGGAAGTATTTATACCCCTATCACAACATATCGGAAAGCCTGCTAAGGCAGTAAAAAACATTGGTGATAACGTTACAATCGGAGATGTTATTGCCGCCGCCGACGATAGCGGCTTATCAGCGAATATACATGCCAGCGTTCACGGAATTATAAAAGACATAACTCCACTTGGCATTCGAATCAGTGTAAATTAATGGAGGATAAAAGAATGGGAAAGTCAGTCTGTATGATAGAACTGTCCAGTATTGCAAGAGGAATCGAGACCTGTGATTATATGCTAAAGGCAGCAGATGTTGAATTATTAAGATCCTCCACTATATGTCCCGGAAAATACATGATAATCATTGGCGGAGATACCGGAAGCGTTACAGCCGCTATGAATGCTGGAGAAGAAAAAGCCGGAGAATTTTTAGTAGATAAATTATTGATACCAAATGTCAGTGACCAGTTAATGCCTGCTATCAGCGGTACGTCACAAGTCCCTACTGGCGGAGCAATTGGTGTGATTGAATTTTATTCTGTAGCCTCTGCTATCATAGCTGCGGATACCGCAGCAAAAACCGCAGCAGTAAACCTGATTGAAGTACGTACCGGTTTTGCGGTGGGCGGAAAGGGCTTTGTTACCTTAAGCGGTGATATTGGTGCAGTTACGGAAGCTGTAAATGCCGCAAAAGCGGTCAGTGAGCTTATGGTAGAATGTGCCGTTATACCTAGACCAGTAGATAAGCTGTATGAGGCTTTGATGTAGATATATTTTATAGTTTTAAAATAGGGCGGAAGGTTTGCATTAGAACACCTCCGCCCTATTATTGTTATACTTTGCGTTTTGTTTTTATGATGGGATGATTGTTCTGTTCTATCTGTTTACTACTTATGAATGAATATTAGAAATGATATAGTATGTATCATGTGGTAATTCTATAGTTGACTCTCTTTTTCTATCCGTGTCCACTCCTCATGCAAAAACTCCAGAACTTCTTTCAAAGCCTCCAACTCCCCTCGTTCTTCTATCCGTTGCAATAAGGTTCTAGCTACCATTTTACGGAATACACGATTTGTGATTATGCTTTGTTCACTAAATAGCAGTGCAATCATAACACTATATAGACCACTAAAGGTTAGCAGGTCGCAATCCTCTAGTGTTTTAAGGGGTGGAACTTCCTCCCTTTCCCTTCGTTGGTTTATTCGCTCCCATTCGGCTGGATTATTAGCAATCCATTGCAGAAGACGGATAATTTCGTCTTTGGAGTGGTTTTGAACACGCATTGAATCCTCCATAAAGCTTCTCCTCTCATAGTATATTTATGAAATGATTATACACCTGAAAGAACGCTTTATTGTCACTAATTGGTTACAAACCTATATAAAATTCAGTTAAATTTATTAACTCATTAAAGGTTACATCTTCTTAAAATCGATGTTTTCTAATCACTTCTATTTTCCAGTAGCAATATAAAATCCGCTTGGCTAAATTATGATTTCTTACTCTGTAGCCAATTCTCAAGTTCCTCGGATTCATCAAACTGCCCATGATTGTAATTATACATTACTAAATCTCTACTAAATGGATAACTTTTCATAAACGATTCTGTAATCCTGTCATCCTTACAAATAATTATTGTACAACTGCTATCCCAAGGAACTAGTTCCATATGTGCTAATGGATGCTGTATCGAAATAGGATTTTCCCAAAATCCCTTGTAGCCATCAGCATAAGGCAGGCTATATTTTAATATTTCTTCTAATGAAATCTCTTTGTTAAAAGCAGATAATACTCCCCAGACCCATTGAAAATCTTCCTTATTAACCATATCTGTTAATTCTTCACCACTTAACCAACCATATGTTCCGTATTGAAATATGCGTTTTGAGTAATCAGCATTTATTGTACAACATTCACAATCTGTAATAAGCCAGTTATACCCTCTCTGTACATTATTAATTCCATCGAAAATACCCTTCAAATGAGTATAACAACGCTCTCCCTTTTCAAGTATCGCCCCTCTCATAATACCTTCCTTTCTACGATACATCAGTAATTAGATTAATCAGCTCTAGCTCTATGCCCCAATGAGGAATCATTAAGTCAAATAATTCCAGCATATCTTTTTATAGATATTAACCCTAACCCTTCATGTAAGAAGTGATAAGAAGAAAATGAGATATGTTAGAAACAAGCACAATTTCAATCCACGCTTCCGTGTAGGAAGCGACACACTAGTGACGTTGGAATTTATACCATTTATTTATTTCAATCCACGCTTCCGTGCAGGAAGCGACAGCAAATATTTACAAAAATTATACCATAAAGCATTCTTTATCATAATCTTTACACAATAAAATTTTAAGTGCGAATCCCCCAGGGATTTTATGTACGCTTCATATTCGCACTTTAATATCATGCTTATATTTTAATTGAGTTTAGTTATAAAATCAAGTATGAGTTCATCCTTGACAACTTATCTTCCTCAATCCCTCAGCAAGATGCACAGCTCTCATTTTCATTTATTATGTTAAACACCCAATTATCTATTCTCACTTCATCACAATAACATTTTTAACCTCTCCTACTTATTTCCTATTAACCTTTTGCGAAACCTCTGGTATTATATAGGTCGTACGCACTAAATACACAAAGGATGGAGAAAAAATGAAGAAAAGATTATTAACCTTGGCACTAGTTACCGTACTTGCCTTAACCGGATGCAGTAGTACACCTGCTAAAAAGGATACCGACAGTACTCCCGCTACTACAACAGATGATTCAAAAGAAGCAGAAACCGCTGATAAAAGCATATCTGATACGTTACTTTGGTTTAACGCAACCTATGCCTTAATCACCTCAAGAAATGGCGGTGATATCAACCTTGTTGGCGGCTATGCCGCAAACGATTCCATTGCTAAAATGATGCAGCAAGGATTAGAAAATTCCTGGAGTGTTACGGATAGAGCTACTGCTGATGAAAAGCTGAAATGGCTGACCGAAGAAAATGGACATAATGCAGAATTACTTGAACTCTATAATCAAAACGAGTTGTCTACCTATTCTAGAGATGAATTGGTAGCTGCATTAACAGACGAGTCTTATACAGACGAAGACAGAGCTTTTTTCTTGGGAATTTTTGATGCAGTTGAAAAATACGGAGATAATGCCATTAAGGCTTGGGATTTGTCAAGAGCCATGCAGTTATCCTCCTGGTATTATCTGGCGGGTTATTATACTTATGAAGAGGCTATGGATGCCAGCTTAACGATTGCACAGGAATTACAAAAAGTGTATACTTCTTGGGATGATATGATGGAAAGTTATTTATTTGGTTTCCAATATTGGAATGAAGATGATATAACAGATGAAACATCTGAAAGTTATGCGCGTGCCCAGATTTATCAGGAATTAAAGGCACAAAGCGACAGTATCTATTCTCTGGACTGGAATTTGTCCTTATCTAAGGAATGGTAATAGTTATAAGCTATAATGATTGAAGTAATTACACAATATCTACATATGCTAATATACAACTACTGCAAAGCAAGAAGAAGCTTTCTGATTTTTTATCTATAAAAACCAGAAAGCTTCTTCTTTATGTTTTACCGCCTAAAAGCAATTGCTCTAATCTTCTAATTCATCCAATAGCTTTTTTGCCTCTGCAAGGGATACATCTGTATGTTCACGAATCACTTTAATCGCCTTAATACTATTTTCAGTTTTCTTTAACTGTATGACAGTATCCTTCACTTCTACTGAAAGTGTCAGTCGATTTTTCTTTTCCTCTTCTCTTCTTCTTTTTTCTTCCTGTATCCTTTGATTTAACTCGGGGGTTACTTCTTCTACAACAGGAACAAGTGGAATCTTATTGTCAGGCATTCTTCTTACGAGTAATCCAAGCAGTGTTGCTACTATAGAATATAGAATAATATATTGTACAAATCGATACAGATACAGCAGAATTATGTGAAGGTTCACAACCTCCCCTTCGCTTTTTATAATGCTGATATAGTCTGTAATGCTATATTCACCGGGTGCATAATTATAGGTTTTCGATTCAATATTAAGTTCACCCACGGAAGAAACAATCACAGCCAACGGCTTATTGTAGATTGGATTTCCGGCAGTATCCATCAGCATTCCAACAAGAGAAAAGATTCCTACAACAAATACAACACTATTTTTCCAGGACAATTTATTTTTCAAAACAATGCTTATAAAAATCAGCAATATTAATGCACTTTTCACATATGGCGTAAAAAAGATAGCTGTCATCACGATAGGAAACGCAAATATAAGCAGAAATAGTATAATTGCTCCCACTGTAAACATAAATAAAACTCTAAGATTCTTTTTCATGACGTTCTCTCCTTTCCAGTAATTTATATATAGTCAACTAAGAAACTCTTTGCCCAGAGACAGGAGGTAAGAGAAATTGTGTATTTCTATTTATCCAGCTTTAATTTGGAAAAGGCATCTGCAAATGCGGTATTTACCGGCTCCTTTTCTTCCTTTTTAAGCTGGTTCATGTATTTTGCTACGTCCTTTTTACTAACACCAGCTCCCTCTTTCTTTCTCCTCTCCTGAAAGGCCGACAGTTTTTCCTTGTGTCCACAGGAGCAGGTAAAAGTCTGCGCTTCTCCCTGTCCAACTAACTCCATTTTCTTATGGCATATCGGACATCTGGCGTTGCTGGTTCTGGCAATGGTTTCCCTGTGACCGCATTCTCTGTCCTGGCATACTAACATTCTGCTGTTTTTACCGTTAACGGCAAGCATATTTTTTCCGCACGCCGGACATTTTTTACTGGTGAGATTGTCATGTCTGAATTTTCCGTCACCACTCTTAATTTCTGCTACAATTTCTTTGGTATAAGCAGTCATCTCTTTCATTAATTCCCGTTTTTTTAATTTGCCGCCTGCTATTTTGCCTAGTTTCATTTCAAGGGATGCGGTTAGTTCAGGCTTCTTTAAATCCTGAGGAACTAGTTCTAAGAGCTGCTTTCCTTTCGAAGTAATAAATATATCTTTTCCCCGTTTCTCCATTAAAAAGGAGTTGAATAACTTTTCAATTATATCGGCTCTGGTTGCTACCGTTCCAAGCCCTCCGGTCTCCCCTAAGGTCTTCACTATCTCTTTGTTTTTTTCCTCAAGGAATTGTACTGGGTTTTCCATAGCGGACAATAAGGTAGCTTCGTTAAAAGGTGCCGGTGGTTTTGTCTTACCTTCGGTTATAACAAAGTCTATTCCTTTTAGTACATCATCCTTCGAAACCTCCTGCAAGCTTTCAGTTTCTTCCTTATCTTCTATTTGATTTTCATAAACTTCCTTATAGCCGATTGCTTTCGTAATTCGCCCTTTAGCAGTAAATTGTTCGCTGCCAACCTGTACTTTTACGGTCGCTTCTTCATATTCGTAAGGTGGATATAAAACAGCAAGGAAGCGTCTTACCACCATATCATAAATTTTTCTTTCATCGGTACTCATATTGTCAAGGTTTACAAACTGCTCCGTAGGAATAATGGCATGATGGTCACTAACTTTTTGATTATCCACAAAGGAGGAATTGGTGACAATAGGCTTTCTAAGTAACACAGAGATCAGTTTTTTATATTGTCCTATACTGACTGCTTCCAGTCTTTCCTTTAAGGTTCCTACAATATCCGTAGTCAAGTATCTGGAATCTGTTCTTGGATACGTTAACACCTTATGATTTTCATACAAGCGCTGCATGATATTCAATGTTTCTTTTGCAGAAAAGTCAAACCTGAGATTTGCCTCTCTTTGTAATTCTGTCAAATCATATAATCCAGGAGCATAGGATTTTTTTAACTGCGTTTTAAATTCTGTTACGATACCATCTTTGCCTCTTAGTTGTTTTAACAGCTCTTCTATCTTTGATTTATCAGGCGTAGTTGTATTGCCTGATTTGGCATCTTTCCAGGTAAGTGTCATACCACTTAGTTTCCCAATCAATCCATAGTAGGGGACTGGTATGAACTTTTTAATATCTTCTTCTCTTTTTGCAATCATTGCAAGCGTTGGCGTCTGCACACGTCCACAGGAAAGGCTGGCATTATATTTACAGGTTAAGGCTCTTGTAGCATTCATTCCTACAATCCAATCGGCTTCCGCTCTTGCTACCGCTGCCTGATACAGATTTTCATATTCTTTTCCGTCTTTTAGGTGTGCAAAGCCTTCCCGGATGGCTTTATCCGTAACGGAGGATATCCATAATCTCTTAACGGGCTTCTTATTATTTGCCTTTTCCAGTATCCACCTTGCTACTAATTCCCCTTCCCTGCCTGCATCTGTGGCAATTATAATGTCAGATACGTCCTTTCGCTGAATCTGTGTTTTCACCGCCTGATATTGTTTTCCGGTCTGCTTTATAACTACTAACTGGAACTTCTCCGGCAGCATCGGAAGATTCTCCATGTTCCAGGTTTTATATTTTTCATCATAATTTTCAGGATCAGCTAAGGTAACTAGATGTCCTAGTCCCCAGGTAACAATGTATTTTTCACCTTCTATGGCTCCCCCCATATTTTTTGTACATTTAAGTACTCTGGCAATATCTCTTCCTACAGAGGGTTTTTCCGCTATTACTAATGATTTCATGTATAACTCCTATCTGTCTTTATAAGAAATGTCTTTCATAAACAATTCGTCTTTTATTGAAACTGTTATAATTATCTTATCATAAAACAGCAAACATGTTCAACTAAATACCGGAAAGAGTTTGGAAAAATTTACGTTCTTCTATCGATTTGCCATATGAAAATACGTTAAAATCTGTTGATTTATAATCCCATTAACCTCTTGATACCTGTTATACTGCCCATCTGCATAATTCTTCGAACACTCTCCGCAGATGTCCCCGCCTAATATTTTATGTCTTGCCCTTACACCTTCAAAAAATGCACTTACATCGTTTATTTCCATGGTTCCCTGGTCCCAGTTTGTGTAAACAGTCCCTTCCCGAAATACATCTTTATCAATCGTAATATAGATAGGGTACTGTATTCCTCTTTTAACTTCTTCTATCCAATCTATGCTTCTTACCTGCTTTTCTGTAATGAAATGTACTTCTTTGCCACAACAATCATAATCCTTAGGAATATATTGTTCCGCTACACCTACTATATAAACCTGTTTTAGTTGACTGCAATTCTCCAGAGCAAACCGTACCCAATTGCCACAGGATAATAACTCTTTACACATTCCCATCTGGATATCGGAATGAAAATCAAACATAACCATAGAAAACGGCTTCTTTATTTGCTGTAGCAGAAAGTATGTGAGATAGTGGTAGTTACCTGAGCCTAGATAAGTTACTGCCGGAAAATCTAAGTTTGAACAATATGCCTGCAACACTTCACAGCTTTTCTGTGAACAATATCCGTTCGTTCCTTCATACGGTATTATATCCATGTTTTTTATCTTGTCTTTTCGTGTTAGATACCACGATTGTTCCGTATAAATTCCTTCGAAATCAATAGTATATACCTGCAATGTAATTCCTCCTTGTATCAGCAGGACTCTCACCGTTCGTAGTAACACATCCGTTTTTAATGTTCTATATCTTCTAACTTATTAACCAAACAAAAGTACTGATAAAAGTCTTCCATCTCCTGACGGCGTTTTAAATCACTGATTACCAGTTTCATATCCATTAATATCTTCTGCATGGTTAGATTCGATATATATCGGATTTCAATATTACCCCATTTTAAAACCTGTTCCGCTTCGGGAATATAGTTCCAATAGAACATGGTTTCTTTGTCTTCTAATTTAATTCTGTATCTTTCATGACTATTTATGATACCATCCTTACAAGCTGCACCTTCAAATTCCTCCCTCGGCATAAATACGCCCAATATACGCCGCTTCTTTTCAGATACTCCCTTGGCGCATTCTGTAAGCAAGCAGGCTGAATTTAATCGAAGCCTTACCGGAAGCTTTGGTTTTCCTTTGGAACTTCCACTTTGGTAAGAGCCTGCATACAAAGACCAGGTTGAAAATACCTCTTCCCTGTTATTCTGTACGAATCCAAACGCTGCCTGAGAATCGGGATAAAATCGTTCCATCTGTAACTTATGAAGCCGCTGTTGTTCACCAATATATATTTGTTGCATTAATTCTTCCTTTTGAAGTACCTCTAGAGCCTGATTGACTTGTAACTGAACTTTTTTATCTTTCAGAGTGAGATATTTATTGAATGCTTTTGGATACAGGAATTTCTTCTCTCCCTGTGAAAATGTTATTGTAATATAATTATCCCTTGATTCTTTTACGATACCTTCACCAAACTTTATATGGCTGATTTCTTTTCCTACTAACTGCATTTTGTTCCTCCTTTTAAGAAATAAATGTTTGTACACATTCTCCATGTCGAATACATTTTACAAAGTGATATCTTATCTAAAAAAAGAAGGGCTTCTCATATCTGTGCCATTGCCATGACACAGTAATCAAAGCCCTTCTTATTTAAGACGGTTCTTTACCTATTAAGTTTTATTGATAGTACATACGAAAAGCAATAAATATACCGTTCTGAAACACTTTACTTACCGCTTAATATCTATTATAGCATAGTAAAAATAATAATCAAGTGTTACGGTTGGTGTAGGAGAACAGGCAAACGGCGCAAAGCTCATATGTATGAAGCTCGTTCCGGCTGCCTGTTTTAATTACAGCGATGTATTATTTAATTGATTGATTGTACTCTGCAATAGCTCCCAATCTTTTAGCAGACGTTTATCAGTCCATTGATTTTTTGCTGTGATCAGTAGATTTTGGGCATCTGCAAGCTGATCTTGAGCAATATACTTTAATATCCTTAAAGACATAATATTACCTCCCAATGAAGGATGCTTTTCCAAATTGGAAAATGCTTTCTTTTGTTGTTCTAAAATATCAAGAGCTTTTTGAGATTCTTCCAATCTAAAATAAATATAAGCAAGATTCATATAATAAACCACTTTATTAATTCCTTTTATATGTTTAAGAGGAATGGATAATAAAATATTTTTTGCTGTCTCAAAATCTCCCTTGTCGCAATACCCGGCACTAAGATTAATATTGATAAGCGCTCTGTTATACTCCGACTTCAACCTACGCAACAGACTTTCATTTTCTTCAATAAATTTATCCGGATTCTCTTCATCCCGCAGAATCGTTTCAAAGCGTTTCAACTTTTTCATTAGTTTAACCTGATATATTATATTGATTCCCACTGCTCCTACTAGGATTATCCCGCTGACAAGAATATAATACCGCCAAACCTCTTCATCAGACATCTGAAACACAATCCTTAGCATTAGCAAAATGCCTCCAAAGAGCAAACCACATATAATAATATTTCGTATTCTTTTTTTCATATGTTCCTCCCAATCTCTTCCTGACACCCATTGAATTACATTTTTATTACTATAACTTTCAATCGCCATACTGTATAATAGTATACCATAGTAACCCCTAATTTACAAATCATGTGCAGTTAAGAAAGATTTAAGAAATTGACAGGATGGTTTTAAAGACTTTACCAGCCATGATTGATTATACTGCTTAAGAAGCTTTAGTAATAAAAGCATACATTCACAAACTGATTTAGGAGGAAAAAAGATATTATAATGGATACAATTATTCTTAGAACGAACAAATTATGCAAATCCTTTTCAATCGGCGGCGTTCAGCAACATGTCCTTAAAAATTTGGATCTTAGCATAAATAAAGGTGATTTCACTGTAATCATGGGAAGTTCCGGCTCGGGCAAATCCACCCTGCTTTATGCTTTGTCCGGCATGGACATTCCCACCGTAGGAGATGTTTTTCTTGGCGAAGAAAATATCGCCAAGTTAAGTAACGATAAACTTGCTCTTATAAGACGAAAAAATTGTGGATTTGTGTTTCAATCAATCTACTTATTAGACAATATGAATATTCTGGATAATGTATTGACTAGTGGACTGCTCTTAAACCGCAATAAAAAAGAGGTCTTTCATAAAGCACAGACACTTTTAAAAAGTATGGGCCTGAATGAACAAGATTTTGTTAAATTTCCCAATCAACTATCCGGCGGTGAGAAACAGAGGGTTGCTATCGTTAGGGCAATCATTAACAATCCAAAGATATTATTTGCAGATGAACCAACCGGCGCACTGAACTCCGCTTCTAGTACCCAGGTCCTAGATAACTTTACTAGACTGAATGAAGACGGTCAAAGTATTATCATGGTTACACATGATATAAAAACGGCTTTAAGAGGAAACCGTATCTTATATGTAAAAGACGGCACCGTGTGCGGAGAATTAAATATGAAACCATATAAACTTTTAGAAAGCTCCAATCGAATGCAAAAGTTACAACAATTTTTAGGGGAAATGGGGTGGTAGGTATGCCAATGGTTACTTTACGACTATCTTTAGCAAACTTAAAAAAGAGAAAAAGCGCAGCCGTTACACTTATTGTTTTTATTCTCCTTGCGACCACACTACTTAATATCGGTATTACGTTTATGAGCAAAACCGAGCGCATTTTTGAACAAAAAGAAGAAGAATTAAACGGTGCTCAATTTATTGCTATGTCAAACGTTAATACCTATAAAAAGGATCTTGAAGAATTTGTCTTTTCAGACAACCGTATTGCAATTGCAGAAAAAGAAGAAGTAATCTATATGCCTACTACAAAAAATAATAGAAATTCTTTAGAACTTGCAGCAGTTTTCTTTAACCTTGATGCTAGTAGAAAAATCGCGCCATTAATACCAATTGAGAAAGCCTCCGATATTTCAGAAGATGAAGCTATCTATGTTCCACTTATGCTAAAATCCTATAACCTTTCCGTTGGAGATACTTATGATATAACCTACAAGGGAAAAACCTATTCATTTGTAGTTGCCGGTTTTTTTGAATCTACTTATTTTAGTACCTCTTCAAGCGGATATTTGAAGTACTTCATTCCAAAAGAAGGCTATGAAAGGTTATTCTCAGAAATCGGAAGGGCGGTTTTTCTCTCTGCACGATTTAAAGGTACAGAGGAAGGAATTGATAGGGTTTCGGAAGAATTTACACAAGAATTTAGTGATATGGCCAATCTGTTGTCTGTCTCGGAAAAAGCTGTGATATCTTACTTAAGTTCTGCTTCCATGAAATCTGCCTTTATGTCATTTATATCTGTTGGAGCCGTTATATTAATTGCTTTTTCACTTGTGATTTGTGTAATCATTATGTCCGTGATATATAACCGTGTGGTGGAAAGTATAGATGAGAGTATGCAAAATATAGGCGTGCTTGGAGCCATAGGATATACGACAAAACAAATAATGACTTCTATCGTACTTGAATATCTGCTAGTTTGTATGATAGGGTATATAGGAGGGGTACTGCTTACTTATGCAATTGACCCTGTCTTAAGTAATTATTTAAGTTTTACCGGCATAATTTTGACTGCAGGTATGCACCTGGCGGAAGACGTCCTGTGCTTATGTATCATGCTCTGCTCCATTGGCATTACCGCATTCTTAGGCACGATGCGAATTACAAAACTGCCCCCGGTAAAGGCTTTACATAAAGTCGGCAGCACCCATAGGTTTAAAAAAAATATGTGTCCCCTTCATAAAGGAATCGGCTCCATTCATGTTAGATTAGGGATGAAAACAATCTTTACGAATTTGAAATCCAATCTTTCTTTTTCGCTTATTGTTGCAGGTGGAATGTTCGCCATAGGATTAAGTATGGTAACCTATCTGAACTTTGCAGTAGATACTTCGGCTCTGTTTAAAATGTCCGGCTTTGAGATGTCTGACCTGCAAGTATCCGTTACCTCCCATACTGATGTTAGAGAATTGGCAGCAGAATTATCCGCTATGGAAGGAGTACGAAAAACCAATTTATCCGGATTAACAACGGCAAAGCTTGAAAGCAATGATGTTGATGTAATAGTTAGTGACAACTTTGAAGCAATGGAAACCTTATCTACTTATGATGGTACTCTGCCTCACTTTGATAACGAAATCGCCATCACAGGGGTAATGAGTAAAACATTCCAGAAAGAAATCGGCGATACAATTATGGTTACCTCCGCAGGAAGGACTTCACAGTACTATGTTACAGGTATATTTCAGACCTCAAATAATAATGGAAATATGTGTATTCTCCCACTGGATGCCTTAAAAAAATTACGCCCTCAATACGATATAGAACAGATTGATATCTATCTTAAGGAGGACATGGATAAAGAACTGTTTAAAGAAAAACTGCGCAAAAACTATAAGGTTGCTGTAAATGATGTGGAATTACTATCCTTAGAGGATAATAATTCTAACGAAAATGCAAAATACACAAAAGCTGCTATAATTGCAGAGCAAAAGATTTCCAAACTACTGGCAGATTATGGAGTGAATAGTGTTTCTTATTCTGTCTTATTAGACGGCAATATTATTCTGTCGGGAGATTCCTCTGCCTATAAGATTGATGAAATAAAAGATTTAAAAGACTACACCAGTGGTCAGTTAGATACCTTGGGAAGTATCTTGTCAGGATTAGTAACTGTAATTGTAGTCATTACCTTTTTAGTTATAGGCGGTATTTTATCCATTACTATTAAATCCTTAATACGAAAAAAAAGAGAAGAATACGGTATCTACAAAGCAATGGGTTACACTACGAAGGATTTGATCAAACAGTTATCTATTAATTTTATGCTTACTAGTTTTTTAGGAAGTGCTGTCGGAAGTCTGGCTACCATTCTCTTCTCAAATACCATCCTTCAATTATTGTTTGTACATATAGGCTTTACCAGGTTAACCTTAACCGTTAACATAGGTGCCGTTCTGATACTGAATGGTTTTATGATGATATTTATCTATGTAATGGCACTGACAAAAGCTTATAAAATCAAGACAATAACAGCGTATGACCTTTTGACTGAATAATAGGAGCTTAAGCAGAAAAAATAAAAAGACACGGGTGTTAATATATGAATAAAATAAAGCCAAATAATTTTAATAAACAAAGCATTATGATGGTTACCGTTTCCTTGCTTATCGCTTTTTGCTTCATCGGTATGACAGGGTATGCCAAAACCCAGGTTCCGGTGATACCAAGTTACGAAAAACAAGCCACAGATACTATAACCATGTCAGATTCGTATCAGTATGGAATCGGGTCAGTAAGTAAAATCTTTACTGCAACAGCTGTTATGAAACTTGTAGATGAAGGCAAAATTGACCTTGACACACCTCTTACTTACTATATACCTGAATTCCGTATGGCAGATGAAAGATATAAGCAGATTACACCAAAGATGCTTCTGAATCATTCCTCGGGTATAATGGGCACTACCTTACATAATTCTTTTCTACATGGAGATTCTGATACCAGCTATCATGATACTTTTCTAGACCAACTTGCAAAACAGGAATTAAAAGCGACGCCAGGTGACTACAGCGTCTACTGTAATGACGGTTTTACGTTGGCTGAAATCTTAGTGGAGCAAGTAAGCGGCATGCCTTTTTCTGAATTTATAAAAAAAGAAATTTCAGAACCCTTGGGTCTTAGCAATACCTATACACCTCGAGACAAACCGGATGAAAACTTGCTTGCCCCTGTCTATTATAGAAATCATCTGGTTCCGTATGTAAACTGCAACCCTCTTGCCAGCGGAGGAATTTTTGGTACCTCTGAGGATTTGGTTAAATTTTCTCAGATGTTTATGAAAGACAGCACCGTTCATTTGTTGTCAAAAGAGTCCGTTCATCTGATGTCAAAATCCTGGTACCTTGAGGATAAAATTGCAGCTACCCTTGGAGATACCCAGATGGGTTACGGTTTAGGCTGGGACAGCGTAAATGCATATCCTTTTAATCTATATGGGATACAGGCTTTAACTAAAGGTGGTGATGTAAATGGGTATCATGCCAATCTAACGGTATTACCGGAACAGAATTTCTCAATCGCACTAACCTCTTCTGGCGGTTCTAGTACTTACCTTCTGGAAGCAGCACAGGATATTATTTTAGAAGTGTTATTAGAAGAAGGATTAATCAGCGATATAAAAGACATCCCCTTCGAAACAGACTATGAAGCAGAACGTGCTCCTCTGCCGAAAGAAATGAAACAATACGAGGGGTATTACCTATCTTTGAATATGTTAAAAATTGAATTTAACGAAGAAGGAACTCTTCTGCTTAAACCAATTGGCGCAGAATATGATACGGTTCAGGAATATGTGTATACCAAATCCGGCGAATTTATATCTTCAAAAGGTCATTATTTAGGTAATACCGGAGCCTTTATCTCTAACGCAGGGGGCAATAAGGGGTTCACCAAGTTCTCCTTCCGAAAGGAATCCAATGGTAAAGTCTATCTGATTGGTACTACCTATGAAAGTACAAATGGTTTAGGAAAAAGTGCATTAACAATGCCCTTTGCCGAGAAAATAGAACCCCTTACTGTTTCTGACACGGTACTGTCACAATGGAAGACGCGAGCAGACAAAAAGTACTATTTGATAAATGAAGTCTACAATTCCCATGCATATTTAGAAGACCCTGTTATCAGCTTTCAAGTAGTAGATGAGGTTCCCGGATATGTAACAAGATATAAAAATAAAAGCAGTCATGAAAAATGCAGAGTAATTAATGAGAATACAGCAAAAAGTGAGCTGGATTTGCCATTAATGCTGGGAAGAGATTTGTTTCATTACGCATTTTATGAGAAAGATAAGGCTGAATATGTAACGGTTGAAACTTATAACTATGTCGGTGAGGAAAAAGTAAAATCTTCAAAGGAACTAAAAGATACCGTAATCATCGGAGAGGATTTAACCGTCTGGTATGAAATCGTTCAGGAGGATGCCTCGGCAATCATTAAAGTCACTTCACCTGATAATGGAGCATACTATGTTTACGATAAAGACAATAACTGTATTGCCAGTTCCTTATATACGGCGGAATCCGATTCATTTATGCTCCCAACCGGCGGCCATATTGCTTTTGCGGGCAGTAAAGATGCTGTGTTTCAAATAACAAGGTAAGAGTACTCCAACACCTATTGCAATTATTACCTTTTAATAATTTAAGCTAACTTTAAATATAGTAGTGTTAAAAATCCTTGTTCATTGTTACTGCAATAAATCTCACCTTCCATTTGCTCCACCAATTTTTTACATATATATAAACCAAGACCGCTGCCACTTTCTGTGGCAGCATTTTTTCCGCGGTAAAACTTATTAAACAGCAGCGGTAGTTCTTCCTCTTCTACCCCTTTTCCAAAGTCCTGTATTTTAATTTCAAGAAAACTGCCTTTGAGTTCAAATTGAACGGAAATTGCTGTGTTCGCGTACTTATAGGAATTATATATAATGTTGGCAACTACTTGATTTAGGCGCAGAGGGTCAACGCAAATCATGCATTCCGGAATCATTAACATAGTAATTTTATCATAGCAGTCAGCTTCTTTTAATACTGCTTCTAAGATAGAACTATAGGTATCAATGGGAGTAACACTTAATTTGTCCAAATCATTCAAAGTGGTATGAAATAAATCCGTAACCAGAAGATTAATCTGTTCTGCTTTTTGATAAATGGTATTTAATTTGTTCTTTATTTTATCGTCTTTTGCAGTGACGATTAATAATTCACTGGTTAACTTAATGGATGTGACCGGTGTTTTAATATCATGACTTAGGGAAGCCACTAACTCCTTCTTGCTTTGATTCGCTAGGAATTCCTGATGTTTTGCCACCTTTAATTGTTCTCTCATAATATCAAAGCTCTGTGTAAATGCTCCAAATATATTATTCTCGGTCAGCTTTAACGTAAAGTCCAGATTCCCATTGGCAATTTCCTTAGCAAATTCCTCAAGATCACGAAATGGTCGAATAATTCTCTTATGTAAGTGCATAAAATAAAGTCCTGAACATAAAGTAAATATAGAAAAGAATACGAGGATAAGCAGGGCTAGGTCTTTTTGAAAAGTCTTAAATGCCACTTCTCCGCTGGTTGTAATTATTACCTTTCCCACAATCGTATCGTTTAAATCTATATTCATAATTGTATCACCCCTCTCGAGTGCGTCCTTTATAAAAACCACAGCATCCGGAGAGGACTGGTATAAGAGTGTATCCGCAAGAGATAGCACACTAAAAGGATAGGCGTAATTCTTGTAATGACCTGTCTCTAACGTATTCCAGTTATTTGAAACTTCTTTTACAATTCGATTGATTGTTATCACATCTATTTTGTTATTCGGCTGAAAGCGTACTACCATATAGGAACACAAACATCCTATTAAGAAAAACATAATTAGCACTGCCGTTATTTTCTTTATATTCATTCCTTTACCCTTTGCCTACCGCAAACTCCTCGCTTTCACTCTTTTACCTCAAATACGTATCCGACACCCCATATGGTTTTAATAAACCGCGGATTATCCGGATCTTCTTCAATCAGTTGGCGCAATCGTCTTATATGTACGGATAACGTTCCATCCTCAATAAATCGACTTTGCCATATATTCTGAAATAGCTCCTCTTTTGAAATAACTGTATTCGTATGCTCCATTAGATAACTCAATACCTTAAACTCCATATTCTTAAGCTTTATAGGAACCTGATTGACCATAATCTGTCGATAGTTATAATCAATTTGAATCTGCTCACACGGCGAAGTCTTTACAGGTATTAGGTTGCTTTCACATCTTTTTAAGATAGCCTTTACCTTTGCTAATAAGATATTTAAGCTATAAGGCTTTGTAATATAATCATCGCCGCCGATATTCAGTGCCGTTAGGATATCATCATCGCTTGTACGGGCACTAATAAAAAGAATGGGGATATTCGTTGTTTTTCTTATCTTTTTGCATAATTCAAAGCCGGAATGTTCCCCTAGGTTAATATCTAAAAGCAGCAAGGAAACCTGATGTTCTGATAAAAAGTCAATGGCAGCTCCATAGCTAGTTACATACTCGCAGGTAACGTCAAACATATTAAAGTATTCACTGGTGGTTTGACCAATTGTCTCTTCGTCATCAATAATTAAACAATTAAAATTCATAAATCAGTCGTTTCCTTTCCATCTTCCCATCTTCAATCTACTGGTACAAATCGCTTTTTACCTAAAGCCTTTCTATGCAATCCGACCAGATAGTTCGTCAATTATTACTTTAATATTATAGCATGCTTGTACCAATTGATGAAGTAGAATTTAATACTGTAAAGAAATAAACAGAACCCCCCTTTCAAATGAAGCTCAGTTTGCTTCACTAAAAGGGGGGGGGTTCCATTTGGCATCTTAAGCTTAAACGCCTGCGTAGGCAGAGAAGCCACCATCGATTGGTATACATACACCTGTAATAAAGCTTGAAGCTTCATCATTTAATAAAAATAACACAGAGCCTAATAATTCCTCTGCTTCACCGAAACGGCGCATTGGTGTTGCCTCTAATATTTTACCGGTTCTGGGTGTTGGCGTTCCGTCCTCGTTGAATAAAAGAGCCTGATTCTGCTTTGTAGCAAAGAAGCCTGGTGCGATTGCATTCACCCGAATTCCTGTTTTACTAAAGTGAACCGCCAGCCATTGGGTAAAGTTACTGATTGCAGACTTAGCACCACTATAGGCAGGTATCTTTGTTAATGGTGTATATGCATTCATAGAGGATATATTTAGAATACTTGCATGTTTTTTCAAAACCATATCCTTTGCAAATTCCTGGGTTGGAAGCAATGTTCCAATAAAGTTTAAATTAAATACAAATTCAACTCCCGCTTGGTCTAAGTCAAAAAATGACTTTATATCAGAATTCTCTAAATCACCTATTTCAAAATATTCTTTATCAGTAGTCGCTTTGGGATTATTTCCTCCTGCACCATTAATAAGTATATCACATGACCCAAGGTCAGATAAAATAGCTTTATGAGCCACTTCTAAACTTTCTTTTTCTAATACATTTGCTTCATAACCTTTTGCAATATAGCCTTTTGCAGCAATTGCATCCGCATTTGCCTGTGCCGCTTGTACATTTCTATCAAGAAGAGCTACTTTTGCACCGCACATTGCCACTGCTTCAGCCATCATACTGCAAAGAACTCCACCAGCACCTGTTATAACTACTACTTTATTCTCTAAATTCACTTGAAATGGTATTTTCATATTACCTCCTATCTGCGACCTTCGGTCGCGTACGAATCAAAGATTGAATAATTTTTTTCAACCGTTTCCTTATCATCTATTTTCCTGCTTTTACAATCGCTTCCCATAATCCATTAATGTATGTCGCACCTAATGCTCTGTCATATAAGCCATAACCAGCTCTTCCGGTTTCCCCCCATATCATACGGCCATGATCAGGCCTTACGTAGCCAGAAAATCCGTTATCGTATAAAGCTTTTAAAATAGCGTACATATCAAGACTGCCGCAGCTGGATAAATGCGCCCTCTCTTCAAAACCATTTTCCAAAATAGCTACATTTCTCATATGAACAAAATGAATTCTTCCCATTGCTGCGTATTTCGCTGCTAATTTAGGTACATCATTCTTGTTTGAGCATCCTAAGGAACCTGCACACAGAGTTATCCCATTGTTTGGGCTATCCACTAATTTTAAGAATTTGTCCAGATTTTCTTCACATGTAATAATTCTTGGCAGTCCAAAAATTGGCCAACAAGGATCATCTTCATGGATAGCCATATTAACATTACACTTCTCTGCTACTGGTATGATTTTTTCAAGGAAATATCTTAAATTATCCCAAAGGTCCTCTTCCGTTAAAGCGTTGTATTCTTCTACCACTGCTTTTAATTCATCTCTTGTGTAGCTTGCATCCCAACCAGGTAACGTTAAATCGCTTTCACTTTCCAGCGGATTAACAGCATCTACCTGTTCCTGATAATAAACTAAAGAAGTGGAGCCATCTTCTAAAACATGATCTAGCTGCGTTCTCGTCCAATCAAATACTGGCATAAAGTTATAACAGATACATTTAATACCTGCTTCTGCAACACGACGGATGTTTTCGCAATAATTTTCGATGTATTTGTCTCGACTTGGTTTTCCTAATTTTATATCCTCATGTACAGGTATCGATTCTATTACTTCAAAGTGAAGTCCTGCTGCTTCTGTCTGTGCCTTTAACTTAGAAATTGATTCTTTACTCCATACTTCTCCTACAGGAACATCATATACTGCCGTGACAATCGAGTACATTCCCGGAATTTGTCTAATGTTTTGAAGAGTAATTTTATCCTCTTCCCCATACCATCTAAATGATAATTTCATTATTTTAACCTCCGATTACTTTTTATAGTACCAATATGAACAATTGAATAGGAAATTAACACAGGTTGTTTCTAAATTTCTCATTTAATTCATTTTGATAAGCACCAATATAATTTTTTTTAATAAATTTAGGAAAAGCTACTTCCTGAAGTTCTTGCCAAGATTTTGTCTCTCTCTTCACTAAGATAGGATAAAAACTCACTTCGTTTTCTTCGGCGGCCTCTTTATCCCCTGGTGCATCACCAATCATTAGTATTTTTGAACTTTCATATCCCTTTTTTTTCATTTCAGCAATACAATAGGCTTTCGTACCTGCTTCTTGCGTGAGTAAGATATCCGTTTTTGCTAATAACCCATACTTTCCCCATTCTTCTATGACTGCCTCTGCATTAGCAGAAGATACGACAGCAACATCTGCTTGACTTGCAATAAAGGTAATTCCTTCCACCACCCCTGCAAAGGGCTTGATTTCCTCATCTTTTATGTTACGGATAGCTTGATTAACAGCCTCCGACCAAGACAATACTTTTTTCAGACAGTCACTATTTTCTTCTGAAATAGATTTTCTAAGACCTTGCATAGACAGCTCTTGCTCCTGTTTGGTCCAGTTTATTAAACTATCCAAATCATCAATTTTTTTGTATTTCTGTGATATCTCACTTAAAGCTAACGCTAAACCTTTAAACCGATTAATACCTCTTGTCATAGAATACAGATTAATTTCGTTCCAACGGGTTAAAATTTCATCCTTCCATTCTTCTAAGCTCCATTCTTCTATCATACAGGGACCAAAACATTTTATATGCTTTATATCCATTGTATCCATAGCACAACCATCCGAATCAATGCATACTAAAAATTCTCTCTTTTTTTTGAAATTCTTTAGCTCAGAAACCACTTCTTCTACGCCTCCTAGTCAGCTACTTCTTTTTATGAATTAAAGTTAACCTGCTATTAACCTCTTTTATATAATCTTCCTTATAAACACCACTCATTTTATTGAATACCCAAATTAATGTTACAGGAGCACCCGGTATAGCACGCGCAGCTGCCTTCGGAACCATTTCTTTCACAAGATTCCAGGCTTCTTCATTCTGCATCAAATCTCCCAATGTATCCATAACCGAATAACAATTCTCAGGAAATAAATCTGCTTCCCCAGTTTTTTGTGTAAACCAGTTTTTCACATTTACCTCTGGATTTGGATCAACAAAAATATAGCTTTTATCCGGTGCATCGCATAGAACAAAAACTGCTTTATCCATACAATCTCCCGCAGTTGCAGTGATTTCATTCTCACCCTTTTCCAGTCTAACATTATTAAATCTGAAAACTTTATCTCCATTAATTGTAGAAATATTTTTACCATTTACATACAAAGATACCTGTGTTTGATTTGAATATATTTTGATATCTATTTCCGATTTTGCTCGATTGACGAAACGCTTGTTAGCTATCTGGATAAATGGTTCCTGTGACCAATTTGCTTTATAATAGTAAAAAGAATCCTTTCTTGTTTCTCTATCAAAACTTACCAACCCCTTGCAGTTCTTTCCTATTGTTCCGCCTTCATGACGTATATCACTACCAAAATCAAACATATTCCAGGCATAACTTCCCCACATGAATGTATGATTGCAAATTATTGGATATGTAATCTCATGATACAATGCCTGATATTCTTCGCTATAATCCTTTATTTTTGGATCTTCTGAATGAAATTTAAGATTAGAATCAACACCGTATTCTGATATTCCTAAAGCTATCTGTGGATTATCCCTGTGGAATTGTTCTATCCATTCACTCAAATCATCAATATTACCATAGTACCAGCCATAATATAGATTATAGCCTAACATATCCGTAATAAAATTCAATTGGCTATTATTTTTCACATAATACATATTAGCACTAGCAGTAATTCCATTCGGCAATACTTGATGAGCAATGCTATTTAAATGCTCAACCTTTTGATACATTGAAATAGATTCACCATTCATGGCAATCTCATTTTGAACTCCCCAAAAGCAGATGGATGGATGATGGATGTTTTGTAATATCAATTCTTTTAATTGGTTTTCTGCATTTTGTAGACCTTCTGAATTATCAGGCATAGAAAGCATTGGAATTTCAGCCCATACTACCATACCTTCTTTATCACATAAATCATACATATATTGATCGTGTTGATAATGTGACAAACGGACTGAGTTTGCTCCAATTTCTTTTATTAACTCCATGTCCTTGTCCATATGGATTTTAGAAATAGCATTTCCTATCCCTTCAAAGTCTTGATGTTTCGCAACTCCTTGAATAAATAAGTGCTTTTCATTTAGAAAAAATCCTTTATCTGCGGTTAATTTACATTCTCGAAAGCCAAAATGTAATTCAATTTGGTCTGTAATTTCGCTATCTTTCATTAGATAGGCCTTCAATAAGTATAAGGCTGGACTTTCTATACCTTTCCAAAGCTCCGGACTTTGGATTAAAAAACTTATTTTATCCTTCCTCACTGAAACACGTTTCGAGCTTATTAGCTGCTTATTCTGAGAATATATCTCATAAACTATCTCCATGTCTTCTGAGGCAACTGTATGACTTTCTATTTGTACAACACCACTTTTGTTTTTATCCATTTCTGTATGAATCAGTACACCTTTTGTCCCCCAGTAGCACAAATCAAAATGAGCTTTCGATGTACAGATTAGGTTTACATCACGATACAATCCTCCATATATGGTAAAGTCTCCTCCAAGTGGAGAAACATCTTTTGTGGTAGCATTATCAACGTATACTTGTAACAGATTTTCCTTGTCCCAAATATATTTATCCGTGATACAAAATCGAAATGTGGAATACCCTCCTCTGTGTTCACCAATGAAAGTACCGTTTAAATATACTTTACAGACGGAATTTGCTCCCAGGAACTCCAGGTAGAGTTCCCCCTCTTTGTGTTCACTATTGATTGAGACTACTTTTTGGTATAATGTCAGCCCTCTATACCTGTCATTATTTGTATTCCATGTATGTGGCAAATCAACCCGTTCACCTTGTTCTAAGATATAATTACTTTCATCCATTTCGAATTCAAGCTTTTTAAACATCCATTCGGAATTCATTGAATAAATTTTTCTCACAACAGTCTCCTATCTTTATTTTATTTAAGGTATAGCCTATTTATAAAATAAGTTGGCTATACCTTAAAAACTGACTATTTTTATTCTATTATTCTGTATTTAATTTATTCTTTTTAAACTTCTGCAAGAATATTCTTATTTGGTCTGCATTCGTACTAATTACCCAGAATGTCATCATAAAGATACCAAATACAACATTATTCCAACCACCGCTGCCGTATCCTAAGGCTCTTAGTCCATAGTTCATGAGCTGAATAGTTAAGGCTCCCATTAACATACCAACAATCTCCAAGCTTAACCTTCCCAAGAACATTCCAATGTACACAGAGGCAATATAACTAAACAATACCGATGTGGATGATAGATTAGACTGGGTTTCCACTTTATTCTGGGATACATAAATAACTGCTGCTAATCCTAGTAATAACCCCGAGCACAGATATGAATACATTACATTTTTCTTTTCATTAATTCCAATATTAACCGCAATGTTCTGACCGTTTCTTAGTAATTTTGCCTTTCGTCCAAATGGTGTTAGGGATATTATGACCTGATAAAATATAACTGCAAATACAAGTATTATTGTTGTATATGGCATCTTACCAAAGACATTCAATTCTTGTTTGTTCAATATATTAACTCCATTTCCACCAGCAAGAACCAGAGTTAATGCTTCATAGATTAAAGCCATCATAATTGTACATATGTTAATTGGAATTTTAGTTCGTACATATACGGTTGCAGTTATTAGACTTAGAGCTACAGAGAACACAACGCATAAGACTAGCATTAATAAGGGACTACCACCAAATTGCTGCGTATAATAACACCCCAAAATTCCTGCAAGTATCATATTTGCCCCACCTGAGAAGTCAAATCTACCATGCCTTAATTGCATGGCCAATGCGCAGCTCATTGTAATAGTCAATCCCAGGTTCGTAGCAATTGTTCTCCACATATCTGATTGACCATAATATGCAATTCCATTTGCTTTGGTTAAGAATAACATAACCAAAAACATTATCATCGGCATACTAATTGTAATTGCACCGTTTTGAAGTATTACTTTTTTCCTCATTACACGTTCTCCAATTTTACTAAGTTTACTGTTATTTTGCTGATAGCTCTTCCATAGACATTTTTAAAAGTACTTCTTTTAAATCAGCATAATTAGCATTATCATTATACACTGTTAAATAAGACTTAAAGCCTTCTGGTGAAATAAATGCATCTTCCACATCTGCCGTATAGAATAGGCATTCTTCAGAAAGTGTTGCCATTTCGTCTTTATTTGTTACAAATATTACGGAGGTATCTGCTCTCTCAGCAGTTGATGGTTTATCCGCATAAGGTTGTCCTGCTATTTCATTTAACAGTAACGCCATCGGGAATACAATTGCTTCTGTACTTGATAAAGTAAACATCTTAATTTCTTCGTTATTAAATGCAGCATTATCATCTTTTTTGAAACCAGTTGTATAAAGATCTACGTCCGTTCTGCCTGAGCTAACCATAGCTGGATAAATAAAGCCGCTAGCTAAGCCAAAGATAGAATCCAGTTCAGGATAGGTTGCAAAATAAGTGTCTTCTAACTGTGTAAACATAAGCTCTTGCGTGTCATATATATCAATTTTGTCAGCAGCTGTTTCGTTATAAGAATTAACTTTTGCTGTAAATGCGTCAATTGCTTCTTGCTTATGTGGATAGTAATTTAATGGGAAAGTGACTACACCAACTTTTTTATTGTTATTTTGGATAACCAATTCTGCTGCTTTTTCCCCTATACTACTATTATCGTACAGACCATCATTTACATTTCCAAGATAATACTTGCTGTCTTTAATTTTATCAAAGCTACTTTCCATATCTGTTAAATACCCAGCTAAATAAACTCCTGCATTCTCACATTCTTCTAATATAGCTTCTGTACCGTTATCCATACATAAAATTAATCCGTTAATACCAGAAGCAATCAAATTTTGCGCTGCGGTAATGTTTGTTTGTTCATCATAGCTGCTTCCTGCAACATATTCATATGTGAAACCTACCTCTTTAGATAAAGCATCCATATATGCTGTTACCGCATCCATAGTTTCTCCACTTTGAAAAAATCCTAATACTCCGATTTTTACATTTGAAAAATCATAACCAGCTGTCTCACCAGCATTCTCCTCATTTACTGCCGGAGTTGCTGTGGCATTGTCTGATCCCTTTTTTCCATTGTTTCCACATGCTGTTAAACCTACTAACATGATTCCTGCCATACAGGCAGCGATAATTTTTTTTAATTTCATAATCTTCTCTCCTTTTTTATCTTGGTAATACATTGCCTTTTTTGCGACATGTGAGTATTACAATAATCGCAAAAATGAGAGCTTTTACAATCGGAACTTGATTTACCTTTACACCAGATAATGTCAATCCATTGGTTAACAATACATAAGTAAATGCTCCAATTAAAGCTGCACTTATTTTACTTTTCATACCACCAGATAATGGCATGCCCCCCAGAATTAATGCTACCATTACATCCATATGATACCCATTTCCAGTTAAACGAGAGGAACTTCCTGTTCTTGCAAGTACAAAAATACTGGCAACAGAAATACAAAACCCCATGGTTAAATATGCATATATTTTATACTTGAATACATTGATGCCAGATTGCTGCGCACATTCTTTGTTTGCACCAATACTACAAGTATAGCGTCCTATTTTTGTATAATTAAATACATAATTAAGTATAACCGCTAATATAACCAAGGTTAAAATCTGCACAGAAGTTTCTTTCCAAAATGTAAAATCATAATCTGATGTAATCGTATTTGTTTTAATAGTAATTATAGTCTGCAATCCACTTCCCAAAAACATTAAAAATAAACTAGTAACTACCGAAGGCAGACCTAACCATGCACTTACTGCTCCATTTACCAAACCAAAGCTCAGTGCTAATGCCAGAGCAGCTAAAAACCCAATAAGTAAATTACCTGTAGCATTCACAATTGTGATTATTATTAGAGTACATAACCCCAAGCAGGCACCTACTGATATATCCATATTTCCTAAAGAGTACACAAACACTGCCCCTAAGCAAATAATTCCTAGTGCTACTGTCTGCTGAATTACAATTCTTATGTTATACGATTGAAATAACCTTCCGCTTGAGGTGATATAAAACACTGAAATTACAAATATTAGTCCTATATAGGGAAGTACCCCCATAAAATTTAATTTCTTTAACTTTTCCATCGCTATTCCCATTGCATACCGCAAGCCTGTTTGCGGCACTGCCACTAATAGAACAGGTTAAAAGAATCCTGTCATGGCATCCTTTCTCTCTGTTAGATAATGTATTCAATGATATCTGTCTGCTGCAAATCTTTGCTTCTCATTTTGGTTCCGCTTATTGTATCATTTTTCATTATCATGATTTTGTCACACATTCCAATTAGCTCCGCTAATTCTTCACTGATCATCAAAATTGCTTTGCCTTCTTTTTTCATTTCATGAATCAAATGATACATAAACTGTTTAACACCAATATCAACGCCCCGGGTAGGACAATCCATAATTAATATGTCACTACCAAGAGCAGTCCATTTTGCAAAGGAAACCTTTTGTTTATTGCCACCTGACAGGGTAGAAACAAACTGTGAACCATTATTGCATTTAATGCGAAATGCTTCAATCTGCTCCTTAGCACATTTCATACTTTTTCTCTTTGATAGGAACATGAATTTTCCGGTCAAGGAAGGAATACTTGGTAATATTATGTTATCATTAATGGAGCCCTGTACAATCAAAGCTTCTTGATCTCGATTTTTAGAGATATATGCCATATTTTTATTAATAGCATCCAGACAGGACTTTAACCTCTCGCCATGACATTCAACGCTTCCAGAAGAAATCTTTTCAAGTCCGAAGGCTGCTCGTCCTACATCATGCATACCGCTTCCTGACAGTCCGCCAATGCCTAATATCTCACCTTTGTGAAGTTGAAGATTAAAATTCTTAATTTTTTTAAAGCTGCAATTCTTAAACTCTAAAACAATCTCATTTGAATGACTTGCATCAAAGTCCTCTCTGTAGTACGTATCTCCAATCTCTCTGCCTACCATCATATAACGTATTTTTTTAGGTTCCATTTCTTCTTTGGTTAATGTACCAATAATATCACCATCTCTTAAAACGGTTAAGATATTGCAGACTTCTAATATCTCCTCCATATCATGGCTAATAAAAATTACGGCTTTTCCTTCAGATGCCAATTTACGAACCAGCTTGTAAAGCAATTCACGCCCTGTCTGACTAAGTGCTGTTGTTGTTTCATCTACAACTAATACCTTCGTTTTGTCCGAAACCACCCTGCAAATTTCAATTAATTTTCTATCCTCAAAACCATAGCGGTCTATAGAGTCCTCCCCATGAATATGATTCATCCCAAATTCTGCAAGTCTTTGATTGGCTGCATGAATCATCTTCTTTTTTGAAACAATGCCACAAGTACAAAAATCCCACTCTTTACCTGCAAATAGGTTTTCTGCAACGGTTACTCCGCTTATGGTATTTGCTTCTTGCAGTATCATACTAAATCCTTCTTCTTGTGCATGAATCATACTAGCCGGTTTCCACCTCTGTCCCATAAAAAACATTTCGCCGCTGTCGTATCCCTGCATTCCGGCAGCGATACTAGTTACTGTACTTTTACCACTGCCATTCTCGCCAACAAGACCATGTATTTGACCTTTACTAATTTTTAGATCAATACCTTTTAATGCACGGGTAGCTAAAAAGCTCTTGTGCATATTTTTAATCTCGAGCAGAATGTCTTTTTCTTCTTTCATACTGACCTCCAAACTATACTATTACTAATACCTTGTGTCCCATCTGTTACACCACACATTTTCATTGTATATCCCTTTGAACTCCGATTTTCCAATAACCTTCTCAATGGCAGCCTGAATACATTCCCTTGTAGGTTCATATGCATTGATATACGTTTTCATCATTGGCAAATCATACAAATGATTGGTGTAATTTAATGAAATACACACCGTCGGTACTTCTCTTATCCACCATGGAAGCTCATTGGAATGGGGTGCAGAATATTTCACTCTCACATTATTCTCCTGTGCATATCCCTTCATATGAACAAATACAAAAACAATATCGTAGGTCTTTTTAAAATCTTCAACTTTAGCCATCTCCATAGCTTTAAACCGGTTAAATCTTGAACTTTGCTCACATTCCATTTCATAGTAAGATTTATTAGTATCAACCAAAAAGCCAGCCCTCTCTAATTCATCCTTTACAACCTCTTTCATAGGGTCTGTTCCTTCGCAATTAGAAACAGGTGCACTTTCCATATAATAAAGTCTTGCTCTTTTTCTACTCGATATATCAACTGGCAAAAGGTTCTGTGTATCCTTAACCAATGTAATACTCTCATCTGCTATTGCTTTGGCAATTTTTTTATGTTCTTCACATCCTATTATTTCCAATCTTTTTTTCGCATCTTCAAGTGGAACCTCAGTTTGTTTATGAAGTCCTAATTTAGCCTTCATACCAAGTATTCTTTCTAAAGCTTCCTGTAATCGTTCTTCTGTTATAATACCCTTATGATAGCCCTCTAACATATAATTAAAGTCTTCTTCTTCATCATGGAAGAAGAGAAACATATCACACCCAGCCGCGATAGCACCCGGTACTTGTAGACTTCTGGGTTTTGCACTTAATAACCCTCCCATATGGGAGGCATCTGTCAATACCAAGCCATTAAACCCTAGTTGCTCTCGCAGTAAACCATTCACTAACTCTTTAGCAAGTGTAGCAGGCATTATATCCGTTTCTTCTAAGTCAGGACATAATTTTTTACTGTACGCAGGCAATGCAATATGACCAACCATTACCGTTTCCAGACCTTCCTCTATTAACCCTTTATAAACTTTTCCAAACGACTCGTCCCATTCTTCACAACTCAAATCGTTGATTCCCATTACTAAATGTTGATCTCGTTCTTCAATTCCATCTCCCGGAAAATGCTTTGCACAGGTTAATAGCGAACTCTCTTTAAATCCTCTAATATTAGCTTTTGCCAACTTTAAGACCTGATTCGAATCATTTCCAAAGGCTCTTGTATTTACTATGGTATTTCTCCAATTATATACAATATCAACAATTGGAGAGAACGTCCAATTACAGCCTAAGGCAGAAGCTTCTCTACCTCCGATTTTCCCCATTTCATATGCTGCCCAATCCGACTCCATTGCTGCACACTGGGCTCCTGATGCGACCTTCGTCCCCCCCTTGCAGGCACCACTTCCGCCGTCTTCACAATTTGTTGCAATAAACATTGGTATTTTGCTAATCTTTTGATAAAACCTGTTTTGCACCAGAATCTTTTCTGGATCGGTTTCGACGTACCTCGCCCCACCAATATGATATTTTTCCACTAAATTCCTCAAATAGTTTTCATCTGTACTTTTTCCTAAAACGATAAAAAGTTGTCCTATTTTTTCTTCCAAGCTCATCTTTGAAATCGTATCTTTTACCCACATAATATCTGATTCATTTAAATTAAACGGCGCTGCCTTTAGATTCACACTCATATTCTATTACCTATCAACCTATTTTTTCTGTATTATATCATGTTATTTTGAAATCAATTAGAAAAATAGTAATATGATTAGTAATATATTAGCATGATTTTTTATGTATAGTTTGAATTAAAAAGCTTATTATTGCTATTATACATTTAGTATATTACTATTAATAACAACAGACAAAAGGAGATATCTATATCACAATGAACACTCATACGCTAACTCTTATAAAAAAATTGGTATTTGATACTATCCAGTTAGATTTTAATTATTTAAAAGATCCTTATACAGATATATTCCATTTTGACCGGCATTTGAGAAATAGCCTGGAACACTCTGAAATCTTGTACCAACAGATTATAGAGCGAATTTATAGTTTACAGCATAATTGTTTTTACTTAATGTGCGATAATTTTATATTAAATTACGTTATTTTCTTACCCTTTGAGCATAATAGAGATGTTATAACATTAGGTCCCTACATGACCAATGAGATTGATGCTGACTACCTCAATGAAATAGCTACCATCAATCATTTAGCCTATGCTGATATTGAATATGTAAAAAGATTTTTATTTGGAATCCCACGTTTTGACAATAGCCTTCAATTACTCTCCATAGTGACTGACATATTATTATACCTTAATCCCGCATCTATTACATTTTCTATCGTAAATGAGTCATTGTTATCCAGAGATAATGAAGTAAAGGAACTTGTACCAAAAGAAGATTTTGAAGTTTATGCCAACTCAGTAGAAGAACGTTACAAAATAGAACATACAATCTTGCAGGCAATAAAAGAGGGGAATTCCAGGAAAGCCATGTTGGCTGGTAAAGAATTTTTAAGTCGCCCGTTTGAACCAAGGATTAAAAATAACTTGCATGACATAAAAGCCATGCTATTTTCAACTAATACTTTATTTCGTAAAGCAGCCGAAGATGTCAAAATTCATCCTATCTATCTACATGAAATATCTTGTAATTATGCACAATTAATAGAAACCTCTCTGTCTGTTCGTGAGTTAAATAAGATATACGAGAAGATGATAAGAGATTATTGCCTTTTAGTTAGGAATAAATCTATGGTTCAATATTCGCCAACCATTAGACCTATTCTACATTATATAGAATTTAATATTAACTCACCCTTAACACTAAGTGAGCTTTCAAAAAAGTTTAACTTATCCATACCCTATATTTCAAGTTTGTTTAAAAAAGAGCTTAATATGACTGTAGTAACTCATATTAATAAGTTAAGAATACGAGAAGCTATAAAATTATTAAATACATCTTCCATGTCAATCCAGAACATTGCTGCGTATGTTGGAATTTTAGATTGTAATTATTTTACTAAAGTGTTTAAGAAAGAAATCGGATGTACTCCCAGTGAATACAGAAAGAAAACCACATAACCACATAACCAATAACCGGCTTTTTCCCCTTACAGTACTTGAGTTCTGCCAGAATGAACTGGCAGAACTCAAATCAGAAGAGGATTGAATTAAAATAACACCTAAAGGAATGTTAAAATAACTGAATTAAAGTGCCCCATCCACATCTAAGTTGCTATAGTTTAAGACAGCACTGAAAAATGCCAGAGCCATACCCTGTCCCCATCCCTGTATCCATTTTTTCGATATGTTACAGTATCCGTCTCTGTCTTTCATTACTGCTGTTCCGCCAGAAACATCGGTAATGCGACCATCTGGTGCAATATGTTCTAATACACCCTTTATTGATTTCTGCACATGTTTGATATGAAGAGGATTTCTCTTTAACGTCATAGCAGCAGCTATTCCGGCAGATGCCGATAATTCTTCGTAGGACTCTTCATCATCTAAGATCGTCCTCCATAAGCCATTCTCTGTCTGAAGAAGTTTCAAAGCTGAAAGTTGCTCATTGAGACTCCCTACTATCTCCAGGTACTGGGGATACAGATAGCATTCCGGCAATATTCCTCCAACTTTACTCATAGTATAAGCAGCCCAGCAATTAGCCCTTCCCCAATAAAATCCTGACATATGGTCTTTTGAGATGTTATTATACCCATGATACCATAAGCCTGTATCCGGATTCTGAAGATACTGGATGTGCCAGTAATACTGATTTAGCGCATCATTTACCAATGCTTCGTCCTTTGTCATAACACCCACTCTCAACAGGAAATAGGCCGCCATAAATAATGTATCCGCCCAACACTGTTCCGGAAAATCATTCTTCGCAGAAACCGTATGCTGCAGTACACTGTCTCCAAAACGCAGCGCGTGATTTCTTAAATACTCTACTTTGGATTGAATCAGTTCCATGTACTTTTCGTCTCCAAAGGTTTGGTATAAAGTAATAAGGCAATGTCCCATAGCACATGTATTCACAGTCCAAACCGGAAGTCCCAGACTAATCAGTTCGTCCACACGTTCTTTTAAAAAATTAATATAGTCTTCCTTTTTTGTGGCTTCATAGGCTTCCGCAATTCCGGCATATGCCACTCCGCAGGGCCAATCCCAGGACATATCCATGCGTTTTGTGCGATCCACTATTTTGTCCATTGCTTCTAGTATTTCATTTCTGTCAAAATTTAAAGTTCCCATCTTATGCTCCTTCATTTAGTTTATACAAGCATATTATATTACAATTTTCACAATGCTTCCATAGCTAAATCATCACATGCCGCAGATATTTTATTTTCCTGCTTTCATATCTGCTAAAACTTCACATTCTAACGTTGAACTCCTGTATATTTTTAAAACCAAGGAAAATCTGAAATATGCTTTGATTTCAAGCCATTATGCTGATTAAGCTGCCAATTTATTTACTTGAATAGAGGGTAATCTCAACTATTTGAGGACAATTTAAAAACCGAAAGCCCAAGCTTCCATTTCCAATTCCTCTACTGACAATCATTCTTTTATCATTTTCTTCAAATAATCCCTCGTCATATTTAGGAAAAAATGTTTTCTCCGGAGAGTATATTCCGCCTATAAAGGGAATTCTTACCATACCACCATGAATATGTCCGCTTAATGTTAGGTCTGCCCCCCATTTAGAATACGTATCAAAAAAAACTGGGTTATGTGTCAGTAGAATGTTAAAACTCTCTCTCCCACATTCACCTAGAATTTTTCTCATAGTATCCTCAGCAAAATAATAAATATCCGGATTATCTAAAACATAAGCACTGGTTTGATCACTGTAATATCTTAAATTAAACCACATTCCATAAATATTAATTTTGGCATCATCTTTTTCGATTACAGCCATTTCATTATCAAGAACATTGACTCCATAAGATTTTAACTCATTATATATAAATGCAAGATTTTGTTTACTTAAAGCTTGCTCATGGTTTCCGACTATATAATAGACGGGATAATTTTCTGCTAATTTTTTTGCAAAAGTCAAAAATATACTAAATTCCGTATCTGTTGAGTTTACCATATCACCTGTCATAACTATTATATCAGGGTTTATTTTAGCTATTTTCTTTAATAATGTACCATTTTCTCGTCCAAACTCTTTGCTATGCAAATCTGATAATTGAACTACTTTAAAACCATCAAAGGCTGATGGTACATTGCCTGCTATTACATTATATTTATCAACTACTACAACTGTGTTACTTATGATTATTATTATGATTCCCAATCCAAGCAAACCTGCGATTAGAAAAAGTATCTTCTTAATTATCTTACGCAATGAACTTTATTCCTCCAACTTGTATGGTTGCTATTAAAACCAGCATCCTATATAGTAACATTTTTACTACCATTATGATACTTCAAAATTCTTAATTCATTCTTAAGTTTAATGAGCTGCTAATAAAAACACCCTTTCGATTCCTCAGAAACGATAGGGTGCAGCTATTTTCTTCATTTAGATTATGATTATTTCATTTTCTTCCCAAAATATTTAAAGAGTTCCATCAAATCATCCATAGATTGAATCGAGATTCTTGCACTAAACCTTATACGGTCAGAGACTTGGAAATCTATTATTGAGATAGCTTTTGGTAAAGCAATCGGTATTTTTATTACAGAACCAGATATATTTGCATCATATTTTTCCAGTTTTCTTTGTAACATTTTTAGTATCCAGTTCTTGGGGATAGGTACTCTACCCAAAGAAGCTTTATTAATTATTACATTAATCTCATTATCAATTATATCTATATTCGTTTTAAGAACTACCTGCGTAGGTATAAATGAACCTAATTTAGTATCCAAATAAAAAATAACTATACCATTTTCTATATTACACTGAATATTCTCTATTTTTAAAGAATTTGAAGCACTAAATTTTTCAGTAATTATATGATTTATATCTTTTTCGGTGAATTTGAACTCAAAATCTTCCGTCTTATTCTGCAACATACCGGAAATAGAGCCCAACAGTTCATTCTGAAGAATTTCTTTTACTGAAACAGCATCTGATGTGTCATTGTTGGTAAGTTTTTTAACTGGTTGTATGCCGAATATAAATGCGGCTATAAAAACTACAAGTAAAGCAATAACTAAGTAAATCCTTTTTTTCATTCTGTTTTTCCTCAATCTCTCATTGCATGCCGTATCAGCTTGTACTTTGGCAATCATTTTTGAGATATCCTTCTTAAGTTACTGGTTATTACCTATACAAGTATACTAATACTTAAAAATAAATTCAACTATTATTTGAGATCAGGGTGTCAAAAGCCCTCTTAGAAAAAATATTGCAGTAATATGCACAAGCAAAAGAACGAATGTGCCTATGGAAATGTATTAGATATTCTTTGAAATTGAAACATGCGTCTTTTGACCTTGTGCACAGTGCTGGTTCAATATAATAATCAGAGAATTTGACACCCTAATCTTATTTGGTTAATTTAAAAATTGGGACTAATCTGTGTTAAGCCTTACCCTTTTACAGCTCCAATCATAACACCCTTTACAAAGTATTTTTGAAGAAAAGGATAGATACAAAGAATCGGTAAGGTTGATATAACGATTGCTGCATACTTTATGGTTTCTGCGTACGTGTCCATGGCATCTTTGTTGGCAGCTCCTTCATTGAGCAGATTGGAATTTGCTATGAGCACCGCCCTTAATATATTTTGAATGGGTAGTAATTCATTTTTGGTAATATACAAGGAGGCATTAAACCAGCTATTCCAATGCCCCACCCCATAATAAAGCAGCAAAACTGCCAAAGTGGGTTTGATTAAGGGCGTAATAATTCTGAACAAAACTGTAAAATCACTAGCTCCATCCATATGAGCGGATTCCGTTAAACTCTCAGGTACTGCTTCTATTGCCGTTTTACATATAATTGCATTATATATACTTAATGCACCTGGAATAATTAAAGCCCACAGATTATTATATAATCCCAGGGATTTTTGATTTAAATACGTTGGAATCAAACCGCCTCCAAAAAACATGGTAAACATCAAATATGCTAGTATGTATTTCTTCCAAAAAACATTTTTTGCTGCCATGAAATATCCGCACAGTAGTGTCATTATAATGTTGAGCGGCAATGCACCAGCCAGTACAAGCAGGGTATTTTTAAAGCCGCTTACTATTAATGGATGTTCCAAAGCTTTTTGATAAGCACCAAAGCTAAAATTTTTCGGTAAAAATAATTTTCCGGGGTTCGTGCTGATAGCTGCACTACTGCTAAACGATGCGCATATAACATACCAGATCGGATAGAACGTAACGATTATAAGTAAAATCATCACAAACATTATGATACTATCTAACAAAAAATCTCCCCTGCTTTTATGAATTCTTGTTTTCACTTTAACCTCCATTTAATCCTTGCCTCTGCCTTAAAATAAACCTGTTTTATTTACTTTTTTACTTATCGCATTGGTTATTATTAAAAATAATATATTTACAAGTGCATTAAATAAACCGATGGCAGTGCTGTAGCTGAAATTGGCATCTAAAACTCCGATACGATACACATAAGTGGAAATAACATCTGCTACTTCATAGGTTGTGGAGGAATAAAGGAGTAATATTTTTTCAAAGCCTACATTTAATATACCACCCATTCGAAGAATAAATAATATCGTAATTGTAGGCAGTAAACCCGGTAACGTAATATATAGCATCTGACGAATCCTGCCGGCTCCATCCACTTTGGCGGCTTCATACTGTTCCTGATCAATTCCTGTTATTGCTGCTAAATATATAATGGAATCCCACCCTACGGACTGCCATATACCCGATATAATATAGATTGGATAAAACCATACTTTACTTGCCAGAAGATTTTTTTGCGCGCCTCCTAATGACACCACCAGATCTGTTATAAGTCCATCGGATTGGGTAAAGGTCTTAATTAACCCACTGATAATAACAATTGATATGAAATATGGCATATAGGATATGGTCTGCACTGTCTTTTTAAAATGTTTATTTTTAATTTCATTAATTAGCAGTGCCAGTATTATAGGTGCCGGAAATCCAAAGAGAATACTTAATCCACTAATAGAAATAGTATTTCGTAGTATTCTCCAAAAATAATAATCATTAAAAAACCGGGTAAAATGATCCAAACCAACCCATTTGCTGGCTGCAATTCCTAATGCAGGGCGGTAATTCTTAAATGCTATCACAACCCCATACATTGGTTTATAGCAAAAGATAGCTATGTAGATAACAACCGGTAATATCATAAGATACTTTATCTTATTTTTCTTAAAATCTTTTGTAATTACAGTGAATAAAGACTGCCTAATGACGGATGAATAACCGTTATCCTGCCTTTTTTTTCTTAACAAGGTCTTTTCCTCCTTTATTTTGCAGCAATTCTTCAGAGCATGCTTAAAACATACTCTGTCATAAGCGCTTTTGTAACAGTAAGACAACTTTCAGGCATAAATTACAGCCCAAAAGTTGCCGTATGTTAGGTAGTCAAAAAACAGGTTATACAATTTATATTCTATCTTGTCAGAAAACGGTCATATGCCGCCTGCCTTATTTCCAATAAACGCTCAAGTCCCATATCATGTAAGGTCTGAACAAAAGCATCGAAGTTATCAAGAGACTCCTCTCCTGTCAGGAATTTTAAGGACATTTCTTTAACATAAGTGTTAATAGCATTAGAAATAGAACTGCTTTCTGTTGTTTCATCAGGCGTCATTGTAACCGCTGTCGGATATATCCAGCTTGTGGCTTCCTCATTGGTGCCGTCATACCATAAGGCTCTGGCCGCCTCTGATTCCGGAAGAGATGTTTGTTTTATCATTTGCAGCGCCTGAATTCCTATGCCCCAGCCTGTTTGACCTGTGTGAAGTCCCATAGCTTCCCGCATACCTAGTTCATGTTTTCTTATCTTATCGGTAAGTGTAGGTACTCCGTTAATCATTTCATATGTATCTCCCTCTACACCAAAGTTCCAATAATAATTACCTTCTTCGCTAAAGGAATAATCCAGCCACCGCAGTGCCAGTTCTACCTTTTCTTCGGGACAACTTGTGGTAATGGCTGCTACTGCTCCTACCATCTGGTCTTCGCTAAAAATTGCACTGGTCTTATCTCCTGCGGTTTTAACCGGATATGGTATACCTACCCAATTAGCACCATTACCATTAGCAGCAGCATCTTCAATAAAAGTATTCAGTGCTCCCAGGTTTGCATTGGTTATACCTACCTGGTTATTAGCAATTTTAGTCCTCAAACCACTGTCATCCAAAGTAATAACATCCGGGTCAATAAGCCCTTCTTTATTTAATTGATTCAGCCAGGCCATGTACTCTTTCCATTCTGGCTGTGCCTGTGCCAGCTGCACCTTATTTTCTTTATCTATAAAAAGAGCCATTTCAATGGTGCCATAAGCTCCAAAAGCTCCTGCCATACCGGGTGATACCCTCCAGGTGGGACAAAAAGCGAATTTTGCTCCATAAGCTTTATGAAAAGTACGTATGGCATTTTCCCAGTCCGCTGTTGTGATTGGAATATCCAGCTTCTGTTCCTCCAGCCAGTCCTGACGTATCATAGGCCCCATATATACGGATTGGCTTCTATCCTCTCTAAAAAATCCGAAGCAATAGTACTTACCGCTGTCTGTTTTCACCGATTTATCTGCATATTCATTCGCCTTTAGATACTTCCAGTAATTAGGAGCATACTTTGGCAGTAAATCCGTTAAATCTCTAAGAATTCCTTCCTCTATATAAGTTTCGGCATCGTTTATAACACCATGCCAGATAATATCAGGCAATTCAGACTCTGCCATCGTTAAATTAAATGCCTGGCTGGCATCTGTTCCAGATGTCGGAAAAGTCCAATCCATATAAATACCGGTCTGTTTTTCAAGACCTGTATGAAAGGGTGACTCCTCCCAACTTCCTACCGTCTGGGAAGGTATTAACTGACTTGCCCAGATACTTAAGGATTCCTCGGTTTCCATAGGATATCCGGTGAATTCCAGCGGATTCGTTGTTTGGGTGGTATCCTTTTTCTTAGTATCATTCTTTGTATTTGTACCCTCTTTTGAACACCCCGCCATTAAGGTACTTATGATAGCTGCAATAAGCCCCAATGTAATCAGTCTCTTTTTTAGCATTTTCCACTCTCCTATAAAATGAAGTCTTTTAAACCAGGCAAAAAACAACTCTGCATAGTCCGGCCGGTACCACTATGCTTTTACTGTATTACCTGATTTTATTATAGTGAATGCTATTTTGTATGTATATCCTTCATTTTTAAATAAAATTGTTCATTTTCACAAAAAAAGTTGTTCATTTTTAAAATAGATTGTTTATCCTTAAAATTCTATTTCTTTTTCACCTTGCTTTCAATATAATGTTAATAGGAATATACTGGAATCTAATTCTTTCGCTTGTCATCCTTTGGCAAGCTACTATACAGAATTTATACGATAGAAAAGTAATAAGAAAGTGACCTCACAGAATTTCTGCGAGTGTAATTGGTGTAAGAAGTGAAAAAATTAATTACGTTTTTATTTCAAAAAAGGATATTCTGGAAGTTTTTTATTTCATATATTATTATTTTTTCCATACCTTTTTCTGCCATATTCTTTACATATATAACTGCCCAAAAGACTACACGTGATGAGATTATGAATGCAAGCTCCAATTCTCTATATCAGTTTTTTGGTGTTGTGGATTCAAGTCTTGCTGAACTGGCACAGATTAACATATCACTGCTTAATTCCTCTCTGACAAAACAATATAGCTATCATACAAGAGAAGAATTAGAATATCCCCTATTTGATTCCTATGAACTAAAAGAATTCCTAAAACCTTTTAAGCAAGGAAATATAGACGATATCTTCCTCTATTACCCACATTTAGAAAAGATAGCTGCCTTAAACGGCTGCTTAGATCCTGCTACATTCTATGAAGCTTATTATAAGGACATGCTTACTGGGGAGCAATTTTCAGATATTTTATCATCACCTTACAAAAGTTTAAAGCCTACCCTGTTAGCATTGAATTCTGATATACGAAATGCTGCTTTGGCTGTACTTGTTTCTCAGAGATATCCCGGCGGAGAGGAAATGATTTCTCTTGTAAGTTTTAATAAAAATTCTCTGAAAAAGCTTTTTCAAAGTGCAGATTTTCACAGTAAAAGTACTTTAATGATATTTGATAACCAGCATAAGCTTTTAGCCTCCTCCCAAGACATCAATACAGACTTTAATTTATCTGGTTATGAGGGGGGGAATACGTTATATTATGATACCTTTGGGGCGGAACACTATGTAATACAGGTTTTCGCTTCCCGAACAGCAGACTGTATATATGTCTCCGCAACACCTTCCAGTGCTTTCTGGTCAAAACTTACCCATATACGGTTTGTTGTCATAGTAAGCAGTTTATTTTGTATGCTATTTAGTTTTATCACTGCGTATTTTCTTGCAAAGCAGAACTATTCGCCTATAACCTCAATTTTGAATACCATTTCTAACAAAACGGTTTATGTGAATACTAGTAAAGATAATGAAATAGTGTTTATTAATAACGTATTAAAAAATTGCTTAGAAGAGATTCATCAGCTTAATAACCGGCTGGGTACGAAAGAAGCCAGAGAACGACAAGACTTTCTTTTGCATGCACTTCAAGATAATTATCCACCAAATGATCCATCTCTTGATGATATCTTTTTGCAGCATCATATTACACTATTGTCGGATCGTTTTGGTGTTCTATTAATACAGATAGAAGAAATTGACCGCCATATGATTCCATATATACAGGAAGATAGTCCTGCTCTTTTATCCTTCATCCTCGCTAATGTATCACTGGAACTTTGCGCTTCAAAGCATCAGGGCTTTCTGGTAAATATTGCCCCCATGCAATATGCCTGTATCGTAAACTTTAATAGGGATTGCGAACTTAACGACGCTTTATCTTATGTAAACTTTATAGCCAAAGAATGTTCCCTGTTTATACAAAAACATTACGGAATCTATACAACTATGGCAATATCCAATATTCATTCCGGCCTCTCAGACATGCATACTGCTTATACGGAAGCTTTGCACACTCTAAAGTACCGTTTTCAATATGGGAAAAACAGTATTATAAGTTACAGCTCCATTCAAAATAAAGCCTTTCACTATAATAATGCAAGCGATTCCAAGTCTGCTCAGATTATTATGGCTTATATCAAAAGAAAAAAGGATTGCAACTGCGGAAAAGATGTTGTGGGTGAAATATTGTCTCTAGCAAATATAAGGGAAAATTCTGCTTTGGAGTCCCTGGAATTCTTCCGCTATGATACGGTAAATTCCTTAAGTAAAATTATCTTTGAGTCTCAATTAAAGCAGTTAGAAGAAAAGAACCAGTTTACAAAGCAGCTTTTAAAAGCAGAATCCTTTCAGGAATTCCTCGATATCCTAATCAAGACACTGGATATCCTCAGAAATTATAACGATACTATAAAGATAAGCAATACCATCTGTGATAGAGCGGCAGCATTTATTGAGACCAACTACATGGATTATAACATAAACAACACAACCATTGGAGATACCCTTAATATATCTCCCTCCTATCTGTCTCAGATGTTTAGAGAACAAAAGAATATTACACTAATGGAATATCTATACAAAATAAGAATAAAAAAAGCAAAGGAACTACTTACTAATAATGGTCTTACGTTAGATGTAGTTGCTGCCAAAACAGGCTTTTTAAGCAGTTCAACTCTTATAAAGGTATTTAAAAAGAGTGAAGGCATAACTCCCGGTGCATATCGCAAGCTAATACAGCCGTAACGCTTAAGCTATGCTTATAAACGAATACAAAACAAAAGAAACTTACAGGTTAGACAGCGCACTTCTAACCTGTAAGCTTCTTTTATACGAGTTTAAAACGAGTTGCTAATAGGCAACCGTATTCAACTTTTACTATTCTTACCCGTACGTTTTAAGTTAAATATATTGGATACTACAGTAATAATCCCTGCAAGTAAAATTCCAAATCCCCATACGTAACCCAATACATTTAAAAATATCCCCATAAGAAAGAATACAATTCCTATCCCAGTGCCGAAAAAAGACCCTGCTCTAGCTATTTTTTTAGACGGATAAATTCCTTTTGCTGCATTTTTTGATAGTGCAAACATTTTCATATTATGTTCTTTTAAATTAAATTGCTTCAAGCGCTTTCTCCTATTCAAATAATTTATCAATCAAATTATCTAACATAAAGTCAAATACTTCAAAATGATTACATGCCATCTTATCTTTACTGGCAATCAGAGACAACAATGCCGCCATTACAGATAAAGCTTTTTCTTCACTGATACGTAGTTTTAAGAAAGGCTTATAAAGCATTACCTTCGCTCCTGCTAAACTATCATAATATACACTTTCTCTTTCTTCCTCGGTTAATTTGTTCATAAAACTTGTAAAATCGGGACTGGTAGTATCATAAAGGAACGGACTTTTATCGTACTCCCTAAAGATTACTCTTAGTGCTTTTGCAATACCAAATTTATTTTGTTCTGCCGATAGTATTTCTTCTATACAATGATATAAGTTTTTTTGAATCTCTTTTAGTGCTTCTAAAAAAAGCTGTTCTTTCGATGTAAAGAAAATATAAAATGCACCTTTTGAAATGCCTGCTTTTAAACACAGCTCGTCAATACTGGTTTTCTTATATCCAAATCTTTCCCACTTCTCTTTGCAATCGGCTATGAGCTTCTGTCTTATGCTGCTTTTTTCCTGTTCTGTAAAACTTTTCGGCATATAACACCTCTGTGACTATTATTATTTTTCTAGTCATATATATCATAGCCTATATGCTTAATTCTGTCAATACTTTTCTTGCTAGTGTATGCCACAGGCAGTCCCCTGTTACTGCTCCACAACTCCAAAGTCATCTGCATAAGCGTAAGCAGTACCTGACGGCTTATATACATATATTTCTGCGCTGGTAGCATTCGCTCCGGTCGTAAAGGGAAGACTTATCATTGTCCAGGTTATACTTGATGATGTTATATTCGACTCTACCCCTCCAAAGTCTTTTACTCCTATTTTAATCTGCTCTCCTGAATCAACCTTCACCCATACAGTATAAACATAACTTGTATTGGGAATTAATCCAGATACTACTTGCTTTAGACCATCTTCTTTAGCTCCAAATCTCACACTCTTAGAAGAACTTCTCGGAACAGATACAGATTCAGCCGTTTTTGAATGTGTTTTTACCCACGGCGAAATCACTCCGTTTTCAAGGCCTCCCTGTCTCACCTTATTCGTATAAAGGAAGCTAACTTGCTCAAAAACCGGATTTGGCGGTGATACAAAACTATGTCCTGCAACCCAGTCCGTTCCGCCATACTCATAAGCACCAATATCAGGTGCCAGACCAATGAAACCATCCGTTATTCCCGGTATTACTACGCCGGCGTCAATAGCCGGTGAATTGGGTCGTAATCTAAAGTTATAAGCCGAAGGATTGACAAAAATAGGATTGGTTCCTTCCGTAATATTATTACCACCCGTTTGTATTCCAGGCAATGTAAAGGAAGTCGTAAATATGTTATTAAATATTCGGTCACCATACATATCAGAGGCAAAATCTCTTCCCCAATATCCTACATTTCCATTACTGTAGGTGGTATTATTATAAATCAGATTAAAATTGCTGGGAGTGTTCAGCCGTATTCCAGTATAATTCCCCCATACTACATTGTGATGAACAATATACCCTTTACTTCCATTATCTAAATAAATCCCGCTGCCAGAATAATTTTGGGCTAAATTATCATGTATGTAATTATGATGAATCACCGTCCCCTGACCATCCCAACCAAATTCATAAAGAATACCACAATCCTTGGTAAGCTTGCCGGCATTATAAAGATTATTATATTGTATACAGCTGTTTTGGGTGGGAACAAATATAATATGCCGCCCTGCGTTATAAACTGTGTTATGGCTTATAAGGTGATTTGCACCTAACAAATAGATGGCAGGTAAATCAGCCGCTGAATAGTCTGCTTCATGGATAAGGTTATTAATGACTTTATTGCCGGTTCCTTGTATACTTATCAGATTCCCTGAACTATAGGTAAGCGTACTATTGCTAACTTCATTATAACTACCTGACATAAAAATTCCCGTACTGTACTGCTTCGTTACATCTGTATCATGGCTTATATACTCTGCAGTCATATTAGATACTTTACAATAATTAGAGCCAGACATTCTGATGGTAGCACCAAAAATATTGATGCCGGTTACATTAATATAGGAACAGGCACTTAAATCAAACGCATAGATACGCTTCTTGGCTTCAACCGTTATGGTATTAGGATCTGCTCCGCCCGGCGCCCACAAATAGAGTCTATTCGTCTTGGTATCAAAGTACCACTCTCCTGCACTATCTAAGTCCTGTAGATTTCCGGTAATATAGTACCTGTCTCCCGCTGCCGCCGCTACTCCAATTTCGTCAAAGGTAATAGTACCCGGAGCCGAGGCAGTAATCGTACTGTTATAAGATTTATAACCTGGTCCCGGAACACACCAAAGAGTTTTACCGACCCAATAGCCTTTTGCTTGCGTAAGCTTTGCATCCACAATGCTTTTACTTGAACCGGAATCCGCTATTCCTAATACAGGGTTTAACGGGTCAAGAGTGGTTGAATTAGGCCATCTGGCTTCTGTTTGCATCTGTCCGTTAACAAATATCTGGTCTTTTGTACCTAATGACCCTGTCATGGATGCAGAATATATGGAGCCAGAGTACTTTGTCCATCCGATAACCGTATCAGCACCGCTTACAGTTACTGTCTCTCCTTTATAAGCTTGAAATGTGATAGGCTTTGTGGATGTTCCTGATTTTAAAAGCGTAACTGTCTCTCTGTAGGTACCTCCTCTGATAATACAGGTATCACCAGCCACCATGGTATCTGCTGCTTTTTGTATTGTTCTCCATGGATTTGAAATTGTACCTGTTCCGGTGGTGTCGTTTCCTGATGTGGAAACATAATAGTTAGCGGCCGCTTTTGCTGTTTCCTTGTCTTGGCTAAAAGCATACATACCGAGTAATACTATTATTACTAAGAATATACCTTTTTTCACCTTATTCATTATTAAATCCCCCTTATTTGTTTCCTCATACACTTCATTCATTGACTATAGCGAGAAATCCTTGCTTGCCCTGTTTTTATATATCTCGTTTTTTAAGAGCATGAAAAGGTAATCAATAAACGCGCTGTAAGGAAATACTTATTGTTACTCCTATAGAATCGGCAATTTGATACGAAAACTTTATTACCTCCGGTGTTCGTGTATAAAGTTTTTCTTATTTTTCTACTTGCGCCAAAAGGTTGTACATTTTGCCTTATCTGAAATATTGAATGCAATTATTTTCTCAAGTAATGAGAAATCAACCGGACTATCCCAGCGGATACGTATTAACTCTTTGGTGTGATCGTAGCCAGCTTGTACAATATCATTTGAAAATTGATAAATCCCTACTCTCTCAGGTGCAACCGCCATATGTTGTTTGGCTACACTAAAGCCAATAATAAATGTATTATGATTGGTAAACATTGGCTGATTCCATGCGATTTTAGGTGTTAAATTTGGAAAATGCTTTAATACCCAGCGCAAAACCTCCTCCACCCGGCCACGATACTCTAGGTTGTCAATACTTGCTAAATACTCTGCAAAAACTTCCATGCTGCCTCCCATCTGTGAGCTTTGATGCACACGTATTAATTTCTTAATTAACATAACCTATACTTATATTGTCCCAAAAACAATCCGCCATACATGACTTGAAAACAGCTGTATTTCTGGTTTTACATTCTTTAATGAGCCTTTTCATAACAGGTTTTGCTATCGTTTAACTTAGCTATTTTATCTATATACTATTTTTTTTAAAATGGCAATCTAACTTTTCAATACAATGAAAACATTTATTTGCACTAAAATGTATAAGCACTAAAGGTCATAAAGTAAAGAGGATGCCGTAAGCATCCTCTCACTTATTAATCACCTATTTCATAGTGGTAATCGATATATATCCCTGGCCTAAAAGACAAAGGAGAACCTGATGTTGAAGCTCGTACACTCATTTGCCAGATTCCGTTAATATTTTTATTGGTTGTAGCATCCTTTACATAACCTATCTGAATACTTAAAAAGAAATATTTTGAAGTATACCAGGATGTTCCACCCGGAACACTTACTCTCCAATATTCAATCATAGATGGTTTAATATCATCTAAGCTTTTTAGATAAATATTATCAGCTACAGCAGTACGGGGAATCGTAGAGCCGTTGTCTCCAACTGAGATGTTAACCGCTGAGGAAAATCCGGATGAATTTGCTCTTATATTAGAGGTTGCATATGCTGTTGTTGTCTTTGATAACATATTAGGTTTTCCTACTGTAACATTCATTGTCTTTTCAATTATAGCCTCCGTCGAAATGAGGCTTGGGGAATAAATTACCAGATAGTAATCTTGCCCTATGGTAGTGGTTAATCTTGCTTTTTCGGCATAATTATAGGGTCCACAAAATTTAGATTTATGTACATCTGCATTTGCACTATCATTGGAATCGAATAAGATTGTCAAATCATTAACATCTCTAACCTGAAAACGAGTCTGCGAATAGTAAGTTAATAACGTGAATACCATCGTTCCATTTGCGGTAAATCTATACCAGCTTTCATCTTTGTTCGGAGTATATAAAGTAAAATGATTCTTACCTAATGTTTCAGTATATAAATCCAGCCAAACCGTATTTTCAAGTCCGCTTAGCATAGGTTCAACGTCTTTTTTGTCACCCACCATTACTCTATATCCACTTGCCGTAGAATCAAAGGATGCTGCCTTTACACTAATTGTATAAGACACACTTGTTGCATCAGGTGCTGGTTTGTTAATAAAGAACCATCGTTTCGCACCACCCATGGTAGTAAGGGTAGTCCCTGCCGCATCCTTAATGGTCATGGAAGGAAGTGACTTTCCTGTGTTTACCAGACAAATAGCTGCTGTATTCATTTCTGAAAAATCTATCTCAACATTATAATCCTGAATTTCATTCAAAGCAGTAAAGCTATTCTCAAACACCTGATAGTTTTCAACAGGAACTACCTCAAATTCATACCCTACAACCGCTGACAGCTCGCCCGAGGTATCCATAACCTGATACAAAACCGTATAATGTCCAGGATTGCTAAACTGCGTAACAAACCCAATATTATTGTTTAAGTTACCCAAATAGTATGCTGACGGAAATCCACCCAAATATCTATTTAGCAGTGTATCACCATCTTCATCAGAAAAACTCCATAGCCATGCTAATTGAGTATCTGTTGTTATCTGCCCGTTTTTCAACGAATCCTCATTTAGGACAATTGGCTGCAAACCTGCTACTGGTGCCGCACTCAATTTAATTCCATCCTTCTCACTTACTGCATTTGATGCTTGAATCATGGTTGCAGGAACTAAGGCTTCTACATTTTCACATATTACATTCTCTTTTCCTTTTGCCAATTCAGCAGCAGTTCTCATTACATCTGCATTTGTTGTGTCACTCTTCATAGAAGCAGATACTTTATCTCTTTCAGCTTCCACCTTTATTTGTTCCTGGTATTCTTCATAAGACAATGAATGTATCGCCTGATTACTTGCCTCTTCTGCATGCGTAGTAATAATCCGTGTGCTGCCACCTATCATCAAACAAGCAAAGACAATCACCGTACATCTCACTACTTTTTTCCCAATTGAATCGTTTCGTTTGCTAATCATACATTACCTCCTTTTACACAATTCATTATCAACTCGTGTCCCTCAGCTACTCTTAATAGGTTCTCAATACACCCCCTGTCTGTTCTATACTATCAATACAAAAGAGACATCAAATGGTACTTGCCTTTTAGCAATGTGAAAGAGAATAAATTATATTTTATCTGCCAACAAGAGATACTTTATTAATTAAATCAATCTTTCAACCATCCCCATCTCTTTGTACAAATATAGGGTATTTTTTACATTTGCGCAACTACTTTAGCATAATTATCCTTATTATGTAATAATTAGGAATATTATAGTTAGAATCGTATATACCCATGCCCTATAAAGATCTAATATTATATTAGTTCACAATAAGATGTATATTTACTTACCACCTCTTTATATCTTTGTTTTGCAACGTTTAATTCATTTCCATCTGTTAAAATAACGCGGTATCTCTTTAATTCTTCTACATATATTAGATTCACTAAATAGCTTTTATGAATTCTACAAAAACCACAAGCCTGGAATTTTCCTTCTAACAGATCCAATTTCCCATACATTGTATAACAATGGATATCATCATTCCTTATGTAAAAATAAAGCTTGTGTAAATTACTTTCTACATACATAATATTACTTAAGGCTACTTTCTTTCTGCCTCCTTGAAATTCAAATAATTGCATATTTACGTTATTATCTACCCTGGTCAGAATCGCATCCATACATTCTACAAAATTCATATCAAATGTTTTCTCAGCTTTTAATATACATCTTATTGCATTTACTTTATATCCTTCCAGAGCATTCGCTGCATCTGCTGTAACAAATACAAGGCAAGTCTGCCGCGTATACATTCTTATCTGTTTTGCTGTCTCAATCCCATTTAAGTCCTGCATACTAACCTCAAGGAATATAGCATCATATTCTTTCACTCCTACCCCCAGTTGCAAAATCTGTACTCCTGAATGATAAACATCCACTGTATACGAGATTTCTTTTTCTAGAAAGTATTCTTGTAATAGATTTTGGATTTTTACTTTGTAGTATTCTTCCTTCTCACATACTGCTATCTTAAACATATAGTAGACTACCCCTCCATTTATAGTATTAAAATATATTTATATAGCATATGTCGACATTTTTTTCCAATTTCCTAAATCATTTAATTATCCAGAAAAATAAAAAAGATTTACATACTCCTTACTTTTTACGTTCTGATTCTCAATCTAATAGTTGCAATTCTCTCATAGCAGTTAAAACAGGCTAAATCTTACGGTCATTACTATGACGTAAAACTTAGCCTGTTGATTCTATTTCGTACTTCAAATGCTGCTTTTACACCTCATTTATTCTTTATTTCATAATAGAAGACTGGGGTTTATAAAAATAGGCTGATTCTGATTTATAAACTACATTTACTGCGGAACTGCTGGAAAGCTTCACATTAGAATGCTGGCTGTATTTTATAACTGAACCGTCACCATAGGTAACTAAAGCCACATGACTCGTATTTGTCCAATACATGATACTGCCGGCAAATATTGTATTTAAAGCAGTTTCTCTATAGAAGTAGTTCTTTCCTGTCATATATGGAACTACACCACCATTGTTATAGTAGCCTGTCCTCATCCAATTGACTCCACAGGTAGCCGTTTTTCCATTAGAGCTTGGATACCACCCTCCCGACCTATCAATTGGTATTCCGCCTGCGTTGAGTGCTTTTGATACAAAATTGGCACAATCACTGCCTTGTCCATTGGAAGCAGAAAATTCAGGTGTATCGGTAGCATGGGCTATTGCATAATCTCTGGCTGCTATCCTGTCATAGAAGCCGGCTTGAATAGTATTCTTTAGGAGTGCAGACTGGAGCGTGGTAACATATTCTCTGCCGTTTTTTTCAGCAACTAAAGAAGCTTCTACTTTTAATTCATCTATCACAGGTTCTAACACCACTTCTTCTGCATCGGTTCTGTAGTACAAATCATAATCAACCTCCATATTTGGCTCCTGCTTATCTAACAAATTGTTGTTAACATTTAATGCAATTGCATATGTAAATACTGATGCATCTGCTTTGTTATAGTATAATGTTTCTACCTCTTTCACATATTCATCAATTTTATGGTCAAGGAACTGCTTTTCAGATGCTGACTCAACCTGAGATAAGGCTTCAAACATGCCCTTAACAAAAGGGCTGTCGGAAGGATGTCTGGTTAATGTCATATCTGTGTATATGTTAACATCGACAATTACGCTTCCATCTTCTGTTCGTTCGTTGCTAAATTCACCCTTAAAATTAGTTAGATTATAGGATTCACTATACTCATTAAGAATTCTCTCTTTTAGTTTATCAAAAATCACCTGTGCTTGTCCATCAGTCAAACAGGTGCTGCTGTTAACTATATCTTGTAAACTTATAGACTGAGGGACTAATAGAGTCGCACCGACTTCCTTGGCAAATACTTTCCCGCTTAAGCCAACTAACATCATCAATACCAATGCTACTGATACTATTTTATTTTTCATGTTAATACCTCTTTCTTTTTTGATTCTCATACACACTAGCTCCCTTTGTATATCATATCTACCAGCAAAACAGCTATCCTAGCTTCCATTGATTCTCTCCGGTGTCAAAGAAGATTTTTCTTCCCCTAACGACATGCCTAAAATAAGCTTGCTGGAACTTCACTTAATAAACCAACGGAATCACCCCCCCTTATATTTTCTATTTACAAATTATGTTTGTACCAGTATACCAAATTTTTACATTTTTGCAAGTATTTTCTTAAGAATTTATTAATATTTTTTACGAAGGTTTTGCTTTTATTGTAATCCTCACTATTCTATAAGTAATTATAAGCCTCGGCTTCAACAGTTTGCTTACGAATTCTTTTAGTTTTCTCAGATTTAAGCACAAAAAAAGACCGCTTATCTTCTTCGTTTCCTACATAACATCAGAATATAAACGGTCTTATATGTAATGAATATTCACTTATGATTAAGCTGTATCCTATATTAAAATAGTCTGTCTCTAATCCATTCTATCTTTTAATACCTTTATTGCCCCTTTGCATTTCGAATTAGTGCATCCGCAACCTCAGGTTGATACCAAGTTAAGTTGTAACGGTTAAATATTCCAAATACTTCATTGGAAGGATTTCTTGTTTCTACATAATATCCATTATCCCACCATACACATTTGATATTATATCGATTGGCAGCACTCATATAGTCCTTGAGCCACTTAATTACTTCACTTGTATTTTGCTTGGTTGCGCCATTTACAGTAATCTGCTTACTAACAGCACCAAATTCAGTTAAAATAACAGGTGTGCCTTTGCTTACAAAATATCTGTTTGCCAATTCCATAACATAATCAATATCTCCCTTTAGCGAACCATCCCATGTGAATTTTTCCCAATCTGTATTAGGCTGGAAGGTAAATGCATATGGGGTATATGCGTGTATTGCAACCATAATGTGATTATCATTTTGAGGAATTCTCAAATCAGCCATTGCATTTTCAGTAGCAGCATTTCCATAAGGAGATATGATAAGGCATCTTTTAGCATTGTTTCCACCCGTATTTCGAACGGTTCTGACAAAGGCTTCGTTTAAATTATTAATTACAGCCCGCTCTTCTGGGGTACCTCCTGACCACTCATTTGCACTTCCTATGGTACGAACCTCATTCATTCCTTCAAATATTAAATGATCACCATAATCCTTAAAACAATTTGCAATTTGTGTCCATAAAGATGTAAACTTTTGGATTACTGCTTCGTTTTGAATGGGCTTTAACCAATAATTTGTATCATGATGCTGCGCATCAAGGATGACATACATATTGTTTGCAAAAGCATAGTCCACGATTTCCTTAATACGACTGAGCCAAGCTTGGTTAATCGTATAATCAGGTGCACCACCTACATTCTCTGCAAGTGTTACAGGAATTCGAATAGTATTAATTCCTTTGTTACTGATTGTATCAATCATTTCTTTTGTTGTTCTTGGGTTCCCCCATTGGGTTTCATTAACAGCGCCGCTACCATGTGAATCAAGTGTATTACCAAGATTCCAACCTACTGTCATTTCAGCCAGCAAGTTTGCGGCCGGAATATCTCTCATGCTTCCATAATTTTTGCCATCTGCTGCATTTGCACCAACTACATGTGTAAACCCCATAACCCCCGCACAAAATACCATTGCGGCTAAAAACATACCTAATAGTCTTTTTTTGCACATACTTAACCTCTCCTTTTTTGATATTGTAAAAATTATTTTTTACATTATCATTTTACATTACTTATATTTATTTGTCAATTATTTACATTTTTAATGTCACTGAAAATTCCAATAATCGACTTTAAACAGATTACCTGTCAAGTCACCATGAAAGGTAAAATATAAATCATGTATGCCAGTTACATTCTTAACATTTGTTTCAACCATTACCCAATTATTAAATGAACCGGTATTTGTTGCCGTAATCTCCCCTAATAAAATTCCGTCAAGACTATCCATATGTATTTTCATTGTTCCTCCATTTGAAGAACAAGAAACACACGCACGAAATGATTTTGGTCCGTACGTCCCGAAATCAACATTACTAATCTTAATAAAATCCCCATCGTCAATATGGCAAATATTCATTCCACCCTGCGTACAAGGCTCTGTCTTAATTCCTTGTTCCCAGGCAATTGTTTCAGCTTCATTCCGAATATAAGGATTTATGGTACCAACTGGTGTTACCCCTTCTTCCGTCATATGGAGCATAGGAAAGGTACCATCCGCATTATATTGAAATTGCTCCACACATACAGAACGGGTAAAACCTCCTCCTCCCGCTAAAGCACCATTATGGTAAAAGAAATAAGAATTTCCTTTAAAGTCAATAATACCGGGATGATTCGTAAAACTGCCTCCCTCCGTTGGCATGATAATTCCTCTGTATGTCCATGGGCCTGTTGGGCTAGTGCTGGTTGAGTAAGCAATATTTTCCGGTATCCCACTAGCTGCATACACCATATAATACAACCCATTTCGTTTATAAAACCATGGCCCCTCTTCGTACAGTGTTGCTCTATCAGAATCACCAGTACGTTTTCCAAAACCTTCCTCAGTTAATGGCACCTTTACGATACCAACCTTTTCATCATAAGATATCATATCTTCATTTAGTTTCACATACCAAAGATGTGGGTTGCCCCAATATAGGTAAGCCTGACCATCCTCATCAATATACACGGTCGGATCAATGTCTCCTGTTTCTGTTTCTACCAGCGGATGTCCTAACGGGTCATGAAACGGCCCTGTTGGGCTATCGGATACAGCAACTCCCACCGCCATCTGTCCGCCTTTTTTATTCATTGGAACATAGTAATAGAAGATATCATTTCTTTCTATGCATTGTCCTGCCCAAGCATCTCCCCGTGCCCAGCTAAAATCCGTATAAGCCAGTGGTGAGCCATGGTCCGTCCAATTAACCATATCCTTAGTGGAAAAACATCTCCAATCATTCATGGTAAACCAGGTGGAATTATCCTCATCATGTCCTGTATACAAATACAAGGTATCCTTATAAACCATTGGTGCTGGGTCTGAGGTATAAATAGTCTGCACCACTGGATTTCTTCTCGTTATTTTCATATAAACACTTACCTCCTTAGACACATAGTTTATTTAGTGTAAAGAAAAGGATTTTAGAGCAGCACTTCCCTCTCCCTGATAGGTAATATAAATTGCCTGCACACCATCAGGTATTACAATATCTGAGGTATATTCCTTCCATATATTACTGGATACTACCGGGATACTGCCAAGACTTTCCCCGTTCCAGGAAGTTTTAATATGGAATTCTCCCTTACAGTACCCTCTTACCTTTATCCCAATCCTTCTAATATTTTTGCAGCTAAAATATTTAAAGCCAGCCGTAGCAGAATCTCGCATATTAAGGATATACCCTTCTTCCATATCTCCGTCTTTGCCATCCTGGGTGATTTTCGGATATCTGCTGTCCATCCACATACCACCAGGTGCCGTATAAATTTCTTCATATCTGCAAAAAAGATTACAGGCTATATAAGCCGGATACTCTCCATTCCCTACGAGTGGTTTACCATTTAATCCACAGGAGGTCATTTCTGACTGCATTATACTTCCATCCTCCAAAAAGACAAGTGGTTCTGCACAGCCTTGTCTGCTAAAATTCGTACCATCTGTATGACGATGATAGAATATGTACCATTGGCCGTCGACCTCTATGATACTGCCGTGATTGTTAGACCCATAAAACATTGGTTTAACTGCTGGCTTATAAGTATTAATATGCATATCACAGTTACTGCTGACAACTCCCCTATATATAAAATCCTTCGTAGGAGATTTGCTTGTTGCATAACATAATTCATGCATAGCAATTGAAGAATATATAAAATAATACGTGTCACCCTTCTTACGGATAGAAGGAGCTTCAAAAAATTCATGTCCTTCAAAGGAACTACCCCTGCTATAAGGTTCGCTTGGAGCAATAAAAATGGGTTCTTCAATAATTGTAAGCATATCTGCTCCTAATATAGTAACCATTGGGCCGCTTCTTTTGGTATCTCCTTTCGGACAAAATCCCGTATATAAATATGTTTTATAACCTTCTGTGAACACTCCAGGATCAAACTGCGGTTCATCTCCTTTTCTTTCTCCTAGTCGCGTTCCATCCTTATAGGACACATATCCATAGAATTCATATCTTCCTGCCGGTTCCTCACAAACTGCAACGGAAACAACGCTAACCTTATCTAGTACATAATACAGATAATAACGACCATCCGGACCTCTTGTAACATCGGGAGCATACAGACACATACTTCCGTCCTTATTCATGGGATCCGATGTTTTTGAATAAATCACCCCTTCATAACGCCAGTCTCCCAAATCATCCGTTTTAGCAGACCAGCATACATAATCATTCAGGCAGTATGCATTTCCTCTAAAACGGTCATGGGAGCCAAATACATATAGACGTTCTCCGAATACATAAGGTTCTCCATCAGGAATATACTCCCAGGATGGTAAATAAGGATTAAAAGCTTGCTTTTTCATTGTTCAACCTACAACACTGCCACTATAAAATCAGCTAATAGAATTACTCTGTGGCATCCTTTCTCTTTATCTATATTTCTTTTAAATCTAACTACTTCATATATTACTTTTACTTTTGATTTATAGGCATACGAGACTTTATTTCATCGCCGCTTCCCTCGCTTCTAAAACTTTCTCAAACTTAGATTTATCAAATTCCACCAACTGATTCCAATCAAGACCTTCAAGTTGGATTTTCATTTCTTCCCACATTGCTTTAAAATCTTCTTCGTCTTTTGCAAAAACCATTCTCCATGATGTATCACAGATTATAGTGGCGCATTGACTGCGAATTAAGGCAATATCTGTAGTATCACTTGGCAGAATTATATTAACATTTGGTACCGGTTTTAATTGTCCCGTTTTTTCTAAATATGCCACTTGGTTTGGAGCCCCATATTTCTCACTCCATTCCTTTGTCATTATTGTTTTATTTGCTTCCAGATAAGAATTCCAATAATTATAATTGTACGTTTCTCCTGTATTCGGGTTTGTAGACACAGAGTGCAATGGCCATTGATTAATTTTACTATTTCCGTCGTCAAATCCGCCGCCACCCCATTCATCCGGAACTGTACGGTTCTCCATGAGACCATATAACCCCTCTTCAGTAAGTGTATATTTTCCCTCAGAATCTTTCGTATAACTCCAGTCTGGAATACCTGCATGTAGAAAATCAAGTCCTTCCGGGCTAATTAACCAATCTAGGAATTCTATTGCTCTAGCTCTAGTATTTCCCTCCATATGAGACCCAATTGCAAGCGCCCTTCCGTCACCATAATAGGAATCAGAGGGCTGATAAAAATTCATATCCTGAACGGGTGCATAGATGTATGCATTCCTGTCATTCGCACGGTCAGGAGTATTCCAAAAGCCTCTCTGCCAGGAATACCAAAACATTAATACTTGTTTGTTCTTCATCTTAGTGCAGGCTGTATCCCAATTCTGAGTGCCGGAATCCGGGTCCACTAAACCTCTTTGATTCGCTTCAAAGAAGAAGTGCAGCATTTTATAATAGGCCCCGTCATCATCTGTGACTTGTTTCATATCGCCGGTATTACCCAGCATAATGGAACCATTCACTTCATATCCATACATTTTAGTCAATTGGGTTGCGGTTTCCATTGTAATCTGGGTTCCTCCCTTATCCCAGTCAGCCCACAAAGAAATAGCATAACTTGGATCACCTGCGGCATTTACTGGATGCGCTGCTTGAATCTGCTCTAAAACCTTCAGTAAATCCTCCATGGTTTTCATTTCCGGAGTTCCTATCTCCGTATAGTAATCCCAAGGGAGCATTGGACTGATATAAATTTCAGTATCTGTATAGGTTGTAGGTGAGGTATTCGTAATTTGACAGGGAAGTCCATAGATTTTTCCTTCAGTATTCTCCTCAAGGCCCGTGTTAAAGGTTTTATATTGCTCATAATACTGGTTTAGATTCTCACTGCTTTGTACCTCATTCGTGATGTCTGATATCAACCCTGCCTTAATGCAATCCTGAAGAGGTGAGTTGTCCAAAAGGATGATGTCTCCAAGTTTTCCGGAAGCAGTTCGTGTCTGGTATAGAGCCTCTCCATTGCCGGAAGCCTGCGGCGCGATGATATTTAATTCAAGATTGAATTTATCCTTAACCACCTTTCCAAACCATCCGCTTTGCATTCCCTGATAATTAGCGGCCACATCATAAATCTCAAGAGTAAGCGGCTCGGTACGGTCAATTCCCCCCAACGCTGTATCCGATTGGGAGCTTGTATTAGCCGTTGTATTGTTTACCGTCTTGTTCTTTCCTCCACAGCCCGTCATAATCAAGGAAAAAGCCACTAGTACAGCTGCTAATCTTATAGCTTTTTTTCTCGTCTTCATAAAAAATCCTCCTCACTTTTTATATGAAAGGATGTTAACACCCTCCATCTTCTAGCCCTTGACTGCTCCAATCATAATTCCCTTTACAAAATATCGCTGAAAAATTGGATAGATAAACAGTATTGGCGCAACTACAATAATTGTTACTGTCATACGTATAGAAGTGGCAGTCTGTACTGTTGCAACACTTTGTGCCACTGCTGAACTGCTTGATGAATTAACAAGCTGTTTTAAGGAGCTTGCCTGATTGATGTATTGGTACAAGATAAATTGAAGACTGTACAACTTATTATCCGTCATTAATATTAATGTATCCTGAAAAGCATTCCATTGTCCCACTGCTGCAAATATTGATATAGTTGCCATAATTGGCTTAATAACAGGCAGAATAATTCGTAAAAATATTTTCATTGTGCCTGCTCCGTCTATTTCAGCGGCTTGTTGCAATTCCTTTGGTATGGATTCAACAAAGGTCTTAGCCAGTATAATATAAAAAGGTGATACGATTGCCGGCAAAATATATCCCCAAAAATTATTAGTCAAATTTAGATTTCTCATGGTCAAAAACCACGGAATGATTCCGGCATTAAAGTACATGGTAACAACAACAAAACGATACCAGAATTTTCTATGCCACATTGTTTCTCTTGTGAACATATAACCTAGGAAAGCTGTTGCTGCCACCGTAAGCAAGGTACCAAGTACTGTTCGACCAACAGAAATCACAGCAGCATCAAATAATCCCGGAATCTTCATTGCTTTTAAATAATTTTGAACATGCACACCTTTCGGCCAAAAAATAATTAATCCTTTTTGACTCAGTTCATTAGAACTGATGGTATTAATAAATATGTAATAAAATGGGTAAATACAGATAAATGCAAAAACTCCGAAAAAAGTATAGGTTAGGACATGAATAAGCTTATCACTAAAACTTGACTTTTTACGTTTTTTTCTTTTTTCGCTCCCCATGAGAAGTCCTCCTTATCTTATAAAAAGCTCTCACCTCTGACTAGCTTTGAAATACCATTAGCCAGACTAAGCAAAATCAAGCTTATCATACTTTTTAGTATACTAAGAGCTGTCGCAACTGAGTAACTGCCGCTTCCCATTGCCAGGTTAAATACATATAAATCTAAAACCTGAATCTTTTCTTTATTAAATGCATTTTGAAATACATAATACTGTTCCATACCATTTGTTAAAAAACTAGCAATACTTAACATCAAAAGTACAAAATAAGTAGGGAGAATACTGGGAATTGTTATATAGCGAATCATCTGCATTCTGGTGGCTCCGTCAACTTTAGCTGCTTCAAACAACTCCTCATCAATACTGGTAATTGCGGCTATATACATAATGGCTGCCCATCCCAAATTTTTCCATGTAAGCCACAACCATTGAGTTAACCATACATGTTCTGATGCCTGCAAGAATTGAATGGGTTTATCAATGATACCTAAAGATACGAACACCTGATTAACTACACCAGTATTATTAAATATATTAAAAGCAACCGAATACACCAAGACCCAACTAATAAAATTAGGAATTGTTGTCACTGTCTGAACCGCTTTTCGAAAGGGTATACACTTAATTTCATTCAAAAAAACCGCAAAAAGCATGGGCAGCCAGGAGGTTGTAACAGTTATTCCACTCATAACTAAAGTGTTCGTAACTACATTTACTATTTGTTTAGTCTTTACCGGATTAGACACCAAGGATTGAAACCATTTCAGTCCGACAAAATTATCCATAGTTAAAGGCTGAGGCGGTCTGTAGTCAAAAAAGGCATATACCCAGCCATACAAGGGATAATAAGCAAATACGGCAATCAAGATTAGAAAGGGCAGTATGTAAAGAAATTCTATTATAGATTTTTTCTTCTTTTTATTTTGAAATAGTTTCATAATTACTCTCCTTTTATAGTACTGTGAAAATGTGCCGGATAAAGAAGTTCTGTATTAACCTAAAATGCTGACCGCTAACCTCCATTTCTGTATACATCTTGACTCGAATTACTAATTACGTATACTTTTAAAGTATCTCAAGAGACTATTTTAGTTACATTTCACATCCAAATAAGCATATCAATTCTTCAAGTTGTATAATATGCCCAACAATATAATTATATATAAATATTTAATACGAAACAATGACATATCATCAGCTTAATATGAACTATATTAATATCTAATATTTGCGATTTGTAACTATCAACTACAGATTATGGGTTTAGATATAACCAGCATACTAACTTCCAATATACCGTTAGCAAGATACACAAAAATCATTGTCCCATTCACAGGCATACTTGACACTAAGCATTATTTGTATTATAATATGTAATACAAATAATACTTAGTGAATTAGTGGAGGATAATAAATGATAATTAAACTAAATACAACAAGCGCAACACCTATTTATGTCCAATTGCGTAATCAGATTGTTATAGGAATCGGGCGAGGGGATTTGAAAATTGGACAGGGATTACCTACTGTTCGGCAAATGGCTGAAGACATTGGTATTAATATGATGACAGTAACAAAAGCTTATACGATTCTCAAAAATGAAGGCTTTATTGAAATAGACCGTCGTCACGGAGCTAAAGTCAAACCCACTGCGCTCTTAACTGGAGATTTTACCGAAAAAATTGAAAGTGAATTGGCTTTACTAATTACTGAATCATCACTTAAGGGAATTGAAAAAGAACACTTTTTGAAGTTGTGCGATGAAATGTTTGACCGTTTGAATATTTCAAGCATTGCAGGAGGTAACATATGATTTCTATTGTTATTAATTTATTTGTTACACTGACGGTTTTGATTACACTTATTTTAACGAATAAAACCGCTGAAAAGGCAAATGGCAATATTCTTCTTGGGGTATCACTTCCTCGTTTTGAGCTCCAAAATAGTGAAGTGCAAAAAATCGTTCAAAAATATCATAAATCATATACTTTAGCAGGTTTCGTGTTCATTTTGCTTATGTTCCCTCTTCTCATTATTTCAAAATACACATCCATTAGTATATTATACATTTTAGCTTGGTGCTGTTTACTTTTCTTTGTAAATAGTCTTATTCAAAAAAGATATTTTAGCATATTATATACAGTGAAAAAAGAAAACAAATGGTATGTCGGTGAAAAACATATTCTTAGTATTGACACGGAGGTGAGCAGATTAAAAGGGAAAATGCCTGCTTCACCGTTTTGGTTTATCCAGGCTTTTATTATTTCCTTAATTCCCATCCTATTATTGTTACATAAACAAGAGTATCACCTTTCCTCCTGGATATTTCCAATGTGCTCAATTATAAGTGTAGTAATCGGATTCCTAGCCTATCGGATAGTTACAAAAGAGAGAGTTATTACATATTCAGAAAATACAGAAATAAATCTTGCCCTGAATCAGATTTACAGACATCAATGGTCAAAATGCTGGATTTTGCAAGCTCATATTGGAACCATTCTTTATACGCTTATGTTTTTCTTAGTTCAGTGTAATGTACTTGATTTATTTGTGATGATGGTATTGCTTGGAATATCAACTTGTTTAACCTATGCACCTATTTTATCGGCATATTATACGGTAAGAGATGAACGACATAATTTGCTCTTATTTACTTCTGAGGAAGTTTACACGGATGAAGATCAATACTGGGCAACAGGAAATTACAAAAATCCCACTGACAAACGTGTCTGGGTTGAAAATCGCTTAGGCTATGGAGTTACAGTTAACATGGCATCTACGTTTGGAAGACTGACAAATATTGTCCTGGCTATAGTAGTATTAGGAATAATAGCACTTGCAAAGTTTGTAATGCCACTTGATTTTGGTACGGTGGAATTTGAAATGAAAAATCATACAGCTTATATAAGCGCACCAATGTATAGGGATTCTTTTTCGATCGATGCTATGAAAGCAGTGGTGCAAATAGATCAACTTCCTAAGATGAATAAACGCAATGGCGGGGATAGTGATCGTTTTTATGTGGGTAGATTTAATGTACAGGGATATGGAGATTGCTCCGTATACGTCCATCGGAACATCTCCCCCTATCTTGTTATTACTCTTTCCGACAGAATTATTATTATAAATGGAGACGCACCTGAAAAAACCAATGAAATCTACTCTCTTCTAAAAGAGTAATATTCTTCGACACGTTATGAAAAAAAGCTCCTCGATATTTAATTCGGGGAGCTTTTGTCACCGTGCCGGTGAGAAACTCAAACATTAATAAAACAATCTTTGTAGGAAATCGGTCACACAATGTCTCCAGAAAGTCCAATCATGGTAGCCCTTTTGAAAGAACGTGACCAGAGGTATGTTACAAGCTTTTAAATCCTGAACCGTTTCAAACGTTTCCTCATAAAATCCGTCCTGTTCACCGCAAGCTATATAAAGAAGTTTAAAAGCTTGTTGAAATGCCGACAAATCTTTAAGTAAAGGAGTATAATCCTCCTCCTCATTTTGGATTACAAGTCCTCCGCTAAATATACCTGCCCAAGCAAACAGCTCTGTGTTATGAAAAACTGTTTTCTGCGTCTGCATACCGCCCATGGAGAGTCCTGCCATTGCACGTTTCTCCTTCTGCGTATACGTACGGTAATGACTGTCAATAAAGGGAATGCAATCTTTTACAATTTCTTCATCAACAGACCCTAAGAGGGGATGACTTGTTCCATCCGGTCGAAAGCTGTAGCCTGTATTCATTACAATAATCATTTCCACTGCTTTTTGAAGCGCCAATAAATTATCCATAATATTACAGATTTTACCTTGCCAAATCCAGCCTATTTCAGTTTCACCTCCCCCGTGCTGAAGATAGAGAACCGGATATCTTTTCTCCCGATTTTCTTCATAGCCGGGTGGCGTGTAAACATAACACACTTTTGTACGTCCGGTTTGTGAAGACTTATAGTAATTCATATGTATACTGCCGTGAGGCACTGACCTTAATAAGTAGATATCAAAATCCGGCTCCGGCATTTCCAGATAGTTTATCGGTTTAAAACACCCATACCCAAGAGGAGCCCACGGATTGATTACAGAAATACCATTTACAAAATATTCATGGTAATGAAAGCCTGGTGTTATCTCTCTAACAATTCCCTGCCAGTATCCTTCTTCACCAAGAGAACCCGCTGCTTTATGAAGAGCTATCCGCTCCATACCAAGAATTTGCACTTCTACGCTTTTTGCCTTTGGCGCAATAAAATAAAATTCCGCCACTCCTTGTTCCTTAATTACGACTCCAGGCTGTATATCCTTATACCTTCCGGCCGGTCTTCCCTTCTCATCCACTGCAAATATAACACCCTTGTAAACGGTATCAAAGAATAAAGGTTGCATCTCATAGGTCTGCCTGGCAAAAATTTCAGTGTTTTCAATCCTCTGGCAAACGGTATCTATATGATTTGTTCTAGCCCGAGTATCCTCTGTTAATAAATCTGTACTTTCTTTATTAAATATATTTTGTACAAACCTAGCTAGACTTTTTCTCCATACATGCCACTCATGAAACCCTTTAAAGGAAGCCATATCACAAGCTATCCCTGCATTTCTAAGCTTATCTTGATATTCTTTTTGTTGGGATATAATTCTTTCTTCTCCTTCTCCGGCAGCTAATAGCACATAATCAGGTCGTTTATCCATCCCTATGGTAAGGTTATCCAATTCAGAAATGGCGACTCCTGAAAATACGCCTAATGCTGAGAATACCCCAGGATGTTTTACTACTGTAAGGGAGGCTTGCGCTGAGCCTAGTGATAGACCTGCAATAGCTTTATTATCCCGTCCTGTTTTGGTTCGGTAACGGCTCTGGATGAAGGGAATCACATCCTCCATTAATTCTTTGTCAAAATCACCCGGATAAAAGACCGGATCCTCACCTTCCTGAAAAGAATAGCCACTGCACATAACTACTAGCATTTCCTTACATTTTCCCTCTGCCAGGAGATTATCCATAATAAAATTAAGCTTACCATTCCACAGCCAGCCGCTTTCACTTTCTCCCACACCATGTTGAATATATAAAACAGGATATGTTTTCTCCCACTGCTGATGATATTCGGGGGGTGTATACACATAGCAGCTTTTTAGATGTCCATTCACACTGGATTGGTATACTTCCATTCGTACTTCACCATGTGAAACGTCTTTCAAAAAATAGAAATCATCCTCTTCTTCCGGTACTTCAAAGAAGTTGATGGGTTCAAAGCAGCCATAACAAAAAGCACCGAAAGGATTCCTTACCTGTACATCATCTACGAACCAATTATGATAATGAAATCCAGGCTCAATCCCTTGAACTCTTCTAGAGAAATAACCATTTTCCTCAGAAACTAATTCAATTGGCTCACAGCTCATACTTCCGCTGATTCCAGCTATAGAAACTTTTTTTGCTCCCGGTGCATAATAGCAAAATTCCACTTCATTATTATCGTACACCCTAGCACCTTGTCTCGTCGGTATATAATGCATACTCTTTAAGTCTCTGCCGCCATTCTTAAATGCAACCTTTTGATTTAATGGATCAAAAAATAACTGGTGGCAGGATACTGCCTGATTTTCAACTTTCTTCATTTAATGTCTTCTCCTTTCAGATTCTACCTTCCTATTCCTCTTTATGTAAATTTCTATGGTGGAGACCCTTATGTAACATATATAGTATTATAAAATAACAGGAGATTTCTTACAATGATATATCAAACCCATTCGTTGATATATTCTATTGTTATAAATAGGCTCTTGTTATTGGGACTCGCTCTCTTTCATAATCAGTGGCTGAAGATAAGAATTAGTAAGAAAAACACTCAATATACGTTATGTATGTCTTCGAGATTGGAAATTGAATGAGGAAGCTTTCGGAATTGATTTGGCGTTACTCCGGCTATCTTCTTAAATTGCCGGAAAAAATGTTCTATATTTCGGTAACCACACAATGTTACAATCTCTGAAATAGAATACTGTTCGTATATTAAATATTTTTTTGCCAGAGTAATTCTACTGTTAATCACATCCTCCATACACGTTACTCCAAAAGTGCTCTTATAAACATCCTGCATATAGCCTACGCTGACATTCAATTTTTCTGCCATCTTCTTAACGGTCCATTCCTTGTGAGGTTGATGATAGATCTCCATTTTTAATTCCTTCAAGCTTTTATAAAGAGGTGATACTGCTTTATAATTGTAAGATTCCAATAATTTATTAAACAGTATCCGAAATAAATTATCTATGGTTATATCTTTAAAATCGTTATTTAATATATGTTCTGTAACAAGTAATTGATATATCTTATGACAATACACCGGGTCGCGCAGACTAAACGGAACACCGCATAGAATAGGTGTTGTAGTAACATAGGTTTCATTGGTATAAAACCGCACCCAGTCATTTGAATAGGTATCACCATTTGCACGATAGTAGATTTTTTGCTTTGGCTTATAAAGTATCGCACAATTAGGTGGATATTCCCTATAATTATCCTCTACAAAAAATATAGCAGGTGTTTGTGTTAATAACAACAGCCAGCAATCATGCCCTTCTGGTATGTCAAATACAAAGTCTTTTGAATGAGAGGCATCGAATCCTACATAATTTATATGAATCATTACTTTCCTCCAAGATTCACCATATTAATGGCAATTATATGATTGTTCAATTCTTTAAATTAATTACAGATAAAAATTAAATATATAGACTTATAGGATAACTTTTCCATCTATACTATAACATAGAAAATCTTCAAAAAGCAACCTTCCAAATTAAGGTTGCTTTTTTCTATCCACCTATTTAAGCATCTGATTACTCTTTAAAAAATCCGCCCATGGATCTCCGCCATTCATTCTTCTGACTGCTTCGGCCATATCAATACTATCAGGAGCAATTCTATCTAACTCATCCCATCCAATGGGCATTGATACCCTTGCTCCCTTTCTAGCCCTTATAGAATAAGGAGCTATACTTGTTGCTCCTCTGCCGTTTCTTATCCAGTCAATAAAAATCTTTCCGGTTCGCTTTGCCTTTCTCACATTACTTGTATAGCGGTCAGGCCACTTTTGCTCCATAACAGCAGCCACTCCTCTTGAAAAATCATGAAACACAGTCCAACCCACAGATGGTATTAACGGAACCACTATATGATAGCCTTTTCCTCCGCTGGTCTTTAGGTATGACTTTAAGGAAAGTTCGTTAAGAATACTTTTGATATCCAATACACCCTGACGCACCCTATCAAGCTCCATTCCCTCATCCGGATCCAGGTCAAATACCATCATATTTGGCTTCTCAATTTCATCAACACAACTTCCCCAAGTATGGAATTCTAAAGTTCCCATCTGTACTTGATAAATGATTCCGGTTGTATTCTCAATATAGAAGTATTCTTCTGCTTCACCATTTTTATTGATGATTGAAATAGTACAAACCTCTTTGCTATCCGCTGCCGGATGCTTTTTAAAAAAACATGTTTGGGAGATTCCTTTTGGACAACGGACAACACTTAAGATTCGATTACTTAGATACGGGAGCATTCTCTCTGAAACCTTTTCATAGTAATTTACAATATCTCCTTTTGTAATCTCAGGTTCATGAAATAATACTTTGTCCGGATTGCTTATCTTTATACTGTTTACAATTATGGAGTTCTTATTTGTTTCTGCAAGCTTCTCATGAACCATTTCACTCGGTGTCACGATTTCTTCCTCCTCTTTTTCCCTTTTTACATCTCTAGGGTTCTTATCTGTACGGATTCCTTTAAAGCTTGCCTGCCTTAACAAATTCTCTTCCGTCCATTCGGCATATTTGATTTCTGCCACCAGGTCGGGTTCAAGCCACGTAATTTTTTCATTTGATTTAGACTTTGGCGGGGCTTTAAAAGGAGCGTCTGCTCTTATAATATTCGCAAATTTTTTTTCAAGCAGTACTATATCTGATTCACTTAAGCCGGTGCCTGCACGCCCGGCATAAACAAAATCACTACCTTCATAAACACCGAGAAGAAGAGAACTTACTCCACTTACCTTTTTGTCGGAGAGTGTATATCCTCCGATAACGAATTCCTGTCTCTTATCACATTTTAACTTTATCCAGTCACCGTTTCTTGTTCCGCTGTAGATGGAATCCGCTTTTTTCCCCACTATCCCTTCCATACCTGCCTCACAAGCTACAACAAAACTTTCCTTACCGCTTCCTCTAACATAACGGCTATAGTAAATGCATTTTGGTGCATCCTTTAACAAAGCTTTTAGCTTCTCTTTTCTTTTAATTAAAGGTTGTTCTCTTAAGTCCTTTCCATCCAGTGCAAGAAGATCAAAAACAATATAGGTTAGGTTTTTAGCCTTTGGATTTTTCATGTAGTTTTGCAGAGCCTGAAAATCCGTCTTACCCGAAGCATCCGTAATTGCCATCTCACCATCCAACACCATTGCCCTTCCTCCTGCAAAATCAATAAGAGATGAAGCAATTTTATGAAACCGCCTTGTATAATCATTCCCATTCCTTGTTATCAAACGTGCACTGCTGCATTCTACATATGACAAGATTCTGTAACCGTCATATTTTAACTCATAGAGCCAATCCTCTCCCTCAGGAACCTTATTAACTAATTTTGCAAGCTGTACATCTGTATTTTCAAAGGGGTTTCTCGTAATCTTATCCTCTTTCCCTGCGTCGATTTCCGCCATAGTACGACCAGTCCGGATACTAGTCGTAAACTCAGTTATGCCATTGGTTGTTTTAACATATTCATCCTTCTCTTTCAGTAAAAGCCAATTATCCTTTAACTCTCCGTCTTTTGCTTTCCACCTGACCAAAGCCCACTTTCCCCTAAGCCGCCTTCCTTTCAGAACAAACTTCAACTCACCTTTAAAAAGTCCTTCATCCACATTTTTATATGGTTCCCAGTATCCCTCATCCCAAAGCATAACTACTCCGCCCCCGTATTCTCCCTTCGGAATAGTTCCCTCAAAATTCCGGTATTCCAGGGGGTGTTCTTCTACCTTAACAGCTAACCTTTTGTCATGAGTATCATAGGATGGCCCCTTAGGAACCGCCCAGCTTAAAAGTACTCCCTCCCATTCCAGACGCAAATCATAGTGCTCCTTCCGCGCCATATGGTGTTGGACAACGAATCTCAGACCTTCTTTTGAAGTCTCTATCTCCCCTTCTGGCTCCAAGGTTCTGCTAAAATTCCTTTTTTGATTATACTCACTTAAGTTTACTGTCATATTAATAGCCGCTTCCTTTCCAATACCTGCTGACTGACAATTAAACAGTTACGCCGGTTCCTTATCCCTCTTTGCTTTCTCAACGCTGGCTTTGAGAGCTTCCATAAGATCTATTACTTTGCCTACACCTTCTGACTCAGGAGCAACCACTTCTTTACCAGATATCTTTGTTTCAATTAATGCACGGAGCCTCTCCTGATACTCATCTTTATATTGGGAAGGATCAAATGGTGTATCCATGGAATTTATCAAGGTTTTTGCCATATTTAACTCCTGTTCAGAAACTTCTGGCTTAGAATATGGCTTTTGAAGTGCTTTAATGTCATCTGCATAGAACATAGTAGAAATAAGGACGCCTTCTTCTCTTGGAATAATTGCCATCAATGTATCTTTTGTTCCCATAACGGTTTTACCAATGGCTATCTTTTGTTCGCTCATCAATGCTGCACGCAGTAGTTCAAAGGCTTTTTCGCCTCCGGCCTCAGGCACAGCTTGATACGTTTTTTCATAATAGACCGGTGAAATCTGATTTAACTGCGCGAAATGAAGTATTTGTATTGATTTCTCTTTTTCTGTTTTAATCTTTTCAATATCCTCATCGGTGACAACAACATACTTGTCATCATCATACTCGAAGCCCTTTACAATGTCTCCTGCAGAAATCTCTTTACCGCAATTCGCACAAGTCTTCTTATATCGAATACGGCTGTTATCTTCCTTATGCAATTGATTAAAATGAATGTCATTATCTTGTATGGTTGTATACATACCAATGGGAATTGCTACCATACCAAACGTTATGACTGATTTTCGTGATATCATAATCTAAACACCTCCAAGTCTTATTGTTACCAAACGAATTATTAGTATTCGATATTCTTTTACTCTGTGTTTTGCTGGTGCATCAATTAAATACACAAAATGTTCATAATTTTTGAATATTTTAGAATTGCAGTATCAATAAGGATGTATTATAATAAGAACGACAGATACACTCGGACGAAGGTTGTATTATAAAACACTAAAACAAAGAAAGGTTAGGTTGAGAAAATGAATCCATGTTTTTTCAACATCTTGATTTGTACGTATGCAAGTGCAGATAGCACTAAAGCACACAGATGGGAGTTAAGATGAAGGTTAATAAACAAAACGAGAACTCTTCTATGAGTTTAGGGCAGAAAAAACGCCTGGAGAAAAAAAGGGAAATTGAAAGAGCGAAACGAAATGCACTCTTAAACAAAATTATTTCGTATTCTCTCGTTACATTAATAGCGGTAGGTCTTGTTACCATAATTGGCTATTCTATTTATCGAAATGTTACAAAAATAAAACCTAGCAGTGATTTTAGTGCATATCTGACAGACAACGGACTTATAAAAGACGTTACTGCTAATGAATTGCTAGACTTAGTAGATTATAAGAACATAACTGCTCCTTTAACTGAGATAGAATATTCTGATGAATCGATTGACAACGATATAAAAACCTTACTGAAAAATAAAAAAGAATTGGTAACAGATACTAATGCATTAGTAAAAGATGGTGACATAATAAACATAGATTATGTCGGAACTGTGGATGGCGTAGAATTCAGCGGCGGTAATACCAATGGTAGCGGTGCAGATTTAGAAATCGGCTCCAATACCTATGTAGATGATTTTGAAACACAATTAATCGGACATAAAGCAGGTGATAAGGTAACCGTAAATGTTACCTTCCCAGTAGACTACTCTTCTAGTGAAGACCTTGCCGGAAAAGACGCTGTATTTGAAGTTGTAATAAACAGCATTTATAAACTTCCCGAATTCACAGATGAATTTGTAAAAGAGAATCTTTCCGATAATGCATCTACAGTTGCTGAATACAGGGAATATGTAAAGCAGACTAATTACGATAAGAATTTTGATACCTGGTTAGTGAAATACCTTATGGATAATACTACTGTTCAGTCCTATCCTACAGAATATTTTAATCATTTGAAATCAATTAAAAAATATGAGGATCAAATGTCTGTGGAATACATGAATAACTTTTATGCTTCTATGGGTTCTAATCAAACCACTACCTTTGAAAGTTATGTAGGAATGTCCGAGGCTAAATACGACGATTCTTTAGAAGAAGCAATTAAAGACCGTGCTAAGAAAGCGCTTTTGTGTCAGGCTATTTATGAAAAAGAAGGGCTTTCCGTATCCAAAGATGATTACTCCACATACTTTGATGAAGCTTCTACCGGCGGTTATGATGCACAGGTAGAGCAGCAAGGTACCGGATATGTTATGCAGCAGCTTATCGAGAAAAAAGTAATGGAATATGTGAAAGATATAGTAACAGTAAAATAATTAAATCGTATATTACTAGCAAAAATTGCAGTTCACTGTGACGGTTAACTTGTAATATATTACAAAGCCTATATTCTATATGTCAATAGAATATAGGCTTTGTTGTTAAGCTCTTTATCTTAGGGATTGTTTCTTAATTAATTAAAATAATAATTAACAATATACTTGCGGTTGACCATCTCCTTGCAAGCCTTTTCCGCTGCTGTTTTGTCTATAAAGTCCATGGTAACTAAATAATATTTACCCTTACGATTAACTAAAACATTGGCACTATCATAATCCTGTCTAAATATTTCTGCAACTTTGTTTGCATACTCTTTACTGCCAATTAAACCAAGGCTGACTTGACTCTTATATAGCTGGGCTTTGCGTGTAATCTTTAATGTATATACTTTACTTGTTGAGCCATTCTCAGCGGTTACCTTAATGTAAACGGTGTTTAATCCTTCTTTTAAATTAAGCTTACCATTTAATATTTCCTTCTCTAAGGCTTTATCACTATAAATTTTAAAAGATGCTTTACTGCTTACTTTAACAGAAGCAGTAAGAGATGTCTTCTCATTAGCAACTGTTGCAGAAATGATACTTCCCTTTCGTACTGCTTTCTCAGGTACTACTATCTTGGTAACTTCTGCCTTAGAAGATTTATTTCTTGTAATGGTTAACTTATATACCTTTGTTGTATTATCCTGTGCAGTTACTTTAATATAGCTTGTATTAACACCGGTTGTAAGTTTTAACTTACCATTAACCACTTCTTTCTTCAGATCCTTATCCAGATATAAGGTCCACGCTGCATTCTTGCTTACTGTTGCTTTTACAGTTAAACTACTAGTTTTATTTGCTACAGAAGCAGTGACAGTACTTCCCTTAATCACAGCATTTGCTGGAGTTGAAAGTTTTGTGATATCTTTTGCTGCTGATTTTATAAATGCATCTGTTTTAACTACAGTAAAGGTGCTAAACTTAGTTATTGCAAAACGAATACCATACACATCTTCTTTATATTCTACAACCTCGCCTTGTACTAACACCTTATCTCCGTCTGAATGCTCAATATACACTGCTAATTGCTTTAATAAAGCTTCTTTTTCTGCTTTATTTGACGGAATAACAACGCCTGTCAATGGTAAAATTATGTCCGTCTTAGCAGATGGCATATTGGTCTCTATGGTAACTGGATTACCAATAATAGATACGGTTGATTCTGGGTTGTTACTTACCTGAATCGCATTCTTTCTTGCTTCTTTTGAAACTATATCTTTTTCCGTTTGGTTTTTAACTGGCACTAAACGGAAATAAAGGTCATCTAACAATACCTGACTTGCATTCTTAACACTCTCTTTTGGCAGACCGATTTTTGCTTCTTCTACATCCATTTGAAGACTGATATTTCCTGCTGTTAAGGTCTTTAATGAGGTCACCGGTATATGAATCGTTGTCTCTTCCACTTCATCCTTGGCATCCGGAATTACAATTCTTGCTATGTCTTTTCCTTCTGCTTTTAACTTTTCAACCGTTTCAATCGCTTTCTCATTTTGTAAGGTTACTTTATCCGATTTCTCACCATTTTCTTTTGTTGTTCTTTCAATTATAATTTGTGAGGCAACACTATCTGTATCCCCTTGCTTTACTTGGGCAGTAATCTGCTCGATACCAGTTGACGGTGAGGTTCCAGAATTAGTATTTAAATTATTGCCTGAACTACCTTCGTCTGAATCACTGTTTACAACCATCCACTTTGCATATACTATAAAATCACTAGTTACGATTGTGGCTGGAGTAAATACAGTACCAGTTCCATTCTCACCAAGATACCATCCGCCAAAAGCATATCCTGCTTTTACAGGATTTCTTGGCCACCTATCGCTTCCAATGGCAGTTCCTTCTTTTACTAATACCTTTGTTACATTAAGGCCTCCATTAGAAAATGTAACAGTATAATCTTTTTCCACTGGCTCAATGATAATAATAGCAGACCATTTTGCATATACCGTTATATCACCAGTTACAATCGTATTCGGTATAAATACAGTACCCGTTCCATTCTCACCAGTATACCAGCCTCCAAACATATAGCCTGCTTTTACAGGATCTGATGGCCATAAGTCACTTCCAAGACTTGTTCCTTCTTCCACCGTTCTTTTAACCGTTTCAAGCCCGCCATGATTAAAGGTAACTTCATAGTTATTAATCTTTTGGTTAATTGTCAGGAATTGAGAAGCCAATGCGTCTGAATATGTAATATGAACTATGGTTGATTCTGTATCCAGTATATCTCCATGTGATGGATTGGTTGTTATACCCTTCTTTTCAAAACCAAAGAAAGAAACATCTTCACTGCTGCCATCACTCATAGTAAGTGTTACTACAAGTCCGCTAAGGTTAAGTGTATCGCCTGCCTGATAGGTAGTTTTTGCAGGTGCTGATTTTATCTGAATGGATTCTACTGTGACAGCTACAGGTTCAAGCGTAACTTCCGGTACCGGAATAAATACTGAGTTAGTACTACTTTTAACCATAATTCCAGACACATTGTTTATGATTGCCCATTTAGCGGTAGCATTACTTTTTAAAACCATGATATCATTAGAGGTTCCCGCCGTATATGTATTTACTCCATTGGTTTTTTCCCACTGTACCATTGTACCCGTGTCTTCAACAATAGGAGTACCAAGATTAGGCAATACATAAACGCCCATAGGAATTATTGAACCCATATCAAAATAAGAAAAGACTATTCCACCACTTAAAATAAATTTGGAATTTTTACTGTTTATTTTAACTGCAACACCTGTGGCTGCTGTTATTAGTGCATTCTCAGAAACCATTATATTACCTTCTGACATGACTGCTGTACCTTGCTTATTTCTAACGATACCGCCACTTAAAAAAATCTCTCCATATGAACTAATTGCGGTTCCTCTCGTTGCCTCTACTACTCCGCCACTTACTGAAACAACAGAATTACTTCCATGAACGTAGATTGCGGTTCCGTCCGTAGCACCAACTCTACCACTTAGAACTGTAACAGAAGTATCCTGACCATACGTAATAATAGCCTGACCAGTGTTAACGCTAACATTACCGCCGTTTATAATAATATTAGAAAAATTTTCTTGGGCAGAAATCCCATTTCCTTCATTTGCCCCATACATGCTAATCTCGCCGCCTTCGACTAACTCAAAAGCACCCTCGCCTTCCAGACGAAGTAAGTCTACTGTAAAACTATTGTCACCATCTAATTTTGCTTTCCATATTACTGTAACATCCTTTGGAATAGTAAGCTCTAAATAATTTTTTGCTCCTCTAATACTACCGGTGACCGTTACTGTCTTTTCTTCTTTATTTACATCAGCAGTAAATGTGCCTATGCCGCCTCTATAACTTTCTATCGTTTCCTTTAGACTATCCCAGTCAATCTCCACTGTAGGAACAAAAACCCACACCTGACCAGCGATGAGATTCTCTTCTACATAACTTAAAACTGGATAGACCCCTTCCGTATATACCCAGGGGCTTTGTGTCAAAGTTGATGGAAAGCCTGATTTCTTACTCAGTTGTTCTGCTGATATCGTTTCCCCATGCTGCTGATTTAACGCCCCACCTATGATAGTCTGTGGTATTCCGTTTACTATAACCGCCATATGTCCAGCAGCAAAATTACCGTTTATAATACTCTCTTCTGTGCTTCCACATACACGTCCAACCCTATCGTTACCAGTAACAGTTGAATTGTATGCACCACAGTTTCGCAGCATTCCATTATTATATACTCTACCTGCTATGCCGCCAATATCATTATTTGAACCGCTAACATTACCAATTGCATAGCTATTCTCTATTGTTCCGCCAGATACAGTACCCGCAATTCCGCCAACTTCCATTGAACCGCTTACTGTGGTAGTTGTATAACAAGTATCAATCGTAACGGATGATACCATAAAGCCCACGAGACCGCCAACATTCATTTTACCAGTAACTGAACCAGTAACATAACAATTTTGTATACTTCCGGTTTTGTCCATATATCCTACTAAACCACCAACACGGACACCACCATTAATATCTACACTTGTCAGACCCAAATTTTGTATTGTTCCATTATAAACACTTCCAAATAATCCTTGGCAATTATCGCTCGAATTATTAATCGTCAGCCCTGTAATCACATGACCATTACCCTCAAAATGACCTCTAAAGATATAGGTTCCAGATTTCCCTATCGGTATCCAACCGCCATCATCTGCATACTCTGATAGGTCAATATTATTCATAAGCTCATAATATTTCGTGCTATAAATCATTGAATCTTTACTATTTACTAATTGTGCAAGCTTAGCTAACTGCCCTGCTGTTTCTATTAGATACGGCGTCTCCGGTGAACCATCTCCGCCTGCAAAAGGACCCTCGTTTTGCTTAGGAAGGACGGTAACTTTAACTACATCCGTTTTCACGCTATCTGCTCCTTCTGCACTTATTTCGCAGTATATATAATATTCACCGGCAACTAAGATTTCCGGAAGATAAAAAACAGAACTCTTTTCACTCACTAAAGGGATACCCTCAATATTGCTTCTGCTTTGACTGGTAAACCACTGATATTTAAGCTGTGTTTGCACCGATGCGGTTGCCCATACTGAAATATTTTGATGAATCATACCTTCTGTAACTGTAATATCTTCCCGTTTATCTATTATAGTAATGATTGGCTTGTTTTCACTTTCCAATTTTACTGTGGTAGGCGCAGTTGTGGAAGCTTTGACTACAATTTCTTCACTTGAGAAGTTACCTGAAATTAGATTACTTGCAGGGTCCACACTCCATGTTTTTCCTGATGTTGTAGTAAATCGTATCTTATTCAAGAGAGATACGATATGTTCCATACCATCCTGAAACTGGATACTGCCGGTGCCGTTTATCGTAACAGCAGCCATAGGACTGACACTAAGTCCTTTACTTTTTTCAAGGGGTACATTTATGTTATTGCCACCAAAAGCCTGAATATTTCCTGAGCCGTCAAGTATAATATTGTCACAGATAATACCATTACCACCTACCCCTTGTGTAGCATTACCGCCTCGTGCTGTCAGATTGCTTTCTCCATTTACTATAAGTTGAGCAGTATAGAGACCGTTATTGTTAAGAATATGGTCATATCCCATACCTGCATCACCACCATTAACAGTAACGGTTCCGGCTTCAAGAGTGACATTTAGTGCACTGTAAATACCATCTCCGCCTCCTCCATATAGGCTGTTACCTCCATTCGCTTTTAAAGTACTATCGCCTCGGACTGTAAGAATATCACTATCGATACCATGTCCACCGGTATATCCTGAACCTGATACTTCACTTCCACCTCCATTAGCAATAACAGTTCCAGATTCAAGTGTGAAATTATCACAAACAATACCTGTAGAGCCATTTCCGTCTTTACTATCACCACCATTAAATATCAGCGTACCAGTGCTATTTACAGTAAGACTTTCTCCTGTGAAAGCATTAGAAGCAGCCCATGCACCCTGCATGCAGTTAGCATTCATGTCTCCAGATCCACTGATAATAACACCATACCCAGATCGAATAGCAACTTTACTACTCTCTACTATTACATTACCTTCAATAACTAGTTCAGTATCCGCATTAAATATGATTGCCTCTTTACTCGTTGTACGAAGACCAATATCTTTTAGCGTTAATTTCATATTCTCAGCATATGTTTCAATATGTAGCGGCCATACAATGTCCTTTATCCCTTCAATCGTCAGTTCAGATATTGTTTCAGGAATGAGCAAATCAGAAATTAAAGGCATTGCATTCAGAATTTTTAATGTATCACCGTCTTTTATTGTGCCATTCCCAAATTTATTGCTCAAATCTGTCCAACTTATGTTTGTTTCTGTTGTAGGAGCCATAGATACAGTATATATACTGCCTGTAACAGGATTCGTATCCGGACCTTTTTCTTGTACAGTAACCCAAATTTCGGGTGCATATACTCCATAAGATAGGCTATAAACTTCCGGAAGTACTGGTGTAAATATATAAGTGCCTGCTTGTTCACCATTATACTCTGGGTCGGCACTCCAAGTTACTGGAACTACGATTGTATCCTCAGTCCCTTGATTTGTCTGTTCATCTATTACATTACTCTCTACAGTAACAGGAAGATCTTCCTCCTCTTTATTTAACAGATTAGGAACTCTTGCCTCTCCCATGAACACCTCTTGCACTACCACTTCCAGTGTGTCTGGAAGATTTAACGCCTCTAAGGTTGTACCAAAAGGCACGGTTTGATTTACTATTTCTTCCGTTAAGCCCTTAAAATCATAAATTATTATATCACTGCTTAACGATGAAACATCTGCCGATGCTGTAATCGGCATTAATCCCAGAACCATGACAACGGTTAGTAACATTGCCAAAAGTCGCTGAGATAGCTTACGTTTACTCATACTTTTATCCTCCTTGTAATTTTATGTTGATAATTGGCCGCTTTCTCTTTAGATGCGCTTCCTATTATGTTGTTGTATTATTATAGGACTTTCGACTCAACAAAAAATAAACAGACAAAATTCGACCCTAACACAAGTGAAAGGGTCGAATGGTTATCATTATTCTTTTTTCTCACAAGAATTCTACGAAAGGGAGTGTTGCATAACAGGCTTTTTAAGAGCCTTTCTGTAAAATCCATGCATATGGATTCATTGAAATCCCCGCTGTTTCATCCAGTAAAAGCTGTTCCATTTGCTGTCGCAACTGTTGGGCCTTTTGCTGCTGTCCGGTCATCCTATAATTAGCAATTAAGTAGCTGCATGCCTCTTCATGGAAGGGGTTGAGCTCCAACACCCTCCAGTACAGTGGTTGTGCTTTTACATATTCTTCCTGATGTTCGTATTGCTTTGCAGCTTTAAGTAAATTCGTATTCAAACGCTCTTCCAAGGTGTGTGCTTTGGCAAATGACCATTCATAAGTTTTTCCGTAAAACAATTCCCCATGATACAGCTCATTCAATTTCTCAAGTCCTGAAACGGTATTCCATGCGGACTTTTGTATCCGCTCAAACTCATATAAATCACAGTACATTTTTTGGGTATTTATAGAGATTTGCCTATGATTCGTAACCATGCATTCTTCTAACCCATACTGTTGCAATGCCTTTCGGATATAATAGACGGTAGAATTAATATTTTTCAAAGCTTTATCCGGTGCAAATCCATCCCACAGCGTATCTGCAATCTCATCGCGACTAACGCTGCCTTTACAGATTAAAAATGCAAATAGCTCCTCAACCTTTGGGGAACGCCAGCTTATGCGTTCACCGCCATCTCCATAAACCGATACAGCAAATCCACCAAAGCAAGTAACATTCAAACGTTTCTCTTCGCTCTTTTTCGGCTTGATAAGCCTGTTCACAGTCTTTACAAGGCGTTCACGGCTGACCGGTTTTAGCAGATAGTCCACTGCCTCCAGTTCAAAAGCCTCCACCGCATATTCTCCATACCCGGTAACAAACACTACCTTTGCAAAACTTCCATGCTTAAGAAGATTATTGGCAAATTCCATTCCGTCCATTTCCGGCATACTGATATCCAGAAAAACTACATCTACCGGATATTCTTTAACATAATTTAGAGCTGATGCTGCATCACCAAACGTAATACATAGTTCCATGTTCTCAAGCTCTGCTAGCAGACTTGCAAGTCGGTCTCTGGCTAGTTTTTCATCATCCACAATAATTGCTTTAATGGTTGATACCTCCCTTTCGTACCTGTTTAAGCTTTGGTATTTTATCGTTATTGAGGGGTAAGGCAAACGTAACTTGTGTTCCTTTTCCCTTTTCGCTGCTTATGATTATTTCTGTATTATAAAGCATTTTCAAACGCTGATTGATGTTCCAAACACCGATTCCCCTCTCTTTTGTATTGTCGACCAACAATCCTCCTAGTTTACCGCTATCCATTCCGACTCCATTGTCAGTAATTTTAAAGACCGCTTCCTGTGCACAGCGTTTAATCGAAATTGTTACTGTACCCCCTGCTATATTACCCATCAGCCCATGTCTCACGGCATTTTCTACCAAGGGCTGCAACACTAGGGGCGGAAGCGGAATATGCAAGGTTTCGTCTATATCATATTCGACTCTAAGACGGTCACCAAAACGGGTTTTTTCAATATACAAATAAGCGTCTAACAATTCCAGCTCTTTTGCCAACGTAGACATTGCGTCCATCCTTTTAAAATCAAAACTATGCCGTAGATACTGTGAAAGCTCTACCACCACATCCTCTGCCTTTTCTGGCTCCGACCTGCATAATGATGCTATGGAATTGAGTGCATTATACAAAAAATGTGGATTTATCTGCGAACGCAGAAAAGCAATCTCTGCCTCCTGCGTTCGTTTCACAGAATGTTTTAAATTCCTCAAAGCCGAAAAATATTGCATCGACAACATTAATATCATCGCAACAGCCAATATCATGATATACACTTGCAAAAATCCGGAACTTGTTTTAAAACCCAAGGAGAATAAAATTGCATCTGCGGAATATAAATTAACCGACAATATGGAAATAAAGAGCAACAAACCTTCTCCACTTCGTATATATAAGAGGATTACCCTTACTAACAAAACCAATAAAATGATGCTGTTACAAGACATCACAAGCAGATATATTCTATTATATATATAAATCGGAAGTACCACTACAGTCACCAAACTAGCTACATATGTAAATGTAATCAACTTAGCCACACGTACCGACAAAAGTCCACTCTTAAATTTATGAAAAATCCAGATTAGCACAATAAAGTTAGCTGATAAAAAAAAGTCTTTCATTTTAAAAACTATGGTAAAAGAGATATCCGGTAATAATAAAAGTAAAGGACGCTGATCCGCCAGCGCATTGCCGATTGCAAATAGAAAACAAAAAAGAGAAAAAAGAGGTAATAAGTATTCTTTATGCCCCCCTGCAAAGGCAACACAAAAGAATATTAAATGTACCAATGCAATTGTCCATAATATTGCAAAGACGGCAAGTGAAAGTAGATTATTTTTCTGATACTCATGCATCATAGCATCTTCACTACCGATTTCTAAGGAAACTGGTATTCCTGAATTTAGATATTCATAATTAGCAACCTGTACAAGTATTTCAACACTTCCGCCATCGATACTAAAAAACCCCAACTGAGGAGTATTTCCAGACTTATACTCTGCTGACTTCTCTGCCGGTACTCCATCGGATAGCAGTTCCTTACCATTCACATAGACTTTACTGGAGAAGCGCGCATTGCCCTTTTTTAATCCAAGTACCCCACGAAAAGGAATGCCTTCAACGACCAGACGATAAGTAGCATATCCAAAAACAGGTATTTCATTCTGTCCAAACACCTTTCCATTCCATAATCCAGGTACCTGTAAATAACCGGTAAGTTCTGGCTTGTTCTTATTTGGGGCTGTAAAGTCTGCCGGCGTTAAAAGCTGCTCCCAATAAAATTCCCATTCCCCATCCAAAGGAAGCGTTTTAATATGCTCCAGATTCCAGCCATGAAGCTTCATTCTGCCATTTACAACCTGATAGCTGGTGTCGTGTCCTAATTTATTGCTCGGCATAGATAACAATAACATTGAAATAAACGCAAAGATTATCAGAAAAACCATCAGAAACCTTTTTGGCAAACCCTTACCTCCACTCGGAACAAATATATTTTTCTAACATTATTTCTCGGCATCAAGAATAAATAGTGACGCATCTTGTCCCATGAATATCTTACTTCCATTATAAAAAGTTTTCGATTGTATATTTCTATATCCTATATTACTCATCCTATCATTTAACTCTGTTTGGCTAAATCCATTATGAACCATATCAGAATCTATGTTTTCATTTTTGTTATAATCTACGACGATTAAATGCCCCTTATCTTTAAGAACCTCATAAAGTCTGGACAATACTAACTCAATATCATTAATATGAAGTAAGACTTGAACCATAAAAATATAGTCCGCATGCACATCCGACAGGTTATCTTTTTCAAAGTCAAAACATAACGTTGCTGCATTCTGTATATTTGCACTAGTAATTTTTTGCTCTACTTGATGAATCATATTTTGTGAGGTATCCAGAAAAAGTATGGAATTCAACTTGTTTAACAAATCCATTCCTACTAGACCCGTACCACAGCCAAAATCAATTGCATCCTTTCCATTCGAATCTACTAAAAATTCACCGATAGCTTCTGAAGATACCTTTGCAATTTGGATTCTTTCAGGTGTATCATACATATTAGCTATCATTTCAAACTTATCCGTATTTCCCATTATTATCACTCCAATCTGCCATGATATATATCTATAACCTTCTCCTGTCTTTATAGAATTTTCTAGATATGCTTTTGAATTTTTTAATTATAAATGAAATATAGCAATACAAATATATTAAATTATACCATCCATTACAAGCAAATACAATTTCTTTCATCCGCAAGCCTGTTATACTTTAATGATATCTATAAATATTAATACCTTTTAGTTAAATTATCAACCTATCCATACTAGGTCATTCGTTTCTATCAAACATAGGTTCCATATACTCCCTGATAAGTTTCAATCGATCTTTCGCATGTGGTATAAAAAGAGAAGCAATGGATATTACCATTTTTTTCTTCGTATTAACATAAATCACATTTCCTCCATCTCCCATAGCTGCATAGATCTTTTCCTTATCATCTATAATCCACCACATATAACCATACGACAACTTATCCCATCGACTTTGTTCCTTTGTACTCTCATCTATCCACTGCGCAGGTACTATTTGTTTGCCCTTAAAGACTCCGCCCTCTAGGTATAGTTGCCCTATTCTTGCCATATCCATAGTGGACAAACTTAGTCCCCAGCCCGGTGTGCCAGTAAAAACATGGCCTTCTCCATTCGAATCCGGTTCACATAATGGGCTAACGGTTCATGCAGCATCCCCTGAAAAATCCTGCTGAAATGGTATTTGGAAAACCCTGCTACGCCCGCAAGTTCTGTGATGGTAAGAGACTGTCCTACATGATGTTCAATATAATCCTGCACTTTATGAATTCTTCGAAGGTATTCCTCCTTACATTTCTTATCTGGCATATAATTCCTCCTGCTTCTGTTAATCACCTATTATATAGAAATATATACTTATTTTAAAGTATATCCCTTATACCTTACTTAAATTTCCAATTGACACAATGAACTGATTCGTTCGAATTTGGGACTTATTGAAATTTATAGTAGGCAGAGTAATTATCTATGGCTTTAAATTTTATCCATTACCTCGATTACCTTCAATTGCTTCCCGCAAATCTTTGTATTTTTCATTGCTTCTAGTACCAATGAGCCTTTACCATTTAGTATTTCTATATAGGTAAGTGTATCTTGCATTGATATTATTCCAATGTCCTCTGCCCTGACACCTTCCAGATTAGATATGACTCCGACAAAATTAGTTGCTCTAAGTTTCTTATTTCTGCCGCCATTGAAACGTAATTTCATTATTTCTTTATTTAATTGATCACTTTTCATTTTTCTTATCTGAGATGCCATATTGATTTTTTCATCAAAAAAAGGTTTTTGAATGGATACTTCTTCTTTGGCAGGTTTCGTTAATTCCTGAATTTTGAATCCAATCTGTTCTTCTATAGCATGCAAGTATCTGGTTTGTGCTGAATTTACAAAGGAGATGGCTTTTCCTTTTTGCCCTGCACGCCCTGTTCTTCCTGTACGATGAATATAATTTTCTTCATCTAAAGGAATATCATAGTTAATAACCAGAGAAATATTTTCTATATCTATTCCTCTTGCCATTACATCTGTGGCAATTAAATAACGGTACTCCCCCCTTTTAAAACGCCTCATTGCAGATATTCGCTCGTCCTGTTCCATACCGCCATGCATTTTATTACAGGGATAGCCAGCATCATTCAGACGACTACATACCATATCCACACGATCCTTAGTACTGCAAAAAATGATAGAGCTATCCGGTTTTTCAATAATCATAACATCGGTTAACAACTCAAATTTATCTTCTTCATTCGTAATATAAAGAAAATGTTTAATCCCAGCAGTCATGATACTGGTTTCACTGACATCTACATGAATCGGGTCTTTCATATGCTTTGATGATATGCTTTTTACTTCATCATTCATAGTAGCTGAAAACAACATAGTCATCCGTTCCCCCGGCAGTTCTTTTAAAATTGCCTCTACCTGGCTGGCGAATCCCATATCAAACATTCTATCTGCTTCATCTATTACTAAATAATTCATCTTACTTAAGGTTAGTGTGCCTTTCTTTATATGATCCATAACACGCCCCGGTGTACCAACAACAACATGTGTTTTCTGCTTCAACTCTGCTTTCTCCACCGAAAATGGGTGTCCGCCATAGATTGCTGTTGCTTTTACTCGCTTAAATCTGCCTATATTAATAAAATCCTCTTTTATTTGAACGGCAAGTTCCCTTGTTGGCGTCAAAATTAGGGCTTGTGGTTTATTTTCAAGCCATTCAATCAGTTCACATATGGGAATTGCATATGCACCGGTCTTGCCACTGCCTGTCTGTGCTTTGACGATAAGATCATTTTTTTCTAAAGCAGAAGGTATGACTTTGGCCTGAACGTTTGTAGGTATATAATATTCCAGGCCATTAAGCGCCTTAATAATATCCTCACTGATTTTATATTTGTAAAAACTGCTGCTATCCATATTTAAACCTCTCATTCAAAAGTTAGGTGTTTGCAAAACAACCTTTTTACTCTAAACATAGAGTTTTGCAAGCTCCTAAATTAATAGTATATACGATAAAAAAATTATTGATTTATTTTAATATAATTTCTTAAGTACCCACCTATTTTACATAAGTAACTTGTTCAATGCAATAAAAAAGGACATTTACACACATTGGCGATACGATTGATTTTCATACCGATTCTTTATTTATATTTGCTATTATGACATGCATTTGCTATCATAGATTGTAGTAATGTTTAAAATCATCAGTTTCGCTGATGTTTTGAATCATTTATTAAAAAAGATAGTTAAAAAGGCGGAAACAAGAATGGATAATCAAGAACAAAAACACCAGCGTCGTCCCAGGTATAAAGGTACCCACCCAAAAGCTTTTAAAGATAAATATAAAGAACTGCAACCGGAGTTATATGCCGATGCTGTTGCAAAAGTAATTCAAAAGGGCAATACTCCTGCAGGTATGCATCGTTCCATTTGTGTGAAAGAAATATTAGATTTCTTACAAATTGCCCCTGGACAAACCGGATTAGATGCAACTTTGGGTTATGGTGGTCATACCTTAGAAATGCTTAAATGTTTAAATTCAAAGGGGCATTTGTATGCTACCGATGTGGATTCGATCGAATTACCGCGAACAAGGGAGCGTTTAGAGCGTTTAGGATTTGGCTCAGATATTTTAACAATTAAGCAAACAAATTTTTCAAATATCGATGAAATTACTTCTGAATCGGGGCCATTGAATTTTATTTTGGCAGATTTAGGTGTCTCATCTATGCAAATAGATAATCCTGAAAGAGGATTCTCTTTTAAGACGGAGGGTCCCTTAGACTTACGGTTAAATCCATCAAAAGGAGTCTCTGCGGCGGAACGTCTTAAAACTATTTCACAAGATGAATTATATGGTATGCTGTTAGAAAATGCAGATGAACCTCATTCTGCTGAGATTTCTCGTGCTATTATTTCAACAATAAGAAAGGGAGTTGAGATAACAACAACAAGTCAACTAAAACAAATTATCAACGATGCGCTGAAATTCATTCCTGAAAAAGATAGAAGCTATGAAATAAAAAAATCCTGTCAGAGAAGCTTTCAAGCATTACGAATTGATGTGAACAATGAGTTTGAAGTTCTATATAAATTTCTAGAAAAACTTCCTGCTGCACTGGCTGAGGGTGGACGTGTTGCTATCCTTACCTTTCATTCCGGTGAAGATCGTCTTGTTAAAAAATCTTTTCAACAATTCTATCGTGAAGGAATTTATCGAGAAATAGCTCCTGAGGCTATTCGCCCATCAGCTGCCGAATGTAATACTAATAGCCGTGCCAAGTGTGCAAAATTGCGCTGGGCCATAAAATCATAATGCTTTGCTTACTTTTATAAGAGCCGATGATGGGTGATTGCTCACTCATTTATCGGCTTAAATCCTATATATCATTCGTCTTCATGAGCTGTCTACACAAAGCGGTCATTAAATTATTCTACAAATCTTTTAATATATGCTATAATTTAAGCGTTGGAATTACATGGAAGCATACTCGAACCTAATCTGATATTTTGTTCGCCTATGCTAATCTTTTGATAGCAAAATCATACTTAGGAGGGCTTTTGAATGTCGCAGATAACAAAGCGAGCTCTAGAAACCTCGCTTAAAAATCTTTTATTACAGAAACCACTTCATAAAATCACCATTTCAGATATCGCAACAGATTGCGGAATTAACCGCATGACCTTTTACTATCATTTTAAAGACATATATGATTTAATTGAATGGATTTGTATGGAAGAAACGGCAAGAGCAATTAATGGTAAAAAAACATATGAGACTTGGCAGCAGGGTTTTTTGCAAACATTTCAAATGGTTCTTGATAACAAACCATTCATTTCAAATGTTTATCATTCTATCAGCAGAGAAAAAATTGAAGATTACTTCTATGCAATAACTTATGATTTGTTGATTGGAGTCATTGAAGAAAAAGCAATTGGCATGAATGTTTCGGAAGCAAATAAAAAGTTCATAGCTAACTTTTATAATTTTGCTTTTGTCGGTCTGCTTATGGATTGGATTAAAAAGGATATGCAGGAAGACCCGCAATTAATCATTAATCAACTCAGCACCTTGATTCACGGTGAAGTTTCAAGAGCCTTAAACAAATATCAAGTTAAGAAAACTAATCAAATACATAAAAATGATTAAAAAATATACAGTTTTGCCCATATGTTGTAAAACTTATCAAAGTCAAATGATTGTTTATTGTAGTAATTTCAGTAAATAGTACAATAGTGAGTGAAAGAAATCATAAAACTGGAGGTAATCACTATGTATTATTCTAAAGGAAATTATGAATCACTTGCACGACCTGAAAAACCCAAAGGTGTTGATACTAAATCGGCTTATTTAATCGGTTCAGGCCTCGCCTCACTTGCTGCCGCAGCTTTTCTTGTTCGTGACGGACAGATGGAAGGCAAAAGAATCCACATCTTAGAGAAGGATTCTCTTGCAGGCGGTGCCTGCGATGGCTACGAATATGACAATACCGGATTTGTAATTCGCGGCGGGCGTGAAGTAGACAATCGCTATGAGTGTCTGTGGGATTTATTCCATTCCATTCCGTCACTGGAAATCGAAGGTGCCAGTGTACTGGATGAGTTCTATTGGCTCAATAAACATGACCCGAACAGCTCTCTCACACGAGCAACGGTGAATCGCGGTGAAGATGCCCATACTGACGGCAAGTTTACTTTGTCAGACAAAGGTACACAAGAGATTATGAGACTGTTTTTTACACCAGATGAAGCTTTGTATAATAAACGCATCTCTGAAGTATTCAGCGATGAAGTACTAAATTCTAACTTCTGGTTATACTGGCGTACTATGTTCGCTTTTGAAAATTGGCATAGTGCTCTTGAAATGAAATTGTATATTAAACGGTTCGTTCATCATATTGGAGGTATGCCTGATTTTACTGCGGTTCGTTTTACAAAGCTTAACCAGTATGAATCTATGATTCTTCCATTAGTTAAGTATTTAGATTCTCATAATGTTCAATTCCATTACGGCACTAAAGTGGAGAACGTACAATTTGATACTCAGAAAGATAAGAAAGTTGCGACCCGGATTGATATTATCAGGAATCATCAGAAGGAGCATATCGATCTGACTGAAGACGATTTGGTGTTTATCACTAATGGCGGCTGTGTTGAGAATTCTTCCATCGGCAGCCAAAACACTCCCGCTGCTTTCAACTATGAGATTAAGCAAGGCGGCGGCTGGGATATGTGGCGTAAAATTGCAGCCCAGGATTCGTCTTTTGGACACCCGGATAAATTCTGCTATGATGCAGAGCAAAGCAACTGGATGTCCGCAACTGTGACGACTTTAGACAACCGTATCCCCCCTTATATTCAGAGCATCTGCAAGCGAGACCCTTTCAGCGGGAAAATAGTTACAGGCGGTATCGTAACGGTCAAAGATTCAAACTGGCTGCTTAGCTGGACTTTTAACCGCCAGCCTCATTTCCGTAATCAGCCCAAGAATCAGTTGGTGGGTTGGATTTACGGATTATTTACCGACAAACCCGGTAATTATATTAAAAAGCCTATGCGCGATTGTACCGGTAAGGAAATCTGTATGGAGTGGCTGTATCACATTGGCGTACCGGAGAATCAGATTGAGGATATGGCAGAGAATAGTGCTAACACTGTACCTTGTATGATGCCATACATAACTGCATTTTTCATGCCCCGTGAAGCAGGTGACCGCCCTGCTGTTATTCCAACGGGCAGTGTTAACTTTGCTTTCCTTGGTCAATTCGCTGAAACAACACGCGATACAATCTTTACAATAGAATACTCCGTCCGTACCGCCATGGAAAGTGTTTATACACTTTTAAACATTGACCGCGGTGTGCCAGAAGTTTGGGGAAGTACTTACGATATTCGCGATTTACTGAATGCAACTTCAACCTTGAGTGATGGGAAAAAGCTTACAGACTTAAATCTTGACCCAAATATAAAAGCCGTGTTCCTAGAAACACTTAAAAAAATTGCCGGCACTGATATAGAAAAATTATTAAAAGAATATTCCTTAATATAGCAATCGTTTTGCAAGCAGAAATGTATTTATAAAACTTCAACGCCCCAAGAAAGAAAGTCTAATCGAGATATTACAATTTCGATTAGACTTTCTTTTTACTCTAGTACGGTCAGAATAGGCTATAAATTTAATAACATACTGTCGAAAATAAGTCCTAATTTTGTAAATATTTTTCTGTTTCATTTTAACTAATTTCGAATGGTTTAAAAATCCATATCACTTTTTGTTAAACTTTTCACATTTTCGTAAACAAATTTTTACTTTACGAAAAAATAGTTTAGCAGTAACATTATGGCGTATTAGTAATAAATGGAATTTGGTACCAGTCAACAAATGAGTAATGTACAGAAAAGGAGAATGTCATGACTAAAAATGCAAAAAGAACATTGATTACTCTTGCAGTAATAATTGCTATGGTAATAACTATCATACCGAACGCAACCGTTACAGCAACTTCATCAGATTATTCTCACCTAATTGGTAATTCTGATGTGAAAAAACCTTCTGTCGGAGGTAAATTACAGATACTTGCTAAAAACGGCACAATGACACTATGCGGTGAAGATGGAAATCCAATTCAATTAAGGGGTATGAGTACCCATGGATTACAGTGGTTTCCTAAGGTTGTTAATACGAATGCTTTTTCAGCCCTTTCGAATGACTGGGAGGCAAATGTAATCCGCCTTGCTATGTATATAGGTGAAGATGGGTATGCAACCAATCCATCCGTTAAACAGGAAGTTATAAAGGGCATAGACTATGCAATTGCCAATAATATGTATGTGATTGTAGATTGGCATATGATTAATCCAGGTAATCCAAATGACAATATCTATTCAGGAGCACAAAGCTTCTTTAATGAGATTTCTGATTTATATCCAAATAATAAAAACCTAATTTATGAATTATGCAATGAACCAAATGATGGAAGTGGAGGCGTATCAAATGATGCTGCCGGATGGGCACAGGTAAAAGCTTATGCAACCCCTATCGTAGAACTATTAAGAAACAAAGGAAATGAAAATCTCATCATTGTTGGCAATCCCTTCTGGAGTCAAAGACCTGATTTGGCAGCAGATAATCCAATTGACGACAATAATACAATGTACTCTGTTCATTTTTATAGTGGCACCAATCCCGTATCAGATGTAGAGACAGATAGAAATAATGCAATGAGTAATGTAAAATATGCACTTGAACATGGTGTTGCTGTATTTGCTACAGAATGGGGAACCAGTCTGGCAACGGGTACTACTGGACCATACCTTGAAAAAGCGGATGCATGGTTAGAGTTTCTTAATGCAAATAACATTAGCTGGTGTAATTTTTCACTCTGTAACAAGAACGAAGTGGCATCTGCATTAAATAGTACTACAAATCTTGACCCAGGTTATGATAAAGTATGGACAGACGCTGAATTAACCAAGTCAGGACAATATGTACGTGCCCGTATTAAAGGTGTTTATTATGCCACTCCAGATGAACCAGAACCAAACAAGCCACAACCGCCATTAGATTTTTCTTCTGGCTTCTGGGATTTTAATGACGGGACTACACAAGGTTTTGGTATTAATGCAGATAGTCCAATCACTTCGATAATGATACAAAATGCCAACAATGCATTAGAACTTTCTGGTCTTAATACCCATGGCAGCAATGATTTATCAGAAGGTAACTTCTGGGCAAATGCCCGTCTTTCAGCTGATGTCTGGGGTCACTCTATTAATGTATATGGATTTACAAAACTTACAATGGATGTTATCTCTCCGTCACCAACCAATGTATCAATCGCAGCTATTCCACAAAGCAACAGTTGCGGATGGGCAAATCCAACAAGAGCGGTGCGTGTCTTTAAAAATAACTTCGTAGCGCAATCAGATGGTACCTATAAGGCAACGTTGACCATTTCCGTTGATGATAGTCCTAACTTCAAAGCGATAGCTGCGGACTCTACTGATAGTATCGTAAGAAATATGATATTATTTATTGGTTCAAGTTCAGACAACCTATCTTTAGATAATATAAAATTTACAAAATAAACCCCGGGTAATGTCTTCTCTTACAACCTATAGAGGAAATTAACTAAAAGAACATATAAGAACGCTTAAATAGGATTGTGTACGTATAATAAAGCAGATGGAGCTCCAAGAATCTTTGATTGATTTTTGGAGTTCCATTTATTATTCAATTGTTTTAGCAAACGCGGCACTATATACCTTGCCCATAAGATTTCGAACTCCTTCTCTTTTCCTTGATAGCACTGGTTAATGCAAATATAATTAAAATTTTCATATGATTTATTGATAATATTACTTATATATTCTATAATTTACCTATACTATATTGCTATACCATACCGCTGAATGCAATAACAAATATCCCTTGACATATTATCGGCAAGAATAGAACGTGATGCCCGTTCAATTTTAGCAGTATTCAGACCTCCCAATTAAGGAGAACATATGAAGAAACCATATTTTTTAATTGCCCTATTCACCGCAGTCATTATTGTTACATGTTTGCTGGGATACCGTTTTATCGCAGATAGCAATAAGACTAAATCTGAAAAAGAATACCAAGCAACCTTGGAACTTGTAACAGATATCAATCAAAACAGTGATTTTGGCGGATTAGAGCTGCTTAAATTATCAAATAACAAGGAAAACCAGCCGTCCCAAGGAACTTCTGATATTCTTCCTAAATTTGCAGAAGACGCAAAAGATGGCGTTGAAGGGATTTATTTTAATTATCCCTATGATAGTAACGACTACCGACTTTCAAAAATCAGCATAACACAGGTACCATATCATATTTATGGCATTACTGAAGGGCAAAACCTCAATGAAGCAGCACTGCTCTTGGAAGACAAGGGGTTTACCTTGCAAGAAACTATTTCAGATAATGATGTGGATTTTGTTTTGTATCGGCAGCACCATGTTAGTATTTCCCTTAAGGTTGGTAATGGCAACAGAACTATCAGCACAATCATTGTTTCAGTCTATGATAAACTGGATGATGCAGTATATTAAGTATCTTTAAAAAAGTTCCCGGTCGGGTTTGATTTTTTTGTTGTTTTGTCCATGGTTCATGCCCTGGGCATCCTCTTTCACTCGAATGTTTCCGGTTAAAAAGAAATTCATCATAGAACCTGACATAAATGAAGTCGCTAATGCCATGATGAAAATGGCAACAAAAACTCTGTCATCAATCAAACTGTTTTCTAATCCTACTCCGGCTAATATAACACCGGTAGCGCCACGTGCATTCAATCCAGAAGCAATGGCTATGACCTGACGATTAATTTTCAATCCAGAAAGACGAGCACCAATCAATACTGAACCAAATTTAGTAATAGAAGCGATTACAATTAAGGTAATCACTAATACGAAGTCGAAGTTGGCTGCAAAATTTGTTGCCATTCCAATTGAGACAAAGTAAATAGGTGCAAAGAAGCCATGAGAAAAACGTTTAATTACTTGAAAGGCTTTATGAGCTTCCTCGCTACTACCAGCAACCGCTATCCCAACTAAAAAAGCTCCTAGAAAGGCATGGATGCCAATAAATTCGGTCAGACTGCTGGACACAAGAATGACACAGGCAGTAACAGCGATAAAACCATTTGGCCAAACAACCCGTTTACGTACCCAATCAAGAGACTTATGGATAAATTTCTTTCCTATTAATATTACAACAAAAAAAGCAATTGTTATAATTATTGTTATTGTCATATTAAAATTAGAACTAATTGTAGATTGCTCCAAAGTAATGGCATTCAGAATCAATGCAAATAAAAACCAGTTGATTATATCATCCACGACTGTGGCAGCCATAATAATGGTTCCAATCTTATCTTTTATATAACCAATATCCATTAATATCCGCGCAATAACCGGATTGGCAGAATTAGCCAAATTAATACCAATGAACAATGCAAAAATAAAAAAATGCTTCTGAACTACTGGTCCCCAAAAATCTTTTGGAATCAGGTAAACCAATCCGACACCAGCAGCTATCGGTAATAACGTGCCCACAAGACCTATTATCAAGGCACTTTTTCCACTATCACGCAAGTCAGATATATTTATCTCTAATCCGACAGTAAACATGAAGAATAACATCCCCATCTTGATAAAATTATCCCTTACTATAACTATATTTTCCGAAGATTGGAATAACCAACTATAGGCGTTAGGAAAGATAAATCCAAAAACTGTTACACCAAGTATAATTCCTCCCATTAATTCACCTAGAATTGTTGGTTGTTTGAAACGGCGCATTATTTGGCCTAAAATAAGACTAATGGAAAGCATCATAATTATCTGAACCGTAAATTTAACAAAATCTTCTGAATTCAAAAAGTTATCAACTCCTTTTATAATTTATTTAATAATGGAAATTAAATACAGATAACTAAACACTTGCAATTCTAACAAAAAGTATTGTAATACATTAAAAAAATGGTCGTATGCAAACAAATGCTCCAACTCACATTTGCAAAAATATGAATTGGAGCATTATACTCTAACTATAGTTAACTATATATCCTTTTGTCTTATAAGTTAAGATAACTTAGATTCCCATATGTACTTTTCTTCAAGCAATAGTCTTTTTAGTCTTTCCTTATGTTGAAATATCTTTTCTTTTATTTTTTTATTATAAAAGACATCTCTAATAATTAAATTCTTCATATTCTCATACTCTTTTTCAAGTAAGACAAATTTTTCTTCACTTTTTACATCATTAGCAAATACATTTTGAAATAATAATCGATTGGCTTTTTGCCTGTTTTGCATACTGAAAATATATGTTTGAACAATGTTCCCAAAGTAATTTAATTCAAATTCATTTAGAGCATCAATATTCCATATTAAGTCCAATTGATTTATCGCCAGATTCATAGAGGCAATTATTTCATTTGCATTTTGCAGGATATCGCTGTACTGATACATGAATTCATCTAAATTATCACCTATGTCACTTATGAATGAATCACGAGTATACTTTGATGCAGCTAAAGTTAATTCATGATAAGGTACTATATGCTCGCTATAACCAGACTTTCCCATTTCAAAAACATAGAATATTTCTTTTTCCTTATCATATCCATTCAACAAAGCTAAGCGTTCTTTGTGAAATTTATTTCTATACATATTTTCATCAATACAATAATAAAGATCAACCCCAGGTGTAACTACCTTTCCTAAATCTAAATTTGATATTAGGGTATTTATAAGACTGTATTCATCTGTCCATTCAATAATAGACCCATTCGTAAATATTCGTGCATTCATTTCCTCATGTTTCATCTGAACAACAATGGAATTAAAAGTATTTGAAGACTCCATATTATCTGTGACAATATCGTATACATAATTATTATTATATACAATTGATTTATCAACCTGCTTACTAGATAAAAGTACTGAATAAGTTATCGTTGAAACACAATTAATCCAAAAATCATTAAATGGTATAAATTTACTTTTCATAAGGCTATCTACTAAAAAACAGTAGATTAACACCTCCTTTCACAATTCGAATATATTCAGAGACCGTAAAGTCAAATTCTTTACCTCCAAATATTTTAAAGCTTACAATAATATTAAATTATGTAATTATTATATAAAACAAGCAATCGTTCTATTTATTGGGATTATTAAAATAATAGTTAGTTAGCTCTACCCAAATGAAGGAATTCATTCATCATTAGTAACTGAAGGAATTTTTTTTAATAGTATCAATATGAACTCCTAATTTCTGAATCGTGGTATATTCAAATAAATCTGTAACTGATACAATTTCCTCATCTTTATTAATTTCATTATAAATTTTCATTATCATTAGTGAATTACCTCCAATATCAAAGAAACTGTCATACTGATTAAATTGATTATTACCAAGTTGATGTTCCCAAAGTGAATAAATCCATTTTTCAGTATCTGTCATTTCCGTATTCATATTTCCCTGTCTATTTATTGATGTTTTCTTTAGTAGCTGGTAATCTATTTTTCCTCCAGGCAATCTTGGAAGCTGATCTAAAACAATAAATTGATTTGGTATTTGGTATGCAGCAAGATGAGTTTCTAAACCTTGCTTAATGTAATGAAGTTTGCCATCTGGGTTTAATACAACATATGCAATCATATTATCATTTGCTGCTAATACTGCTGCTTCCTTAATTCCATCATTGCTTAGCAAAGCCCTTTCCACATCATCTAAATGAATTTTTATTCCACTCAATTTAATGTTTCGGTCTTTTCTACCTAAAAATATTATATTACCATTCTTACACCACATACCTAAATCACCTGTTCGATAAAGCGGTTCATTCCTATCCGTATACATATAAATAGAATCACACGAATCCAGTTCAAAACCATCCAATAAACCAATACCTGATAAGCAAATTTCACCTTCTTCATCAAAACCTGCTATATGTTCATCCTTCGTTATAATATATGTATTTACATTTTGTATTGGTTTACCAATGCAATTTAATGTTTTTTCATCTAATCCGATGTATGCTGTCGAAGCAATACTATTTTCTGTAGGTCCATATTCGCTTATCAACATCGTATTGGGATTTATTTCCTTACTTAGTTTGATACAATTAAGTGAGCTTGTTTCTCCAGCCAAAACTACAGATTTTAAACTTTTAAATGGCTGTTTCGAAACTTCAAGCATTAATTCATACATAATAGGAACTAAACTCATATTGGTCACTTTATGTTCAATTAGCATATTACGCACTAGCATATAATCTTTATTATGTTTTTTAGATGGCATTAAAAGTTTTGCACCAGATAACAGTGCGGAGTAGAAATTAGAGCCAAACCCATCAAATGCTTCTGACAATAGCTGAAGTATCACATCGTCCTCTTTTAAACGGTACTTATCATTTCTCCATAAGGTATAATTAATTATTCCTTTTTGCTTAAGTGATATAACTTTCAGATTGCTCGTTGTTCCGGAAGAATAAATACGATATAAAATATGATTATAATAATTTTTATTAATAATTGGTATATCAATATCAAAATTTATTATGTCACTGATAGGTATGCTTAAATTCCCCTCTTCTAACGTACAATCACTTAAAATTCCAGAACAGCTTACCTCTGTTTTAACCTTATGAAGCATTTCCTTGTGAAATTGCTCATCAAGAGGTATATACGCAATACCTGATTTTACTAAGGCTAATAACCCAATTGCAAATAAAATACGATGATTGATTAAGAGGATTACATTGTTTTCGGAAGTGATTCCTACTGAGCTTAAATAAGCTGCAACTCTGTCAGAAGCCTCATGTAAAGTTGCGTAATCTATTTCTTCATATATTAACTTCGTCCTGTTTGTTATGGTATGTTCTAAATCCAGGCTTAATTGGATAAAATAGGGGATTATCTGTTCGTTTAGCTTCTTATCCTTGTAATAAACATAAGGATAATTATAATTTTCTTGTTCAGGATATATTTGTGATTCATAATTACGCTTACTATAGTAATAAAAATCCAAATAAGTCTTAGCTGTCGAATCCATATCAAAATTACTCGCAGAAAGACTTAAGGAAGTGCCTGGCTGCGCATGTAATTTCCCCCATTGTAAACTTTTAAATGATTTATAGGATAGCAGTTTTTTTATAAATATTTTACCCATTTCAAAATCACTCGGAATTAAATAAGGCATACCAGCAATTGTATGAATATCTACCTCACAATTAGGGTATTCCTCACATATTTTTATTAAACAAATAATTTCTTCATCTGTTGGCTGCGGTTTACAATTTGTTTGTGCAGCTATACTTTCTCGCTGCCTTTGTGATAAACTGCATATATCAATGCCCAAACGAACATATTTAAAGGTTTCACAAGCTAATCGTAATATGTTTTCATCCGGCAAAGCAATACCAAACAACGCTAATGAGGTATCACTTAAATCCAGGCCTTCCCATACCTTTCTAAAATAATCAATGTTTTCGTTAACATCTCCACTTAAACTAAACATATAAGCAGTGGTATATGGCATTGTACATATCATGTCGTTCCTTACTAATTCAGAAGGTCGTAAACAAGAACAATTGTTTTTTTGATATACTTCATTTTGTATTTTTTTTGTACCACCACATTGTATACAATCATATGTACATCCCCTTGAAGTTGGTATATATAATGAAGTAAATACTATGTTTTGGGGATCTAATACAATTTCATCAATTTGAAACAACTCCGCACTGCAATTATGTTCTAACATAATTCCACCCGTTATTATTTCATTATTTCGTTTATATATGCAATTTGGTATATCATCAAACCCTTGACATATCTTATATAATGGCTCTTCCCCATCTCCTATCACAACATAGTCAATTACTTCCTCTTTAATAAATTCTTTTGCAAAATAAGAAGCCGTATCTCCCCCTATAATAATTTTAATTGATTCATTATGCTTTTTGATAAGTTTCGCCATTTGTAATACACGATAAATATGCGGAAACCACTTCATACTAAGCCCAACATAACTAGGCTGTGATGCGTCAAGTAATTGATACAATTCGTCTTCAAAGTTATTATTTTCCCACCATTCGTTAACAAATAGACACCTGGCCTGTACATTATTTTTCTGTAAATAGGAAGCCAAATATAATAAACCCACTGCAGCGGTTCCCGGTTTATCTCCCAGAAGTAATATATCTGTTTTCAAGCATTCCTTCTGACTAAGAATCATTTTCGGAGAACCTTTCAAATTTTGATTCCAATTAATTATTTGTTTTTTTAATTGTAAATGCATTTTTTTCTTTACAATTTCAACAAATCCCAGCTGATAAAATTTGCTTACTAACCAATGAATATGCTCATACTTTGATGCTTGCAATTCATACCTTACATTATATTGATGTTCAACACAAACCGGTTTGTCAATATGTATGAATTCAATTACTAATTCTCTACAATCATCCTGAAGTTCTAAGTAAGTTTCCCAAATACTCTTACTTCCGTCCATTCTCTTAAGTATATCAGATGCCGAATTACTTAAAATCAAACAATGATTCTCGGATGATCTCCATACTGTATATTGTGAGTTCAATTTCCTGCTTAATGTAAAGATATGCAAGCGGAAACAACCTTGCATATCCTCTATCCTATAATTTATATCATTTCCTCTAAACATATCTTTTTGCTTTACTTCCGCTGTAGTTATTATAGCGGTATTATCTGGAAATTTTTTCACACTTTTTTCAAACAATTCTTTTATATCAAATGGGGGTAACTCTACTTGATCCCCTTTTGATAAAGTGTTTATATCCTGAAACTTATTCTCCATTTATTTTGTCTCCCATAATTTTTTTGATTTTATTTATATACGAATCCGTCGATGAATAATATGTTTTCGCTAAATTATTTGTTTCAATCGTATCTTTAACAAGAAAATTATGGCTAAAGAATTCAGAACAATAATTACATTGGCTACAATTATTAGAACATATATTATTTCTATAGAAAGGCTCAATAAATCCGTCTAATGATTTGTTATGTATTGGTTGACGAAAATTATTCGTGGGAGTAAAACTATCTAACAACAGCAGTAAATCTCCATCATAAGAACGCTTAAAATAGGATTCAACTGCTTTCGGCAGATTTCCCTTCATAACTGCCTGCCTTCCTTGTAATTTAAAGTACTGTATTCCTATATCTTCGTAATAAGTTATATCTTCAGGTCGAATAAAATTCATCTTGAGTATATTTTCTGGCTTATCCATTCTTTTTAGAGCACATCTGTTTGAGTAATAATCTATACTATTCTTCTTGCCATATTCCCAATCATGTGACATTTGATTATGATGATAAAATCGATAGATACAATTTTTATAGCAAATCACATTTGCAATTAACTCAACCTTTTCTCCATAAACCTTTCGTATAGCTCTTAACTCATTAAAATCTCTATTAATACTTTCATCCAATACGATTCGATCTACACCCATTGTTTTATATGATTTTGCTCTATCACTATTGGTTATATTACATATTGTAGAAGCCTTTATCTCAAATGGTAAACCTGTATATTTTATTAATTCAATCAATGAAGGCATTGCAACGGTTAATGAAGTAATACCAATAGAATACAATTGTTTTATAAAACAAAGGATTTCATCTACTCCTTCGTCAGTAAACTCTTTATTTCCCAAACAAAGTGAATTAAGTACATAGTTAAATTTAATATTGTTTTTTTGTGAATAGCAAATATATTTTTCCAATTCTCCCCATCCCACTAATGGAATAAGATCCCAAGGCCTCCCTGAACCAAACAAATTATCTTTGCTATTAATCTGACCATAGGTTTCAATAATTTGATCATCATATCTTTCATTTATATCAATATACTTATCTACTGTTTCTATTTTAAAATCAGCAGGAATACTAAAATAGCTCATCTCTTCACTTCCTTACATATTATTTTATACAATTACATATCATCTCTGCTGTTATTTGCTTATCACTGTTATCCGCTAAATATTGAAACGCCTGTAAAAATTTATTACCAATCTTGTTAATATGATTCGCTGTATATATCTTGTTGTTATAGAGAAGCTTTATATAATTTGAATCTCTAAATGTACTATTTGATACGATAAGGTCAGCATCGGGTTTGTAAAAAGAGGATACCAATTCTATAGAGACTACTCGTTCCTTATATACCAATATGGAATCAACAGGATAGTTTTGAACCACCAAAATTTTATTCATGGCTGCGTTCAGTTTTGGATTCAAGTTAAACAGTTCTAGACCAGAAATATATTTATGCTTATCTATTTCCCATAACTCCTTTTTTATTTTTATAAACAAGCTCTCCATGGATGATTGACTGTCCCATCTGATTCTCAACGGCATCGTTTTAATAAACACCCCCACTAAACCGTTCAAACAGTCCATATCATTCATATCTCTTCCAGAAAGAGTGACAGCCTCCCAAACATCCTTACAGCCACCCTCAGTACTTTCAATAAAAGCCCATAATAAATAAAAAAGATTAGCAAAGCTAACCGAATGTAATTTGCAATATTTATTTACTTTATTCAAAACTTCTTCAGGAATTTTTAATTTTTCCTCTTCCATCTGTTTTTTTCCATAAATACTCGGATAATCCTTACCCGATAAATCAGATAAATACCTTTTCCAAAAATCAATACATTGTGGATTATCCGTTCTTTTTAACTCATGCTTTATATAATTACTATAGTTTACACTTGTTGTTTTATCATGGAAAATTATAGCTTCCCCCATTAAGTATAAATAATATCGATAAAAATCATTCATAATAATTGCATTACTCCAGCCATCAAATAAGATATGATTTAAAGTAATAATCATTTCACATTCTGTATCCGATAGGATCAAAATTGTGATACGCATAGGATCGACTGTAATATCAACCCCTTTATTCCATTCCTGTATACGTTCATGCCTGCATTTATCTTCCTGCATATCTTCTGACTGTCTTATATCACAAATAATACACTTTATCTTCTTTTCTTTTAGTATAACAAATACCGGCTCCCTAAGTTTATGCCAAACAAAATATCCTCTTAATGCATCATGTTTATTAACCACATACTGCCATGCATGCTCCACCTTTTCTATATCAATTTTACCCTTTAAACGATAGCAGCATTGCTCTAGATAAAAATCGGAATCCTTATTACGAAGCATGGTATATAATATGGATTTCTGTATTGGCAATAACCTGGAAATTGATTGAATCGCCTGCATTCATTTACCTCCCGTTGTAATCTAAAAATTCTGGCCAGCATCGTTTACTCTTGAAGGAAATCCCCTTGGATAAATGATTATTTATTTTTACATTGTCATACTCTTCTAACACCACATGACAGTTTGTTCCACTTACGCCAAATGAACTGATTCCGCATCTTCTTTTTTCATTACCGTATCTTTCCCAGTAACTAAGCTCTTTATTTATGTAAATTGCACTGTCCTTTAGGTTTAGGTTTTGGTTTGGTTTACGAAAATGTACAGTTCCTGCAATCTGTTTCTTATTCAATTGCAAGACCGCTTTTATAAGACTTGCAAGACCTGCGCAATAGCCAGTATGCCCCAAATTGGATTTAACAGAACCAATTGCGCAAAACAGATTATCCTTTGTAGAATTACGAAATGCTTTATTGATTGCTTCAAATTCAATGGTATCACCTAATTGTGTACCAGAACCATGTGTTTCTATATAGGTAATGGTTCTTGGGTTAATCGCTGCATCATTCCACGCCGATAAAATGGTTTCTATCTGGGCACCAGGATTCGGAGCATATAATCCAATAGCACTGCCATTGCTGCCTACAGCACTTCCTTTTACCACTGCATATATATGATCCTGATCCTTTATTGCATCCTCCAACCGTTTCAATAATATTACGCAAACACCTTCACCGAATCCCATACCTTTTGCAAACTGATCAAAAGGTTTACATTGTCCATTTTCTATTAACAACTCTATTTCTTGTTTATCATTTGGTAAATAATGTATCTGCACCCCTGCTGCTAACGCCATTTTACATTCATTCGTGCGGATTGAGTGACAGGCATAGTGCAATGCCGCTAAAGATGAAGAACAAGAAGAATTAATTGTCAATATTGGTCCTCGTAAATTATAAAAATGCATCATATAAGAAGCAATAAAAGATTCTGCAAAATAACTGATTCTTACATCTGGATGCCTAACCTTAAACATCTCATAATAGCCCGGCTCCCTCCCATATCCTGTAAAAACTCCAGTCTTTATATTTTTCATTAATTCTTTTGTATAACCTGCTTCTTCAAGGCATTGGCAAGCTGTTTCCATAAATAAACGATTTGCTGGTTCAATGCTGATTGCCTTATGATATGGAATGTTGAAATAATCATAATCAAAGGTATCAATCCTATCCAGATAAGCGGCTTTTGGAAACGTATGTATTGGATCTTTATTGATATACTTCATATACTTATTGATATCACTTATTCTTTGATTAGATAATTCTTTATTACAATGTTTTTTATCCGCAAGACATTCCCAATACTCACTTAACTCTTCTATATCTGCTAATTTAACTGCAATTCCAATAATCGCAATATCTTCTTTTCTCATAATTTCTTCTCTCTTTACAAACTAATCAAGACGATTTACTTTCTCATAAAATTGTGTTGCATATTGGTTTAATGTCTTTAACTCTGATACATCCATACTCTTTTTTGCATAATCCATACAGTACAAACAAGTATCACATAAACCGGTACAAAAATCTTTATTCTGATAAAATGGTTCTAAAAATCCGTCTAATTTTTTATTATCTATATAAGGCTGAAATGAATTATATGGCGTAAATAGTGTTAATAAGTCTAACAAGTTTCCATCAAATGATTCCTCAAGATAATACTGTATAATTTTATTAATATTGTCTCCATTTTTATTATTTCTTCCTTGAATCTTAAAAGATTTGATTCCGATACTCGAATATCGGTATATATCCTCAGGTCGTATCCAATTTAATTTTATATAGTTATATGCTTTATTCGCTTTTTGTAAACTGCATTTATGATAATAATAGTTACTATGCTCTTTCATTTGTTCCCCATGGGACTCAAAATTATAATGAAACATCTTATATGGACAGCCTTTGAGACACATGTTATTCACAATAATCTCTACCCCATCACCAAACACCTTACATATTTTCTCAAGTATGTCAAATTTTCTAGTTATATCCGGTTCTACAACGATTCTACTAATACCCATTTCCTTATAATAACTAGCCTTTTCTGGGCTGTTTATTTCACAAATGGCTGAGGCTTTTATTTCTACATCATCATACATGCTCTTAATAGTATCCATTAATGTTGGCAGTGTAACTGTAAATGACCGTATTCCCATCTGGTACAGCTCAGAAATGAATTGCTTTAATTCCTTTATATGTATTAATTCCTTATTTGACATGCAAGATGCATTTAAAGTGTAATTAAATTTTATATTGTATTTCTTACACGATTCCAAATATACCTCTAATTGCTTCATAGTTACTTGAGGAAGTAATGATGGCATTCTGCCAGAAGCAATAAATGTTCCCTCTGTTACTTGTCCATACACTTCAGATATAAAACCTTTACTCTTTAAGCCATTGATTTCATTAAGCTTTTTTAACGTATTGCTACAAAAATCACTAGGCACACTATAAGACACCATAGATTTCACCCCGTATTAATTTATTTTAATTCTCTTGTTTTATTATTTGATTCGATGAATCTACTAATAAAACCCTAGGTTCATAACTCTTTTTATAATCTGTCTCATTAACGAAACAATAGGCCATAATAATGATTTGATCTCCGATGCTGACTAATCTGGCAGCTGCTCCATTTACACAGATGGATTGATCTTCTTTGCCCTTAATAGCGTAAGTAGTAAAACGATTCCCATTTTGAATATCTACTACTGTTACTTTTTCATAAGGAAGAATCCTTGCACTTTCCATAAGTCTTTCCCCGATTGTGATGGAGCCTTCATAATTAATATTAGCATCTGTTACTACTGCTCTGTGTATTTTCGATTTTAGCAATTCAATCATATTCTGTCTCCTCTAAGGTTGGTTATTAGCTGTAATAGTAAATTTTGTTGTTGCTTTATTAGTTCCCCTGCTTCATATGAGATGGCTTTATTTCTCTTATAATTATAAGCAAATGTTTGAATCGCCATCATATTGGTTATTTTATCCCATGAATTCTTGATTTTCATAAATTTTTGTGTCATATTCTCACCATCTTTTACTTGATATTGATTCATAAAATCGCAAATATAATCAAAAAAAATGATATGTCTTGAGATAAGTATCATAATCAAGTTGTAAAAGGATTCCTTTTCTATGAATGAGTCTTCATAGCTTTCTTTCCCAATTCTATTTAATAGGCTCTCAAGAAGCCCTAGTCCTGATAATGATCCATCTTCTGTCTTATACAGCAGTCTTTCTAATTCTTGTACCACATAATCCACCATGTTGTTAACCGCTTTGTCAACCAGATTCTTATCTATATTTTTCATATATATGTATCCATAAAGAGCATCCTTAATACAATTGTATTGGTATTCACCTACATATGTGTTAACTTTCCCTTCCCTATCAATAACAAAAAAATCCGAAACACAGATATGGCTTTTCGGATTTAATCCTGTAGAAATAAGAAAGTGACAATTTCTGGCATAGGATTGAATGATTAAATGATCCAATACTTTTGCATCCACTGCTAATAATACTTTTCTATCTTGAAAAAGATCTTGATTAATTTCTGAAGAAATATAATTACTATTTTCGTCGAAATTCATTTCGCAGTCTATATATGTACGCATACAAAAATTATGCAATTGTACTGCATATGACGGATATTTTAATCTATATTTCGATTCATTATCTATGCTTTCCGGGCTGAAGTATCCGCAGAGAAAATAAATGTCTGCTTCCGTCAATACGATTTCATGCATTTCTAATAAATGTTTTAAATTTGCATAAAAACAAGGTAATGCACCTATTTTATTTTGTGCAGAAGAATAATCTGACATACTTTTCTCCTTTCCTAATTAAAATCAAATTCTATTTCAAACAGAGCAGCAGGTGATGAGGATTCTTCTTCCAAGAGGTTTATTTCACATATCGGTGTGTGAACATTTTCTGTTATACTCTGTAATATTTTTATATAGTCTATCCACAGATTTTCTATTGTGTTTTTATTATATAAGTTCGTCGAATAATTAATACTGAAACACCATTCCCCTTCTTTGCTTGTATAATTTATCATTATATCAAACTTACTGTCCTGATTATTAAAGTTTACTTGGCTGATTGTAAAATCGTTCGTATTAAAGGTGTTTTCCTTTGCACTTTGATTAATAAACATGGTACTAAATAAAGGATTTTCCTTTTCTTTATGTTTCCATTCTAGTTCACGAATTAATTCACTAATCGGGTAATCCTGATGTGTATAGGCATCAATAATTAATGCCGATACATTCATAATAAATTGATTAACGTGCATATCTTCATCAATCAAAGTTCGTAGGGGGAGGGTATTTACAAACAACCCTATTATATATTCCGTCTCTTGATGTGTTCGCCCCATGGAAGCAGTCCCCACCATCAAATCATTTTTGCCAGTGTATTTATGAAGCAGTATAAAATACGCAGACATAAATAATGTAAATAAGGTGACCTTAAGCTCTGTATGTAAGTTTTTCAACTTATCTTTTAACTCTGAGGGCAGCATAAAATACAATGTTTCTCCAGTAAACTCGAACAAATCATCTGTATGCTTATCACTAGGTATCCTACATAATTCTGGTCTTTCTTTATACATATTCAACCAATACTCCTTGTGCTGCTCCATTTTTTCTTTATTTAATTTATAATAGTTGTGTTGCCATTCGGCAAAGTCCTTAAATTGTAATGTTACTTTTGGCAAATGCATTCCATTATATAAGTTCATTAATTCATCCGTAAAAACAGCACATGATTTTCCATCTGAAATCATATGATGCATATCAGTAACTAAGGTAAAATCTTCATTTTTCCACTTAATTAATGTAACTCGAATTAAAGGTGCGTGTTCAAGGTTAAATGGTTGAATGATTTCTGAAAGCAGCTCTGGCAAACTACTTTCTGGGTTGTCTATATATTGTAACTTAAAATCAATATTAGAATTAATTCTCTGCATGATTACATCATTTGATAAATGAAATGATGTCCGGAACACTTCGTGCCTTTCTATTACTTTACATACAGCTTCATTCAATCGATTGGGATCAAAGTTCCCCTTAATATTATATACTGCATAAATATTGTAATGCGTTTTCTCTTGATTTAATTTACATAGAGAATAAATTCGTTTTTGATTATAGGTAGTATGATAATATCTTTCTTCATCTACTCTTGGTATTTGAGGGATGAACTGCTTGCTGTTCTTTCTTTTCTCCATTATCACATCTGTCAGTTCTTTTATTGTCAGATGATTATATAAATCTTCAAGGGTAAGTTCTACATCTATTTTTTTATTAATCTTCTGAATCATTTCAATAGCAAATATCGAGTCTCCTCCAAGTGAAAAGAAATCTTCATTGTCATTTACATGCTCTATACCCAATACGTCCTGAAAAATACTACCTACCAGATGTTTCATATTTTCATTATCAAACAATGCTTTGATTGGTTCTTTCTTTTTCTCAGATACCATGGATACTTTTGTTTTGTCTGCCTCTGGAAGCTTAAGCCAGCAACTTGTTTTCTTAAGTATCTGCTTTGGAATATTGTTGCTTATGTGGCTGGACCCTTCCTCTAATATAATATGACAGTTTGTACCGCTGATACCAAATGAACTGACTCCGCATAGCCTTTTTCCATCCATTGATTCCCAATCCGCCAATTTATCATTTACATAGACTGGTGTATCATGAATTGGTATATTACGGTTGATTTTACTATAATGTACAGTTGGCACAATTTTTTTATGTTGCAATTGTAGTATTGCTTTAACAAATCCCGCAATACCTGCTGCACTATCTAAATGACCGAAATTACTCTTAATCGAACTAATTGCACAGAAATTTTTATCTTCCGTATAAAACCTAAATGCCCTGCTTATACCATCCACTTCAATAGGATCTCCTAGCTTGGTACCTGTACCATGTGCCTCAATATACGAAATTTTACGTGGATCAATTCCTGCATTCATCCACGCCTTCTGTATAACCTTTGATTGTGCTACCGGATTTGGTGCAGATATTCCCATGGAACGCCCGTCATGATTAATTGCACTCCCTTTTATTACTGCATAAATATTATCGTGATCTTGCAAGGCATTTCGTAGCGGTTTTAAAACAACAACTCCCACTCCTTCTCCTATGCCTGTCCCATCCGCTTCATCGTCAAATGATTTACTCCTTGCGTCAGAAGATTGTATTCCAATATCCGCGTTTCGAATGGGTATTGAATGTACCTGTACCCCACCTGCTACTGCAATCTCACATTCTTGGTTATGCAGGCCTTTGCAGGCCTCGTGTATTGCCACTAAAGAAGAAGAACAAGATGTATCTATTATCATACATGGACCTTCAAAATTCATGAAATAGGAAAGTCTGCCTGGTATAACTGGATTACAGTTTCCAACTGATGAAACTGCCGCTGACGATGCATCTACCTTTCTTATCATTTCTGAATAACTGCTATGTCCACTATATCCAGCGTAAACGCCCACATTTACCGTCTTTTTATTTTCATTCACCATGCGTGCATCTTCTAATGCCTTCCATGCTATTTCTAAAAATAATCTTTGATTGGGATCAATAAGCTGTGCCTCTCTGGGAGATAACCCAAAAAATGAATAGTCAAACTGATCAATCCGATCTAAATAAGCAGCTTCAATATATTCTGATGCTTTCTCTTGTTCATTGATGAAATAAAAATAATTATCTGCATCTTTCTTTCTTTGCTGAGGAATTTTCCGGACACAATCTTCTCCTTTTTCTAAGAGACTCCATAATTCCTCGAGTGTATCCGCCTTGGGGAATTTGATTGAAATACCAATTACAGCTATTTCCTCATATAGCTTACTATGTTCGGTATTCTTTTCTTCAATATTAGACATTTTCGTATAAAATCCTCTCTTTCTTACATTGCAGACAATATATATATTCCGATAAGTCTTTTATAGTAGAATAAGCAAAAATATCTGATATATTTATATCAATTCGAAATACTTCTGTTAGCATTGTTAGCATTTCTGTTATAAGTAATGAAGAGCCGCCTAAATCAAAAAAGTTTATATTATTGTCTATTTCGGATTTTTTTAATAATTTTATCCATATTTCTCTTACTTTATATTCAATCTCCTTTGAATCAATTTGATGAGTTTCAATAATATATTTACTTAGGCTTCTTATGGTGGAATACTTATAAACATCCTTAGCATGAATTTCAATTGCATATTCTGTTAAATGAAAGGTAACTTTAATAACATTTAGAGAATCTCCCCCCATGTCAAAAAAGCTATCATCCATACCAATGTCATTGATATTTAATGCATAACAAAATATTTCTTTCAGCTTTTTTTGAAAAGGTGTCATTTCAATTAATTGCAATTCGTTTGTTATATGGCTGCATTCTACCTGATTCAATGAACAATAATCAATTTTTCCACTTGGTAATACAGGCAGCTCATTTACAACTACAATTTTAGAAGGAATCAAATATTCCGGTAGCCATTCTTTTAAATTGTCTTTAATTTGAATTTCTTTTAAGCATGATACAATAAATGCACATAGATATTTTTCATCTTGGCTATCTTTCACAATAACTGCCGCATCATTAATTTCAGGGTGCTTTTTTAGCCTGGCTTCTATTTCTTCGATTTCAATTCGATACCCTCTGATTTTAACTTGTCTATCTCTTCTCCCAATATATTCAATAGTACCATCTTCTAAACATCTCACGATGTCTCCTGTGCAGTAAACGAAATTATTTCTTTCGTATTCCATCAGAGATATAAAGCGTTTTTTATTTAGTTCATTATCGTCTAAGTATCCAAAAGACAGACAATCACCTGTAATACATAATTCACCCGGAAAACCTATGGGTAACATCTTTTTGTTGGTATCTAAAATATAGACGCGTGTATTGGTGATGGGACGTCCAATCGGTACTTCTTTATCCATTTGATTATTAGGTATTATATAATGCAGTGTGTCATCGCAACACTCACTTTGCCCATAGCCATTCATAAGTTTAGTACTGTAATAACGATAAAAACGTTGTGGTAATTCTGCTGGCACTTTTTCACCTGTTAAAAGTAATGTATTCAAATCATGTAAATCAATCAGTTCACTTTCATGTTCTATATGTAATAAAAAAGTATGAAGTGATGATGGAACAAGTGCCAAAGTTGTTACCCTGTCTTGTTGAACTTTTTTCATAAAATCATAGGAATCTTTTAGGACATCATCATTGTATATGACGATTTCAGCACCAACTAGTAATGGACTTATTATCTGCCAGATGGAGGCAACAAAATTTATACTAAAATTAAAAGCAACCCTATCTAAAGAGGTTATTCCTAAATCTTTTATCTTAGCAAAAGCATGGTTCTTTATTCCCTTTTCACTTAACATAACTCCCTTGGGAGTACCGGAAGATCCTGAAGTGTAAATTATATAAATACATTCATTGTGTACCTGTTTTATTGAGTTTACTATACATTTGCTGCACTCTACTACGCCTTCCTTATTATGCACTATAAAATCTGCACTAGCATTTTCTATCATGTATTTCATTCTGGCTTCTGGCGTTTTATTGTCTATTGGCAAACAAATTGCTTCACATTTTAATACGGATAGTATTGTAGTAATTAAATCAAAACCTCTGCTTATATTGATAACTACAACCGACCCCTTTTTAACCCCTGTTTGTTTTAAGGTAATGTACGTTTCATTTACTCTTTCTCCCAACTGTTTATAACTCATCTTATCATCGCCAAATATAAGGGCATTTTTCGTACACGATTGAAGCATTTTATTTTCAATTAATGAGTATAAGGAACCATCAGGTAAATTGACACTCTTTGCTGTATTTAATAATTTTAACTGACTATTTTTCTCTTCTAAACTCATTAGTTCTATATCTCTTAAAGATATGTCTTTATTGTGGGTTACTTGATCTATAAAATTTATTATTATACGTGTAACACTTTTAATCATATCCTTTGGAAAAAGGGATTGATTATATTGTATCTCTCCGGTGATTTCTTCTTTCTCTTGATCTGCGTTAAAGGAAAAAAACAAATTGGTTCTATAATCCGCCCTATGAGGTACTTTGTGAATATTCGTAAATTCTACAAAAATATCAAAGATATTATTTGGTTTCTCATTTAATAATTCATTTATTGGATACGATGAATTCACATATGTATCAATTAATTCCTGACGTATATGATATAAAAATTCTTTAAATGTTTTATTTAAATCAAAAAGTATATAAATAATCAATAAATCACTAATTGATTGATTATGCTTGCTAAAAACTGGTGTACCTGCAGAAAAGGTTTTTTTTCCAAAACATTTCCCCCATACAAATACAATACCTGATAATAGGATAGCAAATACACTATTCCAATCATTATTGGAAAGTTCATATATTCTCCTATACAGCTCTTTCTCTATTTTAAAAGAATATGTACTTTTTTTAGACTCCTGATTGTCACCTTTTTGCTTTACTGTATATCCGTCATTTATGCATATGTTATTTATTTTATTTTCCCAGTACCGTCTTTGCTTATGAAACTTATGGCTTGTTTTGAGAATATTGTATTTGACTTCACGATTCAAAAAAATGACCTCCTCTCAATAAAATTTAGACTCCTGCAAAGACTTTACCATCCCATTTTAATAATACTGCATATTTTCACAATATTCTCTTCTGTGATTTTATGATGCAAGGGCAATAATAAATATCGTTCTTCCATATAATCCATATTGGGAAATTCTCCACAAGAATTAGCAAAAATAGAATATCGATCATTTCGGTAATGAACTTGATTTGATTCAATATTATACTCTCGTAATTTTCTTTGTAATTCCTTAGCGTTTTCAACGGATACAGTACATGCCCAGGCTGCATTTGATCTATCCGTTTTGTCTTTTCCAACTACGTCTATACCCTGAATTGCTTCTAACTCATCCACATACATATTGAATAACTTTTTCCTATGTTTTAATAATGAATCAAACTCATTTAAAGCAGGGATAAGCAATGAAGCTCCTAAGTCTGTCATTTGATATTTATATCCTACTTCTGTAATATCATTATCCCAAGTTCCATTTTGCTTCGCTTTACGATCAATTCCAAACCATCTTAATCGTTTTGCTTTAACTGCTGCCTCCTTATTTTTACAAACCAACATACCTCCATCTCCTGAAGTTATATGCTTTATTGCTTGAAAAGAAAACACAGTATAATCAGCTATTGTACCAATTGGCTGACCTTTGTATGTTGCTCCCATTGCTTGGCAGCTATCTTCAATTAATGGAATATTATATTCATTAGCAATCTCCTTTAATTCATCTAAATCAGCAGGCAAACCCCCATAATCAACACAAACAATTGCTTTTGTTTTCTCAGATACCAATTTCTTAACATGATTTGGGTCAATATTCAAACTCTCCTTTTGTATATCAGCAAATATAACCTTTGCATTTTGATACAATAAGGGAATATTGGTTGCAGTACAGGTAAAAACCGGACAAATAACCTCATCTCCTGCTTTTATTCCCGCTAAAACATATGCTAAATGAAGTGCATCCGTGCCTGCTCCAACTGCTACACACTCTTTATTATTAACAATTTTTCTTGAAAATGATGTTTCAAACTGGTCTACCTTGGGACCTTGCCCTATCCACCTTGATTTTAAGGTATCTTGTATCTCTTCTAAACATGACTCCGATATATAAGGATAAAACAAGTTAATATTCGTTTCGTTGTCATCAAGCAATGCTAAATCATGAAACTTACTCATTATAAAACCTCCTGGCTTCTGTCTTTTAGATGACCTCTTGAAATATACTCCCCACAATTTTATTGTTTATTGCGCATCATTAGATTCTCATATAATTTTATATTATTTTTAAATACTCCCATTATTTCATTGATATTATCTATATATTTTTTATCCAAATCCGCTTTTTCATAGCCAATTACTTGTTTATAAATCTTTGAAAATTCAAAAAATTCCTCTAATTCTGCTCCTTGTGAAAGATAATACACAAGCGACCAAAGATTAAAAGATGTTGATGGCATAAAATACGAATTGGTTATTTTTTTTATACCATGAAAAACAATGTCACTTGCTAAACTGCTATCCATATCTTTATGTGACCATGTGTAACCAGAACCCTCTAAGTTATAATATATTTTTTCTTTTGCTATTGGACTGGTATTATCATAAAACCAGCATTGCAAATCATAAAATGTAGGACGGTAGTCTTCAATAAATTGTATTGTCTCCTTTGCAGTTTCAACCGTTTCACCAGGAAATCCTATAGTGCAAGAAGCATAGCTAATAATATTATGCTCTTTTAGCTTCTTAATTCCCCAAGCTAACTTCTTCCTTGTAACCTGCTTGTCCATATTTTTTAGTATTGTATCCACACCAGAGTCTATGTCCAGGATTACCCCTTTGCAGCCAGAATGTTCCATCAAATCATATGTTTCATCATCTGAGTGGGAAATAATAAAGTATGAAAACCAATTAAAGTCATATTTGTTTCTTATCATCATTCGAAGAATGCTTTTAAAACGCTCCAAAGATTTATTCAATGAAACATCCCTAAAAATAATATATTTGACTCCAAGACTATGTATGTAATTTAGATTTTTTTCAATGGAATCCAAACTGGAATACATAACGTCATCGCCTGATATTGGATATGGGCAATACGTACAATTATGTACGCAGCTTACATCTGTTCGTATATAAACAGGTGGTTTTATATGATTCCCATAAAACGTAAGCTCCTTCACAGGCTCATCATCAAGATGTATGTTTTCAGGTACTTTAATCGTTCTTAAAATTTTATGTTCAGAATTATATAGTTGTATATTAGATTTATATAATATATTTGGTACTCTGGATAAATCTGGCTTCTCCTTACATAGTTCCAAATATATATTATGCAGTGTTTTTTCACCCTGTCGTTCATGTATGTAAATATCTGCTCCCATCCTTTGTAACAAAGCTATCTTTTTATAATTCTGATATTCATAATTAATATTATTTATAAACGGACCTCTAACTACAATAGGAATAGTCGGGTTTATATTTCGTATAAAATCAACCATCTCTCTTATTGGCTCTGCTTCAACAACACAGGTAGAAGAAATCCCCACTAATTTAGGACTTGAATTTCGAAGTAGATATGTAAGCTTTTTCTTATCTAATGTGAAATCATTTACGATTGCTGCATGTATATTCCTTTTCTTTAAATAATGGTGTAAATCATGTACATCTATATTAGGCATACGGTATATGGATAAATCACTTTTCATTCTTGTTGCACGACTAATACTCTCCCGTACCAAGTCCGAGTATTTCATTATATGTCCATCTACTATGGCAGACCTTGATATTTCATGATTATGGGCGGCATCCTTATTTTTGTATGCCTCCGTTTTTTTTAAAGTTGCTTCCGTTTTTTCATCATTAAAACCAATCAATACACAATCTATTATCATACTTGTCTCCATCCTGCTCTTTTAATATATTCTAACTATTACTTATCCTCCAATAAGTTCTCATTATTCTCAATTGTGTTTGCATAGATAGCATTTACGATATCATATACAGTTGTATTCTTTTGGAGCAAAGTGATTTCTTCACCAAACGTTATATCAAACTCTGTTTCAAGTTTTACAATTAATTTAATAAATGAGATGGAGTTAAAGCTTAAATTAGTAAGTTCTTGACTAAATAAATCATCACCATATTGGATTTCTAGTATCTCCTCTATAACATCTTTTAAATAATGTTTTATTTCTTCCCTTTCCATCGCCCTCTCCTTTATTTAGGTATATTATATTTCTGTTAAATCATTGCCCCATTCATAAATTGCATAATATTTATTTTTATACATAACAACAGCTTCATTATGATAATAAGAATGAAAACCATTAAACATAAATGGAATAATAACATTTCTCGTTAATAAATTTCGTTGCAATAATTTTTCATTATTTGCATGAATAAAAAGAATACTTCTTTCATTGTCATCTGGATTTGCTATGATTTGTAGAATACAGTAATCTTCAAAATATTTTCTATCTTTATATTGAAAATAATCGGAATACGTTTTAATTGGTATTCTCATATTCGTTCCAAAGTATTGTTCTATGTCTTGAATATTGTTATTAACAGCAATAAATACCATATTATGGTTTTTACATTGGCTGGCATCATAATTCTTTATAGAATCAATCGGATACTTTATGTCAAATTTATTGATAACTCCATAGGTTAATGGTGAAGAAAATTTTTCTGCGGTATCGAATACTATTCTACTATGGTTTTCTGGTATATATATTTTAAGTGGAGCCGTAAATACATCTAAAATTCCTAAGCCTTTCCGATAACGAATGGGTAATGACCATCTATTGACTCTCATATACTGATTATTAATATCAAAGGAGAATATTACAGACTTTTCGCAATAGTTAGCAAATTCAAATGATTCTTCATTAACAACTATAACAAATTTCTTTTTATTTACGATTGGAGGTAGTTTTATTTCAAAACCCACTACGTTTTCTGCTGCTATTTGTATCACATCGTTTGATACAATTTTTGCGCTGAGTCTTAAGTAAGTTTTCCCGTAAGTAATACCATAAGCACGAATCCAATATGACTTCAAATATCGATTCATTTCTGTCCTAAAATGTATCTCTCTTGGATACTCTTCTCTTTGTTTCCCATGAAAGAAATCCAAGATAGGATATAAAGTATAGTCAGACAAAGAATCATGTATAATATCTTTTAACTCAATTTCTTGATATCTGTTTGATTTTAATGTATCTTTAATTACACCATAATTATTTATGTAATTATAATCATAATTAGATATAACATTGGTAATGTGTTGGTTTGATACATTCCTTATGTTGTCGTATTTGGGCGATCCCGATATAATGAAGGCCGCTGCAATTAAATCTGGACGAGTCTCCAATAAAAACCACAGGTCAAAACTAGAATGACTTTGACCAATCATATAAATTCTATTCTTATCTATGTTGTAATTGTCAAATAGGTATTTTAAAACTTCTAGGTATCTAGCCTCACTCATATATCCGCCACCCAAAATACCCCCACAGTAAAAATCAGCCAAAATATATCCGGTATAATCAGATATAGTTTCGCTGAAGAAAGCTTCTTCTTTATCTACTAAATACAACACTAAAGGATAAGAAATTGTATCCTCGTAATCATCCGGCAGTTTAACAATCACTTCTTGTACAGAAGAATCAATATCCGAAAGATAATATTTTCTATCTGTATGTACCTGATATTTATTCAAAATATTATGTAATAGTTTGGCTAAATCATATCGCCTCTTCATTGGTAAATAGGTCTTCGCTAATTTTTTAAGAAGCCCTCGAACCATAATCCCACTTTGTGGATACTCCTCATATTTATAAGTCTCTGCCATATCATACAGTATTGATAACTCTCTTTCTGGCAAATTAACTGCTAAACTTATAAAGTCATCTTCGTCTCTCAATTTGATACCAAAATGAAATATTCTCTCTTTATAATGTTCAAAGCCTATTCTATATTTTGTAAGCCCTCTTAATTCAACTTTTTCTCTTTCATCCATATCTAGATTTATATACTCCGCTTGTATGCTTAAATCTTTAGGACATAAAAGCATAAACTCCAGAATTCCTTCATCTGCATCATATTTCGAAATGACTTCTATTTTACTATTTAATACCTTATTAGCTAATGAGGGAAAAATTTTACCTCTTAATACGGTTTCATAATTATATATTTGAATATAGCCATGTGCTAATATATTATCTCTTTGATTTATGTACTCAATAATAATTTCATTTTTACCCTTTTTAAGTAATAAGTTGATAAATTTCCGCTGTTGAAATTCCATTCCAATACAGATTGGTTCCTGGTTTATCCACATCTTAAAAATACCAGAAAACCCTATATCCATTATGATTTTTTCTGTTTGGATGGATTCAATTGTTACATAAAAGCTAATATACTTATTAAAGTCAAAATAAGCCAGTTCACTATAAAGAAGTTTCGTGATTTTGTTATGAATCATTGCATTTTCAGGATTATTACGTATACTTACCAATGCTTCTTTTATATTTTCATTCAACTCTGTACAAAACAGATCATAATTATTGCAATCAAATTCACCCAAAATGGCAAATGTATTTATTAACATGGTTTTTCCCGAATAAAGATAGTTCACATTATTTTTCATTCATTGATGAGTCTTTCAAAGGCTTGATGTTCTATATTTAAATCATCACGCATTCTGTATAAAAACTCTTTTCTCTCCTCCTCATTTAATCCTGTTTTAATGAAGTCATTTCTAATTAATCGCCCCCTTAGCTTATACTCTTTTGGCAAACTGTTAACAAACTGCTGATGAATCAGTCCGTTTATAATAGCTGTCATCCTATATTGCTTTAAAAAAGCCGGTTTGTTGGTATCAATGATTCGGTAATACGATGATGCGCCAATATGCATTGCCTGTTTAGATTGCTTTTCATTACAAAACTCATTTATATTTTTTATTTCATAACCTAAGGCAATTAAAGTTAACTGGTATACAATTGTAGAATCATAGAACTTCAATCTTGTCATTGTATTATTCCATTTTGGTGTTAATGCATATCCATTTTCATCCGATGACATAACCTTTTTAATTATTTCATTTTCATCCTCTTGTATCACTTTTAACAACCCTAAACTTCCATCATCTGGTTGGTCTGGTTTAGATGCGACCGGACTTACTTGTATTTGTTCCCAAATTGTATGCAGCACATCAATATTTATAAATAAAAAGAAAGTATCAGATATGTGATTTCCGAACTCAACATCCTTATATGAAAATAAAGTATTTATTCCTGTTTGCTTATCAATTTGAGTTATTTTCTTGAAATAATCCGGATTGAATATAAAGCAATCTATATCAATCCACCCAAAACTATATTCATTGATTAAAAATAATACTTCCCATACATAGTGATCTGAATACCACTTGTTAAAATTGTGATAAGGATACTCATAATTTTCGCATATCCATTCCTTTTCTTCTTCTCCTAAGCCAGCACCTATCAATACAACATTGACAGATTCTGGTACAAATGATAACGATTTTTTGACCCAATGCAATAACCCTGCTGTAAAATACATATAAAATATATCTTTCTTATTCTCCAGCTTACTATAAAAGTTGTTAAAATCGTTATAATCACTTCTTTCCATCCTTAAATCAAAATCTGGATATTTTTTCATTCCATCCAAAACAAATTCTCCTTTCTTTACTACTAAAACCCTTTTACTATGGGTGATTCGTTGTATTTTCTTAAATTAAAAAACACCTGATGATTAGTCAAGTGTTAGTAATTATTATTTAATTCGATCAAACATATAGATTGTGCTTATTACGATTACATGTATTTTATTCCACAATATCAAACGTAAACACACAAGGGTTTTCAATATTTACACCAAGAGGAGACACATCGATTGATTTAATCTTAAGCTTTATCCCTAGTGCTTTCTGGTATTCATACAAACGTCCTCCTGCACACCGTCCGTAAAAGGAAGCAGGTGCTTGCGAAAATGTTTCCTTCTCTACATTTTTGCAACACCCATCACAGGTAAAGTTAACTGTGATGGTATTATTATCATTTAAGACGATTTTGTTATGAGAGTTTTTTTTCATTTGTGCAATATATAGTTCTAATCTTTCAGATATAGGTTTGTCCGCATGCTCAATTGCAAATGCTTTTCGTTCTTTATCATACCCTGTCCCTTTGCAGCCTCCGTCAGATTCCCAAAGCTGAAAGCGCTGCTCTTCGGTGAGATGCTGATTCATCGCTTCAATAAACTTTACATCGCACTCGTCTCCATTGTATGACTGAATAATGCCTTCAAATATATACAACAAATCATCGGGTATTCCAATTTTCTTCATTCGCATTGCTTTCAAAATAGTTTTCATTTATCAATACCTGCTATATTCTCTTTTTTATAGGAAGATAAATTTGCAACTGCTCATAACCAAGTTCTTCCTTAATTTCATCCAGACAATATATCATTTGACTCATCTGCTGATGATTACGACTGTCATCTATGGCAAAACCGCTGGTTTCGAGCCATGCTTTCATTCTTTCTATGACTGCATCCCGGCTTTCCATATCGGAATCTATGGTAGTCGCAGTTGCATAGAGTCCACCGGGAAAATCAATTATCTCGTAAGAGTTAACATCCTTCACGGTTACACTGTCTTGCACCGACCAAAGCCAATTGAATTTTCCGTCACTATACAACAAAAAATCTGCACTATTGAACATAATATTATTGAGCGGGAGTTCAAAGGGTTTTACCTTCTGAAAAAACCCTCCGTCCATAAAAAGGCTTCCCATCTCCTGATAACCTGAGGATACTGCCCTGAATGCTGGTACCATCACAATAGTCGCTTCCGGTGTCTTACTCATTTTTTGCATAAAATAAACCTCCAAACTATGTATTTTTTATATAATCCAATTTTTGTCTTATATTCCCAATAATACCTCATTTATTGTAAATATTCAAGTAAAATTTCACCTAATTCCAACTTATGGCAAACATTTTTTCACTATATCAAATTATATTATCAAATATTATAGTCTGAGCCGAATTGCTCCCACCGGACATAATTCCAGACAACAGGTACATAAATTGCACTTTTCAGAATTACATTGATACATATTACTTTCCATGTCGATTGCATTGAAAGGACAAGCATCTTTACATTTTCCGCAATGTATACATTCATCCTGGTTGATATGCAAGGATCTTCGTAAAATCTCAATATATTTTTCACGTTGTCTGCCAAAATATACTGGAAGTCTATTAAATTTTTCTTCCTTCACATAAGGACTACAGTACTGAAAAATATCTTCTTCAGACGCGAATTCACTAAGATGTCTTTTTATAGCATTCTGCAAGGTTTTTAGTTGCTCTGGTTTAAAACCTGCTGTTAGAACAAGATAATAATCAACCAGGACTCCATCTGTACTTAAAACTAGTTTTCCTAGATATTTTGGTTGTCCTAAGGAAGGACCCCATCCTTCCATAGCTGTTATTGCATCCATAATAACAATATCCGGTTTTCTGATAGAATAAACAGAACAAATAATCTTAGCAAAATCATCCTCATCAATATTTTTATGTAAATCTTTTCTCTGTTTTCTTTTAATACAACCATATAAATTCTTTATTGCTCCAGTATAGTGTGTTAACATATGCGTCTTAAACTTTGGTATTTCAATAAATACATCACATGTGTCAATTAATTCAGAGTATTGATATGTTTCTCCAAAAGCTTCGATGCTCTTATAACCATATTCTCTTAAATTATAAAAGGAGAGCCCATACTTTTTTAATATAGGTAATATTTTTGTTTCCTCAAGAATGGATATACCATCAATATCCTCACAAAGCATTACCTCACATTCCAAAGAAATAAGTATATCTACAATTAGACTTACTACCTCCGGATGAGTTGTTGCCGCCGCTTCTGGTTTATGAGGTCCTACAAGATTCAGTTTTATCGCAATCCTTTTTCCTTTCGCTATACTTTTATGGTTCTTTATATAACGATAAACATCATCGTAACATTGATATAGTATATCGTAATTTAAATTATTTATGATGTGTAATCTACTATCCACTCCTATATCCCCCTGTCACCTAAACACATTGTAATCTCTGAAGCGATTTTTTTTTCAATATTTGCCGTTTTATGCAGCAAATCAGAAGCTTTTTCAATCAGTACATTGGTTCTACCTGAAATACGGGCTTTTATGAGCCAGCTTCTAACTAGTAATATGTTATTACTGCATTCAAACAATTGATTAACACAATGATTAAGTCCAAGTATTTCCGATTCTTCATCAATATAGGAGACACAACGTCCGAACTGTTTTCGTCCTATAGCTAAAGTATTTAAGTTATGAAATATTGGACTGAAAAAAAAGTCGTCTTCATTTTCATCAACACACTCATTTTCTAATTTTATATCTTTAAGACAATCTGCAAATTCATGCATCGCACAAAAAGAATTGTAGAACCACTTGCTTTGATTCTGGCGGTTAATCTGTTTTCTCATTAACTCAAAGTAATTAATGTTTTCTACTTTGTCGCATAATTTTTCAAAAGTAACTAATTTCCCCTCATAACCTTCCACAAACAATTGTTTCGAAATAACTATATTCTTCATAGGTGGCTGACAATCCATACATATGATAGAATTCTCTTCCTTTCCATATGCTGTTATAATATGTATATTTCGTCCTTTATCCTTTAATTTACTCCATGAATGCCAGTAACATTGCTTCATGTTAATAACAAAAGAAACTACCAATCCTTCCTCTAGCTTCTCATGAATACGTTTATAAGCCTCCTCTGCATGAGAAATTAATTCCTCTCTCGCTTTGATACCTGTCAGCTGCTCCATTAATAATTCTATATTTCCCCAATCATATATTAATGCTTCACCTAATCGGGGTTCTTTTTTATTAATATCAAAATCAAAGAACCACGCCTGACTATACATTAATAGATATTGACTGCTATACTTACACGTTACCGAAGCCAATATGTCTTTATAACAATCCTCCCCTTCATTACTTAAAGGTTCTATTTGAATCATAATAAACCTCCGTTATTTCACAAAATGGGCTACCCATACATTGTCCTGACTATACGTAACCAAATTTTTATGCAAATCTACATATACAGGTTTTAAAGCCCCAGGTACTACGTATTCTCCTGAGAATCCAAAGTGTAATCCAGTCCACTCTTCCCACTCCGAAACGGAAGCCTGTATTGATATTCCTCTACATTGTTTCACTATTTTTCCCCCTGCTTTCATATGTACTCTCAGCCAGGGATCATACGGAAATCCATCCTTATCTTTTAGACCAATATATTCTGTCATATCCATTAGAGGATATAAATGTTTTAATGAAGGTCTTATCGGGATTACGACTTTATCAAAACCTTGTTCATATGCAAGTGATTTGAGAAGATTTAAACATTCATAGCTAATCTTTTTCCCTTGGAAATCAGGATTTACTACAATTTGTAAAGCCATTAGGGTATCTGGTTCCACTTCGTTATAATAATTATGAGAAATTTGTTTCAACCCCCAATAAATACCATTTTCGTGTAATTTGTATATATCTGCTCCAAGTTTAAATGGTGCAGAATTAACTACAGCAACTATTAAATCGTCAATTGCTAATACATGTTGATATTTATGGAAGCTGCTAAGCAAGAAGCCCCAGTAACTTCTCATTACATTTTCACCTTGCATGAATTTAGGCCATGATTTATCATTAATTCTTTGAATATCCGAAATCCACTTTGAGTCTTTATCATACCCATGTATTTGATAATTCATAGTTTCTCCCATCTGTACACTTTAGTACTGAAAATTAAAGTCAGATAATTCTTTCTCAAATTCTTTAAAGCCTTCCTCATTCGAATATACATTGGATAATTTTTTTGCTACTATGTGTAATGTTTCATTTAATTGTTCCATACCATATTCCAGGCTTAGTTGTTCTAAGTATCTGTGATAAAAATCGGTTCTTATGATTTTATCATACAAATCTCTTAGATCATCAATATTTTGTGTTAAACACATATTAGTTAGAACTTGAATAATAGAATCTACTAGGGGATAATATTCACTCTTCCGAAATCGATATATAATTTTTGAATAGTATTCACTAAAATGCCTCTGCGCTAAACCTAATTTTTTTATTAATGTTTCATCCTCAGTAAATAACTCATGAAAAGCAGTTAATAAAGAAAGAATATGTGGCATACCTGATAATTCCTTTTTTATTACTCCTATTCTAATCATTTCTTTATCTTCAGAAAAATGTTTTATTATATTGCTCTGTAAATCATTTCCTTTGCAGAGCAAAGGAGACACAACAAAGGAATTTGAATCCGTTAATTTTTTATAAGTGTACTTAAATAACTCAATCGATTGCCTTTCGGTTATGCCCGGAATTCCAAAAAGTATATCACTGTTTACTGAGCATCCCGCTTTATGTATAATATCCCATGCCTGATACATTTCTACATCTGTAATTTTCTTATTTAACCAATGATTTCGTAACCACTCATTTCCCACCTCTATGCCGCTTTCAATGACTAAGTCATCTCTTGCCTTAGATTTCCATAACAGAACAGCTTCTTCCGTAATACTATTAATTCTTGTTTCACAAACTAAGGTCCTTATTTCTTGATTATACAATGGGGGATCTGAGAAAAGTTCATTAAATACGATATTGCCAAATTCATTTTCGTTCATGGTATCAAAAACAGTAATAAACTCAATTGGCAGTGGATTCACCTTTTCGCCTCTTTGTACTTGAAAACTATAACGAACCATTTCAGCATAGGAAGCTACATTTTTTCTTTTTAAAGCCTCTGCCAAAATAAACACCTCAAATGTCTGTGTAAAAAAATCACAAAAACTACAACCACCTAACGCATGATTACCACGCCAATGGGGGCACCCACATGATATCATACTGGTCATCCGTACAATCTGGTTTGTGTTGGCAGGATACTTATAATTATCGATTCCTTTTTTTATAATGTCTTTCAGTGTTTCTTCGTCGTATTTACTATATTCTTTCAACTTATCTTTGTATACGTCAGCATATGGCTTCCATATCTCTTTCATTACTTTCTCGATAAACAGCATTATATTCCCCCACTTTCAAGTTGACTTAAGATTCTCCGAGCAATCTGGTCTGCGGTAAGTTCAAAATGATTTAACAATTCCTCATATCCAGCACCTTTTGGGTAGATATCAGGTATTCCTAGGAATAAATGAGGTGGAGTATCAAGTAATGTCGATTTATATTCTGCAACAGCACTTCCTAATCCCCCGACAATATTATGTTCTTCTACTGTAACAATCAATCTTGTTTCCTCGCATGCTTTTAAAATCATATTCTGGTCAATTGGTTTCACAGTATGCATATTAACAACCCGAGGCTTGTATCCATACTCTTCCAATATTTCTGCAGCCTGCAAGCTTTGGGAAACCATTGTACCTATGCAAAAAATAGTAAGATCATTACCTTCGCGAAGTAACACTCCTTTACCAATTTCGAACTCATACTCGTCCTTATATACAATAGGTGTTTTTTCCCTTCCCATCAAACGTATATATACAGAGGTGTCATATTTAACGGCTTGCTCCAATGCCTTAACAACTTCACCACAGTCAGCAGGTGAAACAACTGCAATGTTTGGTATTGCTCTCATAATTGCCATATCTTCAAAACAACAGTGCGTACTTCCTAGGTTTCCTAAGGAAAGTCCACTTGCCAATCCGACCATACATACTTTGTTTTGCATATAACCCAAGTTTACTCTTATCTGCTCAAAACAGCGCATTGTCTGAAATGGTGCAAAAGTAGTTGTTACAACGTCATATCCTTCACTCGCAAGCCCGGCAGCAATCCCCATCATATTTTGTTCTGCAATACCAACATCAATGAATTGCTCCGGCAATGATTTAATAAAATTGTTTAGACCAGCTGATGACGAGACATCTGCAGTAAGGGCCATAAGATTTTTATTTTCTTTTGCTAGTTCTAGTAATGCCATACCAAATGTTTCACGCTGACCAATTCTAGACCATACCTTTGCATTTATTTTTGTAATCTCCATATCTAGTCTCCATTCAACTCTTCAAGTGCTATATTATAATGCTCCTTTGTTAGTACAGCGTCATGCCATGTAATATTATTCTCTGAAAAAGAAAAACCTTTACCTTTTACAGTTTTTGCAATAATAGCTCGTGGTGTATTAGGTATTGGCTTCTTTTTCAATGCCGAAAGAATCTGTTCGACATTGTGTCCATCAATTTCGGTTGTTTCCCAACCAAAACTTTTTAGTTTTAAAGCTATATCTCCAACATCCATCACATCTTTTGTATTCCCGGTTTGTTGATAACCGTTTCTGTCAATAATTACTGTTATATTATCCAGTTGAAACTGTGATGCAGACATAAATCCTTCCCATACCGAACCTTCGTTACATTCTCCATCACCCATTAAAACATATATCTTATTATTCTTCTTTTGTTTCTGAAAAGCTAATGCTATTCCGATTCCTAGTGAAAGTCCCATACCCAGACTGCCCGTTGTAAATTCTATACCCTTTTCTCTATTAATTACTGGGTGACCTAATAAGTCACTTTGATTTTTTTTAAAGGTCAGCAGTTCTTCTTTTGAAATAATTCCCGCTTCGCTTAATGCCGCATAATATGCCAATACCCCATGTCCCTTACTTAATATAAAACGATCTCTTTCCTCCCACGTTGGATTTTCTTTTCTAAATTTCATCACCTCTCCATAGAGAGCCGCTAATATATCGATGGTAGATATACCTCCGCCAAAATGGACACGGTCTGTTCCTGCATTCAATGACATTTCTAATGCTATCTGCCTCATACTCATGGCAAACTTTTTGATTTTGAATATATTTTCCTCTTTCATTATTAACCTCATTTTAATTAAATAACTGCTTCAAATCATACTTAACAAATTCGTTTTCACAGGGCAGTCCAAATGATATATAAAGCTCCTGCTCCATTTGCTCAAAAATTACAGTAAATAAAGTACAAGATCTAATGTCACCTACTAAATGACTGCATATCTCATGTGCCTTTTTTTTGTGTACAGAATAAAGCTGCTTTATATGATCTATTCCAATTATTTCTGCTTCATCAAGTGTTTCAATTGCAGTTTCTAATCTCATAACAGACGACTCAAATGTACTTTTTCCTTCTCTAACCTTCAACCTGCGACTTAATAAATGATTTGTATGTACTAAACGGTCATTTTCAGGAAAGTGTAAGTCAATTCCTTTTGCTGTGAGCTCAATATCAATAACCTCATCAGAAGAATCAGCAACAATTATGTTTAATGCAAATGCAATCGGGGAACGAATAACATTACACTGGGCATCTAATACGGTTTTAGATTCTAAAACTCTTCTTAGTAGCAGATGGTATGGTACCCCGTCAACATTTAGTTCATTAATGGGTAAAAAATTAAGTAAAACAACAATCCCCTTATTATTGATACCCATATTTCCGATAATTCCTGCTTCTGTAATTGTTATAAATTGATGCCCCTCTTGGTCATCTGAATGTAGAATAATCAACACTTCTTTAAAGTCATGAATCCAATCCCAAGTTTGTGCAAGGTATATCTTATTTCCAGCCGTTCGTTTACGTCCGACGTATATACTTGTACAGCCTTCATTTACAGAGGCTTTATTCCAGATTGGGTTCAAAAGTTCGGTGTGTACATTTAGAAAAATAATTTCTTCAGTGGTCACTCCGGCACCAGCGGCGATTGCTTCCATTTCTATATATAAATCCAAATCATATTTACGGATTGATTTTACAAAACGTTTCGTATCACGTAATAACATTTCCCAACTTGATTTTCTTAAGATACAGCATAAAGATTTACATAATTCGATGTTTTTCTTAATCATTTCAGCACATTGACTGCCATGACTAAATCCTCTTTCTTTATAGCTTCCCACCACTTTTATATAAGGAATCTTGGACTCCATTTTAATATTCCCCTTCATTGTATTAATGATTCTACATAGGATACAAAATCAGTTATTTGTGGAAACTCCGATATCAAGAACTTATCTTCACCAAACTCGATGTCGAATTCTGTTTCACACTGAACAATAATATTTATAAAGCCTAACGATCCCAAGCCAATCTCTTCAAAAGTCTTGTCAAGTGAAATCGTACTTTCTTCTATATCCATCACATTTGCAATTATTTTTAATATACTGCTTGTATAATTTGTTATATTGCTCATAATTTTTTCTCCTTACAATCGTTTTCAAATCGCTTTACTAAGAAAATGAGAAGTGGCAAAACTCCTTATATAAACAGAGTCTTGCCACTTCCTTCATTTCTGACTAATTAGGTAAGTGCCTTAACTGCTGCTGCACTTAATACACCAAGTTCGATTTTTTTCATAGTTCTCACCTCCTTTCTCATGACAAGGATCTATACGCAATAGTAATATGTATTTCACATACCACCTCTAAGAATGTTTCGATAAGTCATTAATTTATATTGCCCATAAGTTCTTAGTTCCTTATACAAATGATAATCAAGCTCTATGATATCATTTTTCTTTTCCCAGTAATTAAGCAGCAGCATAACAGCCAGGCCTTCGTGGTCTTCATAAATGGAACGTGAATCACTGACCTCTTCCGCTTCTAAATATTCCAGCAACTGAAGTTCCAACCTTTCTTTTAAGCTGTTTTTAGCTGACAGCAATTGAATTATTTCATTCTTAACCTGTTTTTCAACCGCTAGATAATGACTAATCTCTTTAAACTTATCATCAATTTTATCATTGGGGATAACAGAATATTTCAACTGGGTTTTTATTAAAGAAAACCAGACCTTTTTGATATTATCAGCAACCTCATCCAGGATTCTTAAACACTCCTTCATATATGGATTTTCTGCATAGTTGGTTTCTATCACAAGAATATCTTTTTTAATGAGCGAATAAATTATTTGAATCTTGTCAAATAGAAGCGCCGAATGATACCTATATGCATCTCTTTCTCTTATTAAGTGCCTTATCTTTTCTATTTCATCATGATAATTGCATGACAACTTTTGAATCACATGCTCCTTATAATCCGGTAAAGGTTTAAAATCCGGATGTCTTCTTATTCTATATACGCTCTTCTCCCCTTTGGCATAGAGTTCAGCCTCCAAATTAAAATCTGTTACTTTATAATAATTATCATTAACCAAATAGCCATTCTGACTCCTACCATATATCAAAAAATAATGCTCTCCCACTTCCTCTATTTTCGTAGTGAAAGGGTAATCCTTTACATTCATTTTAATAATGTAGATTTCATCTTCTTCAAAGGTCAGTTCTTCTTCACTACCCACAGGTTCCCAAACTATTCCATAATATTTTTCTGCTCTATCCCATATCTGCGTATTTATCACAATTGCTTCTTCTATGTATTGGAAATCACCATTTGTGCACTGGAATGAATTTTCTAAAAATAGTTTCCAATATTCTTTATATAAGTAATAGGATATAGTCATTACTTGCTGCTCAAAGCAATTATAAATACTTTTATCTTCAATACCTGGCAAATTAACGTTTTTTAAATCCATGTTTATCTCACCCTCATCTTTTCAATATAGCAAGGCTTCGCCATTACGATACCCATTAGCTCGCATAGTTGTTTATACTCATTCTATTTACCTACTTTAAATCGCCGAAACAAATTGAAAGTCTACCTTTATTATAAACCTGATAATTACTTTAAAAAACCCGCTTTTGCTCTGTTTTATAAGACGTAATATGTAAACTCTAAAAACTAAAAAGTAATTATCAAATAATCATCTACTTAAGATTAAAATACAATTCCGGAGGCACTCCTTCATTTTTTAATCTCATATAAAGTCCCAATCTATTTTTTTCAAGTAAAGCACTAATTTCTTTAATATACTCTATATTTAAATATTCTTCCGTTATGTTCTCAGCACTCGTATAATCGAATCCTTTTTCCGTCATGTTTAGCAGTTCTCTGAAACATTGTGCATTTGAGCGATTTATTCGTTCTAAGTATGTCCACGCTTTGTTTTCATTTTCTATAATTATTTGTTTAATGACCTCACTATTTTCCCCAAAGCTTCTTTTTAAATAATTTATAATTTTGAATTCTTCTCTTATTATGCTTCCAATTTTTTTAGCATAAAAATACTCTTTGGAATTTTCATTTTCATGATATTTGTAATATAGATATTTTGATAGTTTTCCAATATCTTCATTCAAATAATGATAAGAATAGCATCCGAGATTTTCTTCCTCAATCAAAAGACCATCCTTTTTTAATTTATAATATAATGACGAAAATTCTGTTATACCGCAGCGTTCTACAATATAATATAATACAGAGGCAAATTTGGTTTTCTCAAGAAAATCAATATTCTTTCTCAGATTATCAAAAGTGGAGTAAGGGTTAAAATTAATAAATCCTATATCAACCGCAATATCATTTTCCCTAAAATATTCAATAGAGCGTAAATTGTCTATAACAGAAGCCGGTTTATTATATAATCTTAAGTCGTCCTCATTACCGGATTCCGTACCAAATACAATGCCAACAAGTCCTGAATCCTTAATCAATTTCATTTTTTCCGTATCAAACCGTTTGTATACTTCTGCTCTAAAATAGGTTTCATAGGTTATATCCAGTTTTTCATCCACAATTAGCTGTGCGATATCCCACATGCGATTGGGGTTACTGGCCCTATAATCCTCAAAGCTGTCATCAATAAACCAAAAGCGGTTAACTCCGTACTTATTCACTATTTCTTTTATCTCTGTAACAATATTTTGAGGACTCCGTCCTCTCCACTTATTATGCACTTTTGTTCCCCAAAAGTTTTGATGCCAGCAAAAACTACAGCTTGCCATGCAGCCTCTACTTGTCGATATGTATGCATATTTAAGTTTATTATTTAATAATAAGTCTCTTCTTGGAAAGGGTAGCGAATCTAAGTCCTCAATTAGCTCTTGTCTTTGATTCTCAATTATTTGGTCATTCTCACGATATAACAAGTTCCCTATTGCAGATACATCTCCATCGAATTCAATCGCATTTGCCAAATCACGAAAAGCCAATTCCCCTTCACCACAAATTGCATAATCATATAAGCTATATTTCTCTAGCAACTTTTTTCCATAAAGAGTAGGCCAGTATCCTCCAATTGAAAATTTTACATCTGGCAGCTTTTCTTTTATTGTTTTGCACGTTTCAAAAACAGCGTTTTCTGTTGTAGAGTACATAGTAACTCCAATTAAATCTGGCTTATCGTTATAAATCTTATTAAAGTCCAAATAAGAACGCGTTGAATTCACCAGCGCAACCTCGAACCCATCCTTTTCCAAAAATGCCGCAATAGAACAGATACCAATTTCTTCTGTTATAATTGCATTTTTTTCAGTTAACACACTGAGCAGTAATATTTTTGTCTTTTTTTTAATATTCATTACATTATCCTTTCACATACTGACTGAACTATTTTGATGAGGATTAATCTTACATTCATTTATTATTCAGAGGAAACGTTCCTTGCTATCAATTCCACTATTTGATTGACTGTTTTATGCTCTAATAAATTGTCATAACTCAAACATATACCTTGCTTTTCCAACTCAATTTGCATCCTTGCTAAGGTAAGTGAATCTCCACCAATTTGAAAAAATTCATCATTATTTCCAAAATCATCATTTCCTATTATTAGTTTCCATACATTTCGAATGATACTCATTGAAGCAATTTTATCTGAAGCCTCTAAGTTACTATGTTTCTCATTTTTAAAAATTCCCATAAGACTCTTTTTATCAACTTTATTATTCACTGTTAGTGGTAGAGATTTGACCTTTTGATATACTTTTGGTACCATGTAGTCTGGCAGCTTATTTTTCAAAAACGCTTTTAGCTTTTCCACTTCAATTTGTTCATTCTCTAAATAGCAAACTAAATAGGTTTCTTCATATTGATCTCTGTATGGAATCACTGCCGTTTGAGTAATCCCTTCAAATTCTAAAATATATTTTTCAACTTCATATATTTCTACCCGGTTTCCATATACATTTACTTGATTATCTTTTCTGCCAAAGTACCAATAACACCCGTTCTCATCAGACATACCGATATCTCCTGATCGATACAGCTTATCTTTCCCCTCTTCATAATAAATAAACTTTTCCTTTGTTAACGTATCATCCTTCCAATATCCATCCGCCAAGCTGATTCCGCAAATACATATTTCACCCTTTTCATACGGATTACATATTTGGTCAAATTCATTTAGAAGCAATATTTTGGTATTTAGTATAGGTTTACCAATGGGAACCGAATTCCAAATTTCTAGCAATTCTCTTTCTGCAATATGATACGTTGCATATATAGCTGACTCTGTCATTCCATATATATTTGCATACTTTGCACTTTTAAAGTAATCATAGAACCGTTTCACCAAATTAATTCCTACTTGCTCTCCTCCATTAAATACCCATCTCAATCTTTTCAGTGGATTTTCTATTTTTTTTAGTTCAATATATTCAACGAATACTTTTAGCATAGACGGAACAAACTGGGTGAAACTAATCCTTTGATTATCCATCCACTCATACATCTTCTTTGAGTCTTTGGCATCTTTGCTGTTTAGTATAGATATTTTGGCACCATTCAGTAATGGCCAGAAAATCTCCCATATGGAATCTGTAAAGCTAATGGATGTTTTATGAGCGATAACATCATCTTCATTTATATTAAATTGCTTAGTCATCCAATCAAACGTATTCAAAATGGCCTCTTGGGACACCATTACACCTTTGGGACTTCCCGTTGTACCTGATGTATAAATAATATACGCTATATGGAAAACATGAAAATTTTGATGCTTCCCCGTTATATCATTTCTTGTTTTACTCAAATGATTCAACGTTAGAATTCTTCCATTATATTCTTTTAACTGATGTCCAGATAAATTGACAATGATATTACTTCCTGTATCGTCTACAATCTTCTGTATTCTATGTGATGGATAATTTAAATCAACTGGTACATAAATTGCCCCACATTTTAGCAAGGCAAGAGCAATGGCTATTAATTCTAAACATCTGTCCGCGATTACTACAACTGCCATACCTGAAACAATACCTGCCTCTACGAATCCTTCTGCAAATGAATCCGACATCTCATTCAGTTCCGAATAAGTGATTTTTCTGTCATATTCAATAACAGCAATCTTGTCTGCATTCATTTTACACTGTTTAGAAATTATCTCTTGTATTGATTTATTCCCCATACATTACTCCACTGTCAAAAAATTCTTTCAGTAAATCAATACCTTCATTATAATTTAGTGATGAAAAAGAGAGTCTAAGTGTATGAGGCAATCCAAAGTCTGAACCAGGCACTACAGCTACCGATTTTTCCTCTAAGATCTTTACAGCCAAATCAAGGCTTGTTTTATAGTTATATTTTTCCATATACTCTTTACAATCCAGTGTAATATAAAACCCGCCTTCCGAATAAATGGGTCTCATATATTGATTTCCACTTAATACTTTCATCGTGTAATCTCTTCTCTCTTTATAACTTGAGACCAATTCTTCTACTTCTTTTTGATTATCAAGAGCTGCAATGGCTCCAAATTGGACGATTGGGTCAACTGTTAATAAAGTATGGTGTTGAATTACCGTTAAAGGCTCAATCAATTCATCCGGGACGATACAATATCCAACTCTTCTGCTATACATTCGATAAGCTTTTGAGAAGGCATTCGTAGTAATAAACACTGATTTCGTATCCTTTAAATTCATAACTGATTTATTTCTTTCATCAAAATAGACATTTGAATAGATTTCATCATTAATAATAACAGCCCTGCCATCAACAAAACGATCCATTTCATACAGTTCCTCATCTGACAAAACATTTCCTAATGGATTACCCGGTGTATTTATAACAACTATTTTAGTTTTGTCTGTAAAATTCTTTTTAAATGACTCCATATCAAGTTTTCTGGTATTAGTGTCAATGGTATAATATTTTATGGATGCCCCTGAAAGTAAGGCAGAAAAATGATATAATGAATAATACGGCCTTGGAATCAATACTTCATCTCCAGGTGCAGATAATACTGCAAACAAATTTCTAAATGCTGCACTTGTACCTGGCGAAATAATAAAATTTTTCTCATTAATATCTACCGCATAATATTCTTTATAATGTTTAGATAACTCTTTCTTTAGTTCCGGCAATCCTCCCGGATACACAAGTGAACTCTTCTTAAAGTCCTCCATTGAATCATACATGGCTTGCCTAATATCCTTATGCAAAGGTAATTCAGACTTACCCAGTGTTAATCTAATTACTTTTTTCCCTTCTTCATATTCCATATAGTTTGCAATGTCATCTAAAACAAACATTAAAAATTGATTCTCTTTGAAATTAATCTTAGATCGAATGTCCATATCCACTCTCCTTATATCATACATTTGGGTTAATGAAGGTAACCTATAACATTTATTACTCTTTCATTTCAAGCAGCTCAACCTTATTTTTTTCCGGATCCTCATAAAAAATAAGATCCGATTCACCGGCAACTGGAAAACTAACTGAAAACACCTTGCTCAACGGCTGCAAACCTTTTTTTTGCAAGCGTTTCATTTCATCTGCCAGGGATGGAACTAGTAAGGTAATCGTCGCTCTAGATTCTGAAACCTCTAATTCTTTTTTATCCTCACTCAAATATTCCATTAACTCAAGCATCGTACCCATGACCGATGCTTTCAGTAGTACAACTCGATAAGTATCATACTGATTATTAGAAACAAAACGGACTAAGTCTCCTGTTACGATGTTATCGTCCACTATTTTCATTCCCAGTTTATCAACATAGAATTCCAACATTTTATCCATTGAATTTACAAAAATGTCAACATGTAATATCATATAACCACCTCATCTATTCACCATTCCACCTCAAGTCATTGAGGCTTTTTTACTCTCAATTGTCTTTACCATGGCTTGCAAGGTTTCAAAATTCTCCGGATCCATATCTTCCTCTTTGAACGAGATGCCAAAGTTCTTTTCCATAAAAATAATTACTTTGACAATACTAATAGAATCAATCATTCCACTATCAATCAATTGCTGATTATCTGCAAAATCCTCGTCACTAAAAAATATATCCTTCTGTAAAAAACTTTTAAGTAATTGCTTTTCATTCATGGGTTCATACCACCCTTTCCTTCATCTGAAAAATTATTATACTTCATGTGCTGCATTATGATATCATATACATCTGATGTTCTCTCTAAAATCAATAAATGTGTTCCCGATGGAAAACAAACAAAAGAGGAATCTCCTACCTTGGAGTGAGCCCACTTCGATTGCATATACGGTGCTACTTGGTCACATTCCGCTGAAATAAATAACGTTGGAACTTTTATACTTTTCAGTTTCTCCGTCACATCGTATTTGTAGTACTCCATGCACATCATTAAAAAATTCACCATAGTCTCCTTTGAAGTAAATGGCGATAATAAAACGTTTCGATGTTCTTCCGGCATTATTTCATAAATATACATTTCATCAGCGGATGAAAATTCCTTTACCGGATGGTTAAACATTCCTTTATGTATAATTTTCATATAGAAGTCCAACATTCGTTCATTATTTTGTACCAAATCCGCAATTAATTGAATGTTTTCTCGAAATTTGGAATGATATGGTTCACTCCCTGTAAAGGGCGCAAACTCTCCTGCTATAAAAATTTGAGACAATATGTGGTCCGGATGCTTTAAATTATAAAAAATAGCTGCTTTTGCGCCTGAACACCAAGACATAATATGAAATCTACTTAACTTCTCATGAAGAACAATCTGCTCAATATCTTCTACCAGATCCCATACGCCACAGTACGAATCTTGTTTACCATCTTTTTTCTCATCGTGATAAAGCCCTCTGCTTCTCCAATATATGACATAATAATTTTGAGATAAAAGCTCTACCAATGAATCCCATGCTTCGGTATTCACTCCGTAAGCATTTACTATTAAAATGGCTTGTCCGCTTCCGGCAACATGATACGTAAGTTTATTATCGCCATGCATATACAATATCTTTGTATGGCTACCACTTATACCATCCCTCTTCTCTTCATTACCTAATTCCCTTTTTTCAAATCCTTCTATCTTAGATGCAATTAAGTCAGTTCTTTTAGCATCATCTGTTTTTTCATGTAAGTAAGGTATGTGAAACGTATATATTTTGTGAAATATTTTGTCAATTGCCGTAAGTTTAGATATATCGTCAACTAAGTCAGCATCAATATCATATAAGTCCTTGAAAATCTTCTTACATATATCCATAGTAGAATACTTAGTCCTTGTACATATATGATAAATTTCTATTAAATCCTGTGTTACTGAACCTTCTAAATCGAGAATTTTTTCTATGATGCTATCAACATCAAAAATATGTAAAGTACTATTACTCTTGCTCAACAAATTTACTTTATAATTATCAAAGTAATTAGGAATACGCCCTTTTATCCATTTGACAAAATCATCAATACGTTTAGTTAGCAAGCTAATATAATCACTTTCACATTCTCGGCCTGTCTGTTTAAATATGATAGGAGTCCGATAAATCGTCCCTTTTATATTTTGATTTTTACAAATTTGCAATATGTATTCTTCATTCATTTCCTTAATCTTTAGAGCTACATCTGACAAATAATCATCTATAGATCTATAGATTGAACTTAGATAATGAATTTGTTTCACCTTATAAGCTTTACAAATCCTCTCGATTCTGTGGATTTCATTTTTGTTGAAATTTAATGTTTTCAAATTATAAGTACTGGTTGCCGGATAAATATTATCCATATGCCATATATCTAAATCGAAATCATCTAGACCCATTAAAGTGAAGTACGTCTCATCCTCAATATATGTTAATTTTTTTAGGTAAGCGGTTAAATATTCCTTTTCAGCCACTGACATTACAGAATCGGTTATCATTTTATTTAAACACTTTAGATTTTCTTTGGTTCCAAAATAATATATCGATGATGGGAATTGTTCATATAACGCACTGGCTAGCTTCAAACCGAACAGGTCATAAATTCCTGTAAATAAAATATTTTTTTTCATACATTCCTCATTTTCAAGTTATCATATAAATTTTGATTATCTTTGAAAACCATCATAAGTTTCTTTATGTTTTCCTTGTATGCATCATCAACTTCATTTTTTTCATAATCAATTACGTTCTTAAATATGTTTGAAAATGATAAAAATTCATCTAACGTTGCACCTTGAGATAGATAGTAGGCAAAGGACCAAAGGTTAAAAGATAAAGAAGGCATAAATGCAGAATTTTTAATTGTTTTGATTCCGTCACTCACAATTTTTGCTGCCGTAGCACTGTTCATATCTTTATGTGACCAATCATATCCATAGCCAGTTAACTGGTAATAATCTTTCTCCTTGGCAATTGGAACCGCACCCTCGTAAAACCAGGTTTGTAAGTCATAAAATACAGGCTTTGCCTCTTCAATAAATTGCAAAGTTTCTCTGGCTGTCTCTACTGTTTCACCAGGAAAACCAATTACGCAAGAAGCATAGCTTATAATATTATGCTTTTTTAATTGTTCCATACCAAATAAAAATTTTTCTCTTGTTACTTGCTTATCCATATTTTTTAGGATTGTATTGTTACCGGATTCAATTCCTAAAATAACTCCTAAACATCCTGACTCTTCCATTAATTCGTAAGTTTCTTCATCAGAATGTGAAATCCTAAAAAATGAACACCACCTGAAATTGTATTTTTTCCGAATCATTAATTTTAGCAGGCTTTTAAAACGTTCGATTGGTATATTCAAGGAGTCATCCACGAACACAAGATACTTAACTCCTAAAGAATATATATAATCCAAATTCTTTTCTATTGACTCTAGCTCCATATACATAAGTTCTCCGCCTAATATGGGATAACGGCAAAAAGCACAATTTAAGGCACAACTAATTGCTGTTCTTACATATACGGGTGGTTTTATATGATTTTCATAAAATGTAAATTCTTTGATTGGATCAGCATCCAAAGATATATTTTCTGGAACTTTTATGGTCCGTTTGATTTCGTTACCATCACGATATAGTATATTGGGTATGCTGCCTAAATCCGGGTTTTCTTTCTTTAATTCCAGACAAATACGAAATAATGTATTTTCTCCTTGTCTTTCATGGATAAAAATATCTGCACCCATACGCTGTAGCAGATACTTTTGCTGTTGGTCATGATACTCATAATTGATACTATTTATAAATGGTCCACCAATTACAATCGTAACATAGGGATTATTTTCTCGAATAAAATCGACCATTTCCCTTAGGGGCGCCGATTCAACAATACAGGTGGAGGATACACCAACCAGAAGTGGTTCTCTTGTTTTAAGTAAATGCTGTAACCTCTTTTTACCAAAATTATAGTTATTTATTATTTCAACGCTAATATCTCTTTTCTTTAAATACTGTCTTATATAATGCACCGCCATATTCGGCATTCTATAAATAGATAAGTCACTTTCCATCCCTAAAGAAGTGCTGATACTTTCTCTTATGAGTTCTGAATATTTCATTCGTTTTCCATCTACAATAGCCGACCTTGTTAGCATGTGCTGATAAGCAGCACCTTGGTTCTTATATGGTTCTATTCTCTTAATGGTTGTTTCCATTTTTTCATCATTAAAACCAATTAATATGCAATCCAAAGACATTTCTTGTCACCTTAATACCCTTTCCTTAGATAATTTAGTTTCCACCACTTTTTGTTTAATAAACTTTAGCGTTGGATTCTTAAAGAACTCTTCAAAATCGATTTCTGTATTATACTTGCTGAATATTTCTGCAAGCAGTGTCATAACTCGTAAACTATCTCCCCCAAGTGTCATAAAATTATCCGTATCCGTAATCATTTTAATCTTTAATATTCTGACCATGATTTCAGCTAATCCTCTTTCCAGCTCATCCTTTGATTCAATACCATTAGCACCTTCCTTATGAATTTCATCCGGTAATGGTAATCGTTTTTTGTCAATTTTCATATTTTGGTTAAGAGGCCATTCAGTAAGAACAATATATTGATTTGGAATCATATATTTTGGTACATAGTCAGATAAAAAATCGGATATATCTTGTGGGTCAAACTCATTCTGTTCCTTAAGAATCAAGTACGCAATCAGTTTTTTATATCCTGAGGATTCATTTACAGTTATCAGTGCATCCTTTATGTTTCGGTGTTTGCATAAATTAGTTGATATCTCAGCCAATTCAATTCTATGACTTCTGATTTTGACTTGCCCATCACTTCTTCCTATATATCTAATATTGCCATCATATAAATAGTAGCCTTTATCCCCTGTTTTATATAGATGCGCCGAACCTAATCCTGTATGGTTGAAAAAACTATTCTTATTCAACTCATCTCTATTATAATATCCTCGGCTAACCCCAAATCCAGATATATATATTTCCCCGACTGAACCAATCGGAACAATATTTTGTTCATCGTCAAGAATGTGGATATTGCAGTTATCAATTGCTGTTCCGATTGTCGGAATTTCATGCTCGCTTCCATTCACCAAATAATATGTAGAATCCACCGTGCATTCTGCTGGTCCATACACATTGAAAATATCAATATTCTTCTCCTGTACCAATCGAGTCCACATATTATCGGGAATACTTTCACCTCCAACTAAAATCACTTCAAGTATATCACCGCATTTTTCCAGTATACTTTCATTAAGCAATAATTCTAGTTGTGAAGGTGTACAATCAAAGACCGAAATCTTATTACCTAATATGCAATCAATAATCCCTTTTGCAGAATTCCTTATTTGTTCCGTCAGAATACACAGTGAATAACCCTTTACCAAACAAACAAGTTGTTGAACAGAGGCATCAAAGCCAAACGGTGCATTTTGTGCAACTATATGATTTTCTTTCTCGGATAATCTGGAATATGCATACTTATCAATGCTATAAAATAAATTGATAACAGATTTGTGTTCAATCATTGTCAATTTAGGATAACCGGTTGAGCCAGATGTGTAGATTCCATAAATCAACTGATCCGCAGGAATTGCTTTTTCCAAATTAGTCGTTGAATAATCAATTAAAACATCATCATCCAGACAAAGTATTTCTCTATCCTCACTTGGAATATCATGATAATAAACTTTTTTTGTTATAACTAATTTCATCTTTGTATCATTTAACATAAAGCTTAATCTGCTTTTTGGAAAACTTCCGCTGTGTCCTGGATTTAGCGTATCTTGATCAATTGGGACATAAGCATTCCCTGATTTTATTATTCCTAGGATAGATATAATAAATCCTATGGATCTCTCCATATAGATTCCGATAAGATTTTCTTTACCTTCTATTTTATCATCTATATATTTTGCCAGTTGGTTTGCTTTCTTGTTTAATTCATTATAAGTAATTGTATCCTCACCACATATCACAGCGACTTTATTTGGTGCCTTTATTACCTGCTCTTCAAACATCTTATGAAAAGTCTTATCCGGAATCTCTTCTTTATTTCCTTTCACAAAACTACTTATTTTTGCCTCTTCTTCTTTGCCTATAATGGATATATTCTTGATTTTTATATCTTCAGATAAAAGATATTGCATACCAATTTCATTGAGTCTTTGCTCTGTAAGAGAAAGTAAACTATTCTCTGTATTCATTTTCTTAAATTGATAAGATACATATAAACTGTCCTCAGAACAAGCCATACATAAACAATTACTGAATTTCTCAGCCAACTGGTCTATTTGTAATTGCTCCTTATTGATTAAGAAGATAGCTTGAATGTCTCTATCTACATATTGACAACCTTTATCTGGACAATCTTCCTTTAACCCTTCTGTTATCTTATTACACAACTCAATAAACGTCATATCCTCTGTTAGCCTAATTTGGATTAATTTCTGGCTGCCTTCTTGTATAAGAACCCTTGGTTCTTCCCATCCATACATTTTATTTAGTAATACGAGATAAGAACTAAGATAAAATGTCTCCCAGGATAGCCTGCTATTGCTCAATTTCTCACCTATCCTGCTATGTTCTTTTAATTGCATGAATTCATTTCTTTTCATTTAGGTCTACCTTCTTTCACTTATTTATATAAAAGAAAAAAGACTAATCTAATCAGTCTTTTTTCTTCTAACACTATTTCATTTATACGCTTTGCAGCCTCATCGAGTTTTCTATCAATCTCAGTCCCACCATATTGGTAACTCATCAAATAGAGTCTTATAGCTATCCAACCATTTAGAATGCTTTCTATTAACTGATTTACCCCTGTATGATTCAAAAAAAGTTTATATTTTCTTTGCTCTATCTTTTTAGCATTTATAATATTCGTTATCTCATCTGTTATTGTATCAATACACTCTGACAGCTTCTTCCTATTGTAAATGAATTTGCATAATGTATCCTTGATATTGTCAAGTTTTATAAATTGCATCCTAATAATAACTTCATACTTTAAATAATTCTCACAGAACATTGTAGACGCATTTTTTTTGATTCCATCCTTTGATTGTTTTTGATAGAATTTATAAAAAATGGCAGCATCCTGTTTCTCATTCTGATAATGGTAAATATACGCATTGGATGCTTTTAGTACAACATCTATTGGAATTGTTTTCTTTTTATAATCTAAGCGATTCTTTTTACTATGTTCAATAATATAAAAGATTTTTTGCTCCAAATCATAGCCATATATTAACAGATTATGATCCAAATGCTCTTTATGATAATACTCTTCCCGTATGGATTCCTCAAAACAATCTACCATAATAATAACCGGCATATCATGATCTAGCGCATCATATATTTCATATGGATCTGCTTTTTGTTCACTCCAATCGTAGAATATATTCATATTCTCTAGTATTTTGTTCATCGGTTCAACCGATATCGTGACGATGCCTACCTCCAATATATTCGCTGGTACATAGTCATACAGTTGGATTTCATTTGCAAGTATATTGGAGGTATCTCCTTTCCCATAATTGATAATGGAGAATAAAGAGTTATAAAAACAATCCCGATAAAAAAAATCATTGAATGGCTGCATCTGTTCCATTGTCTTTGTTAGGTTTTTCAATTCACATCTTTTCATTTTAACACACATGCCTTTCAATTTTTTACGACCTATTACAAAATTGAACAGGCCTAAATAGAAAGGTTGAAAATGTTCTTTTTTCAACCTTTCACTCATCTGCCTTCATTTGAAGTAAGTAATCTAGTTCCTCCTGTGTCAAATCTACCAAATCAAAATCTGTTGGTGTGAAAATACTCTCCTTCAGGCCAACACAATGCTCTACTATCTTTTTTAACTCCTTCTCAAAGCATTGATTAAATTTTTCAATCTGACTGCAATCAAACTTGTTTTTATCAAATTTAATAGAAATAATAGTTCTTTTGTCCACCACAACTGCATTCACATCAATCAGGTATGGTATTTGGTTTTTTTCTGACATATTACAATCAAACAGTAACTGCTTTAATGTAAAATAATCATTTTGTTTTTCTTTATATTCACCTAGGTAATTAAAACATATCATCCTTTTTCCTGGCAAATCCTGTTTTTGAAGATATTTCAAAATACCATATTCATATCCTTTTCTTACACCTTCTCTTATCTGTTCCTTTAATGATTTAATTTGTACTTGTAAATCCGCCGCCTGTATATTCAACCGTATAGGATACATATTTGTAAACCAGCCAATTGTGCGATTTGTATTTACACCTTCCATTATATCTCGGCCATGACTTTCTAACTCCAGCACAAGTTCATTACTTGAAAAGACTTGATTTACTGCTTGTACCAGAGCAATTAATAAAAGCTCATTCGGTTTTGTATGATAGGGCTCATTTGCACAACCAAGTAAATTCTCTGTCATCTCTTGATTTAATTGAATTTCTGTTTTTACTGTTTCTGCACAAGTAGTATGGCCATTGCTATTTCTAACTAGACAGTTCTCAATACGTAATATAGAATTCCAAAAATTAATATCTATATTTTTCTTTGAAGCCCAATCACAGTATTTTTCTGCATATTGATCATATGAGATTGTTTTTTCCGGCAGTAAAAGTGTCTGTTCATTTGTTACCTGTTTTAATAAGGTAGTAAAATCTTCTAATAAAATTCTCCAAGATACACCATCAATTACTAGATGATGCACTGTAATATACAAGTAACATCTTTTTGATGACTTTAATAAATAGGGTTTAATGAGCAGATTGTTTTTCAAATCGAAATTATAACTTATATTTGTATTAATTACATCTAATATATGATTAACACTTTCCCCCTCTAAATTTATAACATTGATAAAAGAAACGGTATTTAAATGTTCATTATTATAATATAAACCTTTCATTTCCTTATCATAATTTAGACGAAGTATGTCATGATGCCTTATCAATTCTAAAAAAACTTTATCGAGTGTTTCTAAGGGTATAACTTGAAAAAGTTCTAATAAAATAGATTGATTATAATGTCCTTCTTTTTCAAATTTCTGATCAAAAAACCATGAAATTATTGGTGTTTTTATAATATTCCCGCTGCAAGTTCCTTGTTCGTATCTTATTTTAGTTTTGGCCTTTATATAATAAGCCATATCATATAAATCTGGATAGGAAAGAATATCCTGAACTGTCAACTCATATCCTTGTTCACTTAGACGGGAAGATAATTGTATTGCTTTTATTGAATCTCCCCCAAGGGCGTAAAAGTTATCTTCTAATGTGCTATTTTCATTAACAATATCTTTTACCACATTCAATAATATTTCATGTGCCTTTATACTTTTATTTATATTTAATTTTTTTAATGGCATTAATGGTTCCGGCAGCTTATTTACATTTATTTTCCCGTTAAATGTAAGTGGAAACTTATCTAGCGTTGAAAAATAATAAGGTATCATATAACTTGGAAGGTGTTCTTTCAAATAATCGCACAGTTTGTGGATGTCAAATAAATCATTTGGTATAATATAAGCACATAACTGTAAAGTATCATTTTTATTTTGAAATGTTTTAACAAAAACATCCTTCACTATGTTGCTTAATAAGATTTTCTGCTCAATCTCAGAAATATTAATCCGATTACCACGCATTTTTATTTCATTATCCAATCTTCCGGAAAAAATAATATTACCGGTATCATCACGGTATGCTCTGTCTCCAGTTTTATATATAATTTCATCTTTCCTATAAGGACTTTGGAGAAATCGTTTACAGGTTTCTTTACTTGAACGATAATATCCCTTAGAAACACCAGCCCCGCCAATGTAAATTTCTCCTAATGTGTTGTTTGGTACCGGTTTCATGTCTTGATCAAGTATATAGATAGTTGTATTAGCAATTGGTTTTCCAATAGGAATGGATTCTGATTTATCTTTGTCATAAAGATAAATCATACATCCGATGGTCGTTTCAGTAGGACCGTATTCGTTGTATATGTTCACCTTATTATTAAACCTGCAAGATAACTGCTCGCATACAATGGTTTTAAGATTTTCTCCACCTACAATAAATGTATGAATACTAGAATCCATTATTTTTATATCTTGAATTAGTGTTATATGCGATGGTGTTAATTTTAAGATTGTAGCTTTGTTTTCTTCTATAATTTCCTTAAAAATATTATCTTCCTTCATATTATTGTAAATCCGAATCTCATTACCGCTAATCAATGGTAAAAAGATAGAAGTCATAGTAAAATCAAAAGAAAAGGAAGAATAAAGTGCGAATATCTCTTTATCTAGTTTTATGTAGCTTTCTTTTGCCCAACACAAATAATTCATAAAATTACTGTGAGTAATCATTACCCCTTTCGGCGTACCCGTTGAACCGGATGTATATATGATATATGCGATGTCCGATGCTTCACAGCAGTTTATGGTTTCATTATTGCTAGAGTCAGATAATAACTCTCTATAGGAAAAAAATCTGCCTCTGAAATTACTATGATTTTCTTTAGCAATTAAAAAATCTGCGTCTGAATTATGCAATATCTCATTGACTCTACCAATTGGAAAATGAATGTCTATTGGGAGGTATACGCCTCCACACTTCATAATTGCAACAATTATTGCTATACTTTGAATATCATATTCAGGAAGAACTGCCACTACATCCCCCTTTTTTACTCCAGCAAGAATCATAGTATTGGCTATTCTATTCGAAAAGCGGTCAAGTTCTTGATAGGTAATAGACTCCTTTCTTTGGGAGATAGCAATATTGTCTGGTTTTTGGTGCACTATTTTATGAAAAAAAGCGAACCATGTTTTATCTTTTGGGTAGACCTTTCCCGTTTGATTTAAGGTATCTATAATTTTTACCTTATCTTCATCATCTATTAGAAACAAATCGCCAACCTTATTGCTATCATTAAGAATTACTTGATTCATCAAAATAATAAATTGTTGGTACATATCCTTTATTTGCTTCTCCGAAAATAAGTCGGTCTGGAAATCAAAGTCAAGTTGTAGTTTAATATTATTCCAGTGCCTAATAATGATTTGAAGCGCATATTCTTGTTGTCCGTTATAAAACTCCTTATTTTCTACCTTGAATCCTCCAAAAGTGGTATTAATATCTGTATTATAGTAATTAACACATATATTATATAAACTTCCTATTCCATTTTCAGCTAACCGTAATTCACTATGTAATAAATTATAGGGATAGTTTTGATAACGCAAATTATTTTTTAAATCTATAGATATGTTTTTTAGTATATCAACCAACTTCTCTTTTTTATCAATGACATATCGGTATGGCATAGTATTTGTAAATGTTCCAAAGGTTTGCCTTTCTACCTTTCCTTTTCTTCCGAGCAAAGGCATACCTATTATGATATCTTTGGTTCCTGATTTCTTGTAGCTGTATAGGATATAAATAAAAATAAGAAAGGTATTAAGTGATATTTTTTGCTTCTTTATGTATTGTTCTATTTTTACTTGCATAGAATCGTCTGGAATAAAAGACATTCTCTGACCATTTAAGTTTGTACATGGAACTGAGGATAACTCCGGCATCTTAGAGTACATCTCATTCCAATATTTTTTTGCCTTATCCATATGCTTTGACTGGGATTCTTCATTGTATACGAAATTGATGTAAGAGGGTTTTTCTTCTATGAAATATGTATTTCTTTCATCATTCTCACAATGTTTCATAATAACATTTTCGTATTCATTTGTGATTTGATCTGTTAGCAATTGAATAGACCAACCGTCCGCTATAATATGATGAAGTTTAATAAAATAACCCGTTTTATTGTCAGAAATTTTAAAGATTGAAAAATAATATAAGGGACAATTAATCATTTTAAAAGGGGTCTTAGCTTGCTCATCATACCATTCCATAAAAGCTTTTTCTTCTTCTTTTTCACAAGAGAAATCAATAAAATCAACAATACCTGTTTCCGAAGATATATATTGATAAATCTCATTATTTTTTTCAATAAGCCTTAGTTTTAGAGCTGGATTATGTAAGATTGTATTAGAAATGGCTTGTTTTAATGCAAGAACATCAACATTTCCATTTATTTTCACCATGCCACCGATATTGAATAAAGATGAGTTCTCATATTTTTTTTGGGTAAACCATATTCTTTTTTGTGCATTAGATAGTGGATGAACATTCATTTTCTATGATCTCCCCTCGTTCCAATTTAATCATCTTATCTGCCAGATTAAAATAACGGTCGTCATGTGTAATTATAATAATGCCCTTTCCTTTCTGCTTTAATAATGGCAATAATTCCGTATAAAAGTAATGTCTGAATTCAGGATCTTGTTCTGCCGCCCACTCATCAAAGAGCATAAACGGTTTGTCCTCAAGGCAGCAAACAATATAGGCAAGTCTTTTTTTCTGACCTGTTGATAAATTTAGTGATTTAAATTCACCGTATTCATTCATTTCTACTTTCTTATCTAACATCATCATTTTAAGTAATTCATCTATTTCATGTTTGTTTGATGAAATATCCACTCCATAAAGTTTTTTAAACAAATGAAAATCACTAAAAACAGCAGAAAAACATTCATTCAAATCCAACCTATTGCACATTTCACCATTTAGTTTGACACTTCCACTTTGTGGTGCATATAAACCACTTAAAAGCCTTCCTAATGTTGATTTACCGCTTCCGTTTCCACCTGTAATATAAATGATCTCTCCAGTATTCATTTCCATATTAACAGGCCCTAAGGTAAATTCCACACCTTCCTCATTCGTATCTTCATTTTTCACTATATAACTATAAAAAGCATTGTCAAATTTTATATTTATTTTCTTTTTGTCTAAATTTACTGTTGTTATTTTCTTACATTCCTTTGAAGATACATTTTCTAAATCAGAAATCAAGTTATTAATTCTATTATAATTAATTCGAACTTGTGTAATTGCCGGAATAAAGCCCATCATAACACGAAATGGCCCAAGCAAGTAAAATACCATAAACAAGGTTTCACGTAAATCATTCACTTGAATCCCAATAATAAATAATGGGAAAACAAAAACAACAATACCAAAAATAATATTAAACATAAGAGTGTTATATATACTAAAATTTAAAAACTTTATGTCTGCCTGTGTGGATAAGTCTCTTGATTTTTTTGAATACTCTTCCATATCACTTCTAAAATCTGCTTTTCTTAATTTACTCAAAACTAATTCTTTAAATCCATAGACTAAATCGTGCATTTGCCCAAAGTAAATATCTTGAATATCTCTATTCTGTTCCCAAAATTTAGTTGCAATGCGGCTTGTTATAATGCTGACACAAAAATTTAGTACAATAATACTAATTGAAGCAACAAATGCTGCAAAACTATTTGATAAAAGGTACGCAATGCAAAATATAACCGTCAAGAAATTCGATGCAAAGCTTACGACAATATTCGGAATCTTAGATATGGCACCTATATCATTATTCAATCCTGAATAAATTCTTTCAACTCCTACACTTTCAATTGTCTGAAAAGATGAGCTTAATATTTTATTTATCATATTCATCCGTTTCTCATACATCATTTCATTTGTAATAACAATCAATCTACCTTGTACCAGCTTGATTGTATAAACAAAAAATATAAGGGAAAAAATAAAATAGATTAATAATTCTTTTGAATACTCAAGATTCCTATTAAAAGATTCGTTAATCGTAAATATAATTAATGCGCTAGTCAAACCATTCAGAATTGATAATGGAATTAATGCAAAATAATTTTTTTCATTCTTTTTAGGGTAATTAAAGGTTACTAATACATAGATAAAAAATATTATTCCTGCAAAAAATGTGGCTACGCTACCATACATAACACTTCTAGAACCCCATATATTTACTGTCTTCCACGGCAATCTTGATAACAGTATATTAGGAAGATAATAAATGCAGTAACCAAAGAAAATCATGATTGGTATGGCAAGCAGTAATCCTGCCACCTTTGCTTTTCTTAATTTTTCTCTAATCCTTATTTTTTTGATAATATCTTTAATAGCTATTACTAATAAAATGAAAAAAAATACTACAAAAATCAGAGAACCTATACAGAGGATTGAAAAAATCAAATCCAAATATTGATAAGTATCCGGTTTATATTTTGTAATATCTCGTTGATATAATATATTGAAGAAATTTTCAGACACATAATTTGCAGCATTCGAATTTTGGTTCGTTAATATACATATACCAATATTTTTTTCATTGTTAATTTCGATCAACGAAGAATAATTTGGATTAGAACCACCATGTACTATGGATTCACCTCTAATATGTACACTCCATCCTGGAGCATAATAAAACTCTCCTGATGAAGCTACTGTATTATCACCAATATGTGATTTTTGTATGAGTTCCTTATATGTTTCTGGTATCTCTATCAGCCCCATCTGAATACCAAGCCAACGTGCCATATCATTTGCTGATGAGATGGCATACCCTGCTGGTGTATTTCCTCTGTATGTAGGAGCAGCGTATTCCCTTGCGCTAAAAAATTCTGTTTTATAACCCTTAGCGAATTTTCCAGTTTGGGACGCCTGTTCTTTATCTAAATAAGTATGATTTAAGCCTAAAGGATTTAATATTTTTTCAGTAACAAAACTTTCATAACTTTGACCGGAAATCTTTTGAATAATCAACCCTAATATATCATAATTAATTGTAGCATAGGAATATTTTGTACCAGGATAAAAATCAAGGTTTATCCCATCTAGTGTACGAATGGTTTTTTCAAGCATATCCTCCGAGGTTCCTTCCGGTATATTTCCGATTGTTTGAAATGGAATCCCGGTTGTCTGATATAACACATTTTCAATTGTTACCGGTACTTCACCAGCAATTTTCTGCCCTTTATAGTCACCTACAAAATTAAGCGTAAGCCATGGGATATACTCTTTTATATTGTCAGTTAAATTTAGGCTTCCCTCCTGTTCTAAGTATAAAATTCCTAATGCGGTAAACGCTTTACTCATTGAACCAAGTTCAAATAAAGTATCTTCGGAAACCTTTATCCCATCAGCTATATCCGCATAACCATATGTTTTGAATTGAATTCCATCTTTTGTAACAATGGCGATGGACGCTCCAGGTGTATCTGACTTATTAAGTGCTTTCTGTACTAGGCTGTCTAAATCATTCATATATTCGGTTACACCTATTTCTGTATCTTCTGCAAGAACATTCGATGATGGTATTAACAAAGTAATCAAAATCAACAATATCAGTAATTTTTTCAAAATTATTTTCCTCCTTGTAAATAATTGTTTATTCATTTTTCTTAATCATAGAATCGACTTTGTGTCACAGATATCCGTCAGCATCATTAGCTGAACTAAATAACTCATTATAGAATTTTTCAAATTCCTTTAAACTCAACTGTTGTTTTGAATCAGATAAAGCCTTTTCTGGATTATTATGTACCTCAACCATAATTCCATCCGCACCGGCTGCAAGTACAGCCTTAGCGACAGGCAGATAAATATCTTTTCTTCCTAATGAATGGCTGATATCTGCAATAATTGGGAATTTTGTTTCACTTTTAATAATTGCTATACAAGATAAATCTAATACATTACGAGTACTTTGATCAAAAGAACGTATACCCCTTTCGCATAATATTATATTTTTATTTCCACCCTGTAATATATAATTTGCAGCACTTATAAATTCATCAATCTTGGCACACATACCTCTTTTTAGAATAACTGGAATGTTGGTTTTTCCCAATTCCTTTAAAAGCTCGTAATTGTACATATTTCTTGTACCCACTTGAAAAACATCGATGTTTTCGTACATGATATCAATATATTTTGCATCTACGATTTCTGAAACTATTTTTACATTGTACTTCTTTCGAATTTGATTGAGAATTTTTAAACCTTCTATACCCAATCCCTGAAAATCTTCAGGAGATGTCCGTGGTTTAAATGCACCTGCTCTGATTGCTCTAATTCCTTTTCTAACCAAAGTATCTGTAATTTTTTCCATCATATCAAAGTTTTCTACTGCACAAGGACCAGCTATCATGATTGGGGAATTAATACCCAATATTTCACGAATCATTTGCTTATTATTCATATAATACTTATCTCTCAACACTATTATTAACCTGACAAGCGAATACAACTGCATTTTGTACCCTATTTAAACCAAGGCAGAAGTAATCAATCTTTACACCCTTTCTTTTTTTATAAAATGGCAAGGCTTTGCCATTACGATACCGGCCGGCTCGCAGATTCTTCTTTATTTGATTATTTTCTTACTAGTTTTATACCGCCGAAACAGGTTTTAAACATGCATTCATTTTACCCTGCACCTATATATATAAAAACACGCTATTGTTCTTTTTCATTGGTTTCATAATTATAAACTACAAGCGTTTATTCTCGTATGAAGCTAAACAAACCGAATCATACCGTCCTTTTTGCATATTCAGTTCACTCTTTTAAGACCATTAGTAATAGCATCACACATTTAACTTACTAAGTAAGTACCAATTCAATCACTTATATAAAAATACCGCAACCAGTATACTAACTGTAATTGCGGTATCTCTTTTTTACATTCGCCTAGAAGTCTTTTGGACCAAGTAAAAATTCCATTTTATTGTTCATTTGTTTTATCTGCTGTCCTTCAAACATCGGTTTTTTCGCTTCCACATACCTTGCTATTATTGAAATTATAAATATAATGATATATTTCTTTTAAAATCACCTTTTCTTTCATATAACAGCTATTTGATACTTCTTTGATTTCATTCATGATATCCGAAAAATATTTTCTAAAGTTTGCATAAGGATAATCTTTTAATCTCAATGTAAGTTTTATATACTTATTACATAAAGAAGCAAATACATCTACAATCTCTGAATATCTAGTAACACATAGAATATATTCCTCTGATACTTTAAATTGTTCAACAAGATAATAAAGGCGTTCTAGCAGTCCTTTTTTATATTCCATAAAACAATGAAACATTTTATATCTATCCGAAATGAAATATAATGCATGTTTTAAATCCTCATCATCAATCAAATATATTCTTTGTGTTAAATCCTTCAGATAATTATCTAATACAAGATATACATTAATTCCATAGTACATCTTTTTCTCACTGTCATCCAGTAATAAATTAATATAATATGTGTCTTTCTCATCATGTGTACCATCAATATAATGGTTCAATTTATCTGAAAAGATCTTAATATCAAATGGATATTCTTCCACCGGTTTAACTGGTTTAGCAAACATCATTACCCTATCATATAGCCAACTAAGTTCATTGTTGAAACCATCTTTTGAAGCTAATCCCAGATAAAAACTTTCAAAGGTTATAGTAAATTTAGTAAATATCTTATCATAAAATCCAACTAAGTAAAATAACTCATCCTCTAAATCATATCCATAAATCAAAAACTCATGTCTAGAATGAAATGATTGAAATGCATCTCTTCCTTTGATATAATACTCATCTAATAAAACGATAATATTGAAATCATCCGATATCTTTCTATATATTAAATCATTAATATTATTAATACTATTTATCGTATTTAAATCAATATAAGAATAATTTAAGATTCTATTATCTATAAAATCAGTTTTCGCATAACACAAATTATCATAAATATAAATATCATAATTCATTCCATAACGATCATGTTTCGCTTCAAACCCACAAATTTTCATGTAGTTTTCATAAATCCATGGTATTAATTTCTCTTCTCTAAGTGCAACACATAAAGGATATGCAATCTGTAAGATAGTATTGTATTTTTTCTGTGCTTTTATATCTATTATCTTTTTCGTTGGATAAATCGGTATAGAGATATCTTCCTTTAGCATTAAATAATCACTATTCCTTTCGTTTTTGATATTTGATTTCATCTGAACTTATGTAAGCTATTTTATGGCTTTTTATCATAATGTTATTTAGTATTTAGCTAATATGAAAGTATTCTTTTATGTCATTAACTCTATTCATCTGCTCCCAACCTGTCTCAATATCATTTCTTCCAAGGTGACCATACGCAGCAAGTTTTTTATAAATTGGCTTCCTCATATTAAATTGATTAATTAATGACGCCGGTCTTAAATCAAATAGGTCATATATCATTTTCACAATTTTATCATCAGCAATAGAGGATGTTCCGAAAGTATTTACATGTATTGAAACAGGGTAAGCATGACCTATTGCATACGCAATCTGCACCTCGAACTTTTCTGCAATATTGGCGGCGACAATATTTTTTGCAACATAACGCGCAGCATATGCACCAGTCCTATCTACCTTTGTAGGATCTTTTCCTGAGAATGCTCCACCTCCATGTCTGCCAACACCTCCATATGTATCAACAATAATCTTACGACCTGTTAGCCCTGTATCCGCACAAGGTCCTCCTTTTACAAATCTTCCAGTAGGATTTATATATATTTTCGTATTTTCATCAATCAAGTTCTTTGGTATTACTTCCCCTATGACAAAATTGTTTATATCTGCATGTATTTTTTCTTGCAAAATCTCTGATAGGTGTTGAACAGATACCACGATTGTATCTATTCTAACTGGCTTATTACCATCGTATTCGAATGTTACCATTGACTTGCCATCCGGACCTAAATAATCCAATATTCCCATACTTCGAACAATATTAAGTCTTTCACTAATTTTGTGCGCATAATAAATAGGTGCCGGCATTAGGGTTTCCGTCTCATTACAGGCATATCCAAACATAATTCCTTGATCTCCTGCACCTATTATATCATATTCATCCGATTCTAAGCAATTGTCACACAAACTACATTTTGTTTCCTTCTGCCTATGCTCAAAAGAATTATTTACTCCTAAGCTTATATCTTCTGACTGCTTGTCTATAGCTGATATAATGGCACATGTTTCTGCGTTAAACCCAAACTTTTCACCTATATATCCGATATCTTTAATTGTTTCACGTACTACTTTTGAAATATTCACTGTGGCAGTTGATGTTATCTCTCCCATAACTAATACTATGCCTGTTGTTGCTGATACTTCACAAGCTACTCTAGAGTATGGATCTTGCTCAATATACGCATCTAATACAGCATCTGATATCATATCACACATTTTGTCAGGGTGACCTGACGTTACTGATTCTGATGTAAATAAATAATTGTTTTTCATATTAACTCACTTTCCTTTGCATGATTATTTTAATATAAAAGGTCTGCTAAACTGGTTAGTGACACCCGTCCACTTACCAGTTGTATGTACTTTTGTACTAATTTACTTAATTATTACATTAACTTAATACTGGCAAAAGGTGCTATTATTCCAAATAAACTATACCTTCTGCTAATCGTCTTTTGGCATTTATTTTATAATCTAACATTATTATAAAGTAAAAATAACAGACCATTATAAACCACTTACTTTTCGAAAGTTTATGATAGTCTGTTATTTAAATCTTTAAATTAAATATTTTTAGGTTTCTATTTTGCTTAACAGCAGCAAAATTTTATGTATATAATTTAGCCAAGCACTCAATTTCCTCTTCTTTTAATTCATGTAATATTTGTATCATTTTATCAATCGCTTTTATATTTTTATTGAACATATATTTAAAACTTAATCCCTTTAATATACTAGCTTTATCTATAACATTATCAAATTCTAATCCAAGTAATTTATCAAATAATAATAATCTCTCTTTCATAAAAAATTTATGCTCATATAATAAACAAAAAATTCTAGGATCAATTATTTCGCGCTTTAACATTCCAGTAATATCTTCGTAAACATTTATTCCCCAACTTCCTTGTATAAAACCTGTAAAATAATTCGTATCATAAGAAGTATTTTCACCATGGATGTATTGTCTTATACTATTCTTTATAATATCTAAATTCAACTCATATTCTGTGTAACTTTTATCCTCAAGTTTATACTTTAATAATTGAATACAAAATTCTTTTCCTTTTAAGCTTTGAGAAACCTTCTCGTTTTTATATAATTCTGATGTTGAACTATGAGAAAATGCATAGGATAGGTCTTTAAACGATACGTCTAGTATGGACATATCATTATTCTCTTTTGAAAAATTTAATACCTTAAAAATACTATTTGATTTATCGTATCCAAATATAAATTGAGAATGTAAAAAATCTTTTCTTTGATAAAGACGTGTATTAGGTAGAATACCCTCATTTACATAGACTACTACATAATTCATTTTATTAATCCAATTAATTATATTATCAATAAGATTAATTGGATTAATGTCCATAACTGTTTGGTCAATACAAGTACATGATATACTCGCCTGGTCAAAATACATAAATGGTTGAATAGGAAATGTTTCAACTTTATCATTGTCAATATATTTATAAATTTGAATAAAATTGTACATAATCCAGTTATAATTTTTTGAATTTGCAGTTGCAATATTAGATAGTATTGATATTGGTAAATAAGCTTTTATAGGTGGCGGAAAACATACAGGTAAGACCTTTTCGCCAAGTTTTGGGTTATACAAATTTATATAATGCTCACACATAAATCATTCCTCCAATAATAAATGATTGAGTAAATCGGATATCTTTTATCTAGCTCTTTACATAAAAATTTTACATTAATTAAATTTATATAAAACCTACTATAATTCTTATTTAATGACCCTTTAGGATTTAATCTCCCCTTCTTCAATCTCCACTTTATTCACAAAGTCCATATTGTAACAAACAGCACCGTGATCTTTAATCACTGTGGCTCTTGTAATACGGATTGCCAGAATAATGCAGTTTTCATCCTTTTCATTATTAGCGTCATCGTACCAATTAGAAAATGCTTCACGAAGTTTAGACCTTAACTCTGCATTTTTCGGGTCTAAAACCCAACCAAGATTTTCACCAATTCCGTTTCCGGAAAACCACTCAAAGCAAACTGCAAATGCAACTTCATGGTTTTTAGCTATCTGCTGCATTTTCGTTGATTTTGCCCAAGTAGTAACATAAAACACACCATCTTCATAATAAGCATCCACATCGCGGATATAAGGACGGGGGTTACCATCAGCATTTTGTTCCATTGCAATTGTTGAGAGTGAGATCACATTATCTTTACCATTGCCACATCTTTCTTCAATTAATTTTAAGCCTTCTTCATATCTACTCATTTATATCCTCCTCATAATATTATAATCTCCGCATCACAAACCTTTACGTTGTAAGGATAATGACCTTATCAATTCGTCCTTATCATCCATTATATTCCAGTAGTCTAGAACTTTCAATAATTTATTTAAATTTTCTACAGCAAATGTAGTCATAAAATGCGTGCGCTTTTAAACAAGCTATTCCGAAAAAGTTATTTGAACATGCTACATCCGTTTTAAGAAATCAGGTACTAAACCGGTTGTTTTTCAAAGGTTTTCCCTGCTGTCTTATTTTTATTTTTGTTACTTAAGAAGTAACCTATCATTTTTCATAACTTTTATACTTAGGATTTTTTTCAATTGCAAAAACAAAGGAATCAAGATTTACCTTCCTGATTCCTTTGTTTTTCATTATGAGATTATATGTTTTCATCTAAACTGACGCATACGATTGAAACTGACAAACTATTTGCAAAAGTTAGTAATTAAAAATTACTCTTTGGAAAAAACTTTGGTCGTACTTTCCACTCTTTTTATATCTTAAATTTCTCAATTAACTCTCTTAATTCCTCTGCAATTGTAGCCAAACTTTCTCCAGAATTTGCAATCTCATCAATTGTGGCAGCCTGTTCTTCCATCGCAGCAGAAGCTTCCTGCGTACCTGCTGCATTCTCCTCAGAAATTGCAGCTAAATTCTGAGTTAGTTCTATAACTTTGGTTTTATTACTTATCATCATCTTTGAAGAATCATTAAGTTTATCTATTTTACTTTTTATTATGTCTATTGCCTCCGCGATACCTTTAAATTTTTCTTCAGTTGCTTCTACGCTCATCGTTTGTTCCGTTCCAATCTGCTTAGACTGTTGCATCAAATCAACCGCATTTTGGGATTTTTCTTTTAATTCATTGATTACTGTTTTTATGTCTTTTGTAAATTCATTTGATTGGTCAGCTAACTTACGAATTTCTTCTGCAACGACTGCAAAGCCTTTACCAACTTCACCGGCTCTTGCGGCTTCTATAGCGGCATTTAAAGATAAAAGATTCGTCTGATCGGCTATACCTTGAATCATGGAACTTGCGTTATCAATTTTTTCTGCACTCTCATTGTTGCTCAAAACAATCTGATAGACATCATTTGCAGCATCATTATTTTTCTTTGTTTTATTAATCAGATTGTTAATAATAGAGAAACCTTCTTCTTTCTGCTTTTCAATCTGAACTGTAGCAGCATTCAATTCCTCAAGATACTGAAAATCCTGTTCCAATAATTTTCCCATTTCTTCTACATTGACAGCAGTCATTTCCGTGTCTTTTGCTTGGTCACCAGCTCCCTTTGCGATTTCCTCAATTGTTGTAGCTATTTCTTCTGACGCAGTTGCCGCTTGAAAGGATGTAGCCGTCAACTCTTCGGATGAAGCTGCTACCTGCTCTGCGGCTTCGGATGTGCTAAATATAAAATTAGCCACATTATCTCTCATAACCTTTAGTGCTCTTACCATATTACCTATTTCGTCTTTTCCATTTATATATTTTCCCACATCCGTTTTACTATCCGTTGAAAAATCCAAATCTGCAAAATCTTGCACTTTCTTAGTAACTGCTAGTATCGGTTTCGTTATACTTCCTGCAACATAGCCTAAAATAACAAAAGCTATTATTACTATAGCTATAGAAGATACTGCAACACTGCTTGCAATTTCTCTAGCTCCCGACTCTAATTCCGCTTTAGACATAAACGAAGCCAAAATCCAATCAGTCCCATTAACCTTATACGGATTCACTATATACTTAACCTTATTAGCAGTAATTATAAAAGGCACTAATTCATTACCCAGAAGTCTATCTAATCCCTCTATATTTATCTCGTTTATATTTTTAAAATTATTGTTCTCATTATTACCATCTGCCATGATTAGACCATTACTATGTACAATCATTGTATAACCTGTTTCACCGGTTTTCATGCCTTTTAGCATATTACTGATTTCGGATTGCTGAACATCGATTCCAATTGCCCCTAAGACATTACCGTTCTTATCAGTAATCGTACGTGCATTACTTGTCAGTAACTGTGATTTGTACTCATATGGTTCTGTCCTGATTATACCTCCATTTTCACTCATTGCTTGATTATACCAAGGCCTTTTGGTCGGATCAAATCCTGCCATAGTAGTCTCTTCTGGCCATTGTATATATCCGCCATCCTTAGTTCCTAAGTACACGTAACTGGTACCTTCGTGACTAACCGCATATTGCTCAAAAACTTTATAAATTTCCTGTTCTATCCCTTTATTGGCGGAAGGGTGCATTGGTGTTTCTTCGGTAGTATCCCTGTATGTAGTGATACTACTGTCCGCTTTCATAATTAATGGATTCGTAGCCAGCATATCAATATTCCTATCTATCTGTTGATAAAAAATATGAATGGCTTGAGATACAATCTTCATTTGCTCGGTGGAATTGCTATAATAATCACTATAGGATTTTGTATTAAAAATATAAATCATGATACTGCTCAAAGAAAACATAGTTATCAAAAGTACAATCATAGTAGAAATTAATATCTTTCCTTTTATTCCAGTAAATCTTTTTCCCATAGAATTAATTCCTTTCATTCGTTGATTTCCCATAGACATTATTCGTTATTGTTTGTAAATCTTATTTTATATTCCTTGTTCAATTATACTTTCTTCTTAATCACATCAACCTCCTATATTTACTTTTTATATGTACACAACTGATCTCCCTTAAAAAAGCTCGTCTCATAAATCTAAAATGATACAAATATTATAACTGATTTTTCAACAATATTCTACATTGCCTAAAGATTATTTACCTGGTATTTTTTTCATAATATATATCCGAGTCTATTTGTCAACAGATCCAATATTTCACATTCTCGTCTCTTGATACTTCCCATGAGTTTCTGCCCTCCTGGCAGTTTACAAATACCCCTTACAACTGTCGCAGTTAATCCGAGATTTTCCAAATAAGCATCTTAAAAATACTGCATGGTCCCATATTTTAAACCCGATTCAATGAGGAGACGTTCTGCTGCTATTTTGGATACGGCATAATAATCATAAACACTAGGTTTTAAGAATCACCAACTCTCCCCCAATGAATAGGCGGCATCCGATCCCCTGTTTCTGCTATGGTACCAACTTTTCCTTATTATAATATGCACAAATAGAGTAGAGAAATAATTGCTAAGAATTATCTCCCTCTCATTGAACCGTACGTACGGGTCTCGTATACGGCTCTACAACTTATATTCCAACTTATCTTAGATAGTAATTTAAAGGATTGAGCAAACCAGCTCCGTCCTTTATTTTATTTTCAAGCAAATCTGGACTTATGATAAAGTTCACAACATTCATTCCGCTTTGTCTGTACCAACCCAGCCTTGAATTTGCTACTTTGTAAATTGATTCATGGTCGTATCCATTCTTATTCTTCTCATTGAGATAGCATAGATTTCTATATATTGTCTTAGGTGTTTTCCATTGCTTTATAACAATCACTCTTATCTTGTGCCTAAGCCATGCTCCAAACTCTTGCATGAACGTTTTCATCATTCCAATTCTAAAGTAATTAATCTATCCCCTGACTACTTCATTCACTCGCTTAATGGTTACTGCAAGTGGACGTGCCATAGCTTTGTTTCTTTTGAGGTATTCACTCAATTTCTGCTTTAGCTTTTTTTCTTTTCTGTGGTAGGTTTTACTTTCCATTCACCACCGTGATTCAGAAAAGTGAATCCAAGATATTTACTTCTTGTTGGTCTGACTACTTTTGTTTTGGTTGCATTTACTTTTAGAAAAAGTTTTCTTTCTATCCAATCTGTGATGGATTTCATCACTCTATTGGCTGCCATCTCACTTTTGGTGAACACCATTGTATCGTCAGCATACCTTGTAAATCGAAGCCCTCTTTGCTCCAGTTCCTTATCTAATTTATAAAGATATACATTAGATAGTACAACTGAAAGGGGACCTCCCTGTGGCACACCGCTTGTTGTAGCTTTCTCTAGTCCTTTTTCCATTGCTCCCGCTTTCAGGTATTTCCGAATCAGGTTCAATGTAGTACTGTCATTTACTTGTTCTCTAAGAGTTTGAATTAATTTGTCATGATTTACTTTATCAAAGAACTGCTCTATATCAATGTCTATCACCCATTCATATCCCTCATTCAGATACTCCAGTGCTTGTTTTATGGCATCATGACAACTTCTTCCTGGTCTAAAGCCATAACTAAACTCACTGAATAGTTCTTCATAGATATCTATAATGGGCTGAGCAATCGCTTGTTGTATTACTCTATCTAAGACTGTTGGAATTCCTAGCGGTCTCATTTTTCCATTATCTTTCGGAATATAAACTCTGCGTACTGGCTTTGGCATATAGGTTCGGTTTCTGATTGACCGGACAATTTCATCTTTGTTTTCCTTGATGTATGCACCAAGTTCCTCGACTATCATTCCATCCACTCCTCCTGCCCCTTTGTTTGCCACTACTTTCTTATAGGCTCTGTTTAGATTTTCTTTTGATATGATCACATCTATTAATTCCATTCGTTGTTACTCCTCTGATTATTACAAAATTTATGCTTAACACCCCTCTCGATATAGACAGTATTCCTCGGTTACGTTCCTACTTTTCCCATCCATCTGATTTCTGGTTTATGCACCATTCTCTTAATAACGATGTGTACTATAAATCGTTTCAGTCCTTCAGCTGTTACGCCTACTATGACATCATCTGACTCCCTCCCTAAACCTTTTTCGACCACATCTTTCGATGTGTGGGTAGGGTCTCCCAAGGTAAGACACTAATCTTTCATTCCACAACCTCTTGATTTACAATTTTGGTTATACGTTTACCTTTTGGGCTTCGGTTTGTTAGGCAACCTTACCCACCTCATCGCCTTATCAAGTTTCTGTTCGTAGGCGGGGGAACTTTGCTATGCGCTTCCTTCATCTATGCCATTACTGACACCAACTTGCGCTCCGCTACACTTGGCGGTAAATACCCGTGGTCAGACTTTCACTGACTAGATTAGTGCCATGCTTGGCACACCTACAAAAAACACGCCCAAAAATGGACGTGTCTTTAAGATTATATATTGAAAATCATTACTTCTTTGGGAATAGCTTATCATATTCAGTTGCTTTTATGGCATTAACCTCATATAAAGGGGATTCATAATACTTTCCAGTAATTCCTTCTAAATCACCATATATCAATTCCATTGCCATAAAGGATGGGTAATTTTCTCCCCAACTTGTTGTAATTCCAAATTCTTTTGCCTCTTTAAATCCAAACCTCGGATAATAAGTCGCATGACCAAAGAATATTACAGAACCGTATCCTAATTTTGTAGCTATCTTGAGCGAATGTCTCATTAAAGCACTACCTATTCCTTGTTTCTTCAACTCTGGTAAAACACTCAATGGTCCAAAATTGAGCACATTATGGTGAGTTCCATCTGGTAATTCAACAAAAGCCATACTATACATTACATTTCCCACTAAGCGTCCATTAATTTCTGCCACAAAATCAAGTTCTGGTATAAATTCCTTTGATGTGCGTAATGTATGTGCTAGATAATGTTCATCACAACCAACTCCTATTTTGGGAATTCGGTCTTCTCTCCAAAATGCTTCTCTTGTAAGTAATTCCACTTCTCTGTAATCTTTTTCTTCTTCTAGTCTTATAGTAATATCATTCAAATTAATCTCCTCCTAAAATCAGAAGGTCACCTTAATGTTTCCCTCCTGCTTGTCAATAATAATGAGAACTTAATACTTTTCATATTTAACAACCCACCTTTCGATAAATATTAATTAAATGAAGCAGACTAGTCTGCACATACATATTATCATAAATACGTAAAAACAGAAAGGGATTGCCATAAAATGGTAATACCTTTACATTTAAATTTTCATTTCATTTTCAACATGATATGCCTTTTTCTTTTCGTTGGACAACAGAACTACCGTCTCCACATGTGTCGGAACTACTATGGGAAGACAAAGATTGAACCTCGTTCTTATCATCGGAACACAATTCAGCAGTTCTATGTTTGCCCCTTGCATTTTTTCTTTGCGGCTTAAATCGGCTACCATCTACGTTATTTTTTAATCCTGTTTTATATACAAACGTAAGTTGCGCTGGGTCTTTATTACCATCTTCATCATAACCCCCTACGATAACTTTTTCAACGATACTTTCAAAAACATAGCGGTCAAATTCAGATAAGACTTCGTTTTGTTGCAGCGTCTTTTTAAAATCCCTTAAACGGCGTTTTATATCTTTTTCATTCGCAGCCGTTTCCTGCAACTTCTCTCTATCTTTTAATAATTGTTCTTGCTTCTCTGTAAAAGAAAAATATTTTGCTTCATAGGAAGCCTTATCAAGAGTATCTTCTAACCGCATATCTACCAGTTTGCTTTTCTTTCTTTCAATGGATTCAATTTCTTTATCCAATTTAGAAAGTTGCTTATTTACAGTGCTGCTGCTTAATGTATCGTCCATTCTTTGTAAAAATTCATCTAATATGTCTTTGTTATCATCACATAACAGACGATAACTTTCAAGAAAGGCTTCCTCTATGGCTTGTTCAGGAATTCCTTTGCTGTCAGGACAAAATTTCTTTCCCTTTTTCGTGGTGGCTACACATTGCCAGATAACCTTGCTATACTCGGAACTGCTGTGCCAGTTACGCCTAGACAATGTGCTGTCACAAAATCCACATTCCAGCATACAACTAAAAGCATATTTCCGACTATATTTTTCTCGTTTTCCATCGCCGATATTTCCTCTGTTTTTATTTCGTCGATTCAAAATTTCCTGTGCTTTTTCGAAGACTTCCTCACTGATAATTGGCTCATGATGTTCACGGATATAAAATTGGTCTTCTTCTCCCATATTATCTAATCGTCGTTTGGAAATTGGGTCAACCGTAAAGGTCTTCCCCAGCAGTAAGTCACCTTTATATTTCTCGTTTTTTATGATGCCAAGAATAGTAGAGGGTGCCCATGTAGAACTACCGTATTTCGTTACGTATCCAAGATTCTCTAATTCCTGTCCTACTACGGAACCACCAGCCCCTTCGATATAGCGATTGAATATGTAGCGAACAATTTCAGCTTCTTTTTCATTTACTGTAATGGTCTTATCCTCTTTATTATAGTCATACCCCAAACAACCTTGAAAGCCTACTAACTCACCACGCTTCATCTTCATTTTCAATCCCTTTTTCACATTTGCAGAGATATTTTCTACTTCCTGCTGTGCTACGGAGCTAAGTACTACTAAAAGCAGTTCTCCGTCCATTGTTAGGGTATTGATTTTTTCATCTTCAAAATAAACAGCAATATCCTTTTCTTTCAGCATACGGACATATTTTAAGGTGTCCAGCGTATTTCTGGCGAATCTGGAAATAGATTTTGTAATGACCATATCAATATCGCCATTCATACAATCATTTATCATTCGCTGAAATTCTTCACGCTTTGTAACCTGCGTTCCAGTAATCGCTTCATCAGCATATATATTAACAAAAATCCATTCCTTATTTTTCTTAATCAAATCCGTATAGTATGCTTTCTGTGATTTATAGCTGTTCAACTGGTCTTCACTGTCTGTACTAACTCTGCAATATGCCGCCACACGCTGCCGTTCAAGAAATTTTCCCCGTGTCTGCTTTGATGAAACATTTTTTGCTTTTATTACTTCAACTTCCTGCATATAACGCACCTCCTTTTCGTGTTCCTTTTATAGTATATATATTAGTACTAAAAACCACAAAAATCAAGCTGTTATATCAGAAACTACTTTATAATCTCTCATTAGACGCTTCTTTACGGTTTCATATTCCTTTTCGGAAATCATGTTTCGAGCGAGTAATTGTTTTAACATGGCAATCTGCATACTGTATCTAATTAAATTTCTATCCATAATCACCCCTCCCATTCATTGATAATTTATAAGCACCTTGAACAGCTCTGGCAAAGCTCACGGGAATCCCACCCCTGCATGGTTCTCATGCAGCCGTACCCATGCCTGCGACGGTTTTTTCACGCTCGGACTATGGCTGTACGGGAGTATCATTATCACGATAGGGAAGTTATGGCGGCAACCTTGCCAAAGGTCACTTACGGAACACTGACATAAATCGCTCATTTTATTTATCCCTCCTTTTGGGTCATGGCGTGTCAGCCCGTCGGCTCTTTCTCTATCGAAATGTATTCAATCGCTTTATTCAATTTTCAAGGAGCAGTGGCTTGTCAGCCTGTCAAAACACACTGTATGACAGTATGCTTTGATAGATAGACAAACTTCCCTGTTCGGGAAGCGTGGAACATATCAGCACGCTTCCACGAAAGGGAAAAATACTATTTAATTTCAAAAGATAAAATCTTGGTAATCAGTCTGGTTTCTATCCTGTGACGTAAATTTTCATCTACGACCATTTGCTGGTTCCCATATTCATCTTTCATAGGACGCAGAGAGCGTTTGGCGATATATCCGCTGTAATGCTTCACAATCTGGTTAATGGTTTCTATATCACCGTCCGTCGCTGCCACAATGTCAGAAAAGGGAATCATAGGGTATGTAGTTTTCATTCCTCCTGCTCCTCCATGAATTTTTTAATAAAGGCTAGTCCACTTGTTCTGTGACGATAAACCGTAGAACGGTTCAGCTTTAGTAACTCTGAAATTTCTGTGTCATTCATATCCATAAAGTAGTACAGTAGGATAATCTCACGCTTCTTGTCCGGCAAATCACGCAATGCTTCACTTAGCAAGTCGCTTTCCACACCAACTGTAAATCCATTGCATGTGAATATCTGAAAATCTGTTGAATAACTATCTACAACTGAAAATTGATTCACAAGGTAATCACCCATATCAGAAAATGATATTTCTCGTTTGGATTGTCTGGACAGGCTTTTCATGTAATCCTTGCGTTCATCGTCCATTGCACGCTTGCAAATGTAATCAAACTGATTCTCAATCGTAGTTTGAAAAGAAGATGGCTTCATAGTATCTCACCCCCTTTCTTGCCATGAAAGGGAGTGGGTTACACTCTTTTGTCCCCTTTCGCACTAAGTCCCGACACGAAAGGGCTGCCAGTTGCAATTTCAGCAGAAAAACATTTAAGAAAAACGCAAAAAAGCCCGGCTGCATAGCACAGTCGGGCACAAGGGAATTATTAGCAATTATATAATGATGTGTGTGTTCATATTGATGGCCGGAACATTCCGTTGGAGGATAATGACTTTTTTTAATGAGTAATAAAAATCAGGTGGAGAATGATAATAAAAAGTGGACATAGCGATACCTCCTTGATACCGCCATGTCCTAAAAAAGGGTAACTCTAATATACCCTCCATAATTCCATCTTTTAAAAGGGAAAACGGCGGTATTGAATAAAGTAGTTCAAAACCGTCGTTTAACTAAAACTATATACTTTATTTAATATTTCTATTGCCAAACGACGTTTTGCGTTACTGTTGGACTGTTTTGTAAAGTGTACATTTTGTCAATAGTTTAGTTACGCAACTTGATGTTTGCAGTAATCCCGTACAGCAAGGAACAGAAATACAGGAATTTCAATTATTGCTGCCGCCATTATTACATAAGGCGACCACACGCTTATCTTACCAATATGTAGGTAAGCAAAGCCTGTTAGTTGATAAAGCAAGCTGTTTTGCATACCGATTCCTCCTGACGGCAAGATGAAAGTAAGCCAATTAGCTCCGGCTGAATAGGTAAATATAGGGAGCAGACACATTACAATAGCAATTAGGATAACAGAAATGGAATCCTTGAATTTGGCTGATAGAAATAGTGTGAAGCTGATTGTTGCCAATAAAGAAAGAAGTCCTCCGATTGCCAAGGCAATTTGAAGCTGTCCTAAATTAAAGGCAGGCAGGCTGATAACGGAAAATAACATCTGCATTGATGTTTTCATGCACTCTGTTCCAAACGCAAGATTTGAAATGAGCAAATGCAGTGAAATACAAATGATAAACGCTGCGGTAAAAATGGTCAGTGCAGCCATTATCTTTACAATCGCCAATCGTGAGCGTCCATGCTTTGTACAGCGCAAAATACTATCCGAACCCGTTTGATATTCATTGGAAAATGTAGGTGTAGCGGCGGCAGTACATAGAATGACAAGGAGAAAAATAAAAAGCACAATATAATCAAAAGCGTCTCTTGAATAGCCGGGATAAAACTGAAAGGGCATTTTTACCTCCGCATACTTTTGCAAGGATTGTTCCTGTGCAGAAGGGTGCCCTTTTTGCTCCATCTGCATAATGTCTTTCATGTGCTGAACTGTTTGTTCATAAAAACCGTCTAATTTATCTGGAGAAATCTCCATCAAACTTGTTCCCTGACCAGTTTTAGGGTCAGAAAATGTTTCGGGCAGTCTACCCAAAAGCGCTTCTACCGGAAATACTTTTTTTATATAAATCTCTGTCGGAAACTCTCCGCTGTAAATACTGTCTTCTCCATATGGCTGAACAGCACTTTGATAGATGGTTAAAGCTTCTTTGAGCTTTTCGGGGGTAACTTCTCCGTCATTCGCAGAGCGTAGCGACTTTTTATAAGCAATCGCGTCCAGTCCATTTAATTCCGCTACTTTGTTACCATTTTGGTCATATTGATTGATGTCCTCGTACATAACGGGCAGCCAAGCCATTACTGCGGACATTAAGAGTGCGATAAGCAATAAAATGATGGAACGACGTGATTTAAGCACACGCTTTACTTCAAGCAAATAAATACGCATAGATTATTTTCCCTCCTCACTGGTTTCCTCTTGCGGGAACAACCATAAATATAAATCCTCCAAGCGAGGAGGGGCCATTACAGAATCACTTGTTTTCGCTTCCTCTGCCAGATAGCGGATAGATACCTGATTATCCCCCTCACTGCGTTGATTGATAATCCGCAGCTGCATTTCATACATGGGCATTTTGTCGGCAGGAACCATGCAAGTCCAAACTTTTCCCACAACTTGTTTTACCAATTCATCGGTTGTTCCTACATCAAGAATTTTCCCGGCTTTCATAATGGCATTTTGGGTAGAGATATACTCAATGTCTGATACGATATGTGTTGAAATGAGTACAATCCGGCCATGTGAAAATTCCGAAATGAAATTCCGAAAGCGCACCCGCTCCCCCGGGTCAAGACCAGCAGTAGGTTCATCCATAATCAGGATTTTAGGGTCATTCAGCATTGCCTGTGCAATCCCTACCCTCCGTTTCATTCCCCCGGACAGCTTGACGATTTTTTTGCTTTTCACATTGGAAAGGGTGAGGGTATCAAGCAAGCTATCAATCTTTTTTTTGGTTTCCCTTGCCGGAACATCTTTCAGTGCAGCCACATACTCCAAATAATCTTTCACTGTAAAATCCTGAAAAAAACCAAAGTCCTGTGGTAAAAAACCAAATAGATTTCTGTATGCTTCTCCCATCGTATGAATGTCCTTACCGTCATAAAGAATTTTTCCACTAGTTGGATTTAGAATGTCCGCAATCATACGCATAAGCGTTGTCTTACCGGCTCCGTTTGCTCCAAGCAATCCCCATACGCCTGGGGTAAGGCTTAAGGAAACATCATCAACTGCGGTTTTATCCTTAAACTGTTTCTTAAGGTTTGTAATTGTCAGTTCCATGTCACTTCTCCTTTTTTTAAAATTACAACGACAAACGTCCTTGTTCAGTTTTATTGTACTGAACAAGGACGTTTCAAACTTTAATATGAACCGGATAAATTCCTAAGAAAATCCTAATATCCGATTGATGTTTTCCTAAGACAAAGCTGGCAGGGATACAATAAATGTAATCGTATCATTTTCACTTTGAGCGGAAATTTCGCCACCGTGTAGACGAATAATTTCATCTGCGATGGACAACCCAAGTCCTGCTCCGCCAGTATCTGATTTGCGAGCGTCGTCCAAACGGTTAAATTTATCAAAAATAGAGGATAGCTGATCGGACGGGATAGTTTGACCGTGGTTTTCAAATGTAACAGTAATTGTATCTTTATCTGCTTTTGCAGAAATCATAATTTCGGTATTGGGGTAACTATATGCAGCAGCATTTTTGAGAATGTTATTAAACACTCTAGCTAGTTTTTCAGAATCGGCATAGACTGTCAGATTTTCATCTGCGTGAAGTATGGCGGAATTTCCCTTAGCAGATAAGACAGGATAAAATTCATCAATGAGCTGCACAAGCATATAGTATAAGTCAACATTTGATTTTGTCAGTTTAATTTGTTGCGTATTGTATCTTGTGATTTCAAAAAATTCGTTAATCAGTTTTTCTAGCCGCATAGACTTTTTCAAAGCAATGCTAATATATTTTGCTTTCTGTTCTACGGGCATATCAGGAGCTTCATCAAGTAAGCTTAAATAGCCAATTACAGAGGTAAGGGGCGTACGAATATCGTGTGCAAGATACATGACCAGTTCGTTCTTTTTGTTTTCTGCTTCTTTTACGGCTTGCTGGCTAATCAGGACAGCCATCTTAATTTGGTTCATCTGTTTTTCCATATCTTTGAGCGGTTCCGATAATTCAATAGTGCTGTCGTTTGGCTGATATACGGTTTTGGTAGCATTAATAACCTCCTGCAAATATCCCCAAGGCTTTTTCCAGTAATGATGAAAGATACAGCAAAAGCCCACGACTAAATACAAAAAATAGATGACCTCGATTCTAAGATAAAGCCACGGAAAAAAAGTAATTGAAAACTGACTAAATCCATAGTCAAATATGATTGCCAAGATATATCCAATCAAGGTATAGAGAATTAAGGTAATGTAGAGCTTAATCCTCAATTTCTTTTCTATATCGTTTTTCTTCAAAGTTATCACCTCTATCTTTGCAGTATTTTTAATTGAATAGCAGCAATACAGCCATCAGCCCCAAGAATAACACAGTAACGATTCCTGCAACAACTGAAATTACAGTATCTATTTTATGCTTATCTTTTACCACTTTTAGCAACAGAGCATATAAGGACATACCAATGACACCGCCTAAACTATTGGTGATTAAATCTGTAATATCCGTACCACCGATTGAAAGAACAAACTGCATGGTTTCCAAGACAAGGCTTGTACAAAAAATAAGAAGAAATTTATTTCGCAGCTTCATTCTGGAAACCAGCATGGACAACAGGATTCCAAATGGAATGAAAATCAGGATATTATCCCCAACCTCTTTCATATGAAATTGTTCTCCGACAGCAGTAGAATAATGAAATGGTATTAAGTTGATACTTCTTGTATGGTCAATATCTCCTAAAGAAAATTGCAATTTAAAGAGTATAACCCATACCAATATGACCAAATAAATTATGAATAACATTGGAATAATGATTTTTAAGTGCTTTCTATTTTTCTCCATAGCATAGTTTTCCTTTCCAGATGGCTAGCAGTATTAAATTTTATATCCCACACCCCATATTGTTTTTATATATTTGGCTTCATCTGCGGTATCGCCTATTTTTTCACGCAAATGCCGGATATGAACGGTAATAGTGTTGTTACTTTTATTATAATATTCGTCCTGCCATATTTCATGGAACAGCTTCTCGGAGCTTACAACAACTCCTTTGTTCTCCAACAGAATACGAAGTATAGAAAATTCCGTTGGTGTTAATGAGATAGGCTTTTCATTTATCATGCATTCATATGTTTCGGTGTTAATTTCTAACCCTGCGTAGGTCAGAACTGTTTCTGTTTCCTCTTTCTTAGAATTGTATTTTTGATACCGGCGCAACTGCGCTTTTACTCTGGCAATCAATTCAAGTGGCCGAAACGGCTTTGTGACATAATCGTCAGCCCCTAAGGTTAAGCCCGTAATTTTGTCGGTTTCTTCATCTTTGGCGGTCAGCATAATGACTGGAAAAGTATATTTCTCTCGAATTTTACGGCAAAGGGCAAACCCGTTTACTTCGGGCATCATAATATCCAGAATAGCAAGGTCAAGATCTGTGGTTTCTATGCAGGCAAGTGCTTCACTTGCAGAATAAAACTTAAATACTGTATAATTTTCATTTTGCAAATATACTTCTATCAAATCCGCTATATCGTGTTCATCGTCTACAACAAGAATTTTATCACTCATGGCGGGTTCCTCCTTTCAGATATATCTAAGGTATTTTATTATATCAAATCAGCATTTTCTATTTATAATTTTTAGCATGAGAAATTATTAAGAATTTCCTAACATAGAATCATTTTTATACCTTTTATCTTTAGGTTTTTCCGCATTTTTTGGTATCAGCCACAGTCGACTAAATCGAGTAACACCAGGTATTCTACTTTCCTCACAAAGTTTTTGTACTCGCCGTTCTGAAATGCCCCATTTTTTCGCGGCTTCGGGTGCTGAAATATATTCCATAAGTTAACTATCCTTTCGTTTGCAAGTAATATCAATATATAGTATATACGGATAGCCGAACAATATCAACGTGTAGATAGAAAAAATATGATTTATAATTATCAATCAAATGATATGTGTAATCATATCTAAGAAAGCAAGGTGAACAGTAAAATGTAATAGGGTGAAATAATTATGAAGCGAGAAGTTGAAAAATACGATTTTAAGGCTTTCGGTCAAGCCATAAAAGCAGCAAGAAAATCAAAGGGAATATCAAGGAATCAATTAGCAGACCAAATGCACATTGCTCCTCGGTATATTGCGTCGATTGAAAACAGTGGACAGCACCCAAGCCTGCAAATTTTTTATGAACTCGTCACTCTTTTAGATGTATCGGTAGACCAATTCTTTTTTCCAAACAAGGAAACAGACAAATCCACGCAGCGCAGACAGCTTGAAAGCCTGCTTGATGATATAAGCGATAAGGGATTGAGGATAGTTACCGCCACGGCAAAAGAGATAAAGGAAGTCGAAACAGAGGACGAATGAATGTCCCGAACACAATTGAATAAAGACAAGAAAATCCGGTAGCCTACAAATTCTTATAATAAAAGAGTAGGCTCCCGGACTTTTTCTTATTTTATAATTTTCCAATTTCCGTCTTTTTCTAGTACCAAATCAAATTGTGATATTTGCGTTGCCTTTGTTTGGTTGTCCAGATAATTGACCGACAGTGAAACTGTGACCTGATTGCCGCTTCGGTTATAAATGGGATTTATCAGCTCGGAAAATACATAATCTTTCCCAATTGGTTTTAACACACCGTCATTCACATAATAAGACAGCTCTTTTTCCGTAGCGGTGGGGTAGAGCTTAAAGAACGTGGTTAAAAACTCATTGATTTCATTGGTCGTTGCTGCGTCTACCGTTCCGTCACTTTCCTTTGCTTTTGGCTCATAGCCGGATTTTTCAGGTACGCTGCAAATGGTGGGATTCTTTGTGATAACCATATTTCCAGAGCTATCAACATAAACTACTACTTCATAAGCAGAGCGTACCGTCTTTTTATTTTCCCCCTCTGTAATCAACTGGTCTACTGTGTACGTTACTTTAAACTGGTTTTCTCCGTCCTGTGACACAGACCAAATCTGCACTGCTTTGACGGCAGAGGAAACCGGAATGTCCTTTCGGATAGTATCGGTATTGAGTGCCTGTAATTCTGCGGTCAGATAATGCTTGATAGCGTCATTCCGGTTATCAAGGGAAGCTGCCGTCTGTTCCCAAGAATAATAAACTTTGGCGAAATCTTCTACAAAGTTTTCTATCTTATGGGTATCCACCACTTTTTCTTCCACTACCTTTGTTTCATGAACCGTGTGTACGTCAATTGCGGTAAAATTCTTATAGACTGCAAAGCAGAAGCTAACTGCCAGAAGCACCCACAAGGCTATGACTGTTTTTTTGTGGGTATTTACTTTGTAAACACGGAGTTTTTTCTCTTTTACTTGCTCTGGCTGTCCTTGCTTTTTTCTCAAATTCATAGTAATATCGTCCTTTCTATCGTTTGATTCTTCCTGCACCAACTAAATGTTGCTGCCAATAAGAACTGGTTAAATCGGTATAGCCGATTGGGTCACCGGCATGGAACATACGGTTATTTCCTTGATATATCCCCACATGGGTAATGTAGGTACCTGCGTCATAGGTACCTTGAAAAAAGACCAAATCGCCAGCCTTTGCTTCGGATAAAGGGATATGCTGGGTCACGTCGTACTGCTCTTGTGCTGTTCGTGGAAGGGAAATTCCTGCTTTTCCATAACACCACTGAATCAGACCGCTGCAATCAAAGGAAGTAGTGGGGGAAGCACCGCCGTATACATACCTCCACCCCTGATATTTTAGAGCTTCCACCATAACTGCCTGTATCGTTTCATCATCAAATTGTGCCACGGTCAGATATTCCGACACCAACAATACATAGAACATATTTCCATAGTTGTACCGCCAGCCGCCATTTTTCTGGACAGCCACCGGATTGGAATAAGATACTTTCACGCCGTTTGACTGTTCTTTAGAAAAATTCTCTGCAAGGGGCAAGGTGTACTTCTTTCCACGCCTTGCCACATAATCAAGAAAGCCGCCGCCATAGTTATAGGACTGGATAACAGAATTTAAGTCACAGCCCTTTGCTTTTGCAGATTCCAGCAGGGAAGCAAAATATTTGCACCCCTGTTTGATGGATTCCTCTGTACTCAACGTGTTTGGCGGCAAGCCCATAGATTCCGAGGATTGCATTACGTCCTCTAATGTACCGCCAGATTCCACCTGTATAATTGCAAGCAGCACATTGATGTAATCCTCTATGCCGTATTCTCTGGCGTACTTTTCTAACATTGGCTTGTGTGCCAGCACTTCCGCTGATACATTTGCACCCCCGTATGACAGGTCATGTCCTCCGTCTTCTTCCTCCGAAAAAAGAACTACCACCAGCAAAAGAAGAGAAAAAATCAAGAGGAACACTCCGGAAAAAGCAATCAGGATATGCTTTCCTCTCATGGCTTTAGCTCCTCCTTTCTGCTGGTCGGAGGAATGGCAGAACCCTTTATTTTCGGTTCCCGTTTTACAGTAAACCTGCGGTTTTGGGTAGATTGCCGTAAACCCCGTTTTTCAATGGGCGCAGGAGAGCTGACAGACTGCCGTTCTACAGGAAAGGTACGTTCCCTCTGACTGGAAGAAACGGCTCTTTGTGTGGACTGCCTTTCAGAAGAAATTTGTTTCTCTTCCTGCCATTTTGGTCGTGCAGTCTGATAGTCGGGTACTTTGGCGAGCCTTTGTTGCTCCCCTTTAGCAGAAACCACAGGTCTTTGGGTGGTGGTTCTGGCAGGTTCCGGCTGTATGGTAGGTCTGCTCTCTTGTGTCGGACTGTCAACTATCGGACGGGATTGCCCGGTTTGAGCAGTAGCAGGTCTTTCATGAACTGAACCGCCAGCTTTTGGTGCTTTTTTACCTGAATCAAATGAATGAGAAGTTGTTTGCTGCCTTGCCCGTTCCATTTCTGACCTACGCTGTGATATGGTTTTTCTCCGCTTTTGGGCTTTTTCCTGCCGCTCCTCCTGTCTGGCTGCTCTGGTCTGTGACACGCCGGAGGTGAAATCCTGTATCCCCTCCGATACCTGCGTTCTTCCATTATAAATAGCATATCTGGCATTGACGGGCATATCTTTTGCCTGCTCTTTTAGTTGTCCTGCGGTATCTCGAATCCTGTCTTTGGTATCCATTACCTTTCCTGCCATCTCTCCGGCACGTTTCCCCAAGGAGGATTGCTCCGGTCTGACAGTAGCTTCCCTGTCTGGTCGGGTATGGTCTGCCTGCGTTGCTCTGGAAGCGGAAGCACCTGCACTCGTTCCGGTCTTTTTGCCTGTAATCTGACCTTTTTCCATTGCAGCCACGGAACGCCCCAGCTTATGCTGCAAGCGGTGCATATGGGCTTGCATAAGCATACGGGGTCTTCTCATTATCTGTCTGCCAACACTTTGGGAATCGCCGCTTTGCAGGGAGAACATACTCATTAAATCCCCCAGCTTAAAATAGATTCCGGCAAAGGTGACTATCTGCAAAAATGCCACCAAAAAGAACGGATACCCTGTAGACAGGGTATAGAGCATGGTGGAAATGCTAAACGCCGTAGTAATAATTAGTGTGATTCCTGCTCTTGTGAGAATCGTATTAAATAGCTTTGTAATGGCACGCTTCGACATTCCCTCAAAGGTAGGAATCATGCTTAACAGGAAACTAATAGGCAAGAACATGGCATAAATAATAAAAAGCACCTGTGAGAAAATTAAAATTCCTGTCAGTAAAAATACAAAAACCGAAATTCCGATATTAAACAGAAACAGGAAAAATACCATACCTAAGCGGTTGATGGTCTTTGTGATGGTAAGATTTGTATTGTCTTTCTCTTCAATTTCTTCTTTTACAAGTTCTTCTCTGTCTTTGCCATTGTTTGCGTCAGGACTGGTAGAGAGCAGGCTGTCAATCCGTTCTTCTCCGATTTCTTTACTGTCTGAATTGTCAAACTGTAATAAAAGCCACGGCTGTTTTGCCTGTATGGAAAACAGGCTGTCACGAATCAGGTCAACGCTGTCTTTACCCTTACTTTCTGAATCTGGCATGACAATTTTGGTTCCTAATGATAAGCTGGCGTTGCTGATGTCCGAGGAAAAGTCATTGATTTTTCCAATGTAGTCCGGTGCATAGGCGATAAATGCTGCTGACAGTATAAACACCACGACAAAATTCATCACCGCATGAATAGCTTTGGTGGTTTCCCGTTTGATAAGCCCCGTATAGGCAACGTAAATTCCCACGATTAAAATGAGAATCAGCAAAAATCCACTATAAAAGCCGTCAGGGGAAAGTCCGCTTGTGCTTACTCCGGCAATGGTCTGTATGTTCTTTCCAATGGAATCTGCTGTATCGGAGATAAAGTCCAGTGAATAGGCTTCCTGTACCAGATAGCCCGTTGCATTGGAAAGGTACAAGCTGATTGTCCAGATAAAATTGGTAATGGCGTAAAGCCCATACATGACCTGCTTTCCAATGCCGTCCAGCCAGTTCCACGGAAGCCAGTCCCAGCCGTTATCCACATAAAAATCAAGCTGGTAATTATCTAATGGGTATCGGCTGTACTCATTTCCGGCTTTCACCGTATCATCAACCAGTCCGGCGGCATATGCCACCGTTCCCAATGCGGATAAAAGAAAAAGGGCAATTCCCAGTATTAAAAATACGGTCATCACCACTTTTTCTGTGCGCTGCCAGCTCCATTTTCTTTTTTTACTGCTTGTTACAAGCTGATTCATGATTCCACCTCTTTTCTGACCGGAGGACGGGTATCAAAGGCATGGAGTAAATCTTCAAAAATCGGGTGAAACTGAATCACGCCTACACGACCATATAAATCACTAATCAGGCATTGACCGTTTTCCAAATTACGTAACCGTTTCTGGTTGTTTTCGTCCTCTGCGTCCACGCCGAAAAAGGTTAGCGTCTTCTTAATCTCATTGATGTCCGTAGAGCGAAACGCAAATTTCAGCCCTAAATTGTTCTTCAACTTTTCGTCCAGTAAATCGTCAGTGTTTTGGGTCACGAAATAAACTCCGGCGTTCATGGCACGTCCGGCACGCACCAGCTTCATAGATAAGGTTTTGCCCTGTGCTACCTGTAAAAAGCTCCATGCTTCATCAAGGTCTACAATCTTAAAAATGCTTCGGTCTGTATGGATAAAATCAAGGGCAAAGGTACTGATAACAATAAGCATGGCGACAGAAAGCAGCTCCATTGTGGTATATTCCTCAAATCCGGTTTCTTTGTCCGGCAATACCAAATCTGCCACTTGTATAATATTCAACTGCCTTTCCAGACTGATGGACTGTGTAACTTCTCCGTTGGAAAATAAAAGCTGTGCAAAATCATAGTCCGTAAAGCTTTCGATATGGTCAGCGATACTGGTACTGACTGGCGTATTTTCTACCCTCAATTCCTCAATGACTTTTAATAATCCCCGTTCTTCGCTGTTTGTTACTGCACGAATGGCTTTTCTAAGGACAGGGAAGCGTTCCCCATCACGGGAGGAAATTCCTGTGAGAAAGGTTAAAATATCAATGGCAAGGCTTTCGGAATCCTTTGGATTTTTCATAATCACGTAAGGGTCAAGCAAGCCTTTGTTCCTGTCTTCGCTGGTGAGATTAACAATATTGATTTCCTCTGCAATCTCCGGCAGGGTTTCTTTCCAGTTTCCACGTTCTGCCTTTGGGTCTACAATGACTGCCTGTGCGCCAAACAATACAGAATAGTACACAATCATATTGTTGGAAAAGGATTTACCACCACCCAAAGAACCTACAAAAGCGGCAGCAAGGGCATTAGTGACGGAGCCTTTCACTCCCTGACTGGCAAGGGCAGGTTTTAGATACACATTTCTTCCCGTATCCAGACTGTAGCCTACGTAGATACCCTCATTTTCTCCTAACATTTGTGTTGCTCCAAAGCCCAAGCCAGCCAGAAAGTCCGAGGTCACATATTGGATATAATCGTTCATGTAACGCTTGCTGGCAGGAAGAAATTCGCCATGTAACCCCAGCATATCCCCAAAGGGACGAACAAGCTTCACACTTAAATCGTCGTAGAAATCCTTGACCTCATTGCAGCGGCGTTTCAGTTCTTCCAAATCGGGAGCCGATACCCTGACGACATAAGAGAGCTTATACATGGCTTCCTTTGACTGGTCTAAATTTGTTTCCAGCTCATTGACCGTATCCAAGGCTTCCATGACGTTGTTGCTGGTTTCGTTGTCACTTTCCCATGCGTGGTTATCAAGGTCTTTGAGTTCCTTTTTCTTATTGCGGACGGTGGATAAGGCTTTTTTATTCGCTACAATCTCCACATTCATACTGGTATCAATGGGAAAGGTAAATTGCTGCTGTTGATAATAGAAGATTTCAGAAGAGGGAAAATCCAGTTCCCCTACAATGGAGTTAATCGTAAAATAAGCAGCGTAGGTGGTGGAATCCTCCTGTTCGATTTTCAAATACCGCTGATTTTCTTCTATCAGGCAACGGGTAGGCTTAATCAGATCATAACGCTTTACCAGCGTTTTTCCTTTCAGCTTTTTCTTTGGCAACGGATATTCGTAATCCTCATAGGCTGTGCCGGACTGTCCGTGTAAATGTTCGATAAGATAGCCAAAATCATTCTTGTCTAAGCGGCGAATCTTGAAGCGTCGGGAAATCTTATTTTCCAGCAGCTTTTCCATCTTAGAGAAACGTCCAATTTCATCATTGCTCATGGAAACAAAGTCCCCCATGAGCTTGTGGTTGACATCATGGATAAAATCAGAAAAGGTATTTGCCATGTCTTTTTCGATGTTTTTCACCGTGACTTCCTGCTCATTTAAAAGTAGCTTAAACCCGATAAAGAAGCGGTAGTCCACCTGATTTTCTCCAATCATGGAGATTAGGGCTTCCGTCTGCTGGTCAATTTTTTTATAGGCAATTTCCTTTAGTCTTCCGGTCACTTCCTGTTTGGAGCGTTCCTGCGCCGCCCGTATGCTGGATTCCGTACTGATTTGCAGCGCATGGATTTTTCCGTTACGGTTTTGTGCAATGAGCTGACGGAACGAATCGTGTACCTGAAATTTCTGCTCTGGACTTAGGAACGAATAGTTATAGGGAACCAGCTCATAGTATGCAAAGCACTCCCCGTCATGGTTCCAGACCAAATTGTTTTCGATATATTTAATCGGATAGGTCATAGATTTCACTCCTAACTGCCGTGATGGCTTCGGTATGCCGCTTTGTTTGCAGCTTCACAGGCTTTCCGGCATAGGTGATTTTGGGGCGTGCCAGATAGGTCATGACAGATTTTAGAAAACCGTAAGGCTTCTTTCCATCAAAGGTTTTCTGGCTCATGAACCAGGTGAGGGCAAGAGGAATCCCAAAGTATTTGAGAAAAGCCCCGTCTATCAGGGAAAGCGGTGGCAGATTGCCAAAAAGTATTACGAAAAACAGAGACACCACAAACCATGTCATTTGGGTAAAGGTGATGGGAAACGGCAGCTTAAAGTCATTGATGGAATACAGCACTTTTTCCACCGACCAGATACTGGTGTAGCTTCGTATTTTCTTCATAAACACTTGTCCTTTCTTTTAAAAATTTACATAAAAAAAGGGCAGTCCCTAGAAAAAGAACTGCCCTCAAAGTTACGTTATATTGTTATCCTGCGTACTCGAATACACCATGAGCTGTAACAAGAAAGTTGCCGTCCAGCTCTAAGTCACGTCCATATGCTTCATAGTCAATGTAGTTTTGAAGACGGACAGGCACTTCGCCCAAGGCTCCCGTTTCCTCAATGAAATAGCGTGCCACGTCTGCCATATCGTCACAATCGGGGTAACAGATAATATCGTCTGCGTGTTCTGCCATTTCTTCAAAGCTGCCAAAAAAGGCTTGCTGAATCTCTTTCATTTCCGATTCCATAGGTGTGCCGGAGAGTTCTTCCGCCAAAGCACACAGGTGATTAATGTCCTCAATGGACGTATACTCGTTAATATCAAACGGCAACTCATAATCATGGATTGCGTATTCCTCATATTCACTGTTCAGCCCGATTTTTTCATTTACGTCTTCGGGGTCAATGGGAGGGGTAAACCATGCACCAACCAATTCACCCTCATTGTATTTGCCGAGGTTCGAGATATAAACCTGCATTTCCATGTGAAATCATCACCTCCTTTCTAAAAATGGGTATAAAAAAAGCAGCTAACTCATTGTGAATTAACTGCTCTAGTAAAATGACTAAATTAAAATAATTGTGGGGGATTACCTTTCTTTTCAACTACTGTTCTAACATAACCTTCCCATTTTCCTATTAAAGATAAAAACTCACTGGATTGAAAATATTCTTCAAAAGGATTTTCTAAGCTAAACTCTGGCATATATGTTCCCAGTACTCCTTTTTCTAATATTCCGTCTGCTAATACTCCTTTTTCTCTCAATATTAATACAGGTAAACCCAATTGAAATGCCATTGCTGGTTCAATGTGGCAGTATGGACTTGTTAACCAGAAATTAGATATGTCCGTTTCTTTTTCGTTAATATCACTTTGGGGCTTACTAACGCCCGTTTCAACGTAACTTCTTCTAAAAGCAATAGCTAATAAACCGTTAGATTCCAACATGAGTCGCCTGATTGCCTTTAAAGGAGCGTCCATATCATAATCAGTTACTCCTAAAGTTCTAGGTTCTAATCCTCGTTCACTTAAATATTTTGATAGCATGTCTACAAATTGCTCTTGTTGTTTTGTAAATGGCTTAGGATAACTTAAAAATATAGATGTTTTCATTGTTAACACTCCTTTTTTATATACATAATTTTATTATACCAAGCCGAATTTAAAAGCACAATTTATAATTTAAGCCCCAATAATCTTATTGAACAGTTCCAGCAAAATATCTTTTACGCCAGCAGCATTGAACACCAGTCCAACGGCAATTAAGGCAACCACCAAAAAACCAATGAGTTTAGAAAACTCACGCTTGAAGCCTAAGTACAATCCAATGACCACAATTGCCAACAGTACTAGTGATTGCGCATTGGTTAAAAACCAGTTGTATAAGTTCTGTCCGAAATTCATAAAAAAGCTCCTTTCTTTTTCGCCCGAATTACAGGGCAGTGTCCGTTTCTTTTACTATCAGTTCCTTTGCAGAAGCAGTTTGCTGTTTCAAAATGGTTCTGTGCCGTTCCGTCAACTTTGCATGAGCGATAATGTCCTTTACCACCTGCGTATGATTGAGTTCATCTAATTTCATGGCTACCTTTAACGTGGGGGCTACCTGATGGGAAAGCCAGTTTAAGGTACGTTGAAAGGAATACGGCTCCGGCTTCGTGGTCAGCTTCATACTTTCCCGATTCTCCCCGATAAACCACGCCCATTCTTCATTGAGCTTCCAGTCGGAACGGGGCTTTGTATTATCCCTATCCACAAACCGGACATATCGGTTGATAATCTTAAAAGCGGTGCGTTCTGGATTGTCATAATAAAGCAGGTCACGTAAGGCATGATAGGCACGCTCATTTTTCAGCCGGATTTCAAAACGGTTTTTCACTTCGGCTTCTTCTATAGGAATATCATTTTTCTTGTACTGCTCATAATCCTTTTCATAAATGCAAAAGTATACTTCACTCTGCAAAGAACCGATATAAAGCGTATTTCCCATACATTCTTTTTCCTCACGCCGTACCAGTTCGCCGCTGCGGTAACTTTTAAAGCTACGAAAGACCGAAATACATTCTTCTTTTCGGCATTTTTCTGTCAGGTTTGGAATATTTAAAATGCCTGCCTTGTCATTAATGGCAAGGTCAAGCCGCTTCATCACACCACCCTCAACCAGACAATCCATGAAAAAATCATACCAGTTTCGTTCCTGTGCCAGCAGATAGCTTTCAAACTGGCGGCAGCCACGCCCCTTTAGCTCTAACAGAACGCCTTTTTCCTGTTCGGGGGATACCAGTACAAAAATATCGCCCAGTGAATAATGCTCTGCATAGGAATAAAAACCGTAATCCTCATGGAGCAGATAGGACAGCTTCAACTTCAAAACGTCCTGAACAATGTGTTTTACGTCCAGCGTTGGAAATCGAATCCGCACATAGTCAAAGAGCATTTCCAGCGGAGAATCGGGATTAAACCGTTCCAGTGCTTCCAAAATGGACGCCTGCAATTCCTCTGATGGAACTATCTTTCCGGTTTCCATATCGCTTAAATACTGGCGTGTGATTCCGGCAGCTACCGCAAGTCTTCTTTGGGACACACCGTAAGCGGAACGCTTTTTCCGTAATTCCTGTATCCATGTTTTGTAATTCAGTAAAATCCCTCCCATCAAAAAACGTATGTCAACTTTTCATACCAAGCCGACATACGTCATTTTTTTAGAAAACCCTTATGCCACAAAGGATTTTCGCCTTTTTATGTTCTGTTTCCTGTTGATTTGTACCCCCCTGTTAGATACGGGGGGTTATGTGCTGGCGTGGCTTGCGCCACACCAGCCAGCTAGTCAGTCGTCACCTGCGGCTTTCGCTTCGCACGCCGCCTGTGCCGCCTGCCTGCTGTCTATCAGAACTTTTATTTCTTTTAAGAAGTCATGTCCTTTTGGTACGAGAGGTGTGTAAAATTCTGATATGACACTGGTTCCCGTATCCACATAGCCACGTCCTTTTATCTGTTTTAGGAAGAAATCCTTGTCAGTTTCTCCAAACATCATACCGTAACCCATTTCAGACATACGCCCCAAAGCGACACGGAAATTGAACTGGTCACGGATTCCGTCCCCTAAATACTTTGCGTCTGGACGCTGACAAGCCAAGATGAGAAAGAAGCCTGCCTGCCGTCCCAGCATAACAATCTGTTTCAGCTTATTCAGAACAGCAGTGTTTTCTTTGGTTCCCAGCATTTCCATGAACGCAACGTATTCATCAAAGATAAGAAAATGAGCTGGAAGTCCCAAGTAGGTATAGTTTTCGCCTGTCTTGTAACCCACCATCTGCTTCATGTCTTCGCTGCGCTTCATCATTTCTTCATAGAACGAATCAATGCAGGAGAGCATATCCTCTTTTTTATAGTAGACATTTGGCATGACAGCTTGTAAATCTGCAAGGTCGGCGTTCTTCGGGTCTAAGATAAAAAGGACAGCATTAGTGCGGAGCAGGGCTTCCACCAGTGTCAGAATAAAGTATGTTTTGCCGCCGCCTGTTCCACCAGCAATGAGCATATGAGGGAGCTTGTCATATTCCCACCATACATTCTTCATCAACCGGAGCTTACCGCCTTGTGCCTGTGCGTCTTCTATGGAAATACGGTTTGCAATGGTATCATAGAGCAGGGTATATTCCACATAGGAATCCTTTAATTCCTTGTCGGTCAGTTCACAGTATAATCCGCTTTCCAGCTTCTTTTCCAAATGCAAAAGCTGGTCTTGATATTTCCCCAGCGTGATTTCCACCTGTATGTGAATCAGCCCATTTTGAAGCTGGTAGTACAGTTTTGGGAAATAAGTGATTTTCTCTTTGGAACGGCTGGAAGATAGGTCTTTGAAGAAGCCGTCAGACTGTACCTGCTCCGCTTCATACCACTTGTTTTCCAGAATCATCTTCGCCAGCTTTTGGCGGTGATAGAGCTGTTTTATAGTATCACGGCGATAATGATAAAACAGCACAGCCAACACCAGACATATGATGCCTGCCACGCCTATACTGATAAGCAGATACGGGAAACTGATGTTGCTTATCTGCAAAAGAGAGCTGTTCTTCCAGTCTATCTGCAGGATTGCCTTGCTATGAAACAGCAGAACAATCAGCAGAAAAACCGGAAGCAGGGCGGCAAGGGTAACATGGAAAACTAAATCCTTGTCCGTGGGGCGAATCCGTTTCCCACGGAAGAAAAACTGTTTCATGTCTGAATCACTCCTTTTCTTTTATTTGAAAGCTCCTGCTTAATAGGAACTTTTACTTTCCGGCAGGCATATCCTTTTTCGGCGGCTGCGGATTTCCGGCAGAAGCAGCACCCTTTTTCAAGACAATATCCTCTGCCTTGATATACCAGTCCACATTTGCCCCTTGAAAGGTAGCCGTTGCCACCGTATCCGCCACCGGATTCACAAGTTCCACCTCTGCGTTATAATCAAACTCTTTCAGCGGTACGGTAGCAGGAATACTGACCTGAATCATGCACCCCTGACCTCTTGATTTTAAATCATAGGTACGCTCCTTAATTTCGTCTGATACCGTTCCGTCCTCATTCTGAATACGAACCTCACGACGGAGAGCAGAAAACTTCAACATACCAAAGGTTGCGTCCTTGTCAATTACAATTCCATTTGCTAATCTCATAGAATAATCCCTCTCTTTCCTTATTCTTTTACCAAATCGTCAGCGTGCAGAATATAATTCGTGAAACCACGAGTGCCGATTTTATAGCCCTCTGCGGTAATGCGTGGGTTCAGCAGCTTTACTTTTTCTTCAAAGTCAAAATGCTTTTCGCCTGCTTCTGCCGGAAGAATCACCAGAATATCGTCTGCTCTCTGAATGTCCGAGTACAGGTTAAAGCTGCGTGACAGCAGGGTCATTTTTCCGTTAATTCTTCGCTGTTCCACTTTGTTTTCTCCGGCAAATTCCAGACTGCCGAATGTCTTTTCTACGTTTGGGATAACAAATTTCAGTTCCATATGTTTTACCTTTCCTTTCTGAAAATGAATGTTTTCATGTGACATATAACCTCATTCTACTTTGCGGAGAATACCCGTCTAAATGAAATTCATCAAGGGCAAGCATTGTGCTTCGCACCCTTGACAAATCCCATTCAGACAGGTAAGGCGCAATTAAGCAGAATAAGGAGTATTCCTGCCAGTTTTCATCTGGCTGACTTTCAACATAATAATTGGGGCGGTGGACGCTCCTGCTGTTTTAACTGTGGCATCATATCATTTCCTTTCTTATTTTTTGCAAGAAAAAAGACGCTCATTTCTGAACGCCTTGGCAAAATTATATCTCTTATAAATATTCTTTAAAATGTGCACATATAAACTCTTTCCCATATTTATCTTCCACTTCTTTTGTAATTAAAAGCGTCAATTTTTCTAAAGAACGTGTTAAAGCCACATATAATTTATTTTTGGTTCTGTTATTATCTTTTTTTTCATGAAATAAATAAGTGGCTAAATCCGTAGTTACAATAAATAGACAATTATTTCCTTCTTGCCCTTTTACTCTTTCAATAGAATCAACTGGAATTCTGCTAGCTTTGCTTATTTCATTAAATTTAAGTGCATTAATTATTCTTGCATATGCCTTTTTATTTCCCTTTATAAAAACAATGGTCTCTTTTATTGATTTTTCCAAATTTTGAGTTTTCCTATATTTATCTATTAGTTTAGAAGCATAATAATACGCCAGTTTTTTAATCCGAAGTTCATTTTTATCTGTGGACAATTCTGCAAGTATATCTTTAAGTTCATAAAATAATGAATCAAACTTTACGGAAAAATCTAACTCTCCATGAGTATCATATCTATCATTTTGCTGTGATATATATTTTAAATCAAAATCTGACGCAACCATTGATTCAATATCATCTAATTCTTTTTCAAATATTACTTTAATCTCTCCAAACTTTTTTGAGGATACCTGCCATTCTTCTTTAGGGATAATAGAATTAGAAAGGTCTAAGTGATTTTGAGGACATCTATGACAGTCATTAATAAAATTAATATGTTTGGAATAAGATTCCATTAATTTTCTGAAACTATCAAAGCCTTTTAAATCTTGTTTTGGGTCTCCCATTATTTCTATTTCTATTCCATGTTTATCTAATTGTTTTAATATTTCAACTAGATTAACATCAATATCCTGTGCTTCATCTATAAAAATCATATTACAATATTGAGAAAATGCTTTCAGTATAGCACAGCGAATATCCTTTTCTTTTTTTCTATCAGATGATTTTTTTACTAATATCCACTTTGCTTTTTCTGTAAATGCAGTTATATGTAAGATGTTACTATTTTCAAGTTGCTTTATTTTCCAATTTTTAAATTGGGGTTTATCTGGCAAAATTATACTTGATACAACATCAAAATGTTTCTGATACAATAAAAAATAATACGGTTTTATTATCTCCTGATATAAAAAAGAATGTATTGTACTAACTTTAATACTATCGGGTATCTTTACAAAGTGCTCTATAAGTTTTTTTTCAATACATGACGCAGCATTGTTTGTAAACGTAATACAGTATATATTCTTGTTATTGCACATTTCATTATACTTGTTTATTATTTTATCTGCCAATTGTGTTGTTTTTCCTGCACCAGCTCCTGCAACGTTAATTATCATATGACGATTCCCCTTACTTAATAGTCAAAAAATCTAAAATATCTTTAATATGACCAGGCATTTCAAACTTTTCCAATTCCTTATTTGCCATATCCTTACACAACTGCAACATTACCGTCGATTTCGCATTTCTCCATTTATCTGATAAATCCGATTGAGAACTAATCTTCCAAGAATATTTATCTTCAAAATATTTTTTTAGCAATTGATAATTATCACCAGTTCCAACTATTTCTGGCTCTAATGTATATTGAACAGTGGTTCTTACACAAATATTAGAATACTGATTATATTTTTCGTGCTCTTTTTGTGCGACCGGCTGGGAATCAAAATCTCTAACAATGCCCAATTTATTTTTAGATTCATGATTTATCTTCAACCATATATCCATAATATTTTGGAAACCTTTATGAAATGCTATTACTTCTATATCATTCAATTCCGGTTTTGAATCAAGATAAGCTCGAATAAAAAGCTCTTCTGTTAAACCTTCAACTAATATACAATTTTTAGAGAAGAATAGTTTAAGTAAATCCAAATTAGGATTCTTTGAAAGATAATCTTTTCCTTCTAAATTGAGTTCACTTGCTAATGCATACGCATCTCCATTATTAACCACAACTACATTATTAAAATCAAGTTTATTTATAAATTGTGTACTGTGCGTAGAATAGAAAAGTTGAATAAAATTATTTGTACTCATAAACGATTTTATAAAACTAACCATTAATCGTGTATTGTTTACACATAAATGTGCTTCTGGCTCTTCCATAGTTAAAAGAGAATATGCCAAGTCATTCTTCTTATCTAATAATGAATTCATAAGCACAAGAAGAAGAATTAAATTTCTATAACCAAGCCCTTGTGAAGATAATTGCTCCCCAGAATACCCCAATCTGACACTGTTTAATAAAGAATTCATTGGCGGCATATTAGGTAGAATGCTGATTTCATCAAAAAAATTCTTAGCATTTTTTAACTCTGTATTTTCTTGCCAGTTGATAACATCTTCCATGCCACTTAAATTTTTTAAAGTATCAAAAAATTTTGTATATTCTTTCTCTACAATTAACTTAGCCTTAGTATCTAATTTCATTTGCAATAATTTAACTAAAGATTTTGAACCAAGCTTTTCATTAGTATTTGAAAAATCATCTCTTTCAGCAATTAGTGATGTATATTTAAAATATCTCAATGTATCATACGAAACAGATACTTTCTTTTGCGGCACCACTATAGAATGAGAATAAAAATTTGTAGGTAATAAATTCATCTTTATACTTTCAAAATTATCTTTATTTACTTCTTCTGAAAGTAGCACATCTTTTATTTGCTTTAAAATTTCACTTGGATTCTTAGAAAAAAATTCATATAACAGACCATAAACAACTTTACTTTTATCTTCATTTACAGTGTAACTCAAATCTTTTACAAAATATAATTCCATGTCAGTTGGTTCAAGTGTTACTTCTACTGATACTTTGGGCAAAATTTCTGTAAACGATTTAATATCAACTGATTCGTCCTTAATACTTTCACTATTCTTTAGTATGTACTCGTAGTATTTTGATTTTTCTTCATTGTTTATATCTGCCCAGCAAAGGGTTTTTCCCGTATAACCCACATCATCTGATAAAAAGGGTAAAGTTACTGCTTTAAGAAAATTGCTCTTCCCACTATTATTTTCACCTATAATAGCGACAATGTTATTTAAACAAATATCAACATCTTTAATATTCCTATAGTTCTTAATAACAATCCTTGAAATTTTCATACCTTATCCCCTTTTTGTTTATTATGATAAATATTATACAATATTTTATCAAATAATGGGATAACAAGATTAATAATTAATCCAGTTTTTTCTATGTTCTTATCATCAGAAAAGGAGTACCTTTTTCAGGTACCCCCTTTTAATCTATCTTTATTTTCTTGTATCCCCACACTCTATATCAACCACCACAGAAACATTGATGTAGTTTTTAATCACCTTATTTCTGATTTTATCACCCTCACCAGTGAAGACGATATGCTTGAAAAAGTGCCTAAAACTAAGGATTTCTACGTATCGGCTCGTTGTATCAACACAATAGTCTCCACGTGCACCGTGCCAGGGAACATATCAACTGCCCAAACTTTCTCAACTTTATACCCTCTCTCCTGCAGCACCACCAGATCTCTTGCAAGACTTGTAGGTTTACAGGAAATGTATACGATTCGATTAACTGCAAAATCTATGATTTTTTCCAAGGCTTTTGGATGAATTCCATCCCTTGGAGGGTCTAAAACAATTAAATCAGGTTTATCCACTATACTATCAACGACCTTGAGAACATCCCCTGCAATGAATTCGCAATTATTCAAGCCGTTCAGTTCAGCATTTTCCCTGGCTGCCTTAACAGCTTCCTCCACTATCTCAACGCCTACTACCTTTTTTGCCACAGATGCTAAAAGTTGTGCAATTGTACCTGTTCCACTGTATAAATCAAAAATAAGCTTGTTCTTAGTCTCACCTACGAACTCTCTGGCAGTACTATAAAGCACCTCTGCTCCTAGTGAATTCGTTTGGAAGAATGAAAAGGTTGATATTTTAAATTTAAGTCCAAGAATTTCTTCGAAGAAATAATCTTGTCCATATAAAACATCCATACGGTCACTTTGTACTACATCGGCCTGACTGTCATTCTGTGTATGGAGAACTCCAACAATGGTACCATTTAAGGATAGCTTTAACAGTTTATTCTTTAATTCTTCCATAACCAGTTCTTCCGGCGTATCAAGTACCCATTGGGTTGAAGTTATAAGGTTAACAAGAATCTCTCCGGTCTTTGCTGCCCTTCTGATTAGAAGATGTCTTAAATATCCTATATGGGACAATTTTTTATAAAAGCTTACTGAAAGGTTCGTAAAGTAAGCTAGCACACAACTTAATATCTGATTATAATCCTCGTCCACTATCTGACAGCCAGAGGTGGTGATAATGTCATAAAAACTGCCTTTTTTATGAAGCCCCAGTGCTAAAGGTCCATCCTTTTCTTCATCACCAAAAGAAAATTCCATCTTATTACGATATCCCCACTGTACCGGACTTCCTTTTATACCGAGAAACTTATATTCTGAACATACCGGATCCAGTAATTGTTTTACCTGTTCTGCCTTCATATCCAATTGTGTTTGATAAGGTATGGTCTGATAAGTACATCCTCCGCAAGGTCCAAAATGTTTACACTTTGCTTCTACTGTTTCGAGGGGGGATCTTTCAATAACCTTTAAAAGCCTTGCTTCACTTCGCCCTTTTCTTGCTTTATTTATCACTGCATTTATTTTTTGTCCAGGTAACGTATTTTTAATGGTTACCTTTTCTCCATCTATTTCAACAATTCCTTTATTAGGAAAATCTACTCTAGTTACAATACCCTCTATCTGTGTTCCTTTTTTCACATTGACTCCTTGCATCAGGCTCCCTTTATTCTGCTGACACATTATCCTTTCTATTTCTCTATGTTAAGTATTCACTTTTATATTGTTTCAGATTTTTACAACCATGCTCTTTATACTCTTAACCCAGATTTTTTTATTATACGATACCCTGATAGGCTTTGTCTATAAGTATTGATTCAGTTTATAAGTAGTAAGCATAGTTAGATATATTAAAATGGCACCAATCATATTTTAGATTAGTGCCGCATTATTATAAAGTCTCTATTTTTCTTCTTTATCTATCAAATTCTCCATCTGCTGCTTTGCTTCCTGCGTCAAGGTATCAAACAAATAATTACGCTGGATTCCTTGCTTTTCCTGATATTCTTGTTTTATTCTTTCATTGGCTGCTTCAATATCTGCTTTTAGGTCTCTGGCAGATAGCAGCGCACTTCCCGCTCCTCTGATGATGACTTGCTGTAATCCGTCTGAGGTTGCTACTACGATATTGTATTTTTTCTGATTGTCATGAGCAAATTTTTCAATATACTGATCCGCCGTTTGTGCTTCTTTTGTAAATACCATATGGATATTATGGTAATCAATCATTTCCTCTTGGTGTCCTTCAACACGATATGCATCAAAGACGACAATTATCTGACATTTTCGAATTCCCTGATAATTGCTTAGTACATCCAGCAATCGGATTCGGGCTGCATCCATATTTTCATCTGCAAGCACCTTGAGTTCTTCCCAAGCATATATAATATTGTATCCGTCCACCAGAAGATATTCTTCCTTCTTTTCTGTCTGCCTGTTGCTATAATGAACCGTATCGTAAAAGCTTTCATGGGCAGTTTTCCGTTTTTTCCAAACTGATTTTTTCCCTTGGTTTGCATAGGATATATTGCCGATGATACTATCAATCTCCTCTAAACTAATCCACTTCTCCTCTGTGTAAGGTGTTTGATTTTTAACTTCCTTCTCTGCTATACTTTCTTTTTTCTGAAAATAGCTTTCTATATGCATATAATTCTTCACTTCATCCCAAGGGACTAAAAATCCTGTTCCATGGGTACAAAATACGGAAGCTGTAGGATTTTCAATATCTCTTTCCGAATCGTAACCCAAATTACCAGTGACTTCCTCTGTATTATGACAAGGTTCGTAACCTTTTAAACTACAAAACAGCCTCCCAACGCCTTTCGTATAAGCAATCACTTCCTTCTGATAATTCCTCATGGTAATTACAGGAGCACTTCCTGTAAGAACTGTCATTCCATCATAAGTTTGGGATATCTCACAGGTACCGGACATTTTCTCAATATCAGTCATGGCTCTTCCAACCATTTTTTCCGGTAATTCTAATTGAAAGGCATAGTATGGTTCTAATACTATGGATTCTGCTTCTTTTAACCCCTGACGAACTGCCCGGTAAGTAGCTTCTCTAAAATCTCCGCCTTCTGTATGTTTATTGTGGGCACGCCCGGATACCAGAGTAATCCTCATATCTGTAATAGGGGAACCTGTCAGTACACCCTTATGCACTTTTTCCTCAAGATGGGTTATTATCAGCCTCTGCCAGCTTTTGCCCAGAATGTCTTCACTGCAATCTGTCCCATACTGTAAACCACTGCCTGGTTTTCCCGGCTCTAATAGCAAATGTACTTCCGCATAATGCCGTAATGGTTCAAAGTGTCCTACCCCTTCTACGGTACCAGCAATGGTTTCTTTATATACAATTCTTCCGGCATCAAAGGATACCTCCACTCCAAACCGTTCCTTTATCAGACTTTGCAGTATTTCAATCTGTACTTCTCCCATTATCTGAACTTGAATCTCCTGGAGCTGTTCCTCCCAAACAATATGAAGTTCCGGTTCTTCTTCTTCAATCGTTCGCAGCTTAGGAAGTATCGCTCTTGGGTCACAGTCCATTGGCAGAATAATCTGATAGGACAGCACCGGCTCTAATACTGGAATATCGGAAGCCTTTTCTGCTCCCAGTCCTTCTCCCGGTCTGGTCTTACTAAGTCCGGCTACTGCAATTACAGTTCCTGCTTCTGCTTCATTTAATGCCTCAAATTTTTGTCCAGAATACACTCGAATCTGATTTACTTTCTCTTCCCAGTCGCCATTTGATATAGTATCTCTTATCTTAAGCCTGCCGCCGGTAAGCTTCATGTGGGTAAGACGGTTTCCCTGTTCATCTCTTGTTATTTTAAACACTTTAGCCCCGAACTCGTCCGGGTAGTCAAGTACCGCTGTATACGTTTGAATACCTTTAATGAACTGCTCTACCCCTTCTAATTTTAGTGCCGAGCCGAAAAAACAGGGGAATACTTTTCGTACCTTTACAGCTTCAATTATTTGCTCTTTCTTAATACTACCTGTCTCCAAATAGGTTTCCAATAAAATTTCATCACACATAGCCAGTTGGTCATAAAAATAATCACTCCCTGCGTGTTCGAATGGGATACAACCGTCATCCAGTTGACTTTTTATTTCTTTTATCAGCTGATCCTTATTTGTTCCAGGCTGATCCATCTTATTTACAAATAAGAATACAGGTATCTGGTATCTCTTAAGGAGACGCCACAGGGTCTTCGTATGTCCTTGCACCCCGTCTGCTCCACTAATTACTAATAAGGCATAATCAAGCACCTGTAAGGTTCTCTCCATTTCCGCTGAAAAGTCTACATGTCCTGGGGTGTCTAATAAGGTAATCTTTAGATTACCAGTCTCTATAACAGCTTGCTTTGAAAAAATGGTGATTCCTCTGGCTTTTTCAAGCTCATAAGTATCTAGATAAGCGTCTTTGTTATCTACTCTGCCCAATCTCCCGATTTTCCCGCAATGATATAATATACTTTCTGATAAAGTTGTCTTGCCGGCATCCACATGTGCTAATATCCCAATGACTAGTTTACTCATAATCTATTTCAAATCCTTCATTTTTCATCTAGTTGCAAAACCACAGTTTTAATACCTGTATTTTTAGTTTTACTCTACTATAATACCAGTAATTTCGGTATTTTACAAATTTATCGTATTATGGTAGTAAACACATTTGTATGACTGTCTTCCGTCTTCGATATAATAAACCTGGTTTGATTCTTATCCTGTACCATATGTTTAAAATTTAATTATATCAAAAGACTAAAAAAAGACAAGTCAACCCTTACAACTTCTCTAAAACAGGAATCACCACTTAGCAACACCATTTATTATTGACAATTTAATGAGGATTAGTTATATTACTTAGTAATACTTTAGGAGGTGTGAAATGAAAGATTGTTTCTATTCAAAAATCCTTTCAATGCATAAACACTCCATTTCTGTTTTTGATAAATAAGTTTCTATCAATGGATAACTAAGTATAAATTTTGTAAAACGAACTTAGTGATAGAAATTATATTATCCCAATACAGAAAGGATTTTGAACATGAACCATAAAGTAGTAAGCAGATTAGATTCTTCAAAGATTAGCAAAGCAGTAGGTAATTATACACATATAACCAAAATAGAGCCCAACGCCACCTTTTATACTTTTTCAGGGCAGATTGGAGCAGATTTAGAAGGGATTATCCCAAAAGATTTTAATCAACAAGTGGACAATACATTTTTAAATATATCAAACCTGTTAAAAAGCATCGATTTAACGCCAGGTAACGTAATAAAAGTAAATATATGGGCGACAGAAGAAATTGACTGGGCGTATTTTTATAATGTATACGACGATTTTTTCGGTAAACCCTCTCCTTCCATGACCGTTGCCTATGTCAATGCTTTAGGGCTTGAAGAAATAAAATTAGAAATTGAGATATGGGCCGCTAAGTAATTTATGCCATACTGTTACCCTGATAAAGAAAGGTGCTCCCTGTGATAAGAATACAGGAAGCACCTTTTTATAATCACAAAAAAATTGTCAGTAAAAGTAATAAAGTAAGTGATGAATTCCTCCTGCTGGATTTTTGTTCTGATATAGAATAATTCAAACCATATAAGAAAACTTCTTAAATATTTAGAAAAAATGTCGGACATAATACACTCTTCTATGGTATCATAAGTTTATCTTAAGAGAAACGGAGCGCTCCCCATGAATTACTACGAGAGAGTACAAAAATCCATTGATTATATTGAAGCAAACCTTGAAAATAAAATCAGTATTTCTAGGGCTGCCCAGACTGCCTTTATGTCCGTATCAAATTTTTACCGGATGTTTTTTTCCTTGACGGGTTATACCGTAAAAAATTATATTCGGTGCCGAAGGATAAGCCTGGCTGCTCCTATACTCATAGAAGGCTCTATGACAATTCTTAGTCTGGCACTCACCTATGATTATGAAAGCGGAGACAGCTTTTCAAGGGCCTTTAAGCGAACTACTGGACTTTTACCCAGCGATTACAAAACTACAAAATCCATGTATTATTTTGAAAGGATAAATCTTATGGATAAATATTTTGAGATTCAAAACACAGAGCTTCTTGAGAAGTACCCTGATATTAAAGTTTTAAAAGAAATGGAACCGATTCGAACAGCCTCCTTCTGCTATTTCGGAAAAGATCCAGAAACACATGCTTTTCAGGTTATGACGAAATGGGTTCTGGAAAGTGGACTAAATATTAATAAAGATAAGCTTCGAATCTTCGGATTTAATAACCCCAGTCCATCTTCTCCCGACCAGCTGGAATATGGTTATGAAGTATGCGTTACTCTGGATAAAGATTTTACATTCAAAGATAGCCTGGTAAAAGAAAAAATCTTGGAAGGCGGTCTTTATGCAGTAACCAATGTCAGGAGAAATGGCAAGAGTGATTTCGGTGATGAAATTGCGAATGCCTGGAAGAGATTTAATAGCTGGCTTAAGGATAGCAAATACATCTTTGGTTCACATCAATGGCTGGAAGAACATTTGGGATTTGATGATAATGCCAGCCATACAGGTGGTATTGATTTGTATATGCCTCTTGTTAAGATCTGAATACCTTTTTCCTAGTTTCATTTTGAATTGAAATCCACTAAACAGACAGCAAAAATTTGCTGTCTGTTTTCTTAAAAATGATTTGACAAAAGCAGCCTTTATTAGTTATAGTTTGTGCCAGCAGAAGCGTTACAATAGTTCCGGCAGCAACAGCGATAATCATAAAAACCAGAGGGAGTAAATCGAAGTGATTTTGTGATTGAACGACATTAAACATAATGTTGCTGAAGAAAGAAGAGATTAAAACAGCTGACAGTATGGTGGAGGGTACTGATTTTTTTATAAAACCGATACCTAAGGCAACCATTCCTGTTGCAGCTGCGGTCAAAACTCCTGGAGGATATGGTATCCATACCTGAAATACGTATATTACCCGCAGTTGGAGTAAGTAAGCCCATTAAAAGCTTAAAAACGGTGGTTTTACCAGCACCATTAGGACCTAACAAACCATAAATAGACCTTTTTGGAACCTTCATGTTAAAATTTCTTATAATTTCTTTCTGCGAAAAAGTACAATGGAGGCAGTATAATGGAAAACGCTATTGAATTAATACTTGGAGGCCTTGGAACTTTAAGTGGAATCTTACAGATTCTTATTTAGCTTAATATTTACATAGAAAAAGCCTTGCATATTTAATTGTATGCACCAAATATATAGGCTTCTTCTATCTTTTTCTTCATTCCTACTATTGCTTTTCCTGCTCCACATATGGTTCAAGGCACCTTCTAATTGCCTTTATCGCTCTTTCTAGCTTATCATCCCTTGTATTACTGATGCAAAAAAAGCCTTATGCCGTATTCATGGGCATTCTAGGGCAGATAACAATCCTCCGTATCCTTTAGAAATATACCTTCTTTTGACACTCTTTTTATTACTCCCTACCCCGTGACTTGTCTATCAGTAGCATTGCAATAATTACCCTAAAAAAATGTTCTTGCAATTTTCCAGTAATATTTTCCTTCCAAGACGTAATCCTAGCAGTCCCTGTTTGACAATGAAAGCTAATCTTGTTAGAGGTATTCCTGTTGTTTTTAAGTAGTGGTTAAGTTAAGGGTTACAATAGTTCCCGCTCTACGCTTATTACTTCACCCTCTGTATTTCCTTCGGTATATTGCAGGACATGATCCAAAATACTATCTGCCTGAGAGGTATCTCCTGCCACACCCGCGATTCCAAGTACAACTGTCTGGTGTGTGTCCTGCTCATCTACCTCTGCAACAGAAACATTAAACTTATTGTGAATCTTCGCACATAGGCTTTTAACTACCATTCTTTTTTCTTTTAAGGAATGTACCCAGGGCGTGTGAATTGTTATGCGCATTGTTCCAATAATCATAGACATGTCCTCCTATAAATTTACGGTATTGAGTAGGATACGCTGTAATTACCCTCTACTATAAACAACGTACTGTTTTATAATTTATTCGTTTGGAAGCTTTCCGACAGATGCGGCATAAACCACGAATTCATTCTCTTTTTCACTCGTTGGTTCTGAACTTAGTCCTAGGAGCTTATCAGCCAAATCCTGTTCATAGGCACCGATAGCACAAGCACCGCAGCCAATAGATTCTGCCGCAAGATACAGGTTCTGGCATACATGCCCTGCATCTAAGAGTGCATATTTTTGTGCATTCACAGTATAACGCCATTCACTACGGTAGGGAACCACTGTCCAGACAAAACCCACCGGTGCAGTTGCAAAAAATTCCTGATCACCGAAAGCTTCTGTAACCTTCGCCGTCTGGTCTTTAACTTCACCAAGATACTCTAATTTATGCTCTAGAGCAAGATAATGATATAGTCCCGGTTTCAGTCCCTCGACCCTGTTAACAAACAAATAAGTCTCAAATGGATGTCTGGCTCCTGCTGATGCGACCGTGCGCATAGTAGCCTTTCTTTCCTTACCAATAACCTTTTTCACTCCCTGCGTTGACCATAAAAGGTATGCAAGTTCCAAAAGGCTTATGATTTCTTCGGAATACTTTCTCTTACTGGTACGGTTATTTAGAACTTCCATAAAGTTATTATTAACAACAACGGATTCATAACTATTCGGAAGTTCAATAACCATGTCTGACTTCTTCTCATTGGCAATGGATGGCTGGGGTAGTCCCAAGGCCTGGTCACTTGTTATGTTTTCAGTGTCTTGTTCCTTCATAACCTCGCGACGCACTTTGATGATTTCCTTCATATCTGTATTTGACATACTATACTCCTTTTTGAATTTATTCTATTTAGACAATAGCGAAATGCTAATCACTCTTACTTCTTTTGTATCCGGATAGAATATGTACTTAAGGGCAGTTCTTTTCTGCCCGTCCTTCTTATTGTTCTATAGGAAGATGGTTAATTAACCGTTCATCTGTAATATTTTCGCTAAGTACAAATAATTTTTCTGCCAGAGATTTGCTCTTAGCCAAACGGGAGGTTTTTTCCTTAGCTTCCTTATAGTAATACTTTCCCGTAACCTTTTGAACCGCAGGGCTTGTTGCTAAAAAAACTGTAGTTTGTGCGCCCTCTTCCGGCGTAAGGAAAAAAGGCTTTAATAAACTAGTTATGGATTTACCAAAGCCGGATTCTCTGTCAATCCCCATAGAAGTGGCCACTGCACCGGGATGGCAGCAGTTTACAGTAATTCCTTGGTTTTTCAGCCTTCTGGCTAATTCTCTGGTAAATAACACATTGGCAAGTTTGGATTGGCTATAAGCCTTTATTACATGAAAGCCATAAGTAAGATTAAAATTGGAAAAATGTATTTTCCCGATTCTATGGGCGCCGGAAGCTACCACAACAATTCTACTGCCACGCTTCATAGTATCAAGCAGTCTCAGCGTTAATAAAAAGTGTCCGATGTGGTTCACTCCGAACTGCTCCTCAAGACCATCCTCGGTTTCTCTTCGGTTTAAGGAAATAACCCCGGCATTATTAATTAAAACATCCAGTACTTCCCCTCTTTTGTTCCATTCATCGGTAAATCTGCGTATATCCTTCATGCTGCCTAAATCACATAATGCAAGTTCCAACTCTCTTCTTTGGTTTTTCTGTTTTAATTCAGCCTGGGCTTTTTCACCCCGCTCTTTGTTTTTGCATAACAGGATTACACGAAAGCCCTTATCCGCTAACATAGCAGCTGCAGCCTTTCCCATACCGGAGCTCGCACCGGTTATTAAAACAGTTTTTTGTCTTATTTCTGTCATAGCCTCCTCCTTCCTGTGAATCCATTCTTATTATATTGTTATATTGTGTAGAGCTTCTAAAAAACCGGACTTAAAATACCTTATACCAGACCTCCTATTACGTTAGAGTTTTTTTTAAAAAGCTGCAAAGCGCAGCAACACTCTCCTGGGTCGTCGCCCAAGAAGTTACAAAACGAATTGCACTGTGCTTTTCATCTATTTCTTTCTGGACAGAGAAGGTAAATTCTTTCTCCAATTCCTTTAATAAATGAATGGGTAGAATGGGAAATAGTTGATTCGTCATTGGCGGAGCAAGAAAAGATACACCCAGTTCCTGCAATGCCCTCTCAATCTCCTTTGCCATAGCGTTACTATGTCTCCCCAGAGTAAAATACAAATCATCCTCAAATAAAGCTTCGAATTGGATGCCTAGTATAAATCCCTTTGCCATTAAGGCTCCTCGCTGCTTTATAAGAAATCTAAAATCTTCTTTTAACTCTTCTTTGGTAAGCACTAATGCTTCCCCAAGAAGTGCACCGTTTTTTGTTCCTCCTATATAAAAAGCATCTGTTAAATCGGCAAGGTCAGAAAGTGTTAAATCATTCTCCTTACAAGTCAGTGCAGAAGCTAATCTGGCACCATCTAAGTATAGGATTAGCCCTCTTTCCCTGCATACTTTACTCAGCTGTATCAATTCTGCCTTACTATATATAGTCCCAAGTTCTGTTGTGTTGGATATATACACCATCTTAGGCTGTACCATATGCTCATCTGAATGGGTTTTAAGAGCCTGCAATATTACTTCCGGGGTCAATTTTCCATCTATACACGGCATTGCAAGTACTTTATGACCGGTGGCTTCAATTGCTCCGGTTTCATGTACATTAATATGCCCCGTATCAGCTGCAATTACACATTGATGAGGACGTAAAAACGCTGATATAACCAATAGATTTGTCTGAGTACCTCCTGGTATTAAATGTATGTCGGCCTCTACTGGTCCCAATAAATTATTTATATATTTTTTTGCCTGTTTGGTATGTTTATCTTCTCCATAGCCGTTATTTTGCTCAAGACTGGTACTTGCCAATAGCTCCAGGATTCTTTTATGTGCTCCCTCACTATAATCATTCATAAAGCTGTACATTCTGCTTCCTTCTTTCTGCCTGTTTACTATAATGTGATAATTGTTTATGCTTTTCTTTCTTTATTATACCACCTGTTAGCCGAATTTGCTATAGTATCGACTCTTTACTGCACGACAAACGCATGAATGTGTTCTATTAACAAGCACTTGAATGTATCTTTTTTAAGTATTACAGATTCAGAATGTTTTCCAAGTGTCTTTCAGGATTCGTTCCAATTGCAAAGCGTTTCATTTTCAGGCTCATGGGCGTTTTCCTTAATTCATATATCCTTAATACGTTCAATGCCAGTTTTCTCATGATATTTAAATTAAATGCTGCCTGCTTTTCAAGGGTGTGGTTGTCATCCTCTCGAAAGGTTACATCCAGATGCCAATGAAAACTTTCCACCATCCAATGTCCCCGAATCGCTCGGGCAATTTCGCTGACCTCTAGTGGTAGACTACTTATAAAATATCGGGTTTCCGTTATCTCTACCTCGTTTCTGACTATAGTATTGCGTGTCATTGCAATGGATTTCAGCCCTGCCCAGTCCTTCTTCTGCTCTAGCCATGCAATATCTACACTCTGCCAGTATTCGCGCTTCTCTATGCCGCCTCGCGCTTTCTCTATTGTCTTTGTATAGGCACACTGCTCCAATAATCCAACATCATCAAAATATAATTTCACATCCTCATGAAGTCTTCCCTGATTTCCTTTTAGGGCTAGCACGTAATCGGCTTTCTTTTTCCATATCTTCTTTACAATCTGCGTTTGCGTTCCCATTGCATCCGTTGTAATGATATGACCTTTCACGTTCAAATCGTCAAGCAGTTCAGGAATCGCTGTAATTTCATTGGTCTTTTCTTCTACTCGCTTTTGCCCAAGGCAGATTCCTTTCTCGTCCACTGCACTGACAATATGGTTTGCATTCTGGTCTTTGTTCCTATTTCCACATTGTGTTTTTCCGTCAATGGCGAGGATTTTTTTGATTTTTTCTCCTTCTCCGCTACTTAGCATCTCATTCCAAAGCAGTTGGAATTTCTGAAGAAACTCTGGGGATACCATGCTAAATACACGTTGAATCGTATCGTGAGAAGGAATGCCGTTTGGAAGCTCCAAATATCTTCGCAGAAACTTCTCATGTTCTTTCCCAAATATTTCTATTGCTATCCATTCGTCTGCATTTGCCAGCATTGCAAAGAATACCAGCGCTATAATATCACTCATCTTGTAAAGAATTTTTTTCTTCTGTCTTAAATCTTCTACTTGTTCTAAATATTTCAATGTCTTGTGCATTTTTTCATCCCCCTTGGAATGATTATACACTTTTCCCTTATTCTTATAAACCTTTAAATATATTCATGCGTTTGTCTTGCTCTTTACTGCCGTACAAGCTAGTGGTCTGTAGGCAGCTATAAATAAAAGTAGTAGGATTCTATCAGGTAATCTATCTTTTTAATTGCTGCACATTTTAATAAATGCTTTTTCATTGATGCAATACTGTTATCTCCATTTTTATAACCGCTCATCAGCTTCACTGGCATTCTTAAGCGTGCACCTTGAAAGCTCCGTACCAGGAACTCCTATTGTCAAGCAAGCATAACCAATCGACATTTTCACTCCTCCTTTGTAATAAATATAGTCAATTGCGAAACTATTATTATATGTGCCGAAACCAGACAAACCCACCAAAAACAGGTTCTGGTGCAGTGGCAAGTCACATTTATTTTGGTGATTTTGCCTGCTTCTAACTTCTAGACTTGGCATTTCGCAATTACCTAGTAGTATGTAAGGAAGCTAAGAAAATATCTCCAAATGTTCTATAAGAATTTTAAAACCAAGACAGACCAGAATCACACCCCCTGAAAATTCCGCCTTTGATTTATACTTTGCGCCAAAAAAGTTACCGATAAACACACCGGCTGCGGAGATAATAAAGGTTACAACACCAATAAAGCTTACTGCCGGTATAATAGAAACTTTTAAGAAAGCAAAGGTTATCCCTATTGCAAGGGCGTCAATGCTGGTAGCCAGTGCAAGAACAATCATGTTATTAAAACTAAGGGCTGTGTCCTGTTCAACCTTACTGCATTCTTCCTCCTGCTTCCTCAAGGCTTCCCGAATCATATTAATACCAATAGCTCCTAACAAAATAAAAGCAATCCAATGATCAATACTTGATATCCTGCTGCTGAATTGACTTCCAAGTATAAAACCTATTAGCGGCATACCGGCCTGAAATATACCAAAATACAAACCGACCGTCACAGGATGTTTGACCGTGATTTTTTTTAAGGATAAGCCCTTACAGACTGCAACTGCAAATGCATCCATAGACAAACCAACTGCCAGAATAAACAATTCGAATAAACTCATAGCTAATTCTCCTTTGGACATTATATTAGGGAAGTTAGACAAATTATATCTGATTACCCAGTTATATCGTATGAAAAAAGACTTACCTACAGCAAGGAAAGCTGTAGATAAGTCTCGTTACTTAGAACAAAACCAGATAGACACTATCAGTATGTTGGCTTACTCCCTTATCACAATACTAATATCATAGCTTACCGATAAATACCTGTCAATGTCTTTTATTACAATTATAGGAAATATTACTTTTTCTCATACATCCTATATTTTTCATAATCTGCTCGATTGCCTTCTATAGATAACCATATCCCGTTTTCTTCATATTTGGTTTCCAAGACAGTTGCCTTTTCATTGAGATAGGATACGATACCGCCTTTATCATAAGGAATTAATAACTGGTATTCCATATAATCTGCAAATATAAGGCTTTTTATTCGTTCTACAAGTGCCTTAACTCCCTCTTTCGATTTGGCGGAGATATAGATGCTGCTTGCTTCCTCCTCTGCCTTTTTGACTGATTCAGTATCTATCCCTGCTTTATCAGTCTTATTATAAACATATAAAACAGGAATGGTATCCGCACCAAGCTCTTTTAAAGTTTCATGGGTAACCGTTTTATGCAGTTCATAATCCGGGTCAGAATAATCAATCACGTGCAGCAGTAAGTCTGCTTCTGATACCTCTTCTAAAGTGGAACGGAATGCTTTTACCAGGTGATGGGGCAGCTTACTGATAAAACCAACTGTATCCGTTAACAAAAAGGATTTATTATCCGGGAAAGATATATTCCTGACAGATGTCTCCAAAGTAGCAAAAAGCATATCCTTAGCAAAAACCTGTTTATCTTCTTCTGAATTAGTATACTCCATTAATGCATTCATAATGGTAGACTTACCAGCATTCGTATATCCTACTAAGGCTGCAACCGGTATTTCCTGCTTTTGTCTTCTCTTACGTTGATTCTGTCTTCGTAAGGCTAATTCTGCTAATTCTGACTCCAGTCGGCTGATTCTGTCCTCAATTTTTCTTCTGTCCAGCTCTAGTTTTGTTTCACCGGCACCTTTATTTCGAAGACCTGCGCCTCCACCCTGTCTTCCAAGAGATTCCCGCAGGCCTGAAAGCCTGGGAAGCATATATTTTAACCTGGCAACCTCTACCTGCAACTGCGCTTCCTTTGTCCTTGCACGGCTAGAGAATATATCCAGAATCAAGACAGTACGGTCAATTACCTTGCAATTAAGTGCTTCTTCCAGATTGCGAATCTGTGAAGGACTGAGTTCATCATTGAAAACTACTGTATCCGCCTCTTGCTCCTTACGATATTCCGACAGTTCTTCTACTTTTCCTTTTCCAAAGTAAGCATATGACTGTATTCTGTCCAGATGCTGATATAAAGTTCCAACTACTTCTAAGTCACATGCCCCAGCCAGCTTCTCTAATTCTTTCATTGAATTTGTAAAATTAACATCATTATTTAGGTTGGCTCCTGCCAACACAACTTTTTCACGTTGTTCCATATAAATAGCCATGCCCTTTCCGGTACCTGTAAACTTTTATTTACAGGTACAATTGCGTGTGTTACCATGTGTGGGAGCTGCAGCGGTCAGTCTATACAGAAAAGAATATGCCACTTTTTCGTCCATTTAATCAATATCCTTTACGATTTGAAGCTACAGTCTTAGCCTCTCCATAGAACCAGCTCATAAATCATAAATATTTTTCATATATCTGATTTCTCTCTGAATTCTATACCTTCTTATCGTAAACTGATTGTTAATTGTAATTGTTCCTATTGTTAAAAAAGACATGAAAAAAAAGAGGGTAGCACCCTCTTCTATTTTTAACCATATATCCGATACATAGGTATACTTAAAAATAGGCAGTCCAATCCCGTTTCTCCACTGACAGCAGAGGCTCTATAAAATTAGTTACATAAAGCTGTAAAACGAAATTTAATAAAAATACCCATTTCTAAGCAACCCTCCAATCCTATAATTAAAATCATTATAACAAAGGTTTAATAAAAAATCAATACGCAGTTTTTTTAATCGTAATAACACGGTCATACATATCCCTCGTATCTTTAAACAGTACATGGCTGACATTTATAACGGTGATATCCTTTAAGGCAAGAATTGTTTTTTCAATCTCCCTTGCTCTTTCCATATCGAGGGAGGCAAAGGCTTCATCCATAAAAAGTATACTGGCTTTGTTTAGCAGTGCTCTGGCTATTACTATTCTGCTTCGTTCTCCTCCTGATATGTTTCTGCCATTATCATAAATAACCGTATCAAGTCCCTTAGGAAGCTTCTCTACAAAATCAGTTAATCCAGACATTTTAATTGCCTGATTTATTTCCTCCTCGGAATATTCCTTATACAAGGTTATATTATTTAAAACCGTATCTTCAAAGATAAATACTTGCTGCTCGATATTAGCAATCTTTAAAAAATAATCTTCCCGCTTCACATCCTTCATATTATGTCCGTCTATATAAATACTTCCCTGGGTTGGATTAAAATATTTTCGAAAAAGCTTTAGCAGAGTGGATTTACCGCCACCGCTGGGACCTACAATAAGATACTTCCCATTCTTTTTAAATTCCAGGTTAACATCTGATAGAATAAGAGTATCATCCTCCTCATAATGAAATGCCACGTCTTTAAACTCAATCTTATCCTTAAATTCCTTAAGTGCAATCGTTTCAACATGAGAATCCGTATTGCCTAAAGAGCCCTCTATCTTCTGTATGATATTTCCGGAAGAAAACAACTTTGGTAAACTTTCAATAATCTGAAATACCGGCCAGTTCATACGCTGTACACCTTCTACCACTAGCAAAAGCCCGCCTACTGTAATCTTCCCGGTTAAGGCCATATAGCCTACCCCGCCTATAATACCATAGATGGAACTGCTTATCATAAAATTCTGAGTACTGCTTATAAAGGAAAAGAGCCGTTCAATGATATAACCCTTCTGCTGGATTACCTCACTTTTCTTATTATAATCCTCCGTCACCCTCTCCTGTAAATTATAGTTTTTTACAATATGAAAAGCAGAAAGTATTTCTTTAATATAAGTGGTATAGTCATCAAATAAATCACTTCTTTCCTTATAAGCCTTTTTTGTGGGTTTAGATGTTAACAAAGAAATCAAAAGGTTTAGTAGTATGAGTACAATCGCCAGTGCAATCAGCTTCTTATCGACTGTAGATAAAAGCCATATACCTACTAGAAAGCTTAGGAGGTTACTACAGACTGTATGAATAACAGCTATGAGATTTATCTCTAAGGTATTAAAATCATTCGTCATAGCTGATATATACCTTGCTGTATTTTCTTTCTGGAACTTTGAGATATTTTTGAGAAACACTCTGGATATATAGTAGTTTTTTAGTTTCACATTGGTTTTTCTTTTATACAGATGATTCGCTGCCACCTCTAAAATTCCGAGGGGAACCATCATGGTTGCGGTTAGGAGCAGCTTTGGTGCCCTTTCTCTTATCGCTTCCAAATCCCCTGATAGGGCATAATCCAACAACCCCATCATATCTCTTGTAACAAGACCATCCAAGAGTGCAGCTGCAGCCGACACTACCAAAGCGATGATAAGAAAAGGCAGTACTTTATATAATTTTTTTAACATGTAATCACCTCATCAAAATAGTCTTTTGCAGGGAAGGTATGAATCAGTCCGTTTTTTATTTCCAGAACATAATCATACTTATCGGTAACCCCTTCATAAAAGCGGTGACTGATAGCAATTACCGTATTATCCAGTTCCAAAAATACTTGCTCAATCTCCTTACCAAGTTCTTCATTTAAGCTGGATGTCCCTTCATCTACAAAGAGAATCTCTGCATTTTTGGCAATTGCCCTAGCTATAGATATTCTTTGACGCTGCCCGCCGGAAAGATTCTTACCATTTTCCGTCAGCATCTCATGAATACCATTCTTCTTATCTTGTATAACAGCCTCCAGACCGCATACCTTTGCTGCATATTGTATCTGTTCCATGGGTATGTCTTTATATAAAGTAATGTTATTTTGTATGGTATCTTCAAATAAAAATACATCCTGATAGATAAAAGCCACTTTGTCATGGAAGGATTTTTCAGATAGTTCTTTATAATTAGCTCCGTCCGCTTCAATGACACCGCTATAATCATCAATGGACATAGCAAGTAGATTCATAAGTGTTGATTTTCCTGCACCACTTGCACCTTTAATCAAATATTTTCTGCCCTTTTCTATGGTAAAGGATGCATTTTTTAAAATCTGTTTTTTATCATAATAAAAATTAACATTGGATACTTTGATTTTCTTTTCAAAATGAAACGGTTTCGTACCCTTTAGGTTTGACAAAGTTTCCTCTTCCGGTTCTGCAATCTTATTATAGATACTGATGGAGGCCTTCATCTGATTCCACATAGGAAAGGCATTTATCAAATATCTACTGATGGACGTACAAAGCTGAAATAAAAGTCCGCCAAGCGCTAAAGTCATCCCACCTAAAAATCCATATGTCAGATATATTAATGCTGCTACCGATGCTACAAAGGCAAGAATCCAGACTATTTTCATCTGCATATCTGTAAATACATTAGCTGCAAATTTTTTGCGTTCCAGGCGTCCTATCGTATCCAGGCTTTTTTCTTTAAATTTTTCTTCGATGTGATTCAGTTTTAATATTTCCAGGCCTTGAAATGTATTGGACATTTCTGTAGTAAACTGCTCATTAGCAGTAGAAACCTCCTGTTCCAAAGCAGTGGACTTCTTTGTAAAAAAACCAGCTAACAAAAATAAAAAAGCAGAAAACAATAACATACCTATTGCTAGTTTATAATCCAATACAATTAAAATTACTAATGAAATTACAAACATACCGGCGTTAATTAAGAAATTAAGAAGACTTAGAAAAAATTTGTTTTCAAAAGTATTAATATCATTGATTAAATTAGATATGTATACATCCTTTGATTTTTGTGAATATTGCTTAAAGGTCATATGAATTATTTTATCAAAAGCTTGCTTTCTTACATCCAGAATGGTATCTCTCATGTAGCGTATTCTAAGCATTCTGGAAATAAGAAAATTCAAGGGAGAATAAATAATGAATCCTATAGTGATTAAGATTACAGTTTTATAATACCCTGTATCACCTCTTTCGATTGCTCCCAATATTAGAGAAAAAAGACCGATTTGCGCAAAATGGTCAATGATAAACAAGAAGGTAGCAAAAAGATATTGAATGAATTTTGCTTTTCTTCGAAATAGTAATTCTTTCATGTAAACACACTTGCCACGGTTAAATAGTTAAAAATTTATTTGTGGCATCCTTTCTCATCCGGTATTTTCTCTTAACTTTCATTAGCCATTAGTAAAAGTCTTTGCCGGTACTATCATAAGTTCATGAATAACTTCCGGCAAAGAACCTTTACTATCCTTGGTATCATAATTTTTTTCTTCAATAGTATAACATAGGATATAAGACAACTATGTGTCATTTGGTTTTTTTTCGCACAAATGTTCGTGATGCTTTACTATTTAGAATTATTTATCAGATAAAAAAGGTAACATAGAGCTAATTTCCTTAAAGCCATGCTTTTTCACTATTTCATCCGCTAACTTTTGTAACGTGTCCTTTCCTAAGAAGGGATACAAACCTGTACACTGTCTCATATCATCGTGCTCCATTGCCTTTAAAACAATCGTATCCAAGGTTTCTTTTGCCAGAAATGGAGCAAGTCCGATTATATCTTTTATATTTCCATCATCCTCACATCTTTTTACAATACCATCCAGAGTCTCCTTACTTAAGAAGGGTGCCAGGCTGATTAAATCTTTGATTCTCCCCACCTGAGTGGCCAGACCTGCCAAGTAATCCAGAGATTCTTTGTTTAAAAAAGGTGCCAGACCTGTTAACTCTTTTATATGTTCTACACTGTCTATCCGCTTTACGAATTCATCCAGATACTTTTCTCCAACAAAGGGAGCAATCATAATTAATTCCTTTATGGAAAATTTGTCTTCGTTTTCTTTAATAATAGTATCCAAAAGGGTTTCCGTCTGACTTGGTCTTAATAAAGGTGCCGTATCCGCTATTTCTCTAATTGTAACTTTTTCTTCTCTTACATAGTCTGCGGAATCTCCTTTGATTATATGTTCTACCAGCAGCCCTTCTTTTTCATTGCATAAAAGTTCGTCAATACTACAGTTTAAAAAATTCACCAGCTCCGGCAGCTTTGAAATATCCGGCATAGAATTCCCTCTCTCCCAATTACTAACCGCCTGATAACTTACTCCTATCATATCTGCAAGTTCCATTTGTGTAAGGTTCTTCTCTTTTCTTAAACTGGCAATTTTTCTTCCTACTTCACTTGTATTAAACATATCTTTCTCCTTCTTACATTTTATTAAGCAGACAACTGCCAAACAATCTTTTTATAAACAACGTGTTTTGCAATTATCTACTTTATTTAGTCACTTCTAAACTTACGTTAGTGCAACCATACTTCCATTATAGTTTCAGAGCTAAAAAAAGGAAGCAAGCAGCACTTGAGTTATATAATTTCTTAATTTTAGCGCAACTCAACCCCTGCTTTAGTTGAGAATTCCATCGATTTGTAAGACAAGCTTGTAACAGATTAAGTTTTATTATATTATGTTTTATATAAATTGAGAATACTATTTGTAAAGCATAGGTGAAAAATGTCGGAGATAAAGGATACTATCAAAGCACGTTTGAGCAGTCTGCCAGAACTGCCGGGCATTTATAAAATGCTTGATAAGAACGGTAATATTATATACATAGGCAAAAGTAAATGTTTGAAGAAAAGGGTAAAATCTTACTTTACCAAGACACCCGCCTGGGAAAAGGTTAAAAAAATGGTTAACCTGATAGCCGAAATTAATTACGAAGTAACAGATACCCATTTAGAAGCCCGACTGTTAGAATGTGAATTAATTAAATATTACAAGCCTTTTTTTAACGCTCAGATGAAGAATGATCAACAATACGTATACCTTAAGGTTAATGCTTATAATATGCATAATCCACTAGCAGTTATTCACGAGAGAGAAGGTACTTGTTATGGTCCCTTTCGCAGCCGGTCCGTCTTAACAGATATTGTTACCTCCTTAAAAAACATATATCCAATTACCAAAAATGAGAGCTCTTATCAACTTACGTATAACCTGCTTCCCCTCACTATGAACCGGCAGGAGTATATAGACAACAGGCAAGTGCTGTTGGAACTCTTTGATACACCGGGAGAACTCTCGAAATTAATTGAAGTAATTCAGTTAAAAATGATGGAAGCCTCTTCGGAATTTCGGTTTGAGACTGCTTCCATGTACCGTGATTTGCTCCCCTGTATTAGACATTTGCAGAAAGGTATTGAAGGATTCACAGCTTTGATGACTCGTAACATTGTGTTAAAACTGCCTACTCCCAAAGGTATAAAGTTGTTTTACATAAAAAACGGAACTATGATTCATAAAAAACTTTATAAAGCATTTAATAAAAATAGTCTTGCCAATTTCATAAACAAAGGCAATCTTTTAGTGGATAAACTAAAAACAGAAGACACTCCTCAGAAAGAATGGTTTCTTTCAGTAACCTCTGCTCTGCCTTTAACCGATAAAATGACCATTGATTTTAGGGATATCCTTTTTTCCGAAATCTTGTCCCTGCCGGAAGAAATGGTTATATATCTCTAGTGTCCAAAAGACACTGCACCAGTCACAAATGTAATTTAAAAGTAATCTGGTATGTCCTTAAGCTCCGCTTTTATTAAGAATTCCCCTGCCTCCTCCTGACATAACACCATGCAGGAACAGGCGGTATTTCTCTGAAGTCTGTCCGGTAATTTATGAAATCCCAGCCTGTCATAAAATAACGGATTGATTTCAGAATACAAAAAAACCAACGCTTTCTTTGAGTCTAACTGTTGCAGAACAGCCTTTATTAGCTCACTGGCATACCCCTTCTTTTTAAAGCCAGGCATTGTTAATACCGATCCGATTCCGTAAGCCGGACATGTAATGATTTCACCAAATCTTAACAGTATCAGTGAACTTACAACTTGCCCGTCAACCTCTGCAACATATCTGGTTCCATACTCCTCTTCTTTTCGATTGTCCGCAGAATACTTTTCTAAGCTTCTTCCCTTATGCCAACATTTGTGACCTTCTACTAATAGTTGTCTGATTTCCGCAGGCTTAGCTTCTCGTATTATCATCTTTTACTCCCATCCGTGTACTTTGCACACACTTAAACAAACATTAAGTAAACCCAGATTGTAGTATTATAGCAGAAACTGGCTTAAAAGAAAACGAAAAGACTTCCACTGAATATTGATTTTTGCTGTGTAAACTGTTAAACTTATGGTATCTATAATGATTTTACTTAAATAAGCAGACCGATTTATTATCTTGCTACATCATTGGACTCGAATTTTGAAAGCGGTCAATAGTGTTTATTGAAGAGACTAACATTTGTGAATAAACATACTAAAAAATTTAAAACACCACATCTTTTAAAGCTCTGTGGCATGTTTCGGAATACCAGATTGGTAGGTAAACTTGCGATATCTAATGGAAATAGTGTGAAAGAAAATCCAGAAAAAGAAAGGACTGCCACTTATTGATTCTTTCACATCTTTTATTGTGGCAGTAACACATTTGTGACTAGGTGTGTTATGCAATGGGTATTAAAATGGAAAAATTGACATTTACAATGGAAAATTATCTGGAAGCAATTTATGAATTAGCAACGGATGGATCCGGTGCGAGAGTTTCTGACATTGCTGAAAGACTGGGCGTTACAAAAGCAAGCACTAACAGTGCTATGGCTACCCTTTCCGAAAAAGGGCTGATTACAAATGAAAAATATAAGGAAATATTCCTAACTGAAAAAGGGCTGGAACAAGCAAAATTCACATCAAGAAAACACCATGTTATACGTAAGTTTTTTATAGATATATTACAAATCGAACAAGCTATTGCCGATGAAGATGCCTGTGCCATTGAACATGTAATCAGTAATGATTCCATTCGGGCAATGGAAAAATATATGAATGATACGGAGCAGTAATGAAATAAAGCAATACGTCTATGAATCTAGATTCAACACTTTTTAATTGCATAATACGATTGCCAGGAACTCTCCTGAAGAAGAATGTATCGTTTCGTTGAAATGATACATTCTTTTACTTTAATGTAATCGACTGGCCACAGCAAGGCAGCTAATCAATTATTTCACTTATCCCTTTCATGGAATATCATCTTGATAATCGTTCTCAACTATGTTATAGTCTAGACAGTTAGCTTTCCCTAACATACCCAGCAAAAATCTTAGTTTAAGGAGTATACAATACAAATGAATACTACTATTTCTCCTGCCACCGGTCCTATCGGGCTTCACAGTATGGCTGTCCAAATGGGTTTTATTCCGCGTCCTTTTGGTAACGGCATTATTTATGATCTTCCCAGGCAACTAGGAGATGGTTGGTTAACACATTTCCATATAGAGGATGGGTTTTTTGTATCAAGTGTATGGTTCACACCTTTCGTTGATTTAACCTATACTTTTTCAGGTGCTGACACCTTTCTATGGATACTTGGCATCGATACAGGTGATATTGTCATATCAAGGCAAGGCAAGTCAGTAAAACATTGTACTTCACGGATTCATTTTATTCCCCATACCGGAAAAAATCTGCGAATCACTTTCCCTGCGGGAATACATGTCTGTTTTACCAGCCTTATGCTGACAGAATCCGTATGGTCTGACAGAGACGGTTTCTTTAGAGGTCTGATGGATATCTCTATAGAAAAAATTAAGAACTGGAAGGAAGAAATCTATAATACAGAAGATATACTGCTATTATTGGAACAGGTAAAATGGGCGGCAAGAAATGGGCGGCAGCCTCTGTCCTATTATAGATTTAAGGTAGGCGAGTTGTTCTCCTTTATTGAAACGAATCTAAATAATGTATGGCTGCATAATCAGAATAGAAGATATCATGTCACCTGGGAAAATGAGCAAAAAATACACCGTATAAAAGCAATACTAGACCTTGATATCCTAAATCCTCCTTCTTTGGAGAAGCTTTCCATGGGGGAAGCTATCAGTACGAGTAAGCTTCGAAGATGTTTTAAGAGTTTATTCCATATTACTATTATGGAGTATATTCATATTGAAAAAATGAAGAAAGCCCTTTTGCTGCTTGCAGACGATGAATTAAGTATTAAGAACATCGCCGCTTTATGTGGATATGAAAGCCCTGGAAAGTTCTCCGGTGCTTTTAAAAAAGTTCACCGTATCACTCCCAGAGAGTACCGAAAAGTGTATAATTTATAGTCCAAATTAGGACAATACTGTTCCATTTAGGACACTAAGTAGTATAACAGTTTCACAAAACCTGCTATAGAATAAGTACTTTCACAGCATTCAGCCTCTAAAAGAGTCTATCTTATGCTGTTTTACCCTGTCTTGACAGGTTAATAAGCGGGTGATATAATTTGCCAAGTTAGAAAACCCTAACTGCTAATGATTTATAAGGAATCGGGGACTGATAAAACTTAAGTCCCACTAAAAGAGTGAAAGAAAATACATAAGAGAAAGGAATGCCACTTAAAGTGTACTGGCCGCTCGGTATTCAGGACACTAACTTCTTTCACCCGATTACCTTGTGGCAATATAATGTGCTATGCCCGTACAAAGCCAAACCTCTCGCAAGGGAGCCATTAATTTTACATTTTATATGCTGGCAGGTTTAATCCTGCTTCTACTGTTAACCGCTGCTTCCATTTCTTTTGGAGCTGCTGAAATGAAGCTGTCCACTGCCTGGGGCGCCATCTTTCAGTTTAATACAGAGTTAACAGAACATCAAATAATCCGTACCTTAAGACTTCCCAGAACCATTGCAGATATTATGGTCGGTGCAAGCCTTGCTATAACTGGTGCTATTATGCAGGGAACTACAAGAAATCCTATGGCAGACTCAGGACTTATGGGTATCAGCTCTGGCTCAACTTTTGCCATGGCAATCTGTCTGGCTTTCCTGCCTGGCAGAACTTACGGAGTAACCTTGCTTTTTACCTGTATCGGTGCAGCCGTAACGACAGGAATTACTTATTTTATAGCATCCTTTGGGCGAAGAGGTATGACCCCTCAGAAACTTGTCCTTGCAGGTATCTCCATATCCATGTTATTTAGTGCCTTTAGCTCATATCTGGCAATCAAATACAACATCGGCCAAGCTCTTTCCTTCTGGACTGCCGGTGGTACTGCCAGTGCTAAATGGAACGAATTACTCATTGTATCACCTATATTTATTATTGGAACTATGGGTGCGATTATGCTCTCACCATCTATTACAGTTATGAGCCTTGGAAAAGAAGTAGCTGCCGGACTCGGACTTCGGACAAAACTAGTTAATACTCTTTCTACTCTGATTGTCTTGGCCTTAACAGGTATGTCTGTTGTAATTGTAGGTCCTATCAGCTTTGTTGGTCTTATCATACCACACATAGTCCGCTATCTGATTGGTGTTGATTACCGCTTTATCATACCTGCCTGCGGATTATACGGTGCCTTATTCCTGGTTGGAGCAGACCTCTTCGGCAGGTTGATAAACAAGCCTTACGAAACTCCTCTAGGAGTTATCTTTGCAGTAGTGGGTGTTCCTTATTTCCTCTACCTTGCCAGAAAACAGAGGAGGGAATTTGAATGAGTAAACAACGATTTACAACAAAAAAAGGAATCGGAATCCTGTTCCTTATGCTTTTGTTATTTATAGTAATTGCAATTATAAGTATTAATTCTGGTAAGATGAATCTTTCACCCAGAGAAGTGTTTCAGGTATTCCTTGGAAAAGGCACTGATAAGCAGAATCTCATTGTATTTGACTTCCGGTTGCCAAGAATCGTTCTTGGTCTGCTGGTTGGCATAGGAATGGGTGTCTCCGGCTGTATCATGCAGAGCTTATTAAAAAATGATATGGCAAGTCCTGGTACCCTTGGCATAAGCTCCGGCTCAGGTCTGTTTGTACTGGTGTTCATTGCCATCTTTTCTACTAAGGGTATTTCCTCCGCATTTATTCTTCCACTCTTAGCTTTTGCTGGGGGCGTTACTGCGGCGGCACTTATCTTTCTTTTGTCTTACCGCAAAGGAAGGGATATTTCTCCTACCGGTCTCATCCTAACCGGTGTTGCAGCAGGCAGTGGCTATAATGCCCTGTCCTTATTAATTACTTTAAAACTTGACCGGAATCAGATGGAATTTGCACAACGCTGGAGTGCCGGAGATTTGTGGGGGGATGATTGGAAATACATAGCCCTATTAGCTCCCTGGACCTTAGTTTTGTTCTTATATGTATTTTACAAATCCAGGTCCTTAAATACCATTAATCTAGGTAACCAAACCGCTACCGGTCTAGGGCTGGCTGTTAAAAAAGAGTTTATCTTCTTAACCTTGGCGGCCGTTGCTTTATCCTCCGGCAGTGTTGCTTTAGGCGGTAATTTCTTTTTTGTAGGTATGATAAGTCCGCATTTAGCCCGTCGATTGGTTGGCCCCAATCACAAACTGCTGCTTCCTGCTGCCGCATTAACCGGCTCCGTAATTGTAATCTTAGCGGATACTATAACTCGTACCATCAGTTTTGGTGCCGACATTCCAACCGGTATAATTATAACAGTCTTAAGTACACCCTACTTTTTATATCTACTGATGAAATCATAATAAAACCATTCACCTATATTTCTGCATACACGCAGACTACATTGAAAGGAGCGCATGTAAATGAACAGTATAACCACACAAAGCCTTGCCATCGCTTATGAAGATGCACTGATTGTAAAAAATCTAGATATGCAGATTCCTCATAAAAAAATCACTTCCATTATTGGCCCTAACGGTTGTGGAAAATCTACCGTATTAAAGGCTGTCGGACGTATTTTGAAGCCAAAGAAAGGGTTAGTCTATCTAAGCGGTGAGGATATTAACACTCTTTCTACAAAAGAAGTAGCCAAAAAAATGGCCATCCTGCCTCAGACGCCTACTGCCCCAAGCGGTTTAACCATCAGTGAACTGGTCGCCTATGGAAGATTCCCTCATCAAAAAGGCTTCGGCAAGCTTACCGCAGAAGATAAGGAGATCGTATCCTGGGCTTTGAAAGTAACAAATCTATCTGACATGGAACATAGAGAAGTTGATACATTATCAGGCGGACAGCGACAAAGGGTCTGGATTGCTATGGCTTTAGCTCAGCAGACCGACTTAATCCTCTTGGATGAACCGACCACTTACCTTGATTTGTCCCATCAATTAGAGGTTTTAAACTTACTTTATAATTTGAATAAAGAACAGGGCTGTACGATTGCCATGGTACTTCACGACTTAAATCTGGCTGCCAGATTCTCAGACTACATGGTTGCTATTCGTAGCGGCGATATAATCAGTCATGGTACACCTACTGATGTCATGACAAAGGACGTATTAAAAAAGACCTTTAATATTGATGCTGAAATATCCCATGATCCCCGCACCGGAAGACCAATTTGTATCACCTATGATTTAATAAAGGGGGCAAGTTAATTTTGAAAATATGTATACGCCTATTAAAGGAAGCCAGAAACTATTGGATCTATATCTTCTTAGGCATGACCGCTGTCATTATATCCACGCTTCTAAACCTTTATGCTCCCTGGGTACTGCGAAGACTGACTGAGCTTGCTACTAACAATGATCCGGATATTGCAAGGCAGTCTCTTAAGATGGGACTTACCTTACTAGGAGTTTATGCCCTGAGTGCCTTTTGCAGCTTTTTGAGAGGATATTTAACCCATTATGGAGCATATCATTATGTAGCAGACTTGCGTACAAAACTGTATCATAAGATGCAAAGCTTATCTATGGGTTACTTCAATGATAAACAGACTGGACAGCTGGTAAGCAGAGTTGTCAGTGATGTCGTAAATACAGAGTTATTAATAGCACATGCTGTTCCTGACTTAATCGTTAATGTACTGACCTTTGTCGGTGTTGCCATTATGCTTTTTACCATTAATGTTAAACTTGCATTAATCAGTTTAGTAACAATTCCCTTCCTTATGGCAGCCAATGCCGGCTATTCCAAGCTGGTACTCCCCCTATGGCGTAAGAATTCTTCCGCTCTGGGAGATTTAAGCGGTGCCGTTCAGGAAAATTTATCAGCTGTAAAAGAAATCCAAGCCTTTAACCAACAGACTCATGAAACCGATAAAATCAGCAATCTTGCCGGTCTTCATACCAAAGCCTTTTTACATGCCACCAAAACCGGAGAAATATTTTATCCTCTTATTACCTTCTTTAGTTCTGTTGGTTCTGTTGGTATCATAATATACGGTGGTTATCTTGCTTCTACCGGCCAGGTATCCATTGCGGACATTGTTGGCTTTATTATGTATTTGGGCTTATTCTACCAGCCTATAACCAGTCTTGCTACCGTAAATGACCAGCTGCACAATGCAATAGCCGGCTGTGAACGTGTTTATGAGATTATGGATGAAGTCCCGGATGTGAAAGAGACTGCAAAACCAAAGACCTTAAAAAAAGTTACTGGAAAAATTGAGTTTAAGAACCTATCCTTCCATTATAACCCTGAGATTCCCTTGTTAAAGAATATAGATTTAATGATTGAACAGGGTCAGACCATTGCCCTGGTTGGAACAACCGGTGTCGGAAAGACTACTATCAGCAGTCTGTTAAACCGCTTTTATGACCCTGTGTCCGGTTCCATTCTAATTGATAATATAGATATTCGAGAAGTCTCTTTAACTAGTCTTCGTGATAATATAAGTATGGTTTTACAAGATACCTTTTTATTTAGTGGCACTGTCTATGACAATATCGCCTATGGGTCTAAAACAGCCACTAAAAAAGATGTTATAGCTGCCGCAAAAGCTGCAAATGCCCATGAATTTATCCTTTCTTTGGAAAAAGGTTATGATACTTTTGTTGGTGAACGAGGCGTTAGATTATCCGGAGGACAAAAGCAGAGAATTTCCATTGCCAGAGCAATTCTAAGAAATTCTCCGATTCTGATTCTTGATGAAGCTACCTCCTCACTGGATGTAAAGACAGAACGTGAAATACAAAAAGCTTTGGAACAACTTAGTAAAAACCGTACAACCCTCGTTATCGCCCATCGACTTTCCACAATACGTTCAGCGGACAAAATCCTGGTACTGGATTCCGGCGGAATTGCAGAACAAGGAACACACGAAGAATTGTTACAAAAAAACGGTATTTATACCAAGTTATACTCTATGCAGGCCTCATAACAGCAGAAGTTTTGACGATATCCTACTGATTATACAAGTATCTTCGGTAAAATAGAAAGAGCATAATAGAATCCCACGACTAATTACTAACCGTGGGATTCTTTATACCCTCTAATTTATATTAACTTATCCACATATTTTCTTTTGTTACCTTCCAGCCTTTTCCGTTATAAACGGCAGTAACACTATTAGAACCAACTGCTCCAAGAGGACTTCTCCATTTTGAAATGCCGCAGGTCAAAATCTTCTTTTCCTCATCAAATTCTGTCTTATTTAGTTTAATAATAATTCCATCTTCAAAGTAAGTTGATTCTTCTAAAACACCTTCCTCCACCAGTTCTTCATACGTACCGGTTCTGGTTTCCACCTCATAATAGTACCCAACTGCTGTTAATAGGAATTCTTTCTCCTTCTCTGAAAGATTCGTTAAATCCGTTAAATCCAACACAATCTGATTGATATTACTGTTTAGACCTGCATCTTCCTGATATATAGCATCAATCACAGCTAATAGACCGCTTAAGTGATAATTGTGCTTTATTACCTTTACGCTGTCCGCAGTTATCTGAGCGGGATACGATTCCATTATGAGACCATTGTAAATAATTTCTATGGTGTCTCCGGGTTCCAGCTGCTCTAATGGAATACTCTTTCCTTCGGTGCCGTAGAGTGTGTTGTCTTTATAACTTACAACGATTTTGTCAGAGGATCTTAATTCACTGCTGCCCTCCACCGGTTGAACTAATAACGAAGTATCCGCCGCTAAAACAGTCGCTTGAAAAGTTACTTCAAAAAGCTGTTCTATATATTTTAAATCAAGGTTATCTTTCGCTGTATAAAAATGTCTCTTATATGCAATCGTATTATTATCGATAATCTGAAACTCTTGAACTACCTTATCCATATTTTTGAAGGTAAGAGTATACAAAGCTTCTTTCATATCTTTGCTATCAGAAAGCTCTACAAAAGATATATCTTTTAATTTATCATATACCTCATGTGCCTTCTCTTCCTCTATAGGAACAAAAGAACCGGTACTTTCTTTTTTAATCACTGCTTCTGTGAAATCCATATTCAGATCACTTAGCGTAAACATCTTTTTGCTGCATCCGGTAAAAAATATAGTTACTAACAGAAAACTGAATAATATATACCATCGTTTCATAACTAAAACCTCCTATACGCCTATTTTTAAAGTCTATACAATCGCTTATTAATATATACAAATTTACTTGCTGTTATATAGACGATTAAAACTATAGAAAGGTTCCAAATAATTATAAAATCTATTTAAAAAGTTACATGGTAAACCACTTCTGTTTCAAGCTCTTCAAGCCTGAGGTTAAACTCATTGAGTAATCTATTTAACTTCTTACCCAAGACATAATATATTGATGTAATTCAGGTACCTCTGCCACTGGTGAATGCAGTCTCTTAAATTCACCGGCTAAATCTTTTTCCTGTACACCTAAATCAAAGTGACATGCAGCAATTCCAATATCCAGTCTTTGAATATCATAATCTAACTTATCACTATAGCCTGGGGTGCGCTTTTCATAAAAATGAAACATCTCCTTATTTTTTACGATTCTCCAGGGTTGCTTATTCGAAGCAGAAGGGGCAAGTCTGACAAATTCAAGAATCTCAGCATATGTACCAGCCTCCTCTTTCGTTAACGGTGTTTTAAAATTCTCGTTATAAAAAATAACTTCCCAGGGGATTCTCTTATCTGCTTTTACTACCTTGCGCATCAGACTTTCCGTCATTCTCTTTTTCTCTGCTGCATATCCAATGGGTGTGATTGCAGGGAAAATGTCCCCCTCCTTTACCTCCATTGCCTTGGCAAATTCACCTTTCTTAAAAGTACCACCCAGCCAGCAGGTTCCAATACCTAAAGAAGTTAAGTATAATATAAGTTTTTCAAAACCGTAGCCAACTGCTTCTAACACTGTTTCTGATTTTTCTCCTGATACACCGATATACTCTGAGGCTCCTTTAATCATTCCATAGGTCCCTAACTTTTCAGAATTAGCAGTCCCCTTAGTCTGTAAGTACCGAAATTTAAGATTTGCCTGAAAAGGATTATATAGAGTTTCCATATAATCCTTTATCTGGTCTATTATATCCTGAGGCAGCTTTTTCTCAGAATAAGTTCGGGCAGAGTACCTTTTTTTAATAACCTCTGCTAATGGAATATTGAAAATTTTTGCCATAGTCTCCTCCTTATTATTTATACTAATTTTTCATATATTTTTGTTTCACCAGGTTTTTCCATAAGTTCACCCAGTTTAGGAATACAATCTGTAAAATGTTTCGCCTTCGTATGACTTTCCAGTGCCTGATAGCTTTCCCATTGTTCTAATATCGTGTATACATTAGCCTCCTTCGGGTCTTTATATAACTCATAAGAAATACATCCTTCATCTAGTTTGTTAGTGGCGTTTACTAAATCCTTTGCTATCTGTAAAAATTCTTCTATCTTTTCTGCTTTCACATAATTCTTTGCTACTACTGCTATCATAGTTAATTACCTGATATGCCTCCGATTTAAGGCATCCTTCCTCATTCTGTTTTTTAAAACTTGTTTAACTCCATGCTCCGTAATGTATTTTTTCCGGTACATAACGATCTACAAAAACATTTTCCTGTTCGTTAGGATAGCCTACTGCTAGTAATGCAAACGGTACAATATACTCCGGAAGTGCATAGAATTTACTTACATTATCCGCTATCTCCTGGCTGGTAGAAACTCCAAGCCATACCCCTCCTAAATCCAGATGCACTGCTTCCAGTAACAGATTCTGTGCTGCTGCACTCATATCCTGCTGCCAAGCGGAGGGAACCCGGTAAGTCCTTGTATCTGCTAAAAGAACAAAGGTCACACCGGAGCTTTCTACGGGCTTGGCATATGGAGAGGTCTGTGCTAATTCCTTCAGTGCTTCTTCTCCTTCTACAACAATGAATTCCCATGGCTGCTGATTGGCTGCGGAGGGGGCCTGCATTGCAGCTCTTAACAGCTTTTCAATTTTTTCTTTTTCCACTGGTTTATTAGTAAACTTTCTAATACTTCTGCGGTTGAATATTTCTTTCATATACATAAGCCTTCCTTTTCTTATAATCCTACTATTTCGTACTAAAACTTCCATCTGTACATTTTTTAACCTGCTATCTGCATGTTGGAGATTGCTTTTTTTTACATACTGTTCATAACTGTATAATTAGACAATCATGCAGCCAATACCTCACATAATCCATATTAAGAGGATAAACTATTCAGTAACTTTGCTAACAGATTATGCAGTGTTTCTCTTTCCTCTTCCGTCAAAGCCTTCGCATAAATACTACACAGTCTCTCTCTGGCTAAATCAATTTCCTTTTGCAGATTTCTGCCCTTCTTTGTAGCATAAATATAAACACTCTTTCCCTCTGCAACAGGCTTTACAAGTTCTTTCTCTGCCAGTTTCTCTATAAATCTGGTCATGGTGGACGGCGTTATATGAAGTAATTCGCCTAATTTTTTTTGGTGAATTCCATCCTCATGATTTACAATGCTGACCAGAAAAGCATGGCTGGGGGGTAACCCGGTACTTTTAAATTCTTTATCCGCTATTCTTCCGGCCTCTCTGGATAACTTACAGGAGGAAAAGAATAAACAGTTATTCAATTGTTGCTTATCATTCATATGCTAGCTCCCATTGTATGCCGTATCTTCTTGCGATACTGCCAAATATAAATTGACTCTTTCAAAGGTTATCGGCAGTTCATTTGTTGTATATACAATTTGTATATACAACTATAATCCAAAAAAAGGATTCTGTCAATGTTTTTTGCCTCTTCTATTCTTTTATTTTGATAGATACTATCAATAAAATAAGTCTCTTCTTAATTGATTTTGTCGCCCTCATTTGATACAATTACAATAAGCCATAAACAGGAGGTGTATTATATGGAAAATGTATTTTTGGCTTTTGCATTGACTTTATTCGCTGGATTAAGCACTGGAATCGGTAGTGCACTGGCTTTCTTTACTAAGAAAAGCAATACAAAATTTTTGTCTGTAAGCTTGGGTTTTTCAGCCGGTGTTATGATATATGTATCCATGATAGAAATTTATACGAAAGCAAAAGATTCTTTAAGTATAGAACTAGGTGACAAGCCCGGTGCCTGGGTAACAGCCATCGCTTTTTTTGCCGGCATGCTGTTGATTGCTATCATAGATAAACTGATTCCCAGCCATGAAAATCCTCATGAAGTTCATAAGGTAGAGGATATGGAACCTCATGAAAGTAATAAAAAGCTTCTGCGTATGGGTGTTTTTACAGCCCTTGCCATTGCTATCCACAACTTTCCGGAGGGTCTTGCTACTTTTATCTCGGCATTACAGGAGCCCTCTATAGCTATTCCCATTGCGGTTGCAATCGCTATACATAATATTCCTGAAGGAATTGCCGTATCAGTACCGGTATATTATGCTACCGGCAGTAAGAAGAAGGCCTTCTTATATTCCTTTTTGTCCGGTCTTTCAGAACCGGTGGGCGCTCTTGTGGGATATTTAGTGTTAATGCCTTTTATTAATAACATTACCTTTGGAATTGTTTTTGCTCTGGTTGCTGGAATTATGGTATTTATATCACTGGATGAACTGCTCCCCTCTGCCAGAGAATACGGTGAACATCATCTCTCCATCTACGGCCTGGTTGCCGGTATGGCAGTTATGGCAGTCAGTTTATTACTTTTATAAGAAATTTTATTTTTTCTTGTAATATATTGATTTTAAGTATATAATATGTAAAAGAATATGAAAGCAGCGTTGAAAAAAGCTACGATTTAAAAATTTCTTCAGAGAGCCGGTGTTTGGTGCAAACCGGTGAAAGGTTAAATCTTTCCACTTTTGGAGCTGTCGGTGTTAAGCAGTTATATGCTGCAAAGCCGAAGGTTGGTAGCCTCTATCCTACTTGGTTGAGAGGCCGGTTTAACAGCCGGCAATTTGGGTGGCAACGCGGAGTCCTTTCGTCCCATTATATATGGGATGAAAGGACTTTTTTTCGTTACTCTTTATATTCTGCTTTCAATTAAATTTTATATGAATTACATTTTACAATTAGGAGGAACTTATGTTAGATTTAAAATTTTTAAGAGAAAATCCTGAAATCGTTAAACAAAATATAAAAAACAAGTTTCAGGATAGCAAATTAGGACTTGTAGACGAAGTTATATCTCTTGACTTAGAGAGCCGTAATGCAAAACAGGAAGCCGATACTTTAAGATCCGATAAAAATAAAATCTCAAAACAAATCGGTGGTTTAATGGCACAAGGGAAGAAGGAAGAAGCAGAGGAATTAAAGAAAAAAGTAACTGCTGATTCAGAACGTCTTACAGTCCTAGAAGCAAGAGAAAACGAACTAGAAGAAAAAATTAAAAATATTATGATGGTAATCCCTAATATCATTGACCCAACCGTTCCTATCGGTAAGGATGACAGTGAAAATGTGGAGGTACAACGCTACGGCGACCCTATTGTTCCTGATTTTGAGATTCCTTATCATACAGATATTATGGAAAAATTCAACGGTATTGATTTAGACAGTGCCAGAAAAGTAGCCGGCAACGGTTTCTACTACCTGATGGGTGATGTTGCAAGACTACATTCCGCTATCATTACCTATGCCAGAGATTATATGATTGAACGAGGCTTTACTTACTGTATTCCTCCTTTTATGATTCGCAGCAATGTAGTAACCGGTGTTATGAGTTTCGCTGAAATGGATGCTATGATGTATAAAATTGAAGGAGAAGATTTATACCTGATTGGTACCAGTGAGCATTCTATGATAGGTAAATTTATAGATACAATCCTGCCAGACACTACTCTTCCTCAGACTTTAACCAGTTATTCTCCCTGCTTCCGTAAGGAAAAAGGCGCACACGGACTGGAAGAACGCGGTGTTTATCGTATTCACCAATTTGAAAAACAGGAAATGATAGTGGTATGTAAACCGGAGGAAAGTCCTAAATGGTTTAATGTTTTGTGGCAGAATACCGTAGATTTATTCCGTTCTTTAGATATCCCTGTAAGAACTTTAGAATGTTGTTCCGGTGACCTTGCGGATTTAAAGGTAAAATCCATTGATGTTGAAGCTTGGTCTCCAAGGCAAAAGAAATATTTTGAAGTGGGCAGCTGCTCTAATTTAGGGGATGCACAGGCTAGACGTTTAAAAATCCGTGTTGTAGGAGAAGACGGCAAATATTTTGCACATACCTTAAATAATACGGTTGCTGCTCCCCCAAGAATGTTAATTGCATTCCTGGAAAATAACTTAAATGCGGATGGTACTGTAAATATCCCTGTTGCCCTTCAGCCTTATATGGGTGGTAAAACCCTTATAAAATAACAGGAAGTCCATTAGCAATTATAATGCAGCTTCCTTGACTCTTTATTTAATGTGACACAAAAGCATGAATACATTATTACAGGATTACCGGAATACAAAATGTCAACTGCTTCTTTAGCAGTTACATGTATTTCGGTAATCCTGCGTATGTAAATACATTATCAGAAAAGGACTATAAAATGCAAAACCACAACCTAAAAGGTCACGCAGCCGCTTTTTTCACGGTAATTATCTGGGGAACTACTTTCATCTCCACCAAGGTATTATTAAAGACTTTTACACCCTTGGAAATTCTCTTTATCCGGTTTATAATCGGTTACCTAGCTTTATGGCTCATAGCTCCCAGAAAACTGAAGCTGCAAACTAAAAAACATGAACTTTTGTTTTTAGCCTCCGGTCTTTGCGGCGTTACCCTATATTTTCTCTTTGAAAATATAGCTCTTACTATAACACTCGCCTCCAATGTAGGTGTCATTGTTTCAATTGCTCCCATTTTTACAGCTGTATTTGCGCACTTCTTCTTAGAGGGTGAACGGTTAAAGTCATCTTTCTTCGTGGGCTTCTTAACTGCCATACTGGGTATTTTCTTAATTAGTTACAATGGCAGCTCCGTATTAAAGCTTAATCCGATTGGAGACATTCTGGCTGTACTTGCAGCAATTGTATGGGGTGGTTACTCTGTATTTTCTAAAAAAATCAGTAATCTCGGCTATCCGACTATAGAAGCTACCAGAAGAATATTCTTTTATGGAATTTTAAGCATGCTTCCGGCCTTCTTATTCCTCCCTGTCTCCAATGAAATAGACCGATTTGCCAACCCTATACACCTACTAAACCTGCTCTACCTCGGTTTTGGTGCCTCCGCTTTATGCTTCGTTACATGGAATCTGGCCGCTAAGCTGTTAGGTGCTGTAAAGGCAAGTGTATACATATATATTATACCTGTAGTAACGGTAATCACATCCGTTATTATTTTAAAGGAAAAAATCACACTGATGGCTGGTGTCGGTACGTTGCTTACAATCCTTGGATTATTTCTGTCAGAGAAAAAGGGCCGGAGTCTAAAAACATCAGATTAAGCCTGCACCTTCCCACTACGCAGTCTATCGTTTACTATGCAAATCCCTAACTTTTAGACCGTTTGATTTAACCTGCTGCCGCCAGCCATGCTCTGCTGCCAGTTTATAAAGAAATCTTGAAAAATTAGGTGTAGTATACAGATTTTCACCCTGCCTTTGTTCCAGTATATTTGTAGTAAATTCTTGTAGTACAGAACCCAGATTTTTCTTAGGACCGGAGCCGGCAGGTACTTTTTTCAAATAGCCAAGCATACCGCCTGCTCCGAAGCCAAGACCCTGCCCCCAGACACAACCTGCCTTATCACTCCAATTTCTTAGAATCCTTAGTGCCAGCCTGTTTTGCTTTGCATCATAGAAGCCTGCGTTAGCAATTCCGTAAATCCTGACAGGTTTATAAGAGTTTATAGTAATTGCTTCTTCTAATTGTTGTAATACTCTCAGCAAATGAGAAGGTATACCATCCACATACAAAGGGAACGCTATTACAAAGCTATCGTAAGTAAACAATTCCTCAATGGTTTCTTTCGTAAGCTGGCTTTTATTACAGGGAACGTAAGTGATTTCTGCCCTATCACCAATAACTTGCTTCACTTCCTCCAGTAATATACCAGAATTACTGTCCTTTATCTTGGGACTTCCATTAATCAGAGCTATTTTCATCTCATACCACCTCCAATTCCAGAGGATTCTTGCAGAAAAGAACCTCCTTAACCTGACAGGACAGATTTAAACTATTTGCTCGTACCAGATACTTTGCCGTTTTCTTTTCATTATCCGTCATGTCCTCACCATAAAAAATTACACGTAGCTGAAAAGAACGTTGGTATCTTTGTTTATGGTGCATTTCCTTATTTACAATACGAAAATACGGATGAATATACGAAATACTTCTATCCAGTACATTTTTTACGACCGGACTATAACCTCCGTAACAACATTTGCTAATTATAATTACCTCTTCACATTTTGAAATTAGTTCCCCCATATTCTGATACTTATCCCTAATAACGCATACTGCCGGAGTCTTAATCCAACAGCCAAAACAACCAATGCAAGGGTGAAGACTCCCATCATCTGTAATAACAATATCTTCTCCTGCACTCTTACTTATCTTATTTAGTACTGTACCGTCCAAATCATGTATAATCATCCGCATCACGATACCCTGCCTTTCTTTAATTTAGACTTAACTAACACTGCCGTATTTTTTAAAGTATTCTTCCTCCAAAATTGCCATCATAATAATATCGTGAAAGGTTCCGTTTAAATAAAGCCCATCTCTCTTTGTCCCCTCTACTACAAAACCGGCTTTTTCATAAGCACGCTGTCCTCGGTGGTTATAATCAAATACCTCTAATTCTACACGATGCAGCTTTAAGGTTTCAAAAGCAAACTTAAGAATGAGACGTATGGCAATAGAGCCGTAACCCTTACTAAAATCAACACTACGAAAAAGGCAGATTCTAAAACCAGCGGAGCGTTCCTCTTCCTCTATCTCATGAATAACTGCTTCTCCAATTATCTCATTATGGGAATTGTTGATAATAAAATCGTACCTGCTTTCATCAGGTATGATTTTTTGGATAAATGCATAAACGGTATCTCTCTCAAAGCGCTCTTTTGTACCTGTAAAATACATTGCCTCTTCATCTCCATTTAAAAATGCGGCATCATAATACGCTTCCTTATCCTTCTCTTCCATTAATCGTAAACATATTTCACCTTCACGTAATTCTATATTATCTATCTTCATACAAATACCCATGGCACACCTCTTAGATGTGTCACTTCCTCTCTTTTTATACTAACCTGCACGTCTGCTCTTGCTTGCAGACCTAAATTCAATGTGTGAAAGTGGTTTTTATTTTCACACGAATTACCTTGCATATCATAAGCCGCTTGTGTATCTATTTTTTAACTGCTTTCTGTCTTTACTGTGTCTTTCACACCGTAATTTTTGCTTTATAAATATCCACTTGAAATGGCTTTAATTCACTGTTCTGACCTGTAAAAACAGCTTCCCATTCCTTTGGCAGGTTTACTTTAACTGAAAAATTATTGTGATTCATAACAAAAACATAATCTATAGCCTCAGCTGAACGAAGAGTTATCTCTACACCGTCAGGAGTTGTGGGAAGCAAATTAATGCCTGCATTCCCGGTAATGTATTCATTAAATATCTGCATTAATCTATGGTCAGGTTCATGACCCACATAATAAACCTTTCCTTTACCATAACTATATTCCGTAATGGCTGGTGAACCCTTATAGAATTGACTGGAATATTCCGCCAAAACACTTGCGCCCTTTAGCTCAATAATATCACACCATTTTTCCGCTTTCATTGGTTCTAGTTTATTAGATTTAATCCAGAGAACTTCTGTATTGCAGCCTACCAGACAATCATAATCATTAATCTCAATACCGGCAATCGTACCAAGTCTGCCCGGCAGCTCCATCTCACTCATACATACATTATTATCATTCTTTACTCCGGTACGCATGGTCAGTACCAAATGTCCTCCCTGTGCCACATATTCATCATATTTTTTTTCCAGCTCCGGATTCATAAGATATTGAAGAGGTGCAACCAGCAACTTATATTTATGGAATTCCTCTTTATCACTGACAAAATCCACCGGAATGTTTCTCTCATAAAATCCCTTATAATATTTGACCACTTGTTCTACATAGTTTAATTCGGGATGATGAGGTTGTATTTGAAAAGCATAATTCTGATCATAAGAATATACAATCCCTGTCTCTGCCTTTGGCATGGTACCTTTCAACTCTGGCATAATGGGTTTAAGCTTTGCAATCATATCTTTAAGCTCACGAAATCTTCTACCTGGTTTACCACTATGGGGCAGAATTCCATGCCAGTACTGCTCCGTACCCACCGTACAGGTCCTAAACCGGAAAAACACGATTGTATCTGCTCCATGAGCAATCGTATGCTGCGCCCACAAGGCAAGTTGACCCGGCTCCGGAGTCCTTCCCATTGTCTCCCATCCTGTTATACCGGACTGCTGCTCCATGATCCAGAAGCTTTGATTCTTAGTGCCTCTCATTAAGTCAAGTGCAGCAGACAGCACTTCATTCTTTTCATGTGGGGGTGTAGTAAAAAAACCTCCAGGATATTGGTCATGACTGATAAAGTCAAGGTTTTTTGCTAAGTCAAAATAATTAACTTTATCTGCGAACCCCATGAAATTATGGGTTATAAAATGACTCTTACAAATATCCCGAATAATATCAATCTGATACTGCTGAAACTCCACAATTAAATCGGAGCAAAAACGCTTCCAGTCAAGCATAGCAGAAGGATTGCTTCCGGTAACCGTTCTTCTAGGTGCCGGTATCTGTTCAAAGGAAGCGTAATCCTGGCTCCAAAAGTAAGTACCCCACTCTTTGTTCAATACTCCTATAGAACCATACTTTTCTTTCAGCCAGTCCTGAAAGGCTGACTTGCAAGAATCACACATACATAAATCATGATGACTGTTTCCTAATTCATTATCAATCTGCCAGCCAATTACATAGGGATTGTCTTTAAAGGTGGTTGCCATAGCCGTAACAAAACGTTTTATATGACTACGGTAGGTTTTATTAGACTGACAGTCATGGTGTCTGCCTCCAAAACCTCTTCTGATACCATTTGAGTCTACCGGATAGATTTCCGGTGTTTCCTCCATGATCCAGGCCGGCGGTGCTGCAGTGGGAGTACCAAGTACCGTCTTAATCCCATGCTTTCCAAGTATTTCAATTGCCTCTTGTAACCATTCAAAATGAAATTCTCCCAAGTTAGGCTCCATCTTAGCCCAGGAAAATTCAGCAAGCCTTACAACAGAAAGCCCCATCTCCTCCATTAATGCCGCATCTGTCTCCCATCTCTCTCTGGGCCAATGCTCCGGATAATAATCCACTCCAAAAAATAAATTTTCCATAACATTCTCCATTCTTCTAAAATTCCACATTTTGATATTGCTATCACTTCCCAAATCAATGACGTGAACTATATACTTATAATCGACTACATAATGATTGCTTCTCTTATGTATTTATCATACAGGAGTCAGGTTGTATTAACAAGTTACAATTGTCATATGCTATTCCTAAGTTATATCATGACTTATTAACTCATTTTGTTCATTCATCACAAACCATATCATATGTAATTCTTTCGCTGAATTTATTTGAAACCCTGTCTTAAGTTATGTATAATGTACATAAGCTGATTAATAAATAGACCGATGTAATGTCCTAGCAGTTTAGACCACTACCGGCTTCTAACTATAGTACGTACTTTATTATAAGGAATAAAAATAATGGATGAAAAAATACAAGAGACACTGCAAAATCTTACCAAAAATAATATGGGGGGATATTTTGTACAGAATCAAACCATGCTTTTAGACTTGCTTACCAAACTGATTCCAAAAGGTTCAACCATTGGGTGTGGAGATTCCATTACCTTGGAAGAAACAGGTGTGTTTGATTTTCTAAGACAGGGCAGCTATAACTTTCTGGATAAACACGCTCCCAACCTTACCCGTGAAGAAAAACGGAGCATTTATCTTAATAACTTTACTGCCGATACGTTTATAACCGGTACTAATGCTGTAACACTAGATGGAAAACTCTTTAACATTGACGGAAACGGCAGCCGGGTGGCACCCATGCTTTACGGTCCGAATCAAGTCATTGTTGTTGTAGGCATAAATAAACTAACAACAGACGTGGATGCGGCACTCAAAAGAACCAGGCAGATAGCTGCCCCACTAGACGCCAAACGTCTTGGCAAAGCGACACCCTGTACAGCCCTAAATCGTTGTATTGACTGCCGCCATCAGCAGCGAATCTGCAATGATTTTGTCTTAATAAACGGACAGTTTATAAAAAACCGGATTAAAGTTATTATTGTAAATGAAACTCTTGGTTATTAAATGCTAAAAGAAGCCCTGTACTTTCCAGTCTGTACTCCTATAAGGTATACTTGTGAAAAGTCAGCGCTTCTTCTTTATTAAATATGATTGAAAAATGGTTGTTCTATATAAATATTTCACATATCCTTTACTTGAAAACAGGCAGGCCAATTATCTTGTAACCAGGATTTCATCAATTAAGCCATAAGCTTTTGCTTCTTCTGCATTCATAAAATAATCCCGATCCGTATCCTTTTCTATAACTTCTACAGGTTTTTTAGTATTTTCAGAAAGAATCTGGTTTAATTTCATTTTGTTCTTTAGAATATATTCTGCTACTATTTTAATATCACTGGCGGTACCTTTTCCACCACCCGAGGGTTGATGAATCATAATTTCTGCATTGGGAAGTGCAAAGCGTTTTCCTTTTGTTCCGCCTGCCAGTAAAAACGAACCCATACTGGCCGCCATACCAATACAAATAGTTGATACATCACATTTAATAAATTTCATAGTATCATAGATAGCCAATCCCGCAGGCACTGAACCGCCTGGTGAGTTGATGTATAAATGAATATCTTTTCCTGTATCCTGTGCTTCCAGGAATAAAAGCTGCGCTACAATAACACTTGCCGAGGTATCGGTTACTTCCTCGTTTAAAAAGATGATTCGGTCTTTTAATAATCTGGAATAGATGTCATAACTTCTTTCACCAGCGGCTGTCTGCTCAACGACATAAGGTACTAAACTCATGCTGCCTTAACCTCCTTAAAATAAACTTTTAATTGCTGTTTCAGTTGCTTTTGTGTATGCTGCTTAATGGTCTTCTCCATAATAGCCCTTCGTTGTACCGGAAGAAACACACAATTCTCACGGTATATTTGAGGTGTAACCTGATACAAAGTACGAAAAGCATGGGTAAACGCCTGTTGGGATTCATACTTGGCACCAAAGGCAATTTCTATAATTGGCTTATCTGTAAATACTAACTGTCTGGCTGCTTCAGTAAGCCTCCGTTTTTTTATATACTGATATATGGTACTTCCATTTTCTTTAGCAAATATCCGCTCTAAATGATATTTGGAATAACCCGCCTGCTTTGCAATTTCATCTAGATCTAAATTGTCTTGTAAATGTTCTTCTATATAATCAATTATTTTTGCCACCGTTTCTTTCCTATTACCCATAAATTAACCATTCCTTTCCCTACCTGCAAACCTTGAGCCGCAGGTACAAAAATACTACACCTTCACTTACTTTTACAGCTTCTTGTATTATGTTAGGATTAATAATTTCTCTTATTATAGCAGATTCCATAAACTGTGTCTTAATAAAAATTGCTCTTTTTACGCACTTTCACGTTAATATACTTTTCCTTAAATTAAGGTTATATAATGCTATTCATATTACGCAGAACAACCCTAATGACAAACGATTTTAGTCATTAGGGTTGCTTTTTTATAACTTGGATAATACGAAAATATCATATACTGCCTTTATAGCAGCTTCAAAATCATTGTTACTTACTCCTATAATGATGTTCAGTTCACTCGAACCCTGGTCAATCATTTTAACATTAACATTGGCATGGGCTAAGGCAGAGAAAATCCTGCCTGCTGTCCCTCTGGTCTCCCGCATACCACGGCCGACTACTGCTATCAACGCCAAATCACCTGCCAAGTCAATGGAATCAGGACTGGTAGCATGGTCAATACCTGCCAGAACTCTTTGTTCCTTTTCTATAAATTCATCCTGGTGCACAAAAACTGTCAAGGTATCGATACCCGATGGAACATGCTCAAAGGAAATTCCATTCTCCTCAAATACTTCAAGTACCTTTCTCCCAAAACCAATTTCTGAATTCATCATATCTTTTTCTATATTTATTGCTACAAAGCCTTTTTTACCGGCAATACCAGTTATGGTATATTCAGGTTTTGAGGCAGTATGCTTTACAATCATGGTACCCGGATCTTCCGGTGCACCTGTGTTACGGATATTAATAGGTATCCCTTCTTTTCTTACAGGAAAGATAGCGTCTTCATGCAATACGGTTGCACCCATGTAAGACAGTTCTCTAAGTTCCTTATAGGTTATAGTGGAGATAACCTCAGGATTTGATATAATTCTAGGATCTGCTACCAGAAAACCTGATACATCTGTCCAGTTCTCATATAGACCTGCCTTTACGGCTTTTGCCACAATAGAACCTGTGATATCGGAACCACCTCTTGAAAATGTTTTGATTGTGCCGTCTGCCATGGAACCATAAAAGCCTGGTATAACAGCTCTCTCTATACTTTCTAAAGTAGCAGATAGAACCTTATCCGTTAAATCCGCTTCAAATATACCATGCTCATCAAAGAATATAACATCCTTTGCATCTATAAACTCATACCCCAGATAATTTGCCATGATGATACCATTTAGGTATTCTCCTCTGGAAGCTGCATAATCAGAACCAGCCTTTGCACGAAATTCCTCTTCAATTATTTTAAATTCTGCCTCTAAAGATAAATCCAGATTAAGTCCCTGTATAATTTCATCATAACGGGCTTTAATTGCTGCCAAAGCTTCTGTAAAAAGCTTTTCTTTAACTGCCAACTCATAACATTGATACAACATATCTGTTACTTTCGTATCTTGAGAGAATCTTTTTCCGGGTGCAGAAGGTACAACATATCTTCTGTCCTTATCTGCATGGATGATAGCCCCGACTTTTTTAAATTGCTCTGCACTGGCTAAAGAGCTGCCTCCAAATTTTACTACTTTTTTCATCTCATCCTCCGCTGTAAATGTAATTTAAACCACAAAGCAAAACTCCGACGTCACATTCAAATCTGTCAAGTTTTCTAAGTGTGGAATCTTAATGTTAATTAAAACAAACTGTTTAAACTATTTTACTTCGATATTTTTAAACTCAATGTAAATTTATTAAACATAATATCATATATATTACATGATTGCAATTACAACCAAACATTTTAAAACATAATATTTTTTAATCCCCAGCCTTGTGTATGGATAACCATTTTAGGAAAACACTTCCTTTTTATGGTGTCTATCAGACATTACAGCACTTTTACAGATACAAACCACATTAAAAAGCAGGAAGTGTCTCTCTGTCTAAGACTTTCTTCCTGCTTAATATATCAAAAACCCATTTATTTTTGTTTTGTATGATTTTTTGTTTTTATGTATATATATTCAATTATTGATTTTTCATTCCCATCTGTGTGCTTGTACCATTCTACTTAACTTCCGGAATTTCCTTTCCATCCTCTAAATCATAGTTATTCTTTTTCGTCTCTTCTACGCAGAAGGTAGCTTCATATTTCGTCACTGCACTTTGAATATTCTTCTTTTGGCGTTCTTGTGAATCAGTTTCTTTTTGTTTCATCTCAAAACCAGAAACCGCCCCCTTAAGCTCTGCAATACTCTGCCGAATGTTCTCCGGTACTGACGCTTCTTTTCTTTGCTTCTCAGATTGAATTGCTTCTTGAATTCTCTCGATACGCTTTACTCTCTCTATAGGAATATTTCCCATAAACACACTCCTGTTACCTATGCTAATTTTATACTCCAAACCATTTTCCAAGCCTTCTTCCCGTACAAACGTTTCATAAGGCAGCTTCCCTGGCAAATACATAATCTGAGTACTAATAAGCCTTTCTCTAATGGTACGACCGCTGGCAGACAAATATTCATTAAGAAAATCCTGAAATTCTTTCTTAATTCCATTTCTTACGTTATAATTCTGCTCACCGCCGACTCTTTCATCGAACTGCTTGGCAAATCGGTGAATTACCTTCCCATTATTATCTGCTATTTTTATATCTATATCAATTATCATATGTATCACCCTTACATACTTTTGTTGTATACCATATCGGATGAATCCTACATTTTAAATAGCTTTAAATGGCTGGAATGGATAAGAATTTGAAAAAACCACTAAGCGGGAATAACCAACCACTTAGCGGTTCTATATTATATTGAAACGATTGTTACTCAGGTATCTCTTCCTGCTGGTACACCTCACCCTCTAAGCTTTTAAAGGTGAATTTATCCTCTAATATAATATAGCTGTGGGCGCTGCCTTCCTTGGGTATGGATACAGAACCCGGATTCACATAGTATATTTCACCTTGTTTATTAAAAGCAGGTATATGGGTGTGACCATTTAACAAAATATCTCCCTTTTTTAACATAGGCAAGTTAGACGGATTGAATTTATGTCCATGCGTCGCAAACACCATGCGACTGTTCCAATAGAGGATACAGTATTCTGCAAGTACCGGAAATTCTAGTACCATCTGGTCAACCTCGGTATCACAATTACCTCTCACACAGAGAATTTCATCCTTTATCTGATTTAACATCTCAATAACCCTTTTAGGCTCGTATTCCCTTGGCAAATCATTTCTAGGGCCGTGGTACAAGATGTCACCTAATAAAAGCAGTTTATCTGCCTTTTCCCGTTTATAAGCTTCAAGCATTTTATTACAATAAAAAGCTGAGCCATGTATATCTGAGGCTATCATTATTTTCATAGTGGTTCCTTTCACTTCTTCTGGTTTTTTTATCGTCTTTGGTTCATTTTTCATACATCACCTGCTCCATAGGTTAACATTCAATTTCAGAACCCTCTGCACACTGGGTTAATACTTCAATAAATGTCTTCGTCGTAAGGGACAGGTACTTGTTCTTATTATAAATCATGCTATAGGGATACGTTAATTTGTCACAATTAATGTTCAGAACCTTTAACAATCCCATCTTAACTTCAAGTTTAACCGCATAATACGGCATAATGGCAACCCCAAGGTTAGCATATATGGCATGTTTTATAGCATCAATACTGCCAAAATGCATACCGATATTTTCTGGGATATGATACTCTCCAATAAAGCTTTTATAGTAAGTATAAAGCTGAGAAGTAGTATTGTGAACAATAAAACTTAGTTCTGCAAGATTCTCAGGCTCTACAAGCTCCTTTTCACTTAGGGTATGCTTGGGAGAAGCCACCACCACCAACCTATCGTCAAAGAGCTTTTTTACATAAATACTTGTATTGTAAGTTCCGTTACCTCCATTAACTGCTACATCCAAAGTTCCATTTTCAATTAGATTGGTTATTTCAGAGGTGTCACCAACATGCAACGTTACGGTTACTGCAGGATACTTTTTCTTCATTTCACCGATTACATACGGAAGTATATAGGTTCCTGGGGTATTGCTGGCACCCAGATTAATAGTTCCTCCAATCACTTCCTTTATGGTATTAATATGATTCTCCATATCCTCAACTATAGCAAATATTTTTCTGGTATAGCTATAGAGCATCTCACCGCTTTCACTTAAGAATATCTTGTTTCCTATTTTATTGAACAGCTTTAAGCCGGTTTGACCCTCCAGTTTTTTAACCTGGATTGACAATGCCGGCTGGCTGATATGAAGTTTCTCTGAAGCTTTTTTAAAACTTAAGCACTTCGCTACTGTATGAAATATTTTAAGATAATGCAGATCCATAGCTTTCATCCTTTATAAATTACTATAGCAATTAACTTTTGTTTATGGGTGGGATTTATAATGTATATTGGTAATTACATTTATATTATACTATAATAAACTTGTAAAAATAAAATTCACCTAAGCCGTCGAGTATCCCCTGACTCTAATTAGTATTCGGACGTACTAATTCACCAATAGAGACAGGGAGACTCTTTCTGGCAGACTTCTTATTATAATGTAGTTTATTTTTTTACTTTTTTATTCAATATCTCCCATAAACATATACTTTCCGAAGAAATCACATATTTATCCATACGAATATATCGATTATAGCATACTACGTCTGGGAAAGACAGTTATTTTAAAAGAAATACACAATTGAATCCTATTCTGGGTTCTTTTTTTGTTTTCAACTCCTTTTTCTGCTATTCATGAAATACGGTATTGACGTTGACCTTAGGTCAAGAGTTATAATATCCCTAGATGAATTCATCCAGCAAGCTTGCAACATGAAAAAACAACACTTAAAAAACAGGCAGTGAATCAGGCACAGCCTACCTATGAAAAATCTACCCATAAAACCGACCTATTATAGAAATGGAGAACATAATGGAGACCTTTTTAAGTATATCTGAGGTTTGTAAAAACTTTGACATCACCTCAAGAACACTCCGGTATTATGAAAAGGAAGGATTGATAAAGAGCTTTCGTGACAAAAAAACCCAGCCCAGGAAATATACGGTATGCGAGATTGAAAAGCTTCGAAAAATCTTAATTATGCGCTCCTTAAATCTTTCTATTAAGGATATCAAGGAACTTTTTCTCAGCGAACAGGACGTCTCTGTTTCCATTCAATCTAAAATAGCAGTGATTAAAGCAGAAATGCTTGCGAAAGAAAAGCAGCTGCGAAATTTGGAACGGGCCGTAACATTACTTATGGAAAACCGGGATATCTTCGAGCTAGAGAACGAAGAAAAAATTACAAATTATCAAACTGAGCTGGCAAGGAAAGCCACAAGAAAACTACTTAATAAAGACTATAAAGGGTTCATCGAGTATTTTGCAAGCCATGTAAGAAAATACCTTTCATTCGGTTTTCTTACCGCTTTTGAGAAAGATATGAAGCAATTAAATGGTACTCTACTTGAAATAACAGAATGTTCAATGGTGGATAATGAGGTCCATGTATACATCTCTGGATCAGAACGTACTTTATTAATCAAATATATTTTTCATAGCGACTTTATAGTAGCCTTTACCTTTGATTCCCTGTTCATTGACTTTAGGATGTAATAAGTGTTGTTCTTGCCATTATTAACAGAAAGGACTATCCTAATTGGATGAATCAGACTATGAGCACTTATAGAAAACAATTTTATTATAAAAACAAACTAAATTATTTTTTTACTATATTAATCTGCGTCCTATCGACTGCATTGAATCTATCAATTGCTTTTATACTAAAGCTACTGATAGATGTTGCTTCCGGCGGCTCTATGACAGAATTAAAACAAATGACTGTATACAGCTTAATCTATCTTGTTATTTTGGTGATTATACAACTTTTAAAGCGTAAATATTACAATCATTTTATAAAGCAAGCCATGCTGCAATTTAAGAACTATGCTTTCTCAAATTTATTAAAGAAGAGTATAAATTCCTTTGATAATGAAGTGACTGGCACGTATATTTCTATTTTTACAAATGATATCTCTACAATTGAAGCAAACTATCTGACAGCTACGATTCAGATAACGATACAAGTGTTAAGTTTTATCTGCGGTATTATAGCAATGGCCTATTTAAACTGGTTTTTAACACTTTGTGTATTAGGCATCAGCCTGCTTCCCATTCTGATATCCATGGTATTTGGAAAATCCTTAGAACATAAAGTGTTCCTTGCCTCCGAGCGAAATGAGAGCTTTGTGTCTATGGTGAAAGATTTATTAACCGGTTTTTCCGTTGTAAAAAGCTTTCGCGCCGAGGCTGAAATACTAAAGCTTTATAATGACGGGAATAGCAAAGTGGAACATGCCAAGAACAAGAAACGTATGACCGGTGATTTTATTACACTACTTTCCACTGCTTCCTCATTTCTAGTACAGTTTACAACTTTTGTGGCAGGAGCTTATCTTGCCATTCACAATATCATTACCGCCGGTACCGTTATTGCTTTTATCCAATTATTGAATTATGTACTTGAGCCTGTTGGCAGCGTGGGTCCATTATTAACCGAAAAAAAAGCTGCCAGTGCACTAATTGATAAAATAGAAGCTGCCACTAGTAACCGTATAAAAGAAAGGGACACATTAAATAAGTCATCCTTTTTAAGAGAGATTACCTTTCACAATGTTTCCTTCGCTTATGAAAAAGAACAACCCATCCTTAAGAATATTAATCTTACCTTTGAAAAAGGTAAAAGTTATGTTATTGTCGGTGCCAGCGGCAGCGGAAAATCTACCCTTGTTAACCTGTTGCTAGGCTACCACAATAACTATGAAGGGCAAATAACCATTGATGATATGGATCTTGGAAAGCTTGCTAACGACTCACTGTACGACTTGTTTTCTGTGATTTTGCAGAATGTTTTTATTTTTGACAGTACAATTCAGGATAATGTTACCATGTTCAGGAGCTTTGAACAAAATGCCATTATAACTGCCATGGAAAAATCAGGTTTAAGCATGTTGATACAGAAAAAAGGAACAGAATACAAATGCGGTGAGAACGGAAATTACTTATCCGGAGGTGAAAAACAGCGTATCTCAATTGCAAGAAGCCTACTGCGTAAAACTCCTATTCTTATTATGGATGAGGCTACCTCTGCCCTAGACCAGAAGACGGCTCAAGTGATAGAACAAGAAATTTCCAATTTTGAGAATGTAACTCGTATCGTAATCTCTCATCGAATGGATGAAGCAAGTTTAAGGCTTTATGATAAGATAATCGTATTAAACAATGGCAGAGTTGTTGAAACAGGTGGTTTTGACCAGCTTTTAGAACAGCAAAGTTATTTTTACTCCCTGTTTCAAGTAACCAAATCTGCTTAATGCAAAGAAGAAGGGCTTTTATAACAGACTTTTTATCTTTTCAAAAAAGTCCTTCTTTTTTTCACATACTGTAAAGTCACCCTTTATATAACCATAAACCTTACCTTCTAGTTCCGGGCACTTCTTTTTACATTTATGGATACAACCCGTAGAAAACTGCTTTGATTTTAAGATGTCTTTTAAATCCTCCACATCAAAACCGGAGCATTTTTTACAAACTTTAACTATCTTATCACCCATAGATTAACCTCCCAACTTTTAAACGGAAATGTATATGTATCGTTATATAGTACTGCTAAAACACTTAAGAAGCTCTTTTTCCAGTTATCTAACCTGTTCTATTGAAACTAGATTTTATCTATTGCATTCATTTGAAATTTATTTTAATATTATACTACATGATAGATAATTCCACAAGATTCGTCTTAGACAGGAAAGTATAGTTATAGCTCCTAATAAACCATATTTAAAAAGCAGAAGAACCTGATATTTATGGCTCTCCTGCTTTGCTTTTACAATTCTTTGTTATATCTTACCTGCTTTCTTCCTCATCCGTCTTATTTTTTCCATTGTTATCTTGCAATCCAAATACAGCACGGGCGCTTTCTGCCTGTGGATTGTGTTTAATGTGTTTTGAGTGAAATTTACCATCTTCTTTTTTATTGTTTTTAGTACTTTTCATTTGATTGTGTGCCATATCAAAGCCTCCTTTTTAATCTTCTAACTATAGTATTCCTAAAGACTACATAAGCGATTCATATTCATACATGTTATATTTATTTAATTCTCTACTTAGATTCTATAATAACAAAGTATATGTTTTTTGAGAATGGGCTTTAACACCCAAGTCAATTATTTTTATCAGCAAAGCTTCTTTTTAATAATTCTACTTCCTAAAAACATGATTCGACAAGAAATACCTGTAAAATATAAAATTTTTGTTGAATTTTTGTGAAAAAAATGATACGATATGCTCCGAGTGTAATTAACACGACTAGAATGTATGAAAGGACGTTTATAAAACAATGTCAACACAATCAAACCAAGCTTCCATAGCTAATCCGGCTCCCCTAGGACTCCTGGGCTTTGGAATGACTACCTGCTTATTAAATTTACACAACGCAGGCTTTATTCCTTTGTCCATAGTCATCGTTGCAATGGGTTTTGCACTGGGCGGAGCTGCTCAGATAATTGCAGGTATTATGGAATTTAAGAAAAACAATACCTTTGGAGCAACTGCCTTTACTGCCTATGGATTTTTCTGGTGGTCCCTGATTTTAATCTGGATAAATCCCTTTTCCGGAATCAGCACCGCTGATACTTCAAGCATGGGCTTTTACTTAGGGCTTTGGGGAATTTTCACCGCATTTATGTTTATAGGAACCCTAAAGCATAACCGTGCAAGCCAGGTTGTATTCGGTTCACTTACCATTTTATTCTTCCTGCTTTCTGCTGCAAACTTCACAGGTTCTGAGGGAATCCATACCCTTGCAGGATATGTTGGAATTTTCTGCGGTCTGTCTGCTCTTTACAATGCATTCGGACAGATTATCAACCAGGAATTCGGTAAAACTATAATGCCGCTCTAAATTTATTATACTATACTATTATAACAAAATCAGGCTCTTTGTAACAGGCGTAAGGTTGATACTTTTCCTTTACTTCTTGCTACAAAAGAGCCTTTTCTTGGTAGTTTTTTAAGAGTCTGCTGCCTTTAATTTAATACAAAAGCACTGATTTGTTCTTTTATAACTTCATGCTGTTCTTCTCTTGTTATGTCGGGTATTCCATCTCCTTTTTGATGACCATAATATCCGAACTGTTCGTGGTTACCTCCTTCAATGGTATAAACGATTCGCTCCGCAGGCAGCAAGGCTGCACCATTTTCTCTGTCTTCCTTTGTTACAAATCCGTCTTTACTGGCAAATATCTGTAGATAACGTAAGTCTGCATTTTTAAAATCTTTTCCTTTCACCGGATAGGAAGCAAGAAATATCACTCCGTCAATCGTCTCTTGATGGTCTACGGCGTAATTTGCAGCTACTACTCCCCCCAGAGAATGTCCGCCAATATACCAAGTTGATAGTTCATCCTTGTGTTCATTTAAAATTCTGTCTGCGGCATTTACTCCAAAAAAGGCAATACGAAGGGGCATTTTTAAGATAAATACATCCATGCCTTCTCTGGCTAACTTTTTTCCCAGCACAGCATAGGCCTCTGCGTCTACCCTAGCACCGGGATACATAATGATACCGATTTTCTTCCGATTTACTAAAGGTTTTAAATGTATATAAGTACCGTTTTGAACTGCTACCGTCTCGTCTGATTTCAATGCTTCTTTTGCAGCTTCCATTGTTCTATGGGGAAGCATTGCCCAAAGTGCGAATGCAATGAAACTTAACAGCAGTAGAAGACTTATGACTACCAGAAACTTACGGCCCTTCGATTTTTTTATCATGTATAATTCCTCCTTTGTTAGAAATAATTCGTTAATCGGAGTCTGTTTTTGGTGATTGCCCCTGCTTTTTATTCTCGGTACTATCTAAAAATGTATTCGACAAGTTCTAAATCGTAAGTTATACTATTCCTAACACAACCTCAGTAAAATTATAGTACTTATAGCCAGACACCCCTTACAAATCAAATTTATGGGCACTCGTGGGTGCAGATAGGAGTTTTTATGGAAAAATATATACACGAACTTTTTAATGAAGACATATTAATGCAAGCAGCCGTCCGATATTCTATGGATAGAGATAGTTTAACCAAAATAGGTGGTTTTGAAAATTTCGTATATGGCTATACGTTTGAAGGCAAAGAGTATATTCTTCGCTTAACGCATAGTTCTCATAGAGAGAAAGCCATGGTACAGTCGGAATTAGATTTTATTGAATACCTGTCCTCACACAGCGCAGCTGTTAGCAAGCCAGTATACTCTTTCAATCATGAGTTGGTAGAAAAGATTTCAATTGATGAAAACAATTATTTTTTGGCAACAGCCTTTACTAAAGCTCCCGGAAAGCATATGCAGCCTTCTGATGCAACGGATGAATTGTTCAAGGAATGGGGGCGTTCTATTGGCAAAATGCATCGTCTTTCCAAGGATTATAAACCAAATAATCTTACTACCACTCGTCCTGTCTGGTATGAAGACCCCATATTTATAAAACCGGAAGCCTACCTCCCTAAAGAACACCAAATAGTGGGAGAAAAGCTGAATTCTTTAGCTTCCAAACTAAAGAATCTTCCAAAAGACCGTGATAGCTTCGGGCTTATGCACACAGATATACATACCGGTAATTTTTTTATCCATGAAGGAAAAATTACTATTTTTGATTTTGATGACAGCGCCTATCAATATTTTATCAGCGATATTGCAATTGCATTGTTTTACTGCTTATTAAGACCGGATTCTGCTGAAAATAAAATTGCCTTTGCCAATCATTTTCTGCATCATTTCTTAGCCGGTTACCGGAAAGAAAACCAATTGTCCGACCAGTGGATTGCTCTCCTTCCAGACTTTCTAAAACTCCGGGAATTAGAGCTATATGTGGTTATCTTTAGAAGCTGTGATATGGACAATCCCGGCCCCTGGGAACAAAATTATATGAATGGCCGCAAAGAGCGCATTGAAAAAGATGTCCCATACCTTGGTGCTGTATGGGACCTTTCTCCGTATTTTCAAAAACATAATTAGACAATTGTAAAACGCAATGATTAAAGCAGTAGTTACAATCACCAAAATAAAGACTGGTTCCATCTTATTCAATAGCTCTTTTACAAAATCTAATAAGCGGCTGTAATACTTACGCTAAAGAAAATATGATTATAGTTCTGTATACATAAATTGTATTGCTTTTTCAATCCATTCTCCGGTAGGATGGTTTACTCCGTAAGGAATATCTCTGTCACTCAGATAATTTCCAAGGGATAAGCCATGTCTGCCGGTCGGATAGAGGTGAAATTCTGTCCGTACCCCTGCTGCAATTAAGGCATTCACAAGGTACAACGAATTCTCAACCGGAACTGCTCCGTCTTCCTGGGTATGCCAGATAAGTACCGGAGGAAAGTATTTTGTTACTTGCTTTTCTAATGATACTCTATCTCTTAGCTCCTGATTGTCTTTATGGTCACCTAACAGGTTAATAAAGGAATCCTTGTGCGCCTTTTCGCCACTACTGATAACCGGATAGGATAAAATAACTTTATTTGGTTTTACTTCTTCAGACGTTTTTCCTATTAAAGATAAAATCTCGCTGCTATTCCAAAAAGCACCTGCGCATCCTGCCAGATGTCCCCCCGCAGAAAAACCACAGACTGCAATATTATTCACATCAATATGATATTCCTCTGCATGTTCCCTGATATATGCAAGTGCTGCTAAAACTTCACACAAAGACTGAGGATATTCGCCTTGAGGCGCTATCGTATAGTATAAGATAAAAGCATGGACTCCTTCTGCTGTGAACTTATAAGCAACCGGTTCTGCTTCTCTGTCACTTAGGTGATGATAGCCGCCTCCCGGACAGATTAATACAGCCGGATGTTTCCGCTCAGCTTCAATCATAGGGCTGTTAGCTATCACAAAACCTTTTAACCTTACTCCTTCCGTATGCTTTCCCGGTACCTGAATTATGTGTTCAATTTCCATATTTTCTTAATATCCTCCCTGTTTGCCACAATTATTTATTATTTTTTTGCATAAAAATTATATAGGTTTACTATACCATATTTGATTTTTTTTGTCACCGCAATTATATCATAATAATTTCAAGTCCTCATAATGATTTCATGTTTTTTACAAAATTATTCCTTGCATTCCCACCATATGTTTTTGCATTTCTGCTAATACTAAAATTACTTCTACTATACTAAAAGAAGCTTTTATTATAGGATTGTTTTAATAATAATACAGAATTAATGATAATATTTCATCAATATTTAATCAATAGTTCTTTTTAATAAATATTATCAATTAATTTTAATATTTCTCTTTATTTTTTCAGATAAATATACTATAATAAAAACACAAATAAAAAAGAATTTACAAAAGGAGTGACTATTATGTTTAAACAAATAGAATTAAGATATGATTTTAAAGATCTTGAACCCCATATAGATGAAGTTACTATGGTGACACATTATTCCAAGCACCATGCAGCCTATACTGCAAACTTTAATGGGGCGGTTGAAAAATTACCGGAACTTTCAGGTAAATCGGTAGAAGAAATTTTTGTAAGTCTTCCCAAAGTTTCCGATGAATCTCTAAAAGCGGCACTTACAAATAATGGCGGAGGCTTCTATAACCATAATTTATACTTTTCAACGCTTTCACCCCAGGGAGGCAAAGAACCGGAAGGTGAATTGGCTGCTCAAATTCAGAAAGACTTTGGAGACTTTAATGCTCTGAAAGAAAAACTATCTGCCGCAGCTGCTACCCGTTTTGGTTCCGGCTGGGCTTGGTTATCTTCAAATAAAAAGGGGGAATTAAAAGTTTCCTCCTCTCCTAACCAAGATAACCCAATTATTGAAAGCCGCGGTGAATGGACTCCGATTCTTGGTATTGACGTTTGGGAACACGCGTATTATCTGAAATATAAAAACCTACGTGCAGATTATATCAAAGCTTTCTTTGATGTAGTTGATTGGAAGGAAGTTGCAGAGAATTACTCCAAAGCTAAGGCCTAGGGCATACCGTTAAGCAGCACAATCCAATAGCATAAAAACGAATAAGTCGTTTATCTTATACCCATTAGATAAACGGCTTATTTAATATCTTCATCATTACTTAATTATTCAGATCTTAATGCTTCTACCGGATCTTTTTTAGCTGCCATCTTAGCCGGTATCATACCGCCGATTAAGGTTAATACTACACTGATTGCTACCAATACTAAGGCATGCATAGGATTTAATTTGGCTACCCCTGATAATCCTGTCATATTATTAAGTATTATATTCGTTGGAATCGTTAGTAGATAGGCGATACCGATTCCTAATAAACCAGAAAAAGCACCAATCAGAAAAGTCTCTGCATTAAAGACCCGTGTAATGTCTTTTTTCCTGGCACCAAGGGCACGAAGAACACCGATTTCCTTTGTTCTCTCTAAGACAGAAATGTAAGTAATAATCCCTACCATGATTAAGGATACAACCAAAGAGATAGAAGCAAAGGCTATCAATACAATTGTTATACCATTCATAATGCTTCCGGTCATGGAGGTCATAGTACTTGCAAGATCCTGATATACTATCGTATCTTCATCCGACTTACCGTTATTGTAGGCATCCAGATAAGCAAGTACCTCATCTTTTGTCTCAAAATCATAGGGATATAAAAATATCATATATGGTATGGTATCTCCGCCAAGATAGGACAGTAGATTTTTCTTCATACTTTCCTCCAGCTTTTCCATAGTCATTACATTATAATCAGCTTCTTTTTGTGCCAAAACAATATCTGACTCTTCTTCAATCTCTATAATCCGCTGCACCAAATTATCACTATAAGCAATGCCGGTTCCAAGAATACCAATGGTAACATCCTCTTTTAACCGAATGATACCGGCAATTTTTAAGGTAAGATTGTCATCTGATTTATACATTTCCTCATAGTCCGTCTGAGGCATGAAATTACCAAGTTCTGTTTCCTGATAATAATCATTGTTTGTAACCAGTTTTAACTCCATACCAACAATATCTTCAAACTTCATCTTCTCTAATACATGGGTTTTAATTCCGAGGTTTTCAAACACTGTATAATCCACCTGATTACTGCTGTTTACCACTAACACCAAATCCGTATCCTCTTTTGGATAATTGCCGGACAACAAATCATAATTTTTTTCAAGATATGATTCCTGGCTTTCATCTAGTACCTCCGGATAGGAGGATAATAAGGTCCCGCTCATACTGGTCAGTCCCTGCATTCCGCCTCCGTTACTTCCATCCCTGGTTGCAGGAGCAATGGATACTGGAATAATTTCATCCTCTATCTTACTTAATAGGTTCATACCGACAACTCTGGTATAACCAATACTTGTACAAATAGACGAATCAATTTTTTCTATATAGTCCAGATATTCTTTTGTTATGTTATTGGTATGAGTGACGGTACTTTCTTCCGGATCATACAGATAAACTTCCCTGGCATTGGTATACTCCTGTTCTTTTGCTTCTTTCATTTCTCCTCGCATCTTTTCCAAGGTCTCCATATCCATGTTCTGGGACGTTGGTGAAATAATAATCGGAAATTCCGCAAGCGCATCTTTTTGAAACTTGTCTATCTGTATCTGAAAACCGGTAGAAAGACTTAAGATTAAAGCAATTCCGATAATACCGATACTTGCTGCAAAAGCGGTTAAGGCTGTTCTTCCCTTTTTGGTAGATATGTTTTTTCCGGATAGCTTAAGAGCGGTAAAAAAGCTCATACTCGTTCTTTTTAATTGATACTCTGATTCCTCTTCTACTGTCCGGTAAGGATAGCTGTCATCGACTACATTGCCGTCTTTAAATTTAACAATTCTGTCCGCATATTTCTCTGCAAGTTCCGGGTTATGTGTAACCATTATAACCAGTTTATCATCTGCAATTTTCTTTATTAAGTCCATAATCTGTCCGCTGGTAACAGAATCGAGAGCCCCTGTAGGTTCATCTGCCAGTATTATATCCGGATTATTTGCTAATGCACGCGCAATTGCCACTCTCTGCATCTGTCCTCCGGAAAGCTGATTCGGTTTCTTGTGCACATGTTCCTTAAGCCCTACCTTATCTAAAGCTTCTAATGCTTTCCGGTGCTTTTCTTCCATCGAAACACCACTTAGGGTCATACCCATTTCGACGTTATCTACTATACTTAAATGGGGTATCAGATTATAACTTTGAAAAATAAAACCAACACTATTATTACGGTACGCATCCCATTCCCCGTCTTTGAAATTCTTAGTTGATTTGCTGTTGATGATTAAATCACCACTGTCGTATTTGTCAAGCCCGCCGACAACATTTAAGCAGGTAGTTTTACCGGAACCACTCGGCCCTAAAATTGCTACAAATTCATGTTTTCTAAAATTAAGGTTTACACCATTAAGGGCTATCTGGGTAAAGTCCCCTGTCGTATAACTTTTCTTTATATCTTTTAATTGCAGCATGTATTCCTCCTTGTTGTGGTTTGTTACGGACACTGTATAATACTTAGTTATCAATTTTGGTTTATAATATTTATTTTTATAAAAGAGTATTAACGGATAGTTATGATATAATCAAAGAAAGTGATGGAGAATATTTATTATAAGTCCAAAGGGTAAAAACACTTCATAATAAATGGCTGCTGCCAAATGTAATTAATAACTATTACATTTGGCAGCAGCCATTTATGAAATAAAAACCAAGTATTTCTGTCTCATATACTTAAAGTCTTGTTTTCTTGCCATTTAGAATCGATAAACACTAACTTCAACCTAGCTTTCTAAAAATCTACAACAAGGTAATAAGATTATCGCCATATTCAACACTTTTACCTGTTTCATAGATAACATCCAGATAATCCGCAGCATTGGTTATAATAACCGGAGTAAGTACAGAATAACCTTCTTTCTGAATTGCATCTAAGTCAAATTCCAGAAGAATCTGGCCCTTTACAACTTTATCACCCTGTTCAACTTTTTTTGTAAAATACTTTCCATCCAGCTTTACCGTATCCATCCCAACATGGATTAGTATTTCTGCACCAAATTCCGTCTTTATACCGATTGCATGTCCGGTTGGGAAGAAGGAAGTGATTTCACCGTCAGCAGGAGCAATAATCTTGCCTTCCACTGGCTGAACAGCTACACCCAGACCTAATACGCCACTTGCAAATGCTTCATCTTTGATTTCCTTTAAATCTTTTACTTCTCCCTTTAACGGGCTGAGAACTATACCATTGCCTGTGGATGTGTTAGTAGTATCTGCTGCCTTAGGACTGATTGCATCTTCTTTTTCATTATAGGTTATCATCGTAACTATAAAAGCGATAGCCATTGATACACCACAGGCAATTAAAGCCCAGACCATACTGCTAATATCTTTTGTTGCATTATTGATAAAAGTAGGAATTCCGAATACACCCAAACCACCTATCATATACAATTTTACACCTGTGACTCCGATAATACCCCCACCGATTGCCGCTGCAATACAGGAAATAACAAAGGGTTTTTTTCTGGGTAAAGTAATACCATAAATGGCCGGCTCTGTAACTCCAAAAACACCGGAGATAGCAGCTGGAATTGAAAGGGCTCTTAATTTAGAGTCTTTGGTTCGAATCATTATGGCTATAACAACCGCTGTCTGGGCAAAAGATGCCGCAAACATAGCTGCTAATGCATAATCGTATCCTATACTGCCAAGGTTAGCTAACGTAATAGGTATCAATCCCCAATGCAAACCGAATATAACCAGTACCTGCCAGAAACCACCTACTATAACACCCATTAACAGCGGACTTAAATTATAGGCTGATGATATTACGATTCCAACTAAAGAAGTTAATACGGAAGCAACAGGCCCTATTACAATAAAGGTTAATGGTGTACAAATAATAAGTGTTAACATAGGTACAACGAAATTTTTAACAACATCAGGAATAACTTTCTTCCAGAAGCCCTCCACTTTACTAGCTACATATACTGCCAGAATAATAGGTATAACAGAAGAAGCATAGCCGCTGGCAGGCATAGTTACCGGGATTCCCAAAAAGGTTGTGTACACATTCATTTCAAAGGCTGTACCTGTAAACAGAGTGTTTATCAGCGTAAAACTTGCAATTGCCGTAATATCATTTACATATAATAATGCGGTTCCCAGTGCCATACCAACAAATTGGTTAACGCCGAATTTCTTAGCTGCTGTAAAGCCCAGCAGAATAGGCAGGTAATGAAAAAAACCATCGGCTACCGAGTATAAAAGCTGATACGTTCCACCCTGATCACTAATGATACTAAAATAAGTCAATAATGCCAGCACACCTTTTATCATACCCGTTGCTGCTAATACACCTAAAGTGGGAGCAAACACACCAGATATAATATCTATTAAAGTCGCTCCAATCCCCATTTTTTTCTTTGGTCCATCCTCTGTAGTTTCACCGCTGCCGGAAAAGCCACCCATCTCACTTACCACGGCATACACATCCGGTACATGATTACCAATAACTACCTGATACTGACCACCGCTTTGCAGAACGGTTACAATGCCGTCAGTATTCTTAAGTACTTCTGTATTTGCCTTACTCTCATCTTTTAATTTAAACCGTAATCTTGTGATACAATGCGTAAGACTGATAACATTGGATTTACCACCCACATTTTGAATTATAATTTTTGCCAAACCATCATATTTACTAGCCATAATATTAACCTCCTCTTTATTCTTCCTTTAAAGCAGTACCATTTGTGGCTATAACCTCTTTGTACCAATGAAAGGATTTCTTCTCATATCTATCTAAACTACCGCTACCGTCATCATTTCTATCTACATAGATAAAACCGTAGCGTTTACTAAGCTGTGCTGTAGAAGCACTGACCACATCAATACATCCCCAGGTGGTATAACCCATAACTTCTACTCCATCCTTAATTGCTTCACCTACCTGCACCAAATGGTCATTCAGGTACCTAATTCTATAGTCATCCTTAACGGTTTTTTCTCCGTCTTCCCCTGTTATTAACTGATCATTGGCACCAAGTCCGTTTTCAACAATAAATAAGGGCTTTTCATATCGGTCATATAGGGTATTTAGTATATACCGGATACCTTTTGGATCAATCTGCCAGCCCCATTCGCTTGCTTTTAGATAGGGATTTGGAACTCCACCCATAAGATTACCCTCTCCTGCCTTTTTAGATGTATCAGACGTTTCACAAACGCTCATATAATAACTAAAAGAGATAAAATCCACGGTATTTTTAAGAATTTCCTCATCTTCCGGTTCCATATGAATTGTAATACCATTTTCCTGAAACAAACGTTTTGCATAGGAGGGGTATTTTCCTTTTACATGGATATCCGTAAATAATAGGTTGCTGCGATCCGTTTCAAATGCTTTTAGAACATCATCTGGATTCGGCGTCATAGGATATACCGGTACCGCAATCACCATACAGCCAATTTTCGCCTGAGGCATAATTTCATGACCGATTTTAGTAGCTAATGCACTTGCTACCAGCTCATGATGGATGGCCTGGTATAAATCCTGCTTAGACAATTTTTCCTTTGGTGTCAGAATTCCCCCGCTTAAAAACGGCGCATGCACGATGGAATTGATCTCATTAAAGGTCAGCCAGTATTTTACTTTATTCTTATATCTGGTAAAGATTGTTCTGACATAGTTTTCATAAAAGCCGATTAGTTTACGATTCGTCCAGCCATCATACTTTCTAGCTAGATTTAGTGGTGTTTCATAATGGGATATGGTCACTAAAGGCTCAATGTTGTATTTAAGACACTCGTCAAACAGGTCATCATAAAACTTAAGTCCTGCTTCATTTGGCTGAGCATCATCCCCATTTGGGAATATTCTTGACCATGCAATAGAGGTTCGAAATACCTTAAACCCCATCTTGGCAAATAGTTTTACATCCTCCTTATAGCGATGATAAAAATCAATCCCCACTAACTTTAGATTATCTTCTGTCGGCTCATCAGTAATCGGACCTGCAATTCCTTTTGGTGCAATATCCTGTATGCTTAAGCCTTTACCATCAATATTATAAGCACCTTCACACTGATTCGCTGCTACTGCTCCTCCCCATAAAAATCCCTCTGGAAATTTCTCAATCATAATTAATACCCATACCGCCTCAAATTATATGGTTGAAAGAAGGGTAGGCGGCTCATCCTTTCTTTGGTTTTTCCTCCAACCTATTAATTACATAAAATGTTAATTTTTTTATATTTAAGAACTTTAAGGCTATTCCTTAAAATCCCCAAATTTCTAATAATTATGTTTCTTAAGATACTTACATCTTGGAAATAAAAAAACCTAAGCGTAGACAATATCTGCTGAACAGATATGTCTTATCCGCTTAGGTTTTGCCTGCTTGACCAGTAACAATCCTGCTATTTAATTTTTAATCCTCCCACATCCCTTAACGAGATTTTAATAGATATTATTCGTATCTGCAACTATTCATCCTGATGATCCATTGTAATCCGTTTTATATGAATGGTGAGGTAAACCATCTCTTCATTCGGTAAATCTATGCCATATTCTTTCTCAATATATGCCTTTATCTTCCTGGCGCATTCATATGCTTCCGGGTATTGATTTTTTATCATCTTATGAAAGACTTCATCTTCTCCGTGGTTGTTACAATTGGTTATAACTCTTTGGGAAAAGAACTTTAAGTGGGTTATAAATCTATCATAATTAATGGATTCTTCATTGAGTGCTGTTTGGAAATGATAGGTTACTATCTTTATTACATTCTGTATTAATTTTGTAATGTCGATGGTATTTGGCATTTCAACACCGAACTCTGCATTGACTATATGCAGAGTTATAGAGGCGGCCTCATCCTCTGATAGCTCAATAGCAAGCCTTTGCCAAATAATTTCTAATGCTTTTTTGCCAACACAAAACTCCTTCTGATACAATTTCTTGATTTCCCACAACAAAGCATTGGAAAAATGTACGCCCTGCCGGTGTCTATCGATGGCATAATTAATATGGTCCGTTAAAGTTATATAAATACTTTTATTTAGCTTATTCGTAAGGACTGTATGTGCAAATGCAATAATCTCATCTACAATCTGTATATACTCTAAGGGGATATCCGCAAGTACTGCCTGGAGTTTCTCTGATTCTTCACTGCTTTCCATTCGAAAAATCTTTTCAATACGGCTTTTGGTAATTTGTTGTCCTACTTTACTTTGGAAACCAAGGCCACGTCCCATGACAACAACTTCCCTGCCCTTATCATCATAAGAACTTACAATATTGTTATTAATAATCTTATCAATGACCATATATCTCCTCCAAAGCTTACAGACATATACTTTCAGCTTGCTTTCCTTTAGAAGTATAAATCCGGTTAAAAAAAAACCAATCCTGTAGCATAGATATAGATATTCCATGTAACTACAAGGTTGGTTTTGCCTGCTTGACCAGTAACAATCCGTTTATGATATAACATTTACTGTTTCTTTAATTTTATACATTTATGCTAACACAAATATTGTTACTTGTCAACGTTATTTGCTTTTTTTTATTATTTCCTAGTTTTAGAAATAGTTTTTTGTCTATTTTGTATATTCCCTGTCGATTAAGTGCCTACTCCAAAATCTGTATTTTCATACAATATTTCAATAGCTGAATCGTGCTCTAGGTATTTGTACTTTTTTATAAACCATTCTATCAGAGCTTCATCTTTTTTCACTGGTGTTGAATTGTTGGTGAATACATTGATAGTACCGTGGTCAAAGTACCTTTTAAGATGACGGATATCCTCCTCCACCATTTCTTTTGTCTGCCCTTTTATTCCAACCAGCAGACAAGGTGAATCAAAGTAGTTTCTTACCTCTTCCGGAGTTTTAAAATCAGCATTTTTCTTTAGGTAGTTTTGACGAAACTCGTTATGGAAGGTCTCCACCCCTATTTTAAACAGGATAGGAATCCCCATGAAATCCCTCATCTCCTGTAATTTGTGACGGTATACCCAATGACTTTCAAATAGTAACTGCTTCACCTGTTTTTGTATTATAATGCAACGTATTTCTTCCAGAGTCTCAATCGGCAGTTCAAAACAGCTACCTGAATTAATTATCTCCAAGACTCCGGTTTCTCCTGTAACCTTTGTTAGTATTTCATGATTTATCTGTAACAGCTCTTCCTTGTTGATGGAATTATCTTCTGTATAATCACAAAAGGTACACTTGCCCCATATACAGGGAAAGGACTTTAATAAAACAATCTCTCTTGGTTTTTTACTGGTAATTATATTATATCTTTCCATTGTATGTCCTACCTCTCCTAACTTTTTCTGTAATGTTCTTTGGCAGCGCAGCCATTATAGAAATAACCAGTAAAAGAGATAGAATACGGTCAATATAGTCAGTAACAAACTGCACAAAAAAAATACTTGCAATGTCACCAAAACCAATTGTTCGCAGCAAAAATACCAACATAGAAGAACCGGAAGAGGTATAACCCCCAAATAATAAACTACTTATAACGGAAGCTGCCAGTGTCCCGGGTAAAGTGACCATAAAAATCCCAATAGGAATAAATACAGATTTTAATACAGGGGTTTTGTACAATATCCCTGCCATCAGACCTGTTAAAAGCTGAACCGGTATAAAATAGACAGAATATATATCCATGGTTATACCTGTTAAAAGACCGCTTATAATACCGGACACCATTCCCCATACCGGACCAAGCAGGCATGCTGCGAAAAAAGTTCCGATAGCATCCAAATATATAGGTAATCTTAATAAAAGAGCAAGTTGTCCTCCAAGCATGTTAATAACTGAGGCAAAAGCCACCATAACCATCAGATAGGATGCCTTCTTCATAGTAACCGCCCTCCTATCTCTTTTAAATAGAATGTCACTTCCTCCTCTTCTCCTAAAAAGACATCTATCAGGAACATTTTCATAAATTCAAAGGAATCCACTTCTGTAAGTATAATACTGTTTGGAGAAAATCCATAAAAACCCTGTGAATCCACTACAGACTGACCTGCGGTGATACCCATTGTCTCAATATCTGTATATGCAGAAAATCCGGAGCAAATCTTTTTATTGATAAAATAAGCTATTGCAAGGGGATCGTTTATAACACAGCCGATAATTTTTTCTTGCTTCCAGTGAAACTCAAAATAAAAGCGTGTTATATCTTCCACAAAACCACCAAGTATTGGATTCAGACGCTTCATATACTCTAGAATATTGGGAGTAAGCACTATCTTTCTGGTAACATCCAGACCTACCATATGTATTTTTTTACCTATCTTTGAAAAATTCTTATATACTGTCTTGGCAGCGTGAGGGTCACACCAATAATTATACTCTGCAACCGGAGAGCAGTTACCAAAGCTTCTGTAATTGCCTCCCATAGACACACATTCCTTTAGATTGGTAAACACTTCTTCATCAAGCTCTATTGCCCTTGCAAGATTAGTCAGGGGCCCCAGCGCAACAATAGATGTATCCGGATATTCTTTTAATGCTTTAACGATAAATTCTACCGCTCCCTCCCTCTTTATCCCACCACGAGGGTCATTTTTTTCACTTATTTCTACTGACGGATAGTTGCTCCCTCCAAGTCCATCCACTCCGTGCGTGTCCTGTGCACTAACGTATTCCCGTACAATAGGTTTAGCTTCTCCTATATATACCGGAATGTCCAGTCTGTCCATAAGCTTAAGGATTTTCAGCACATTCTCTGCCCCTGTTTCTACAGGTACATTACCACATACTACAGTAATTCCAAGAATATGCATTTCTTTTGAGGTTATGGCTAACATCAGTGCCAGACTGTCATCAATGCCGGGGTCACAGTCAATAATTACTTTACTTTTCGCATTCATATTTCCAATCTCCTTTTCTTTTATAAGAAAATAGGCGATTGCGACCACTTCCTTATTTATATAAAGAATTTCGCAATTACCTATATAAGAAAAGAAGCGTAGTGAGATCTTCACTACGCTTTCAATCCTTAGTTTTTTATCCTGGGAAGTTCTCGAACCAGTCCAAGCTCATGCTTGCTTTCACAAATGCTCTAGTAGTATAGCACAAGTTATTTCCCAGGTAAAGGAAAAAGAGTGGAACTTTATTTATTTCTTTTCTACAAGCAAGGTCTGACCTTCCTCAAATACATCATGACCGGATTCGTAAGGTTTTTGTTCTAATGTCAGTAATACCTCATCGGCACCATAATAATTTCCCAAGGTGTTGGCAACTGCTTTTAATATTAAAGATTCATATCCTGCTCCTGCATTCATTTCATATACAAATTCTTTTGAAAAATCTACATGTACTATATTGTCCTCTGAAAGATATAGTGCGTTTATCTTTGTATTTTTGCTAATTAAAGCTCTGGCGCCTTCAATTCCTTCTTGCTGTAATAATTCCTGCATTTTTAATGCAGTGGAATCGTTGGTGTTAAATTTTAATTCTTTTGTCTGTTCTTTAATACTTTCATCCATGTCTATATAGTACAAGGTTATATCTTGCGTCATAGGAACTTCTTTTTTTATTTCGGCTAAAGAAGATGTAATATCAAAACCTTCCGATACATAGTTTCTTTGTACCAACCCCATCCCTTTGGCATAATATTCTTTTGTTATACTTCCACTGTCCTCTGTTGTAACCTCTATTGCACTAACCTCACCCGACAAGGTTTTAACTTTTTCATCTACCGCTGAGATATACCTTTTTCTCCCATCCGGCAATTTCCATTCTGTACCCTTTACAAGAGGCTCCATTAACACTATTTCCTGATTTTCCTTTGCTATTTCTTCTTTTAAAAGATTGTCCCTGTAGTAGATTTCTTGTCTGGTGGCTACTATGGAGACCATTCCATCCTTTATCTGATAGACATCAACTTTTTCAGTTCCTCCATTATTGGTTCTTACCTGGTAAAGCCCTTTTTCCTTGTCAGCAAAATCCACATATGCATGAAAAGAGGCGTATTCATTTCCTTCCCCTTCATAAATAAATTCTGCAGAGTCAATTACTTCGGGCAGATACTCCATAATACCGGTAAGCTCCTCCTGCTTTTCTGTATTATCCGGTACTTTAGTCACCGCCTGTGACGGTGCTTCTGTTACCTGTCCGGTAGGTGCAGGGTTTTGAACCGTGTCCTTTTTACACCCCCCAAATATACTGCTAATGCATACTAAACTTATTATAAACGAAATTTTTTTCATAAATACACCCATTGCATACTGCAAGCCGGCTTGCAGTGCTGCCACAAACAAACAGGTTGAAAGAATCCTTGTGTGGCATCCCTTTCATATTTTATATTTTCTTTCAACCAAATCTCCCATCTGCGACCTTTAGCCGCAATGATTTTTATCAACCACCTTTCTTTTTAAGGTATTCTATCATTGGAATATGAAAAGTACAATTAAATATCCTTTAAGGTTTTATTACGATTTTATCCATTATAATCCCTTCTTTGTAATTTTTCCCTTAATAACTGGCTCAATACTTAACTATTTCATGTAACACTTTTAAATATACATTTATTTTTAAAATAAAATATGCCGAAGTAAACGCTGTTTAAAGCGTTTGGCAACGGCAATGATTGAATTAAAACATATGTAATAATTGTTTAAATTTTATAGCAGATATCTTTAGGTATACCGCTAATTTTTTTCACTCCACCATATTTTAGGTATTACTTCCCTCTCTATAAGACAATTGATTTCATGCGCTAATACCTTTTTCATCACTTCAAAGATTCCATTAGCATCACATAGAATACAATCCGCATTACCAAAAGTAACTTTTTTTGCAGCATTACAGTCATAGAATGCCTCTGCCAGTTTGTCATAATTCTCTGAAATATGTGCACTCATCTTGTTGAAATGACGATACACCTGACTCTCCTTTATACTTCCGTCCGGCATCACAATTTCAAACCTGACTGGATGTTCAGTAAATCGTTCAGGTACCCGAAGCACCTCCTCCACACTATGCATAAAAGTATTTCTTGCATGAGTTACTCCCAGCAGAAGAATCTTTCCATTTCTCGCCCGCAGACGGTCATAGCAGCCTCCCTCAGCACATGGAGTCGTTACTGCTTCTTCACCTTTTATGTATTCCTTGCTGTCTTTTCCATAGGCTGCCATACTGTGGGTAGGATGCAGTGAACGTACAACACCTGGTCGTTTCATAAATAAGTTGGACAATAAGCCTACACAAGATGGCTCCTTATCTGAATCAAATCTGTTATATGTTTCGCTCATATTGGCCCACGTGTGGGTAGGCAAAAGTAAAAGCCCCTCAGACAAATATTCCATAAAAGCATCAAGCACCGTATCTGCTCCACCCTCTACCTCACCAATCGCTTTCATAGATGAATGTATAAGTAAGGTATCCGTATGGCAAATACCCATATTTTTAATTGCATGAATCAGGTCATTTTTCGTAAACATAATTATTTCCTTTCCTGGTTTTAATTCCTGCTTCTCTATGATATCCCGTCAGAGAAAATCCTCCTTTTTGGCGGTCAAGAGGATAATTCCCAAGAACATTGTATCATATCATACAGCTTGATGCCACCCCATGAATCTGTATTCGTATAATCATCTTTCTGATACTATTATTTTCGTCATAACTTAAAAGTTACCCTTTTGCCTGCCTTTTTGATTTGTAGAGTAAAAGTGCTCCCCAAATACCACCTAAGAGCAAAATCTCAAAAATCCCCATAACGTGAATCATATAGGTTAGTGAAAAATCTTGTAGTAATGAAATAAGATGATTTATGCCCAGTACCCAACAGAGAATCGTTGATTGAATTGTCAGTATCTTCATATATTCGATGTTATCTTTCATAAATGCTGCTATAATTGCACCAATAATGCCAACGTTCCATAAAGCTATTTCACGCTGCCAACCAATATTATTTCCCCAACTTGTAAATTGCCCACCTAATTCCGGAAGGCCAAATTGCCAGATGAATGCTCCACCACAAGCAATAAGCATAAATATAAGATAAAACTTATAGTGCCTGATTGTAAGATTCTTATTTGACTGTTTCATATTAGTAAATACTCCTTTTTCGTTAATTGCTCTCGTTATATGCCGCCACATCTGTTTGTTGCTTTAACCTGAAATATATTTCAGGTTAAAGCATATCACACTTCGTTGGTATCGTCAATAGAATATGAAATATATTTCAGATTCTATTGAGTTCACAAAATCTTTGTTATATAATATATCTATACACCTAAGATTGGAGAAAAAAATGGCTAAACAAGAAATTAGGGAACCAAAACAAAAGCGGTCAATAGAGAAAAAGCAAAGTATAATAATGGCAAGTTATAAACTTTTTTGTGATAAAGGCTACTATAAAACTAATACTGCTGAAATTGCACAAGAAGCTGGTGTTTCTACAGGCATTGTATACAACTATTTTCAAGATAAAAAGGACATTCTCTTAGAAGTAATTAAGTTTTATATTTCTATACTGTCGGAGCAGTTTCAGCCCCTACTATCTGCCCCTATCACTAAAAGCAATCTGCCCACTAGAATCGAACAGTTTATAGACATATCTATTGCATCACACACCATGCATGTTGAGGCGCATAATGAGTTTTTGGCTCTGTCCCTACTTGAAGAAGACATATTAATCCTATTTAACGATTTTGAAAATACTGTACTAATGATATTTTATGAGTTATTGCTAACCGCTGGATTTTCTAGGCGTAATTTACTTGAAAAAATAAGAATTAGTTATGGCTTAGTTGAGCAGGTTTGTCATTATTATATTCAACGAAAACTATCACAGGAAGAACTGAATACCAGTAAGTTACTTGCGATTCACACAATTGTGACTCTATTAGAAAAATAAGTAATCTTTTTACATGTAAAATATGGAAATATTTATTTGATTATGCTATACTTTAATTATCTAAAATAGCAACACAATTGAACAGCAATAAGGGGAGAAGTAATTTGTTTATCTACTTGGCAATGATTGACAGTGACGAGGAGCAGTCAAAATTTGAACAGCTCTACAATACTTACAGACAGACCATGTTTTATACCGCAAATAATATATTGAAGGACACTTACCTTGCTGAAGATGCAGTACATCAGGCATTCCTTAGAATCATTAACCATATAGATAAGATAGAGGAAGTTAAATCCGGTCGGACGAAGAGCTTTGTTGTAATAATTACCGAAAATATTGCTATTGATATGTATCGTAAGAGAAAGCGGGAGAACAGCATATCGTTTTATGATATGGAAGAGTATCTTGGGGAAGAAGCTGCCGCAACCACTGAATTCTCTGACGGTAATCCGGTTGCAGCTGCAATAGCAATGTTACCTTTTAATTATGCATCGGTATTGACACTAAAGTTCAGTCATGGGTATTCAGATGTTGAAATTGCGGCTATCTTATCTATCAAAGTGGATAATGTCAGACAGCGCATTGCAAGGGCAAAAGCCAAGTTGAAAAAAATTTTAGAAGAGGGGGGGATTCATTTTGATGAATACTATTGATATTTCTGATGATTTTTTAAGACGTTTTGTTCCAGACGCAGAAGTAATAAGACTGAATAAGCTCCCAGATGACAGGGTGCTAAATCACAAGTTTTCCAAGTCATTTGATAGAAAGATGAGGAAGCTCATTCGCAAAAATAGCGTGAATTATCTTGTATTTATGAAAATGCTAAGAAAAATAGCTATACTCTTAATTATCGTGCTTTCTATGGCTTTTACTACAATTATGAGTGTTGAAGCATTACGCAATCACTTCTTTTGCATGCTGTATAAAATCTATTCAGATTTTACCTCTGTAACCTTTATAACAGAAAACACAGGACAGGACTTTGATTTAATCTATTCAATTCCTCAACTGCCCAACGGCTATACCAAAGTGCAGTCAACTCAAACAAACAGTTCCTTCTCTGCTGTTTATACAAACGGAGAAAACAAACTTTTCTTTGAGCAAAGTTATATAACCAATAATCAGATGATTTTAGATACTGAAGATACCTTGCTGCTTCAAACAAAGAGCATTAAGGGCATTGAACTACATTATTTTACTAACAAAGAACTTTCTCAGGTGTATTGGAGTCAGGATGAATATTTCTTTTCTCTGGTATCTGATCTGAATATCCATATGCTTCTTGAACTTTCTGAACAAATTATTTCAGAAGGTTACAATAATAAATAGGAGGTATTAAAATGAAATCAAAATTATTAATCGGAGGACTTGGCATCTGTCTGCTATTAAGTACTTTATCGCCTGTTACTGCCAATGCTTCTATGGTTCTTCTTCCACCTTCAGAATCAATTATACGCCCTATGTTAACCTACATAGCCAAAGCAAATTGTAACTTAACCATTGATTCAAACGGAACCGCCCATATAGAAAGCAGTGTAATCGGTTATAGCAGTGTTACACAGATTAACATTTCCGCCAGCTTACAACAATATAAAAACGGTTACTGGTATAGTTTACAGACCTTTAACGTAACGGACTATTCTGACTATGCTTCCCTTTATGAAACTAAAGCTGTATCAAAAGGGTATAAGTACAGGGTTTCTGTAACAGTTACTGCCCAAAGTAAAAGCAGTTCCGAAACCGTGAGCTTAAAAAGCGGTGAAACCACCTATTAATCAAACAACATAAGAAACCCATTGAAGTTAACCAGTCCTTCAATGGGTTTCTTAAATTCTCGCGATTTTCCCTCTTCGTATTTTCTCAGATTTAATGACTTTTAAATATATGGTTTTATACCTCTAAAGGGTCAGTCGTACTTATAACTTAAACTACTTGGACTTTCCTGCCCTTAGAATGTCCATTAAAACAGCCGCTCCCCATAGAATGCTGAAAAGTAGATATCATTATTATAACAGTACTTCTGCCTTGAATCACGTACATCGGTATATCGCACATTGTATCATACAATAAATCATCACTGCCTTTGCAGCCAGAAAATCTGATAATACTATGCCTTCTTCCATAATTCTATATTAATTACACTCCCCTCCGTATGGAGGCCCCCGGAAGAATGAATCAATTTTTTTACTTTAATCATCTTCCATATTATAAACGAAATAGAAGGTCAGGCTGTGACACTTTTTATTGACTTTTTTTAATATTTTTTAATAAAATATTACAGATTGTAAGTCTTAATTAAGAACTACCGTTACTATATATATAAGTAAGTTAAATTAAGTCCCAAATGCTTAATTCATTTATTTTCGATATAAAGTATACTCGGTTATTTCCTTTATAAATCCTGCTTCTGAAAGTGCTCTTTTGGCTTCCAATGGATACTGTTTTACAATGATACGGTTTTGTCCCGGAAATAACCTGCGTCTTTCAAAATCTTTGGCAAATTCTTTCAGTACCTCACTTATAAAAGCTTCTTCAAATATACGCAATACCTTTCCCTGCCTTTCCATAACTGCGATTGGCATACCGGCTTGCAAGGCAACGATTGTTCCTGCAACATTTATGAAGGCTCTGTCCGGTTTGTGGGGTATTATCTTGCCATAAGGCTGAAAAGGGTCAATCGCCGGGAGCCAAAGAATCTGATTAGCCGGCTGATTAAGATGCTTAAAGACTCCTTCATAATCCTTGTCACGAATAAACTGAATTCCTGAAAGTCCCTCAATAAAATAGCCTCTGCGTACACGCCCCGTATATTCCCACACACGAAGCACTGAAAGGGCTTCACTCCAGTTAATCCCTCCTGCCGTTTCCCGGCAAAGCAGAGCTGATCGGTCAAACGCCCGCTCTAGCTGCTGTTCTATGGTCAACTGCTGTAAAGGCCTTAAAACCTCCCATCTGCCGGTAGTCATTGCCTTGCTGCGTGCCGCAGCCCTTTGTCTTGTTGTGGTCTTTTCCAGCTTATCTCTCAGCTGCCATTGACGAACAGGTAGAAAGCTGTCTGCAAATACCAGACCTTTTTGTGCAAGAGTAAGAAGGCTGTCATAGGGGGAAGCACCTCCGATTAAAGGTGCAAGCCTCTGCATAAAGCTGGCACCTCTTTTTAATAAGCCTTCATACAGGGTACTCTCCTCTTCACTAAGGGAGCTGGTAACAGAAGAAACCTCTGCCTCCCAGTCCATATCTTCATACATATGAAAACTAACACCTCCGTCTTCTGCTAATTTCCAAAATAGCAGTCCTTGTGAGAGAAGGGTATCTAATAGTTCCGGACGGTACCCCTGCACTCTTGACGGCAGTATGACACTTTCCCAAAGTGCTGCTGGATATGACTTTCCGCATAGTTTAAGAAGACCTTCTCTTAACTGCTCAGAAGGAGGAGCCGCCTGTTTTATATTGCCTGCAAGAAATGCGGCATAGTTTTCTGCCGGTAAGGTCTTAACCTGCCTTCTGCTCTGAATGGTTTCCTTAGCCGCTCTGTTATACAATTCTCCGTGATAGTAAATGCCTTCCCGCTCAATCACTAACTTCTGTACACAAAGTGAATGAAGTATCTCCATTGTATCTGTTTCTGTAAAAAGATAACGATCTGCTATCTCCTTACTAGTAAATGCGCCGCGGTATCTTAATGCCTGACGCACAATATATTCCCTTGCCTTTTGCTCTCCTTCTATTAACGCATTTTCATATCTGCCTTTTTGTTCCGCCGCAATCCACAATCCCGGTTCTATATACAGCACTTTCTCCTGAACTGCCAGTTCCTCAAGCCATTCTATAGGCACCTGTAATTCACCTGCCATTAAATCTCCTTCTGCCATAAGAAGAGAATGGAGCTGTCTTGCATCCTGAGGAAGCTTTGTTCTTTCCGAGACTTTCGTCAGATGCTCTAAGTCCGGTACCACCTGCTTAGCTTCCTTTAAGGCTTCTGCTGCCGCTGCCTGGATTCCCATTGGTGTGGGAGCATAATCATACATCATAGAGGCTTCTGTCTGCTGCCGTAATTTCATGGACATAGGGGAAGGTGTTTCCACATACATCTCACGGACACGGATGGTGCCAGCCTGAATTTCATGCAGTACCTGCATTAGTCCCGGTAAATCCCAATAATCCTCCAAACACTCTCTTTTTGTTTCTCTGATCAGAGGATGACGTTCTATTTTTACCAATGAATCCAACATTTCAGCACTTCGTAAACGCTGAACCCAAAGTGGATTACGTTTTGCCTTACTCACCCCCATCATTAACGCTCTGGCAGAATTGTATCGAAAGTTCATATTAAATAAAGGCGTTGCCGGCAAAAGAGCTGCTAAGACTGCCTTTGCCGTCTCCGGACATATTCTGTATAAAAGTCCTTCCGGAATGCTGCCTTCACTGTAAGGCAGTAATAAGAAGCCATCATCATCTTCAACATAATTTATATTCATGTTGACTTCTTCTTTGGCGGTTTCTGCTGCCAATATGGCAAGAGGGCTATTTATCTGGCGTCCAAACACAGAATGTACCATCATTTGCGCACCTGTCTCATCTCGAAAATGCTCAATGATAATCGTCTCGTCACTTGGCAGACCCTGGGTCGCACCTAATTGTCTCTTAATATATTCTCCTGCCCCATTGGCTACTGTCTTATCAAGTCCCAGCCCCATGAGTTCCTTTTCAAGTCTTCCGAGCATTTCTGCTTCTTCAAGCCTGCGCAAAATCTTTCCAAATGAAATCCCTGTCTGTATACTTCTACCCTTAATTTCTCCCTTCCAGAAAGGAAGTCTCGCACCGGCTGTTGCCGTTGGGGTAACAAATACAGTGTCTTTTTGTATGGAGGCTATCCTCCAGGCAAAGGTACCTAATAAAAAACGGTCTCCTACTCTGGTTTCAAAAACAAATTCTTCGTCCAGTTCTCCGAGCTTAACACCTGTATCCGTCCTGACTGTATACAGTCCCTTATCCGGTATGGTACCGCCGGTAGAAACTGCCAGCATTCTACTGTAATTGTCTCCCTCCACTAATTCACGGATTCTGTCATACAGTAGTCTTGGACGCACCGGGATATCCTGTTCATGTTCAAAATCACCAGAGAGCATACACAACACCTCATGAATATCTTCTTTTGACACCTCTAAAAAAGGGTACGCTCTTGACAGCAGTTTCACAACCTCATCGACACTATAACTTTTTGTTACCGCCATGGATACCAGATGCTGTGCCAATACATCAAGACAAAGCTTTGGCGGGCGGGAATACTCTACGCCGCCGTTTCTTGCCACTTCAGCTGTCATGCCACAGTACAAGCCTTCTGCTGCTGCCCTTGGGAACATATGCATGATACTTACTCGTCCCGGATTGTGTCCGGCACGTCCTAACCGCTGCATGGTACTAGAAATTGTCCTGGGGCACCCAATCTGGAATACCTGATCAATATCACCAACATCAATTCCAAGTTCCATAGATGATGTTGCGCACAACAGACGAAGCTTCCCTTCCCGAAGAGCTTGCTCTACTTCAAACCTGTGTTCCTTGGAAAGACTTCCATGGTGGGTTCTTGCAAAGCCTTCCCCACCCAACTGATTCACATAATAGGCCAGTTTCTCTGCATAGGCCCGCCCCTCCACAAAGGCTATTACACTTTTACTGTCTTTGCAAAAAGAAAAAATAGTCTCCGCTATCTCCTGCCATACCGGGTCTTTTCTAAGTTTTTTTTCCTCTGCCATAGAACTCGTTATAAGAAACTGAATCTCTTTTTCCATCTTAGGTGCAACAATAGTTACATTCTCCGGCGATAAATACTGTGCAGCCTGACTTAGAGGCTCTATGGTTGCTGATAAACCGATTCTTTGCAGGGGTTTCTCACACAACTTATCAAGTCTTGCAATGGATAACATAAGATGGGCACCCCGCTTAGAATCTATTAAGGCATGTAATTCATCTATTATTATATATTTTGCCGTCTGTAATATAGTCTGCCCTGACTTGCTGGTTAACAAAAGATACAAGGATTCCGGCGTAGTAATTAAAATATGAGGAGGTGTTTTTATCATCTGCCGGCGTTCCTTCTGGGTGGTATCACCGGTTCGAATGGCAATGTCAAGACCTTTCACTTCCGTATTATGTGGTTTGGATTTCTGTTGCTCACAGAGTATCCCATCCAAGGGACGTCTTAAATTCTCTCTGATATCACCCGCCAAAGCCTTTAGAGGAGATACATAGATTAATTGAAGCTCTTGCTTTAGGTTTCCTTCTCTGGACATAGCCATTAGTCGATCAATAAATACCAGGAAAGAGGACAGTGTTTTGCCGGTTCCGGTAGGTGCAGATACCAACGTATCACCACCTTTTGCAATAGCCGGCCAGGCATCTTTTTGTACCGCTGTGGGTTCTCCAAGGGATTGTGTAAACCAATCTATGGTGTACTTACTAAAAATCGAAAGTTCCTTTGAAGCCATTTAATGTCCTCCAGTCTGTGAATTTTACTATAATTTTATCTTCCGGGGCATTAAAATGCAACCCTAAATATGGGAAAACTACAGTTTATTAAGCAACCTATCCTTAGATGATTGTGATGACGTAATAAGAAACTCCATAGAAAAAGAATAAAATCTATGTTATAATAGCAGGAATTATTAAACTGAATTGTATTGCATTACTATTAAAAGATTGACGGTGCAATGACAATTCATACAGAAAGGACTTAATATTTTATGAAATACAAGATACTACTCTTTGACTTAGACGATACACTGCTGGATTTTGCGGCCAATGAAGCAGATTCCCTGGATAAACTCTTTCACAGTAACGGTATTGCATTAAACAAGGACATCTTGCAATTGTATCACAATATAAATAAACAACTGTGGACGGATTATGAGAATGGAAGAATTCCTTTAACAGAAGTGCTAAATACCAGATTTTCCAGAACATTGAATGAACTTGGAGTCACTGTAGATGGCAGCGCATGGGAATCCCAATACCGCCAACACCTTGGTAACGGACACCAGTTGATTGAAGGAGCTCTAGAGGTCTGTAAGATCCTTTCTAAAGACCACCGTCTATTTGTTGTAACAAACGGAGTCACTGTTACACAGATGAAACGGTTACAGCTTGCCGGACTACATGATTTATTCGAGAATATCTTTACCTCCGAAAGCATCGGCTATCAAAAACCATTCGAGGGCTTTTTTGATTTTGTATTTGAACATATCCCTACTTTTAACTATAAGGATACTCTTATAATCGGTGATTCCTTAAGTACCGATATCAAAGGCGGAATTCTTGCTGGTATTGACACCTGCTGGTTTAATCAAAAGGGACAGCCAGAAAAAGAAGATATAAAAGCCACGTATACTATTTCAGATTTAAAGGAGCTTTACACTATTTAAAAGTATAAAGGATGGTGCTCTATTCCGCCAGTGAGGAATGTCATGGTTTGCATACTTGAATGAAAAAATGGACTGACACATACTAATGGCAACGATTTTTCTCTGTACTAATTTGATGAACTCAAGGGAATGACAGTAAAAACACCATGACTTTCCTGTCCTGTGTCTTGAGAACAGTGCATAAGGAAAATCATGGTGCTTCATCATTTAATTAATATAAATATGATTTAGAACTATTAATTCTGATAGTATTCCCCCAGGGAAATCCCATTTTTCCCTAACGGAATTTCATGGTCAAGACCAATGAATTTACCATCGTCTGTCTGCCACAGAGCCGGTTTTAACAATTGGTACTTTGCTTCATCCCAGGTCTTCCAGTCATGCCCTAACAGACCACCGGTATCCCCGGAGTTCGGATTAATACACCAGAAGGTATGGTGAAGTCTCTTATCTACAATGTAATCCCTAAGTAAGGTCATCCATTTTTCATTTTTACCGCCGTCCATATGTCCGCCCCATTCACCGATTAGTAACGGCGCGATTCCCTGATCATCTATATATGCCCAGGAATCATACCAGTAATCATCTAACAAGGTCTGGGTTGTAAAGTCTTTATCAAACCAGCTCTGGTTGTATACAGAAGGACCATAATCATGAGGTGAATATACTATCTGACAATTCAGTGTTCCAAGGTCTACGGGATAATCTTTTACGCCTCGCAGATTACCACCCCACCAGCCTCCGTTATAAGGAGACTGCTCTTTACTGGCTCCCCAGATATCCGGCGTCTGATAGGTATAGCCTAATTCAGTCTTTGGATACTGTTCAATTCCTTCAATAACAATCAGCAGATTCGGATTCACAGAAAGAATTTCTCTGGCGCAGGTTTCTGCCGCATACCTCCAGTTATTTTCATCTGTTGTATTGTCCCACTTAGCAAAGTTATCTGGTTCCTCTGCTGCATAACCTCTTGTTCCATGGGGTTCATTTTTTAAATCAAAAGCAAGAATGGTATCATCATTTTTATACTTATCCGCAAGCCATACCTGCGTATCGATCCATTTACGTGTGGTAATTTCTCCTGCTGTGGCTGTATTCAGTCCGTACCAGAGCGGATAATTGTGTCCGGAATTATTGGAATCCGGACTATGGATATCTATCATAACTTTGATGCCAAGTTCTTTACAATAGCCTATAATTAAATCAAAGATCTCCATACTATTTTTTACTTTTCCGGTAGCAGGGTCTACAAAATCCGGATTGCAAACATGATAGGGCGGGTTATTCGCAGCTGTTACACTAGACACCTTGTTCGGTGTGCCCACCATCCAACTGTACAACAGCTCGGTGGAGATGGGAATTCTTAATAATCCTATACCCCGGTTTGCAATTTCAGTCAGTATTTCTTTTACATCGTACCATGCTCCATGGAATACATTTTCCGTACAATTAAAGCCAAACCAGTTAGCACCAGTTAGCCACACCTCATTGCCGTATTTATCATATATTTTATTATTTACACTGTGCAGCCAGTCATCATTTCCGGTATCCACTGCCCCTACTTTCTGAATACTTCCTGCTTGTAAAACCAGTAGCAGCAATACGAAAGCCATTATTGTAGATACTGCCTTTTTAATTCTCTTTTTATGTAACATATACCCCTTCTCCTTTCAAACGTAAGCTTTATTAGGTAATCGCGGAACACTTTATCCGTCTTTATCGCAATCGTCTACTTAACTTAATATGAAACAGAAAACCCCCTCGCTAACCCTCCTTTCTTGTGTTTTTACTCATGCCAAAACCTTACTTGTACTGGCTTAGAACCTCATGAACAATTCGTTTTAGCACACCCGTCTTTTGTACATCCGCCCCCCCTTTCATGCTTGATTCTTTATGTAAGTCTACTCTCGTTCCTGGTTAAAATTTCCCTTACTTTGTTTTGCCTGGCTTATGTATTTTTGATATGTATAAAAGCTGTCTTTATTCTTTCTCTCCTGCGTCTCATAGTTTACATATACCAGACCAAATCGCTTTGAATATCCCCATGCCCATTCAAAATTATCTAAAAAGGACCAATAATAATATCCTTTTACAAGTAAACCCAGGTCATTCATCTGTTCAACGGCTTCCAAATGTTTTATCAGATATTCTGCTCGGTCTATATCGTGAATCTCTCCATGATCCACTGTATCATCCCATGCTGAACCATTCTCTGTAATATAAACAGGCAGTGTCGTATACTCCTTTCGTATCCAGGTAATTAACTGGATGAACTCCTCCACTCCGATATCCCACCCCATATCAGTTTGTTTATAAGTAGAATAATACGCTTTTCTGCTTAATAATATATTGGTTAAATCATATTCTATCAAATCTATGAAATAATAATTAATTCCTAAAAAGTCACATGGCTCAGCTATCTGCCCTAAATCTCCATCCTCTATAAAGGAAAAATCAATTTTGCACTGACCAGCATACAGATTGACCATATCCTTAGGATACCTTCCTTTAAAGACTGCGTCTAAAAACCAACGGCAGATATAACCATTCCGGTTATTTGCCGCTAATTGGTCTGCAAAGGAGTCTGTTGCAGGATAGGCCGGTGTCATATTAAGCGCAATTCCTATCTGCTTTTTACCGCTGCACTTTCTGTATAATTGTACTGCTCTGCCATGGGACAATAATATATGATGGGCTGCCTTTACTGCCTCCTCCAGATGTTTGTGTCCCGGAGCATGCCTTCCTTCAAAATAACTGACGAAAGAAGCGCAGAAAGGCTCATTATGGGTTATCCAGAATTCTACATCATTATCTAGTTCCTCGAAGCATTTTTTACAGTATTCTAAAAACCAATTGACCGACTCTCTGTTTAGCCATCCTCCCCTACGCTGAGCCCAACTTGGTAAATCCCAGTGGTACAAAGTAACCATAGCCGTCATGTGATAGCGTTTCAATTCATTTAAGATACCTTTATAAAATTCCATTCCTTTCGGATTATAGATACCTTGTTGTGGAAATATTCTAGACCAACTTATAGAAAAACGATAACTGTCGGCTCCCAGCTCATGCATTCTTGCAATATCTTCTTTATACCTGTGATAATGGTCACAAGCTGTCTCTCCTGTATGACCGTTTAGGACTCTTCCCGGTATCTGACAGAAATCATCCCAGATACTGGGGCTTCTTCCATCCTCCTTAGACCCTCCTTCTATCTGAAAAGAAGAGGTTGCTGTTCCAAATATAAAATCCTTTGCTATTCCCATAACGGCTCATTTTTCCCCTTTCTGAAACTGAAACCACTTAAAGTCAAAATTACTTCCCGGCAGAAACATAAAACTTACTTTCTGTAATCCCGTAACCGGTTTTATATTAAATTCATACTCTCTATAATCTTCTGAATAAGGAATCTCAATACTTTGCCTATCCTGCCCTTCTTCGCTAGTAAATTGAATCTGTACGGTATTCTTGTCATTTCTTGATCGTCCGCATAAAATCAGCCCATTTAAGCCTTCCTCTCCAAAATCCATCTCATTAAATTCAATGGATACGTTATTCCCGATTTTTTCAATGGTATCGGATTCTTCAGTATATGTATCACCATAAAGGGTGGTATACGCCTTCACGGATAACCTCTCATAAGCTTTTTCATAATGGGTAAAGGAAAAGCCCTTAATATCCAATTTATTCTTCACACAGATGGTAAGGGTGGTAATCTCCGTCAACCGTTTTGACAGCTTAAAGGTTTCTTCCTGATAGGTGTTCCAGATATAGTTCTTGTGATAAACCGTATCCAGTAAAAGCTGCGCTCCTTCTTCTCCCGGAATACCTTCCCATATCTTTAGAGGTGCCGGTTCATTACTTAAAAAATAAATAGGTATGGTCAGTTCATCCGAACCATAGCTGCCAAAATCCAATCCCTTAAAGCTGATTCTATTCTCACCTGCTTCTGTTGCAACTCCACCTAAAAGTCCGCTGTGAAATTCCCTGTTACCGGAGTTATACAAACCACCGGATACAAACTGATACGGATTAATGGAAGCTGCCCCCAGTCCCGATATGCTAAATTCCAGTTCTGATAGTACCTGAGGGTTCTTCCCTCCATTTTTTGCAGTACAACGCAGCCTGAAATCACCATCGCCTATTGCTGTAATAACAACCTCTTTATCCTTTTCCTGTAATACTGCATTGTTTGTTACAATTCCATTTAATGTTACGGCTTTCCACTCTAACGCTTCGTAGGTAGCATTGTCCGGATAAACCCTGGCACTTACTACAGCCGTTGAATTCTCCTTATTCAATCGATTGCTTCCTTGATTGGTAAGCTCTATTTTTCGTATCGGTATTTCAGACATTCTTACAGACGGTGTATTCTCCATCTTTGCTGATATGCCCGGAACCAAATCGCAGGTTTTAGCATGCAATGTGATTTCTTCCGTCTTAAGTCCCTTAGAACTAACGGATAGTGTAATATTACCCGCTTCCTGCTTTGCAGCAATCATTACCAATAGTTTACCGGAAAATAGTCTTTTGCTGGTACCCTTATAGGAATCATAATCCGTGCTGTCACCGTTATCAAGCCCTACTAAACGCCCTGCTCCGGTTACAGATACCTCTACCCGGTTGTTAGCGTTCGCTACCGGATTACCGTCTTCGTCTTCTGTGGATATTTCTACGAATATCATATCACGCCCGTCTGCTGCCAGGGTATCCTTATCTGCTGTTAGCACCAGCTTTTTGGCATCTCCAAAGGAACTTCTGCTATCCGTTGCAATAATACAGCCATTCTCATCGTAGGCAACTGCCTTTATGGTTCCTTTTTCATAAGGTATTTGCCACTCTCCGCTTAGCTGTCTCCCTTTTTTATGATCTATTACAAACTCTCCCAGTGATTTTTCATTAAAAAGAAGTTCGACTTTAGGTGCATTGGAGTAAATTCGGATATCAATTAACTGTCCTTTGTTAAAATCCCAATAAGGCAGAATATGTACCATTGGAGCTACTTTATAATCCGTCCATTCAGCCTGGTAGATATAGAAGGCGTCTTTTTTAAAACCCGCTGTATCCACCTGGCCAAAGTAAGAATTCTTTGTAAAGTAAGGGGTCGGTTCTCCGATATAATCAAATCCGGTCCAGATAAACTGTCCTAAACTAAAGACAGTATCCCTGTCATCAATAATATTCTTTTGTGAAGTGGGGGCTCCCCAGCTTGTGGAACAATTTCCAAGGGAAGAGCACTGCTCATCCTCATGGGTAACCACTACTTTACTTGCAGGAAAATGGTAAATTCCCCTGCTTTGAATGGTAGATGCGGTTTCACTTCCATAAATAACCCAATGAGGATATTTTTTATGATGTTCTTCATATAAATGTTCTGCATAGTTATAGCCTGCAACCGGCAGCTCCTCAGCACATTTCTGGGCATTTTCACTGCTCATGTAGTTAGAACCAATTGTTACATAGCCATTGTTTTTTGGGTCATGACTATAAACCATATCCCGAAGCATTTTTGTGATTTGAAGTCCTCTCTCATCTGCATGAGTATCATAGATTTCATTTCCGATGCTCCACATGATAAGGCTTGGGTGATTCCGGTCTCTTCTAACCCAACTCGCCACATCCTTTTCACACCACTCCTTAAAAAACCTTGCATAATCATACTCTGTCTTAGGACGTTCCCACATGTCAAATGCCTCGGATACGACTAACAATCCCATTTCATCTGCCAGTTCCATGAATTCCACTGCCGGCATATTGTGAGAGGTTCTAAGAGCATTCACTCCCATTTCTTTTAAAATAGTGAATTTACGAGCCAGTGCCGCTTTATTAAATGCTGCACCAAGCGCTCCCAGGTCATGATGTTCACATACGCCATATAACTTTATATGGTTATTATTTAGGAAGAAACCTTCATTACTGTCAAACTTTAAGGTACGCAGTCCAAACTTCTGACAAATCGTATCCACAATTCTGTCCTCTATCAATAGCTCTGTTTTAAGCTCATACAGGTATGGGTCTGACAAATTCCAAAGTACCGGATTATGTAGGGTTATCTCCTGTTTATATACATTCTTGTCTTTTAGGAGTTGTATCTTAGAAAAAGCAACTGCAACCTCTTGTCCTTCTCTGTTATAAACCCTATTACACAACGTACCCTTGCTGCTGCCCGCTTCATCAATGATTTCAGCTTCTATCTCTACTAAAAAGTTATCACCCAACGGGCTTGCAGCAATATAAATTCCATCCGTTATAAAATGAGCCTCTTCAGTGGTTTTTAACCATACATTCCTATAAATCCCCGCACCGGAGTACCACCTTGTATTCAGATTCTGATACACCACTCTTACCTTGATTTCATTTTCTCCGGGTTTTAAATACTTAGTTATATCAAATTCAAACGATGCGTAGCCATATTTCCATTCTCCCACTGCCGCATTGTTTACATAGACTGTGGAATCCATATAGACACCTTCAAAATAGATGCTATAGTACTGCTTGTGTATCTGATTCTCTTTCGTAACCTGTGTATTTTCTATATAAAATGTCTTCTTATACCAGCCTTCACCGGTTTCGTATAAATCTTCCGTATTATAAATCAGCCAATCATGAGGAAGGTCAACCTCCTGCCACATACTAGTATCATTATCCAAACTCTCCGGTTCTGTAAATAATTCTTGTTTTGAAAATTTCCAGCTATCATTAAATAATTGTTTCATATCACCCATTTGCATTATCAAGTTTATTACATGATATTGCTTCCCCTTTCTCTCCATAGAAAAATCAGATAATCTTCAAGTAATTTTATATTAAGCACTACACCAGTATTTGTAAATGTTGTATATTATAGTAAATATTCATTATTTTATATTACTGCAACTTAGCGTAACAAAAACAGCTTGCTCCAAGAAAAGGACTTATAGCACACTAAACACGTTCTTACTAAAAAACTCTCTTTGGTTAAACAACAAGAGCTGTTTATCCAAAGAGAGTTTTCATCTTACTCTATAATCTTTATTATATGCAATCATTTTCCTAAAGCCGTTATTTTCCTGTTTACTCTATTACGCCGCCCTCTACTACTAAATTCTCAGGATTAGCCGCATTACCATAAACCGGAGCCAGTGTTTCTTCATAATTTTTATGAAAGAAGTTTTCTTCTCCAAGTGTTTTGATTTCGTCATTGAGCCAGTTTAATAATTCAGTATTACCTTTTTGAACAGCAGGTGCAATCGTATCTAAGTTACCTAAAGATTCAATCCCTACAGTATACCCTTTATTCTCAATAGCCCAAGCAAGAACTTCTGTATTATCCGTTGAGAAGGCATCACCACGTCCATCTAATAATGCACCGTAGGCTTCACTATACTGGTCAAATTTTAATAATTTGATGTCCGGATAATTTTCTGTAAAGTAAGTTTCAGCTGTAGTACCCTTGTTAACAATTAAAGTTTTTCCGTTTAGCTGAGAAGCATCTGTTATTAAAGCATTATCAGATGATACCACCCCTAAAGCTACCTTCATATAAGGCAGTGCAAAATCAACTTTTTCAGCACGGTCTTCTGTTACCGTAAAGTTTGCTAAGATGATATCTACCTTTGCTGTTACCAGATATTCTACACGGCTTGCTGCTTCTACAGAGACATATTCTACCTCAACACCTAAGTCTTTGGCAATACGATTTCCAAAGTATACATCGTAACCCTGATATAGGCCGTTTTCATCTACATAACCAAAAGGCTTTTTATCACTGAATACACCAATTATGATTTTTCCGCTTTTTTTGATATCTTCCAAGGTTCTAGCTGTATTTCCCTGTCCTTCCTGGGAGCTGCTTTTACAACCGGTTATTGCCGCTGTAACAAGGCTAAGCAATAATAGTAATGTAAATACCTTTTTCATTTTCTTCATAGTATTCTCCTCTTTTATTCTATATTTTTAATACCTTTTACAGTATCAAATTCAAAGACATTCAGAAATTTCCTTGCCCTCTCTGTTGCCGGATTCGTAAAAAAGAGTTCAGGAGGGGCTTCTTCTACAATTTCACCTTTATCCAAAAAGATAACTCTGTCTGCAATAGCACGTGCAAACTGCATTTCATGTGTTACAATAACCATAGTACTGCCCTCTTTTGCCAGACCAAGCATAACATCTAAGACTTCTCTAACCATCTCCGGGTCCAGAGCTGCGGTCACTTCATCAAACAACATAACCTCCGGATGCATACATAAGGCTCTTACTATAGCAACTCTTTGTTTTTGACCACCGGACAATTGTCTGGGATATGCATCTCTTTTATCCAAAAGTCCGACTCTTTCTAATAATTTTTCTGCTTCTTCTGTCACTTCTTTTTTGTCTCGGCGCTGGGACTTAACAGGACCTAACAGAATATTATTTAAAATAGTCATATGTGGAAATAAATCATAGCTCTGAAACACCATACCGATTTTTTGCCGAACCAGATGGATATTCTTTTGTCTGCCGCTGATAATCTCTCCCTGCAACCGTATCTCCCCACCTTGTATTTCTTCCAGTCCGTTAATACATCGAAGAAGAGTACTTTTTCCACAGCCAGAAGGCCCCACTATAACTACTACTTCGCCCTTTTTAATGTCAAGAGATACTCCGTTAAGTACCTTAATTTCATCATAGGCTTTTTTAAGATTTTCTATTTCCAGTATTGTATTTTTTATACTCATCTATTCAACCTTCCCGATACGATGCGCTTTGGCGGCATCACATACAATGATGGAAGACGATTTTTCTTCACACTTCCATCCTAAGCCGTCTATAACTGCATCTATTTTTCTATGAACCACTTAGAAGCATCTGTTAAATTTGTAAGGCACTCAGTTCTTCCAGGCTTTTTCAAGTCTGGCTGCCAATCTTGAGATGGGATAGCAGACAATAAAATACATGAAAAATATAGTACCGTATATCCACAAAGCCGCACTTGGAACTGTCAGTCTGGAAGCTTCAATAATCTGTTGCCCTACCTTCACTACTTCAACCACGTTAATTAAGGCTATAAGTGAGGTTGTTTTTATCATCCTAGTTACTAAATTAATTGCCTGAGGAACCAGCCTTCTGATAGTCTGGGGCATAATTACATACATAAATATCTGTATGTTCGTTAAACCAATGGCCTTACCGCTTTCATACTGATGCTTGGGAATAGATTCTAAGGCTCCTCTAACTAAGTCTCCCATTTCTGCGGTTCCCCAAAGGGTAAATACGATTATTGCCGCCACTTCACCGGATAAATTAATCTGAAAGGCTCTGGTTATTCCAAAATACATAAGAAACAATAATACAAGCTGCGGCATAATCCGTACAAATTCCAGATACACCCGGGTGATAATTTTTATTACCGGGTTTTTTATAGTCATAATCATACCCATTATAATTCCAAGAGACATGGATAAAATAACCGATAGAAAGGAAATCTCTATGGTAATCCATAAACCGTTTAACAGCCTTATAAAATTTCTGCCCTGAAACAGAACATTAATTCCCAAATCCTGCATACCTTAATTTCCTTTCCAATAGAGTAAACAAAGCAGATACCGGTAATAATATAACCAAATAGGCGATAACCAGCATAAACAATGCCTCATCTGTATTATAGGACATACCAATTAATACTTTCGCTGTATACATTAAATCTGCCAGAGCTACCGCACTGAATACGGAGGTCTCTTTAATCAGAAATATAACGTTAGCTGCAAATGCCGGTACGGATATGGATATTGCCTGTGGTAACAAAACATACCAGATAACCTGCCTTTTTTTAAGTCCGAGACTTAAACCGGATTCTTTCTGAATGTCAGGTATGGCTTCTAAGCCACTTCGAAAGGCCTCTGACATATAGCTGCCGCCTAAGAATATAAGACCTACAATGGCACAGGTTTCTGAGCTTAACAATATGCCGATTTTAGGTAATCCAAAATACAAGAAAAATAATTGAATTAATAACGGTGTATTTCTGGAAAGCTCAATGTAGACTCCTGTAATCTGATGCAGTACCGGTATCTTAAAATACCGGATAAGGCTGCATAAAAAACCGGCTACAATCGAACCTATTATTCCGATTAAAGCGATTCTTACAGTTAATATACCAGCTTCCTGATACAGCGGAATATATTCTCTAATGACTTGAAAATCCATAGTAAAACCTCTCCATACTTCTGGCTCTGTCCTGCAGTCAACTGCCGGAGATTCCTATTTTATCGCTTATATGATTTTTGAATTTAATTGCACAAAAATAGCAGTTGCACCTGCACCTGCCTAAAGATTTTTTGCATCATTGCAAGATTATAAGTACTCTTACACAACTACTATATGCAAATATCCATTTCGGCAGGAAACATGCATAAGCAGCAGCAATTATTAAATTCTACCTGATGAAACTTAGACATGGTTCTACCTCTTGAAATGTTTTTATTTCATAGTAATTTTATATGAATTATATGAAATTTCTGATGTTTTTATTGTAATTTAAATTTTCCTGTTTGTCAATTGTTTTTTGACCGGTACAAAAAAAAGCTGCACCTCCATACCTTCGGGTACAGAGGTGCTATATAGGTTCTAATACATTAATTTAGTGTATTTAGGTCTGCTGCTTTTAGATTCAGATATTCCAGTATCCCAAGATGTATTGCCCAGGCTACTTTTTTCTGATATTCCTCATCACACAGTAATTTTGCTTCCGTCCAATTGGAAAGAAATCCACATTCCACTATAACCAAAGGACACCTTGTATTCTTTAACATATAATAACTTTGGTTTGACTTTGCCTCTCGGCGGTTACCGTCTTTTAAAGTATCCTTTGCCTTTTCCTGCAAAGTTTCTGCTAATAGCTTTCCCTCCACTGAGTTTTGATAATAAAAAGCCTGAAACCCCTTTGAACTTTCCGCAGTAAAGCTATTTTGATGGATACTGACTGCAATCAGAGCATCACTTTCATTGATAATTGATACTCGTTTTCGCATATCTGCCCTTTTCTTATCTCCTGTATTCTCATCATGCAACCCTTTGTCTTCTTCTCGTGTCATAATTACTTTTATACCTTTTTGCTCCAGATATCCTTTTAATTTTTTAGAGATGCTTAAATTAATATCCTTTTCCAGAGCCTTGTTTATGCCTATCTTACCGGGATCAAAACCTCCATGACCTGCATCAATAACTATAATTACTCTATTGTCCTTCTCACCTAATATTTCTTTTATAACTGCAACTCCATTTTTGGATAACAGATTACTTGCTAAAAGTACGATGAACAGACTGATTATATTAAAATATTTTTTTTTCATGTCAGGAACACCACAATTGCATTTTTAAATATATATTCGTCGTAGTAAAAGTTTCATGCAAAAATCCATGTATTCCTTATCCGGTAATATCATTAAGAGTACCAAAGCTATAGCCCATCTCTTCCCATTTTGTTAAAAGTTCATCTAAAATCTCAGAATTGGTCTTTGATGTACTGTGTAATAATACTATTGCCCCGGGATGAATTCTTCCCAAAAGTTTCTTGAAGGCTTCTTCCTTCGTAGGCTGCTTATCGTTGTACCAGTCTACATAGGCTAGACTCCAGAAAAATGTTTTATAACCAAGCTCTTTCGCCATTTTCAGGTTACTCTCACTGTATTTTCCCTGTGGCGGTCTATAGTATTTAACCATCTTTTCTCCGGTAATCCCTTCAAAAGAGGTTTCTAAATCTCCTATTTCCTTTGAAAACGCCTCCATAGATGATATCTTAGACATATTGGGGTGATTATAAGTGTGGTTGGCTACATTATGCCCCTCTTCTATCATTCGTTTTACCATATCCGGCTCAGTTGACATATAATTACCTACGAGAAAGAAGGTGGCAGATACATTATGCTTTTTCAGTGCGTCCAGTATTGCAGCGGTATAACCGTTTTCATAGCCCGCATCAAAGGTTAGGTAAATCACCTTCTTGCCGGTATCACCAATGTAATAAGCATCGAACTGCTTTAGTTCTGCTGCCGTTGCATTGGCCGTAGGAGGCTGCCCTTCCGCCCCAAAGCCAAGACCCCAGTTTTCCTCGCTTGCTTGTAGTATATCCTTTTCATAAGCATTTACAAACATTGCAATTCCCCCTCCAAAAAAATACAAGAGGGTAAAAACCACGGCATAGAGGAGAATCTTTTTGTAGTTTATTTTGACCATATATAACTCCAACAACTATTATATTAATGTATATTGAGAAGTCCTTTCAGTCATACCTTATTACGTTGTCCTTTTTTTGTTATTATAAAGAATCTTCATTTATCTGCATAAAGAGGATATAATCTAGATTACTAAACTAAATATTTGACCCTATCTAACTACTAACGCTTTAATATTCCGTACAGTATAATATCATACATTGCTTTCATGCCGCTTTCAAAGCTAAAGGACTTTTGGGCAAGATATTCATAATCTAAAAGCTTTCTCAAGGCTTCATTTAACATCAATCGAAGTACTTCTGTATTCACTTCTGCCAATTCCTGCTCATGTATCCCGACTTCTATCAGTTCAAGAAGGTCATCCCAGGCTTCATTAAGATGCTTATTAACTTCATCCCATAAATTAGGATAGAATCTCTGCAAATCATCTTTGTGTCGTATGATTGCACCAAGATTATAGGCATCGGGAATGTTTTCCAATACTAATTTTAGTTTCTCCGGCAGGGTTATTGAATCATCCTTAAGAATCCTCTCATCTGCCTGATGCATATCCCGGAATACAAAGCCAATGGTTTTTTCGATTATCTCATCTTTGCTGGCAAAATAGTTGTATATGGTTCGTTTACTGGTGCCAAGTTCTCTAGCCAAGTCATCGGTTGTAAAACGGGTACCTTTATTACCAAATAATTTTAATACCTTAAAATATATTTTTTCATCCATGTCCTTCTCTGCCTCTCATCAAATGGTACATATTTAGTATTACCAGTACCATTATGATGAGAGCTTTTTACTTTGTCAATCCTTTAGCAAAGCTTTTTTGCCATTCGATACAAGAAAAACGGCTTTTTATTTATAGATCCAACAATCTGATAGCCTAGTTTTTCATAAAGCTTACGTGCTTTTTCGTTATCCTTTTTTACCGTTAAGGATATTCTTTGGAAACCGTGTTGTATTGCATATGCCTCCACATGAGCAATTAGTTTTGAGCCGATTCCGTACCCTCTGCTTTCCGGTAAGGTAGCCAACGTTCCAATATGATATTCTCCATCTCTTCCTTCCTTTAAAGCTAGCATAGCTATTATTTCATTCAAATGAAGCAATGCATATTTTACCAATTCCCACCTTCTAAGTTTTAAAAGTCTTCTAGTGGTAGGCCAGGCCAACTCATTCATTACAGTTACTGAGTAACAGGTTACCATTCCAACCGTATCTCCCATAAGCTTTGCTTCAAATGCATATTCATGGCTGAATCGGTTTTCCTTTTGCTTCCAAAGACTTCTTAACGTTCTTTCAATCATATTGCCATCCTTTGAACCAATCAATGAATAAGCCATATAATCCAGTGCCATCTGGTTCAGCCTCGCCCCCGCCTCTGACATAGGATTCCCTTTTACAATGCTAACTTCCATACTCTCTCCCTTCTATAATATCAATATAGGTACTGATTTGGTTTTTATAGTACCATTATATGATTTTAACTTTTACTGTCAAGATACCAAATCCATTGTTTATAGAATATTCAGATTCTGTTTGTAATCTTTTATATTTCCTCGTCTTAAATGTATCTATCAGATGATTAACCTTTCAAAAACTATAAAAAAATCTAAAGTAAAATTTTTTAAAGGAAGATTTTTTAAGAAGCGTCATATACTTCTATAAAAGACAACATTATATTTTATAGGTGTGCAAGTATACCCTGCATGGCACTTCACACAGAGAGGAGTTTAAGTTGAAAGTATTGATAAAATGCAAACAATATTATAAAACCATATTAGTTACAATTGCTTTTATTCTATTAACTTTATCCATCGCTAGCAGTATCTATGATATCTATGAGGTTTCTTCCTCTAATCCTAAAATATGCGTTCCTATTATTATGTATCATCAGGTAAAGGATAATAGTTTTGGTAAAGATGTAATAAGTCCTACTGAATTTGAAAGTGATTTACAATACCTAAAGGATAATAAGTACAACACCATAACCATGACCCAATTAATAGACTATGTGTATAACAGTACAGCATTACCTGGTAACCCTATTATACTGACCTTTGATGATGGTTATCTAAATACATATAAGAATGTATATCCTTTACTAAAAAAATATGATATGAAAATTGTTCTTTCCGTAGTAGGTAAAACTGTGGATGATTTCTCCAAAGTCTTTGACGATAACATTAATTATGCCAGTACAACATGGAATCAGATTAAGGAAATGTCCGCCTCCGGACATGTAGAAATACAGAATCATTCTTATAATTTACATAAAATTAAAAATGGAAGATATGGCGTCTACCAGAAGAATGGAGAGGCTTTCATAGATTATGAAACCGTGTTAGCGGAAGACTTTATGAAGCTTCAAGAAATTGTTGAAGAGGTAACAGAAAAAGCTCCCAATACCTTTACCTATCCCTATGGAAAATATAATAATAACACTGAAGATATTATCAAAAAGCTGGGATTTAAAGCCACCTTATCCTGTACCTATGGTGTGAATTTAATAGATAATAATCCAGAAACCTTATATGGACTCAGACGAATGTGCCGTTCCCACAGATATCCTATGGCAGAACTTTTAAAGGATGGAATCGAAACTTTAAAGTACCGTAACGATTAAGAGCTCCTTAGATGAGCACCTCTTAACGAATTAATGTTTCAAAAACAAAGGTTTTCTCTGCATGCAACCGTATTTGTTACCGTTTGAGTCGTGCAGGAAAACCTTTGTTTTAAATACTTATTAACACTTGGGTGCTGTCTCGTTTATCTTTACTAAAACAGTTCTGAATGTGAAAGAGACTTTACTCAACTCTAAATCCGAACCCATACCAACATCTCACCCGGTGTACGATTTCCCCAGATTCCGTATGGTACTGCTTTTATAGACACTTCTTCTCTCTCCTTTTTGTAAGGCTGATATAAATCTCCTTGGGCTGCTTTCTCGTCAAAAACATCCCGATATCCCTTTGTTATCAGAGTTATGGCACCATCTAAAAGTTCTGAATCAAACTGTACTGACACCGGTGCATCCGGGTCCAGCGTAATATTAGATAGATTTTCTCCATTATCCACTTCTTCCAGACAATAGATTACAGGCCCTCTCTGCATAACGACTTTTCCTGCATCTGCCCTTACTTTAGGGTTTGCCTTCATCAGTGTTACCGGCATATCAAGTTTCAGTTCAATAAATGTACCACTTGTAAATTCACCGGCAAGGATAAGGTAGCCATTATCAACAACTGCCTGTTCCCTAAGCTGTTCCTTGCCACTCATACGTACAGTATATTCCTTACACCAGCCAGGAATTCGGATTGCCAGTTCCAACTCTTCCCTGCCCTCTAATTCTAACTCTAAACGAACATTACCGTACCATGGATATTCAGTGGTCTGATGAATACATACTCTTTTTCCGTCAATCTCTAAATTAGCAGAACTGCTGATAAACTGGTGTACAAATAGGGTTCTCTCCTTCTGGGTATAGATATACTGACCAAGGGAAGTAATTAACCTTGCCAGATTGGGAGGGCAGCAGGCGCAGCCAAACCATTTTTGACGAACCGGTTTTACGTGCTTTTTAACCGGATTCTTTTCGCTGGCTTTTGGCCATACCTCTAATGGATTTACATAAAAGAAATGCCGCCCATCCCTTGACATGGAGCTAATAATCACATTATATAAAGCCCGCTCAATGACATCTGCATAACAGCTTTTATTTTCTATTTGGAGCATTTTCTGCGCGAATACAATCAATCCAATGGATGCACAAGTTTCCGCATATACGGTGTCATTGGGTAAATCATAATCAAAGGTAAAAGCCTCCCCTATAGAGGTGGAACCGATTCCTCCGGTAATGTACATTTGCTTTGTTACAATGTTATTCCACAATTCCTTACAGGCATTATAAAGCATACTATCACCGGTTTCCTTGGCAACCTCCGCCATACCGGTCAACATATAGACTACGCGAACTGCATGACCTACGGCTTCTTTTTGCTCTTTTACCGGGAGATGGGTTTGCAGATATTTTTTCCGGTCGGCTGGTGGCCCTGAAACTCTCATGTCCCAAAAGGATATCCGGTCTCTTTTTTTCCATTCCTCTTGAAAATAATAAGGCTCCTGCCCACGTTCTTCTATAAAAAACCTGCTCAGATTCAAATACCTATCATTGCCAGTCTCCCGGTATAATTTAACCAATGCCAGTTCGATTTCCTGATGACCGTCATACCCCCTTATCTTTCCGGGTTCCGGTCCGAATACACTGTCTATGTAGTCTGCAAAACGGCATACAACATCAAGTAATTTACGTTTACCTGTTGCTTGGTGGTAAGCTACACCGGCTTCAATAAAGTGACCGGCAGTATATAATTCGTGGCATTCTTCTAAGTTGGTCCATCTTTTTTCCATTCGTCCGATTGTAAAATAGGTGTTTAGATACCCGTCTGGCTGCTGTGCCTTTTCCACTAAGTCAATCGCATCATCTGCCAGTTTTTCAAGTTCCTTGTCAGTCGTTGTTTGTAAGCTGTATGCAACTGCTTCAAGCCATTTGGCAAGATCTGTATCCTGAAAGAAGAATCCATAAAATTCCCCCTCTTCAAGACCTGCTGCAATCCTAAAGTTTTTCATAACGTGACTTGGTTCCGCTTCCGCTACATTGTCATTTAAAACCTCCCATTGATAGGGAATTACTACCTCTTTTACCAGCTTTATATAGGTTGACCAAAAGCTGTCTTTTACATGAACCTCTTTTAAAGATAACGGATTAGATGCGTTCATATCCATATTCATACCTCTCCTGTCTTAATCATTGTACTGCCTGCTATTGTTACAATTTCTCTTAACTATCTTTATTGTAACAGCATTGGCAGGTCAATAAAATATTTTAAGGATAGTTTTACTGGTAAAAGGTTAGTACTTATGCTTTTTCGAATTTCCAAGCTTCTAACGAATATCCACTTCCCACAAAAGAAATATATATATCATGTACTCCCGTTATTTCTTTTACAGGTACTGTAATATCTAGAACTTCTCCCTTACTATCTAAGCCGTTTATTTTAGCATAGGTAATGTCTTCCCCTTGTAAGCTGTCTTTTGTCACTCTGACTGCTCCTTCTGCTTTCTTGCAAATTACTCGAAGCGTGAATGTTTTTGCACCAGTCTCTCCAAAATTCAATCCACTAACCTTTATCCAATCCCCTGTCTCAATCTCATCTGGCAGTATCTGCTTCGTTTCCTGAGAGTACTTTAGCGTTTCCTTTAGCCGTTTGCCTCCTTGGTCGGACCTAGTAGCTGCCAATACGGTTTCATAAGGATTCATGTGCTTTAACTGGCTTACTCCGTTTTTATCTGCCTGAATTGGCTTAATACTGCCGTCTTCCCCCATTTTAACCTCATTTACATGGGTACTCCGATAGCCTCCTTTCACACCGATGTTCTCCTGAAGAACCTGTGTGTGATAAAACATATACCAACTGCCTCTAAATTCTGCCATGCAATGATGATTATTCCCATAAACACCAAAAAATTTTCCTGGATTCTTTAGTATGGAACCTCTGTATTCCCAAGGTCCCATGGGATTTTTACTGGTCATATATATAATTTCCCCTATCTCAGGTACGTGTTCACTTACGGTATGTTCCCTACTGTCCCAATTGGAGCAGTAAGAATAGACATAGGTATCTCCAATTTTATTAATGCCGGAATCTTCAAACATAAAGGGGGCATCAATGGCAACTGCACTGCCCTCCGTGTGAATCATGTCCTCGCTTAATCGAATCACCCTTGCCGTCCCTGGAAACTCCGTTTTCCCTTCCGGTACGCCTCCACCAAAGTAAAGATAAGATACACCATCATCATCTGTAAAGACAGCCGGATCAAACAGCCACACTACCCCAGAGCAATTCGGTGTTTCTCTTGTTATGATTGGTTTTCCCAGTGGATCAGAGAAAGGACCTTCCGGAAAATCTGCTGTTAATACGCCAATAGAGCTAGCTGAGTTTGCAAAATAAAGAAAAAATTTATCTTTTCCATTAATTTTTTTATGGATTGCAGCAGGTGCCCAGGAATTATGAGCCCAGCTTGTAACCCCACCGCTTCCCTTGACGAATATCAAGCCATGATTTGTCCAATTCACCAAATCTGCTGATGAAATGCACCTTATGCTTCGTATATTAGAATACGTATTTGCTGTGATATTTCCTTGTGCATCATACATATACTCATCATTTGTCATATAAACATAAATCTGATCGCCAAATACCAGTGCATAAGGATCCGCCCCATAACAGCTTGTTATCAGTGGATTATTTTCCCCTTCTTTTCTATAACTTTCTTTCCATTCTACTTCCTGAAACAAAGATTTTAACTCTTCTTTTATAACCATTTTACGTTCCTCCTGCTTGCTGTCTGTATTCACATGCCTTTGGTGTCAGCTTTTTTGTGTATTAATTTATTTGTTTGCATCCTCAATGAGCGCCTTCCAAGTTGCAGCTATTTCTTCAATCTTTTCAGCCGGCGTCTTTTCCAGTGCATAAACGGCATATAAGATATCCCCGTAGCTAGTTCCATATACCAGTGGAAGGTTATCATTGTTTTCAACTGAGGTTCCATCATACATCATCGTCAAAGTCTCATCCACTGCCCGTTCATCACGGAATCTGGTATAGTAGCCGTCTTTCCAGGAATCTTCATCTTCATAACCTGGCGTAGGCTCTGTCCATAAATTATAAGCAAATGCAATTTTTTCCGCTGTTTCTTTATCATAGCAGGAAGGTATAACTGCTACATTATCCCCAAAATACACAGAGTACGTATCACTCTTAGGTCCTTTAGGAAATAAGACAAATCCCCAATCATCCGGCATCTCTTCCCATGTACCGACCTGATACTGCTCTGCTGCCTGCATTGCAACTTTGGCATCACGAAATGCTGAGATAAACCAATCCCATTCTGCATCCGTAGGTACCGGCATTTCATACCCTTTTTCAATAAGTCCAACACCCCATTGGAGTGCCTCTAAAAAGTTTGGCTCATTGGTTGCATTATAGAATTTTCCCGCGTCATCTTTACCTATAAATCTGGCATTATTGGATACTACAGCTCCTCGGAAGAAATCAATAGAAAAATTCGCCATAGCATAGCTGTCGATGGTTCCGTCATTGTTACTATCAATGGTTAATTTTTTACACAGCTCTTCGAACTTATTCCAGGTCCATTCTCCGCTTGCTTGTAAATCATAGGGCAGATCTGGGTCAAGTCCGGCTTCCTTAAATAATCTTTTATTCCAGTAGACACCAAGTTTTGGTTCTGCTTTGCCGGCAGCCATACCGTAAATGGAATCTCCAAAGGACATAATTTCTTTTACATTACGTATCCATTTGTTTTGGTTAAAATCCAGACTGTTTAAGGTTGACAAATCGTATAGCAAGCCATTGGCAAGAGGCTGGGATATCCATGCAGGTGACAGCAAAAATATCTGAGCTGCCGGATCATCCGCCATAACTGAGGTCGTAAACAATTCCTGCATGCCATCATAATTAGAGATCGAGACCTGTTTCATCGTAAAGTTGTACTTTTCCTGAATCATCTCTCTGTATTCCAGTCTGGCTTCCTCCATAGCATTTGCCGGCTCAGCCTCTGTCTCTGATGACCACCAGTCACCTATTACAATTTCCATTCCGCCCAAATCCATAGCCGGCTCTTCCTCTGCCTCCGGTGTTACTTCTGTCTGCGCAGCCTCTGTTGCCTCCGGTGTTACTGTACTCTCTCCTACTGTTTGTTTTCCGTTCTCACCGCCGCAGGCAGTAAAAGAACCTGCACATAAAACCACTGTCACTAATAACGCCAGCCATTTTTTCATACCTTGTTTCATCATACCATCCTCCTTAAATATTTTACATTTTTAAGCCGGTCTGGCTTAAATTTTCTACAAAACCCTTTTGCGCTATTATATATAGCAGCAATAAAGGGATAATTGCCATTATCATACCTGTTGAAATCATCATCTGCCCATAGGCTACGGAAGCCTTTGTTGCCGTTCCGTTGATAGAGGTTAGATAATCATTGAGTAAACCACTGATAGATGTTAATTTGTTTGAAATCAACGCTATATTACCGATAAACATTTTGGAATAAAATGCATCCGTCCATTGCCATACAAAAGCAAATAGAAAGCAGGAAATTAATATTGGCTTAGCATCCGGCAGCATAATCTTGATAAACGTATTGAAATTACCACATCCATCCACATATGCGGCTTCCTCAAGCTCTTTTGGTATTCCCCTAAAATACTGCCTGATTAAAAAAATATACAGTCCGCTTTTTAATCCCATACAAGTCATACACAATAATAAGTAAGGCACAATTGATTTTTGTAAGTTTATGGTGCTTCCTGTCACTAATGTAATAAGTCCAAATATATCAAAAAACCTGAAGTTCAGATAAAGTGAAGACATAATTGTCTGCGGCGGCACAACAATAACCAGAACCACACAGGCAAACCAAAATCGCTTTAAAGGGAATTGAAATCTTGCAAAACCATATCCCACCAAAGTACAAAAGGCCACCTGAATCACACTGACTAACAAAGATATTCCAATGGAATTGCCAAACGCCCTCCAAAAGCCAATTAACTGGTTCACCAACTTATAATTTTCAGTTGTAAAATTCCTTGGAACCACTATAATGGTTGGGTCGTATAAATCTCTCTCTTTCATAAAACTTAAAGATATCTTATTCATCAGAGGCTGCAATATCAGAAAGCACAGTCCGAATAACAGTATTGCACGGATAATGCGGTATAAAATATAGCAGACCTTTTTTCTTAAAAGATATCCACCTGATTTTTTGTTCCTGCTATAAAATTCCTTCCATTTCACACTAAGTAATCTATTCATAATAGTACACCCACTTTGAAATAATTGCACTGAACACAGCTATAATAAGAATGACTGCCACAAAGTATATCCAAGCCATAGCAGAACTAAAGCCATAATCCATTTTGGCTATCATCGTAGAACTAATCTTATCCATCATCTCGCTGTCTGTGCGCATAAAGAAATCTATTATCGTATAAATCATATTAACCAGTATGACAGAGCTTACCATAGGCAGTGTTATCTTCCAAAAACTCTCCCAATGGGTACAGCCTTCAATGGTAGCCGCTTCGTACATGCTTTTTGAAATCGTTTGCAGACCGGACAAGAAAATAATAATCTGTATACCGGAGGCAATCACAACATCATAAACTCCATCCACAATTTCAAAAACTACCTTTAGAAACCTGGTACCAAAATTACTGTTTGACAGGATTTCTCTTAACACAGTCGTAATACTTGCCGTATTGGTATTTGCCTTAATATAGTCCTGCATTCCTGCAAGAAGACTGTTGTCAAATTCCAGTCCAACCAATACCCCTGAGGATAGTATGACTGGCAGAAAGAATATAGCCCTTACCATTCCCCTCCCCTTAAAGGACTGGTTCAAAAGAAGTGCCATAAAAAAACTTACAATCAAAGTAGTCGGAACATGTATGACCATTTTAGACAATTCATCCGTTAAAAAACGGTTGAATTCCGGATCTACTAAAAAGGCTTTTTTAATATTAGCCAAACCTACGAATTCCATGACAAAACCACCACTTCCGCTGCCGATTAGTACATTTGAAAAGCTCATCCTAAATGATTCGATTAAGGGCAATACCATAAACGCAAGGAAGCCGATAATAAAGGGTGCTATGTACAAATATCCGGTAATGGCTTTTCTCTTCCTTAAATCCTTATGTTTTTTCTTAGCCATACTCTACCTCCCTTCCACTTTATAATCACGAGCCGGTACTTTTAAAGTTCCTTCTGTATAGTCCGCATTGCTATAATTAACAAAGACCCTGGTTCCGCCCTCATAACTGGTAACAAAGACACCCTCCGCCAGACGTTCATGCCCTGTGATAAACTGATTAAAAAGACCTCCAAGCTCGGCTTCATATCTGTTATAGATTGTATAGGCCTCTTCTTTCCACTTATCATAATCAGCACCAAAATAATAGGTATAGTTGGTATTTTGCAGGAGCGCTACCGGCTCCTTCATAAAGGTAAATGAAAGACCTGCCCCTGTTTCAGCACTTTTTAAAACCATATCTGTATAATTATTCGAAAGATTTAATGAGGTTCCGGTATAGGGCAGCAGTCCATGCAATGCAATTGTATAAAACGGTACGCCATAGTCGATTATTTGATATGGATTGCCTGTAAGCTCCATATCTACAATAAAATCTGTATAGGATAGTACATATTCATTGCCGCCTTTAACCATAATCTTTTGTCCTACTGCTCTGATTTCTTTTAGTGCCTCTTGCTGTAAAATCGCAACTTTTTCTCTGGTTAACAGATTTTTGGGATTATAATCTGCATTTAATGTATAGCCTATATCCCGAAAGGCAATTCCGCTTGTGCCAAAATTGCCCCCTGCCTTTGCCACGTTCTGCATACCAGAAACGGCTAGCTGAGGCTTTAACACATAATAGCTGTCAATCCAATCCTTCTCCCCAAACCATACGGGCGAGAAATCATAGAGCTTTACTACTTCCCTGCTTGGATATTTAGATGCATCTCGATTGACGGAAAAGCCGTCAAATAGTCCGCCTTTATAGGTATAATCTGCTACACTATCCAAAAATACAGCTATATCATTCTCCTTGGCATAACTTAAATAGGCCTTTAACTCCTTCCGGCTTCCTAGTTCACTTACCGGCTTTACCGATTGAAGAATCGTTTGCTTGATGCCCCCGTTAATCATGCCGCTGTAACGGACGGATACATTCTGGTATCCATAATTCATTAGTTCCATTAAGATATTTTTTGCTTCCTCATAGGTAGTTAATGGAACCGGTACGGATACAGGAAATCCAAAACGCTGTTTTACTGCGTCAATAGCCCCAATTAAAGTAATATTTACAGGTACACCGCTTTTTTCATATCTAACCAGATTATATTTTTCAATTAAGTAATCCCTGTACCCTCCTGCCATTTCTGAGTAACTATCGGTTCCAAAAAATCGATATCTTTGTCTGATTGCCCCTTCCGGTTTTTCTGCTTCATATACCATAACAGAACGATCCGACTTGGCTGAAACCTGCACAGATGCAGAATGAAGTGTAGTATAGGAAGCATTCACATAATTATAGCTGTGTTTTCTACCACTGACATCTGCTGATAAAGTTGCCAAGGTATTGTACTCCTCCATAAAGCACAACATTGCACTGTTATTCTTAGCAATTCCATATACCGGAAAAGCCACTCTGCTCTCATCTACAAGGCTATCCCGCTTCATACCATTATCCCAGCCATATACCTGCGCATAATATGGATTTTGCTGGACTTTCCCATTATTGAATTCAATAATTCCTCCGGTTCCCTCCGGCACAAACAAATATCCCTCCTCCTTAGCGGAACCAGAACAAAAGTAAGGCAATACTGTTACTTCGATTAATGGATAGTTATGCGGCCATTGCATTTCCTCAAAGGGCACCTCAACGATTAATTCCTCATTATCTAGCCGGTAAACCACAGAAATATTATAAAACGGCTTTTGTTTCGCCTCTCCTTTTTCATACCGGTGGCTGTCTTCTTCAAAATCAGCCATCGTATATCCTGCCGCATCAAACACTTCTTCCAGCTTAATAGAGATGTATTCCTGTAAATTATCCCGGATTACATAGACTTTTTCTGTCTCTAAGTCGGGATATTTAATAAGCAGCTCTTCCTTGTTGTCAGAAGCTCGCAATTTGTTTACGTCGTATTTTCTATAGTAGGAATCAATCTGCTTTTTCTGACTATCGTCCATCTTATTAAGATATATCTGCATTTTAGATTCCGGCAAAGCTTCCGGGTATATAAATACTTTTTCTACATCCCCAATAGAGTATTTCACTTTAATATAGTCGCTGCCTTCTTCAATCTCATAGACCTGCTTTGCAATACTATATTCATAATTACTGTATGTTGTCTGAATCCCTACATCCGTACTATATTTTACAAGCAATGTGGATAGTATTTGCTTTTTACTTTCCGCATCCGCCTTTTCATCATTGGCTCCCTCCACCGGATTGGAATTCCAAACGGTATGATTCTTCTTATCCGTTACCTGAAAATAGGTTGTAGCAGGATCAAGAGAAAAGGAAAGAAATTCATTTTCAAGCGCATACATTGTTTTATCCCCGGTGTATGCATAGGGTTCCATTACCTCTCCCTGCTCTTGTGCTCCGGTACAACCTGTAAGCAATACAGCCGATAGAAGAAATAATCCCAGTCTTATTAAACGTTTCATCACCAGCCACCTTTCAGTAAAAACGAAAAACAATTTCTTTGTATAAAGAAACAAAATAAGCAACAGCATCACTGACCAAGCTGAAAAATAACAGCAATACAAATACAATCAGCATAATTCCAACTATAGTTGCCACCAGCATCAGAATAGCCTTGCTAAGGCTATAATCATGAATCATCATTACTGCACTCACAATGAGTATTCCGCACCATATCAATGAAAAGGTTATGCTGTAAGAATAAAAAGCTCCCTCTTCCGCCGTCATGAGATTGCTGATAAAAATCATTGGAAACTGAATAAGAACATAGGGTGTCAAAGCATATCCAACCGCCATGTAAATCTGCTTCATGCTGCCCTTTCCGTCAAAAAGTGTGGTAAGTCCCCAATTCGCTAAACACCCTATAAAAATAGGAGCTAGAAAGCTTAAAATAATCTGAGCCACATTAACATGCTCCCATATTATTTTGATAAATAAAAAGCTGGTATACTGCAATTTAAAAAGCTGTGTTAACAGTGCCATTGCTATAATAATATTAGCAGCACCAACAGATCCTCTGTTCTCATGGGTCAAATCCCAGAATCCATCCAACGGATGGGTTATAACATACAGGGAATAGCGGAGGGTTTCTGCCAGAGCACGTATATTCTTCCGCTTATTATTGATTAGCATCATATCTCTTCCACCTCCTTCTTTACTTTCCTGACAAAGCCGGCAGCGGCAGGCAGCAGTACAGCAAGAAAGAATAGAACAAAAATCCACCCGATATTGGCCTCAATCCATTGTTTTCTGTATAATTGAAAAGCTTTGGAATAATTGTTGTCATCATATTTTAGTTCGAAATACGTCATTGCTTCTTTGTACTTACCCTGCCGTAATAAAGAACGTCCGATGCCGATATACGCTAAGTCATTGTTACCGTCCATCATCAGAACCTTTTCCCAATACTCTGAGGAAATGTCGTAATTCCCCCTCTTATATTCTGCTAGTGCCTGATTAATCAGACTTCCATACTCTGTTGGAGAAAAAAAGGTAAGCCCTGCACTTTTAGAGTCCAGTACTAACAACTCATGTCCCATATGCTCAATTGCCGCAGGTAATTGAAAGTATCCAAGCTTATTACCAAGACCACCAAAGACATAAAGCAGATTTCCCTGAAAATCATAGCCAAAGATTCGTCCCCTTGTTCTGTCAAGAGCATAATAGGTATCATTATCAAGAGCCGTTATATCTACGAATTTAGAAGGCCCTGTTACTCCACCTGCATTTCCCCAGGATATATCACCAATCGGCGGATACCAGCCATTCTTAATTAATATGTCCACACCCATAGAGTTTAACTTTCGAATCGGCTTGGCTTCATCTTTAAGCAATTCATTCTCATCAAATACCGAAGTAGTGGTATATATAAAACCGTCCTTATCCAGAGCAATATTGTTATACTCCGTCGGCACAAACTGCTCTAGCTGCGCACGCTGTTCCTTTGTGGATACCATCTTCCAGAGATAATCAACCATATTAAACTTAACCTCACTGGCACCCACATATCCGGTAAATATACCATCACTTCCGTAGACTAAGTAACCTTTATTATAATTTTTAGCTAGTGCAAATGTCCTCCCGGATCTGTCAGCTACAACCTTCACTGGTAAAAAGTCTGATAACTTATCAACGGTTTCATCCTCGGGCTTTCTCATTTCTTTTACTACCCTATGCCCTGCATCAATGTGCAAAATCCTTTGATTTCCGGTATCTGCAATGTACATGTCGCCATTAGCGGCGGCATAGATATCCTGGGGTCCTAATAAGGCGGTCGCAGCGGTTTCTCCTCCAACCTCTCCGAATTCTTCAACTACCGTTATAGCTTCTGTATCTTTTTTTAGTACTACAATCCTGTTGTTTCCAGTATCGCAAATATAAATAAGGTTGCCTCTGACGAATAACCCCTGGGGATCTTTAAAGTCACCAATTCCCAGACTGTGCCCCATCACGGTAACTTCAGCTCTATAGGAATCAGGAGACTCTCTTTCAATACCCCAAAAATCATAATTATAGGTATATATCGTTTTCTCGGCGTGTACTGTTACCGTTGGAAACAGCCAAGCTAAAACAAAACAGAAAAAGAATATTTTTAATTTTGACTTCATCCTCTCCTCCTTAATCCTTTATTCCTGAACTTGCCATAGTTTCAATAATATTACTTTCCGATATGATAAATATACTGATGGGAACAATCATCATAACCAGTGTAACCGCAGCACCTACCCCAGCTCTTGCCACGCCTCCGCTTATAATCTGCTGTAAGGCATAGGGCAGGGTCTTTAATTCCTCAGAATATATAAAGTTTGATGCTTTTGTATTCCAAAGATTTTGCACAGAAAGGATTATCAGTGTCAGCCATGCCGGCTTCACCATGGGCATAACAATCGTAGAAAACACTCGCCATTCCCTGGCACCGTCAATCTTTGCTGCCTCTAGTAATGCGTCCGGTATCCCTTCCATATACTGTTTCATAAGGAAAAGACCCATGGGTGCTGCAAATGCTGGTATTACAATGGACCATACGGTATCTACCCAACCGATTCTGGACATTAGCAGATAATTCGGTATAGCCGTTACATAGCCATTAAACATAAGAGCCGTCACAACAATCCGAAAGAAAGTTTTACCTCCCGGGAAATCATATTTAGCTAGTACATAAGCACCCATGGAGGCTATCAGCAGATGCCCCGCTGTTCCGGCTGCTGTTATAAAAACCGTGTTAAATAAATACCTGGAAAAAGGTACCCAAGACTTTCCCATGATTATAAATAAATCCTGAAAGTTATTAAGCGTTGGATTTTCTACAAATAATCTCGGAGGATAAACAAATATTTCATCCAGAGGCTTAAACGCTCCATTGATCGCATAAACTAACGGAAACGCCATAAATAGCCCGAAAAAAATGAGCAACAGATAGATACCGGCATCCCCTACTCTGGAACGGTTGGGTTTACTGCGTTTTAAATACTTCCTAATCTTCATCGCTTTTCTCCATATTCTTAGTCCTCCTATTAATTACCTACGCGCCGAAGCATTGCCTGAATGATACGGTTACATAAAATCATGGTAATAAAAAGAAGTGTTGCTATGGCTGAGGCATACCCCATCTCAAACCGCAGGGAACCATAATCAATCAAGTGGGATACCACTGTCTGAGTAGCATAATCCGTACTTGGAAAACCTGTTAATGCCATAGGAACATCTGCTACACCAAAAGACTGGGTTATGGTCATAACCGCTCCGAACATGAGCATAGGCTTCATACTCGGAAGAGTGATATACCAAAGCTCCTGCCACCGGTTTTTTACTCCATCAATATAACCGGCTTCGTACATAGCTCTATCTACCCCTTGCAAACCAGCAACAAAAGCTAAAAATCCGGTTCCAAGACTCATCCATAAGGATACAAGAATAACCACCCAAAGCATATACTTGGGGTTTGTCAACCATAAAACAGGCTGGTTTATGATTCCAAGATTCGTAAGAAAAGCATTAATATATCCATAGGCATCTCCTGAAAACATAATTGCCCAGATTAAATATACCTGCCCGGATATGGTCGGTGCATAAAAAACCACTACTGCAAAAGCTCTTAAATACCTTGGCAATTCATTGATGAACCAGGCAAACAAAAACGCTGCCATATATCCTGCTGGTCCTGTAATCGCTGCTATTAAAAAAGTGTTCTTGACAGCCTTTAAAAATACATCGTCTGCTAAAATCAAATTAATGTAATTTTGCAGTCCTATAAATTCAGGCGGTTCTAAAACATTATAATAAGTAAGACTTAAGCATAAGGATACAACCACCGGTGTAATGTAGAATAACGTAAAAAGAATTGCATAGGGAGCTAGAAATAAATAACAGGTTTTATATTTCTTGGCCTTCTTAAAGGACATATGCATATCCCGTCTTTTCTTTTTGATATATTTTTGAATTATTTTCAATTCATTCCCTCCCTATCTTAAGTCAAGACCAAATTCCAAGCGTTTTTTTACAATCTCTTCGTCAATGGTTCTTGCATAATCTAATAATGTCTCCCGGGGATCTTCCTTTTTATTGAGAACATTTCGGATTGCATTGGTAATATGACGTCCTGTATAATAGCCTCCGGCTACCTCCCTTAAGCCTACCGTAAACCTCCATTGTTCCTCTAACACCTCCCGCTGTGTACTGCTCCAGGATAGCTGCTGAAAGGCTTTTGTATTAGCTGTCGCATATCTTGCAGAAGCTCCCATAACACTCTCCATCTCCTGTCCAAAGCGAATCTGGGTATCTGCGCTGGACCACCACTTTAGAAACTCCCAGGCTTTTTCCTTCATTGCTTCGTCCTCCTGCTTTAGCAGCATGGAGCAGGTACCGGAAGAATGACAGGAACGGTCAATCGTTCCATCTTCCTTTAAAGTGCCGGGTATCAGTGTAAAATCCCATACCCCCCTGATTTCGGGTGCGAATACCACCAGCGTATTAAACACACTGTAATCCTGTATCCCAAGGGGCATCTCCCCAGACCGGAATCGATTCACAAAATCATATATTGTCGGAACACTATACTGGGTGAATAAATGGGTATAGGTTTCAAAAGCCTTAACACCGCTTTCTTCATCAATTAAGGTTCTTTTGCCTGACGCATCATATACCGTGCCCCCATTCTGATATAGCAGGGCAAAAAAACTAGATAAATCCGGACTAGATACGTTATTAATCACTCTTTCTGTCGTTGGAACAGCCACATTCATATTATTCTGCTGAATCGTGGGTAGAATATTAATCAGTTCATCCCAGGTATTTGGCAGCTCAATTCCTAACTCCTTAAAAATGTCCTTCCGGTAAAACATAACGTTAAAATTTTGTGTTTCCGGCAGGGCATAGATTCCCTCTTCAAAATAAAAGGGTGTATATGCACTGGGATAGTAATCGTTTAAAACTTCTTCATATCCATCAAACTGAGTCAAGTCCTCCACTGCATTTCGAAGAGCATAATTAACCGGCTCTCCCTGACCTGCCGACAACACAACATCCGGACCAGTTCCTGCGATAACCGCATTAAGCACTGTACCAGCCTCCACCAGCTTTACGTTAATCTTAATCCCTGTATTCGGTGTGAAGGAATCATCAATCATGGATTTTAAAATGCTGCTCTGATCTCTACCGGTCAAAATCCATACTTCTACGGCTTCTTCCTTTTCATACACGTCTCCCACCGCGTTATAATCTTCCGTAAACGATGCCGCAAAAGATTTTATTTCATGCAGTATTTTATCAGCAAAATTCTCTTTTACCGAATCTACCTCCGCCTTAAGACCGGTTATTGTAATATAATCAATATCCAAGGGTGCTTCACTTAAATTCAGGACAGCAGTTCCCAAAGCACTAATATTATCTTTAAAATTTGTAAAGGTTCTCGCAATCTTAAAGGGGTCTTCAACAAATCGCTCCAACTGCTCTGCCAAGGTTTGAATAATTGCTGCCTGACTTTCCTTTTGCCCGGTATAGGCTACGATATCATCTACTATCTTATATAACCGTTTGCTTTCCAGCTCCATGCCTTCTATTACCTCGGGATAGATTGTATCAATTTTGTAATCCCGATACTTATCCGGCGTAGTTCCTGTAAGAACAAGTATTTTACGGTATATCTCATTCAGGCGGTATACTGAATCCTGCATCCGGTTTAAGATATCCCCCAAATCACCAAGCGTAACCTCAAGCCGTAACGTATGTATACCCTTCTTAAGATAAAATTCATAAGGCTGGTTATCCACATCTGAAAGGCTCATATTTTCCCATGTATTACTATAACGGAAGCTGACCTGCTCCATTTCTGAAAAGGGTATCTGATTATCAAGATACAATATTCTCGTAGATACAAAGCCTCTTTTATAGTTCTGTCTTCCCTTAATTGTAATATGGTAATACCCATCCTCCGGTACTTGAAATTCCCATTCTATCCACTGGCCCGGTACCCGCCAGGCATTCCCTCCAATCATATTTAACTTTATCTTTGACACACTGGCCGGCTGTGTATTAGAGGAAGACCTATCATAGATGGGATACAAGGATGGCGAAGACCTTAATGTGGAAGCCTCTCCTTGAATAACCTGCTTATAATTTAAAACTGTATCAGTCAAAGAGAGTTGTTCCATCTCTTTTCTGTATTCTGTATAATTATTATTTTCCGCTACCGGCTGCAACGTAATACTTTTGATAACCATAGGCTCATTCACTCCTTCTAATCCTATGGTATTAATCCCTTTTTTAAAGTAAAAGGAATAAGGTCTGGTATAGTATCCCATATCATCTTTTAAATACACACCTGTCCACAACGATACATCTACCTGAGTGGGTCTGATATCATTGCCTTGATTATCTGTAATGATTTCCGTCCCATTCGTCCAAAGTCTGGTTAGGTTCAATGCCTCCGCACCTAAAAACGGAAGTTCACCATTAATATATAGTTTTCTTTCAATGTCCACCCCTCTTGCTTTTACAGGATAGTATTCTATATAAATTTGGTACATTCCTCCCTCTGAAACTGAAATCTGCCATTCCACAAAGGACTCCTCTAAAGTGAGTAGAACCGCCTCTTCTCCCTCGTATTCCTCTAAAATCTCAGTTCCTGACAGCTTGCCTCCTGCCCGAAGATCAAGGTCAATCTCTTTTCTGGGCAGAATTTCTCCTGCATGCTCCAAAAGATATTTGCTATAAGTATTTTCTCTCCCTATCCCCTCAACATCTGTCTCAAGATTGACCGCATCTGCATACTTAAAGAAGTAGCCCTCGGTATCATGGCTTCCTATCCGTAAAACCATAACTATTATTGCAGTTAACAATACAATTCCGATTATCTTTTTCCTCATCACAATCATCTCACCTTCTACTTGCAACTTCTTGAACCTTGCAATCACTTTACCTGCTGGCATACCAGTAACAATATAGTATTTTCACTGTCGCCATCTAAAGACACTTCAACTTCACTCTCTAAGCTCCTTCCTCTAACGATTGTCATCTCTTTTACCTTTTATTCAATATGTATACTTTCTCTCCCCTTCATGTGTTAATTATATACATTTTGCATATTGAATTCTTCTTAAATGTTGCTATTCGCTTATCATTTTTTGCTTTTCTAAATATGATAGACACTCATTTCAGACTGTTTTTGTAACTTTATGTAATAAAGTAATCCAAGAGTTTTTATATTAATAATACATTTTTATATATTTTATATATTTTTTACATCATAAAAGAGAATAAAATATACATATTGTATCTTTTATTCTCTTTTATTCCATTTTCTTACAATGACTATTTTTGATTATACGTAAATTCACTAAAACTGACTTTACCACCGGACTCTTTTGTAGAATAATAAAACAGACCCACCCTGCATCCGACAAAATGATCTAATCTGAACGTTAACTTATGAATTGGACCAAGCCTCTTAAATTTCTCATCTTCCAAATAAAAAAATTCCGCTTCATCTGCCATGTTGCAAAAATCAACTGATACCATTAAAGTAATTTGCGTTCCCGTTATAGGGACTTTAGCGTATTCCTGTTCCTGACGGACTTGTTCTCCGTATGGGTGTGTCTGGACAGCCTCTTTAGCTGCCATAACAAGATAATTCTTATTCTCATTTCTTTTAACTGCTATAAATCCAAAATCCCCCTGTAATGCACAAATACCGGCGTAATCCCCATTTTTTAAACCGCCGTACTCCACCGTTACAAAAACCTGAGAGACCGGCCCCATTAAACGTTGTGTCAAGGTGTTTCTGGCTTGCTCAAGACCTTTACATATACTTGCAGTTTTTAACTGTAAGTGACCCGGATTCTCAAGAACAGACCATAATTCATTTTCAGGCAAATGATTCCATTGCCACATCTTCTTTAAATGTACTCTGCCTTCTTTATCCGGCAGATAATTGAAATCATCACTGGCTACAAGTGGCTCATACAGATGCCCTTTACGCGTACTTTCTACACGGAGTATCCCTGGCACTTTTCCATCAAATCCAAAGACCGGAAAATCCTCCTCCCAGACAAACGGAACAAGTACCGGAATTCTTCCTACAGCTCCATGATCCTGAAATAACATAGCATACCACTCGCCTGCGGGTGTATCTACAATACCTCCCTGTGCAACTCCCTGATTAAAAAATCCTAAATCATCATCTAGTACATCTTTTCCTACAAAATCGCCTTGAAGGGAATCTGACACAAAGCAGGACTGTACTCTGCGTTTTGTTCCTTCTGCAGGCCAATGAATAAGAAACAAATAGTATTTATTATTGATTTTATAGATATGTGATCCCTCATACCCTAATATAACGTTATTTGTATCCTTAAGCAGCATCCGGTGAAGACCGCCCTTCTTTGGGCCGGACAGATTTTGATCTAACTCTGTTATATAGATTTCTTTATTCCCATATACGATATATACTCGTTTCTCTTCGAACAACAGGGAGCAATCATGATAAAATCCGTCTATATATTGCTTTCTCCAAGGTCCCTCAATATTTTCAGCCTGATATAAATAGGTTTTGTGGGTATCATTGGCAACAAAGCAGACATAAAATATACCCTCATGATACCGAAGACTAGCTGCCCACATACCTTTCCCATATATATTTTTATCCTCGCTAAGTTTCTGACCTTTCGTCTCCTCCAACCGATCATAAACGTAGGCCGCCAATTCCCAATGATACAAGTCATAAGAACGTAGTATTACCCCACCCGGCATAAAATGCATGGTTGTACTTATCATATAATATGTATCCTCTACACGAATAACATCCAAATCAGGGAAATCCGCCCAAATAATTGGATTACTGCACACTATTTTGTCCTCCTATATTTGCCTGTTCGCAAATTATTGTCTGCCCCTTAACTGTTTTTACGAAACCTATTTTATAGACATTTTAGGCATTTAATCATTTTTAAAGCTTTTTTTAGTCTTGTTTTTATACACATTTCATAACATATTTATTATAAAACCTTGATTGACCAACAACAATGCTGTATAATTACAAATAATTGATATATAATTTGTTTTTTATAGAGAGGAGTTTCGTAGATGTACATACATTTTATTTCATTGAATAATGTTCATGGAAGTGACTTTCTTCAAGACCGCCCAAATGGCCGGACAGATTTTACGTTCCTCTTTGCAAAATCTCCCAGTACCTTTGTTATTAACAAAGAGGTCTTCACGGTGTCTGCTCCTTCCGTTATACTTATTGATAATTTCGTGCCACATAAGTACTTTCCAAATGGTGCAAAATACGTTGACGATTATTTACATTTTGCAGTAAAAGACAGAACAGAATTTTTAAAAGAATTGACTTATCCTTTGAACAAACCCATTCAGGTCTCAAAGGATAGTTGTATTAGCAGAACCTTAAAAGAAATAGCAGAAGAGAATTCAAAAAATAAATATTGGAATCGGATTACGGATTTATTAATTCACCTTCTCATGATACGAGTTGCTGAACAATATGATTTATTACAGCAGGAAAATACCTGTCTGCCCCATTATGAAGATTTGAATTCCGTACGAAACCTTATTTTAAATTCACCAGAAAAAACCTGGACAATAGAGGAATTGGCTGCAAAAGCCCATCTTTCCCAAGCCTACTTCCAGGTTATGTATAAGAAAGCGTTTGGTGTAACCTGTATAACAGATGTGATTCAAACAAAGATTACCTGTGCTAAAGAGTTATTGACCTCAACGGATTTACCAGTCAAACGGATTGCACAGGAGTTAGGATATAGTGAGGTCTATCACTTTATCCGTCAATTTAAAAAAAGCACCGATTTAACTCCAGGTGCCTTTCGGAAGAAGGTAAGAAACCCCGAAAACTAACTTTGTGCCTGTTCATTTCTCTATTGATAATGCTATGAACTTTAATATATTTAAACAAAATTATGGAAGGAATCTTCCAGACAGTTTTTCTTCCTTTACTTTAATTGCGTGATAGAACATCCAGTTGTAAGGTGTATCTATCCCTAATTCCTTACCCATTTCCACTACTTTTCCGGCAAACATCTCTATCTCTGTCAGCCTTCCATTCTCTAAATCCTGTAAGGTGGACGGTTTGTTGCCAAATGGAATTTGCTGTATTCTAGCATCTTGACGTTTTATGTCTTCTTCTCCCAAATCAATACCAAGGCGATTTGCTATGGCTATCACTTCTTCCATGGCTTTGTGCCTAATAGCATTGGCATGTTCACTTTCACGAAAAGCACCAAAAGGAACTTCTAACAGCGCGCAGGTCATATTTTCTCCTATGTTACACATAAACTTAAACCACAGACCTTTTCTCATATCCGTATCTATTTGATACTTGATTCCGCTGGCTTCAAACAGTTCCTTTACTGCCTTTACCCTATCCGTTAATTCTGTATTATCTGCCTCCCCAAAATGTACCTTGCCGAGCTGCGGGTTAAAATCAGCTTTTCCTTCCTTCATAGAAATGGAGATTCTCATATAGGAATACAGAACATGCTCCCAACCGTAAACCGCTGCAAGTTGATTTTCACTGTCTATTCCGTTCATTACGCAAAGAATCTGTGTATGCTTTCCTACCTGATTTTTAATATCCTCAATTGCCTTAGAAAGTCCTGTATCCTTTACTGCCATTATAATTAGATCAGCCTCATCACCTGTTGTATCGGGCGTAATGATATGAAATTTGTGATTTATTCCATTCACTGTAACTCCTTTATCTTCCAATCTTTGTTTACGTTCCCCATCAGCCAAAACTCTAAAGTTCTCTTTTCCTAAAAAATCTTCTAACTGAGGAGCGAAAAAAACTCCCATTGCACCTAAACCAATTAATGTAACCTTTTGTATTTTCATATTTCGCTCCCATCTGCGACCATTTGTCGCGTACAAATCAAGGGGTTTTATATCTTTATTCAACCTTTCCCCCATTGCATATCACAGGTTACCTGTGATACTGCCACAATTAGTAAAGAGTGAACGTATCCTATGTGACAGCCGTTCCTTTTTCTGTATTTCTTTCACTCATATGATTCTTTTTCTAAATGTCTTATCGATTTATCCTTTATTATAGTATATAAACACTTTGCTTATTTTTTGCTCTGCTTATTCTATTCTGTACATCCCTTGTTTGTATATCTTTTCTCTGTATACATTTAATTACCTCAATATCTAAAGTATACTACTATGAAGGATTATTTATCAGACTTTTGCAAAACAATATGCTGAAACGTTTTAGCGCATCCACCAAATCATAATTACCCTCCCGCTTTGCCCAGTCGGTGCAATAACCACGCAGTAATATCATATACATACGGGCAGTTTCCAGACTGTCACCAGTAAGTGCAAATTGTTCCTTCTCAGTTCCTCTTTGAAAAATACCATAGAGGTTCAAAAAAATACTTCTACCTTCATCTAAATAACTGTGACCTTTGCTTTTTAGCGGAGCCAAATTAATGCAGCGACAGTTTTCCACCCCTCGTTTCATAATAAATGCTCCATATTCCATAGAGAAGGTTATAAGATTATCCGGTTCCTTATCACTGAATTCCTTAACTACCTCTGTTTCAAAATAATTGTCAATATCAGAGAATAGTATCCAGGCAATATCGCTTTTATCGGGAAAATAATGATAGAAGGTGCCAATAGATATATCAAGGTTTTTACATATTTTCCGAATTGTCAGGTTTGCAAAACCCTCTTTTTCTATCAGTTGGTTTATCTGCTGAAATAGTTCCTGTTTTCTTGCCCTGTGTTTTATTTCCGGGTTCATTTCGCTATCTCCTTTATATCTGTTCCTTATCTTTTGGGTTCCTTAATACTATATCATTTTTTTCCAGAAATGAAAACCCGTTTCATGCTCCAAGGAAGAATGGGCACCTTTTTTTGCGATTAATCTTGTCATAAGAAACCTTACCATTAAACAAAAATACCCTGTAAAAAGTACTTAATATGTACCTTTTACAGAGCATTGTTCTCGGCTTATTCAATTATTTTGTAAATTCTGATGCACTTGTACCAGCAATACGTCCGAATACTACCGTGTCAGTCAAGGCATTACCTCCAAGTCGGTTACTTCCATGGATGCCTCCTGTTACCTCACCGGCAGCAAACAGTCCCGGAATTACATTACCATTTGTATCCATAACTTGAGCCTGTTCATTGATTTGAACACCACCCATTGTATGGTGTACGGTAGGTACACGAAGTGCTGCATAGAAAGGCCCATTATTGATTCCGTTGTTTACACCATCTGTATCTGTGAATAAAATACGACCGAATTCATCGGTTTGTCCTTCTGCATCTCCACCCTTACAATAACGGTTGTAATTTTCCACCGTTTCCAGAAGATTTTTTGCAGGTACTCCCATAAGTGCTGCCAGCTCTTCCAATGTATCAGCTTTTAAAGCGCGTCCGGCAGCTACTAAATCGGCGATACTTTCGCCAAAGTTATTTAACTCGTTGCCTTCTTTATATGTATCGCTATCCATAACGATATACATTTTTGTTTCAGGTTGTTCAAATAATGCCAAAGTCATTTCATCACGGCGACCGCCTTCATTCACAAAACGGTTACCCTCCAGATTAACAAAGATACGGCTTTCTACTGCATGTTCTATGTTACCAGAAAGGCTTCCTGTCTTAGGATCACCTAATGGTAATAACTGAATGTTACCCATTTGAACAAGATTAGCTCCTATTGCTTCTGCCATAATAATACCGTCACCTGTAATTCCGCTCGTGTTGGTGCTTGGTATGGATTCATCCAAGGTCGGCCATTTCTTTGTTATATCATTGTACTTTATACGCATTTCGATATTTTGACCAAAACCTCCGGTTGCAAGTACTACACCATTTGAAGCTTTAACAGTTATTGTATTACCAGTTTTACCGGTACAAACTACGCCTGTTACCACGCCGTTTTCAACAACAAATTCTTTTGCTGTTGTATTATACACCATGGTGATTTCACTATGGGTATTAAGGTATTCCTGGTAGGTTTTAAAGAAGCCTGTGCCTTCCGGTTCTACCGGTTTATGAGCACGAGGCCACATACCACCGGTTACGGTAAACACACCATCATTAAATTCCATACCAAGGCTCTTTAACCATTCTACTCCTGACCAAGCATTTTCAACAAGGGAATGTACTAATACAGAATCCCCTTCTTTATCTCCTCCTTCAAAAGTCTGGTTAAAGTGATTTTCCACACTGTCTTTATTGGCAAGAGCCGTTTCACTTCCCTCATCTACTGCATTTAGTGCTCCACCTGAAAGTATAGTGTTACCACCCATCTTTCCAGTTTTTTCAATTACAATTACTTTTTTGCCTGCCTGACTAGCAGTAACTGCTGCTGCCATACCGGCACCGCCTGCTCCGATTACAACAACGTCAGCAGTCAGTTCCTGGTCTTCTTCCTCTTCCACAGCTTTTTTTATTTTTGCCAAATTCTCTATTTCTTCGTCGCTAAGGCCTGCCTGTTTTAAACATTCCTTCACACCTTCTAATATACCATTACTTGTCAAAGTGGCACCGGATACAGTATCAACGCCAAGTCCCTGAATGTCAAGAATTTCAGCTGGAATGGATTCCACTGCTGGTTCTCCGACACCCGGTGTCTCCTGATGGTCAACTTTAATGTCCAGAATTTCCGTTTCTGATACTGTAACAGTAACAGTCATTTCATGCATACCGGTTACTGTCGCTGTGTAAGTTCCTGCTGTATACTTTCCTTCCTCCGTAGTTACAACACCTGTCGTGGGTTCGGCACCTGACTGGGAATTACTTGGGACAGTTTTCTTTGTACAGCCAGCAAACAAAGATACCGTTAACATTGCTGTCAGACCTAAGGCCATAAATCTTTTTCCAGTTCTGCCAAATAAATTTTTCTTCATAACTTCCTCCCTGATTAAATATAGAACATGTTTTAGAACATGTATGTTAAATTTATAACATACTTTAGCAGAAAAATCAACATTTTTTTTCATAATTATTGCCAGCATTATACTGAATTTGTCATAATGCTGGCAAGTAATAGTTTTATTTCACTTCCATATAGTATAAATTAGCAACATCCCCTTTGGTAACAGCATGCACTCCGCTGTCAAGTAAAACGGTTACAATTCCATCTCTTACCGGATGCTCCGTATTATCAATCTTTACGTTCACTCCATCCGGGGAATTAAATACTAAGGTTAAGGAAGCCGGTTCACTTAAGGTAAACTCAATATTGGTGGAGCTTTCCATCTTCAAACACTGGGTCAGTGTTATGCCTTCATAGATAACTGAACCTTTACTGGAGGATAGGTTCCCTTTAATGGTAAAAAAACTACTATCTTTTCCGTCTGTGGTAAAGTTATGTATATAACCGCCAGTAACCGGTGTTGGTGTTGGATTTACTGTAGGAACTGCTGTCGGTGTTACGGTTGGTACTGCTGTTGGTACTACCGTCGGAATTGTAGTTGGTATAGGTGTAACTTGTTCTGAATTGCCTCCAACAGAAATAAGTTCGGATTGATAATTTCTGATTTTATTCATTAAAGCAGTATTTACCGTATACAACTTATCATCAACTGCATTATCAAATACCCAGGTAAAATCTCCGCCATTTAAACGACCGGCATCAGCAGTTACAATCGCCTTTACATCACCAACCGAATCAATCGCAGAAAGAGCTACTCCCATATCTTTTCTGGTATCAAAATTATTATAGCCTGTACCTCCTGCTATGGTTTTATAAGAGGCTGGTACTATTTCATTTCTTTCTGATGCCAGATAGGCATCATAGGAGCGGTTATCTGCTCTGGTTGTTCCGGCATCTGAGTTGGCATAGATAAGACTGGACGCACCTTCTACAATATTATTATAAGCCTTTATCATACCACCGTTCTCACCGGAGAAAGTTCCGTCGCCCAGCGCATCTGTTCCTTGTTTCGAACTCATCATAGGATATTTACAATTTCTGAAATAATTAGCTTCTACAAAGGCAGAACTGCCTTTTGTAGTACCCACGCCATATTTTGAATTCCCATCAAAATAATTATTATAGATATGTACGGAGGCCACACGAATACGCGGATGGCGGGAATCAGAATGGTCATACCAGTTATGGTGGTAGGTTACAAAGAATTCTGCCGTATCACTCATACCGCATAGGGAGCTTTTACCGGAGTCCCAAAAATGATTATAAGAAATAGTAACATAAGTAGATGCACCTTTTACATCCGCAGAGCCGTCCCCTTTTGCCTGATCTGCATCGGAGCCAGCTCTTCCGTAAAAGATATCATTATTATGTACCCATATATTACAGTTACCGGTATCCAGAGAGATACCATCATCAGGAAATAACATGATTCCTAGATTCCGTACTTCTACATTTCCACAATTTCTTAATAAAATTCCCCAGCCGTAAGCAGTTGCATCTTCACCAATCCCCTCCAGTGTCATGTTCATTTCGGCATAGGAGGACTTTCCTTTTACCTGTAGGTAACCGCTGCTATTTAACTGCCCACTCATATTTTCATCCGTTACCCTTCCAAGGAAACGAATGGAAAGAGGTCGTGTATCATAGCCTTTCTGCCGTAAGTTTAATATTTCACCAATGCCAGTACCCGTCTGTAACTTACCGGAACTATTTACGATTACATCCAGTTCTACTGTTTTGGCTGTCTCGGACGTTATATAAATAACCTGTGCTCCATCCTTTAAGGTTCCATCCTCCTTATAGGCACCCGAGCCGGTTTTATATTGTGACTCACCAGAAAATGCAAAACCACTTCTGTCGTGCGCCTTTACCTCCAAAGTAGAGGATACATGGTTTACTTTCGTACCATTAGAAAGTACTGCCTCTACTTTTACGAAATAATTTCCTGCGGAAAGTCCTACTGCATCCGCCCTCCAGTATGTGGCATATTGTCTGATTAGCTGGTTATCAATTTGGACATAAGCTGAATCGGAAGCATTTGCTGGTTTCACATATACATTGTAACCCTTAGCGCTTTGCAAGGGCTGCCATTTTATATAGGCGCTTTCATACCAACTTCCGCTTTCCGTTACTGAAACACCAGCTGCAAAGATTTTAACATTGGCAAAGGCACCCATAAGCATTGCAAGGACAAGTGCACATACAATAAACTTACTGTTTATTCTTGTTTTCAAAATATTCATTCTTGTTTCTAAGATATTCATTCCTTATTTTTCCTCCCTCTCTTAAAACACCTTGTTTCACAGTAATCAAACCCACCCCAGATTCGATTGCCTTCTTTCCGTATGAATACTCTTTAATGAGAAATTCATACCTTCTCTAAATAACCCAACCCATTATATATTCTTTGCTGCCCTCCTTCTCCATAAACTACATACTCTTGTTGCAATTTTATTATATTTTTTTTACTAATACTTTACAATAGTTCTTGCTTATTCTACATTTTTTTTGCTTATTCTACATATTATTAACTTATATTGTAAATTTATACAGCCGTTCATTGTTCTTTTTGTACTTATATAAGAAAAAAATAGTACAAAAAACAGCAGTGACATTCCCTGTGCCCTCTGCTGCTTTTTCTATCCCCGTATAAATAATCCCACTATTCCATCCAATTTACGGTTATAAACATCCCATTTCAAATTTAGATTTTACTGGCTAAACCAATCCGATATAAAGTGTTCCCACAAACACGTTATATCGAATTACTATATCCCAACTCAATATGTATTCCCTGTCCCTCCTTTATTAAGATTTTATTGTAAAATCCTTACATTTTTATTATATTTTATGAAACGCAGATTCACAAGAGGTAATGCCTATTCTACATGTTTTTTGCAGATTCTACATTCGTTTATTATCTTGTAACCATCATTGAAAAATACTTTTTGCTATTTAATTTACTGTAGTTTGCTTTCTACCCTTAGTTTTTGATTGATATAAAGCATCATCAGCACGCTTTAACACATCTGTATAGTCTATATCTGTTTCCTCAAAGTAGGATATCCCAATAGAAATTGTAGGATAAATGATTTCCTCACCAACCCGCACCTTTATAGCAGAAGCGACCATCAACATCTTTTCGCCGAAATAATGGGCATTTTCCTTCTGTAAACCATTAAAAACGGCAACAAATTCATCTCCGCCCCACCGGATTAATTTATCCGTACTTCTTATAAACCGATTCATACTCTTGACTATTTCAATCAAAACCAGGTCACCTACAGCATGTCCGTAAGTATCGTTAATTTTTTTAAAATAATCCATATCAAATAACATTATGCCAGGACTGATGCCTGTCTGTTTAAACTCTTTAAAGGCATGGTTAAGCTCTTTGTCCCCATATCTTCTACTATAAGCTTTTGTCAGCGGATCATGATTTACTTCTGCTTCTAATTGTCTTTTCGCAGTATGATGGTACATTTTTTCAATACCTAAAATCAAAGCAAAGCTTAAAAATAATATAACAAAGAAAATAAAGACTAAAGCAATGGTGAGCCTGGAAGCTAAGCTTTTGCTTTCCCCTGTAGTCTGGTCTATATAACTCTGCATATCATCTAGTTGAATTCCCATTGCAATTACCCAGTCATATTCTTTATACAGCTTTGCATAGGTTAGTTTCTTAGAGATTTCATCACTCTCATATTTTTTAAAATAATAAGTAAAAAATAACTCTCCGTTTTGTTTTATGCCATCTAACTCCGTCTGGTAGGGATGTTCTCCTTTTATATCTGTCATAGATGTGGAAAGATACATCCCTTCTGTTTCCGGCATATTGGGATGGACTTTCCGGATGGCATAGTTATCTCCGCCTTCATAATTTAATATTTCATTAATCCATATATAGGAATCTTCCTCAAATCGTAGCGTTCTGATTTTTTCAATAATTTTGGCTTTAACCAATTCGTCTATATAAGAATTGTTAATACCGAATATTGCAGTTATTCTGCCTTCCGTTATAATTCGGTAAGAGGACAGCTCTGAGGTAAGCTTATATATTACTGTATTCCATGTATCTCCTTTTATCTGCTGAGGATTGTATATGGGCTGGTTCTTACTGTTATCCCACAAAAGCACCGTCCAATAATCATTCTTATTATACTTAAAATGGCTGAGAATCCTTTCTTCCAATGAATAATCAGCATTTTTAAGCTCTAATCGTATTATAGAATATATATTATCCACAATTAATCTTATATCATCAGCGGTAGTCTCCCGTTCTATATCTATTTCCTTCACTAAATTGTCCACAGTATCTTTTAAAAAAATCCTCTTCAGGCTATAGATGGATTCCTGGGTTTTATCAATGTATATGTTGCTTACCTTATTAATAGAAAGCAAAAAAAGGCTGCTTACCACAGTGCATATTATAATTATAAAGGTTACTACAAAAATGGAATACTTGCGTTTCATTAAACACCTCCTACATATGTGTTATAATAAGCCCCATAAGGTGTTTCGTCTTAACCTAACTCCCATCTGCATGCATACAACTTTTGCTTTTTAAATTGCGTGTCCTCACCCGATTTGCTTCTATGGTTATCTTCCGCGTCAAATGCTTAAATCATACACTTTCTTCCGCAAATCGTAACATTAATTTCTTTCAATATGCATTATAAACTGTGGTATTACTTCAATAATGTATTAATGATAATGTATTTCTTTCCATTCGTCAAACACTTTGTCAAAATATGTTGGAATAGGACTTTTATATTTTAGTACGATTTATTTGCTGCTTATCCAGGTAGTTCTGCACAAACCATAAAAAGGTTGTATGAGCCTCTGCCTGTAAAAACAGAGCAGACACTCATACAACCTTCTTGACAGCCTAGCTGTTTAGAGTTAATTAAATCAATTTTCTTATATCCAATTTTTTCGGATAAAAGACAAAAGACTGGTTACAAGATAAATTATAAAGGTAATCACTAGGATTCCTATGAAAGAACCGGCTAGCCCTTATTTTAAAATTCAGAATAAGCTATACCTGTATATTTTTTAAAACATTTACCAAAATAATTCGGGTCCGGAATGCCCACTTCCTTTGCAGTTATATACATAAGCATTTTCTGCCTTGCACATTCCTTCGCCTTTTCCATACGGCATTTCGTAATATAATCTATGATACTCATACCGGTATCTGCTTTAAATCTTCGACTGAGATAACTTGCATTGAAGCCAAACTCCTGAGCAATCGCAGTAAGGTTCAATTCTGAATTCCGGTAATTTCTTTTGATATATTCTTTCATCTTATCAAAATGAGTAAATAGCTCTGTAGATTCTGTTTCCAGCTCAGGTTCCTGTTCTCTTAAACTAGATATTACTTTCTCACAAGCTTGGATAATATCCTGCTTTATCAGCGGCTTTACCAGATATTCTGTTACTCCGATTCCAATACAGGTTCTTGCATATTCAAATTCATCAAAGGCAGTCAGAATGATAATTCTTATATTTTTGTACCGCTTCTTGGCTAGCTTTGCAAATTCTATTCCATTCATAAAAGGCATACGGATATCTACAAATACAATATGCGGTTTAATTTCATCTATGGTATGTATGGCTTCAATTCCACTTGCCGCCTCCCCTGCTACCTCAAGTCCTAACTCTTCCCACGGAACGGTCATTTTTAACAGATTCCGTAATGGTTTTTCATCATCAATAATCATAACCCTATACATTTTGACTCCCATTCGTGTGCGTTAGCGCACATACAAATCATGCTATTCCACACCTTATGTTATATGTTTTGCATAAGCATTACCGCTACTTAGAATAATAAAGATTCCTTTTTCTCTAAATACATACCTCTATCCTCACAAATCTTCCCTTTCACAAGGCAGCTTTAATTCAATTTCACAATATTCCCCCTCTATACTGTGTATGTCAAATACCTCTTCCGTTTTATAGTAATAACGAATTCGTTCCATGGTGCCTTTAAATCCAAAGCTTTTAGTATGATTTCCCTGAAACAATGCTTGTATCTGCTCTTTGTTCATGCCCACACCGGAATCATAAATCTTAACATACAAAAGATGATCTTTTTTATAGGCTGTAAGCTTGATTAGACCTTTCTCTCCCTTTAATCGTATTCCATGGTATATTGCATTTTCTACTAAAGGCTGTAATATCAATCTAGGAATCCGAATGTCTGCAACTTCTTCTTCAATATCGTATTCAACCTCAAAAACATCTTCATACCGATATTTCTGAAGTGTTAGATAATCTCTGGCAATTCCGATTTCTTCTCTCAGTGTAATAGTAAGCCTGCCTTCACTTAAGAAGCTCCTATAAAAGCTTGCCAGTGTTTCCAACATTTGATACACCTTATCTGTTTTGTTCTCCAATGCCAGATACCTTATGGTATCTAGGGTATTATACAAGAAATGGGGCTTTATCTGTTCATGTAAAGCGTCTAATTCTGCTTTTTGAAGATTCTTTTCCTTCTGGATTAATTCCTCTATCAGATGGTTTATTTCAATGAGCATGGCATTATAGCTGTCTTTTAATAAACCAATTTCATCGTTATTAACATTTATGCTTACCCGGTGAAGCCAGCCTTTTTGTACTTCTGACATGCTGGCAACCAGCCTCTGGATTGGTATTGTCACATTACTTGCAATGTAGGTATTAATAAAATTCATATAAAGCAGTAAAAAAAGAATACCGATAAAAATGCCCAAGGCAAGCCTTTGGGACAAACCCTCCAGAATTTCTACTTGAGAATAAGTTACTAATACAAAATCAGTCTTAGGCACCTCCGCCAGCGTTAGTATTGATTCTTTAAAGAATCTTTTTTTAACTGTCTGCTTCAACTCTAGTTCTTTATCTAATTGGATATGATGAAATATAGATTCTTTATCACTACTGATTAAATACCCTGTTTTATCAAAAAATGCAAAATGATTACTGTTATCAGAAAGGCCCGCATAGGTTTCCCCAAAAAAGCTTACAGGTATATTAATAGCCAGTATACCAATCTCTTTTTGGGTGTTAATATCATTAATACTTCTTATAAAAGTCAGTATCTCTTCTGTGTTAGACCGAAAGACCTTATCTCTGCCGGTCTTTATCAGATATCCACCATTTTTTACAGTGATATCTTTAATCCAATCCCCATAAAATAAAGAACCGGTATCCACATAGGTTATTCCAACACCGGTATTGATATAACTCTGATCCATTCTAAGTACTGTTACAGAATAGGTTACGTTAAAAGAATTCAGAATACGGTATATATCCTGAATGGCTGCTTTGGATTGGGCGGCAGATATTGTGTCCTCTGTCAGATAAGCAGTTACACTGGAACTTAACATTATCAAACGGCTGATACTGTTTAGATTGTCCAGTGCAATTTCACAATTTTTTGTAATGGAAACACGGTTATTACCTTCTTTTTCTATAACCGCAGCTTCCATATTCGTTTCCAGGATGACATAGAATAAATAAAAACAGAACAAGATGCAGATTGCCATCAGAAGCAAAAAAAAGACACGAACCTTACGCTGTAAATTCATAGCTAAAAACCATTTACGAATCCCCATAAACAGACTACTTCCCCTTTATCCCCATTTTATATCAGTAATCTTTTGTCTTAGAAAATGTAATGTTATTGATTTCTACTATACCATAAAATTATATAATTTACTACCATTTATCTTCCATTATAACACCTACTGAGTAGGCGAAACTCCACAAAGAGTTTTATCCTTTAATGGCACCAGCAAGGAGGCTTTTCTGAATCTCTTTCCCCAAGAACCCATAAGCTATCAAGGTTGGAAAAGTAGCAATCACAAGAGCCGCACCAATTGGCCCCCATTTCGTGGTGTAAGCTCCTGATAGTGTCTGTATGCCGACGGACAAGGTTCGGTATCTGGAATCGCTGATAAAAATAACTGCAAACATTAATTCATTCCAAGCCTGCAAGAAGGTAAATATAGCTATGGTCGACAATGCTGGTTTCATTAACGGCAGTATAATCCGACAAAAGATTCCGTAGACACCACATCCGTCAATACACGCTGCTTCTTCTAATTCTCTCGGAATATTTTCTGTGAAGCTTTGGCATATCATAATAGCCATAGCCAGTGCAAATGCAGTATAAGGCAGAATCAGCGCCTGATAAGAATTGGTCATTTTGAAACTGCGAAGCATAATAAAGACCGGTAATATTGCCGCATGAATTGGTACGGTCAGCCCTAGCATAAATATATTTCGAACTGTTCTGCGTCCCCTCCATTCCATTCTGGTTAGTGCATAGGCTGCCATTAAAGAGCAAAGGAGCGTAAGTGCGATTGTTAAGAAGGTAACTATAATACTATTAAAAAAGTAAAGTGCCATATTACCTTTTCCCAGTGCCTCTGCGTAGTTTGACCACAACCAGTCCTTGGGAAGTCCAAGGACATTAGAACCAAAAATTTCCGAATTGTCTTTTAAAGAAAAGGTGAACATCCAATATATAGGAAACAGATTTACAATTGCCCATAGAACCAAGGCACCATAAAGACCGGTGCTTTTTATCTTTTTACTCATAAATCCTCCTCTGTCTTAATGAGATGTTTGATTAAAATAGCAAAAAAGAAGCATAAGAATATAATAACTTCTGCAATTGCACTTCCGAGTCCATATCTGCCTCTTCCAAATATCATAGAAACCATAAGCGTACTCGGTACTTCACTTGCATGCGAAGGACCTCCTCCGGTCAGAACATAGATTAAATCAAACGCCTTTAAAGAGCCTGTCACAGCAAATATAACGCTCATTCTTATCACTGGTTTAATCATAGGTATAATAATATACCGGGATATCTGCCCATCTGCTGCCCCATCAATACAGGCAGCTTCTCTAATATCCGGTGAGATACTCTTAATTCCGGCATACATTAAAAGCATATGATATCCTACATACTGCCAGAGCATAGGAATAAACACAGAAATTAATGCGGTTTTCTTATCCCCAAGCCAGGTACGGCACCAATCCTTTCGTCCAATCATAGTTAAAAAACTATTTACAATCCCATACTGTGGGTTATACATTTTTAACCATAACTGGCCAATTACAACGGTGGAAATTAATACCGGAACAAAAAAGACAGCTGTAAATACACGTTCTCCCTTGATTCCCCTCGCCAATGCGAGGGAAATCATAAGGGAAAGGGGAAGCTGTATAAATACAGATAATGCAGCAAGCAGTAAAGCATTTAGAATGGTCTTTGGAAATCCGGCGGATTTACTTGTCACCAGCTCTATGTAATTTTGAAATCCCACGAAAGTTCCTTTTGTAATACCATCCCAATCTAGTAAACTGTAATATCCCGACATAAAAATCGGAACAATAATAATTGTTAAAAATAAGAGTGCCGCTGGTAGTAGAAAAACTATAATAGCAGCTTTATTTCTGCGAACTTTATTCATAGGCTCCACCTTTATCGAGAGTTTTAATTAACGGCTTAACTGGGCATCCATCTCCTTCGTAAACTCCTCCGCTGTAACATCTCCGGTATAAAGAGCCTGTAATAAGGATAAGTACTCTCCTGCATCATCAGAATTCATAAGAGTATCAAACCATAAGGTATAAGAAGTGGCATCTCCTGCCAACGCTGCTACTTCCTGCGTTAATTTGGGTACTTCAGCCGTATCGTAATTAACTGTCCAGGCCGGAATACCTGCACCGCTCAGGTAAGCGAATTTTGATACCCCTCTGGTAATTTCAAAGGCGGCTGCAGCTGCCATATCCGGATATTTGGTAGCCGCAGATACCATTAAGGTATCGGAACCACCGCCCATAAAATCCGTTATAGAGGCGTTGGTACTATTAACTACCGGAATTGGCGCAACGGAGAAGTTCTCCGGCTTTTCTGCATCTGTTACAATGGAGCCGCCCATCCAGCTTCCGGTAAAATACATTGGTATTTGTTCTGCATAGAAGGCTGCACTGGCTTCATCATTGGATAACCCCGCTGCCCCTTCTAAAAAAGCACCCATGTCGACCAGTTCACGAATACACCCAGCGGCGGTCGTAAAATCTTCATCCTCATAAGACTGTCCTTGTTTGGTCAATGCTTTTGCAACCTTCTCAGGTCCTGCCGATTTTAATGCAAGACCGTCATGCAGCATTGCTAAGACCCACGTGTCTTTAACACTGGTACCAATTGGTGTTATGCCTCCATCTACAAATTTCTGGCATACTTCCGTAAATTCCTCCCAAGTCACAGGTACCTTAACACCTTGTTTTTCAAACATAGCCTTGTTATACCACATAACGGAAATAGGAGTACAGGTAACGGAACCATACAATTTTCCGTTATACATATCATTCGCCAGTGCAGCCTCCGTAATTTCAGAAGCATATGCTGTGTAATAATCATCCAGGCTTAACACCTTGCCGGATTCTACAAAAGCCTGTGAAAAACCTCCTGCCCAAGTAAAAAATATATCCGGCAGTTCATTCGCTGCTACTGCTGCCTTAATTTTTGTTTTATAGGATTCATTTTCAAACGTTTCCATCTGAATCGTCACTCCCGGATGATTTGCCTCGAATTCAGCAATGGCATCTAGATAGGGTTGATGGAACGAATCACTTTCCGTCGCGATTGTCCACATCGTTAAAGAAATTTCCTCATTGCTTTTAACTGTATCCCCTGTGTTCACCGACACATTTTTGCCTGACTCCCTGCCACTGCAGCCTGCTAGCATTGTAATACACAATACGCCAGTTAAGAATATCCCCATAAGTTTTCTTTTCATTTTTTTATATCCATCCTTTCTGATTTCTATATTTAATAGTAACCTTTAATGTAATTCTTTTGAATGGATATATTTTACTTTTGCAGGTAATATTTTTACCTGTATTTTACATTTTTCAGTCCGCTTCTTCAAGACAAACGCATGAATATATTTAAAGGTTTATAAGAATAAGGGAAAAGTGTATAATCATTCCAAGGGGGATGAAAAAATGCACAAGACATTGAAATATTTAGAACAAGTAGAAGATTTAAGACAGAAGAAAAAAATTCTTTACAAGATGAGTGATATTATAGCGCTGGTATTCTTTGCAATGCTGGCAAATGCAGACGAATGGATAGCAATAGAAATATTTGGGAAAGAACATGAGAAGTTTCTGCGAAGATATTTGGAGCTTCCAAACGGCATTCCTTCTCACGATACGATTCAACGTGTATTTAGCATGGTATCCCCAGAGTTTCTTCAGAAATTCCAACTGCTTTGGAATGAGATGCTAAGTAGCGGAGAAGGAGAAAAAATCAAAAAAATCCTCGCCATTGACGGAAAAACACAATGTGGAAATAGGAACAAAGACCAGAATGCAAACCATATTGTCAGTGCAGTGGACGAGAAAGGAATCTGCCTTGGGCAAAAGCGAGTAGAAGAAAAGACCAATGAAATTACAGCGATTCCTGAACTGCTTGACGATTTGAACGTGAAAGGTCATATCATTACAACGGATGCAATGGGAACGCAAACGCAGATTGTAAAGAAGATATGGAAAAAGAAAGCCGATTACGTGCTAGCCCTAAAAGGAAATCAGGGAAGACTTCATGAGGATGTGAAATTATATTTTGATGATGTTGGATTATTGGAGCAGTGTGCCTATACAAAGACAATAGAGAAAGCGCGAGGCGGCATAGAGAAGCGCGAATACTGGCAGAGTGTAGATATTGCATGGCTAGAGCAGAAGAAGGACTGGGCAGGGCTGAAATCCATTGCAATGACACGCAATACTATAGTCAGAAACGAGGTAGAGATAACGGAAACCCGATATTTTATAAGTAGTCTACCACTAGAGGTCAGCGAAATTGCCCGAGCGATTCGGGGACATTGGATGGTGGAAAGTTTTCATTGGCATCTGGATGTAACCTTTCGAGAGGATGACAACCACACCCTTGAAAAGCAGGCAGCATTTAATTTAAATATCATGAGAAAACTGGCATTGAACGTATTAAGGATATATGAATTAAGGAAAACGCCCATGAGCCTGAAAATGAAACGCTTTGCAATTGGAACGAATCCTGAAAGACACTTGGAAAACATTCTGAATCTGTAATACTTAAAAAAGATACATTCAAGTGCTTGTTAATAGAACACATTCATGCGTTTGTCGTGTCCGCTTCTTATTGTTCTATTGACATTTCAGAATCAATTGATTATAATAAGACATATTTATCTAAGAAAGGAATTTTTCAATATCATGGATGACGGCGACAGTAGCGACGCGAATCTTAATACTGAATTTATTATTCATATAAATTATCATACATAATGAAGCATAACCTGCAGTTGTATCAAACTGTGGGCTATGCTTTTTTGCGTATTCCGGTTTGAAATAAAACTTTTGATATGGAAATTCTTTTCAATTGTTGTATCAGATTAACTGGTACAGATATATACGTGAAAGAAAGGAGTGTACTTTCCGAATGGAAAATCACCAGCAAAGGCCTTGGTATCTAAGAAGCAAAGTAAGCACTTGCCGGCTCTCTAAAAAAATAGTTCTTCGATGCTGAGGCTCATAAATCTTAATAACAAAATGTTTATACTTAATGGATATTGTTAAAGATAATATTAGGAGGAAATTTATGAACGATAATATAATATGGCAGATAATTTTACAGGTCATTCTGATTGCATTTAATGCAGTGTTTGCCTGTGCTGAAATTGCTGTCATCTCTATAAATGATAATAAACTTGCAAAAATGGCTGCGGAAGGTAATAAAAAGGCAATAAGACTTGCAACACTGACCAGCCAGCCAGCCAGATTCCTATCTACCATACAGGTTGCCATAACCCTTTCCGGATTTTTAGGCAGTGCCTTTGCAGCTGATAACTTTTCAGAGTATCTTACCACTTGGCTTGTAAGCTTAGGTGTAACCATACCTGAAAAAACACTTGATACGATTGCAGTTATTGTTATAACAATTATTCTTTCTTACTTCACATTGATATTTGGTGAACTTGTACCAAAACGTGTTGCTATGAAGAAAGCGGAAAGTCTTGCTCTTGGAATGTCTGCATTAATCACTTTCATTTCTAAGCTTTTTGCACCGGTTGTATGGCTGCTTACAGCATCCACCAATGGAATATTAAAGCTTATTGGCATTGACCCCAATGAGGAAGATGAAAATGTCAGTGAAGAAGAAATCCGTATGATGATTGATATGGGTAGAGAAAAGGGTACCATTGATCAGGATGAGCAGGAATTAATCCAGAACGTATTTGAATTTGATGATTTAACTGCTGGTGAAATTGCTACTCATAGAACTGAAATATCTCTGCTTTGGATGGATGAAAGCCCTGAGGCTTGGGAGAAAACAATTCATGAAAGCCGTCATTCCCTGTATCCGGTCTGCGACGAGTCAGTGGATAATGTAGTTGGTGTGTTAAATGCAAAAGATTACTTTAGGTTAGAAGATAAAAGCCGTGAACAAATTATGAAGCATGCAGTCAAACCTGCTTATTTTGTACCTGAAACCGTTAAAGCGGATTTACTTTTTAGAAATATGAAACACAGTCATAATTACTTTGCAATTGTATTAGATGAATATGGCGGAATGAGTGGTATTGTTACGGTTAATGATCTGGTAGAACAATTGGTAGGTGAATTTGATGATGATAACGGTATCATCGGTGAGGTTTCTTCTATCGAGAGAATCGACTCAACAACCTGGAAATTAAACGGAAGTATTGCTCTTTTAGATGTAGCTAAACAACTTGGAATTTCCTTACCTATAGATGATTATGACACTTTTGGCGGATTTGTATTTGGTCTCTACGGCTCCATTCCAGAAGATGGAACTACCCTAGAATTGGATACAGACACGCTGCATATCAAGGTTCTTGAGATTAAAGACCACCTTATTAATAAAGCAGTTATCTGCCTTAACACCTTGACCACAGAAGCGTTACCCGCAGAATCTGCTGAGTAGAACATGTAATAGCACTCCATGGCGTTCCAATACCTCACGATTTTATGTGTCAGGTGGAAAGTCATGGAGATTTTTATCTAACGAAATAAATACAGCTAAAGAATTTTGCAACATTCTACAATGGAGAGCTGGGAGGCTCCTGCTTGCAATTTTTTACCGCGCCTAAAAACCCATAGCCGCCATTCCGTTGAGTACCTTTTCCACTCTCGCCTCTATATCCCTGCCACTGAACCTTTGCAGCGGCAGTTCGAAAATGATATTCCCATCCTTCGTAAACAAAACCCTATCAGCCTTGGCCGCTACTTTCACATCGTGGGTTACAAGCAATATGGCTGTGCCCTCTTTGTTGATGTCCATCAGCAGCCCCATGATTTCCTCCGCTGATTTTGAGTTAAGCGCACCGGTCGGCTCATCGGCAAAGAGAATCTCCGGCGCATTCATCAAGGCACGGCAAATACCAGCCCGCTGGAGCTGTCCGCCCGAAACCTCTGTGGTATCCCTGCTTTCAAGTCCGGCAATTCCCGTTTTCTTCATCAGAGCTTTTGCCTTTTGGGTGAGTTTGGCTATATCCTTCTTTCCATCATACCCAGCGGAGAGGATGATGTTATCCAAAATATTTAAGTTTTTAAGCATGGTGGGCTGCTGAAAGACAAAGCCCATTTTTGTCCTCCGAATATCCGCAAGGGCGTTTTCGCAGAGATTAGATAGTTCGGTATCTCCAAACTTCACCGACCCGCCTGTAATCTCATCCATGCCACTAAGCGCAAACAGCACTACAGTTAGCCTCCCTGCCACATTAAAATAATTAATGATTGACAAAAAACAAGTATACTGGTATAATTTAATCATGATTAAATTATAGTTAAAACCGGAGGTTAACTTTTGAAGCTCATACCTAACATACTATCCCTTGCACGAATTGCTTTATCTGTTTTACTATTATTAATACCTGCTGCCTCAGGTTTGTTTTTAATAATCTACCTTCTTTGCGGATTAACTGATATTGCAGATGGTTACATAGCCCGTCATTATCACGCTGCAACTACTTTTGGTGCCAAACTGGATAGTCTGGCTGATTTTATATTCTGGGGTATCGTTATTTATGTATTACTATTCCGTACTGATTTTAAAATTAACATGTTTATCATTGGTATTTGTATCATCATAGCCGCTATAAGGCTTATGAATTTCATAATAACAAGATATAAGTTTAAACAATGGGCAATGATGCACACATATGGTAATAAATTAACAGGATTAGCCCTGTTTTTAATATATCCATTTTGGATATATTGGAATTTAGCACCATACTTTGTTATCATTATCCCTCTTCTGTCAGCCCTTGAGGAAGGAGTGATTTTATTGATTTCAAAATCCTATGATGTTAACAGAAAAAGCATCTGGGAATTCAAAAGAACTCTGACATAATTACTTCATATAAAATACTGTTTGAAAGAGAGGCACATGCAAATGAATGAGAATCCAGGAGCAAAAGAACGTATCATGGAAGTAGTAATAAAACTTTTGCAGGAGCAAAAAGACATAAGTAAAATAACAAACCGGCAAATTGCAGAAATGGCAGGCGTAAATAGTGCCTTAATTAATTATTATTATCAGTCCAAAGAAAATCTGGTTAATATTGCTGTCGGATACTGTATGGAAGATATTGCAAAAACAATATTAGAAAGCTCAACAGGTGAAAAACACCCGGTATGCCGAGTAAAAAATCTTGTAAAAGCCATATCAAGCTTCGCTTTTAGCAACTATACCTTTGCAGAAATTGCTTTTTCCTCGGAATTAAAACATGGAAGCATTAATACAATCAACATTATCATACCTGTACTAAAAGAAATCTTTGGAGATAAGAAAACAGATACTGAATTAAAGTTAATGGCTTTTCAGCTTATTATCCCAATGCAGGTAATGTTCTTAAATGCGAGCGAATATGCCAATTACTTGTTTTATGATATCTGGAATACCAGTTCCAGAAATGAATTGCTGGATAAACTAGTGAATAATATGTTTGATAATTATCTGGAGGAATTGGGGTGTTAAGTTAAAAACTACAGTGCTAACTTAGAACAAAATACATAACATGGAATCCTGTCTAAAATTTGATTCCTGCTCACTTTGGTTACTATAAATGACTATACAAAGAGTATAAGAATTTCAGTGAAGAAAGGTAGGAATATAAGAATGAATATTGCGGTAAGATATTTTACAAACACAGGCCATACCAAAAAACTAGCAGATGGAATTGCTGCACAATTAGGGCTTGCTGCCAAGCCGATTCCTGATTTATTAGAAGGATATGTTGATGTGCTGTTTTTGGGTCAAGGGCTGTACAGCTTCGATTTAGACATCGCTATGAAAACCTTTATTAAAACATTAAAACCGGCAAATATAAAAGAAGTTGTTGTCTTTAGTTCCGGGGCATTTGGAAATGCTTATGCACCAATGAAAAGGGAGTTGGAAGCACAAGGGCTAAAGGTGTCACCAAAAGAATTTCATTGTAAGGGCAGCCTTGGCTTTATGCATAAGAACCGGCCGAATGAGAAGGACGTTGATAAAGCCGCCTTATTTGCAAAGACTTTTTTAGAAAATATAGGAGTATAAGCTATGGGAAAATCAAACAGAAAAGGTAGAAAAAAGGCAATCCTAATACTTATTATTTGTATTGTAGTTATAGGTCTTGGGACACTAGGAGGAACCTTATACGTTACCAGTGCCGGGAATGTTAAACATAAGAGCAATGAAATCATATTACCCGGAACAGACAGTAACCGCAATGCGTTGATTATCTATCAACCAGGCCGTTCAGAATACGGAACAACGATTGCAACTAACCTTGCAAAGGGTTTGAATGAATCAGGATATGAGGTAACCATAAATTATCCCGGAGACTTTTTATCTGAGAATCTTGAAGAATATGAAATTGTAGCGTTTGGAACTACTGTCTATAATGGCGAATTATCACCGGTGCTTGGAGATTATGTTTCCGCTATTAAAAATATTGATAACAGTAAGATTTTAATTTATTCAACAGGAATGATGACCGATAATTCTTCTGAACTTGATGAATTAAGTAAACTCCTTTACCGGAAGGCAGATTATCTGGAAAAATTCTTATCAAACCAGGAAGAAAGTGAAGTTAAGCGAGCCTATGACTTAGGCATTACATTAGGGGGTTCTTGATGAGGAGCTTATTTCTTAAAAATGGAGCCAATTACTTAACCTTTCTGCGAGTGGCAGGCACACCTGCTCTTCTGTTTCTTACAAACAACATTTTTATTAGGAGTACTGGTACCAATAGCTATATGTATTTTGTATTGTTATACATAGTGCTTTGTCTAAGTGATTTTTTTGATGGGAAGATTGCCAGAAGATTTGGGCTGGAGACTAGATTTGGTGCTCTATTTGACCTATTTGCCGACTTCTTTTTTGTTATTTCCATGCATATTGTTATAATGCTTCGTACACAGATTCCGGTTTGGTTTCTTATTGTTATCTTAGACCGCTTTTTTAATTTTATTCTTACTTCCAAAATGGAAACTGATTACAAGGCACAGAAATTCCGACCGAAATTTGATAAACTCGGCAGATACCTGGCTGTACTTTTATATATCCTTCCATTTATAATCTTTGTGGATTATTGTTTCCTGCACTCTGATTTAAAAATTACCTATCTTTTAATGTATACTATTACGGGAGTATCTGTATTTACCTCCTGCTTGAGAATCTGGGCAATCAAATCAGTATTAACAGAGAAAAGGAAATGTATAAAACAGATCTAAGCCTAATCAGAGAAAAATAATTAGGATTTATCCAGGTCTTTGCTGCAAAAAAAATCCATGAAGCACTGCCAAATTTTAAGTCTTATACCTGCAGCGTTTCATGGATTGATTTTTTTATTCTTATAACCAGATATACTCTCTATGGAACTCATTAATTTGATCCAGATATAATATTTTCTCTTCTCTGCTTTTCTGAACCAAACCGGGTACTACCTCAAAATCCAGCTTTGTATTGCGTGTCCCAAACTTCACCAGTCCGCTTTTCTTTAATAGAATCTCATATAACTCCATATTCAGTTTATATCTGGAATTCAATTGTTTTTCAACTCTGTTCTTTTGCTGTAATCTTTGCCCTGCTGCCGTAACAACACCACTATAGAACTCAGAACAGCATCCGGAGCCATATGAAAAACAACCAATCCGTTTCGGACTGTCAAAGTTACCATAATCCAGCAAACCAAGCAATGACAAGAATATAGTTGCCCCCATAATATTACCAACTCGTTTGCAATATTTCATCCCCGGCATGACTCGTATATTAAAATCCTCATCTATTTCAGCAGGACTGGCTTTTGCCAATTTACGCATCATGCTTCGATGTGCCCCCTTCACCATGCCTCCAAAGGGTGTATGAAAGGCAAGATAATCAAAGGTGCTCTTATAATCTACTCCCTCAACCCTCTTTTGATATTGGAGAAAAGATTGTTCACAACAGTCCAGGTAGGATAAAAGCGATAAATCGGAATTACCTGCCTCACTATCAGGTATAGGACGGCAGGTATCCATCACTTCATAACCATAATAACCATTAGCACCTACATCAATTTGAAAGATAAGTGGATTATCACTAACCAAAATTGCTGCTGCCCCTGCTCCGGAGCTGGGTTCTGCAAACGACCAGTCGGCTGTTAATGCTTCTCCCCCATCTACTGCCACAAATCTTGTGATATCTGTAGCAATGACTAAAGCTTTCGCTCCAGGTGAGCTTCCTGACAAAATGAAATTAATGGCCATCTGAAAACCAGCAGTTCCGGAGTAGCAGGCATTTTTTAATTCAAACAGACGGCAGTTTCTATTTAATCCAAGATAATGATGAATATAGGAACTAATGGATTTACCAAAATCAATTCCGGACTCTGTACAAGTAATTACCATCTCTATTTTTTCCCTATCTTCTTCACTTAAGCTGTCAATTATTGGTTTTGCTGCATTCACCCCATAGGTGATGGGGTCTTCATAGGGCAAAACCACTGTTTTTTCTTCCATTAATAAGTTTTCAAATCTGGTGGTATCTAACTTTCTATATTCAGCCAATTCCTTTACATTAAGATACGCAAGGCCTCCAAAAAAATTTATTGCTTCTATCCCGACACTTTTCATAGTTGGTCTCCTTCATATATTATGTCAAACTCCCATCTGTATGCCATAGTGCTGTCTGCACTTGCACACCTACAAATCAGAATGTTGAAAAAACTTCTTTTTCAACTCATCGCTCCCATGGCAGTTTACTGCTTTCTACAAATTGACAAATCCAGTCTACATTCTGAGGATTGGAAAACATCCTGCGATTTGCTTCTACTGCTGTCTTTCTATCTTCTGATAAATGGTTATAGATTTCACTCATATACTTCTTATAGTCCATAATTCCTGACTTAGGTAACCGTTCCAGCCTAAGCAAATGCCTGCGAAGCAAAGAATCACTCTTTTCTTCCCAGGCATCTACTAATCCCCACTCATATGCTTTAGAAACAGATACCGCCTGGGTCATAACAGTAAGATAATGGGCTTTCTGAAATCCGATTCGCCGAATTAAAAATGGCAGCACACAGGCCGGAAACAACCCAAACAATAATTCAGACAAACTAAACTCTGCGGTATTGTCAGCTAATACTATATCACTTGCCGCTACAAAACCTATTCCCCCTGCATTCACCTTTCCCTTAACATGGGATATCGTGATATATGGTCCTGTCGCAAGCTTTAACCACACCTGATATAGTTTATCCGAGTGATTAACGCCTGTCTTATTAACAATTCCATTATATGCTTCCTTAAAATCCGCTCCAAAGCAAAAAAATTCTATAAACCCTTCCAATACAATTATGCTGGCTCTATCCTCACAATATGTCAAAACCTCATAGAATTCCTCTACCATTTGATTATTAATGGTATTCTTATCATCCGGTCTGAAAATCTGAATCTTGCATATCTTCTCCTGCCACTGTACCCTGATTGTCTGATATTCCATATTAAACTCCCATCTGTGTGCCATAGTGCTGTCAGCACTTGCACACATTCAGATCAGGATGTTGATAATGTTTTTTTCAACTTAAACCCGTGCCTTTCAATTTTTTGATGACCTATTCAAAAAATTGAACAGGCCTAAATAGGTAAGTTGAAAATGCTTTTTTTCAACTTAAACTCCCATGCCCGCTTAGAACCTGTTCAAGGGTTTCTACCGCCTTGTTTATTCCTTCTTTATCAATCCTCCGTAATTCCTCCCCAATCCTTGCACTGTTAGTTATTATTTCTTCATTGCTTAAGGCTTCTCTAATGGCACTTGCTAATTTTTTACCGGATAATTTGGAACGGCTTATGGCTCTTGGTATTAACTTTTTCTTATGTAATAGGGCTCCCTGATAATAATGGTCCAGCATATGGGGGATTAAAACCTGAGGAACACCTGCCCACGCCGCTGTATATACAGTTCCTGCACCTCCATGATGAACAACGGCCGCCACTTTGGGAAATAGCTTATAATGCGGAATATATCCAATCATATAAGTGTTATTAACATCAATATTCTTGCAGAGATCTGCCCACCCTTTTGAAATAATAGCCCTGCAGCCTAAGATATTTATCGTCTCTTCAATTATTTTGCTGGTTTCCTGGGGATTCGGGTCACTCATACTTCCAAAACCGATATACACCGGAGGAGGACCGCTTTCTAAGAATTCTATTAATCCTGGCTCTATCTCTTCTTCAACTACTTCAGGTACATGCCATAATCCCGTCTGAATATAATTAAAATTATACTTTGGTACTTTATCCAGTATTTCATTCACTGCAATAATACAGGTTTTAAAACTCCCCAGTATATGCTCATAGATATCTTTAACCGGTTTTAATAAAAGTTTTTCACGCTGTTCATTCAGTATTTTTACCAGAGACAGGTTAATCAAGGAATTAACAAGACGCCAGAGTATCCGGTTCAACCATCTGGGTAAATTCTGCCAGGGTATTACCGTTGGCGGATATTTTGAAGATGGCATGAACTGGGTTACCAGGTTAAGAAATACAAAAGGAATACCGTATTTTTCGGCAATGGAAGGAACGGCGAAGGGTTCTCCGCTGCCAACGATTAAATCTGCATCCTTTATCCTGTCTTTTAATTCAAATTGTCCATCAATAATACTATGTAAAGTTTGTTTTACCGCTTTTAACAAACGTACCGGATGACCCATATATCCGTTTAAATTGCCGATAAGACCGTTTATATTGCAGCCTGTAGAACAAAATTCCATGCCATAACTGGTTATCCATGCCTTTTCATTTGGCGGGGCACATACTATTACTTCATGCCCGGCTTTTTTAAGCTCAATTGCCAGTGCCAATAAAGGTCTTACTTCACCGTGAGTACCTATAACCGCAATCGCTATTTTTCCCATAAAAAATACTCCTTCTTTCTACCAAATTTACCAATAAACTGTAGGATTTGAATAAGTGCTTTTGATACCACACACTGATATTAAATTACACGAAATCGCTTCACCTATCAGATAGATACTCACAAAAATCCTCTGCCAGACAGATAAAATCGGTACAATAATATTGACCCCTTAGCTCTTTGTTATTAACAATTATTACTTCTATATCCGCACCTGAGGCTGCCAGAGAACCGCTAAGAGAATCTTCAATAACAATTGCCTCCTGTGGCTTCATATTGGCTAATTGCAATGCATTTTTGTAAATTTCCGGCGAAGGCTTTGCTTTTTTTACATCATCACCGGTAATAATAAAGTGAAAGTCATTATAAATCCCTAATTTCTTTAATGCCAAGGTAACGCCTATTCTGGAAGAGGATGTCGCTACCGACAAAATTTTACCTTTATCCCTTAGTAACCGGATAAACTCTATTGCACCTTCATAGGCCTCTACTTCTTCTGTCATCCGCTTCCTTACAAGACTTTGCTTCCTGTCAGTAAGGGCTATTATTTCTTTCTCCGTTTTAGAAACTGACTTAGATTGTAAGAACTCTTTAAATACTTCTCTTGTTTTTCTGCCCATGTATAATTCATATTCAAACTCTGCTATGCCTAAGGATTTAAAAATCTCAAGAAAGGCTGCTCTGTGAAGACGGTTTGTGTCCGCAATGGTTCCGTCAAAGTCAAATATGACATATTTTTTCTTATCCCACTTTAATTTCATAGGATAATTCCTTAAAGAACCGGTTGTAATAAATATCTGTTATAGTTGATACCGTGGTCACCGCATCGTGCTTCCCTAAATCCGTTTCCGATTCAAACTTACCGTATACTATATTTATAGGCAGCTTTTCTAATTTCGAAAAATCATTCTCTACATAGCGTATATCCTCTTTCTTTACAGAACGTGAGGTATTAATTAAAGCTATATTAATAAATTCAGATAAAGGCATTTTCAGCTTTGCATTTCTAGTTAAATACTTATATGCGCTTGTTAAAAATTCACTGGCGGTATAATCCGGGGTTTCATAGTCCTCTCCTATATTGCAGATGAATACTTTCAGTGCCTTGGTATTTTGGTAAATGGCTTCCGGTATGCCCATTGTCATGTAACTTGGGTAAAGCGAAGAATGCTGTGTGCCCGGCGCATAAATTATGATATCAGCCGCTGCGATGGTTTGAAGTGCTTCCGGAGTTCCATAGACATAACTTTGAATTCGTCTTAAATAATCGATTTTTTCCCTGCTGGTAGTAAACTTACTCTCAATAAGTTCTTTATCCAGATATTCATCAATTAAAAAGATATCACTGATTCTATCACTGGAACGTAGTTCTACAATTTCTGCTTCATCATAACAGATTTCACCGGTTTCTCTGATACCTACCAGTTTCTTATTCTCCAGATTAGTAGGTACAACATCTCCTCGGACGTGCAAAAGCAGATTGAACAAATTAATGGTCTTGTTAAAATCTTTATCCAGTATTTCATATGCCCCTGCATAGAGGCAGTTGGATAAAGAGCAATCCGAAAAAATAAATTCTCTGCCAAGAACTTTTTCATATATCTCCAATGAAGTAAGGAACTGGTTTAATAACTTTTTAATAAGATTTTCAAGGTCACTGTCAGCAATAATGATATGGTCGATTTGATTGCTTTTACCTGTAACAAAGTCATTTAATATCTGAATACACTGTTCATGTCTGATATCTTCTCCAAACCGGTACTTAAAGATGTCTGCCCAGATGTTATAATTCGTAAAATTACTAGACATGAGGTTCTCCTGATTTTTTCTGATATCCGATGGACCAAGCATATTGAAAAAATCACGGATTTCACCTGTTGACTTACCATCATCATACGCATTCACAATTAATGATAACTTAATTGTTTCATCTTTTACCAATTCTTTAACCAACGTATTAGAACCTCTGCCGCCTGAAAAAACCGCTACTTTCAACATAAATTTCCTCCTTTAAACTGATTTATTAGCAGTCAATTGCAAAATGGTACTCTATGTCAGAACCTCTAAACTTATTGTTTTGCAATTGACTCGTTTTAGTATTTTATAGCCGGTACATATCCTCCTGGCTAAAGGTTACATCTTTGATAATGTCTATTAGTTTCTCACGATTCATTCCTTCAAATGTATTATGAGGGGCAATAGGTGCGGCAATAAGAAAATGCCCGCTTAATTCCAGACCTCCCACCATGGAATCCTTAAAATATGACACCTCTTTTTTTCTGGGGATAAATAAAATTTTATCCATCCAAAAAAGAAGCGAAAACAAAGGTGTTTCGCTTCTTCTGCCACTCTTTATAACCGTATAAAAATAATCTGACTTTGTAAGTCTATTCATCAAATCAAACACCAGGCTGCAACGTTTTTTAAGATTACCGGTAATGAGTATATTTCCTCCCGGATACTGTGGAATCCTTCCTACATTCCCATGAACTGCACAGGGTAACTCCTCTAAATGAAATGGCTCGAAAAGCACCTGGGTATGAAAATGGTTCAGTGTTGCTGCCGTCCCCAAAAGATTCAAAAATGACCGAAATCCGTATCTTTCTGCTAATGCAGAGACTTCTTGTATTTCCTTAAGGGATAAATCATTCTGTGGATGGTGTTCCCTTGAGCATAAAATACTATGATACCGACTAACTGGTCTGTTATTTGCAAGCATTACCAGATTGTCAAATTCAAATAACATATCATTCCGCTTCCAGATTTCTGCTCCCAGCGGTAAGTGCTCATTTTTTTCACCCATAAAACGTTTTGCCCTTTCCGGTGCATACTCTACGAACAAAGGAAAGTATTCATCCTCTATAGAAAGTGCTTTGTTCTCTTCCGGGTAAAAATGTATAACTCCCTCTTCCCATAATCGGTCCCACTTCTGCTTTATTTCTTGAACCGGCATGTCCCACCTCCTTACAAAGTCTCATAGGTTTGCAGAAAATCAAGAATTGCATTACTTACTTTTTCATGATGCGTAAGATGTATAAAATGTCCTCCGTCTGCAATTTCTACGTATCTGGAATTCTTGACTTTAGAATGAATCAGCTTTGATTCCTCCGGCTCTACAACTGTATCAATGGCACCCACCAGAATCAACGTCGGAACCTGAATCAGCTCTAGTACTTCTCTTGTTGTCATTTTTATTTTCATTAACTCAAGATACTTTAATAATAATGGACTATTGGTTGATTGACTGTGCTTATATATTTCAAAATAATAATCCATATTCTCCAGCACATCCTCTGATACAGCCTTTAATTTAACCGCTTCAAAATCCTTGGAGACAGCTTCTGTAAAAGAAAATATCTGGGCTATTCCTTCGAATTTTGTAGCTGTAATACTTCCAATGAGTGTTAATGACTTAACTCTATCTGTATAAGCAAGGGCAATGTTTTGAGCGATAATTCCGCCATAGGAGCCGCCTACCACATGGATGGGCTGATGGATATGGAGTTTATCAAGGACTTTAACCAGAACTTTGCTAATCCCTTTAAATGAAAGATCCTCAATTCCGTCACTTCGTCCATGACCGGGAAGATTTATACCTATTACCTGATATTTTAAAGATAGTTCAATAAATTGATAGGAGCAGATTATAGAAGTTACCGCTAAACCCGGTATAATCAAAACAGGCTCTCCGCTTCCTTTCATACTTACCTCCATCTTAGTATCAGAATCAATCTCTACAAGAAAGGTATCTAATTCAATGGGCAATTCAATAACCGCTGACTTTGTTTTTATTAAATCTGTAAGTTTTAGTTCCTCTCTAGCGGGCTTTGATGTAACAATCTGTTTCGCCATATCTATACCAAGTCTTTCATCCTGTATAAACTTGTCTATTTCTGCTCCTTTATTTTGTATCAAATAGGCAACAAGATCTCTGATAGTATCATACTCTAAAAAAAGAGTGGTAGGTATATCACCAAAACTTGCCTCTATATCACCGTATAACTGAAATCCTAAGATAGAATCAATCCCATATTCTTTAAAGCTTTCCTCAAATCCAATACTATCTGCGTCACATTTTAGTGTATTAGCAATTCTATCCCTTATATAGTTACAAATTCGTTCTTGTCTTTCTTGTGCAGTAAAAACAACGGACAAATTGTTGTCCATCCCTTGTATCTGCTCGTCTCTCTCATTACTAATCACAATGCTTTCTGCCAGCTTTTGGTTCATAGAAGACTTTCCATATAATACGCTTACTGTTTCTCCATAATTTTCAAGAAAGTACGTAACCAACTCATTGATATTGGAGTTATTTAGAAATAGGGTAGCAGGCAGATCCCCAAAGCTTTTTTCAATTTCAGCATGAATTTGAAAACTTAATATAGAATCCACACCAAAGTCAGCAAAGTCAGTCTCATTATCAATACTATCCCTATCGCATTTAAGAATATCTGTTAAGATATTTTTTAAATACGCCCCTAACCAGACCTTTACATCAACTACCGAATCTGCTGCTGCAATCGTAAGCTCTTTTGCTGCACTTATAGCACTGCTTTTATCCTGAATGATTCCCATTTGTTTTAGGACACGGTTTTCTGCTTTTAATAAGAATACCTGGTTTACTGTGTTTGCTAAGACTCGTTCAACAATTTCCATACTTTCTTGTTCACCAATGGAATGGATTCCTATTCTTTTCATTTTACTCCGGAATTCCTCCTCTGCACTGGAGCCGATGCCAAGGTATCCCCAATTAAATACTTTCACAGGGTAGGAGGTTCTTCTATTGATATAGGCTGCGAAATTATCCTTAAAGTTTAGACCGCTGACATAATTACTTTGTCCCGGCATTCCTACCTGGGAGGAGGTCGATGAGAAAAATGCAAAAAAGTCCAAATTTTCCTCTTTTAAAAGAGAATGTAACACGACACTTCCATACACTTTAGGGTCAAAGGCAGCTCTAAATTCCTCTTCCTCCATGTTATGTATCATTTTATCTGCCGGTACAATTGCTGAATGAAACACACCGTTAATCTTTTCTCCATAAATGGCTTTTACTTTACTCATTGCAGCTTCCATACTCAAAAAATCTGTAACATCTGCCTGATAGTAAGTTACAGTACCGCCAAGTTCCTCTATTTCTTTGAAATACTTATTTTTGCTGTCACTGTATGGACTCCTTCCAATTAAGAAAAGCCTGGCTTTAACAGTTCTGGCTAAATAGCGGCTAAGAATCAAACCAACACCTCCGGCTCCGCCAACAATAATATAAACGCCCTTGTCTTTAAACACACTTTTGGTTACTGGCGGCATCTGTATTTCTTTTATCACACCTTCGTATCGGTTGTTATTCCGATATACAACTGTTTCGCCGTTAGAGTTATGGGGTTCTGTTATGGCAGATATAAGTACCTGCTCCAGTTTTTCCAAGGAGAACGCATCTAAGATATTTAAATTTTCTGGTTCTGCTAAATCAATATCAACGGAACTTATTTTGTATCCTGGGTATTCTTTGGCAAGTGATTTAACAAAACCATGAATACTGGACGAATCAGGGAATATTACCTTACTATCCTCCAAAGAATACACGTTATTTGTTATGACTTTTAGTGTAAGAGAAGTCTTATAAAGAGTATTTTTTTCAAGGGCTTTTACCAGTCGGAATAAATTAATGACTCCATATTCCTGGTTTTTTTGTATCTCTAAAAGAGTATGTGTCTCTCCATTCTCTTGTGTTATTCCTCCCAGAAAATAAATGCTGTACTTTTCTTTCACCTTAGCTATAGTGTCACTAAGAGCGGTTGGATCATCATATTTAACCTCCCATAAGTCCTTAACTTTTCTGCTATTTTTCTCGCCCAGTAAGATACGCACTGCCTTTTTATGCTTTTTTGCTAGTAAGTCAGCCAGTTTTTCTCCTGTCTTCGTATAAATAATCAAAGCGGCCTCTTTAGAAGAAAGCTCTGCCTCACTGTTCTTCTGACTCAAAAGTTCATTAGACACAGGTGACAATCTCCATTGGGGTTGATAATATAAAGGAGGAACCCTCTCCCGTAATTCCTTTAATACATATTTATGAAATTTTGCACATATTTCGCCTTCGTCATTCATAAGGGATACTTCATAGCTGTTGCTGCCGTCTTCCTTAGCATAAGAATACATAGATACTTCCAAAGGTTTTATGATTTCGAAGTAACCTACTGTAAAGGGCAAATTGATTCTTCCTTCACTCCCTGCTATGCAGCTTATAATTTGCAAAGCACTATCTAATAAGGTAGGATGAAGAGTATAGGTATGTAAGTCGGGTCCACTGCCAGCCGGTATACGAATTCTTCCTAACGCTTCTGTAGTATTTACATAGACTTCTTCAATTCCTCTAAAGTAATCCCCATAATCAATACCGTCCTTTTGATAGTAGGTATAAAGCTCTTCTCCCTTTATAACCCTACTGCACCTATCCTTAATATTCTGTATTGAAATATGCTCTCTTTCATACCCGCCGGCTTTTTGACGGATTTCTCCTTTTGCATAAACAGTAGACCCAGAGGCCGTGTCTTCCTTTACTTCAAATACTACATGGTCTTCTGCCTTTTTCAGGCAAATATTCAACTTTACCTTTGCGTTACTAACGATTAGAGGGTTTAGCCAAAAGAGTCTGCTTATTTTAAGTTCTCTGCTATTATAAATTAATGCTGCTGCCTGAAAAGCCATTTCTAAATAGCCAACACCAGGAAAAATGCTTTGCCCTTTTATTACATGCTCCTTAACAATGGTATCCTCTTTGCTTAAAACTTTACTAAATACTAACTCTCCATGAAAGCTCCTAAGATATTCCGTTTTATCTATTAATGTATCCAGTGTCTGGATATTAGTTCTGGCACTGTTTAGACTTTTAGAACCTTCTGCAAACCAATACCGTTGTTTTGTAAAGGGGTACGTTGGTAATGAAATTCGACCAACCGGTCTGTCCTTATAAAATAGCTTCCAATTGATTTCATAACCGGATGTCCATAATTTAGCCAGACGAAGGAATTTCCTTTTACTTATCCACTGTTCTATCATTCCGCTTGCGTCTTCGTCATCATACAATAGTTCTAAACTATTCTGGGTATTTTTTGCATTGTTACATAGCAAGTTAGGATGGTTCTTACCCTTTATATATTCCTGAAGGAGATAACGTAATTCAGCCAGGTCACCTGCTATAACAGCAAGGCGTTCGTTCATTGCCTCCCTGCCGGACTGGAGGGTATACGCAATCCTATCAAAGCTATCACAGGTACCGGTGAGGGAAGTTCCTTTTAAAAACTCTAACAGGTCTTTCGCATACTGCTTTAAGTTCTCTTCATTTTTGGCAGATAAGATAATAATCTGCTCTTGTCTTTCTCCCTCTTGTTTTTCTCTCTCCTGTCTTTTTGTTTCTTTATATTCTTCAAGTACAATATGGGCATTGGCACCACCAAATCCGAAGGAACTCACCCCTGCCCGGCGGGGGATTTCCTTTCCCTCCTTATCAGTAAGACGATTCCAAATCTGCGCTTTTTGTACAATATAAAAAGGTGTATCCTCAAGATGAATGTAGGGATTCAATTTCTTAAAATGGATACTTGGAGGGATTTCTTCATTCTTCATGGCCATTATAACCTTGATGATTCCTGCAACTCCTGCTGCCGGTTCTAAATGCCCGATATTAGGTTTAACAGAGCCCAGACCACACCGGGGATTACTTACGATGCTCTCCTTCGCTTTATTTCCCTCCCGGAAGCCTTTCTTTAACCCTTCAATTTCCACCGGGTCTCCAAGTTCCGTACCCGTCCCATGGGCTTCAATATAGGTAACTGTATCTGGAGTAATACCCGCATCCTTATAAGCTGCCGATATTACTCCTGCTTGGGAATCTGCGTTTGGAGCTGTTAAGGAATTGGCTCTGCCACCGTGATTTTGCGCACTGCCCCGAATAACTGCATAAATATTATCACCATCCCTTATTGCCTGCTTCAGTGGCTTTAACAGAATAACACCTATCCCCTCACCCCTGACATAACCGTTCGCATCTGCATCAAAGGTTTTACAACGGTTATCTACTGACAATACACCTAATTTACTTGCACTTAAAAAGGTTCTTGGGGAAAGCATCAGGCTGACCCCCCCTGCCACCGCCATTTCACTTTCTCCTCTTTGAATGGATTTTACTGCATTATGTATAGCAATAAGGCTACCTGAACAAGCGGTATCTATGGCTTCACTGGGTCCATTAAAATTCATAAAATACGAAATCCTGTTTGCCAAAAGCGCATGGGCATTCCCTGTCACAATCTGTGGCTTTAATTCCTCTGATTCCTGTAACAGTTCCTGATAATCATTAAATTGGACACCCATGTAAACTCCGATTTGTCTGCCGGATAATTCAGAAGCCTTATATCCAGCATCTTCAACAGCTTTCCAAACAGATTGCAGCAGTAACCGCTGCTGTGGGTCCATTAGTTCTGCTTCCATAGGAGAGATATTAAAAAATGAAGCATCGAACTTATCAACGTCATCAATAAAGCCGCCGCATTTTGAATTGGATTTATTCTTTGACAGGCGATTTTCACTGTAATACGCCCTCCAGTCCCATCTGCTTTTCGGAATTTCAGTTATTAAGTCTCTGGCATGGCGTATATTATCCCAGAATTGGTTTACATCTTTGGAACCGGGAAAAACACCTTCCATTCCTATAATTGCAATCGGTTCTCTATGATTTTCCGCTCGCTCTGTAGATGTATCCGTGTAATTATTTAGGGATTTTAAATGCTTTTTAAAAGGCTCCAAAGCTCCCCTGCGCCCGGGAATTGTACCTGCTTTAGAGCTTTTGTTCTTCTTTGTAGCATTTGCTATTTTAATCTCTTCCCTTATCAAATCTGCTTGTAATGAGCTCTTTTTTACTTCCTTTATAAGAAGCTCCGATTGTAGATAATATTGTTCTAACTCATTGCTAAACCTTTCTAATAAATAGTCTGTCAGGCTTCTTACCGTATTCGCTGAAAAAAAGACCGCGGGGGATATCTCAACCTTATACTGCTCTCCAATTTTTTTAACAAATATCTTTAAGGAGATGGAATCAAACCCAAATTCTCCAAAGTTAATATCATACTCAATCTCTTCTACTTTTACCTTTAATATTTCTGCTGACATAGCTCTTAAATCCTGTTCCACAAACGCCTTAAGAGTACCCTTTTGTTCCATTGGCTGCAAAGAAGTACTGCACTTCTCTTCCTCCGGTATGTTAGATGAATTATCTTTGCAGCGTAAAAGATTGGTAATGTTTCTTTCCTTGCCATAAAATACGATTGCCTGCTCCTTCTGTAGAGCCAGTATCTGGCCAAAAGCACGAAGACCAGAATCGTTTTGCAAATATCCTAAACCCGAGGTTTTTAAGTATAATGTTTCTGTTTCCTTCTCCTGGTGCATCCCTCCCTCTTCCCATAAGGGCCAGTTAATGGTAATGGTCTTACCTCTGTGTAGCCCATTCCTCTGTAATACTTTTCTTAATTCCTTGTAGCAGTCAAGAAACCGGTTGCCCAAAGAATAATCACACTGTCCAAAATCCCCTAAAATAGATGCAGTTGAGGAAAAAAGTATAAAATGGGAAAGGGGTTCCTTCTTTGTCACTTCATCAAGTACAATCGTACCAAGCATTTTGACTTGTAAAGTTTCCTTAAAGTCCACATACTCTTTTTGAGGCAGTAACTGATTGCTGACTATACCGGCTGCATGGATAACACCATGTATTTCACCGAATCTATTTTTTGTATGAAGAATTACCTGTTCCATCTGCGCTTTATCAGTTACATCCGCCTTACAATAAATCACCTGTATTCCGGCCAGTTCCAGTTCCCTTATTGAGGTTTCTTTTTCATAGTCTAGTTCAGAACGTCCTACCAGCACCACCTTCGCTTTAAATTCTTTCCCTAAGAAGGTAGCAAATAACCGCCCAAGCTTTCCGGCACCACCTGTAATTAAAAATACAGAACCTTCTTTTATAGGAACGTTAGCGGCCTGTTTATTTTTTTCATCAGAAACAGACCATTTTTTGTAATTTCTAACATACCTCTTATTCTTGCTATAAAATACTTCTAATTCCTGCTCTGTATTCCGTAATTCATTATTTATAGCATCTGTTAATTGCACTCTGTCATGAATGTGAATGGTTGTAATTTTAACCTCCGGTAAGATAAATCTAAGTGATTTACCGTAGTTTGCAATGATTTCATAAAAAGGATTCGGAATCTCTTCTTTCTTTTCATTAATTATCAAAATCCGTGCTATTGCTTTCCATTTAGTCTGTATTAAACCTTTTATTAAGTAAAACAAGCGATAGATTCCTTTTGCCAGCGGAGTGTTTATAAAATCATAAACAGAACCCTGTCCTTTTGTAATATTATCAATTCCGGCATAATACCCTTCCATGTCCTCCACTATCCAGTCAAAAATAATCGTATTTACCAAAAACCCATTCCTGCCTATTTCTTCTATTAAATTTATATAGTCTTCATATTTGTCCGGTTCTATTTCATATTCTTTATCATTCTTATATGTAAATTGGGTACCTTTATATACAGTTATACTATTTTCTGCGGTGCTTTTATTGTTATAAATTAATGTATCTGTTTGTCCGAATATTAAAACTGTATCTTCTGCTTTTATGCTCTGCCCGGTGTTCGGACTTTGTACCATCCACTCCTCCTCATATAAATTTATATTGAACTTATCCATTCCCTTAAGATTATCCTCGGACATATCACTCCTCCTGTAAGACTTCGATACTTAGTAACCAATCATATTGTAATTAGTTATATGAATAGCCGCTTTGCCATCTGGATTTATAAAGATAACTGTATATTTGAAGGATACCTCTTCCTGATCCACTTCACAAGCTGTTAAAGTCATCTGAACCGAACAGTTCTTTTGAAGGGAGTTAATAATCTCCAACCTTTCAAAACCCCCTAAATAACAGCAATCAAATCTTTTCTCCTGAACCAGATATAGACCGATTTGGTAAGCAGCTTCCAGTATAAAAGGATTCATTCCTAATTCATTTGATAAAATATCTATTGTATCCGGCACTTTAAGCTCTGCAAAGGCTTCTTTTACTTCTGCTGGTACCCATAAGGCTTTTATTACCTGATAAGAATTACCATAACTCCTTTTATATTCTCTGTGAAGATTTCTATAGAAGTCATCCCCGCTAATATTCTCCCCGGTTTCTTTCCAGGCAGGATACCTCATATATCGATCCGGCTGCATACATTTTTTCATACCTTCAAACACCAGCTGAGCCTGAGCGCATACAAAATCCTCCTCATCATTGCAGGCTATGATTTCCACCTGGCAGTCTTCTCCATGGGGATATATACAGGTTGTCAATAAATGCTCCTTTCCATTAAAAACCTCACTTCCTGCACAACGGAAATTATCAATATATCTGACTTCTTTTTCTACTGATAACTCAGCGGTTTTGCGAATCATCTCAAGATAATTAGAGGACGGGAAATATCTTTTTTCTCCCTCCACACAGCCCTTATTAAACAGATCAAAGGTATTTAGTTTTGTCAGAAATCTTTGCTCCTTTAAGGTCGAAATATTTACATCAATAAGTGGATGTATTTTGTTCTTCTCCTTAGCCGTATTTCTTATTTCTTTTTCTTTTACCCAATAACTGTTTCTGGTAAAAGGATACAAGGGTAATGGTATTTTATTATGCTCTTTTTCAGCATACAACCTGCTCCATTGAATCTCTTCTCCATTCATATAACCGGTTCTTAGACTTAGAAGAATTTCCTTCCATCTCTCCTTTGGCAGATTTTCATCTTCTAACTCCTGGTACAGCACGGTATTTATCTGTTTTCCCTTTGGTTTTTCCTTCTCAAAGGCTTTGGAATCAAGTCCATTCTTAACTTGCTGTAAAATATACTCTTCTAAAACCTTGTCAAGCTCTGACTGACTGCTTGCTACAAAAGCAGCCCTCTTAGGATAATGCTTTCGCCGATTTCCTAAGGAATAACAAATATCGCTGAAGTTTGAGGTACCCGGTTGGTTTTTTGACCATACTAAGAACTCTTTAAGTCTTGTCAATAACTCTTCTTGGGTTCTGGCGGAAAATGCAGCCAGACAATAAGGTAACGCACTTCCTTTCCTTCTGGTCCCTGTAAATTCTTCTACTACAAGGTGTGCATTGGTACCTCCAAATCCAAAAGAACTGACTCCCGCCCGTATAGGTCCTTCCTGGCTAATCCATGCCCGCTGCTTGGTATTAACATAAAAAGGACTGTCACTTAATTCTAAAAGTTCATTTTCCTTAGTTAAATTTAGGGAGGGGGGTATTATTTTATTATTAAGTGCCAAAATAACCTTTAAAAAGCTGGCAATTCCGGCTGCTAAAGAGGAATGCCCTATATTCGTTTTAACAGAACCTAATGCACAAAACTGCTTTTTATCCGTGTAGCCTTTAAATGCATTCTTTAATGCCTCTATCTCTATGGGATCTCCCAATTTTGTACCGGTACCGTGAGCCTCTATATAAGTAATGGACTCTGGATTAATATTGCCTTTTTGATAAACTTCCAACTCTAATGCGGTTTGGGAAAGAGAACTTGGAGCCGTTATGCCATTGGTTTTTCCATCCTGATTAATACCGGAGCTTTTAATAATACCATAAATGTAATCTCCATCTTTTAAAGCCTGATCATAGTTTTTTAAAAGGACGGCACCCACACCTTCCCCATTGACAATTCCATTGGCATCATTATCAAAGGTTTTGCATAAACCCTCCGGTGAGAGCATTCCGGCATTACTGGTAAATATATAATAGTGGGGTGTAGTACTAATCCAAACACCTCCTGCAATTGCCATGTCATTTTCTCCTGTAATAATACTTTGGCAGGCTAAGTGCAGGGCAACCAGTGAGGAGGAGCAGGCTGTGTCAATCGCCATTGCAGGGCCTTTTAAGTTAAGCAGATAGGATATCCTTGAAGCTAATACGGAACCTGTATTCCCCCAGAAGGTCTGAGCTGTTATCTCTGCTCCCTGCTCACTGATATGATTCAGATAATCTCTTGGTGCTGCACCCACATAGACCCCGCAGGAAAGCCCGGATGACATATCACCTGCATAGCCTCCATCTTCTAAAGTCTTAAAGCATTCTTCCAGAAACAGTCTTTGCTGAGGGTCCATAACTTCTGCTTCCATACCTGAAATACCAAAGAAGGAAGGATCAAACTTATCAATGTTCTCTAAAAAACCGCCCCACCTGGAGTTGGTTTTGTCAAGCCTGTCCACATCTTTATCAAAATAGTCATCAATATTCCATCTATCCTTCGGTACTTCCCTAATGGAACTTTTACCTTCCTTTAGATTATTCCAATATTCTTTCATGTCACCAGCTCCCGGGAAACGTCCGGAGATACCGATTACTGCTACCTCTTTCGTTTTCTTTGCAGCAGATAATTGGGGGGCAGGAAGCCGTTGGTTTTCCTTTATCTCTTCAATTATTCGCTTTGCTTCCAGCGGTGTTAATTTATTATCTTTTACCCTTTGCAGGATATTTTTAATCTCGAATGCATAATCCGCTTGCTCCATATTGATTTTCTCCTTAACTTCCTCTGCATGAATCCTCTTAGTTTTGAACATCCCTTATGTCATTATATGCATGACATCCTCAACATTAAGTTTCCCTTCTGCTAAAAGCATAAGTGCCTCCATCTGGGAATCTGTTTCTGCTATTCCTGACTTTGTGTTATCCTCTATCTCAGGTTTTTCTGACTTTGCTGCATATAGATTTTCACTTCTATAAGCACCAAATTCTTCTTGAATGTAGCTTGCCAGTTCTTCCACATTGGTGTAATCAAAGAGTACGGTGGTCTTTAGAACGATATTAAACTTCTCATTCATGTGATTGATTAATTCCATTCCCGTAATAGAATCAACTCCATAGTCAGAAAATGGACTGCTGGTATCAATCTCATAGGCTTCTACTTTTAGTACCTCTGATAAACAATTCATGATAGACAACTTAATATGCCCTAATTTATCCATTTCTTCCGTGTTTACCAAAGAGCTTTTATGACTTTGGGGCTGCTCAAAACCAGCAGCTGAAACTTTATGTTCAATTATATCTGTCTGCTCTAACAAAAATGATTTCGCTTTTAATACAACCGCCTGTCCGACCTCTTTATTTGACATAATTCGCTTAATTGCCTCCATCCCTTCCTCAGGAAGGATTGAGAGCATACCTTTTGAAGCCATTCTTTTATTATGTATCTCGGATGAAGCAACACCTACGGTTCCCCAATACCCCCAGTTAATAATTTTAACAGGAAACTTTCCTGTGCCTCTTAAGAAAGTCGCAAAAGAATCCTTGAACCCGCAAGCTGCCGCATAATTGGCCTGCCCTCCATTGCCTGCAAAACTTTGAATCGAAGAAAAGAACAGCATAAAATCCAGGTTCTCTCCCTTGACCGCTTCATACAGCACTACACTGCCTTTTACTTTGGGGTCTAAGGCTTCCGTTAAGTCTCTTTCAGTCATATTACGTATAGCCATATCTTTCATAACAATTGCAGAATGAACAACTCCATGAATAACACCAAATTTCTGCTTTACCTTAATCACAGCATCCCGCATACTATCTAAATCTGTGGCATCCGCTTTCAGATATAATATCTGGCCGCCCAAGTTCTCTATTTCCTCTATTTTAGCTTTTTTCTCTGCTGTTAATTCCGAACGGCCTATCAAAGCAATCTTCGCCTTTACCTCAGAAGCTAAGTACTTGCTAAATTCTAGCCCTATACCACCTGCACCGCCTAGAATCAGGTAAACCCCATCCTTCTGAAAGGGTGTTTTCACTGCTTTATCAATATTAGCCGGAACAAGTTTTTGCATATATCTTAGTTTTCCCCGGATTAGTACTTCCTCCCCATTCTTTCCGGCAGGCTCATTGATAAGGGCTTGCGTCAGGAACTGCCCTTCCTTGTACCAGTCCTCCATATCAATGTCAAGACAAGTGGTCTTCCAATTTGGAAATTCTTTTGCCATGGATTTAGCAAAACCTAGAACACTGCCGCTAGCTGGTATTACAGCCTCTCCTTTTAAGGTATGGACATTATTTGTTATTACCTTTAGGTGAAGGCTCTGATTATCTAATCCCTTTTCAACTAAAGCCTTTACCAAACGATATAGAGACAACACTCCCTGCTGTTGGAAAAAATCCAGCTTATTAAGATTGCTAATCTCCACTTCTGTTAAGATGTCCCCGCAAATCCCTCCAAAAAAGTAAACAATATTAAGCCTGGTAATATCTTTTAGACAATTACTAATACCGTTCTCATGATAAACCTCTGTCTGCCAGGTATTTTTATCAATTCGTTTGCATTCTTTACCAAAAACAATGACAGAGACTGCGTCTTTACCATAATGTTTTATGAAACCTTCACACAGATTCTGGTGTTTCTCCGGAATAAGCAGCAACACCTTTCGGCTCTCCTGTTTTATTGTTAAAGGCTGTTCTGCCTTTAAGAAAGGCACCTCTTTCCATGCCGGCAGGTAAAAATACTTATCTATGAAATTCTCTTTTTCATCCTTTTTGTCTGTTATAGCCTCAACGCCCTTTTTATTGGCTGTTCGATAGCTGCTGTCTACACCTTTCTTTTCTTTCCATACCTTCCGCTTTTCAAAAGGATGGGGTGGCAGATGCAGACGACGTACCGGTACCCCAACGTACAGCAGCTTCCAGTCAATTCTGGTACCGGTTACCCAAAGTCTTGCTAACATTTCCATATCGAAAGTCATTAACGTTTCCTTTGTGATACCTTTATCTGTCGTCTCTGTCAAACGTTTATCCTTTCTGACACCTTGGTTCACTCTGTTTTGATATAATCCGTCTATACCTTGGCTTCCTCTTAGGTAGCCTTCAAGCTTTTGTATCAACTCCTGATACTCAGAAAATACAACTGCAAGGCGCTCTTCAAACTCTTCCCGTCCTATCTGTAGCGTGTAAGCAAGATGCGTGAGCGAAAGGTTTTGATATAACCTGTTATTACATACCTGGTTACTAGATAATTCGTTATGATTCAACTGATTTTCCCTTTGGTATTCCAACTTTATAAAGGTAAATATTTTTTCTGCATATTCAGTTAAGCGAGTCTTACTCTTAGCAGATAGTACCAGAATCAGAGATTTTGGAGGCTCTGTTAAGCACTCATTCTGTATATCTTCCTGGGCATACTCCTCCAAAGCAATATGGGCATTTACCCCGCCAAATCCAAAAGAACTTATTCCTGCCCGTCTTGGCAGTACATTACCATTGACATCTGCCAAAGCTTTCCATTCCTGCGTTTTTGTTGTCAGGTAAAAGGGACTATATGACAAATCAATATACGGATTCTGCACATGAAAACCACATAAACCCGGAAGTTTTTTATGCTTCATGGCGAGTAATACCTTTAAGACGCTGGCGATTCCTGCCGCAGTTTCTAAATGTCCAATATTTGTTTTTACCGAGCCGATGCCGCAATATGCTTTTCCTTCAGGATATGAATTATGATTGTGACTCATTTCTTGAAAGGCCTTCCTTAAACCATTGATTTCTATAGGATCTCCAAGCTGTGTTCCTGTACCGTGGGCTTCCATATAGCTGACAGTATCTGGTGAAAAGCCTGCCTTATCAAAAGCTCTTTTAATTACTTCCGCTTGCGCCTTAGGATTAGGTGCCGTAAGGGAGGCTGCCCGTCCCCCATGATTAATGGCGCTTCCTTTAATCAATGCATAGATAGTATCCCCATCCTTTTTTGCCTGTCTCAACGGCTTTAATAAGATTGCACCGCTGCCTTCCCCCCTTACATAGCCGTTTGCTTTTTCATCAAAGGTTTTACAGCTGCCATCCGGTGAGAGCATTCCGGCTTTGCTAAAAGATATATGCAGCGTAGGACTTGCGATTACATTAACACCCCCTACAATTGCCATTTCACAATCTCCGCTATAAATAGATTCTACACCACGGTGGATTGCTACCAAGGAGGACGAACAAGCCGTATCAATAGGTTCACTAGGACCGTGCAAGTTTAGTAGATAGGAAATCCGGTTCGTTAATATACAGTGTGAATTTCCGGTTGACGTCAATGCTTCTATTTCATTTCCATGCAGTACATCTCGGTAGTCCGTCGTTGAGACTCCTACAAATAATCCTGTATTGGAACCGGATAAATCCGACGGTTTATATCCCGCATCTTCGATGGTTTCCCATACTGTTTGTAAGAATAGTCTTTGCTGGGGATCCATAAGCTCTGCTTCCATTGGCGATATTCCAAAAAATAAAGGATCAAATTTATCAATTTCTTTCATAAATCCACCCCATTTAGATATCGAATCCGGTAGATTTTCTATCTGCCATCTGTCCGCCGGAATTTCTGTTATTAGATTGTTTGCTTCCACAAGATTTTCCCAAAAGGCATCCAAATTCTGCGACCTTGGCATAGTACCACTCATACCAATGATAGCAATAGGCTCTCTTTTGCTTTCCCAGGTCTCTGCTACATCCGGTTCTGCTGTAGGTATTGTAGGAGCTGCTAATACCTCCTCTTCTTCCTCAGCCATCACTGACTCCTGATGGGCGGCTAGAATATGCTTGTAATGCTCTTCGTACAGATAGTCAGATAAACCGCCTAAGGTAGAGTATTCAAAAAAAAGACTAGGATTCATCTGAATAGAATACCTTTCGTTTAGTTTGTTTGCCAGTTCCGTAAAGGTCAGAGAATTAAAGCCGTACTCATTCATATCCTTTTCGGGAAAAATATCTTTATCCTTAATTCGCAGTATATCTTTTACCGCATTTTTCACCTCTTCATAAATCGTTTCTTTTCTAATTTCCTTACCTTTAGTGATATGGGCAGTTCTTATTTTTTCACTATTCTGTTCTGGATAATCCTCTCTTATCCCCAACCATTTTTGAATGTTTAAGTTTTCTCCTTTAAACACTATCATTTGACTTTCTTCTGACTGTATTCCATCTAAAAGAGCCTTTATTCCCTCCTGGGTCTTAAGACTCTCTATGCCCCTAGCAGTAAACAACTCTTTCGTTGTTTGTGGTACTTCCATCCCCCCTTCTTCCCATAAGGGCCAGTTTATGGAGAGGGATTTTCCAGAACGCAATCCTTTCGTTTTGAGTTCTTGCCGCAGCAGAGCAAAATTGTCCATAAAACTGTTGCCATAAGCATAATCCGTCTGCCCCAGATTGCCAGTTATAGCAGCCGTTGAGGAAAATAAGATAAAAAAGTCAAGGGGTTCCTCCTTCGTTAAAAGGTCAAGATTCAGGGTTCCTTGAACTTTGGGATTGATAACTTCCTCCATATCTTCTTTTCTTTTGCTTTTTAAATAAGAATCCTTTGTCAAACCGGCGCAATGAAAGACACCGTCAATCTTTTGAAATCTATCTTTTACAACAGAAATAACCGTTGCTGCATCTGATAAAATAGAACTATCTCCCTGTATATACAAAACTTCACTGCCCAGCTCTTCTAACTCCTTTATTTGGGAGGCTTTCACAACATCAAGCGGGCTTCTGCCGGTTAAACATAATTTGGCTTTATACTCTCTGGCAAGATAACGTGCAACGATTAGACCCAATTTCCCAAAACCACCAGAAATTACATACACACCGCTGTGTTTAAAACCGGTCTTTTCTTCAGTAAGATTTAGATTCAGAAAAGCTTTTAGTCTTCTGACATAACGCCCACCATAAGTGTACATAACCTCTGCATCTTCTTTAGATCTATTCTGAAATTCGGCGAGTAAATTATCTATCTCATGTGCGGCATCTGACGTATCCCATTGTATAGACTTCATGGTATATCTTGTATTTTCCAGATTTAAGGATTTGGCAAAACCGGCAAAAGCTGCACTAAATGGCGAGAATCGCCTTCCATCCCCATAAAACATATACAGTAACTGAATCTTCTCTTTCGGAGCCGTATGATGAAGAGCCTGCGTAATATATAGTAGTGAATAGATGCTATATCCTAAATCCTGCATTCGTATGGATTCGAATTCGTAATCCGCTTCCTTTGACCAGAGATAAAGGATATTCTTAGGAAAACGACCTTTTTCATATAACTTACTAAAAAGGGTATAATAGTCTTCTTTTTCAAATGGATTTACAGTATATACACTACCCGCAGTATTCCCATAAGCCCCATTCTCATATAAGTTAATAGCAGGATACTGGACATCCTCTCTAAATTCTTCTCCCGGTTTTACAAGCGTAATATGATATCTGCCCTTTTCTTTCTTAAGGAACCGGTTCGTTAAGTCGCCGTCCGTGTCAAATACCAGTAAGTCTTCTCTAAGGTCTGCTAAAAAGTCACCATCCGCTCCTAAATCACTTTTCTCCCATACATACTGATAATAACTGACTTTATTGTCTATGTTCTTTATTTCCTGTTCATTTCCTCCTATAACCCAAAGAGAAAAATCCTTTACTTTAAGAAGCACTCTTCCTTTTTCATCCAATATAAACACTTCATAACTGTCGGATTCTTGTAACCCGTTCTTCTTTCGTCCCGTATACTTTGCATAGGAAAAACACGTTTCTGTAAGATCTCCTAAGATTTCCACCTCACCTATATAATATGGCAGCCTCACACTACCCTTAACAGCTTTTGCACTGACCATTCCTATGACTGCTTCCAGAGCACCATCCATCAAAGCGGGATGTAATAAATATGTATGAAACGTTTCTTTTAAATGCCCCGGTAATATTACCTCAGCCAGTACTTCATCGTCGTTATAATATAGATACTGTATGGTTTGAAAGCTACGACCTAAATTCAGTCCCCCCTGTTTAAATAAATCATAGCACTCCCGTCCCCTCATTTTCTTATGGCACCTGTTTTTTATACAGTTAATATCCATATATTCTTTTGTGTCAGAAGGATTTGATGACGCATATTCAATCTGCCCTCTGCCGTGTAAAATCTCCTGTCCGTTTTCATCTTTACTTATTACTTCATAGTTTAAAACATTCTCACTCTCTGTTACTAGAAGTAAATTTACAGATACCTTAGATAAGTATTGCTTACTATCCGTCCTATAAGCAGACTCATTTACTTTCATGGCATTCATCCAGTAATTATTTTTAAGCTTTATAACGCTTTTATGTGGCTTAGTAATACTTGCCGCTGCTCTTGCCATCTCAAGGTAAGCCACAGCGGGTAAAACTTTTTCCTTCTGTACAATATGATCCTTTAGGTAAAATTCCTCTCCGGTAAATACTTTTTCAAAAACCGTTTCTTCTGAATCAGATCTACACTTATCAAGCAAAGGGTGTATCATGTCTACAAAACCTTCCATTCTTTGTGATACAGGATGTATCTCTTCTTTTTCCTCTACCCAGTACTTGTCTCCAAAAAACGGATACGTGGGCAGGTGAATCAGCTGATAACTGCCTTTTGCTAAGATACTATCATAATCTGATATTTTGTTTATGGTATATAGTTTCGCCGCGTCAAGGAGCCTCTTCTTATACTCCTCCTTGTCTGCTGCATTCCCCCTATGCAAATAATTAAGAGTTTCATCTATAAAAGCCTTCGTCTTAGTATCTGTATGAGAGGGCTTTGTATTGCCGTACTCTATAAAATAATCAGAGGTATCTCCCTTTACTAGTATCTCGTTAAGCTTTTGTTTCAACGCAGTAACTCTTTCACAAAGGAAGGCACCTCTTATATTAAAATGGCTTCTGCCGGTTAAAAGGGTATAAGATATATCCCCTATATAAGGCGCATCCTCATTATCCAAAAGCCATGTAAGCAAATCTTTTACTTTCTGGTGATAAGATTCTCTCGTTTTGGCAGACAAGGTAATCAGGTAATAGGGAAGACTTTTAGCTACAGCTGCTGATTTCACAGACACAAATTCTTCAAGTACCACATGGGCATTGGTGCCGCTAAAGCCAAATGCACTGATGGCTGCAAGTCTTTTCTTGTTTTCTTTTACTACCCAATCCATTGTCTTGTTATTCACATAAAACGGAGTATCTGCAAGACCAATATGCTGGTTTGCTTCATTGAAATGAAGGGTAGCCGGTATTTTTTTGTATTTCATCGCGAGCAGTACTTTTATCACACTGGTTATCCCGGCTGCCGTAGTGGTGTGGCCTATATTCGTTTTAACCGACCCGATGGCACAAAACATCTTCTCTTTTGTATACTTTTCAAAAACGTGCGCCAGTGCCTTGACTTCAATAGGGTCACCAAGTTTTGTACCTGTACCGTGAGCTTCAATATAGCTTATATCTCTCGGGTTAACTCTTGCTCTTTCATATACTTCCGACTCCAATCTTATCTGGGACTGCATACTGGGAGCAGTAATTCCGTTTGTTTTACCATCCTGATTTATACCGGAACCTTTTATAACCCCATATATGGAATGTCCGTCTTCTATCGCAGCTTTTAAAGGTTTTAATATCACCGCTCCTACACCTTCACTTATAATCGTTCCGTCGGCCGATTGGTCAAAGGCTCTGCACTTTCCTGTTTTAGACAGCATTTCTACTTTACTGGTTGATATATGAAGATCCGGCGTAATCATAAATCTTACACCCCCAACAATAGCCATTTCACTTTCTTTTTGTCTTATGCTTTGGCAGGCTAAGTGGAGAGCCACAAGAGAGCTGGAACACGCAGTATCAACGGTTATGCTTGGCCCAATAAGATTTAGAACATAGGATATCCGGGAAGCCAAAATAGACGTTGCCATTCCAGTAAAAGCTTCCCCGCTGTTTTCACAATTATTTCTTGCAAGAAGCTTCGCATAATCCCCTTGAGAAGCTCCGACAAAGACACCACATTTTCGATCTGTAAGAAATCGGTCAGAACACCCTGCATCTTCTAAAGCCTTCCATACTTCTTCCAGAAAAAGTCTCTGCTGAGGGTCCATATATATCGCCTCAATCGGAGATATATTAAAGAACAAAGGATCAAATCTATCAATCTCCTTTATAAAGCCTCCTACTTTGCTATAGGATTTGCAGGGTGTTTTAGGATTAGAATCATAGTAATCGTCTGCCCTCCAACGTTCTTTTGGGATAATAATTATACTGTCATGTTCATTCTTTAAATTATTCCAGAATTCATTTACATTATCAGCATCCGGGAAGCGTCCTGAGATTCCTATAACAGCAATATCTTCATTCTCATAAGGACTGATTTCAGACACATATACTTCCTTTTGGTTAACTTCTTCCGCACCAGCAACTTTTGTACTAGTTTCCTTTGTGATTGGTATTTCTACCAGTTTTTTAAGTCTTATTGGTTCTCTTTCTCCTAAAGTACCTTGCTTACTGGATATACGCTCTGGCGAAACCAATTGTATCTTGCCTGTAGCATTGTATTCTGCTCCATCGGCTTCTTCCTTTTCCTCTTTTATATCCTTAGAAACTAGCTGATACCCTTCTTTGCAGGCAGAAGGAGAGCTTTCAAAAGTCGTACTTTCAAAAGAAGTGTTGTTCTTAAGAGACGTGTTTTTAAAAACACAGTTCTCATTTGTCTTCGATACCGCCATTTTTTCACAAAAAGGTCGGGATTCCAGTTCCTCTGTTGTGCTGTCTGCCTTTGATTTTTCTTGAATGACATAACCTGACAGTTTTTTTATTGTTGAGTAGTCATAAATAACAACTGCATCCAGATTTAGTCCGAAGGCTCGGTTAATATCCCTTACAATTTCGATACCATTAATGGAATCTACTCCAAGATCTTTAAAGCTAACCTCATGACGAAGTTCTTCTTCCTGAATATGTAAATTCAAGGCTATAATATCAGCTACCTTTTTATACACCTCTTCCTCAGAAACTCTTTCATTTCGTGACTGTACTCCCGAGACATTTTCCTGCTGATAGAACTGTAATTTATCCGCTTTAAACCTCAACTCTTGTTGAGTCTGCTGTGTTTTAAGTAATTCAGATAAAACCAGTTCACTTAATTTTGATACATTCGCGTAATCATATATTACAACTGCATCCAGATTCAACCCAAAATACCTGTTTACGTCACGAATAATTTCAATACCGTTAATTGAATCCACTCCAAAGTCTTTAAAACTTACCTCCTGTTTAAGCTCCTCCCCTGGCATGTGAAGATTGCCCGCTACAATATCAACAATTGCAGCTTTAATTTCCTCCTGATTATATATAAGTGCAACCGGGAGTGGTTTTTTATCATCTACTTTTTTCGCATCTGCTTCTTTGCTAGTTTCTCCTGTGCTTTCAGGGGCAGATAACAGCAGCCTGAAAGCTGTTTCTTTTGTTATTTCATGTGTGTATAACATTTGATAGATTTCTTTTTGTGTGTACCTTTTATCAGACATTTTAACACCCTTGCCTTTCAATTTATTGATGACCTATTCAAAAATTGAACAGGCTTAAAAAGAAAGGTTGAAAATAATCTTTTCAACCTAGACTCCCCCTTATATTCCCTGCATTTTTTTGCCCAAAGTTAAGTGCTTCCTCCGGCGTAATATCTCCATCTTCCAATGCCTTAAGCATACTTTCTATGTCATAGGATTCCTTATTGGCAGGTTCTGGCACTTCATATTGAATTCCATGATTCCCATTTATGTTAAAGTCCTTATCCTCCAGATAAAAATGGCGTATTCTATCCTTAACTTCTGCTTTTGTAAAAGTTTTCTCATGCATTTCATTTTCTCTTTTAATATACTCCGGCAACTCTCTCAACATCTCGCCTGCCAGTTCCCTTTTAAGCGTTGTTAAGGTGAGTAACGGCTTCTCTGCTAATGACCTTGCAAGGCTTAAAGCTTCTTTTAAAACTTCATCTCTTTTTTTGAAAGTAACAAGCGCGCCTTTTTCGTATAGTTCGTCACCGGAATATGATTTTGCGGTATACATCATCTCATTGGATAAGTTTATTCCGAATTTTTTCTTTAATATATAGGTAGCTCCCATGCCGGGTGTAAAACCATATTTTGCAAAGACAGCACAATATATTCCTTCTTTTGCCATTATTACAATATCCGCAAATAAACCAAATAGTAAACCACCTCCTGTTGCATGTCCCTGAATTGCTGCTATAACCGGGATACGAGATTCTAACAGTCCTCTGTATAAAAACGGGGCGTCGGTAAAACGATTCTTTTGCTCCGCAATGTTTAACAACTGTTCTTGGGTCCCACCCATACTGAATATATTTCCATAGCCTGTAATAATAATTGCTTTTATTCTGGAATCATTTTGTACCTCTGCAAATTTAGACATTAATCCAAAAATCAGGTCGCTGGCAAACATATTTCTATTTTTAACGTCCTGCATGGTAATAAGTGCAATTGATTCATCGATTACCTGTAAGGTTACCTCCTCTCCTTTATAGCGCTTTACTGCATAGGAATACTCTATTTCTGTCTCAAAACCATTCGATACAGGGGAAACGCTGTTATACCAATAGCGCTTTTTCTCAAAAGGATACGTAGGAAGTGATATTGTTCCCGGTTTATTCTCGCTATAAAGTATATCCCAATGAATCTTTTCTCCCTTAATCCATAATCTTGCCAATTCCAGTAGATTTTCCTTTTGCGGGTTATCAACAATATCTTGCAACGCTGGTTTTTCATTTGGTAATTCATCTTTTGAAAGACTCTTTGTAGAGTAAAAACTTATATTTGCCTGCCTGTCACTGTAATAATCTGTAAGCTTCTCATTTAGTTCTTCTAAGCTTGAAGCAATAATTGCCAAACGGCTTTCTTTTGCCTCACGCCCAGTTTGCAGCGTAAAGACAAGCTTCTCTAAATTAACTTCTCCTGTCCTTTTTTCTTTCATTATGCCATCTGATACCTCTACCTTCCTTACTATGTCAGGATGGTTACTGCTTAAGTAAGCTCCAAGGCTGTGAATAGACCTGTTATTAAGAACTTCTTGCAGTGTTATATCGATTTCAAATCTTTGATTTATTTTTTCAGTTAACATATTAAGCTTAATCATGTCCATATTAAGTTCTGTAAATGAATCTGCCTTTTCTACCTCTGCTGTTTCTATCTGAAGCTGCTGTCCGATTAATTGGCAAAGAATCAACGTGACCTCCGTATGGAAATCCTTCTTTTCCTCTGTTTTTTCCGTATGGCCTTCTATATAGTCTAACATTCTTTTTGTGTATTCCTTTAATCTATCCTCATTGCGAGCTGATAAAACAAAGAGATAAGGCTTGCCTATGGTAAAATGCTTAAACGACTCGGTATCTTGATATTCTTCTAAAATTACATGGGCATTGGAACCGCCTGCACCGAAAGCACTTATACCGGCTATTCTAAGTTCTTTTTGCCATTTACCATCTATACAAAGCATTGGCTGCTCCCACTTTGTACACTTTTTTTGTACATAAAACGGAGTGTTTATAAAATCTATGTTCGGATTTTCTTTTACACTATGTATAGATGGTACTAATTGTTTGTGTTTCATCTGTAGAACTATTTTTGTAAGACCTGCAATTCCGGCAGCCGCTTCTGTGTGTCCGATGTTAGATTTTACGGAGCCTATCGCACAAAATTGTTTATCCTTTGTATACTTATGAAAGGCTTTGGTAAGTCCTGTGACTTCAATTGGATCACCCAATGATGTGCCTGTTCCATGTGCCTCTACATAACTTATGGCTCTTGGATTAATACGTGCCTTATAAAGCGTTTTGGTTATTAACTCACTTTGACTTACAGGATTTGGTACAGTGTAGCCGTTGGTTCTTCCTCCATGATTTATGGCACTTGCCTTTATTACTGCGTAGATGTGGTCCTTATCCGCTTCTGCCTGGGATAAGGTTTTAATTAAAACGGCACCCACTCCTTCTCCCGGAACATAGCCATCTCCTCCTTCACCAAAACTTTTACATCTGCCGTCACTGGATGCAAAGTGATTGGCACATAAGTACTGATGTTTTGTAGGGTGAATGGTAAGGTTTACACCTCCGGCAACTGCCATCTGGCACTCTCCCCTTCGTATACTCTCACAGGCTAAATGTATGGTTGTAAGAGAAGAGGAACACATGGTATCAACTGCAAGACTTGGCCCCTTTAAATCAAGCATATAGGATACCCGGTTCGCAATGGATGCATAAGAAGAGCTTAAAGCCATTGCATTTCCGGCAAGTGTCTCTTCTGCCCCAAATATCTGGTAGTGTCCATACATGACCCCTGCATAAACACCTACCTCATACTTTTTTAATTTGTCCGGGCTATACCCTGCATCTTCGATTGCCTGCCAGACCACTTCCAGGAATAACCGCTCCTGAGGGTCCATCATCTCTGCATCTCTTGGTGCAATTCCAAAAAAGAGTGGATCAAACATATCATACTCCGATAAAAAGCCACCCCATTTACTGTAGGTCTTATCTTTTGCCCCCTTCTCTCTGCTATAATTTTTTTCACAGTTCCAACGTTCAGACGGTATTTCGGTAATACAATCTACTCCGTTTTTTAGATTTTCCCAATATTGATCCAGATTTTCAGCCATTGGGTATTTGCCACTGATTCCGATAATGGCAATATTACTTTCCTCAAAGGTATTACCTATTTTTTTCTCATCGGAAATTATGTTAGAACAAGATACCTTTCTGTCTTTCTCTTGTTTAAATATAATTTTTTCTGCTTTGCTCTTTTCCTGCGTCAGCGCAGCTTCCCCTATACTGGCAGCTTGAATCTGATTTGTTTTAAGTAATTTATTAAGAATGACTTCTTTTTTATTTTCAGCAAAATATGTAATAAGCTCATTAAAATTCCGATATTCAAAAAATAGGGTTTTTGAAATACCCTTAAAAATTTTTTCAATCTGATTGGTCATTTTAACAATGGACATGGAATCAATACCATACTTCTCCCAAGGCTCCGTAGGTATAATCTGTTCTTTCTTAAGCTTTAATTCCCCTGCTATAATCTCTTTCAGATATTCCTCTATGGATCTGTAAAATTGAGCTGATGGAACGTTATTGCTTATAGCTGTTTTTTCATTACTTTCTTCCTGTCTTTCTTCCCTAAAGAGGCTGTCAATACCTTCCACTTTTTCTGTAGCAGTATGAATTACAATCACCTGACTATGGGAAGCTGCAAGGCTCCTTACTAAGATTTCTGTTCCTTGTTTATCAGGAAGCGGAACCAGTCCATAGGAGTGAAGCAGCCCCTCCTTTAAGTCTTTATCTATCTGCATTCCACCATTTTCCCATAAGGGCCAGTTGATGGAGACAATTTTGGTGTCCGATAGTTCTTTTGAGAGATAAGCGGCATAGTTGTCTAAGAACGCACCTGCATACGCATAATCAATTTGTCCCACATTCCCTAAAATACTTGCAAGTCCTGAAAATAGTACCAGAAAATCAACCGGATATCTTTTCAACTTCTCGTGCAGCATAATAGAACCATGGATTTTAGGAGTAAATACCTCGCCTATTTGTGCAAAAGTCTTATTTTTGACCAAGGTATCCCGTAGAACACCTGCGAGATGAAATATTCCATCTAATTTCCCAAATTCATCTACGCACTCCTCCAATATATTATTAAAATCATCTGCATCTCTTAAATCAGTACGGATATACACTGCTTTTGCACCAAAACCTATTAATTCATCAATGACCTGTTTTTTAGTGTCATCTAATGGAGTTCTACCTGTAAGAATGCAGTTTGCATGGTAATTGACTGCCAAATAACGTGCTATAATACAGCCGATTCCCCCTGCACCTCCTGTGATAAGGTAGGTACCTCCCTTCTTAATAAGAACGGACTCCTCTTTAAGAGCAGGTAATTGAAATGTTTTGTATTTTTTTATAAATCTTTTACCTTCACTGTATTTAATTTCTTTTTCACAGCTATTACTTTGTATTTCTTTTCTTATTGCCTGAAGGATGCCATTCTCCTTTGCAGCTTCTTCTTTCTGTACTGACACAACCTTAAAATCCAGATTCGAATCTTCTAAATGTATGGTTTTTACAAACCCGCTTACCGCACCGTAAATGGGATTTCCTTCGCTCGTTTCATAAACAAAAAATAACTTTAGTTTTTTCTTACTATTAACTTGCATTAACCCTTGGCTGATATAGAGTAAGGAATAAAAGCTTTCCTCCAATTGCCTGTGAACGACTGCCTCTGTTTCATTAAATTCCTCTTTTGCCCATAGATGAAGGATAACTTCCGGTAATCGGTTCTCCTTTGAAAGTTCTATGAATAAATGTTCATAATCCTCTTTAGAGGCACGGTTGATTACAAAAGTATCAGAAGTCTGTCTTTGAAATCCTTCTCCCTGCTTTACAAGTATAACGTCTAACCCGTTCCAGGCTTTATCTGCTGTCAATTGTTCTTTTCGTTTTGCACTGTAATCAAAAAGAAGCATGGTTAATCCATTCCATTGATTGGTCTCTTCGCAGTGTCGTTCTCTTAAACCTTTCTCCTCCCACTGCCCATGGAATGTTTTTGTTACGGAAGAAGGGTATGGTTTATTCGCTGCTGTAGTTTTTTTAAGTTCCTTTAGTAAATTCAAGCCTTCCTTAGCAGTAAATCTCTTCTCTTCTATTTGTTTTAATATGCTGCTTCTACTAAGTTTCTCTTCAATCATTTGCTTCCTCCATCATACTTTCCACTTCCCATGCTTTTAAAGTACCATCCTCCAGTCCTTTAAGCAGTTCCAGAGTATTCCTGCTTCTGTCCACTTTTTGAAACTCTCTTATGTGATACCCTTTTACCGTCACCAGAACTTCACCATATTTATCCGTGATTGTAATATCAAACGTAAATTCATTATTCGTCTCAGATCTATTTACTTTAATAACATGTGCATAACACTCCTGCACCACTGGTCTTATGAATTGTATTTCCTGAATATAAAACGGAACAAAAGCAGTATCTTTACTTATATTCAGATATCCCGCCATACCAATGGCAGTCTGTAATGCCCCATCCATTATGGAGGGGTGAATTTTGTATTCATGAAATCCCTCTTCTAAATCAGTTGGAAGTTTTAGCAGTGCCAATGCTTCTTCGGAATTCGAATAAAGCGCATGTATCACCTGAAAACTACTGCCATAGTTCAGCTTCATGGTCTGAAATAAATAATAGCAGTCTTCTTTTGATACAATCTTTTCACAACGATTCTTAATCACATCTATCTGCAAACGGTTGTTTAAAAGTCTTTCTGGTTCATTCTCTTCATATGCCAGACTTCCCTGAGCGTGTACTGTATGCGCTCCTTCCTCATCCGTATAGATTTCAAAAGAAACCTGTCCGTCTTCTTCTGGGCTTAGTAAAAGAGTCGTTTCTACGCTGTTTGTAACTATAATCGGTATTCCCCAGATAATGTCTCTAACATAGCTTACGGGATAACCTGCTGCCATTTCACCCCCAGCACATGCCATTTCAATATAAGCTGCACCGGGCATTACATTTCTCTCCCGGATAATATGATCTTTTATAAAAATTTCCTCCGGCTCAAATCGTGTTGTATACTTCTGTTCGTTCAGTGTTGAAATATTTTGTCCAAGGAGAGGATGAAGCCTTGTTGACCTGTCATTGTTAACCGGTATGGTTTTTGTCATATTCTCCACCCAATATCTTCCTAAATCAAATGGATAGGCAGGAAGAGAAACTTTTTTGTAGGTATCCGCTTCATATAGCAAATCAAAACTAAAGGAATATCCCTTAACATAGTATTCTCCTATCAGTGAAAGCTTCTCCCTATATACAGAATCCTCTCCACCTGACACACTTATTTCTGCAAGCAGTTCCCCGGCAATTTGTTGCTCCTTTAACTCAGGTCTGAACGTATTACTGATAAAACCACCTTCAATCATCTTATGCTCCGGTGATTCTTTAACCTTTAATTCCAACTCATTAAGCAGCGCATCGAGACTTTTTACTATAAATACTCCCCTATAAGAAAAATGGCTTCTTCCCATTGTGAGGGTATATGCAATATCTCCCAGAGAATGGCTATGCTTATGAATCTTCAACCAGGTTACCATATCCTCTAATTTGTTTTTTAAAGCCTTCTCTGTCTTGGCAGAAAAAGGAACCAGATAATAACGGGATACTGGCTGAACCTGAACCCTGTCCTCCTGATATTCCCGAAGAACCATATGGCTATTGGTACCACTAATACCAAAGGCACTAATTGCAGCATATCTTGGTACTCTATCTTTTGTCGTCCAGGGTTTATACTCTGTATTAACATACACCGGACTGTTTTTAAAGTGAATGAATCCATTCTCATGAGTAAAATTAATACTTGGTACCAGTTTTTTGTGTTTCATACAAAGCAGGACTTTTAGTATACTCGCCATCCCCGAAGCTTCTAAGGCATGCCCAATATTTGCCTTCACCGAACCAATGGCACAAAACTGCTTCTTACCTGTGAATTTATGAAAAGCCTCACTTAGAGCTTCTATCTCAATGGGATCTCCTAGTTTCGTTCCAGTACCATGTGCCTCTATGTAACTAATATCCTCTGGGTTAATATGGTAATTCTTATAGACCTCATATTCCAGGGCGGCTTGGGAAGGGGCACTGGGAGCCGTAATGCCATTGCTCTTCCCATCCTGATTAATCCCCATTCCTGCAATGACTCCATAAATATGGTCACCATCTTCTCGGGCCTTCTCAAGTTTTTTAAGTACAATAACGCCAACTCCTTCAGCCGGGATGAACCCATCTGCTTTGTCATCAAATGGGCGGCACTCATCCTGATAGGAGAACATGCCTGTACTGCTTCCCAGCGTGTGAAAATACGGAGTAGGAAATACGTTGACACCTCCTGCAATTACAATATCTGAATCTCCTGCCATAATACTTCTTATGGCCTGATGTACTGCCACCAAAGAGGAGGAGCAGGCAGTGGTAACAACAACACTTGGGCCTCTCAGATTCAATAGATAAGATATCCTTGCCGACAAAATCGGAAGAGTATTTCCGGTAAATACATAATTACTTTTTGGAACACCGCAGGCTTCGATGTGCTGCATATAATAGCTTTCATTACAACCTACAAAAACACCGCATTTCTTTTCGTTTAAGTACTCCTCCGAAAATCCTGCATCCTCTAAGGCTTTCCAGGCCTCTTGCAAGAATAATCTTTGTTGCGGGTCCATTAATTCAGCTTCTCTGGGTGAGATGTTAAAAAACAATGGATCAAATTGGTCAGCGTTGTCCAGCATACCAGATGTTTTTATATAACTTTTATTAGGAGCCTCTGGGTCTGTACTGTAAAAACTGTCCAAATCCCATCGATTGATTTCGGTAACAGAATTTTTTCCGTCGCATAAATTCTTCCAGTATTCTTCTAGTGTTTTAGCCCCTGCGAACATACCTGACATTCCGACGATGGCAATGTCCATTGAAGAAGTTTCTGCCTGCTTTCTTTCAAATGATATAGCTTTTTCTGTGGATACGCCTTTCTCAGCAGTTACGTTTTTTTCAGTGGATGCAGCCTTTTCAGTGGATATCACCTTTTCAGTGGACGCTGTCTTTTCAATCGCAGCTTTATCTGTTAAAGCTTTTTCTTGTATGGCTTCATCCTTTAGCGCATCCGATGTATTTGCCAAATCCACCAGGAGCTTATCCCCTGATTTATCCAAAATATACTCTTTTAGCTTGGTTGTAGTAGGATAATTAAATAACGCGGTGGAGTTAAGTTCTATCTTTAATGCCTGATTTATTTTATTAACTATCTGCCCGGATAAAATGGAATCCACTCCGTATTCTTTATAAGGTGTATTTATATCCAAATCCCCCTTATTTATCTTAAGAACAGCCATTAAACAATTCAATATACTATCCTCAACGTGCTGTTCTAAGCTATGCCGGCTGTCTGCCTGCTTATTAGCTGGTGATTTCGTGTTTTCCTGAACTGTTTTCTTATACTCCTCCTGTGCTAAGAACACTTTTTTAAGCTTATCATCCGCTTTCTTAGAAGCCAATAAAACCACGCCATCGCTTTGGGATACAATCACATTTTGGTGGAAGCGAAAATCTCCTGTTTGGGGCTGCCCAAATTGATTCACTTCTCTAAATCCTTCTTCCATTAATAGGTTTCTCCACATCCTATTACTTAGTAAAGGAGAACCTGTCATACGGCTGCTCTCATCTTCAAAAAGCCACCAGCCATCCAGCAAACCAAAGGTTAAGGTAGCGACATCCTCAACCTTTGTATTTTCATTTAAAATGAGCCATCCTGAATTTTTAAGCAGTAACTTTGTATTTTTTATGGTAGTGTTTATATTCATCGTTGCATGGAGGACATTCGTTGCAATAACCATATCGTATTCTCCGGCTGAAAACCCTTGCTCTAGTATATCTTCTTCTATATTAAGACGTTTAAAGCTTACATAAGGATTCTCTGCACCAAAGGAGTCTGCACCATGTTTTAAGAAAGCCTCCGAGACATCTGTGTAATCATATTGCAGTAATCTTTCATATTTTTGAATCTTACTAAAAACGGTACGGCTTGTTCCTCCCGTACCGGCTCCGATTTCCAAAATTTTTATTTTCCTGCTATCTGTTGATTTCTTCTGATAAGTATCGATATATGAGGTTACCACCCAGGCAAGAACCTCATTTTCATAATCAGACACTTCATTCCCGTTATAAATTTTCTCAACCAGCTTCATGGAGGCATTAGGAAAGACAATATCTGTTGCCAGACAATCACCTGTTAAAATATCCCATATGTGTTCAGAACATATCCATAGCAGCTCCAGATAGGGTATAACCATGGGATAGTTTTCTTGCAATGTATCCCTGCCCCTTAAAAGCTCTGATAACTTCTGTTTTAATTCTGCACTATCCAATTGTTTCGTAGTTATCAAGCTATCCGGTTCCAGCAGTGATGTTACAAACTGATTTTTATAGCAGATAGAAATCATACTTTCAAAGAGGCGGTTATATTTTTCAATAATATGCAGTTGTGTTCTTAATTCCTTTATGCTGTACTTCTGCCCCTGGTCTTTAAATATACCCCTTTTTTGAAATGCGTTTAATACTAATAATCCGGTAAACTTACTTAATGCTTCAAAGCCTTCCTTGGTAACGGCAAGCCTATTCTCAGCTAAGGCTGGCATTTTTTTCCGGTCTAGTATTTGTACAGATAAGATATTCTTATCTTCTTTGCATACGCTGACTTTATGTTCCAAATCAACACCCATACTACCTAAAATAGTATCACTTGCTTTCATAGCGAGGGTTTGGACATTGGAGGCACTTAGTACTTGTTCTATTGCCTCCATACCTTCTGAGGTATGAATGGGGTAAATCCCGCTTTCGGTAAGTCTTTTATTGTATTCTTCTCCTGCTACAATTCCTACCTCTCCCCAGAACCCCCAGTTAATTAACTTAACCGGGAAGCTTACCTTCTCATTCTCGTATAAAGCAAAAGAATCGGTAAATGCACAAGCCGCAGCATAATTACTTTGACCCGGATTCCCGATAAAAGTCTGTCCCGAGGAGAAATACATAATGAAATCAAGTGCTTCTCCTTTAACAGCATTGTGCAGTACGACGCTTCCTTTTACTTTGGGGGATAATACGTGCATTAAGGACGCTTCATCCATATTCCGTACTGCCTGATCTTGTAATACAAGTGCCGAATGTATGACCCCGTTAATTCTACCAAATCTGGCTTTTGACTCACTCATTATTTGCTTCATGCTTACCGGATCTGTAACATCACCCTGGCAGTAAAATACATCCCCTCCCATTTGCCTTATCTTTTTCATGGTATTATCCAATAAAGAGTCTGCTTTACTTCTGCCGATGAGTATAAGCTTTCCATGATATTTTTCAGCAATATGTAAGGATAGTTCAATACCTATGCCGCCGGCTCCGCCAACAATAAGATAGACTCCGCCTTCTTTAAAACCGTCTTTCGTCTCTGTAGATAATTCCAAGGGGTATATGCGCCTGTTATATTTTACACCGTTTCTAAGAACAATTTCTGACTGACTGATTGAAGGATTTTCCTGTACTAAGGTAGTAATTGCACGACTCACCTCTATAGAGAATACATCTTTCTTATAGAGGTTTAAATCAAATCCGCTTATACGCCAGTTCGTGAATTCTTTTTCAACTGATCTTGCAAATCCAAAAATACCGGCAGCATATGGCAGACACACCTCTTCTAAAAAGACTTTAAAAACATTATTCGTAATTAGCTTAAGGGTGACATTATAAGACTCATATCCACATAATATCATGGCTTTTATGAGTCGGTACAAGGTTATAACGCTTTGTTCCTGTACCAAATTAAAATATTCTAACTCCTCCGTATCAACTTCTTTTTCTGTAATTCCTCCCAGAAAAAAAATAGTATCAACCATAGGAATCTCTGCTAATAGTATTTCCCATTTGGTATCTAATCTCGCCTTGATAATTTCACTCTCTTTTAAATGTTCCTCCAGCAAAGCACTGATTTCTAATGACGCATCACTAACTATTATAAGAACCCGTTCCGGTTTTTTATCCGTACGGTCAGAAGCTGTATCTTTCGCTCGCTCCCATTTTGGCATATAATATAGACTCGTCTTCTGACTTACTGCCTGCAATCCCTGCCTCTGACTATTCTCATTCATTCGAATGGATACGTTCTCTGATATGCTTTCTGGGTGAGCCAGTGAATATATCTTTGTTGAAAAAGGGTACGTGGGTATGGATATACGTTTTGGTAAACTAGGCTGTGCCTTCTCACTAGAGGCTTCTGCTGCATATAATAGATTCCAGTCAATCGGAACTCCTGCTGCCCATAGTCTTGCTATCTTCTCATATTCTCCGTTGTTTATTAAGGCCTTTACAAACGTCCCACTTTCTGTTCCGTAAAAGACATCCTTGATTTTCAAAGATTTTGCATTATCAAGGCAGAGATTCTTACTATACTCTGAATCATTTATATACTCCCTCAATCTTTCCTTGGCTTCATAAAGGTTTGATACTACAAATGCCAATCTCTCCTGCATGGCCTCACGCCCAACCTGCAACGTGTATGCCATATTGTGGAATAGATTCTCCTTATTAACTTCTGTATTCTCCAATTGCCCATCTATAAAAACATACAATTTTTTGGCATAATCCTTTAGCTTTTTTTCAGTCCTGGCAGAAAGAACATAAATCTGGCGGGATACCTTCGCATTCACTTTATAATCTGTTTTTATATATTCTTCTATTATAATATGGGCATTGGATCCCCCCGCTCCAAAAGAAGAAATTCCTGCCATCAGCGGATATTCTTTCTCCTCACCCTCCACCTGTAATTTCTGACGCTTCCAGGGTTCTAATTCTTGTTGAACCCTAAAGGCAGTACTATCAAAATCAATATTTGAATTTAGTACTTTTGCATGAAGGGAAGGTACCAGATATCCATATTTCATCTGCAATAGTATTTTAGTGATACCTGCAATCCCTGCCGCACTTTCACAATGTCCTATATTAGATTTAACCGAACCGATTTTGCAAAACTGTTTATCACTTGTAAATTCACTAAAGGCTTTTTGCAGACCGGTAATTTCAATGGGGTCACCCAATGCAGTGCCTGTGCCGTGTGCTTCAATATAACTAACTGCTCGGGGATTTATGCCTGCCTTCTGATACGCCCTACGTATTACCTGTGCCTGCGCATTGGGGTTTGGTACGGTATAACCATTGGTTTTACCTCCATGATTAATAGCACTACTCTTAATAACACCATAAATCTGATCCTTGCCAGCTATTGCTTTGTCTAGTGGTTTTAAAAGGATGGCTCCAACACCTTCTCCCGGGACATACCCGTCCCCTCCTTCACCAAAACTTTCACAAAGTCCTTTACTGGATAAAAAATTATTCTGACCCAACAGCACATATTTATTGGGATGAACGGATACATTAACGCCTCCGGCTATCGCCAGTTCACAATCACCTTCTATAAGGCTTTGGCAAGCCAGATGGATTGCTGTTAGAGAAGAGGAACATAAGGTATCTACTGCCATACTTGGCCCATGAAAATTAAAGAAATGGGATACTCTGTTTGCAATGGATGATAAATTGCTGTTTAAGGCTATCATATTGCCTTCTGCCTGCTGTTTTAATCCATAGAACTGGTATTCTGCAAACAAAGCACCTACGAATACACCCACATTCCCATCCATTCCATTTTCTTTGTAATGACTTAAAGCCTCTTTGGTATACCCTGCATCCTCCAGTGTTTCATAAACACACGTAAGAAATAGCCTCTCTTGTGGATCCATTATTTCGGCATCATGAGGTGAAATATTAAAAAACAGTGGGTCAAATCCATACACATCTTTAAGAAATCCTCCCCATTTTGAGTTGATTTTACCTTCCATTCCTCTGTCTTTGTCATAAAAATCAGTATAGTCCCAGCGTTCTTTTGGTATTTCTGTAATACAGTTTTTTCCTTGTTGTAAATTATCCCAAAATTCATACATAGTATCTGCCATGGGGTATCTTCCGGCCAAACCGATTATTGCTATCTCTAAGGCTTTATCAGAGCCCTTTTTTTCTTCCTCTCTTGGGTAAGTAAATCGTCTTTTCAGGTTCTTCTTCAAAGGATTTGAAGCAATAAAAGGAAGGAAGTCCCAAGTATTTCCTGCCGCACCTTCTTTTTCCACTATAACTGGTTCTGTCTGGCTTTTTGCAATTACAGTTACACCAGAATCCGGGGTTCCTAACAGAAGTTTTAACTTCTCGGAGTGATTGGCAATAAAGTAATCTACAATTTCCTCCACTGTCCTGTATTCAAAAAACAAAGTCTTTGGAAGAACATCAAATACGTCCTCTAACTTACTTGTCATTTGCATAATCAGTACGGAATCTATTCCGTACTCCTCCTCCATTGGTACATCTTCCTCTATTTTATGGACGGGAACCTTTAATTCTGCCGATAACAGTTCCTTAAAATAAGCAACCGTCCTTTCTTTTGAAAAATTGACTTCTTTATTGCCAGGCTTTTGGCTAACACCAAATATGGCATTTAACTCTTTTTCATACTCCATAACAAAATACCCTGCCAATTCCTCAATGGTCTGATATTCAAAAAATAAGGTTTTAGGCAATGTCCCGAAGGTTTCTTCTAATTTATTCGTCATTTGCATCACCATGACGGAGTCTATCCCATATTCCTCCATAGGTACATCCTCTTCTATTTTATGTACCGGAACTTTTAATTCCAGAGACAGCATTTCTTTCAAATATTCCACTGCCTTTTGGGAAGATACTTTTGCATCCTGATAATGTTCATTTCTATTTTCTTTCATACAAATTTTCCTCTTCCTTTTTCTTATTATCCGGATCTTTATCCGGTCATTGATTTACAAATTCACATATTTTTTCCTCATCTCCCATTGCAACCATCACTTGCTCCTGCTCAAGCTCATATATTCTATAGAATGCTTCTATTCCGATTTCAGTTTGTAAGACTTCCATTCCGGTTCGTTTTTTATGCTGCCTTTTCGCTTCTTCCTTCATATGCATTCCTCCTTCTTCCCATAGGGGCCAGTTTATAGAAATGGTTTTTCCATACCGGCTGTTTTTTTTGACTAATTTATTACGATAGGCTGCATATTCATCCATAAAAGCATTCGCAGCAGCATAATCCGCTTGCCCGGTATTGCCAAGAGAACCGGCTATGGAAGAAAATAGGATTAAGAAATCTAAACGGATCTCTTTCGTTTCTTTATCTATGAAGATTAAACCATTAACTTTGGGCTCTAATACACTCTGTAACTCTTCCCTGCTTTTCTTATAGATATAATTGTCCCGCTTAATACCGGCACAATAAAGTATACCGTGAATCGTTCCGTATTGTTGTACTGTCTCCTTTATAAGCTCTTTAACTTGCAGGGGATCTGTAACATCTGTCTGCCTGTATTCAATGCGTGCCCCTGTACTTGTTATTTTACGTATTCTATCTGCTTTTTCCTTATGAAGGCTACCACGACCGGTTATTATTATGGTAGGTTTGTCCGCTTTCTTAGCAATTTCTAAAGCAAATAGCAAACCCAATTCACCACTTCCGCCAGTTATCAGATAGATACCGTTATCCCTCCATGGTTTTTTATCTATAGTCATAGAGGATAGCTTTCTCCATCCCTTCACATAACGTTTGCCGCTCTGATAACTGATTTCTTTATCCGCGGGACGGTTACTATCCTGAATAATCTTCTGATAGGTAGCAGAAGTGATTTCATCCGGTTCAACCTCAATTATCTGACCGGTAAATTTAGGATTCTCTTGCTCAGCCGTTTTTAACATTCCCCTAAATCCTGCGAATAGTTTTTCATTGTCACCCTTTGGCAGAATAATTTGTACAAGACTATTTTTGCTGTTTTTATCTGACAAGGTTTTCTTTAGTTCCTCCAGAACCAGACCGGCATATTCATTATACCGCCTTCCAATATCCACTAGACTGTTACTGCTTCCTTCATCCCTCTTAAGTCTTATCTCCTTTATAGGCATGGCAGCATGATGCCCCCCTGTAGCTTTTTCTAGTTTCATATTGGGCATTTCACATACAATCAAAAGATGATTATCATAGTGGCAGGTTACTTCATCTCTTAAGGTTACTTCATCTCTTAAGTATACCTCTCTCCACTCTGGTGTAAAAAGAAGCAGCTCTGTATTTTTATCCCTGCTAAAGTGGTTGGTGTCTAGCTTTTTTAAGGCAAGTCCCTCCATTTTAATGCATACTTTTCCTGTTTTATCACAAAGTACTATGTCAAATTTCTTTATATTATTTTTCACATCCTCAATAGATACGTCTTTAATATACGCCCACTTAATATCGGTATTCCGGTTGATTACCATAAGCTTTTGCAAAGCAAGGGGCAGGTACGCTTCCATCTTATTGTCATTCATCATGAGTCCCATTGTTGCCTGAATGGCAGAATCCATAATACATGGGTGTAATAGATACTGGCTGCTTGTACTCTTTAAATCCTCAGGCATCATTAATTGGGCAAGTAATTGTTTATCCCCGATATAAAGTTTTTCAATCCCTTGCTGTTCTTTTCCATAGCAAAAGCCTATCTCTTCAAATGCCCTGTAACACACATTTCCTGTTATTTCACCAGCATTACATACTTTTATTGTATCCTGAACATCCACAAAACTCGCTATTCTTCCGAAATGCAGCGAATCTGCACTAAAGCTTACATTAGCGTGTGGACTATGATAGTTTACGCTTATCTCCTCCTCAAATTGTAGAATATTAGCAATACCTGCACTATGTATGCTTCCATCTCCTCCACTGACCTCATAGGTAATCTGTTCATCATTCTCCAAATATAGAGCGGTTTTTACAGAAACCGGATTCTCACTGACGATTACAGGTTTTGCCCATAGTATATTGCTTAACTGGAATACTGTTCCTTCTTGATAATTACGGGTAGAAGCTTTTATAGCAGCCAACGCCATTTCCAGATAGGCTACTCCTGGTAAAATTCTCTGGTTTTCAATCACATGTGCCTTAAGAAAGAATTCCGTTCCTTTTAACACTGTTATAAATTTTTGTTCCATAAAATCAGATGTATTCTCATGGAGCAGAGGATGTAATACTGCTTTATTTAGCTCCTTTCCTTGCTTCTTTTTTTCTCCGGATATCCAATAAGATTCCTTCGCAAAAGGATAAGTCGGCATACTTACAATCCCTGGCTTATCCTTGCCGTACATACTATTCCAATCAACACTAATTCCTTTTACCCATAAATCTAGTACCTTCGCTAGTTTTCCCTTTTTTATCCAGCTTCGTAAGGTTTCAGAAAATTCCTCATCTCCTTCAAACAAGGCTATGGTTTTCTTACTCTGCTTACCATTTGCATGAAAGATTGCTTTATTCTCTGTTCCTTGAAGGAATAGCTTAAGCTTTACTTTTAAATCGCTAACAGATTCGGTTATAATGGCAAGTCTATCCTGCATGGCTTCACGCCCCGTTTGTAAGGTATATGCAATGTCTGCAAGGTGCTCTGTCTTCGCTTCATGTAGATAGTCAAGGAGATTCTGCGCATAAACCATAAGCCGTTCCTCTGTTTTAGCTGACAGTACAATAATGAATTCCCGAAAATCTGTTTCTACGGTCTGCCTAGTTTCCTGGTATTCTTCCAAAATAATATGGGCATTGGTACCGCCAAAGCCAAAGGAGCTTACCCCCGCTCTTCTGGGCAACACATTGTTCTTATCATCTGTTAATGCCTCCCACGGCCTGTTCTTATCAACAATATAGAACGGGCTTCCCTCCAAATGTATTCTTTCATTCATTGTATGAAAATGAAGATTACCGGGAATTCGTTTATGTTTCATCGATAAAAGTATCTTTAACACGCCGGCAATGCCGGAAGCGATTTCCAGATGTCCGATATTTGATTTCACAGATCCTATACCGCAATACTTTTCTTTTAAACGAGTTCCTGTTATCTTTGCAGCCTCTTCAAAAGCCTTCTTAATTCCGTTTATTTCAATTGGATCCCCCAGACTAGTACCCGTACCATGAGCTTCTATATAGGATATAGTATCCGGTGATACCTTGCTTCTTTTAAGTGCTGTTATAATTGCTTCTGCCTGTGCTGCCGGACTGGGTGCCGTTAAAGAATTTGTCAGACCACAGTGATTGACAGCCGTTCCTTTTATTACGCCATATATATGATTCCCGTCTTCAATGGCTTTTAATAGGGGCTTTAATAATATTGCACCAACTCCTTCTGCCCTGACATACCCGTTGGCTGCATTATCAAAAGACTTGCATTTCCCGTCTGGTGAAAGCATGCCGGCATGGCTAAAAGACAGATACGGTCTTGGCACACAGATAATATTAACTCCGCCTGCAACCGCCATATCACATTCTCCGCTTCCTATTGCTTGTACTGCCTGATGGATGGCAACCAACGAACTGGAGCAGGCCGTATCTACTGTAGTGCTTGGACCGTGCAGGTTTAGCAGATAAGAAATCCGGTTTGCGATAATACTAAAATACGTTCCGGTTGCCGCATAACTGTCTATCGAAACTCCCTTGCCGGTAATTAATTGATTATAATCGTCGTTACCGGCACCGATAAATACACCAGTATTAGAGCCTGCCACTTCTGAAGCCTTATAGCCTGCATCTTCAAATAACCGCCATACCTCCTCTAACAAAATCCGCTGCTGGGGATCCATTAATTCTGCTTCTCTTGGAGATATATTAAAGAATCCTGCATCAAAACACTTAATATCTTTTAGGAATCCGCCATTTTTATTATTTGACTTATTGCCGTTTCTGGCATCGCCATAATATTCCTGCCAAAGAAAACGATCCTTAGGAATTTCCGTTACCATGTCTTCCCCATTAATTAAGTGCTCCCAAAATTCATTTATGTTATCAGACTGAGGAAGTCGTCCGCTCATGCCGATTACTGCTATCCCTTGAAGGGATACTTCTTCCTCTGCGTTCTCTTCTATTGGTTCATTGTGTGCAAATAAGCTGGCTAGTTCTCTCACTGTATTACTCGGTTCTTCTATTCTATTCTGCCGGATAGCGGGTGTCGGTGTAATCCTTTCCTCTGATGGTTTCACCTCATTTTGAGCAAGTTTTACATACTTCTCTTTTAAATAACCACTCATCATTTTCATCGTTGAATATTCAAACAGTAAAGTGGCATCAATTTCTATTCCCAGTCTGCCGTTAATCATTTCTGTAAATTCATTTAGTGATACCGAATCTAAACCAAATTCTCTTAAATCCGTATTCTCATCCATATCTTTTTCATCTATGCTTAACAATTCTGCAAGCATAGTTACAAGCATGCTTTCAATCTCTACATTCTTTTCTGAATAAGCCTCCATTTTCATTGATGTATTCTCTCCCTTATTCACAATAATTTATCTCACACTTAGACAGGTATCGCTTAAACTTGTCTGCATCTTCAACAACAATTATTTCCTCTGACTCATTCTGCAATATATTTATAAAATCCTTTTTCCCTGCTCCTAGGGTTATTAAACCGGTCTTATCTGCAAAATTGCGAATGGCTGCGCCTGCACTTCCCATTCCTACATGCTCCCACAAACTCCAATTGATACAGATGCTTTTACCGGGATAGTCATTATTTCTGCGGTAATCCATAAATGCATCCAGTACTCCATTGGCATAGGCATAATCGGCTTGCCCCACATTTCCTGTAATAGATGCAATGGAAGAAAAACTTACAAAGAATTTTAATGGTTCATTCTTTGTAACCTCATTTAATAGATAGGTACCTAAAATTTTGGGCTTTAAGACCATTAAAAACTCTGTCCAAGCCTTACCCTGTAGCAGTCTATCTTGATTTCTACCGCCGCAGTGAATAACCCCCTGAATGCTTTTATATTTTTTCTTGATAACCTCTAATAAATCATTCATCTCTCTCTGATTTGTTATGTCACATGGATAATATTCTGCTGACGACTTATGAAGGTTTATACTTTTCAGCCGTTCCCTCCTATCCTCATTCAAAGATGCGGTCCCGATTATAATCAGATTTGCTTTTACCAGCCTGCCGATTTCTTCAGCCACGCCACTTCCAATCCCCCCTAATCCACCGATTATAAGATATGTATCCCCGTCAGCTAACAGGCTTTTATCAATCCCGTCTTTCACCGGTTGAGGCACAATCCCTCTAACATATCTGCAATTATTCCGATATGCGGCTATAAGCTCTTTTTTTCTTTGACCAGATTCAAATACCATGGTGGTTAAAAAGTCTGCCTCTTTTCTATCTCCCGGCCAAAAATCAAGAATAGAAACAGAAAGCCTATTACTTTCCTGTTTTACCGTCCGTATCAAACCTTCTAAGCCACCATAGAAATAATTACAGCCCGTATCACTCTCTTCTATAATTCTGCTGTCTGTAACCCCAATGATAAGTTCTCGAATTCCTCTGTCCCTTCTTTTTATTAAAGTTTGCAGCAGGTAAAAGACTGCCTGCAATTGCTTCATCTCTGTTGTTTCTACGTTCTCTAATCGATTCCTAGCTCCGGTAATCTGGTTCATCCATAAATAAAATATATCGTACTCCGTTCCTTTCCTTTCTATAGAGTCAAATAGCTTAAAATAATCTTGTAGTGAAGTCGGGTCTAAGTCATAAGAGTTCTCACCTGTTGCATAGGTAATACCTTTATAAACAAAATAGATTTTGTCATATATTTTCTCCAAGTATTGCTTTACTGCTTTATTATCTCTTTCATTGCTAAATATAAATACTTCCCGTTTTCTTTGAAAGCTGACCTGCGTATCTGTATTTGCCTTCACCCATACTGGTTTAAAATGAAATAATTCCTTGTCTTTTTCATCTTCCACCATATGTAAAAAATCTTTGGGACAAGCTTTTAGGCAAAGCCCTTTTATACTAAGTACAGGAAGTCCCTCTTTGTTAAATACCTCAAGTCCGGCGATGATACTTCCCGTCTGCTTTATGATATTTTTTTTATCAATTGCAGCGTAGCAGATGTCATTTAGTTCCTCCATAAGAATAAGCTCCTGTAGTTGATAAGGAATATATATCCTTTCTTCTAATTGTAAATCACCTTCCAAATACAAAACCGCAAGAACGGATTGTATTACTCCGTCTAATAGTTCAGCACTAATATTTCTTTCTTTTCTATACTCTTTTTCCTGTAAACCGATTATATAACCGTTATTTATTTTCCAAATGTTTTGAATAACTTGTAAGCTCTCACCATATTGATATCCCATAGAATTAAAAAACATATAAAGTCCTGACAAGTCTTCCTTGGGATAAGAATGAACGGCTGAAATATGCACCGGAACTCTAAGAACCGATTCGTTGCTTGCATATTTTCCTTTGCATAACACGGCCTTCTCTTCTAAAATTGTAAATACATCTTTATCAACGGAATAAGATAACTTTAAATCCTTACTGACAATTCCTGGTTTCATAAATGTCAATTGCTTTAGTGTCAATACAGGTAATCCTGTTTTCTTAAGGGAATTAACTATAATTTCTATCATAAACGCACCCGGAATTAGTTTTTTCCCGGTAATAACATGATCTTTTATGATGGTATCCTTCTCTGTTACATACTCAATATTCTGGAGTTCATCCTGAATTGCCTCCTCCTGCCCCCCATATGCTTCTCTCTGATAACTTACCTTATGTTCTGGTTCCTCATATTTTTCATCCGGTTTTTTTCTCTCTGCCGGTTTTATTTCTATATAGTTATTATCTTTTCTGATTGGCAATAGGTACGAATTTTTTTCAAATTCATATACCGGAAGCGCTATTTTATAAAAAGATTCTTCTAAAACCATCTTGTTCCACTCAATATCTGCACCTTGTAACCAGGATTCCAAAACCACCTCCATTAACAATTCCCCTAGTTGTCCTGCTACCTTCTCTAAACCATCCTGGTCAATGGATATGCTTCCATCCATATCCATCATCTCACTGCCTTCCCTGCTTTCTGCCTTCCCCCCCAGTTTTAGCCATTGATCTAAATCACTTATCTCTGTAAGTTCATTCACTCCAATGGACTTAATATTATGCTGCTCCGTACTACTTAGAAGCTTTTTGCTGATGTTTCGGGCAATCATTTCATAATCCGGCTGGTCTAGGCTAAAGATACGAACAATTTCTTCTTTCGGTATCAGATTATAATCTACCAAATAAAGTAATTCTGTTAGCCTATGAAGGCAAGCATGCTTCTCCTCTTTTAAATCCCACTTTTTATTTAGTTTATTCTTAGAACTGCTTATCATAATGACTGTAAGGAATTGTTCCTTTTGTTTCCTAAACCGGGAAGGTTCAGTAAAAATCAACTCTTTTGCAGTTCTGCTTATTTGCTCTAAAGCAATATTCCATTCCTCTAGCAACTTACGAAAAGAAGCTACACTTTTGTACAAGATTCTGGCTTTAGCAAGATAATCATAAAATTCATCGTCTTCCATATGAATGTCTTGTATAATCTTCTTAAACTTCTCATCTAGGATTTTATACGGTAAAATCTTCTGACCACTGACGGTGTCCTGAACGTTAATGTTTGGTCTTGTAAACTTTAAGCTATGACTGTCCGCATTTCCCATGATATAGTCAACGATTTCTTTTACAGTAAGAATTCCGCCAATTGACAAGGAAGTTAAAAATCCATTCCCCTGGTAAGCCACCGCGTGGATTTTGATTCCTACCTCCCTTAAAGTCCTTACAAAGGCTTCATATACCATGAAGGTATAAAGTCTTTTATAAGTTTCCATCCATTCTGCTTCAAACAAACTCTTCCAGACTTCTTCCTCTACATAAGGTTTAAATTCATCCAGAAAAGCCGAAAAGATTGGCTGTGTATGATACAACTTTTCAAAATTCCTGTACCCCACAAGCTTTAAATCCTTTAGATTTAGGAACCATCTGTCATAATTTCTATCAGAAGAGCCTGCACTTATTCGGGTTAATTTATCCACAAAGTCCTGTTTATTCTCTGTTTTAAAGCCATATCTGCATTTAAATTGGGAACGGCTTAGCAAAGCCGTTCCCAGAATATCTGAAAGGTTTGCATCTTTAAACTCTCTGGTTGTAACATATTTTCTAAAGTTATTTACAAGCATATCTAAGCTTTTTAAACTTTTTGCAGACAGTAAAAATATGTTGATAGGACAGCTTTCCGCTTTCTCCCTGTTCTCTCTATACTCTTCTAATAAAATATGACACCCCGCACCGCCAAATCCGTATGAGCTAATCCCCCCACGCAAGGGCATCCGCTCATTAGAGGGTCTCCATTCACTTAATTCATCCGCCGCTATAAAAGGAGAATTGGTGAAATCAATCATGGGATTCAAGGTTTTTATATTTAGGGTTTTTGGTATCTTATGATATTTCATCATAAGGACGGTTTTTATCAGACCAGCTAGTCCGGACGTCCCTTCCAGATGGCCGATATTGGTTTTTACAGAGCCAATTTTGCAATATTGATTCAAATCGGTGTATTCCCTGAAAACACGAGTAAGTGCTTCTACTTCTATTGGATCACCCAGTGAGGTACCTGTTCCGTGAGCTTCTACATAACTTACTGTCTCAGGTGATATGCCGGCTTCTTCATAGGCTGCAAGAATCATGTTTTTCTGCTCCTTTACCTTTGGGGCAGTTATGGAAACATGATGCCCAATATGACCTGCCTTAGATGCTTTTATAACTGCATGTATATGATTTTTGTCACGTATTGCATCCTCCAAACGCTTTAAAAGTAAAACTCCGACTCCCTCCCCGGGAACATATCCGTCCGCATCTTTATCAAATGTCTTGCATTGTCCGGACTTACTTAACATTCTTGCCTTTGAGAAAGAAATATAACGCCCATGGTGCAGGATAAAATTCCCACTTCCAACTAAAATAGAATCACATTCGCCGGTTAACAAGACTCTTCTGGCTTCATTTACTGTCACTAATGAGGCGGCACACGCAGCTTCCATGGAAAGACTCGGTCCGGTGAGACCAAAAGCAAAAGATATTCTGTTCGCAGAAACACATGGATAATTACCTAAGTTTGTATAGCTGTCAATGTCTTTAGCAACTGCATACGTACGAAGTCCATAGTCACTATGGGATACATTCATATATACCCCTGTTTTGCCCTCTTGCAGACGCTTTAAGCTTATACCTGCATCTTCAATACATTGCCAGGAGACCTCTAATAACTGCCTCTGGTGTGGATCCATAACCAATGCTTCCCGAGGGGATATCTGAAAGAACTGATTGTCAAAGTACTCCATCCGTTCAACAATTCCACACCATTTACTTATACTTTTACCGGACTCCCCCTCCGGGGAATAGTATTCTTTTACATCCCAGCGCTTTTCATCGATTTCACGAATCAGGTTGTCTCCATTCACCAGATGATTCCAAAACTCCTGGTAATTATCAGATTCCGGAAAACGGCAAGCCATACCTACTATTGCAATCTCTGAATGTTCTTCAAGACTTTTATTCTTTTCTGTATTCTCTCCCATCTATATATCCATGCCCTTTCCGATACCTGCCCCTTTGCAGGCATACGCCTTACGTTCTCTGTAATAATATACTTGTATTAATACCGCCAAATCCAAACGAGTTGCTTAATGCAAAATCAACTGATGTTAAAATTGCCGTTTTACCTGGGAATAACAGCGTATTGTCAATGGGGTTTTCCAAATTGGCATTGGGATGTATAAAGCCACCATTCATTTGAAGAATACAAGCAATTGCTTCTACCACTCCTGCACTAAATAGGCAATGCCCAGTCAACCCTTTCGTAGAATTAATATAAATTCCCCTGCTATGTTTAGTGAAGACTTCCTGTATAGCCTTTAGTTCTGTTTCATCCCCTAATGGGGAGGAACTTCCATGGGCATTTATATAGGTAATTGCTTCTGCCTTAACCCCTGCCATATCCAAAACACGCTTCATAGCTCCCGCTTCACCAGTAATGTTTGGATTGCTAAGGCGATTGCCATCCAGATTGATGCTTCCACCTAAAAGTCTTGCAAAAGGTCTGACTTTACGAGTCTTAACGGATTCCCCTGATTCTAATATGATACAGCCTGAAGCCTGTCCGTATATAAAGCCCTCATGCTCCTTATCAAAGGGACGACAGGCCTTATCCGGTTCATTTATAAATCTTCTTCCACCCAGGGCGCCAATGTTATAAAAACCTTGAAGTTCCATATTTGTTAAATCTGCCAGAGCTCCTACCACAACACAGACATCAACCATTCCCAACTGTATCAGTTGGTAGGCCTTTATAATTCCTACATTACCGCTAGCCGAAGCGCCACCCACACTAAAACCTTCTCCGCCAATCTCAAACAGCTCACTTAAAGTACCGATATAATCCGTATCCATAAATTGCAGCGCATACTGTGGCGTTAAATACTCTGGGTTCTCCTGAAACTTATCATAATAACTCTCCCGCAGAATTCCAGTGAGATTACTACCTGCTACCACAATTCCTATTCTGTCCTTTTTAACAGGATGCAAAAATAGCTCCGCCTGTTGCCAGGCTTCCGCAGTACTGGCTACTGCCGTCTTCATAGAAAGCGATGCCTTTCGCGTATGTTTAACAGCTTTACTAAGAAAAAGTTCAGGTAGTTTAGAAATACCGCCTAATGTATTAAAGGATTTCTCTAAAGAGAAATCCTTTAATACAGCTCCTATAATACTTCTACTATTAACTTTCTTATCAGCTAGATGATTAAATTTGCGGACTCCCTTACTTAGGCTGTACGCAAATTCCGGAACGGAATCTGCAATAGCATTTATAATCCCCATTCCGGTTATATAGACCTGCTCATGTATAGCTGCTTCACTTGTTAAATGCCCCATACTTACGAGACCTTACCCGAATACAATAGATCAACAATTCCCTCTATATTCTTAAGCTGTCCAAACTCTACAAGTGGTATTTTTACGCCAAGCTGTTCCATTGTTTCTATAATAATATCCATTCGGTCAATTGAATTTGCACCTATCTCTTTTAAACTATCCTCCAGAGTGATTTGCTCAATATCAATTTCCGGTAATATCTGTACAATAATTGATTTCAATATTGAAAAAATATTATTTTTATCCATACTTATACCATCCTTTCATATACTGCAACCCTTCGGCAGCAGGTTCAAATTTATCTAAATAAAAGCCTTCATAAGCTGAAACCGGTTATTTAAAAAGCTTGCCGTTTCTTTTAGCATTAATAAAGCAATCTCATCTACATGGCGATTTTGCCAGCTTTCATATATAGTACCTTTCATCCACTGATTAAAGGCTCCAAGAGCAGGCCCGCAATGTACCTGATAATCCACTTTAGAATCGATATCACCAGCTAATGCACTCTTACTGCTATAGTGAAAATACCATTTAAAAATCATTGCCATCTTCTGCTTGGGATTTTTATCAGCTTTCATAATTTCCTCAGTTGAATAATAATTTTTAAGCTCCTCATAGATACTTTCAAAGCTTCGTTTAAAATATTTTTCCTGTATTTGTGTTCTGGTCTTATGGTCAATTTCTTCAATAGAATTAAATTGCCGGTATAAATCATATAGTTTATTTGCTCTTGCAGGGAAAAATAAGCCTTTCTTAAGCACCTGAACTTTTGCACCAAATTCAAACATATCTCCCGCAGGTGCATAGTCCGTATCCTGAACATTCATCTGCTGCAATAATTCCTTCACTATAGTACTCGTACCCGCCTCTACCGTACACTGATTGATAGAACCTGTAACGATAAAATCTGCTCCCAAGACAAAGGAGGCTCCTGCTGCCTCAGGTGTTCCGATTCCTCCGGCAGCCCCAATGTGAACTTTCTCAGAATACTTGAATTTTTCCATCATATCATTCCTGAGTTTTAAAATAGCAGGCAGTAATGTATAGGAGACACCACAATCTGTATGCCCGCCGGAATCTGCTTCGACGCATAAATCATTGGCAACCGGTATTTCTTTTAACATTATGGCTTCCTCCTCTGTAATTTTACCTTCACTTAAGAGTTTATCCACAAGTCTTTTAGGTGCAGGGCTCATAAAGGCTTCTGCTACTTCCGGCCTTGAAATTTTTGCTATGATTTTATTATTACTTTCAATAATGCCCCTTTCATTTCTGCGTAATCCCTTTGCTTTATACCTTATCAGTGCGGAGGTAACTCCCATAAATGCAGAGGCTTCAATAATATTTATACCATACCTAAAGTATAGATCTATAACCCTTTCTTCTTTCTCAGGATTAGCAGGGTCATAAAGAAAGTTCATTCCATAGGTCTGATCATGATTTAATTCCCTCTGGATATAGTTAATGGCTTCTTCAATCTCAGAAAGGGACAGACCACCCATTCCTAAAAACCCCAGCATACCGGCTTTTCCCATTTTTACTACTAATTCTTTTGAGGAGACTCCCCGGTACATAGCACCTGCAATATAAGCATACCGCAAATGATATCTACGTTTAAACGCTTCACTTCCAAGAGTTGCATCCGTAATTTCAATACTTTGCATTTTATCCGCCTTTTCAAGACCCTGTTCCGCCGCTTTTGCCTCCTTATTCTGTCCTTCTGCAACAGTACCTGCAAAGTACATATCATATTCCTTGGCGCCTAAAACAAGGGGCTGTGCCTCTGACTTTATATATCTTAACAATCCGGTCAGTGTTTTTCCCATACCAATTTCTTCAAACGTAATATCTCCCAAACCCATTAAAAAACATATGGTCTCCGTCCACTGAACAGAATGAGTTATTTGTTTAACCAGATTGCTTTTTATATCGGTTAATTTATAGGGTCTGGCAGATACGTTAGCCATAACGGGAATCTTCAAGCTATCAAAAGCAAAACTATCCATGAACTGTTCAAATAATTTCCCGGATTCTTTCATATATCTGGAATGAAATGCACCGCTGACATTTAGCATAGAATATAACTTAACACCAGGATTGCTTTCAAATATCGGTTTTGCCTGTAAAATATATTCCTTAGGACCCGATATTACTATTTGTGACGGACAATTTAAGTTTGCAATATCAATTTGCTCCAACCTCTCCTTTAATAAAATATCGCGGATTTCTTTTTCTTTCAGTCCGATAATGGCTGCCATTCCTCCGCCTGTTGCCTGGCTCATTAGTTCTCCTCTTTTTTGAACAAGTCTTAGCCCTGTTTCAAAATCGAAAGCACCTGCTGCATGAAGAGCATTGTATTCTCCTAAACTATGCCCGGCAACAAAATCCGGCGTTTCATTAGAGTCCTTGCATTTTTTAAGATAGGTTAATGCATTTACTGTATATAAGGCAGGTTGGGTATAATTTGTAAAACCTAATTTAGAGTCTGGATCATCCAAACATAACGCCTTAATGGAATAACCTAGTATTTTGTCTGCACTCAATACAAGTTCCGGAAATTCTTCGAATAATTCTTTCCCCATTCCCTTATACTGAGAACCTTGACCTGGAAAAACATATGCCTTCATAATTTACCCTCTTTCTAATCGATGATTTGTTATTTATTTTGTATCTATAAGTATCTCATTTGAAACTTATAAACATTTCTCAGTGATACTGTGTTTTAACACTTTACATCGCCAAAGTTTTTAGTATAATTAAAAACAACCCTTTACAGGATTGCTTTTTCGTTAAACGTATTTATTTATTTCCTGTCTTTAGGCATGGCTTCGCCACAGACATTTCTGTACCATTCTTATTCCAAGATGAAAATATTAACTAGCCGAAACATAGATTAACATTTTTCATCTTTTTTTAGTAAAATTATTAATTTGGATGTCAATAGCATTCTTGAGCAATATCCTGGTTCTATATAAGAATTAGGGCTTTTGACACCCAAACCATTGTTTTATTATATAATAGCATTTTTTTTAACAAAATTAGTGCAATTGACCGTTATTGGTAATAAATAGGGCCTAAATTGTAGATTCCAGTTTCAAAGCAAAGACAGGGACAACACATCCGGTATATGTTCATTTATAAATCCCAAAAGGCAGTAACCGATGCCGGTTATCCCTGTCATAAAACCTGGATGGTTATATTCCGCCGGTTTAATATCCGAAGTTCCATTGCCTATGTTAAACGCCAGCTCTGAGATTTGTAAGAATGTTATTTGTTTCACAAACTCATTTTGAGGCATACATCTTTCATAAACTTTTAAGATATGCATGTTTCCGCAGTTCCCGTGACATAAGCAGTAACTGTTTTTCTTTTCACTTTCTATTACGTTCTTTACTGCCCTGCTGATATCTCTGCCAAGCCTTTCTGAATACTCACTGCCAAGGACTTTAACTAAAAATAATCTGCTGAGTAATATACCACTTGCTCCATGGCACCAAGAAGCAGTGCTTTCACTCTTCTTACCTTCCCGTAAGTCAACCCAGCTGTTCAGACTGGCAGAGTATAAGCTCTCTTCATACATAAGCAGCTCATTTATGACAGGCAGATACTCTTTTGAACCCGTTATTTGTGATATAACCCCAAAAGCTACAGCCATACCGCTATTACCATGGGAAAAACCGGCTAGTGGAACAGGACACGTTTCCAGCTTCCAGCCAATTCCCTCCGGCATAGTAATTGCAGATTGACTTAAAATACGGGCGGCTTCATTCGCTGCTGCTATATATTCTTCCTCCTTTGTTAACTTGTATAGATTACATAACAGAATAATAAAACCACCATTACCGTTTAGTACATCATATTTACAATCCTTTTCTATGGCAGAAAGTATCGGTTTGACATGTCGCTTGGCATACTCTAAATAAACGATATTGTTTGTGAGCTGATATAAAATCTGGTATGTATATACAATGGACGCCTCTCCGCTAAAGGCACCTGTCATACATTCTTTGTCAGCCTCTGCATTCATACGATAGGACTCCGTATAAGAAAAGAGTGTTGTATCTAACGCCTTGCACAATTTAGAATACGAAGATTTCTTAATAACTTTATTTAAGGCATTCATAAAAATTGCAAGACCTGCTATACCGTCATATAAATATGGATTTAACGGCTGAAAAATCTTGGTACCATCGCCTGTCATGCTATTAAATATCCCAATCCAGTTGACATCTGTAAAATCCTTATTATAAATTGCCTCCTTAACAAGCATATCGCCAATCCGTTCCACTGCCTGATAGATATGTCTGATATCTCCTTTTTTGTTATCCATGGAATTAATGAGCAGCTTATCTTTCCTGAATATGAAATTTTCCCCCATGGTAATTCTTATAAACAGGCTCTGTCTTTCTAAATCTGTATAACTTAAAGCATTTATCTTAGCTATCACATTATCATAAGCTGTAGAGTGTAAATATCCTTTAAGTCTTCTCCCGTCCGGTAATATAAGCTCCTTATTGTCCACTCTAATATAAAACACTGGTATATTTCCTTTTAGCAATTCCTTAATTTCTGCTTCCACTATTTTTATATTGTTTACCATATGAAGCGTTTGCCTTGCGCCCATTTTGTTTTTAGAGCACTTTATATTCTGTGCATATGACAGGTAACCTCTTTCAAATAGCTGGTACAAAAAGAGGTTTCTGTCGCCTCCATCCATCATAAAATCCGGATGATAGGAGGTTAATAACAGAGCAGAATAAAACTGTGTATCCCGCAAAAGATACCTGCTTTTTAATGTCTTTACTTCACTCATAAAGCTTATTATCGTATCTTTGTTGCTAAGTCCAACTGTATAAGCCTTCTCAAAACCCAATAACAGCTCTTTCGTATAGTTCTTTGATTCTATATAACGTCCATTTAACTTGGCAAGATTTTTTCCGCCATGGGTTATAGGATTTCTATAATCAATGGCAATTTCAGAAGTTTTGTGACATCTGATACAGGGTATTTTAAAAGGTACTGTTTGGCCGGTATACCCATTCATTCCACTTAGATTTACGCCTCCACGCTTTCCCTTCCAGTGCAGGGCAGGTAATACTCCCAGATATAAAACTGAATCCATAAGAATTTTATGTATTTTCCCCTTGGTAGTATCTGCGTCCATTCCACCTATCCCTACTAACGTTTCTAAGTCGATAACTACCGGATATTCACCACAAGCTATAATATTCTCGCAATGCAGATCGCAGGTATTTAATAGGAAGTTTACAAATAAATTAATACCGAGTCTGGTATAGTATGTCTTTAGTTCTAATTCATTTTGACAGCTTTTCTGAAGAATTTCTTCCTCCCAGCCGTAATGCCCTTTATCTATTATCACCCTGTGAAATTCGGTCATATCACATTTTTTATAGAACCAATTCACAAGCTTCTGATAGCTTATTTCCTTCTTTAGAGAATAAGGTTTATAGATTATACTTTTTTTATTGTCAAAGGTGAGTCTGATAACCGTATTATGCAGATGGGTATCGGCTATATCCGCCTCAAAGGATAGAATTTCTTTCATTTGTTCTCCTTCAAAAATATACTCTGCAAGTTCTTCCCTATCCTTCTGAAGCCTATTTAAGACCTCTAAGGTAAAATCCGTGAATGAAGCAATGGTTTCAAATATACTTCTCATAAGCACCGGATAAGTTTCACCTATCTCATAAATATAATGAATATCCCCCAGATAATTCTTTTGGTAGTATGCGTATTCTTCTTTTGTATCTACACCTTCCAGCAATCCTTCCTCTTTTAGTAGATGAATTTCATTAATTAAAATCCTTATACTTAAGGTTTTTAATCTATTATAAATCGCCTTTAAGTAATCTTTTATTATTTCGTCCTTCCTATGGCTACTCTTTTTTTGTTTCTGCTTTAGATAAAACTGTGCAAGCTTTAAAAAATAAGTAAAGAAAACTTCAAAGTCTTCCTCTTGAATCTTCAAAAGAGGTTCTTCTTGTAAAAATAGAGTCTCTTCGAATATGCGGTTTAACAGCCAAATCTCACGAAATATATCTTTGCAATTTTCATATTCCTCATTGTTTATATGCTTTACTAAGTCAGGGTTTTGCTGTATTTTCTCCACCATACTTTTCCCCAGAATACGTTCCCAGTATTTATCATCATTTACTTCTGGGAGTATACCATTGAACTTATAGATTCGTTCATAAAGAACGCTGCTTCTTTCTAAATTTTTAAACATACATTGTCCCTCTAATCAAAAATGAGGAGACTTCTAAAAACATTGTCTCCTCTCCCCCTCGAGATTGGTTTAGCAGCATATTAGAGTTAAAAATCCACTGCACCCTACTGTAATCGTATATATGGCATCTACACTTTTATTGGTTTCTAATTCCTTTAGTTCCTTTAACTCTTTTGAAATATTACCGGCTGGATTATTTAGCTTATTACAGGATTTCACTCTTGAAATATTTGCCGTCACATATATCACCTCCTGATTTTAATTTTATAAGCAATTGGGAAACCGTCCTTTTATGCTATCTCTGGATAAAGGGTTAAAAGTTATCTATTAACTCTCATAAATTATAACACTGTGTAGATGCATTGTATTAAACTGTACTCAAATGGAATTAAAATGTCCTTAATTAGCAATTTATGGTAATCATTACTTCAAATAAATCCTCATTGTAATTAAAGTCCAATAAGCCCTCGTATTCATTAACAATAGATTTAATACTCCATAAACCTAACCCATGCAAATGCTTATCTTCCTTGGATGTAATAATCATATCATTTAAGATTTTTGGTTTCCTGGCTGAACTGTTACTTACTTTTAGAATGAGCATATTATTCTTTTTTTTCATAACTATACTGATCCATTTTTGTGTATTCTTAACGAAGTGGCAGGCTTCTATAGCATTATCAAATATATTGGATACAATAGAGCATAAATCATAGTCCTTAATTTGGATATCTCCTATTCTTTCTATGTTGGTTTCAACTTGAATGTTATGCTTATTGGCTTCTGTAAGCTTATAGTTTAATAAAATATCCAGTATCTGGTTTTCTGTATTAACTGTGTTATCTAACAGCCTGATGGGCTCAATAATTGATTCAATATAATTAAGCGCCTGTTTTGATTCATTGTTTTTTAGGTATTGATGCAGTATGCTTATATGATTTTTCAAATCATGATAAATACTGGAATTCTTCTTGTATAGGTCAGATAGGTTAGTATAATTTTGTGCTGTCATTTGTTTGTAAACCTCTTCTAAGTTCGCCCGTTCTAAATTATCCCGGTATATAAAATATATAACTGCCAGACTGACTGATAAGATACACCATATCAAAAAGCAGGTCCATTGTAACATCATTTCCCCTGTTATACTTTGCAGAAATATCCTTTGAAAATAAATAGTTGCACTGCTTCCGCCAATAGCAAAACCTAATAGTAGTCTTTTATATTTATATACATACGTAATCTTTCCCATTAAGGATTGTCTTAGTACCAAGAAAATTAACCCCCATATAATTAATAATGCCAGTGTATAAATAAATCTTTCGGGGCTATTTAAAGTGGAAATCCTGTAGCCTAAGTCTACGTTACCGTTTAGCAAGCTAATAAGAAATATAAATAATATTTCACCAAATACACTTATCATAATATAGAGGCAAATTACCAGAAACCGAATCCTAAACGTTTCATTATAAAGATAATAAGTCGCTGCGCTAAGATAAATAATTATAATTGCTATCATACTATTAGAATATGTTGCAACCTGACTATTAAAAAAACCCAGAATGGCTAACGGCAACGATATGGTAATTCTTACTATCTGTTGCCTTTTATGACTTCCCTTACTTTCAAAAAAGCAATTTAACAGACAACAGCACAAATCAATTCGAAAAAAACAATATAAAAATTCAACAAATTGGAACATGAGCATCACACATTCACCCTCCAGAATTGATTTATTTTCTTTTTAACATCATTTATATGGGACCTGCTGATAGACAGACTAATGCCATTACGTAGAATAACCAGATTATTATTTATTTTCATAACATGTAAGGTGTTTACTATAAAACCCCTGTCTATTATTAAGAACTCATCAGAATTTAAATCACGATAAACATCAGAAATACTTTTCCGCTCCCTGCTCTCACCGGAAGCAGTAACGAATATAGAGTTTTTTCTATCTTTGAATATGTAGTAAATATCCTTATAGAAAATCTTTTCGAAGCGTGAATGGGTCTTTATAATATAGCTTTCTTTTTCCCTATGCATAATTTCAGTAATTAAATCCCGTAAGGCAATGGGCAATTTTTTATCTATTAAGGTTTTTGGAATATATCTGTAAATATGTAGTTCATACCCTTCAATTGCATATTCCATATGGGAAGTTATAAAAAGCACATAGCAATCGCTAAAGGTCTTGTTGATGGTTTTAGCTAGTTCTATGCCATCTATATTTGGCATCTTAATATCTAAAAAGCATATGTCGAAATATTGGTTTTCCTGGATGTCGTATAGAAAATTTCTAGAGTTTTCATAACTGCTTACACGAAACGGAATACTTTTATTGGAAAAAAAATTCTCCACTTCACGTTCAATGCAATCTATGTTTGCCTTTACATCATCAACAATAGCAATTTTAATCATACTATAATACCTCCCCGTTATTTATTAGTATACAAGGTATTATAACAAATTTTTCCTATTTTTCAATCAAAAATGTGTAAAATTTACATTTATTTATGTCATGAAAATAGATTTCTTCTTTATTTATAACTAATTCATACAGTTCTTTTTCTGAATTATTATTATTACAATATGAATAAACCCCTATTTCTCTCTTATTCACTTTATCAATAATATCATCTACTACTTTTACTATTATCATTTTGTTTTTTTTGGATGCAGACCATTTTCCTATCATACTTCTAACTTCAGGTCTGGTTAATTTTATTTTTCTACAACTATAGATTTTCCTTGGAAACATTAATCCTTTCTCAGTTCCTAAGATTTTTAATATATCATCAAATTCTTGCTGACAGGATTCGTATGGAAAACCCATCTCCAAATACGCCTGTATGAGTAGTACTGCGACTTCAAGATAATCTGATTGGTTGCTGGTTAAATAATACTCTTTTAGATGCCCTATACTCATTACGAAGGTTTTTTTAATAGACAGACCTTTATACTTTAGGCTGCCTGCTGCAAGCTTAATTGCTTCTAGTTGTATTCTAGACTGTTCTGTTTTGAACAACTTCAATCCTCCTAACTATGATGAAATCTTCGTATTCATTCCTACTCATCCATAAATATACTTATCTTGAACCCTTTTAAACAGTCGTTTAGCATGCAAGCTAAAGCTACTTAAAGTTAAATATATTCTTTTTTGATCCATTTAATCTAAAATCAATGAACTTACTCCTGTCTTCAATATTAAGATAAATATTGTCCCTTAGCACGAACAAGAAAGGTTGTCCGGGATAAGTACCATAGCAATGACCCGGGTATATAAACGTATCCTTTCCAATTATTTGTTTTAAACGTTTAAAGCTATCATACATACTAGAAGCAGCAGCGTAATTGGCACAGATTCCACATCCTTCGTAAAACAAGGTATCACCGGTAAATAAATTATCTCCAATTAAATAACACATACTTCCCAAGGTGTGACCCGGTGTCAGTATACCTGTTATCTGAAAGGAAGATAATGACACCTTTTGTGCATCCTCAATATAATTCAGATTTTTGCAATTAAATTTATACCTATCTGCTTCAATTCCTGATATATATACATCTGTATTAAAGATATCAACCAAAGCCTCAACCAAATTTGTATGGTCATAGTGGGCATGCGTTAACAAAATTGCCTCTAACCCAAGATTATGTAAATTTATATAAAAAAGAATTTTTTTCATCTCCCAAGCAGGATCTATAATAATGCATTTGTTGGCAGCCATATTACGAACTATATATGTATAGTTTATATAATTCGCCCATTTACATCTAACAATATTCACATGATACTCCTGTTCCAATGCAACACCTCCGTTGTTATCAGCTAAACGTAATTTGATTCTTTACAGTATCTTCCTTATATTTTTCAAGACATCGGATTGCAATATCTACAAAGCACTTTTTATTCAGAAAGTCAACCTGTATCTTTGCACGTCCTTTTCTTCTATTTATTTTTTTAATTATTCCATTATAATGACTTAATGGTCCATCAATGATATTAACTTTTTCATCTTCCACATAAATATCTGAGATACCTATAATCCCTTCTTTATTAATTAAGTTGATAATACTATCCATCTCTTTTTCATTTATTTCCTGGAAATAGTTATCATTCTTTAATAACTTTATAATATTTAAACTTTTATGATTTTTCATTATTTCATAAAGTTTTATAATTTGATTGGTGCCAATTAAAACATAACTTGGAAATAGTGTCTTAAGTACATAATCTCGTCTGCCCTCATGGTATTCGTATAACCCTCTTTTGGGAACAACCACTTCATATTCATCCCTGGGACTGAAAAATTCATATAAATTTTTTAGGTTATTACAAACTTCATCTTCTTTTCCCGTTCTGACAAATACCGCATACCAATTCATATTAGCTCCCGTCTGCGACCTTGGGTCGCGTATAAATCAGGGTGTGAAATTGCCTTTTATTTCACACTATCCTACATGTCTGCGACTTGCTCGCAGGCCTAAATTCAACGTGTGAAATTGCCTTTTATTTCACACTATCTCCCCCCCTTGTATCCTCCACTCTTTAATAAATCTGCATTCGTAATTGCATCCTTTTATTTTATTATAAAAAAAATTGCCTTTCAATTGTCTATAACTTCTATGATATGAGATTATAGCATACTATGGAATAAAAGTAAAAAAATGGCTCTTTCGGGTGAGTTTTGTCCTTAAAAAATAAATTACTGCTTCCCTTCCACTAAAAAAACCCCAGAATATTAAATATCCTGGAGCATTGTCCACTATGTACTCTGGTACCGCTTTATATATATTATAACCTATATCCGTTTTTATCCGGCTGATAGCCTCTATCTAGTTCCGGTATTATTTTCTGTACTTTAAAGTATAGTAGAGCATTCTTTTTTAATGTTATATTCATCTCCCATGCTTTAATGCCCTGTGATACACTAAATCTCTCGGTATTTATCTGTGGCCTGGCACACTCTCTTAGTAAGGCTATCTGCTCTTTCGTTGGGTTGGCAGGCGAGCCTAAATCCAGCCAGTTTTTTAATGGATTGCATACGTCCTCATCCACCAGCTTTGTAATAAATACATATTCTCCATCTTCAAGAGGCAAGGCAATTGTAAATTCCATCTTATGTTCCATTGGCTCAGCTTCTAACGGAACCGGATTCCAGAGCATACCATGAAGGCTGCCTTCTTCGTCTTTGGTTATAATATAATTGTCATTTCTTGCCAGTGCTGTAGCTCCCAACTGCTTAAAGAAATGAAAGGCCCAATACGTTGGCTTTGGTATCTGCCCATTAGCCACTAATCCGAAACAACCTGAGAAGGGAGTGAAAGCTACCCCACTTTCTTCAAAGACATCGCCAAAAGTCCAGTAAGAATAAGAGGCACACACATCACCCATTTTATGGAGCAGACCAGCTATATATGCTGCATTCAGGTTCGTATCATGAATGGGACAATCTGGAGAATAGGAGGTGTTAAATTCTGTTATATGCATCTCCATCCCCTTATACTCACAAAAGCTGTCAATAATGTCACGGCTTACCTTTAGTTCATGTAAGAACACATTCATATCCCTTAGCTTTTGATAATCGTAATGCCCGATTCTCTCCGGAGCATCCGCCGCGTAAGCATGCCTTGTTACAAAATCCAAGGGTACTTTAAAATCTGAACAGAACTTTAGAAATTCCTGCAACCAGCGTTCATCGTCTACACCACAGATTGCTGGTCCTCCTACCCTAATTCTTTCATCACATTCTTTTACTGCCTTCACAGAGATTTCATAAAGTTTGAAATATTCCTGCATATCAGCATCTTTCCAAAAGCCCGGAAGATTCGGCTCATTCCATACCTCAACCGGCCAGGTTATTACCTCTTCCCTGCCATACCGTACAAACCAGTGATGAAAAACGGCTTGAATCAAATCCGCCCATGCGGCATAATCCTGCGGCGGAGTCACATTTCCTTTCCAGTAAAAAATAGTCTGTTCGCCGGATGCCAATTCCTCAGGCATGAATCCAAGTTCTATAAAGGGTTTGATACCCAGTTGCTTATAGTTATCAAAAACCCTATCAAGATAGGTGAAATTGTACTCTACCTTTTTAAGACCGTCTTCTGAATAAACTTTACACACTGCCATATCATCACAGAAGAGTCCATGCCCTCTAATATAGGAAAATTGTAAATCTTTTTGTACAAACTCCAGTTGTTCATAATATTCTTTTTGTAAAGCCAAACCCATTCGACCGGTACCAACGCAAAAGAAAGCGTTATTATTAAATCCAAGCTGTGCTTCCTGTGGAACCACTACTTTCGTAATCTCTTTCATAAATCAATCTCCTTGTTCATTTAAGCCCTGCACATTTTACTCCTTTACTCCGCCAATCGTTAATCCTGTTACAAAATATCTCTGCAAAAAAGGATATAGTACTACAATTGGCAGACTGGTTAAGATTGTTGCAGCTGCACGCACTGATTTTGTAGTAACCTGTGAACTTGATCCTGTTAATGCGGCTGTGTTGGCATCTCCACTTAACTGACTTACAGAGGAAAGTAATTTCATAAGTTCATACTGTAAAGTGGTCAGACTATCCGCCATTCTGTTATAAAGCATAGTATCAAACCAGGAATTCCACTGACCGACTGCAATAAACAATGCAATGGTTGCAAATACAGGCTTACATAATGGTACAATAATCCTCGTAAATACCTTAAAATACCCTGCACCATCCATCATAGCCGACTCCTCCAAACTATCTGGAAGACCATTCATATAGGTCCTTATAACAAGCATATTAAAAGCACTCACCATACCGGGTATAACATAAACCCAGAAGCTATTCATAAATCCCAGACTTTTAAATAACAAAAAGGTTGGAATCAATCCACCGTTTACGTACATGGTTAATACGTACAAGATAGAAATGGGCTTAGCGAAAACAAACTTTTTCCGGCTCAAAACAAAGGCAATCAAAGCGGTGACAAAAAGCTGCAATATGGTTCCGACAACTGTTCTAAGCACTGATATACTTAATCCGGTCATCATAGATTCTTTGTGCAATACTGTATAGTAGTTGTTTAACGACCATTTACGAGGCCATAAATAAATACCACCGCGTAATGCATCCAATGCATCATTAAAAGAAACGGCCAAAGTATTTAAAATCGGATAAAGCGTAACAATTATAAAAGCTGTTAATACCAGACCTATGACGAAAGAATATATAAAATTCTTTAAATCAAATTTTTTATGTATTTTTATATGACTTCTATTTGTTGCTCTCATGACCTGCCTCCTTTAAAAAAGTCTCTCTTCACCAGCTCTTTTCGCCGCAGAATTTGCAAGGAATATTAAGATAATACTGACCACACTCTTAAAAATTCCAGCTGCCGTACCAAGTGAATAATCCATCTGGCTGATACCATACTTTAGTACATAGATATCAATTGTTTGGGATACACTTTGCACTAGACCATTGGTTAATAAATACTGTATTTCAAAACCAGAATTTAAAACATTACCGATATTCATCAAAAGCAGGATGAATATGGTAGGTTTGATTCCGGGCAGGGTTATATTCCACATTTTCCGAAGTCTTCCTGCACCATCAATGGATGCTGCCTCATACAAATCAGGGTTAATTGCAGTAATAGCCGCCAGATAGATGATACTGTTCCATCCTGTTTCTTTCCATACATGTGCAAATCCTACAATCCACCAGAAAAGACCCTTAAAAGCAAAAAAGTTCACCGGCGCATCTAAAATATGTAATTTAACAAGTATCTCATTAATGATTCCACCATCAATGGATAAAACATCCTGAAGGATACCGCATACTATAATCCATGATAAAAAATGGGGCAGATATGACACTGTTTGTACTAATTTCTTAGGGCCTTTGTGTACCACTTCATTTAGTATCAGGGCGAAACCTATTGCAAATACAAAACTTAACACCAGATTAATTATCCCCATGGCAAGGGTATTCCTGATAACCCGTATAAAATCTGCATTATTCACAAAGAGAAATTTAAATTTATCCATGCCTACAAATTTAGAGCCCCAAAAGCCATCCTTGGGCTTATATTGTTGAAATGCCATAATCCATCCAGCTAAGGGCACATAATTAAATAAAATAACATATAACACAAAGGGAAGCGATAAAACTATTAATTCCTTTTGCTTTATTATTTCTTTCAGGGTTATTTTAACCTTAACATCTTTTACCCGTTCGGCTTTTACTCGTTTTATTCCAGCCATTGATTTACCAACTTTCATTTATGATAAGCAGGTGGTATGGCATCTGCTGCTAAACCACCTGCTTTGCAGTTAAGTTAAAGGTACAATCTACTTTTCTTATTTGGCAGGTCTTACATTTCTTCCTTGAACCAATTCAATCCTATGATAAACTGCTTCCTGTACTTCAGCTAAGAAATCTTCTGGTTTGCATGACTGATATGCCTTCATATATTGATCCCAGGCAGCATCAAAATCTTCAGCTATTACAACCTGTGTAAGATACTCGTGCTTTGTTTCTTCCATTCTTGTCCAGGCAAGTCCGCCGGGCGTCTGTGTTGTCATCTCACCAACGAAGGAGTGAATTGGATACCATGGTTCTTCCTGTCCATCGATTTCATTGTAATCGAGCATATCTACATATGTCTCTGCTCCATATGCCTGTAGGCATTCCTGTACCTCTGGCTTTAGCCCGTTGAAGAACTCAGAAGGCTGTGTTTCCGGAGTCATTGCATTCTTTCCGTCAGGATTCATACCGATAAAATTAGGAAAATAGCTGTAAGTGCTAAGATGTGAAGCCTTATATTCTGATTTCACAGCATTGTCTCTCATTTCCTTTGTTCTGTAATAAAGTCCGTCATCATCTACTAAATAATCCACACCTTCTATTCCCCAACTGCGGAGAGTAATAATCTCAGGATCTAGCAAATCATTTACAAATTGCAGGGCACCTTCCACATCCTCACAGCTTTTTGTAATACTTAAGCCACCGCTGAGAACTGCCGCTTCATTGGCTGTAAAATACATTTCCTTCATGCCCGGTTCTATAGTAATTCCAAGAGGTATATATGTACAACCCTCCAGATTCTGTGCCTTAATTGAATCTTCAGCAGTTCTAAAATCCCAATACTGCTCAACCATACAAAGTACACGTCCGGAAGATATTTTTTCCAGGAACTGATCATGACTCATAGTCATAAACTCAGGGTCAATAATTCCTTTTCTATATTCTTCGTTTAACTTCTTAAAATATCTTTCAGCCGTAGGTGTTGTGTTATAATCAATTACTTCAAAGGTCTTAGGATCTACAATACAACGTCCGTTGTTCGGCCAACCATCTAAGAACTGAGGTGGATTTTCCAAACAGAAATAATACCAGTCATAGGCTAAGATTTCAAAAGGAATTACGGAAGAACCATCCGGCATAGTGGGATTGGCTTCATAATATCTGTTAAGTAAATCAAAAAGCTGGTCTAGGGATTCAATCTCAGGATAACCCGCCCATTTTAAGACCCTGGTCTGAATCCAGAATGCTTCACCGTTTTGCTGGGTATCCATAAGTTTTTCGTTAATATTCCCAAACTGTGGAATGGAATAGATATGTCCGTCTTCCTGCTTTAATGAATTCCATTGCGATTCGCTCCAAAAATTCTTAATATTTGGATATTTATCCAACTGCTCATCAATAGCTACCAATGCACCTGCATCTTGTAATTCCGGAGTCCAGTTGATAAAATCCGGATATTCATCACTAGCAATGAGCATGCCCACCGCTTCCTCTGCACTCTGACCGGTCAGCCATGTTTCCTTACATTTTGCTCCGATTTTTTCTGCAATGAGTTGCTGAATTGTATTCTCTTTATTTAACTCAATCCCTTGTCTGTCAAAAAATGCCGTGAACTCTTTTATTTGATCATTAGACGTATTCCCCACTGATGCATTTCCATTGTCCGTACTGCTTTCCTTAACCTTACCGCCACAACCAGTAAATAGTGCAGAAACTAGTACAATAACCATAAGTGCTGTAATTACTTTCTTCATAAATACCCTCCTATATTTAATATTCACTATGAAGTGATAATTAATTATCTCATATTTGTGCACTTTATAACTCATACAGAATATATAAAATACTACTACAAAGTATATATGTACATATGAATGTCAAAAACAAATATACCAATATACATTTTACACAAAGCTTTGCTTAGTTTTTTTTCTAAATCTAGTTGGCGTAACACCATAAATGCCTTCAAATTTATTAATGAAGTACTCTAAATTTTTATACCCCACCTTTTCAGCTATTTCATATACCTTTTCTTCCGTTCGTAACAGTAATTCCGCTGCTTTTCGAATCCGTACACCATTAAGATAATCCTTAAAACTACAGCCGTACTGTTTTTTGAAAATCTGCCCCAAATATGCACTGTTAATGTAATACTTTTCTCCCAGCGTTTTAAGACTAAGGTTATCTGCATAGTTTTGTTCAATCTCAGCCTCAATGCTGTTAATCATACCCTTTACAGAGGTTTGTCTAAGCTGTTGCAGATAATCAGAATAATCCTCAGCGAATTTCTGAAAATTCCTTCCGCTAAATTCATAGGACCCCACTGCAAAAGCCGCCTCCTGCATATACTGCATGACCTCTTCCTGATTAATTCCAGTCTCCATTTCATAGGCAAGACCTAAAAGGCGGTATAGAAAGTATTGCAAATTCATTCCCATAAGTCTTGTATCCATGGATTTATCAAGCATCCGGTGGTAGAGAAGACCGGAATTTTCTTTGATATAGATCTTATCACCTATTTCAATAGCATGAACCAAGGCATCCAGTTCCTTGCGGTAGTATTCCTCTTGGGCATTTTTATCCGTTGGCTTTTTCTTATAGGCAGCCAAATTCATCTTTTCATCATTATTCTTAAAGAACCTAAGAAACCGGGTCATTGCAGAGTCTCTATAAGAACTCTCTAAATCCTCTATCTGCTGAACGGTGCTTCCTGCACATGCTGCGATTACATAACCGGTACGTTCTTTTAATTCACCAAGAAACCAGGAAAGCCACTCCTCATCAGACATTCCTTTTTCCTTTGCCATAGAATTACAGTATATAATCCCAATATCATAGCAGTCCGTCAGCTTTGCTACATCGAACATAACATGATCAGCATATGTTTTCATTAGTAAGCCTGCATAATTGTACAGCTTCCTATGCTGCTCCCTCTTTTTAGATTCCGGCAGAACTGAAAAATTATCATCCCTGGAAGATATCTCTACATGAATATACTTTATCTCATTCCTTAAACCCATTCTATTTCTGACATAATTCAGATTGATTTCATCATATTTTCCACAAAGTAACGCCAAGAGATTTCTGTCCAGATACGCCTTTTCACAGATTCTTTTATCCCTTTTTCCACCTGCTTCTTTCTGGATTTCATTCCGTATTCTGCGTAATATGTGAAGCAGTTCTTCCTTCTGAATTGGTTTTAACACATAATCACAGCAGCCTGACTGTATTGCTGACTTTGCATATTCAAATTCATAAAAACCGCTTAGGAATACAAACTTTGCCGTACTAACCTCACCGCTCTTAACAATTTCCGCCAGTTCGGTTCCATCCATACCAGGCATTCTAATATCAGAAATAATTAAATCATAATTCTGCTCCTTTAATAACGCAATCGCATGTGAACCATTACATGCTTCTCCTGCTATCAGATAGCCTTCTTCCTCCCAATCAATTAGTGCCGTAAGTCCCTTTCGAATAAAAGGTTCATCATCTACTAATAAAACTTTTAACAAATTATTCTCTGTTCCTTCCATAACTCTCACTCCTTATTTTTTTTAACTCCAAGCATACCAAGAATGTGTTTCTGCTTTTAATCAGACACCCGGATTATGATGTTTATAACGTACGCTATCACTGCTGCTCCATATCTGCCAAAGGTATCTTTATAGTAATACAGGTTCCTTCCTGTGGTTCACTCTCAATGGCTATTCTGGTACGTTCTCCACAAAATTTTTTAAGGCGGATACTTGCATTTAACATTCCCAGCGAATTGGACATTTGAAGGTCACTAATATCAGCTTTATTCAATTTATCCTCCAGGGAAGACACTTGTTCTTTCTCCATTCCAATTCCGGTATCCTCAATTTCCAGATAAAAATAATCTGCTTTTTGATAAGCCGATACGAAAATTATTCCATAATGTCCGGCTCTGTTCAACCCGTGAACGCAGGAATTTTCAACAAAGGTTGTTAAGGACAGACTGGGTATTTTATAAAGATTTAAACTCTCCTCTATTTTAATTTTATATTGAAATCCATTACCATACCTATATCTTTGAAGTTCAAGGTAATCTTTGGTGAATGCAAGCTCTTGTTTTAGAGCTATGTAATCGGTTCCCCATACGGCACTCTTTCTCATAAGCCTAGCCAAACTTTCAATCATACCAGAAGTCTCCATCTCTCCTTTTAGGACACTCCGCATACGGATACTCTCTAATACATTATATAAAAAATGTGGATTTATCTGACTATGGAGAGCTTGCAGCTCTGCTTGTTTTCTCGCCAGTATAAGCTCTTGTTGTTCTAATTTGCTTTTTAATTCATTCTCTATCAGCTCTTTCATCCGGTAGGTCATAAGGTTATAATTTTCCAGTAATTCACTTATTTCATCACTGCCCTTATTACCAGTAATAAATTCAAAGCTTTCTCCCTTTACTTTTTTCAGATAATTTACCAAAAGCAAAATTCTATTCGTAATGGAATTACTAAATAAGGCCAGCATAAATGCAGGAATTAAGGCATCTGCTAAAAAAAGAATTACAATAATACCCAGATTATTTGAAAAAACCTGACGGTAATTTGATTTATAATCCGTTACGTAAATATCCCAGTTAACTCCATAGGCCGTGAATACTTTATGTATCTGAACTTCCTTTTCAGGAATTATTGCGCTACTTAAAAAAAAACTCTTATCACCTTTATCTTCAGGTGCATTCGTAAATATAATTTTATCACCATGGCAGACATATACCGTGGTACCAAAAGCAGAGCTTGTAACATTTTCCAATAACTGGTTGTAGTTTAGATCAAGCTTTACCAGTTTTTCAGTATCTCTTAATCCTGTATAATTAAGTCTCCTTATAATGGATAACATTCGTTTTCTGGTGTCTATATACCTAGTGTCATCATAATAAATGTGCATATATAAATCGGTATCGGCTTGCTTATATTTTTGGTACCAGTCTTTGCCTTTAATGCTATCTACACGAAAGTACCGTCCTCCATTTATCATAGTAGGATTATCAGAAAAAAATGTGATATCGCTGATTAAATGTTTGGAACTGGCATAGAATACATAATTATCAAAAAAACTTCTATACTGTAAATAGTATTCGGATGCTGTGGCATACTGGCGGTCTAAAAATCGCTCAATAGAATCGCTTGCATATAAATCTACCGTCACATACACCGCACTGTCTAATGCCCTTGTAATGTCATGTGCAATGGAATCTGCTATGTTACTTATATTTTCCCTTTGTTCCTTCTGTGACAGCTTCAGACTATTACCAATTATAGTTATGTTGGTTACCAAGGTAGGCAGCAGTACGCAAAATATGTATACATAAATCAGTTTAGATTTTATATTCTTATTATTTAAAAGTAATTGAAGCCTTATATATATTTTCTTTATACTACCTGTGATTTTCTTTAAACTTAATGTGATTTTTTTCATCTTCTCTCCAGTCAGTCCAAAGTATGTTTTGCATATGTAAACAGTCAGCAACTGTATTTTAGCCATATATATGAACCCATCTTCTAAAACAAGTAAAGTAAGACTGAATTTAATTCAGTCTTACTTTAGCTTTATGTATTTCATGTAAGCTTTACAAAAATCCTCTGTTCCTGTGTTTTTAATTCGTCATTTCATAGTAATCTACAAAAGCATCCCAAGTGCCGTTATCCTCATCTACTTGAAGTTTTACTTCCTTAGTGCCGGCACTGGTGTAAAAACTTACGTTCTGTACTGAAGCAGTTGTACCTGCAAAATTTAAGGTTCCTGCCTTAGTTCCTCCGATGTATACCCCTACTTTAGCTGTACTGCTGTTATTTGATGCCCCTCTTACATAAATGGTATAATTTTTACTGTCGGAAAAAGTATAATTGTTATAACAAGCATCACCGTTCCCATACAAAGCTACACCACTAAAAGGAGAGGTAATGTTACCGGCATAGGTACCTGACTTCGTTAGGCTCTCACATTCTGTCCTTGTAACACTGCCAACAGCCTTGTTAAATTTCCACCAGTTTATATTGAATAGATATCCACTTCCACCTGTAAATTTCAAGTACAGGTCATGAACCCCCGTGGCACCTGCAACAGTTGTTGTCTTTGTTGTCCAGTTCTGCCAGCCGCTTGTCTGACCTACCTGACAAGTACCAACCAAGGTTCCATTGGGACTATCGAGACGGATTTCAATAGTTCCTCCGCTGGTTGCAGAAGCTACTCTAGCTTCAAAAGAAGCCGCACCTGTACCAAAATCGACACCTGTAATTTTAATCCAATCACCATTTTCAATAAAACTTACATTACGTCCGCCCTCACTGCAAGCTTCAGTTTGAATGCCGTTATTTTGCGACATGCTTTCTGCTTCCACAGTGGAATATGGATTAACATATTTAAGCTGAGACAAGCCATTGGTGGTAGGCTGAACCTTTTGTATTGTCCCGTCAGAATTAAAATACAGTCTGTCTACACAGAAGTTTCTTTGATATACTCTAACGTTCGATGGCAGACCAATTTGCGTGGACAGTGCTCTGTTATGGTATGCAATATACCAATTTCCCTTAAATGAGAATATAGACTGATGGTTGTTGTTGTAATCGTTTTGAGGCGGATTGTCAAGTATAGTACCCTTATATACAAATCCGGAGGTTGGACTGTTACTTACCATGTAATCGATTTTTGCTGCTCCCTGTGAAAAATTAGTAGAATAAGAGAAATAGTATTTACCATTAATCTTATTCATATATGCCGCTTCAAAAAATCTTGGTGCGGACATGGAAGTTGCTGACCCATTAACACTCACCATATCATTATTAAGCTTAATTACACGGATATAAGACTCACCGTTACCCCCAAAATATAGATATGCCTGCCCGTTATCATCAATAAAGGCTCCCGGGTCAAAGCACCAGAACCCGGAAGGAGGATTAACTCCCGGAGTACTGCCGGACACCAATGGGCCGGAACGGGTATCCTTAAAGGGCCCGGTTGGACTGTCACTCACTGCTACGCCAATACTGCCTGCTCCATTTCCATAATACATATAGAACTTATTATTTCTATAAACAACGGAAGGTGCCCAGGACAGTGTCGCCCAGCTGGAATCAGTGGTTGCATTAAAAACCTCACCATGGTCTGTCCAATTTTTCATATCATCTGTGGATATACAAGTTATATCATTAATAATATAACCTGCTCCCTCTTTATATACATCATGAGAACCATAGATATAAAGCCGGCCATTGTATTCTAAGGCAGTCGGATCTGCCGAATAACGCTGATAAAAAATCGGATAATCAGCATTTACAGTTATTTTACCTAGAATCGGAATTATTAGGCAAATTGCCAGCAATACAGGTAATACCTTTATTTTATTTAACATTGCTACACCCCTTTTTTTACCTTCTTCTAATCTTATGCAAGCATACTTCGTAAACTTCATGGATCTTTTAAAAATGTAATCCCCTTTCTATAATTAGAAATAATACTGCATACAATTACAATTATTGAGTAGACTATCCCCGTTCTTTCTGCTGTTGCGGGTAGCTTAGACCTTGCTAAAACAGCATTTTATCGTATCGTAATTATTTAGTTCCTTTATATATCAGATGTCTTATTGGACCGTATATCCAGCATCCCTATAAGCCTTAATGGCACTGTTATAGGATGCCTTTGGTGCTGTCAAATTACTAAATAACAAAGGATTTGAGGACGAGCGCCAGGAAACACCATCATATAACCCCCACCAGGTGATACCTGTAATCTTACCGCCTGCCTTCTTTAATGACAGAATTGCCGACATTAAATCATACACATAAGATGCCTGTGCGGAATCTGAAGTATTTTGTACATCCAACTCTGTGACTTGCACTTCAAAGCCAGCATTTAAAAATCTCTGCATAGCTGTCTTATAATAAGATACTGTTGGATAGGAAGTACTTAGATGTGACTGCATTCCTACGCCATCACAATACTTAGTACCGGAATTAATAAAATTCACAAGGGCTATAATCTGATCTACAACCATATAGCAATTGTAATCATTATAAAACAGACCTACCGATTCAGTTAAACCAAAGTAGTCTAAGGTTTCATAGGCGTATTGAAAGGCCTTCTTTACATAGGAAGGAGTCGTCCCTAAGTTGGCTCCGTAAATACGTGACCAGCCAGAAGGGTTTGCATGTAAGTATTCATTAACAACATCCCAGGCATATACAACACTTCCGTAATTGCTAAGATAGATATGGTTCATATAAGTCTTTATAAACATTTCCATTCTGGCATCCATTACTGCCTGGCTTACATAAGAACCACTGGAACTGTAGCTTGTCTTAAAAAACCATTCCGGAGTCTGGGCATGCCATATCAATGTATGGGCACGAAGTTTCAACCCGTTCTCATAACAAATCTTTAGAACAGAATCAATCGTATTGAAATTAAATCTGGGCACAGTACTTTCTGTATAATTAGATGGTATAAAATAACCATTTGACCTTGCCTGAGCCACCGAAATCATAGTAGGAGAAGAACCTCCTAATACGGCGTCCGGCTTCATCTCATTCTCCATTGTTATGCTGTTATATTGGGATTTTATTACGTTAAGAGTTGTATTATTATTAAGCTGATATAAATTTACCGCTGCACCGGAATAATTAAGAGCTTTACCGTAGGTATTAAGAAGTGTGGCTGACGTTGTGGAACTATCATTCATGGTAAAGCTCACTCTGCTTACCGTTGCTGAATAATTGCCTGTATCCTGTGCCATGATGCCGATTACATCTACCAGCGCACTGCTGCCAGGCGCAAATGATACGTCAGTTGTATTGGATTTAAAGTTGTATCTTACCGCTGCTTCATTGCCCGAAGTATCATAAAGCTTAAAAGCTATCTGTCCATTGGGGCTGGAAGCATTAAAGGTAACATTGGTGCATTGGGACATATCAAGCGTTTCCGGTAGCTTAAACTTAATCTCCCTATACTGTCCAGAGAAATTAAAAGTCGCGGCTCCATTGGTGATGTTATAGGTAACACCCCATGCTGACTGATATGCCATTGAATTAAAGTTATAAGTCTTTGTAGCAGCTTTAGCAGTTGATGCCGGAATTATGGATAATACCATGATTAGCGCAAGTATAACTCCCAACAACCTACGAAACTTGCTTTTTCTTTTTTGTAACATATTTACCCCTCCATTAAATTTATTAAACAAAGCAGAACCCCGCATATCTGCTGTGTTTTCAATAACAGTGAATCTATAATACTTATTCCTGTGGCTCCCCTATAAACTCTCTACATAATAAACAAATATTTTAATTTTTTTAACTATTTTTTAGTAATTCCGTCCTTATTCTTTCATTATACGGACAGAAGGTATTATTAACAATGAAGTATTATTTTAATAAATTGATATATAATTTTTATTTTATCCATACTTTTATCTTAAGTTTCTTCTAAATGCTTGTCTCTATTTTATTACAAAATATGGATATTTCATCCTTTTATCTCATTACAACTATCTTTTGTGAACTTTGTAATTGACATATTCTTTGACTATTTTAATGAATTCATCAAAGAATAGTTTAATAACCACTTTTAGACATGTTTGAATAAGTAAAAGGCCTTGTAATCTCATTGCTAAAAAAGTCTTTTAATTGCTTTGTAACCCTTAAGTTCCTGAAACAATTCTCCTGTATATGGGTTCCTCTTAGTTTTTACTATCTTGTAAAGGAAAAAGACTGTTACAGCGATATTGACAAGAAGTGCAGAAAAACTAGCAGCAAACAAAGGAACTTTACTATAGGTAGAAGTTACTGCATAAGCGCCTTCATCAAGAAATGCAGGAAATGTCTGGGCAAACATACACCACAAGGCCAGTGTCTGAGCACGATGCTGTAGCCAGGCCCCTTTTCCGGAGGTAAATGCACATAGAGTAGGCGCAAGTAAAAGAGCAAAACCGCAGTACCAGGCATGACCCGGAAGGCAGTTATATGTATAAGCAAAATTCCATAAGTCATAGGCAAAAATCCAGAACCAGAGCATATCCGGCCACAACATATCTCTGCTTTTATCCTTAGCAGTTCCCTTTTTTATACAGATACCGGACCATCCGGTAATCGTTATGATATTTAAAATACCCGCAATGCCATTTATAAAGTTCCAAGAACCTCCAAGTACATACATCTTAGAATCAACTAGATTACCGCCTCCGTAATACATTACACCTACCTGAAAATCCCTTACTACCGCCTCAAGTATATTAATTGCCAGGATAAGGGGCGGAAATAATAAGACCCATTTTTTATCTGACAATCTATGTACTTTACCAGTTAACTTATTCTTGTACCTGACATGCCGGATACACCAAAATCCAATACATCCGGCTGTTGCAGAGTATACCTTTGCCAAATGGAACCAATCCGTATAAGTCGTATCCTTTAATACTGTAAACCACAAGACAGATACTATTACTGGTAAGATAAAAAAACTAAAAAAGCCAATATACTTATATCTTCGGAGTAATTCATTTAGGCCGAACAATGCTGCTACTATTACAAACCAAACACCCCATACACTTAGGACAGACGCCCCTTCCCCATACTGAAATGAAAACATACACTACCTCCTACTATATTTTAATTACGCTATTTATTATATTCTATATTTTACCAATTATTATTCTGGCCTGAAAGTACTATTTCAAACAGCTTTACATATAAATAGAAGAAGCAGGCATCCGGTTTCTCCAGATGCCTGCTTTCATTGTTTGTTGTTTTCTTATTACTAAATTCTACCATTCCAATTATTGATTCATTTCTTCAATAACCTTGCTAACGCCTAACATATCTGCTTCTTCTTTGTATTTAGCAATACCGTCTTCTACTGTCATATCACCCATAACAACTTTTGCAATCACTTCTTCTTTGATTAGTGTAAGATCTGATTGTATCTTTGTTAAGGTAGCGGATACCGGATAAACAGGTGTCTGTTTTCCATAAGTATTAATTACCTCCAGAGAATCTATTACGGTCTGGTCAAGTACAGAGTTTTTATCCGTAATCAAAAGAGGAGTAATTGGCAGCCAAGGTGTAATCCAGGCTTTCTGGAATACTTCGTCAGGGTTTGACAAGGTTGGAAGTGCTTTAATATTGTTACCATCCTGTTCCCAATGAAGTCCCTCAACGCCGCTTTGGAATAATACCTGTCCTTCACCGCCGTCATGGCTGTATTCTACAAAATATTTAAAAAGCTGTGCGACCTTTTCCGCGGACAAATTACCATTAATACAGATTACGGAAGGAAGAGCAAATTCATATACAGCTCCTTCGATTGGAGGAATTGCAACCACTTCTGCATCCGGTACATTTACTTTTAAACGTTCTGTTAAAGTCTGACCCCAGATACCGCCCCAGTAATTGAATACACCTACACTACCGGAATACCACTGGTCACGGCAGCTGCTGGTAGTATTGGTAACCACTTCTAAATCTATTAATCCAGCTTTATAGGAATCCTGTAATCTCTGTAAAGCAGAAATCATATTATCCTGGCTCATACCATCTACCCATTTACCATCTACCTTGCTAAAGTTAGGATTTGCTCCCTGGAAGAATTCAGGCAGGTTCATGGAAGCCTTTAAACCAGGTGCGGTTAAAGGCACTTTGCATTCCGGTATTTCATTTTTAAATCTGGTCAGCATGGTTGTAAATTCCTCATAAGTTTTAGGAATTTCCATACCAAGTCTGTCAAGCCAGTCCTTACGTACATAAGATACTGCGCCGCTTGGAATTTCAAAAGGGACACCATAAATTTTTCCATCGACTGTGATTGATTCCCAAATAGCCGGGTCCACTCTGTCATAAAACTCAGAATTCTTAATTAAGTCTGTTAAATCCGCAACTGCGCTCTGTTTCGCATATATTGCCAGATTACTGCCATTTAAGTCAAATACATCCGGGACATCACCGGATGCAAAGGCTAATTCTAATATCTGAGCATACTCGTTATTAGATACCACTTCAATGTTCATATCAATACCGGTAAGTCTTGTATACTCGTCAGCCCATTGGTCTACACCATTTTCCGCATTCATACCGGAGTGTACCATCCAGTCTATGCTTTCCGGTTTGGTGATATCACCGGTTGCTGTACTGTCATTCCCCCCTGAAGCATTTCCTGTTGTTTCAGGAGCTTGTGTTGCAGTGTTGTTTTTTGTATCCACCGTATTGTTTTTGTTTCCGCAGCCGGTCAGTAAAGTGGCTGCCATAAGTCCGGCCAGAACACCTGCCGCGATTTTTTTGCTTAATTTCATAGTACCATCCTCCTAATATTTTATAATAAAATGATTTAAATAGTAAAATCATTGTTATTATCTTGAATCATAAGATATATCATTTTCTGATAAGCATCTCACCAAATTTATGTATTTATTGTTTTCCATCAGCCTTTTACAGAACCAATGGTTACCCCCTTGGTAAAATACTTCTGGATAAAGGGATAAATCATCAAGAAAGGAAACACCACCACAACAACTACTGCGTTTTTAAGCATATCCTGAGACACAGTTATGCTGGTACCGGATATTCCATCATTTAATATCAGGTCACGTACCTTTACCTGGAAGTTCTGCCATCTTGTATCTGTGATATAAAGTATAAAGTGCATGTATTCATTCCATAAGCCTACTGCAATAAACAATCCAATCGAAGCAAGAGCTGGTTTTGACAAAGGCAATACAATCTTTAAAAAGGTTTTCATTGGTGTACAGCCGTCCAAAGAGGCAGCCTCATACAAGGTAGACGGTATGGTTTCAAAAAAGCTCTTCATCAAAATAATATTATAGGCACTTAAACTACAGGGAATTATAATTGCAATAAAGTTATTCATCAGCCCCAGATTTTTTATAGTTAAATAGGTTGGAATTAAACCGCCGTTAAATAACATGGTGATAAAAATGAAGGTTACCATGATTCCTCGTCCTGGCATTTTCTTCTGAATAATAACGTAGCCCGCCAAGGTTGTAAGCAATAAGCCGACTGCCGTACCACTTACTGTTGTAAAGACAGATACGAGCAGAGGCCGGTAAAGATTTGTAGAGCTGATAATCTGCTTATAAGCTGAAAGGTCAATTACCTTTGGTATTAAGCGGATACCATAGGTTGTAGGGTCTATCGAGTCTACGAATACCTTTAAAAGAGGAATCAGCATTACTAACATTAAGACTGATAAAAATATATAGTTAAATATAAGGAATACTGCCCTTGCCCGATGCCCAGATTTAAATGATATCTTTTCTGCCTTTTCCATTAAAGTATTCCCTCCCCTTTAATCTTTTTGCTGGCTTTATTTGCCATAGTAACCAGCACCACCGATACTACCGACTTAAAGAGGCCGGCTGCCGTTGATAATCCATAGTCCGCACTGGTAATACCGATTCGGTAGACATAAGTACCGATTACATCTGATACGCCTGTTGTCATGGAATTCTGAAGTACCCAGACGGAATCAAAGAGATTTAATATCTTAGCCAGATTTAATACAAATACAACTAATATAGTACCGGCTATGGAAGGCAGTGTTATGTAAATAATTCTTTGTATATGGCCTGCCCCGTCAATTCTTGCCGCTTCATACTGTTCCATGTCCACTCCTGCAAGTGCTGCTATAAATATAATAGTTCCCCATCCGGTCTCTTTCCAGCGGTTAATAATGAAAAATATAGGTCTCCACCATTTATCACTTGTTAAAAAGTAAATAGGTTCTCCTCCAAAAAGTTCAATACCTGCATTAACAATACCATTTTTCGGCGATAATACCATAGTAAAGATTGCAGCTACTACTACCCAGGAAATAAAATGGGGTATATATATGATAGTCTGAGTAATCTTTCGAAAATGTACCTGTGAAACTTCGTCTACTAACAGGGCAAGTCCAACGCTACAGACTATACTTAAAATTAAATTGACTGAACTAATCTGTAGGGTATTAAAGAATGCTCTCCAAAACATCTTGCCTTCAAATAATACCTTGAAATTTTCAAGTCCTATGAATTTTGGTACTTTTGTAAAAGGTGTGTATTCCGTAAAGGAATATACGATACCAAACATCGGTAAGTAACTGAATATCAGTATACTTATAAAAACCGGCAGAAACATAAAATAGAACCATCGGTAGTGATAAATTCGAACCCGCAGTGGTACCGTATTTTTGTCCTTGCTTTTTTCTTTGCGCTTATTAGCCATGCTCTTCCTCCTTCTTTATCAGGGACCGGAACCCCGTTAAAGATACTGTACCAGAGGGAAGAACATTTTATAAGACACAATGCTTTCGTCTGAAAATAAGTTCCGGGCAGAAAAACGGAACCATTTATACGATGAAAAATGGTTCCGTCTTATATAACCTCCAATGAGGAAGCCTGTGCTTTTTGGGCTTTTCCGATGAAACTTAGAGGTCTTAGTAGGTGTTTTCTATGCTCTATACTCTTTAGGGCTAAGTCCCATTGTCCGCTTAAAGGCCCTTCTAAAAGATTGTATGCTGTTATAGCCTACACTCTCCGCCACCTTATGCACGGTATTCTCGGGATTTTTTAACATTTCACAAGCAGTATCAATTCGAATCTGCTCTAAGAAGTCGGTAAAATTCATACCAGCTCCTTCCTTAAATATAGTAGATAGATACCCCTCGGACATACCGAATTCTACGCCTACTTTACTAAGTCCCAAACCAGAATCGTTGTAATTATCTTTGATATATTCCATAATTTCTGAAATAATCTGTTTCCGATGTTTCGACCGGTTCTGCTGAACTACGGTGCATATCTCCTGACATATGTTAGTCAGCCTCTCAAAATACTCCGTGTATTCGCCGTCATAATTAATAACTGCCTCGTTAAGCCAGTATATCTTTTCCTGATTATAACCAAGAGATTCCTCCTGCCAAGATAATAATTCTGTCATTCTTCTATGAAATTTTATAAATCTGGAACGATCCAGATGCCTATGGGCAAAGTTCTCTTTGGCAAGAATTTTTAGCATTCCTTCTACTGCTGCCCAATCTCCGGATTTCATGCCGGTAACCATCTTTTCCTCTATAATGTAAGGAAAATAAAATTCCTCCGTGTTTTCCAGTCCCAAGCTGTATTCCATAATATGGCGCTTATCCCTGCAGGCCTGCATAGCAATTGCAGCTTCTTCACAATTTTTCCAGATATCCAGCAGATTTTTACACACCTTACTAATACCCCAGTTTGTCTCTACATTATATTCTGCAACAAGCCATTCAAACGTCTCCTGTAACAGTTCTTTTAAATTGGTTGTATCTTCTTTTACTGTAAATATTCCAAAAGTTACAAGAGTGTTTCTTTTATAAAACCATGCCGGCTCTTTATATCTTTCATTTAGATAGTTCATAACCAATTGAGAAATAATACGTACTTCTTCAAGGGTCTGTTCATCTACCTCATAAAAATCATTATTGGCAAAAAGTTTAAAGGACACAACGCAATAGTTTTCACCGGTCAATTCAATTCCTGCTTTTTTTGCCATATAATTTAATTCTGCCGTATTGACAAACTCTGCTTTTATCAGATTGTGAAAAAAGGCTTTCTTTAGATACGGTTTATCATATTCCAGCTCTTCTAACAGGGTTTCGTTGTTCCTTAAAATCTCTGTGACTACCTCTCCCATGGACTGGAAACTAATCTCCTGCCTTATCTGGGTGTTGCTGCTGGTTATCATCGAGAACAGCGTGTTTAAAGGCCTTCCCTGTTGTAAAGATAGGTAGACTGAGATTAGTAACCCTAACGTTATGGCTGAAACAATCAGCACCATAACAAAGCTTTCCAAACTGTTTAACTGCTTGAGTGCCACTTGCTTAGGCAATACCAGTATGTATTGCCAGCCATTATCTGCACTAATGTAGGTAATGCTCTCATTCTCTACATTCATAATACCACTTTCGTTGTACCAATCCTCACTAAGTTTTTCTAAGTAATCAAGTTTATCTTCTTTATAGATGAGCTGTTTATCCGAATTTAAGATAAACATGGAATATATCTTGTATTCATCAAGGAAGTTCAGGTATTTTCGAATGGCCGATTTATTGATTTCATAAACTAAGGCTCCAAGATTATCGCCCCTTAGTTCTTTGGCAAAAGGAACGATGTAGTTTAAGCCTCCTTCTTTAGTAACAAAGAATCTTGGTTTCCTGCTATTTTCATTGGCACACATCCTACGCCACTCATCAAACTCCATATTCCAAAGTTTTATGTACCTTTCAAAGATATCAACACGGTAAAGAGAGTTCTCAAAGATTACAATGTCTCTGGTATTAAAGTAAATATAATTATTTTTTATTAGCTTAATACCCTGATATCTTAAGGAATTATTATATTCCTCCATTACCCCCAGTGCCTGCTTTGAGTAAGCACTGTTAACCACTGTCTTCCCGCCGAAATCTTTTAGATTTGTACTTTGGGACATCTGAAGGCTTATTCCCTGAAGCGCTTTTACCTCTTCATCAATTTTAGCAATTCCGTTTCTCAGCACAAAAATACTAGACTCATTGATATTGTTTTCTACAACCTGAAATGCACTTTTAAACCCATATAATAAGGTGGCTAATGGTATAATCAGCACCAATACATAAGATACCAAAAAGCGAACTACCGAATTGTTCCTATAGATTCTGTTAATATGTCTCATAGCTTCTCCTCTTTTACCCCAATTATAAACCCTATATATTCCATCCTTTCTCTTTAATCTACACTAGATAAGTGGAAAACTCTTTATCTTTTATTGCATACCCCTGCCATTGTATCATAAATATACTTCGTAATAGAAATATAACACAATATGATATCTGCTTCAAATAAAAGTAAGGGCACACTTTTTCATCTGAAATAGTGTACCCTCTTATTATCCGTCAGATATCATCAGTACTGTTATTTCTCAAAGCAGCAGGAATAACTGCTACCATTACCGGCTAATAAAAAGCCTGCTTCCTCTTCTTTGATAGTAACTTCACCCTCCGTGTTTTTTAACCAGAGGCTATTTGGTGCTACAAACCTTGCAGCTCTTCCGCTTAAGGAACGGATTACTAATTTTGTAACTTCTCCATCCTTCCAGGATACGTCCATCTCAATATTACCTCTTGCTTTTATCCCCATGATGGTGCCTTCCACCCAAGTGTCAGGCAGTGCCGGAAGGAAGTGAATAATCTCAGCCTGACTCTGTACCAGCATTTCAGCAATACCAGCACATGCTCCAAAGTTACCGTCAATCTGAAAAGGCGGATGCATGTCAAATAAATTGATAGCTGTGGATTTGGCAAGGATGGCCTGAACATTTTTACCCGCTTCCTCTCCATCTCTTAATCTAGCCCACATGTTAATAATCCAGGCTCTTGACCACCCGGTATGACCTCCGCCATTAGACAGCCTTCTCTCTAAGGTAATTCTGGCATTCTTCATAAGCTCCGGTGTTCGCTCATAGGTCAGCTGATTCGAAGGATATAAGGCATACAGGTGTGAAATATGACGATGACCTAACTCTGCTTCTTCATAATCCACTGCCCATTCTTTAATCTGCCCATGCTTACCCACAGAGGGCTTGGGAAGCTTTGAAATCATTGCTTTTACTTCCTCACCTAAATCATCTTCTAATCTAAGTATCCGGGCTGCTTCTAAATATTGTTTAAAGATATCTGTAATAATCTGGCTATCCATAGATGGTCCAATGCATAGGGTTCCCCTATCCCCACTGGGATGAATATAGGTGTTTTCCGGTGATACACTAGGGCCCGTTACCAACTGTCCCTCTTCATTTTCAAATAGATAATCTCTGAAAAACAAGGCACATTCTCTAATTAGTTCAAAGTAGGTTCTTAAAAATGCTTCATCCAGGGTAAAGAGATAATGCTCCCAGATATGTGTTGTCAACCATGCTGCTCCCATTGGCCATATAGTTGCAGGCATATAAATGTCCTGAGGTGCACAGTCTCCCCACACATCGGTATTATGATGCGCTACAAAGCCTCTGCAGCCATACATTTTTTCCGCTACTTTTTTACCACTTGGAAGCATTTTTGTTAGTAAATCAAAGAGCGGCATATGGCATTCGGACAGATTACATATCTCTGCCGGCCAGTAATTCATCTCTGTATTAATATTTATAGTGAATTTGCTGTCCCAAGGGGGATTAAAATCTTTATTCCATATTCCTTGTAAATTAGCAGCCATAGTTCCCGGTCTGCTACAGGAAATAAGCAGGTAACGTCCAAAATTGAAATACATGGCGATTAGTCCTAAGTCGACCTGACCATCCTTTACCTTTTGAAGACGTTCGTCAATAGGCAACTCTGCTAAGTCTTTATCTTCTTTCATGGTAAGAGACATTCTATTGTACAAAGCTTGATAATCCTTAATATGTTCTGTTTTAAGTTCATCATAGGAATACTGCTGTGCAGCTTCCAGTGTCTTTTCGCACCATTTCTCCGGATTCTCTCCATAATAGCTGGTACGAATCGTAAGCAGCAAAGTTGCTTCTGAAGCCTCCTCTAGTAATACCCTGTTACCAATGGTATACACCTTTCCATCCGTATCCACTACTTTAGCAGCTACACAAAAGGATACACCATTTCCTCCTTCTATTCCACTTAACTGAATCTTATTATCACCCACTGCTTTATTCTCATTCAGATACTTTGCCCTGGATAATGCAAGAATAAAATGAAGTGCACCTTTTTCACTGGCTTTCATTCTCACTACTAACACATTATGTACATTGCTAACAAAAGCCTCTCTTTCATAGATGACTCCACCTAACTTGTAGGTAGTTCCGGCAATTGCCTTTTCCAAATCAAGAGTTCTCTTATAGTCTGTAGCTGCTTCTTTATCCAGTTCAAAATTCAACGTTACATCCCCGGCGGTTGTATAATTTCGTTCTCCCTCAGGCCCCGCCACCATACTTAATTCACCTAGTCTTTGTGCCTCTTTTATTTTACCTGCTTTTAATAGATTGCGAATCTCCTGTAGGTATTTCATAGAATCCGGATTAACACGGTCTCTGCCGCCGCTACCATACCATAACGTATCCTCATTTAACTGAATACGCTCTTTTTCAATTCCTCCAAAAACCATGCCACCAAGGGAGCCATTCCCTATAGGAAGTGCATCATTCCAAGCCTCGGGGTTTCTAGGATTCACATCTGCCGGTTTTGTGTAAAACATCGTACTATACTTCATAAAGCTCCCATCTGTGTGCTCTAGTCTATTTGCACTTGCACACGTTTAAATCAGGATGTTGAAAAAACACCTTTTGTTTTTTCAACTTAACTCCCGTCTGTGTGATTTCACATTCGCTTAATCTTCATATTTAAAATAATCGAAATCTGCCGGTCTTCTGCTGCCACAACCTCCGTTATTTGCATAGATACCAACTAAGGTTCCGGTATGTCTCTTGGGATCATCTGGTACCCCTTCATCACACAAATAAATACAATCTGTAAGAACTCCTGCTTTTTCCCAAGCTATTCCGTCATAACTGTAGTAAAAGCTCCTGGTTAATTTATCAACTTCCACTTTTAGATAAACCGGGGCCTCTTTTATGTCTTTTACTTCTGCCATTAGCTCTTCCCCATGATTTCTATTTATAACCAGTTGCAGCTTTCTTCCCTCTTCATAGCATAAACTGAACCTGACATAAGTTGCCGTACTGTAATAACAGGTTAGTCCGGCCTGTTCTCCATTACGCTCAGGATAAAACTCTAGCTTTGTCTCCGCTTTATAACTCAACTCTTGTTCTCTGCGAAGCAGTGTATTCTTTGCTTTGATTTCATGAAGCTGACCGTCTCTGGTCCATATTCTAAAATATCCCGGCCTTTCTGTCAGAGACCATGAACCATTATCCGGCAGCCGTACAAACTCCCATTCCAGATTAAGAGTTTCCTTATCAAAATCATCCATAGTATTTCTTTCATAGATACATTCCGGTAACATGGGTGCCTTTTGAACCAGACTTGGCCCTTTTCCTTCATTTACAATAAACCATCCGTCGTCTGTCCAGGTGACCGGATCTAGTCCTGATTCCCTTCCAACCGTGGTAAATTTTCCTTCATTGGGTCTTCCCAGCAGATAATATATCCACCAGTCTCCATTTTGAGTCTGTACCAGTTTACCGTGACCGGTTCTTTGAAGAGAAGCCTTCGGGTCTTTTTGTCTGATAACCGGATTATAGGGGCATTCTTCGTAAGGACCATACAGATTTTTTGAACGTGCCACATTGATTCCGTGGCCATAACCGGTTCCACCCTCGGCAACAATGGCATAATACCAACCGTCCTTTTTCATAATATGTGGACCTTCCGGGCATCTCTCTCCCGTACCTGGCCAAGCAACCTTCGGACCACTTATTAACTTGGTGCAATCACTGCTTATCTCATAAACCGTGGCAGCACTTGCTATTACCATATAATGCTTGCCGTCTTCGTCCACAAAGTGAGACGGGTCAATAGCATCTGCCTCCAGCCATACCGGCTTTGAATAAGGTCCCTCTGGAGTTTTTGAAGTTACCATTAGTTGTCTGCGAAGAACATTGTTGCCCCTGCCACCATCACCGTTTAATCGCAAAGTAGCAAAGATATAGAATGTACCGTCTACATAGGATATATCCGGTGCCCAGATTCCATGGGAATCTTTAATATCTTCCATAGGCAGATACTCTGTGTTCACCACTGCATGCCCTATTATGTGCCAATGTACCATATCCTTAGAATGGGATATGGGTATTGCCGGAAAGTACTGAAAAGAGGAATTAACCATATAATAATCCTCACCCACCCTAATTACCGAGGGGTCAGGAAAAAAACCTCTCTGTACCGGATTACAGTACTCTCTGTTGCTTTTGTTACCATCAAATTCTTTCACCATTAGCTCCAATCTGCGACCTTTAATCGCGTATACAGTTTACCTAATACAGTAATTTAATTAATCATAACTTTATTTTGATAAAACTGCATGCCAATTAAAGAATGGCTTTATGCCATTTATTGCTTTGCTAAATGATGTACCTTGACATAGTAAAATTCATTTCTTTTTACGATAATAAAGAGGTGCATGTCCGGTTATTTCTTTAAATACCCGACCGAAATGTGTTATACTTCCATAACCCACTTTAGCTGCTATAAAATATACCTTTAAGTTGGTTTCTTCTAACAACTTTTTCGCTTCCTTAATCCGTACACTATTCACATATTCTACAAAGGTAAAACCAGTTACCTCTTTGAAGGCATGGCTTAAATAGTAAGGGCTGACAAAGAATTTATCTGCCAGATACGGCAGAGATAATTCTTTTTTATAATGTTTATTAATGTAACGTACAATTTCACTGATTCGTTCATGCATGGGATTAAGATATTCTAAGGGCTCCATAATATGTTCTTCTAAGTACCGGGAGGACAAAATCAACAGTTGCAATACAAGACTTTGTATATAGATTTCATAAGCTCCCTTCTTCTCTCTGGCTTCTTGTACAATCCGCTGTAACATATCCTCGACCTGTATTTTATATTGCAGAGTGAAATGAATCACCAGATAATCCTCATCAAAGGCAGAATAAAGCTTTTTAAACAAATCACCTCTAAAGGCAGGTATAAACTCTTCTTTAAAATTAAGTATAATTTTTTCATGCTCTGGATAATTCCCATTGGCTGTTTTGTGTAACACATCAGGTTGTATAATAATTAAATCTCCTGCCTTAATGACGATTGTTCTGTCCTTGATAAAAAACTGTCTTTCTCCCTCTAACAAGTAATATGCCTCATAGGAGCTATGAAAATGACTGTACGGCATAATATGATTGGCTTGTTTTTTTCTGGATACAGAGAAAATATCCGCAAAATTATTAAGTACAAAGTTCCGTTTGCTCATCCTACTTCCTCCTTATACCTTATTATATAGGAATTTTTTTTATAATAATAGCAAAAAATAAGAAGAAATAGATGTTTTAAGCAAATAATGTACAGATTAATGCAGTAACATATAGATATATTTACAGATGTTTTATACAATAATAACTTTAAAAAGGATGGATGCTGATATGACAACCGTTAGAGAAAAAACACCGCTTTATTACGGTGAACTTGCCTGTGATACACTTATGGCGAAATACCGCCCGGAGGAGTTACCGCCTAAAGGCCGATTCCATTATCATCAGGGTGTTTTCCTTTCAGGAATGGAACAATGCTATTTTCAAAATAGAGATGAAAAATATTATAATTATATAAAGGACTGGGTAGACAGTATCATCGATGAAGATGGTAAAGTAACCGAATATGATGCGACTCAACTAGATGACCTGCAGCCTTGCATCCTGCTTTTTCACCTGTATGAAAAGACAAAAGACGAACGCTATAAAACAGCTCTTCATACCTTGATTCCTTTGGTAAAAGGTTGGAAAACCAATTCCCAGGGAGGATTTTGGCATAAAGAAATTTATCCAAATCAGATGTGGCTAGATGGTCTGTACATGGGCGGTCCTTTTTCAGTACACTTTGGTAAGACCTTTGCGTATCCCGAATATTTTGATTTAATTACCCATCAGGCATTATTAATGTATGAGCATACCAGAGACTTTAAAACCGGTCTTCTTTATCATGGATGGGATGAAACCAGAGAAGCTATCTGGGCTCACCCTGCTACCGGAAAGGCTCCTGAATTCTGGGGACGTGCGATTGGCTGGTATCCGGTTGCTTTACTTGACATTTTTGATTACTTACCGGAGGAGCATTCCAAAAAACCGGAGCTTGTCTTAATACTCCAAGATTTATTAAAATCCTTAGTACCATTTCAGGATGAGTCAACAGGCCTTTGGTATCAGGTGGTTGACAAAGTGAACGAATCTGATAACTGGTTGGAAACCTCTTGCACCTGCCTGTTTGTATGTGCACTGGCAAAGGCTGTCAGAATGGGTTACCTTCACAAAATCTATCTTAAGTATGCCTGGAAAGGGTTTGACGGCGTTATAAACCGTCTGAAATACGATGAAAATGGCGGTATCGTAATTGATGGTGTATGCATTGGCACCGGTATTGGGGATTACACTCACTATATTAACCGTCCTACTAGTGTTAATGATTTACATGGTGCCGGGGCCTTTATCTTAATGTGTGCAGAAATGAACCTAGCTGAAACACTTTAATTTAAAAAGGGATACCCTGTACAGCATTCCACTTATAAGGAAATCTGTATGGTGTATCCTTTTTATTTGCCTTAATAACCCCATGTATTATGGTCTATATACTAATCCCCGTTTATTTCAGGTTCTCCAAACAGGATAAAACCTCTAAAAATGCCTCATATTTTTCTTCTCCAACTAACTCTTGTACCTGTCTTTGGGTCTCTTTCCATATTGGTGTTGCCTCTGTAAGTCTTTCTTTCCCAGCTTCACTGACTGCAATACATTTCTTTCGGGAATCTATATCTGCTGTTTTCACCGTTATTAGTTCATTCTTACGTAAAATTTCAATATTTCTAGTGACTGTTGTCTGGTCCATCAGAGATAGATTTGCAAGTTCATTTACCGAGATTCCGCCCTGCCTGGAGGCTATATCCTTAAGCAGTGAGTACTGGGTGGATTTTAACCCAGCTTTGCGAAAGGCATTATCATAAAACTGAGTCACAATCCGGGTTGACATTCTAAGTCTCTTACAGGCACAATCCTTTAATTTTAGGTCTGTTTTTTTATTCATGGTGCACTCTCTCTTATTTGTATAAATTATGTATATTTTACATTAATACACAGCTTCTTCTTTGTCAAGTGAAAGCCATATGTCAACACGACAACTTCCTATATAAATCCTAGGCTTATGTCTTTTGCATCCTGACATCTCTGCTATAGCATAACCCCTATACAGCCAGCAGTCTATTCTTAATAATAATAAGGGCCATATTCCGAACCTGGGTATATTCACTTTCACAGGCCTTTAAGATATATTTTCTATACTCATCCTTATATTGGTTATCCATATAATTCAAAGTATTAACCTGCCATTTCCATAGTTCTTTATCTGTTAAATAGAAAAATTTTGGCTGAATTTTAGCAGTGTAATACTCTTGCCTCATACTCATAATATTTTCCGGACTCAAATTGGGTATAATTTCAGAAAGTCCGGGAAATTCTTCCCTGCCCTTCCATTCTTTTGCATTCATGGGACAAACATCCTGACAAATATCACACCCATAAATACAGTCCCCGAATTTCCCCGCAAGCGGCTCCTGGTATAGTTCACGCCCTCCAAACGTTGTTAGATAAGAAATACATTTTGTAGGTGACATAGTATAAGCTTCTGAGAGGGACTTGGTGGGACAACTGCCAATACATTTGCTACAGCCTGCTGGACAGGGTGCAAGGGATTTTTCCTCCAACAGCTCTATATCCTTGTCAATCAACCAGGCTTCTATATGATTCCAGGAACCGGATTCCGTATAAAAAAAATTATTGCGGCGTACCACTCCAAGACCTGCCTGTAAGGCTGCCCATCTCATCCCTACTATACCAAATTTTTTATTATTTTCTGCTTTTATACCTAACTTCCCCAAATACTGTTCAAACTTCTGTCTGTTATTGTATTCAACCGAATTTTTATCAATCCGTACATCAAACAAATAAGATTTTGCAATGTGTCCCTTTACCTGCTCCGGAACCTTATATTTGTTATAGGAAAGTGCAAGGACTACTGCCGATTTTGCCCATGGATATGTATTGTTCAGATTAAGCAACCTCTTTTGCCCTTGATAGAATCTTTCTGATTCCGGTACCTTTTCTATCCGTTCTTTTAACTTTTCTTCATAACCATCCAACTTATGAATAGGCACAATACCGCATTTTTCATATCCCAATGCATAGGCCTTTGCCTGAATACTCTTTTCTATTGATAGCATCCTCTATGCCTCCTAATGTATTTCAACAAATTACATGTATATACATATAATATCAGAATTTCTTTCCCTGTCAATATATTATTTATATAAGTTTACTTTTCTTCTATTCCCAAAACAAAATACATATACATAATAGAAAGTCATAAAAGGTGAAGCTATGATTATACATGTTGTCAAACCGGGTGAAACTCTAACTTTTATTGCTGACTATTATGGAGTGTCCCAATCAAAATTAATACAGGACAATGACATAATAAATCCGAATGAGTTAGTGGTAGGGCAGACTATAGTTATTGCTTATCCTGAACAAACCTATACAGTGGAGGAAGGGGATACTCTGGAAGGAATTGCTTCCAGATTCAATGTTACCATTCTTCAATTGCTGCGAAATAATCCCAGTATTTCAGACAGAACTTTTCTAGAAATTGGTGAAACACTTGTAATAAGTTATAAGACCGGCAGAGAAATTACAACCAATGGCTTTGCTTATGCGTTTATAGAAAAAAGCACATTAATTAAAACTTTACCGTATTTGACTTTCCTGTCCCTTTTTAATTACACCGTAAATAAAGACGCAGAATTAATCCCTTATTTCGATGAATCTGAAATAATACAATTGGCAAAAGCGTATGATGTAGTCCCTTTAATGTCTCTAACTACCCTAACAACTGCCGGTGTTCCTGACCTTACTGCTGCCAATCAAATTTTATTAAGTGATAGCTTACAAGAGCATCTTGCTGATAATACCTTAAAAGTCATACAGTCATTTGGCTACTCTGGTGTAAATATAACCTTTAGTTTTCTAAGTGAACTGAATCAGGAGTTATATCATAGCTTATTATCGAAACTTTATAATCGGTTAAAAAAAGAAGGCTATCTGGTATTCTCAACCATTAATCCTAATATTCGCACTCTTGGAGATCGGGTAGATTTTTCTCAGGTAGACTACGGTGCCTTAAGTAAATATGCTGATACTTTGGGCTTCTCTAATTTTGTATGGGGAACTAATTATGGACCGCCTACTCCGGTAAGCTCCAACTATAACCAGCAGGTATTTCTTAATTACATTACACCTATGGTCCCGGGACATAAGATTGAAATAGGTACACCCGTCATAGGTTATGATTGGGAACTTTCCTATATCTCCTCCATCGTTTCCAATGCCACATCCCTTACTATAAATGCTGCTATACAGCTGGCCAGTAATTTCAATATACCCATAGACTTTGACGAAACTTCACAGACACCTTTCTTTTTATATAACCAATTGAATTATTATGGACTGCCGGCACGCCACATTGTCTGGTTTATAGATGCCAGAACTATTAACTCCATACTAGATTTAATTATGGAGTATGGTTTACAGGGTAAGGCCATATGGAATGTAATGATTTTTTACGCTCAGATGTGGCTGATTATTAACTCCCAATACAAAATAGTAAAATTCGTTGAACTCATTAAATAATTCATCCGCCTCCACACTGTTAGTATACCTTAACTTGTAACTTTCAAAATAGTCCAACTAAAGCTAAATGTCAATTTGACAAGGTTTAAACCTACTATATGCAATAAAGTGATTTATTTAATAAGTATCCTCTGGGAATTGAATACATATAATGAAACAAAACCTTTCGAGGGCAGCTATGATTATTCATGTTGTAAAACCTGGAGATACCGTTGATTCCATTGCAGAATACTATGGTATATCAGCAAACAGATTAAAAATATATAATAATTTAGCAGATACGGAAGCACTGGTAATAGGTGAAAGCCTCATCATACTAATACCTGAAATAATATATACCGTCAAAGAAGGAGATTCTTTGGCACAGATTGCTGATTCTTACCGCACTACTGTAATAGAACTTCTAAGAAACAATCCGGAATTATCTGATAAGCAGATTTTGTATCCGGGTGATGAAATTGTAATAAGTTTTCGGGAAAAGAAAGGACACACTATTGCTACCAATGGATTTGCCTACCCTTATATTGACAAAAATGTCTTAAAAAAAACCTTGCCCTACCTTACTTATATTACCATATACAGCTACAGTGTTACTTCTTTTGGTGACTTAAGCAATCTGGAAGATGAGGATATTATCGGACTGGCCAAAGCCTATGGTACAGCCCCCATAATGATGATTATACCCGGTTCTAATAATACCGAAGAAGCAATGGATATCGTAAATTCAATTATATCAGACAAGACCATTGAGGATAGGTTTATTGAACAGATTCTTCTTATCCTGAAAACAAAGGGATATCACGGTGTAAGTTTTCACACGCCTTACATCCATCCGACCTACCGTGAACGTTATAGAAAGCATGCCTTACGATTGCTTGAACACGTAACAGACGCCGGCTATCAAGTACTGGATACTTTTGAGACTCCTATCATTGGATTCGATTATGGATTATTGGCAAAGGAATTGACAGGAATTACCTTGATTGTTTATGAATTTGGTTATTCTGAAGGTACTCCCCTTGGCTCACTCTGTACAGAAAGCCTCCGAGAAATCATATCTGAGTTTACTGAGCTGGTTCCTCCTGCTAAAACCTCTATTGGTATCCCTTTGCAAGGATACGTCTGGAAGTTACCTTTTATATCAGGCTCTACAAAGGGTATGGCTATCAGCTACCGAGCCGCTATTGAACTGGCTTCTCAGAATAATGCCCATATTGTATATGACGCCATCACCAATACTGCTTCCTTTCATTTTTATTCAGGCGATGAATATCTGGTGCGCTTCTGGGATGTTAGAAGTTACAATATTTCCTTAAAATTTGTTCCGGATTTCAATTTATCCGGTGTTGGCATCTGGAATATTATGACCTGGTATCCCCAGCTCTTTATGTGTATAACTTCTCAGTATAAAATACTGCCGTTAAATGAAAATAACCAGTTATAATCTTCAATTAACCCACTACCTGAAGAGGCATTTACCCGTTTTGTATCCATGAAAGTTAGTAATCCTATTACCATTATTGTGTACAAAACGGGTCATCTATCCATTCTTCTAGAAGGGCATCTATTTCATCAGTAAGTTCTTTCTTCACCTGATACAACTTACTTAATCTTTCATAATCAGACGTGTCCTTCTCTATATCCTTATCAAGTTCTTTTAATTGTTTTTCAAGTAATTCTATTTTTTCCTCCCGCTTTTTACTATCTGCTTTACCTTTTTCCAGGGGCTGTTTCTTTTTAAAATTCGCTTTTTCAGACTTTTTGACATCTATTGTTTTAATAATCTTCTCTTGAACCGGCTGCTCTTTCTTTTCCTGTCCATTCTCGGCTCTCTCTCTTTGTAATCTATAATCATCATAATTACCCAGATAACTTTTAATGCTGTAATCTTCAATGGCAAGAATTCTCTGACTCATTTTATTAATAAAATACCTGTCATGGGATATGAGAAATATAGTTCCTTTAAACTCTGAAAGAGCCGCTTCAATGCTTTCTATGGATATCATATCCAGATGATTCGTAGGTTCATCCAGTATAATAAGATTAAGCTCCTGAAACAGCAGTTTGCATAGCTTTAAACGAACCTTTTCTCCACCTGACAAAAGTTTTATTTTTTTATATACATTGCCGCCGTAAAATTTATATTTTGCCAGACGGTCTCTTGCTTGTCCCTCAGAAACTACCGTATCCTCCCGAAAATAATCCAGTACCGTAAGTTCCTCATCTTCAAAAATCAAATTCTGAGGTAAATAAGCACTCCTGACACCAGCACCTAAAGTCAATATTCCTTCATCCGGCTGCAGTTCCCCCAGTAACATTCTAAGAAAGGTAGTTTTTCCGCAGCCATTCGGCCCGACTAATGCTATCCGCTCTCCATACTGTACCAATACTTCTGCCTGCTGTAAAATTGTCTTATTCTCAAAAACTTTTGATAGATTTAAAGCCTTTATAACAATTTTGCCGGAACGTTCCCCTTCATTCATGGTAAGCTTAAGATTCTGCCGGTTTACTACAGGTTTATTAAGCGGTGTCAACTTATCCAATTTGTTTTGAATACTTGCAGCCCTTTTTACAAACTTATTATTGTCCGCCTTTTTTGCCCATTCCTTTAACTCCTTTACAGATTGTTCCATACTGCTAATTTTCTTTTTTTGTTCCTTATACCTATTATATTGAAGGCGAATATTCTCCTCTTTTTGTCTGATATACTCCGAATAATTCCCAAAATAGACATGACTTACCTTATCCTCTATTTCGATTACCTTATTTACCGTATTATCCAGAAAATATCTGTCATGAGAAACAACGATTACAATTCCTTTATAACTTTTTACATATTCCTCTAACCATTCAACAGATTCTATATCCAAATGATTGGTAGGCTCATCTAATAATAATACATCCGGTGCATCAATAAGCAATTTACCAAGCGCTACTGTGGTCTTTTCGCCGCCACTTAGCTGGTCAAAATCCTGCTGCAAGAAACTATCTGTGAAGTTCAAACCCTTACAGATTTTACTTATTTTTTCTTCGATGGAATAACCACCCTTTAATTCATATAGTTGCACTAATTCTCCATACTTTTCTAAGGCTGTCTTTAAATCTTTACCTGTGAGATACACCATGCTCTGTTCCATTTGATGCAGCTTTGCTTCTAAATCATGTACTTCTTTAAAGCTAAGATTTAAGACATCTATCACCTTTAGTCTGCTGCCATACTGTGGAATTTGTTCCAGATAGGCACAAACCGTGTCCTTAGAGACCTTTACCCATCCCTCATCAAATCCCGGCGGAATCGGGGCATAGGGATAACCGGCACAATGATGCAATTTTAAGATGCCAGCTATCAGTTTTAGTATAGTGGATTTACCACACCCGTTTTCTCCTACAATCGCCACTTTCTCCCCCTCTGTTACCAGAAAAGTAACATTTTTAAGGATAAGTACCGAATCCAAATATTTTTTTACGCCCTCAAGGGAAATTTCATGCATTTTTAGCTCCCATCTGCGACCTTTCAAACATGCCGCTGTATATCCTTTCTATACTTACTATACAATAGGGCTCAAAAAGCGCATACCTTGAGGATATTACCGAATTAAACTTAAGGCGTTTTTCTTTTTCTTGGAGGCCCCTATTAAGGACTGTAAAACTATAAAGAAGCAAAGAAGTGCTGACAGAACAATCCGAACCCACCAACTAGATAACGTTCCCTGAGTCGTAATCAGGCTTGTAATGGTACCTTTTATTAATACACCGAATAAAGTACCAATCACGGTACCTACGCCTCCGCTTAGCAATGTGCCTCCTATAACAGCAGCAGATATTGCATCCATCTCCATTCCCTTCGCCTGTTCCACGAATCCGGCACTGCTGTTTAAACAAAAAAGAAAACCCCCAAGTCCTGCTAAAAGTCCCTCCAATATGTATGCCATAAGCTTTGTTTTCCTTACATTGATTCCCATCATTAAGGCACTTTGCTCATTACCGCCTATAGCATATAGTTTTCGGCCGAATTTTGTGTATTTTAGCAAGACCGTTATGAATACGACTATTAGCAGTGCAGCAATTACAGTAGGATAAATATATGCTGGCTGATAGACACCTTTTTTATTTACAGAACCGAAGGGCAGATAGATTTTATAATTAGCCCATTTTAAGAACAGGTTATTTTTTATGGATATCATCTCGGTACTAATAACTGCTGTCATGCCGCGTCCAAAAAACATACCAGCCAGCGTAACAATAAAAGGTTGTATCTTAAGATACGCTATCAGATATCCCTGGACAATCCCAAATAAAATACCTATTAATAATGAAATCACCAGAGCAGAATAGGCATTAATCCCCTTATTCTCCATAACATAGGCCGATGACATACAAACTAGTGCCGTCACAGAACCTACGGATATGTCAATCCCTCTGATTATCATAACAAGCGTCATTCCACAACCTATCACAATAAGCCCGGCATTGGATATAAACAGATTTAAAAACATCTGAGGCTTTGCAAAACCCTTATCCTGAAATACCACCATCCCCACTATATACATTACCAGAAACAATGCAATTGTTATCATCAGTAAGAATGCATTGCCGCTTCGCTTAATTTTTGTTTTATTTTTTTCCATCCTTACCGCCCGCTTTCTATACTCACGCTTTTTTTCATTCTTAATTCTGTGATATGTTTCTTAAATACCGCACTTTGTAGTACAACAATAATTATAACGACGACCGCCTTATAAACCGGAAGCTGGTCTGCGGATACATTCATGGCATACAAGGTTGTAGTTAATGCCTGTATGGTGTATGCTCCAATTACAGAGCCAAACAAACTGAACCTGCCGCCGCTTAAAATATTTCCTCCTAAAGCTACTGCCAGTATGGCATCCATCTCCAGATACAGTCCGATATTATTAGCATCCGCAGAATAGATACGGCTGGAGGCAACTATACCTGCAAAGCCTGCCAACCCTCCGCATAAGACATAGGTAAGAAACTTAATTCTGGTGGAATTAAGCCCCACCAGTCTTGAGGCCAAGCCGTTCACGCCAACACTTTCAATATAGAGTCCAAGAGCTGTTTTGTTGAGAACCAGATATACAATTAATACCGCTGCTACTGCAAAGAACACAGGTGTCGGTACCGGACAATTTCCGATATAACCTCCCAGAATTTTGTAGTTTTCAACACGCACATAAGTAATCTGCCCTTTCGTAATCAACTGTGCAACGCCTCTGCCGGCCGTATACAATATCAGAGTAGCTACCATGGGCTGAATATGTAACTTTGCAACCAGAAAGCCATTAAAAGCACCACATAACAAAGCTGCTGCCAATGCCATAAGAACGGCAAGAAGAAATGGATTTTCAAACGTATTAGCCGAAACCTTTCCACCAGATAATATCTGACAGCATACCGCTGCTGAGACAGCCATTACAGCTCCAACACTAATATCCTGCCCTCCGGAAGCTGCTGTTACAAGGGTCATACCAATTGCCAGTATAACAAGTTCTGAAGCACGGTTTACAATATCCACAAGATATCCATACAAAACTCCGTTATTCATAGATATCCGAAAGAAGTCCGGTGTCTTTAGTACATTCACAAGTAATACCGCTGCCAGGCAGAGAAAGGGCATAAATAAACGATGCTCCGTTATATTTTTTACGGTTATCTTAATTTCTTTCATCTTTTTCATCCGTCCTATCTCCTCCTGCTATCATCTTCATTATGTTTTCCTGTGTTAAACCATCCCCTTGTATCTCCCCAACTTTTTCCCCGTCCCTTAACACTATCATCCTGGAACAGGTACGGAGCATTTCTTCAACTTCGGAGGATATAAACGTTACCGCCTTCCCTTCTTTTGCAAGCTCAAGCACCAACTTCTGAATCTGTGTTTTAGTACCTATATCTATCCCTCTGGTTGGCTCATCCAGTATCAGGTATTCAGGATTGGTAAGCAGCCACCTTCCAATAATTACCTTTTGCTGATTTCCGCCGGACAGATTTTTTATGGGTGTTTCCCTATTCGCTGTTTTTATCTGAAGAATATCAATGTACCTATCTGCTGCTTCCTCCATCTCTTTCCGTTTCATTGGCTTTAACAGTCCCATCTTAGCCTGCATTGCAATCATAATATTCTCCCGTACAGATAAATCCTGTATAATTCCTTCTTTTTTTCGATCTTCGGGTAAATATCCTATGCCATACTTCATGGCATCCAGAGGGGTGCGTATCTTTACTTCTTTTCCGTTTATCAAAAGGTTTCCGCTATCGGCTTTATCAGCACCATAAATAGTACGGACAAGTTCAGAACGTCCGGAACCCAACAACCCTGTCAGCCCGATTACTTCTCCTCTGTTTATTGAGAGTGAAAAAGGCTTAATTGTACCTTGATGTCCTAAATCAATTGCTTTAATTAGGGGAGCTTCTTCTGTTTTTATACCTGCCTGTTCTCCTTTTATATCTGCCAGATCATCAAAATCCTTTCCCATCATTTTCGCAACCAGCTTAAGGCGTGGCAGATTCGTGGTTTCGTATTCACCTACCAGCTCTCCGTTTCTTAAAACTGTTATACGGTCACTGACTGCATAAACCTGTTCCAGAAAATGAGTGACAAATATAATTCCCACTCCCTCGCTTCGCAGGTGTTTCATAAGAAGAAATAATTTTTCAACTTCTTCTTCATCCAGGGATGAGGTCGGTTCATCCAAAATCAGTACCTTACATTTCATATCAACGGCTCTGGCTATAGCAATCATCTGTTGTAATGCTATAGAACACTCTTCTAACATTTGTAGCGGTGACACCTCAATAGCAAGTCTTTTTAATACTTCTTCAGACCGCCGGTTCATGGCTTTCCAGTCTATGAATCCTGCTTTTTTAGGTTCTCTTCCAATGAATAAATTCTCTGCTACCGTCAGGTTCGGACAGAGATTTACCTCCTGATATACGGTACTAATCCCATTTTCCTGCGCTTCTTTAGGGGAATGGTTCACAATAGGTTTATGGATTCCTGCCATGTGTATTTCACCAGATTCTAATTCATAAACACCTGTTAATACCTTAATTAAGGTTGACTTTCCTGCTCCGTTTTCTCCCATTAAAGCATGTATTTCACCTCTTCTAAGGAAAAAATTCACTTTTGTTAATGCCTTTACCCCGGGAAAACTTTTACTGACGCTTGTCATGGACAATACAATGTTTTGATTCATATCACTTACACCTGCTTTCTTATGACAATATAAATCCGGTCACACACTTTCAGTATTTAGTTAGAAAAATGCGATACAGTCCATCCGTTTGAATTTTCTATATCGCACCCTAACCTTATATTATTTTCACTTTAAACTTACGCTTAATACGCTCTGGATTCTATTACCTCTTTTGTAACCTTGGTTACAGGATATTCTGCACCATCTACGCTAATAACTGACACAGCTCCATCAAAGGAGAAGATACCTTCATCCACATATTCCTGTTTATTCACTGTCTCGCCTTTTTCCAGCGTCTGTATGATTTCCTGCACTCTTGGTCCATGAAGTGGGTTACATTCCGTATTACAAATAATCTTACCGTTTAAAGTTTCTGTTAAGCCTGCATTTGTACTATCAAAGGACATAACAATCATGTCACCGTCGGCCCCCACCTTATAGCCGGCAGCTTCAATGGCATCAATGGCTCCAAAAGCTTCATTGTCATTTTCACAATACACAACATCAATCTGATCCCCATATTGCTTTAATAAGGATTCCATGACTTCCTGACCTTTTGCTTGAGTAAACTCCCCGGAGACTTTAGCAAGCAGTGTCCAGTTACTGTGTTCTGAAACAGCGGCTTCCAGTCCGGCAGTACGCCCTATCTGGGCAGAGGCACCGATAGTCCCCTGAATATCAACGATATTTACAGGCTCTTCCCCTTTACCGGCTGCTTGTAGGTAAGCATAAAGCCAGGCGGCTGCCTTCTTTCCTTCCAGTTCAAAATTAGATCCAACCCAAGCTGTATATAAGCTGTCATCAGATACATTTACCATACGGTCAACAATAATTACCGGAACTCCTGCATCTTTTGCTTCCTGTAATACAGTATCCCACCCTGTTTCTGTAACAGGTGCTAAAACTATGTAATCAACTTCCTGCTGGATAAAATTTCGGATTGCTGCAATCTGATTTTCCTGTTTTTGCTGCGCATCATCAAAGATAAGCTCATATCCGTTTTCTTCACTAAAGGTAGACTTCATAGATTCTGTATTGGCAGTTCTCCAATCGGATTCCGCACCTACCTGTGAGAAGCCAACCGTTATTAAATCTCCGCTGCCGGTATCTGTTTTTGTGTCCTCTGTGCTACTTGTAGATTTCGAAGTATTCCCGCATGCCGTCAGGGTAAGCAGCATGCATACTGTCATAAAGGCAGCAAGTAACCTGAATTTGATTTTTGATTTCATAATATAACCTCCTCATTTTTTATTGGTAATTCATACTCCTAATTATATAAATTTATAACCAAACATCCATTTATTATCTTATCCATTGAGTTTGATAATTTATGGTCTTTTATTTTAGTTGAATTTCTTACGATTATAGTTGAAAATTTTCAGGTATTGTAACTGTAACCGTTGTACCAGTGCCGTAAGCTGATGCAATCTTTAGCCCAAAACTGTCTCCAAAATACAGTTTTATCCGCTCATGTACTGCGGTAAGTCCAAAGCCGTCATGTTTTGACCCTACAAGTCCTTCTTTTATTGTCCTAAGCTTGTCTGTATTTATTCCAATACCATTATCGGATACGGCCAAGATAATGTTTTTTTCCTGTTTATAACATTGAATGGTTATAGCACTCTTTCCTCTTTTTTCTTTTACCCCATGATATAGAGCATTCTCTGCTAATGGCTGTAAAGTAAGCTTAGGAACTTTAATCTGCTCTAATTCCTCCGGCAATGAAATATCATATTCTAAAATATCCTGGTACCGTACCGCCTGTATGTCAAGATAACTTTTGGTATGCATAATCTCTTCTTTTAGACTTATGATATCATTACCCTTTGACAATATAGTTCTGAAAAAAACGGATAAATTAGTAAGCATCGTTACTGCTGCTTCCTGCTGTACAGATTCTACCAGCCATACAATTGCATCCAGGGTATTGTATAAAAAATGAGGATTAATTTGAGCCTGTAGAAGCTGCAATTGCGTCTTGTGCTGTAGCTTTTCTTCCTCTTTTACATTTTCAAGTAAGATGCCAATTCTCATAGCCATATGCTGAATGCCTGTATTGAGCTGTGCAATCTCTATATAACTAGAATTCACTTCTGGAATAGAAAATTCACCTTGTCCCACTTGATTTACGTTATGACAGAGCTTACTTATGGGGACTGTTATGCTTTTTGAAAACCGGATTCCAAAGGTAAGCAAAAAAGATATAGAACCACATACAAATAAAAAAGCGAGTACTATAACTATTTTTATATCATGACGCATGTTCTCTTCCAATACTGCCATATATCCTGCCTCATAGTAGATATAATCTATCATTTTCCCCTGTATAAGCCGTGTCAAAACATAGATGTTATTTTCTAATTGCAGCTGCCTGCTATCATACTCTTTGGTTTCTGCTATCATATGCATTTTTTCCTGCAAGTTATTGCAATACTCCAAAATATTCTGCAGTGCCTTACGACTTTCCTTACAATCCGTTGTACGCTTTAATGATTCAGCCAATGCAATGGCATCCTTCACATCCGAAGTAGGGAGAGTTGTCTGCTGTTTGCTGCCAACGGTATAATGATACATTTTCAAATCAATTGCTCCCTTAAAATCCATATTGAATTTACTGCTGATAGTAACGTTGTGGGTGAGTTTAGCCACCTTATTTTCATAAAATCCAAATATAATCAGAGCTACCAGAATCCAAAAAATCAAGGGAAGAAGCATAATAAAAATAATTTTTCTTAATTTAATACTTAAGCTCACACTTTTTACTTTTTGATAATTATTAAACTTTAAAATTCCCATGGTATCCCTCCCTTTTTACTGCGGTAATCACTGGGCGTACATCCCTGGGTTTTCTTAAATAAAAAACTGAAATAGTGTGAATCTTTATAACCAACTTCTAAAGCGATTTCCCCGGAGCGCATATCTGTGCAGCGAAGCAGTTCCTTTGCCTTGTTCATGCGCAGTTCTGTCAGATATTCAATAAAAGTCTTCTTTTTCTCCTGACTGAATATGGCACTAAAGTGATTGGCACTGACATTGGCAGCACAAGCAACCTTATTCAGTGACAGGCTATCGTCCATGTAGTTCTTATGTATATAATCCGTTGCCACGTCAATTACACTCTTGTACCGGCTTCTGATGCTCTCTTCCCTGAGTCTGATGCCTTTTTTTAAAATATTTTTAATTAGTTCCATAGCATACTGTGGAGAAGTCACCACTTCTGAGCAAACCTCCGGTAAATAATAATCTAATTCCTCTTTAGAAAATCCTAGCTTCTGAATAAAGGAAACGGTGGAAAAGTGCACATTTAGCAGAATATACTGTCTGAAAATTCTAGACTTAACAGCCTCCTCTCCAATCATCTTAAAGTAATTCGTTACAAAATTATTCACTTCTTCCTCTAATGCATGACTTAGAAAGTCCAGAATAATTGCTGTATTAATAATACTGGAATCAATATTTTTTATATCCATCTCCTCCGATAAAGGTGTGTTGTCATTTTCATAATGAATATGTTCTGAATTTGTCCTGGATTTACTCAAAAATCTGGATGCAAATATACTCATAGCACATTGATAACAACTGGCAAGAGCACTGATCCGCTCTACAGACTGTCCGGTACAGATAAACCAATCCACCTGCTTACTGCCTGCCTTAAAAAATTCTTGCAGTGTATTTACACACTCTTTTGTCAGTCTGTTAATAGTCTCTCTCTTCCCTTTAATCAAAACTGCGTAGCTAAATGGCTGGTTACAAAAGAGTATATAATCCGGTCTGTTCGGAAATATCTGTTCCAAACGAATCTGTAAATCAGCAGTTTCCTGCGAATACGTATTATAAAATATCTGATCCTTTTCATTGGAATTCATCGAAAATAATACGATATTATAGCACTGTGCGGTTATGTCAATACGGAGTTTTTCCGCCTTTTCATAGATTATCCGTGTAGCAACATGCCCGGAAACCATGGCTTCGAATAAATCCCTTCTTGCATGCTGTTCAAACTCCTGCAATTCATTCCTAAATTTTTCATAATAACTTTTTTGTTCCAATTCTGCTTCTTGCTTTATTCGAATCTCCTTAAGCACCTCAATAAAACTCCCCCGACTAATTGGCTTAAGCAGATATCGCTCCACACCGAGAGAGATAGCCTGTCTTGCATATTCAAAATCATCGTAGCCGCTTATGATAACAATTTTCGTTTCCGGCAGCTCCTTTTTTACAAGCTTACTTAAAGCCAGCCCATCCATAAAGGGCATTTTAATATCCGTAATCAAAACATCCGGTTTTACCATACGAATAAGGGGAAGGGCAATCTCTCCGTCCGCCGCCTCGCCGGCAAGTTCATAGCCATGTTCCTGCCAGGGAATCATCTTTTGAATACTATTTCTAATTACAATTTCATCTTCTACCAAAAATACCTTAATCATAGTTTCCCCCATATCTTATCGTTGACGCTTAAAATCCCCATATGTATTGTAGTCACAACACTTATGAGGATTCTGAATGGTTTATTAAGTAATTTTATGGTAATATTTTATACTTTCTTCCAAATTAAATCAATATCTTTTTTAATGCTTCGTAGGCAATGGTAAAAGCTGCTTCGCCACTTGATATGTTCTTTGTCAACGGATTCTTTTCCAGATTCTTTAGTCCTGAAAAATCTGCCAAATGAGGCTCTAGACTTAAAAAGCCCTCATACCCCATCTTATCAAGCTTCTCTAAAATCTCTCTCACCATACCATCTCCTTCGCCGGCCGGTGTAACCTGACCGGTGGCAAATAAAGCATCTTTAATGTGGATGTATGCAATATAAGACTTTAACAGTTCATAGGCTTCTGATGTATCTTGCCCACACTGTACAAAATTAGCAAAATCAAAAGTACCTTTAAAATGCTCTCCGTAAAACCTGTCAAACAGCTGTTTACAACGAAAGGCTGTATCACCGTAGATATCTTTTTCATTCTCATGCAATAGAATTACACTTTCTTTCCGGGCATAACTTACCAAATGTTCCATTCTATCAAAAACTATATCCTGATATTTTTCTGGCTCTTCCTGATTAGGTATATAAAAACTGAACATGCGAATATTTGGAGTTTCCATAATTTTAGCAATTTCCACCACATTTTGATATACCTTAAAATGTGGTTCGAACTCTTCTGTTATAGATATCTTGCCAATAGGAGAGCCAAGCGCTGACACTTGTATTTTCTGCTCTGAAAGATACTCTTTCAATGCCTTTGCCTCTTCCTTAGTGTAAGATGCAATGCTTTTGCCGTTGGCACTGCGAAGTTCCAAAAAGTCAATTCCCAGTTCCTTTAACAACCTTACCTGTATCTTTATATCCGAATGGATTTCATCTGCAAATCCGGTAATTTGGGCATTCTTTAACATTTTTACTTCTCCTTTTCTTATCCACTATAATCTCAACTCTAACATAGCTACATGTAACCTTAGACTTCTTTCAGATTTATTTCCTTACCTGTATCAGCTGATTCATACATGCTAAGCATTAGCCTTATGGTATCCTTCATTTTGCTTAAACCAAGGGTAAACACTTCTTCTTTCTCCACACAATAATAAAAGTCCTTAATACAGTCAAAATGTCCGGCACCCCAGTAATGTTTTCCAAGACCTTCCCTGCTTTTTATATCGAGGGTTTCTACACTTTCGTCCTTATAATAATAGGTTACATAAGAATTCTCGATACGTATGGTTAGCTTTTCACAAACAATCTCAATCAGGGGCGGTGCATCCTCTACGTACGCCGTTGTTCCATAAAAACAGGCACTCCTTCCTCCTTCAAAACGTATAAAAGCCTCCATCATATCTTCCACTTCCACAGCTGCCTTTAAATGATGATTCGCTTTCACTGCGTCCACTAAAACTGGAGTTCCTAAAAAATAAGTAAGTAAATCAAGGGTATGAATGGACTGGTTAATAAGTGCTCCTCCGCCCTCTGTCTTAATACGTCCCCTCCAGTCACTCTGGGTATAATAACTACTGCTCCGGTTCCAAGTAACGATACCTCTTGCACCGTATATGTCTCCTGCCTTACCAGATTCCAGCAGTTCTTTCACCTGAATAACACTCGGATTATATCGGTTCTGGAAACAGAATCCCAACTGTTTTCCGGTTTGTACCTTTTCTAATTGCTCCAGCTGTTCCCTTACTATAACCGGAGGCTTCTCCATAAACACGTTAACACCACGTTCCAAAGCATACACCGCCATAGGTACATGCAGGTAATGGGGGGTGCAGATATGAAGAATATCTATTTTCTCTTTCTCAAGCATTTCCTCTAAGGACTGATAAGCCTTTCCATGATATAGGGCTGCATACTGTTCTGCTCTTGTCTCTACCGTATCTGCAAATGCGGAGAGTTTATGATTTGCTAACTTTTGTACACACTGCGCATGGACTTTTGCTATGGCTCCGCATCCGATGATTGCTGTATTCATACTTATCCCACCCTGTATCACAACTGCGATACTGCCACAATCAAAACAAGTTAAAATCTTGTCTTGGCATCCTTTCTATCAATCTAGCTCCTATTGCATGACTGTTACTTTGATCCGTAACTGCCGTCTAAATCAAAGGTAATTTCTTTAACTGTCTTTTTATATTTGGAGTCTTTACGACGTTTATTCAGCTCGCCCAGAAATAACTCCTCATCAAAGGGAAGCGTTACTGGTTTATTAAGCCAACTAGACAGATGCATGGCATTGGAGAGCATAAGTCCATGAATCCCTTCCACCCCCTCTGCAACAAGAGGTGTTCCATAAAGAATTCTATCAGCAAAAGCTCTCATTACTCCTATATGTTGTGGATTGCAGCCGTCAGTTATAAGCTCTATAAATTGTCCGTCAGGTTTTTTAAAGCCTTCTCTTGCAGCAAAACAGTATTCTCTCTCACTTACATCCAGCTTATATAAAGTCAGCTTATCTTCTTCGCAAACTAATTTTCCTTTCTCCAAGTCAATTTCAAACCGGTTCGTACCGGGAGCATCTGCTGTACTGGTAATAAATACTCCTGTCGCTCCGTTTGGATATTCCAGATAAGCTGTTACATCGTCCTCTACCTCAATATCGTGCCATTTACCGTTATGGCACACTGCCATGACTTTCTTTGGCATGCCGCATATCCATTGAAGTAAATCCAGATTGTGAGGGCATTGGTTTAGCAACACGCCTCCGCCTTCTCCTTCCCAGGTAGCCCTCCAGTCACCGGAATCATAGTAAGCTTGGGTACGGTACCAGTCCGTGATAATCCAGTTAACCCGTTTTATTGCACCTAACTCTCCCCCATGTACCAGTTCATGCATTTTTCTATATACATGATTCGTTCTTTGGTTAAACATCATGGCAAATACCAGATTATGCTTTTCTGCTGACTCATTCATTTCCCGTACCTGCTTGGTATAAACCCCCGCTGGTTTTTCACACAAAACATGGAGCCCCTGCTTAAACGCCTTTATTACCAGGCTTGGATGTTCATAATGAGGAGTAGCTACTAGTACTGCATCGCATAATCCAGATGCAATAAGTGCATCACCTTCTTCAAAGATGGCAACTTCCTTCGGCAAATTTTCCTTTGCCCAAGTTCTCCTTACTTCTCTTTTATCGGCAACTGCGGAAATTGTTATCAGCGGCACTTTTCCTTCTAAAATACTGTTACAGTGTCCGCTGCCCATATTCCCAATGCCGATAATGCCTAATTTTATATTTTTCATCTTTATCCCCATTTCATATCACAGATTTCCCGTGATACTGCCACAAATAGAATCCGTTGAAAGAATTGTTTTGTGGCAGCCTCTCTAACTTATATTTTCTTTCAACCTTCTATCATAATGCCGTATTTGGTAGTAGCTCATTGCATGTCACAAGCTAGTTTGCGGTATGCTTAAAACAAACATTCGTTAGATTGAGTTACAGGTTTCTCTAAATCCTATTATAGATTTTTTTTTATAGAAAGCGATTGCAAATACATTTCTTTATATTGCAAATATAGCGATATATCTATATACTAATAGAAATTACAATAGGTTACAATCTTATAAAAGAGGTCAACTATGAATATTATATCAAAACTTCAAAGTGACAGGGTTTCATTCGCTCATTCTGTCAGCGAAACTGCAACGAAAGAATATTACATCCATTGTCATAACATGTACGAAATTTACTTTTTTTTAGACGGTGATGCCGATTACCTGGTGGAAGACCGAGGCTACCATCTGACGCCGAACAGTCTTTTGCTTTTATCTCCCAATGTATTTCATGGGCTTAAAATTAATAGCGCTAAGCCTTATCAAAGATATGTTCTGCATTTTTATCCGGATGTCCTATCCCTTGAACGAAGACATGTTTTGCTCTCTGCCTTCCCCCCCATTGGCAGATATGATGGCAAGGAGATTTTCTATCCTTATTCAGAAGAATACCGTATCAACTCATTCTTTCAGTCCTTTGCTGAAGTTGCTAAGACAAGCCCTGAATTACAACAACAGCTGCTTCCGGTTTATGTTGAAGCCCTGTTGTCCCAAATTACTATAATGAGCCTGTCTCAATCAGCAGCAGAAGCTGATTATAACAGTTCCGAGACAGTATCCAAAATCATCTCTTATTTAAACAGTCATTTGACCGAACCATTTCGTCTCGACGCTATTGCAGAACGTTTTTTTATCAGCAAACATCACTTAAACAAAGTTTTTAAAAAAGCAACCGGAACCACGGTATATGATTATTTACTGTACAAACGCATAATTTATGCCCAGCAGCTAATCATAAATGGCAGCAATGCAGGTGAAGCTGCACTAGAAGCAGGTTTTTTGGACTACTCCTCGTTTTATCGTGCCTACACTAAATTCTTAGGCCACTCTCCTGCAAAGGGACTTGCATCGTTTCATACACCTCCAGATGTATTTTATTGATTTTCAGATTTTAGTTGCATTTTGCAACTAAATATGTTAATTTTAATATCAGAAACACATACTAAATAAATCTTATAAAAAGGAGGTCCCTATGAACAATACAATCGACCGGCAAACAGTTGATGCTGCACTCTTTGCATTTCTAAAAAGTATCTATCTCTTTGAAAAAAGAGAATTCGATTTATTTGGGATTGCCTGGGACGAAGTGTATCTTCTGCAACTATTGGTGCGATATCCAGGTATCTGCATCACACAACTTTCAGACAAACTATGTGTCAAAAAATTTGTTATCAGCAGAATGCTTACCAGACTGGAAAAGGCAGGTCTTACCTCCAGAGAAAGCGGACATACTGACAAAAGGATTGTAAATATATATATAACAAAAGCCGGCAAGTCAAAATTAGAAGATATAGAAGCTTATAATTATAAAACTGTATGCGCTCAATTTGACAAACTTTCAGAGAACAGCCTGCGCACACTTTTACATTCAATTTCAAACTTAGATGAATTGTTAAACTTAACTGATACAGAGACTATCATAGAATAAACTATTGTTAGTATCTAATGCGTTAAGAAAGGAAGGTACTATGAATCTGCGCAATAAAAAAGTGGTTGTTACCGGTGCTTCATCGGGTATCGGGTTTGAACTGGTGAAAAAGCTATTAGCTGAAAAATGCACTGTAGTCGCCGTTGTAAAGAATCATGAGCCTGTTAAACTAAAATCCCAAAGACTCCATGTTCTATCCTGTGATGTATCAAAGCCTGAGGAATTAGACAGATTGTTTGTAAATGCGTTGGCCATTATGGGTACGATTGACATCTTTGTGGCGAATGCAGGTTTTGCTTATTATGAAAAACTAGCAACGCCAGACTGGTCCCACCTAAGTACTATCTTTCAGACCAATACCTTAAGTGTTCTGTATTGCGCTCAAAAGATGAACGAAATTCATGAGCATATGCCCTATCAATTTATAACTACCGCCAGTGGTATGGCTCACCTTTCACTTCCCGGGTATGCCCTTTATAGCAGCACAAAAGCTGCGATTCGTGGTTTTGCAGATGCTTATCGCTACGAACTGGAAAGGGGGCAGATATTTCAGGTGGTTTATCCAATAGCAACCCGTACTGCCTTTTTTAAACAGGCTGGTAACAGTCCGGTTCCCCATCCCAGCCAAAGCTCTAAAGCAGTTGCCTCCTCTATTCTCAACGGAATAAAGAAAAAGAAAAACAGCATCTATACCTCAAGACTGTTTATTCTTACTTTAACAGTTGGCAGGCTTCTGCCTATAATTACCCGATTGTATACTTATGTTGAATATATGCGCTTTAAGAACTGGTTAAAAAAGAAAGGAGATATTTAATATGGAATTCTTTCCCGCACCCTGGAACCTAAACGGAAAGGGGTATATTTTTCTTTATAAATTTGACAAAGATTTTATAAAAAAGAATGCAAACGTACCAGCTTATTTAGAAAATAAGTTTGCAGGCGGCCTGGGCAGTGTTATGCTGGTTGACTACGCTTCTTCTAATGCAGGTCCTTACGGAGAACTTCTTTTTATTCCAGGAAAATTCAACCACCAGGGTAAAAAGCTGAACACCATAAGTAAAATTTATGTTTCTACTATGAAGAGTGTTGTGAACGGGAAAAAAAACTGGGGTATTAAAAAGGAACAGGCCGATTTCAAATTTAAAGCCATTCATAAAAACAAGGAGCGTATTAGAATCTCCGTGGCAGGTACCACAGCCGCTGATATTACCCTTAGTTCCTTTGGCCCCTCTTTTCCCATTACAACCCGCTTTCTTCCCTTCCCCCTCGTGCAGGAACAAAACGGCAAATATTACTACACCCGCTTTTTTGGCAACGGCAAAGGAAGACTTGCTAAAATAGATACGATAAAGATTAACGGCGACTTATTTCCTGACATTTCAGGTATTAAACCAATTGCAGTGATTAAGGCAGAACCTTTTGCCATAACCTTTCCCATAGCCAGGGTAAGCAGACACGACAGATAACAAAAAGCAGCCAAAATTCCGCTTTTTACCCGGTATAATGGCTGCTTTATCAATTTATTCCAAATCTTCTCCGTTGCTGGCAATTACTTTCTGATACCAATGAAAACTTTTCTTTTTGTATCTTTTAAGACTGCCGTTCCCCGCATTGTCTTTATCCACATAGACAAAACCATAACGCTTCTTCATCTCGCCAGTACCGGCACTGATTAAATCAATACAACCCCAAGGCGTATAACCCATAAGTTCAACACCATCTATAATCACCGCTTTTTTCATCTCCATAATATGATGCCTTAGATATTCAATGCGGTAATCATCCTGTATAGAACCATCCTCTTCCACTTTATCAATTGCCCCAAGACCATTTTCCACAATGAAAAGGGGGATTTGGTAACGGTCATATAGATTATTTAAGGCAATTCTAAGACCTACTGAGTCTATCTGCCATCCCCATTCTGAGGTTTCTAAATAGGGATTTGCGCCTCCTCTTACCATATTTCCACCCGCAGCGTCACCGCCTTTTTCCTTATCGGAACTTGCAACCAGAGACATATAATAACTAAAGCCTACGTAATCTACCGTTCCCTGCTTTAAAATTTCTGCATCTCCTGCTTCCATTGTTATGTTGATATTATTTCTTTCAAAATATTTTTTCATAAAGTTGGGATAAGCTCCTCTAACTTGAACATCTGAAAAATAATAATTTTTATTCATGGCTTCATTGGCAAGGAGTACATCCTCTGGATTACAGGTCATTGGATAAGTAAGGGGATACAATAGCATACAGCCGATTTTGAAATCCGGATTTATCTCGTGTCCCAGAGCAACTGCTTTTGCACTGGCTATGAATTGATGGTGGGCGGCCTGATAAATAACCTCTTCTTTTCGCTCCCCTGTCTCAAGCTTTATCCCTGCTGCTATAAAAGACTGGTATGCAATTACATTGATTTCATTAAACGTCATCCAGTACTTTACTTTATTTTGATAGCGTTCAAATATGACCTTGCAGAAATTTATATAAAATGCAATGAGTTTTCTATTCCTCCAGGCACCGTATTGCGTTACCAAATGATATGGCATTTCATAATGTGAAATTGTAACAACTGGCTCAATATTGTACTTTAAGCATTCATCAAACACAGCATCATAGAACTGTAAACCTTCTTCATTGGGTACTGCCTCATCGCCCTTAGGAAATATTCTTGACCAAGCAATAGAGGTTCTAAAACATTTAAAGCCCATTTCTGAAAGCAGCTTAATATCCTCTTTATATCTATGATAGAAATCAATCGCTTCATGGGAAGGATAATATATTCCTTCAACGATTCCATCGGTATATTCTCTTTTCTTATCAACTGCTCCGGCAGTGGCTACATCTGCCGTACTGATTCCTTTTCCACCGAAACCAAAGCCGCCTTCAATCTGATTTGCAGCAACCGCTCCACCCCAGAGAAAGCCTTCCGGAAACTTTCCTGTCATATCTATTCTCCTTTTTATCTATCGTAACATGAGCTGCTATTTCTTATTGTATAATTCAACAAGTTCCTGTGCAAATATTTCCAACACCTCTGCACTCATCATCTGGTCTTCTGCATGTACTAACAGAATGGAGAATTCTGTTTTACCTCCTGCCGCTTCTTTCTGAATCAAGGAAGCGTGTTTTAAGTGTCCGTCACGATAATGCTTTCTGCCTTCATCCAATAATTCGGCAGCTTTTTCAAAATCATCTTTTTTTGCCGCTTGTATTGCCTCTACATAACAGGAACGTGATGCCCCTACAGAGGATATAATTTCAAAGCAAAGTAATTCCAGTTCTTCCATCTATATACCCCTTTCGTTACTTCCCTAGTTTTTGTAATGCAAGATCTAATACCTTGCTTCCGTTCATGGTACCATAATCCATTATATCAATTACATCTACCGGCTTACTTTCCCCAACTTCATTCTTTATCTCATTTAAAGCAAATCGAATCTGAGGGCCTAATAAAATAATATCCGCTTTATCCATATGTGCCGGCAAGTCAACCTTTGACACAGCCCAAATTTCAGCTTCCATTCCCTTCTCTAAAGCAGCCGCCTGCATTTTCTTGACCAGAATACTGGTAGACATACCGTTGGAACAACATAATAATACATGTATCATTTTTCTTCTCTCCTTTTTCTTTTACCTGAACGTGTAAGACAATGCCTTGCCGGAATGTATTTTAATATATCTTCCGGCAGAGGAACCGTCTTATAACCTCCGGAAAACAGTTTTATTCGTTCGGTTCGTTTTTATACTGCCTGCGCAGTCTCTTCCTGCATTTCTTCTTTGACTGCCTGTTTATCTGCAAACTTAAAGAATGGATAGTATAAAATTGCCGTTGCGACAATGACGAGGCATACACCAAGTGATGCCCATACACCAGTCTGTATCAGTGCGGTTATAGGTGCAGGCATTGTCCAAGGCATTTTTATAGTCGGGTTATAGGTGCTGTATGCTCCCAATTTAACTAGCAATATGGCAATACCGCCATTTAAAAATGGAGTTGCTATCATAGGTATGATAAAAATAGGGTTGAAAATAATTGGCGTACCGAAAATTAACGGTTCATTAATATTAAATATGTTCGGTATAATTGCTAATTTTCCTAAGGCTTTAAAGCGTTTAGATTTTGAAAACAAGAACATATCAAAGGCCAACCCTAATGTACTGCCGGTACCACCAAGCATAATAAAGGTGTAAACTATAATAAAGGTTAAATAAGGCAATGGGCTTCCCTTCTGAAAAGCTTCAATATTACCTGTAATTACTGTTAATATTACCGGTGTATAAAAGGTAAGTACAGAGCCTGGATGAATACCGAAACACCAGAACAGATTTCCGATGGCATATACCATTATGAGGGAAATCGGAGAAGAACCTAATAACATAATAGGTTGTCCAACGGTGTTATTAATAAAGTCAAATATATTTCCGTATGGGGTATATCCAAAGGCGATACGAACACCAAATACTACAATGAACACAATCATCGCTATAAAAGTCGGGCTTAAGGACTTTGTTATCATCTCGGGAACACTATCCGGAAACTTTATCACAAAACCTTTTTTTTGCAAAAAACAGTACAAACATGGAATTAATATACCTACAATCATAGATACAAATATACCTGAACTGCCAAGGTACTTTAATTGCAGTACACTTAAGGAAGCACCATCAGCAAGTGCATAGGTTTGAGGCATAAGTATAATAAACGTACCAAGGGATAATACACCACCTGTAATTGCATCTTCACCCAAGAGTTTTGTATAATTATAAGCCACCAAAAATGCCAGGAACAGCCCCATAATTTGCGTCGTACCACCAATGATTGCCGTTGCATGGACATTGATTCCATGAGCTGCCAAAAAATTAGTCCAAGAAGCAATTGGGAAGTTTGCCAAGATTGCTACAATACTGGTACCTAAAGATAGTGGCATAGTAGCCATCATAGAACTAGTTAATGCCTTTATTATTTTATTTGAACTCATCTTGCCGGTAACCGGTACTACTTTTTGTTCAAAAAACTGTTTAAAATTTGACATAAGAATAAACCTCCTGTAGATATAATTTTTACTAAACCCACTTATTTTACAGAAAGAATATACAGTGACTGTCAGTAAATACCGTATTGGCCAACGTACGCCTTACTTAAAAGACTTAGCAGCAGATTCATAAAGTCAGCTTTTTCTTATACCTATTTATATTTTTGACTCTGTCGACTAGAATCAAAAAGACTCTTCTGGCTTATGCACTTTCATACTGCTTTTGAAGTATATTCTGTTGTATGAGAACCGGTATAAGTTTGCTCCTGAACTTCCAAAGAACAATATACACTTTATACTCTACCCCTACAATACACGATGTATCTACTTCTGTCAATAGTATAAAAAAAGCGTGAAACCCTTGATTTCAACGCTCTTTTATACACTTCTACATACCGTATATCCCTTTTCACTTTATACCTTTGCGAGTTTCCCCTTAGTGTTTATCCTCACACTCTTTTTTGAAATAGTGTCTCCACACACAAGGCTTATTTGCAACACTCTTTGTATGAAAATTATACACTAGAAATTCAAAAAATTTTATTTGTTTTTTTGTTATCTTTTTATTACGTGAGCTTTCCATCCTTTGAAAGCTTAATGATTGATAGTATATTTGCTATTTCGTTGTCATCAAACTCTAGCTCAAACTCATTTTCTACTTTTTTAAGACTTTGTTTTAACGTCCGGTACAGTTCTGTATTCTGAGTAATGACTTCTTTTTTATTCCGGTTGGCAGGTGTCTCATAGCCGCCTTTTAAGTGTTCCATACAGCAGGCTATGTGAATCATAAGTGCAAGCTCCTGTTCCTTTATCAAATAGCAGCCTGAATTTCCCTGAAATTCTTTTAAAACCAGCGGTAATAGGATGCGGAGTTTTTCAACATCTATCAGCTTTAATTCTTCCGATAGATGGTCAAAAATCACCTCAAAATAATCATCTGCTTTATTCTTAACAAGCTCTGTTTTATCATACAATTCTAAAACAGCCTTTAATTCCTTACAATCCTCTTGGAATACATCCGTTATAGATACAAATCGGATTCCGAATAATTGAGGATCATAACTACCCACCACACAGATAATATTGTGCTTTTCTTTTATCTTATTGACTTCCTCCAGCAGCAATTGGTGATTTGAAATGGCAAGAGCTATGATTTCAACATTCTTTGGCCGTATATGCTTCTCAATATACTTTTTTATCTGAACTGCTGCACCTTCACCGCTCATACAGAGGGTCAGCACTACATTCTTACTGTTAATCCTTAAACTCATATCTTCTTTGTGTTCAAGGATTCCCTGGTAACTTTCCAGCATATCCTTATAAATTTCTTCCACCGACATTCCGATCATGACTTTACGGCTGCAATCCAGTGCCAGCAGTGTTAAAGGTATTTCTAGCGTCTTGATTTCAACACCGGTTTCAGAAGCTATCATGTCAAACATGGTCTTAAAGGAGCCCATATCGTAAATCACAAAAATCCCTTTTCCCTTATGAATTTTAAGAACCAATTTCTTCAACTCTTCGTAAGCAGTATCTGTACTTTTATCCATAGGCATATCATAGGAATAAGCTGGGTAACCGCTCATAAAGTTTACCACTTCTACGATTGATCTGGCTGCGGCTTCTCCATGAAGTGCAATCAAAACCACCGGATGTAGGTTTGTCTCCTCTGCCATTGGCTCTTTTGTTAAAAACAGAGTTAGAAAGACCACCTCATCTATGGGCAGTTTAATCTTAAATTCCTGCTCCAATGCTCCAACGAACTTAAGACAATATCCATATTCACTGCCGTTGTTCTTAATAATCTCCATAATCTGTTCATTGCTTAACCGTTGTGATTTATTCTGCTTATTCAGTGTGGAATTCAAATGTAAACATAATCCATAAAAAACAGACACCGGATACACTTTATTAAATCTCCCCGTTGCTTCTTCCAAAAAGTCGCCTACCAATTCAATAATCCGCTTATTCACAAGTTGGGATAACTGTTCCTTATCTACAATCTGTTCTCCCAGTCTTTTGCTGTACTGTTTGAATTCATTTTCAATATCAACACTCAATATAAAGTTTATATCGTCTTCTTCAATCCCCCGTTCCTTAAGCTCATTGACCTTTTCATCTATCCAGTCATACATAGTCTTCTTTCTTCCATTACGTTCCAGATTAGGTGTAATTAAAGTTGCTTTTTCTTTAGAGAATGCATAACTGCAATCTTCTGACATCACTTCTTTGATTTCTGCCCTGTGGTTCTTAAGGTTTAAAAAGCCTGTCCGAACATAATATGGAAAGTCTGACATAAGCACCATAATTTCTTTTTTCTGAATGTGAAATTCTCTTGCATAAGCATTGGCACAGCTTAATTGAATGTCTCTTTTTAGCTGCTTAACATTATTCTCACATTGATAAAGTAGTAAACCTATCAAAATTTCAGGATTAATATGAATGGTTTTATTGCTTCGCTCCGCCTCAATCGTAAAAAAATGCTGTATCATCTGAAATCTTTCTTTAAAGGCTCTTAAGCTAAGAGGAGGTATCGTTATTTTAATAAAAAAATACTTGCTGTAATTCTCAATTACACTTCGGCTTACGGTATCATTCATAGCACATACTACAATTACATTCAATTCCTTTCTGACACCATTTAACTCTATCATATTACTTTCAACCATTCGTACCAAGCTGTTTCTGGCATGAGCGGGCAGTAACTCAATGTTGTCTATGAACAGCACGCCTCCTTCTGCCCTCTTTAATATATTCTCTCCCTCCGTTCCAAAAAGTTCCTTCTCCATCTGTCCTGTATTGTCACTATAATTTACACAATTAAAACGGACATACGGAGCATTCTCCTTTATAATCATATTTTCTTTGGCAAAGAGATACATAAGACTAGCAAAATAGCTTTTACCGGAACCGGCTGGACCTAATATTAAAGAATGTAAACTTCGTCTGGGATATAAAATGGCTGCCTTTGCAAGCTGTACAGCACTTTTAAGACTGCCATCACAACCAATCAACTGACTGAAACAAGATTGCTCCCCTTTTAGATGAACTGCATCAGGCTTCACCCTATACAGTACCGGTCTTCCATTTAATTTTTCAACCGTTCCTTCTTTCACCAATATATTCAACATACTGCTTATATTCGTTCTCTGCATTCCCAGCCGTTCAGAAATATACTGGGTAGATACTCCGCCCAACTCTTCTGCCGCCGCAGAATGAGTACACTTGTGAATAAATTCATAAATCAGAGTTTTATTGGATTTCATATCGAATACCTCCATAAATAATTTATACACTATATACATTAACTTTACAACACTAAATTTATTGCTTCTTTAAGGTTGATTTCTGTATGTAAAAAGAGAACTGTATTCCAGCGAAACAGCTTTAGCTATGTTCCGATTAGAATACAGTTCTTCCTAATGAATAGTATTATCTTACTATAACCCCACAAGCCCTGTCAAAAATCACAAATAAAAAGGAATAGGTATCGACATATACCTCTAATACAGGAATGTGACAAGTATCCCATCGATTCAATATTCTTCCGACTCCAGTATATCTTCATATAGCTCACAGGCTTCCTCCTGAATTTCTTTTACAGCATCCCGCTTACCTTTTCTTGAGACATTTTGAACAAAGTCAATTAGAAAAGAGGAAACTGTTACCGTAACCAGAGAATATGCTATGCGGTTCATCGGTATATAAGAAAGTGAAAATAATAAAACAGTAATATCCGTTGCCAGATATGCCCGGGCGATACGGCAGCGTGTTGACTTAGAAATTGCCAGTGCCAAGGCATCATCCCCTCCGCTGGAACCTCCCTGCCTAACCACAAGCCCTACTCCGATACCTACAAACATACCTCCTATTAACGCTGCTGCCAGTGGATAATTCGTAAGATTCGGCAAAATCGGAGGAAATTGTTCCCATAGTTTAAAAAAGCCAGCCAGGCTTAACGTGGATACAATGGATACTTTAATAAAATTCCCTCCCAGAAACTGAAAAGCAAACCCGTAACAAAGGATATCAAGTACCGGCGAAAGGATGGAGGGGGATATACCCGTCCAATGATTCAGCAGCAAAATCATGCCAATGACACCCCCTTCTGTAATATTTGTCTGCTGGTGTATATTGTATACCCCAAAAGAACTAATACCTAAACCAAGTAACATAAAGCATACTTTACTTGGTGTTAACAGCTCTTTATAGCTCTTAAGGAAATTTAAAAACATACGTTTCATCTTCATAAAATCTACCTTCCCATTTTTCATTCGTTAAGGTATGTCTAAAACGCCTTGCTTTTAACAAGCCATTCCAGACACACTCTAAATATTCATTGCGGTTTCATTTTAAACTCTGGTATAATACGAATGTCAAGTATTATTTTTAATTTGATTTTAAATTATTTAAAGGCTGGTATAATAGTTATGAAAGATTATTACAAAATCAATGAGATATCAAAGCTTTATGGAATCGGTACAGATTCTCTAAGATATTACGAAAAAGTCGGTGTATTAAAGCCGCGGCGTGACAAAAACGACTACAGGCTTTATAGCCTTAAGGATATCTATAAGTTAAATGTAATTCGCGATTTGCGCCAGTTGGGTTTCTCCATGCAGCAAATCAAGGAGTATCTGGATTGCCAGAGTATTGACAATACTTTGCAATTGCTGTTAAAGGAACAGGATGTAATTCATGCACAGATGAAAAAACTTCGTATTACGGAACAAATCCTACGACAGCGGATTCGTACCTTAACAAAATCTGCACAAACTCCTGACAGCTGCTTTACTGTTAAATCCTTTCCTGACCGTCCCTGTCTTCAGTTGAATACTCACATAACCCGGGATGAAGAAATGGACTTTGCTGTAAAGAAACTTCATAGAAAGCATGAACACAGGATTCACGATTTTGGGAATCAGTCTATTGGAGCTTATGTATCGGCGGAGGATTTGAAAAAGGGCATACTGGGGGTCTTTCACTCTGTATTTTTTATACTGGAAGAAAAAACAAAGGAGTATGACTTTATACTGCCGACAGGCGACTATCTTTCCTATACTTATCGTGGTGGTTATCATCAAAGTCCGGATCGTATATTGGAACTCCTGGCATACGCAAAAGAAACAGGCCGGCAGATCCTGGATGAACCTTTTGAACTTTACCTGATTGACAACCGGGATACGGTTCTGACAGAAGAATTCCTAACTGAAATTCAAGTCAGGGTTTCAAAGGATTCCCCTAAATAACTTTTATCTACGGCGGCCTTTTATTTTAAGCTTATCGGAATGGAGGTTTTATTATGAGAAAAAAAAGACAGTTAAAAATGAAGAAGGTTGGAATTGAACATCTAGAGCAGTATAATCAGCTTTTACGATATGTATTTCAAGTAACAGACAGGGAATTGCATGAAATCGGCTGGGAGGAAAAAGAATTTCTGCGTGACAAATCTCCTGTACTGGAACAGGCAGATGTACTGGGTTGGTTTGACGGCGATAAACTGGTATCCCAGGCAGCCGTTTACCCCTTTCAGGTTCGAATCTTTCAGACAACCTATGATATGGGCGGGCTTACCGGAGTTGGTACCTTTCCTGAATATTCAAACCAAGGATTAATGCATAAACTGTTGTATAAAGCACTGGAAAATATGAGAGAGAAAAAACAGTTGATTTCCTACCTGTTTCCCTATTCGATTCCTTATTACCGCCGAAAAGGCTGGGAAATTATTTCTGATAAAATAACCTATATCGTAAATGATTATCAGCTTCCTAAAAATAAACTGGTATCCGGTGAGGTCGAACGAGTTGCTGTAGAAAGTGATCAGGTTAAGAAAGCATACCACCGGTTTGCACTGCAAACCCACGGTGCTATGCTGCGGGACGACTTAGCCTGGAATGAATATTTCCGATGGGATATTGATGATTTGATGGCAGCTATATACTATAACGATGCTGGGGATCCTGACGGTTATGTTCTATACTGGATTGCAGATGAGGTATTTCACATTAAGGATATGGTATTTGTGAATGAAGAAGCCAGAAGCGGTCTCTGGAATTTTATAAGTGCACATTTTTCCATGATTTCTAAGGTGATTGGTAATATTTACACCGATGAACCTTTAGCCTTTTTACTGGAGGATGCAGATATTAAGGAAAATATTTCTCCTTATTTTATGGCACGAATTGTGGATCTGGAGCAGTTTATTGCCAAATATCCCTTTAAACCGGATACAGGACACAGGGAATGGACGTTTACGCTGGATGATCCTCTTCTCTCCTGGAACCAAGGAAGCTTTACTATGTATATCACGCCGGAAGGGAAAGGCGAGTTAATTCGGACTGCAAAACGCACCCAGGACAAGATTGATATTCAAACTATGACAACCATGTTATTGGGATATAAGCGGCCTGATTACCTTCATAAAATTGGACGCCTCCTATGTACTGCTGAAACAGTGGATATGTTAGAGGATGCAGTTGAACAGCAAACACCATATTTTTCTGATTATTTTTAGTCGTAATACTATCTCAATGCGGCTATGAAAATCCTCCAAAGTTCACTGCTGCTTTAAGATATTCAAGAAAGGATTTGGACTGTAAGCATGATACCTGAAAATGTGTCCTAACATTTTCAGGTTTCTTAATACTTTTCATTTTTTTCTTAACAAGGGATTTATTCCTGATGCTACCAATCCTCCATCGCACAAAATATCTACTCCGGTTAGATAACCTGCCTCATTACTGGAACAGAATGCAAATAAACCTGCAATTTCCTCAACATGTCCAAAACGCTTTAATGCACTGTACTTTGTATAAGTATCTGCCTCTTCTTTTTCAAGTTCTCCCATTGGTGTCTCAAAATTACCGGGAGAAATAGATATTACTCGTACTCCCTTCCTGCCAAACCTGGCAGCATCCTGTTTTGCAAACCAAATTACAAAATGTTTGGATATACCATATGCAACACCTTTTTGTACCTTCTTCGGAAAAATGTTCACCCTTTTCATAATCTTCTTTATAAAATAGGAGGGATTATCTATACTATATTTATAATTTCTTACAGGCATTACTATTTTAGGTGTTAAATAAGCTGACATAGAGGCTACGTCAATGATGCAAGACCCTTCTTCCATTACTTTATAAAAGGCGTTGTTCATATAAATGGTTCCCAAAGCATTTACCTCGACAATCGTTTTCGCCTCACCCATATGAGGAGACATCCCGGCTGCATGTATTACCGCAGCAACCCTGCCCTTGGCTTTTGCATAGGAAGCAAGTTTTTCCACACTTTTATAATCTGAAACATCACAAGGAAATGCCTCTGCTTCTATACCCTGCTGCCTTAACGCTTCTACCGCACTCTCTAACTTCATCACATTTCTTCCACAAATAATAATATAATAATTCTGTCCCATTAATCTGGCAGCAGCAAGCCCCATACCACTGCCTCCGCCTGTTATTACACAGATATCTCTCATTTTATATCTTACCTTCCTCCTTCAACCATTTCACTTCATCAGCAATTGTTTCTTGAAACGGTCTTACCTGATAACCCAATTCTTTCACGGCCTTCTCATAACTAAAATTATTATTTCGCGATAAATTATAAATAGCAAACTCTGTGAGCAGGGCTGGCTTTCCGTTAATTCTACTAATTACTGCCATTATTTTAGCCAAAATCTTTGCAACACCAACCGATAAAACTTTAGGTTTATACGTAAGCCCTGCTGCATGGTTCACAATATCAAACATTTCCTTCATGGATACCAGTTCATTGGCCATAATATAGCATTCTCCTCTGCCACCCTTATCGCAGCAAGCTATGACACCCTCTGCCAAATCTCTAACATCCACACTATTGAAAGTGCCTTCGATACCTGTATTCATCTCGCCGTTTGCATACTGTATGAGAAAGCTGCTGACAGGTCCATAAGCATAATCATTTGGTCCGCAAATTCCACTAGGATGAATAACAGAAGCATCCAATTGAGGATATTTTTTAACTGCATCAAGTACTAACTGGGTTGCTTCCGCTTTTGTAACTGAGTAATAACCTGTCACCACCTCCGGCTCAAAGTACTTCACTTCCTTAATTAGCTGATTTCCGGGTTTTTCCGGTATTGCTCCTGTGGAACTGATATAAACTAATTTCTTTACCTTATATTTTAGGCACATTGTTATTATGTTTTGAGTACCTTCCACATTCACCGCATATACCTTCGGATTAGGCTTTGGATTCAAGGTAACCATACTGGCACAGTGGATTACAATTATCTCTGTGCCTTCAGATACCGTAAAAAAACGCTCCATTGAAACACTATCTAACAAATCCCCCTCAATTATTTCTACTTCCTCAGGTATATACTTCATGGCGGGATCTCCCTTTAAAACCAATGCGCGTACCTGCTCTCCCTGCTCTATTAACTGGCGCGAAACATTGCTTCCCAATAAACCGGCCGCACCGGTTAACAAATATATTCTATGATTCATATAAATAAACACACCCTTTCTTATACCTGTAGACTTTATGTCTCAGTCATAATTTTATGCTATTGCTTTAACCTAATACTTAACTCTAAATGTAAATTTTTTGATACAAAAACTAATTATTGCTATTACCACTGCTACAAGTATTATTTTATGTTTCATTTGTTTACTCTCCTTATTCTTTTTCTTTATTATATAAAGGAAAGGTAACATAAAGGTAAACAAAAAATATTTTAAAAAAAGAATGAGAGACTGGAAAAATCCATGTCTTTCATTCTTTTTTCTATGATTCGTGCTTTTTATTGAATGGAGGTCTCCAAAACTTTGTAAGGTAATATTACAGAAAATGTACTGCCACGACCAGACACACTGGTAACCGAGATATCGCCTCCGCATAATTGAACGATTCTTTTTACAATGGAAAGTCCCAAACCAAACCCCTTAGTAGCATGAGAATCATCTCCCTGGTAGTACTTTTTAAATATATGCTTCATGGTTTCTTCATCCATACCAATACCTGTGTCAGTTACTTCTACCGTTATTTTTGCTCCAACTACAAACATGATAATAGTAATCTCTCCCTTAGGAGGTGTAAATTTTATGGCGTTATTTATCAGATTAATCCACAGCTGACACATAAGCTCGGAATTTCCGTAAAATTTAACGGAAGGTAACTCCATATTCAAGCATATCTGTTTTTTTTCTAGCTCTCTGAATAGTAATATGGTACATCTTTTTATTTGCTCATCTAAATCAAATTCACTCCGGTCTGTTATTACCTCTTGGGCATCCAGCTTAGATAGCAAAAGGGTATTCTGAGAAAGTCCTGCAAGCCTAGCCGACTCCTCTGCAATTATCTTAAGATACTCTTTCCTTTCCTCTTCGCTAACTTCACTTTCTATAAGAAGTTCTGCAAATCCCTGTATAGAGGTTATGGGTGTTTTAAATTCATGGGAAAAATCATTCATAAAATTTCGCATTTCTAATTTCGTATTCTTTAATTCTCTAACCATGCGGTTAAAGTTCTCATACATCGATTTGTATTCACCGGCATTTTTTAGATCAAGTTCAATATCCACGTCTCCTTCTGCAACCCTGTTAATACCGTCAACTATTTTACCCATCCTTAGTTTTAACGTTGTTGTAATTTTGTTCATGCAGATTCCCACTACCAACCCCATGAACGGAATCATTCCCAACATATAAATAGCATTATTACGATTCATATCAAGCTGTATAGAGGTAACAAGTCCAAATGCCATAACAGAACTTACCAGAATCACTATATAAAACCAGACTGCCCACCGGAAAGCACCAGTCTCTTTCTTACGCATTCTTTTTGTTTTCATTTCAACATTAAAACCTCAACTTTCAAGAATATCTGCTTTATATCCTAAGCCTCTGATGGTAACTATTTCAAATGCCTGACAACCCTCAAATTTATTGCGAAGCCGGTTTATATGAGTTTTTATCGTTGTCTCATCACTTTTGGTATCGTAACCCCAAATTTCATCTAATAACTGTGTTTTTGTAAAAATCATTCCTGGATAGGATAAAAGCTTATAAAGAAGTTCAAACTCTTTTCGCGCAAGGTCTATAGTTCTATCTCCCTTTATCACCGTATAGGCTGAAGAATCCAATACAACCTCTCCCACTTTTATTTTTCTTTCACTCGCAATATTAGCTCTTCTTAATAATGCCTTAATTCTCCAAAGCAATTCTTCATAGTTAATGGGCTTTGTTAGATAATCATCTGTCCCCGAAGCAAAGCCCATTTTTTTATCATCAAAAGTATGCATGGCCGTAAGCATAATAACAGGAATACTATTTTTTTCTTCCCGTAATCTTTTCACCAAGTCATAGCCATTCATAACAGGCATCTGAATATCCGCTATAATTAAATCAATATGCTTATTATCCAGTATATCCATAGCTTCCTTACCATTTTCCGCCTCTTCCACATTATAATATGGTTTCAGCCTGGCACCGGTAAGCCGTCTTGTATGCTTGTCATCCTCCACTATCAATATTGCTGCCATACAGACCCCTCCTCTCTCGAGATTTATGTTAACAAATATCAGTAAACACAATGTAAACTTTTTTATCCTTATTATACACAAAATGGCGGATAAAATCTATGTCAAATCCATTACCTGTTTTAGTGCATGTTGTATTACTCTTATCAACACAGGATTCATATAACAGAATTGGTGTGCCAAAAGACCTTGTCTTTCTTGTTGCTATGGCAATTGCACAGAGAAATTAATATTAATATAACAATTACAAAAAGGAAATCTGATAAAATATAGCTTATTATCAGATTTCCTTACTTTTAATCTGGGTATAACCCTTGTTTTATTATAATGTTACAGTTTCTGTGATTCTTTATTTTACAGTAACTTTAATCTTACTGGATAACCTTCCAGCCTTTACTACTACATACTCTGTTCCTTTTGAGACAGCAGTAGCTCTGCCCGTTGTTTTAGTTATGTTTACAATTGATTTTTTAGTAGTTGAAAATACCACATCTGACTTCTTAAAGCCGTCTGCCTCTACCGTAAACGTATATACATCTCCAACCTTCATTACATTAGTTTTATCAATCACTTTTAAAGACGCATCCTTAACGGTAATTGTGGTCTTAAATTTCTTAGTTGTATCGCCAAGCTTAATGCTTGTTGTAATTGTTACTTTTCCTTTTGCTTTCGCTGTCACTTTGCCTTTCGAGTTAACAGTTGCAATTTTGGTATTACTGGAGGTATAAGTAACTTTTTCGTCAATAAGTTTTTTATCCACAGCCTCTTCTATTACTGACGGTACAGTTAGCTTAATAGAAGCTGTTTTACCAGCTGTTCCGCCTACATAAATGGTTTTTGCTGTGGAAGCTGCCTTAATTTTTGCAAGTTCCTCCGCAAGTAGTACTTTATCATCAAAAACAACTACATAATCAGAAGCATGTGTAAAGCTTAATTCTGCATTGCCCTCCTTATCCACACGATGGGCTGATTGTAATTCCAGTGTTTTGGTACTTGGATTGTAATAGAACAGATTTGCTATTTTTCCTGTAACCGTTTTGTCAAAGCCTATGGCTAAGGCGGCATTCAATCCAAAGTCACCATTGTGCGCAAGTTGAAGTGTCTGATATTTATTTTTACCAGCTTGTTTTTCGATTATTGCAGCCGGTACGGTGTTCTTATTCTTCGTGATTGCCAGGTCAATATCCTTTAATTTATCTCCGGTTACACTCTTGCCTTGAATGAGCCATTTGTAATCACCAAACTGCACTTCCATCGTTACATTTCTTCCCTTAATTGCAGAAACCGCTTCTTTGGGCAATACGGTGCCTTCTCCTGTCCTGATAACTACTTTATCGTTTTCTTTGGCCTTTTTAAGATATTCTACAACATCTTTCCAGCCTTTTACCTCGTCGTTTCCTTCAATGCCCGGTGCCTTTGGAGCTGGCGTTGCTGTCGGGTCTGGTGCTTCCGTCGGAACTGAGGTTGGTGTCGGTGTCACAGTTACCGTAGGCTCTGGGGTTACCGTAGGCTCTGGGGTTACTGTAGGCTCTGGGGTTACTGTAGGTTCTGGGGTTACTGTAGGTTCTGGGGTTACTGTAGGTTCTGGGGTTGGTGTCACAGTTGTTTCACCTGCCACAACCTGCCTTATTACAATGGAATTCAGGCGGGAAGTATTGCCGGCTGCAAAAAACATGGATATCTGTCCATCTGTTACAACAACATTGCTTACTTTACCAATACTATAAGTATTTGCCGCATTGCTCACAGTAAATGCGGAAGTAGAGTTTTGTACCGTTACCTTAACACTGCTTTTATAAGCGGAGCCGGATGTGAATTCAACGTTATAGGTACCATTTTCTACATCAGCTACAAAGGTCTGACCGTCTGTAATGGCAAAATCATTGTATACCTTAGGTGTCAATACGCCACTGTAGGTATAGCCTTCGCTTCTTCCTTCAATCACTGCGGAACCATTCAGGAAGCCATAACCCTTTTCAGTCGTATAAGCAATTCCTAACGCAGACGTGGTGTTTTTTCCACCCTTTGGATTTACAGTGATGCCAATCCAATCGTTTTCCACATCGTTTGCGGTAATTCCAAAATCAAATCGATATACCGGTTTGTAATCTACATATACTTTAATTGTTACTTCTCCGGCAAAGTCAGCAACCTTTCCCTTTACTAAAAAATCACCTTCTGCTGCAAGTAAGCTCTCTGCGTTCTCTGTATTCCAGATAACCGCTGCACTACCCTTGCTACCGGATTTATAAACTGCATTTAGGGTGGTAGGAAGCAATGCCTGTAACTCGCTTACCTTACTTCCTATTACTGTTTCTACACTCTGAATATCTTCGAAGCTTACAATGTAATCATCCTTAACCTCTACCTTCATCTGTACCGTTTGGGTGCCAAACTTTCCGTCAGAAGCCGACAACTGAACGGTTCCCACTGCGGTATATATACCTTTTTGAGTACTGTCAACTTGTGAAGCATCCCAAGTTACACTAACTTCTTCAGTTCTGCCGTTTAAATAATGATAGACTACTTTACCTGGAAGTTCTAAGGAAGCCGCATTTTGTACCACATAATTGGTGTAATAAGGCTCCGTGTCACTTGTTCTGGTATATCCTTCAAATTCATAGGTTGTAATTGTATTTTCTATTACTTTTACGGTTTTATTAAGAATACTGTCATATCCTGCTACAGAAGCTTTTACCGTATAAGTCCCAGGTTCTGTAATATCAAGGCTTGTTACGTCCCAGGTTACACTAGCCGTGGTTTCATTATTATTAGAGTCAATTACCTTTAATGCAGTCGGTAATAAAGCTGCCACCGTGCTGTTTGCAGGAACAGGCGTATCTTCTACAATATCCTCCAGTTCGAACTCTACAATTTCAGCAATATCTACTAATGTCTTAACTACCAAAGGATTAGACAGATACGAAGTTCTTCCGTTTACAACAGCCGCTATGTAATAGCTGTAGTTTTTATCAGAAACTATTGTATTGTCGGTATAGCTAAAGGTCTGCGTATCTAAAACCGCAAGCAGCTCATACTCTCCCTCATCTGCTTTACGATAAACTTCATAACCCTCTACTTCATGACCGTAGATGCCGTCAGAAGCAGGCGTAAATGTAAATCTAACAGAACTTTTGGTTACTTCCTCTGCTGTTATATTTGCTGTCTTAATTCCCTCAGATAATAGATAATCCAAGTTAGCAGGTTGATTATATCCAACATTCTGCCATGCAACACCTGTTCGGTAAGCATAGTTTTCCATCAAGGTTGGAATGACATAATCAGTTTCTATGGTTGAAGTGTATATGCGTATCTTACTATCATCAGAAGCTGAACGGGCAATGATTTCGTCCCTCCAGTCACCAAGCACATCGGCAACAAGACCGAGATTTCCTTTTGTTCCATTACTTGTATATATTTCAGAACTTTCAAATAATTTTTCTGATATATTGTCAAGGTAATTCCATTTTGTTATATTGGTACTGATTGGTATATAAGCACTGCTGTTAAAGCTGTGATTCTGTAATTCACTTAACAGATCCCCATCCCAAAACAGTGTAAAGTTCACATCCGGTGTATTCTCAGATACCTTTATGAAATTGTCGAAGGTGGAAAGAGAAGAATATAATCCTCCATTGGTTTCGTTCCACGCGGGATTTGCCCACATTTCTGCGCCTTCATGGGTAGGGTCCACATCTGCTGCAACTCCACGACCAGTGTCTACTCCTGTAAAGTAACCCCAGAGAATCTCTCCAGTTTCTGCATCATGAATCTCCACCTGATACTGAGCATCGGCGTGTTCATGCACGGAGAATATTTCAAGTCCTGGATTAGATAGAATCCAGTCAGAAACATGCATGGCATCTCCATGACCTAAACCGGTTGTGTATTTTAGAGTTCCATCGTGGTCTATAACAAGTGCACCATAAATAATCTCATCTTTTCCGTCCTGGTCAATATCATTAATTGACAAACCGTGATTACCCTGTGCTTCTGTCTCTCCATAGATTTCTACCGGATAATCATTGGTGTCAAACTTCCAGCGAAGAACAAGTTTATCACCGATTCCGTCATTATCCGTGTCTACAAAGTCATAAGCGGTCAAGCAGGTTCTGGTATAATAACCACGGGCAAATACCGCACTTGGAGTTTCTCCGTCTAAATATGCTACTGCAGATAAGAAGCGGTCAACACGGTTACCGTAACCGTCACCCCAGGCAGACACATTACCGCGTTCCGGTATATAATCCGTTGTATCGATAATACGTCCGGTTTCCCCGTCAAAGATTGTAAGATACTCTGGTCCTTCCAGTACATAACCAGAGGTATTTCTGTAGTCATTGGCTGCACTTACTTTATCGGTAGGAAGTGATAAGGCATTGCCTGCACCTACATAACCAGTTTCTGTTAAAATGCCGTCCACATTCTGGTATGTAGTGCTTCCGTCTGCTGTTTTACAAATTACTTCCGCACTGCCGTCACCATCAAAATCCCATACCTGAAATTGTGTATAGTGGGCACCGGAGCGGATATTAACTCCCAGGTCAATTCTCCACATCAACGTGGCTGCACCAGTGGCAGAATCAAAATCATAGGCATCTAAAATGGTAGTTCCGGTATAGCCTGAATGGGAATTATCGTTTGCATTAGATGGCTGCCACTTTACGATTAATTCGTAAGTACCATCATTATCTAAATCCCCTACGGACATATCATTTGCTGTATAAGTAGCGATTGTTCCGTCCGGCATTATCTGGTTCTCTGGTTTCTCTAACTGTAATTCAATAAAATAATTTTCCCAGGTACCTACTGCCGTAGTATTTACTCCAATATGGGAATCGGAGCTTCCTTCCACCCTATAGACATCACCAGCGGTTCCCTGAGGATCCACACAATTAGTAACTGTAAGATTAGAAGCGATTACCTGTTCATTTCTATACACTGTAAAGGTTACATTCTTAGGATCTGCTTCAAACAATCTCCAGCTTAAATATACCCCTGCTGTAAGCTCATTGCCGTTTTCATCCTTTGTGGTTACATTAATCTCTGCACCTTTATTACCTGCTAAGTCTACCGCAACTAAAGCTCGGTCTTTTAAGTGTTCCGCTTTTTGTCTTTCCAATGTTTCTGTGACAGGTGTTGTCAGGGCTTCTGATTTTTCACCTACACCTCCCTGACCTACTGCCTCCACCATGTAATAATAGTGAACATTCGTATTAATATCACTGTCCGTATCTGTAAAAGCTGGGGTACTTGTTTCACCTACTTTTTTATAACCGGTATATCCTTTCGTTCCTTCTAATCTTGGAGAACGATACACATTATAGGTTATCGCACCTTCTACGGGATTCCATGTAACGGAGATATTCCCTCTTTGAGCCGAAAGGCACTTTAAGTTTTCCGGCTTTGCAGGCGGCTGTGCATCCGGATCCGTCATTTCAATAGAAATGGAGGTACTTGGTGCAGATTCGGTTCCGTCTGCTGTGACTGCCGTTACATAATATATTCTTGTTTCTCCTATATTTGCAACCATTGCACGGGCATCTAAGCTATCCTTATCTCCTGCGGCGATTGTCTTAAACACGCTGAAGTTCTGGTCAGTAGAAGACTTCTGATATATTTTATAGGAAACAGCTTCGTCAATTCCGTCAAAATTGATTAAGAAAGTAGCATTGGTTGCTGTAAAATCAAGTTCAGAGTAGGATAAATTAGAGGGTGCCAGTAATAACGGTGTGATTTCCATACCATTAATATAAGCGTTTGTACCACCTACTGTCACATTCAATTGTCCGTCCGTCACTCTTACAACAGCACTTACTGTTCCAATGGATTGCTTTGCAGAAATTGTACCAATCGAAGCACCTTCTGCTGTATAAGAGGCTTTAATGGTACTGGTACCATCCATTAAATCACCGGCATATATCTTAATCTCGTAATCACCATTTGGAAGATTCACAGCGAATTCTCCGTTACCAAGACAAAAATCATCTGCCATAGCGTTAGAATCCGGCTTTCCGTTATTTGCACGGTAACGTCCGTTACCAGGAGCCGTAATCCAGCCATACCCTTTTTGGGCATCAAACAGCTGTGTTGATGTTACCTGATTCCATCCATCTAAAACCGGATTAGAAGCTTGATGGTCAAAATCATATTTGTATAAAGCAGATTTTGTTGTTACAGAGATTTTTTCTGATACCTCTGAAAGTCCATATTCGTTAAAGGCTCTTACTGCATACACATAAGTTTTACCGCCCACACAATTCTTATCTGTATATTTTGTAACGGAACTTACAGAATATTTCTCCGCTCCTTCAAAATCAACACTATCAGCCGTCTGGCCAGCAGTTAATTCCACACGGTAAATATAATATAATTCTGCGCCCTCTGCTTTGTCCCAGGAAAAGCTTACACTGGTAGCCCCCACTGATGTTGGTACAACATTCGTAACTACAGCTGGTGCTGAAACAGGTGCATTTAATTCTATGAGTCCCTTTAGAGCCAGCAGCTGACTGTCATTCGACTCAAGAATCAGTTTTGCAACACACTGGGCAAATTTATAAGCTCCATAGTATTGTAAATGTGTAGAATCCGATACCCCACCGGAATAATACCCGTCATAATCTCCGGCTGCCAAATGCAGGAATAAGGATTTTGCACCCTCTACACCCAAGGATTCACATAATGCAATGGAGGCACTCGTCAAATCCAGAACGGGTATATTTTGTTCACTGCTCATAGTAAGCATGACCTGACGGTAGGCTTCAAAATTACTGCCAAAGGTACCATCCGAGTTTGGACTGTATCTTGCAACTGGTGTAACAAGAACAGGTATTCCACCTCTTTGTCTTACTCCGTCAACATAGGTCTGTATGTATATTGAAAAATCGGATGAAGATACATAACGGTTTGGTCTGGAGTAGGTAGCATCATTGTGTCCCCATTGAACCAGCACATAGTCTCCCGGTTTTACATCCTCTAAAAGATCATCCAATTTGCCTTCCTCTATAAATGACTTGGAACTTCTTCCTCCAATGGCTCTATTCTCTATTACCACATTTTCTGTCTCATAGACCTGAGCCTGACTGTAATTACAGTTTTCTGCCTCATACTCTCCTACAAATTCACCGAAGAAACTGTGCAGTACCTGTCCCCAGCCAGTCTGTGGATAGTAAAATGCATCATAGGTCTGTACGGTAGAGTCAGAAGCAATAAATATAGTCGGCTTAACTGCCGGCGTATTCGTAGCCTGACGAACAATGGAAACATTACTTACATATACCTTGCCAGTCGTGGCATCTTCTTCTTTCGTTGCCGTACTTTTGGCCAGGAACTTTAAGTTCAGCTGCCCATCAATAAGTACTGCGGTTATAATGGTATCTACTTGCGCACCAGGAGCTACTAGTATATCCGCTGCCTTTGTAATATCTTCTGCCTCCAGATAGGCCGTATACGGTGTATCTGTCGGATTAACAAGTGTTACTTTTACATTGTAATCTGCATTGGGTAAATCCACGTTAAAAGTGGACGTATTTTCATAGGTATATACACCATATCCGCTGCTTTCGGTTTCTGTCCATACATTACCGGATATCTCCAGTGCATCTGCATTAAGGGCAGACCCAGAGACTGTCCTGACATAGTCAGCTCCGTCTGAATAGACCGGAACTCTCGGAAGGTATACCCCTCCTACCCATCCGTCAGCCGGTATAGAATATTCCACATTACTAAAACCATATTTTTGTTCCTGGGAATATAGTGTGTCTTGCGTTACATCTGTTCCGAAGTTGTAGTCTGCAACTAGTTCATCATTTGCATAGTCTGTGTAATTGCCCTCACCGCTTTGTGCGATAACCGGCATTGTAAAGCCAGGTACACTACCGGCTGCCATGGATATTGCTAGCAACGTGGCAAGTACTTTGCTTCTCAGTTTTTTCTTCATAAGCCTTTGACCCCCGTTTACATTTTTAGTATTTTCATATCTTGTAGGATTTCCAATAAATCCATTATCCTGATAACTCATATCCTTCCCAGTATGCATTCAGAATTTTTATTACAAGGTATATTGTAATATTAAACAGGAATAGCATTAATTTCCAAGCAATTTCAATAAAAAACTTTTCATTTTCGACTATCATTCATTTATTTTTTATTTTTTTGGTTATTTATTGTTTGATTTTTTATATATTTTCAATTATTAACTTTGACTATCATACAGTATTTTTGTCATTTATCACAAATTCCAACACATAATATAAGTCTTATTAACTTTAATTCTATTCCTTTTTCTATGATATTTGGCAAATATATAAATTCTATCTTCCACACCAGTCACATTTTTTTTACTGCACAATATATTAGTTTTAGGAAAAAGTTTTACCCTAAGCTAACTTTTTTAATATGAGATAGAAGTTAATGAATATAGGAAGGAGTCCTATGACCAAAAAAATTAAGTTTATAATAGCTCTAACGATTACTTTCGCCTTATTTTTAACCGGGTGTCAAAGCAGTGCACCGGCAAAAGAATCCGGCACCCTAAAAATTGTAACTACTACGACTATGTTAGCCGATTTAGCTGCCGTTATTGGCAGAGAACATGTAACGGTAAACGGACTTATGGGTCCCGGCATAGATCCCCATCTCTATCAGGCAAGTGCTGGAGATGTAACAAGAATGCAGGAAGCGGATGTTATACTTTATAATGGTTTGCATCTGGAGGGTAAAATGGGTGAAATCTTCGAATCACTATCCAATCAGGGCAGTACGGTAATTCGAATTGAAGACGGAATCTCGGAGGAAGATTTACTATCCTGGTCCGAGAATTCCTCCGCATACGACCCCCATATATGGTTTGATGTTTCTTTATGGAAGGATGCCGCTCAGTTAGTAGCCAAACAATTATCAGAGACGGATGCTGACCATTCCTCCGATTATGCAAAAAACCTAGAACTGTACCTGACAGAACTAGATGCTTTAGATACATACATTAAAGACCGGGTATCCGAACTTCCAAAAGAACAGAGAGTTTTGATTACAGCTCATGATGCCTTTCATTACTTTGGCAGAGCCTATAGTTTTGAAGTAAAAGGATTACAAGGCATCAGTACAGATGCAGAAGCAGGAACTGGAGATGTCAGCAGCCTGGCAGATTTCATAGCAGAAAAAAAGATAAAGTCTATCTTTGTTGAATCTTCCGTCCCGCCTAAAACCATTAAGGCATTGCAGGCGGCTGTAAAAGCAAAGGGTTTTGATGTAGCCATTGGCGGGCAGCTCTATTCAGATTCCCTAGGCGGAAAGGACTCTGGTGCTGAAACATATATTCTGACTGTAACCTCCAATATTGATACAATTGTTGAGGCTTTAAAATAATAGACTGTTCTCTCTTTTTTATACAAAAATTTACATGCATCTGGGGCTTGAATGCTTGCAGATTTGGCATGCAATGTGACTAGGTTGAAAAAAAGAATATTTTCAACCTTCTGATTTGTACGTGTGCAAGCGCAGATAGCGCTGGTGCAATCAGCACGAAGGCACACAGATAGGAGTTTAATATGGAATTAAATACATTAAATTACGCTGTCCAGATAGAAGCTTTAACCGTAGCTTATGACTCGAAACCGGTTCTTTGGGATATTGACTTAAATATCCCAAAGGGGAAACTTATGGCAATCATCGGTCCTAACGGTGCCGGTAAAACCACTTTAATAAAAGCAATGCTTGGATTACTTATTCCGGTTTCCGGAAAGGTACGTTTTTTTAAGGAGCCCATTGATAACCTTCGCAAATTGAAAAATAAAGTTGCATATGTTCCCCAAAGCGGCAGTGTGGACTGGGATTTCCCGGCTACTGTACTAGATATTGTTCTTATGGGCTGCTACGGAAGACTTGGATTCATTAAGCGTCCCGGCATAAAGGATAAGGAAGCTGCTATGGATTCTCTGAAAAAGGTTGGTATGGAGGATTATGCACTCCGTCAAATCAGTCAATTATCCGGAGGACAGCAGCAAAGGGTTTTTCTGGCAAGAGCCTTGATGCAGGATGCAGAGATTTATTTAATGGATGAACCCTTTAAAGGTGTTGATGTACAGACAGAGAAAGCAATTATTTTGTTGCTAAAAGAATTAAAGGAATCAGGAAAAACTGTTGTTGTGGTGCATCACGATTTGCAGACTGTACCAGAGTATTTTGACTGGGTTACCCTGATTAACATAAAAGTTATTGCAAGTGGACCGGTAGAAGAAGTTTTCCATGAGCAAAACTTAAAAACTGCCTACCGGAGTACCGGAAATCTATTGAAAAATGCAGTATAAGAAAGGAGGAGGACATTTATATGGAACATGTTATTAACCTGTTTAAAGACTATACCTTTCAGACTGTAGCTCTAGGTTCCGGCATACTTGGTTTAATCAGTGGAATCCTTGGAACCTTTGCAGTACTTAAAAAGCAAAGCTTACTAGGAGATGGGGTATCCCATGCTGCTCTGCCAGGTGTTGTTATGGCTTTTCTTCTTACCGGTGCTAAAGATACGGAGATATTACTTCTTGGTGCCCTTACCTCCGGGTTATTGGCAACCTTGTTCATTCTTAATATTGTAAAACATACACGGATAAAGTTCGACAGTGCCCTTGCACTTGTTATGTCCGTATTTTTCGGACTTGGGTTGGTACTTTTAACTTATGTACAGAAAATTCCAAATTCGAACCAGGCAGGTTTAAAGCGTTTTATCTTTGGGCAAGCGTCAACATTACTGCAAAAAGATGTATATTTTATGACAGTTTGCGGTGCAATACTCCTTCTACTTGTGATTTTATTCTGGAAAGAATTTAAACTCTTTATTTTTGATGCTGAATATGCCAAAAGTCTTCTATTTCCTACACATAGATTGAATCTTTTATTGTCCTTCATGATTGTTATGGGAATCATTATAGGTCTCCAGACCGTTGGAGTTATTCTAATGAGTGCTATGTTGATTGCACCTGCTGTTGCTGCAAGACAATGGACTAACAGGCTTTGGGTTATGGTTATGCTTTCTGCCTTTTTTGGTGCAGTATCCGGTATTAGTGGTACTGCTGCCAGTTCACTTTCTGATAAACTGCCCACTGGCCCTGCCATTGTTGTCGTTGTCAGTTGTATTGTTATATTTAGCGTACTTTTTGCCCCCGGAAGAGGCATGCTTCAAAAATTGATACACAGAAAGAATATGAAGCTGCTTTTAAAAAACAAAGGAGGTGGTGCGGATGTCTCCTCAACTTGAAATCTTATTAATCGCAATAACCGTTGCTGTAGCCTGCTCGCTGCCCGGCGCTTTCCTGGTTTTAAGAAAAATGTCAATGATGTCTGATTCAATTACTCATACTATTTTACTAGGAATTGTGTTGGCTTTTTTCCTGACACACGACTTATCCTCTCCCTTTTTGATAGCAGGTGCTGCCTTAATTGGTCTTGCCACCGTCTGGTTAACAGAAACCTTAAACCGTACAAAGCTGCTCTCAGAGGACGCTGCCATAGGAATTGTATTTCCTCTCTTGTTCTCCATAGCCATTATTTTAATTGCTAAATATGCCGGTTCCGTACATCTGGATACCGATTCTGTTCTTCTTGGAGAGCTTGCATTTGCCCCCTTTAACCGATTGATTATCTTTGGATACGATATCGGAGCAAAAGCAATTTATAGTACTATGGCATTGTTGCTCATTAATCTGGTATTCTTAATCATATTTTTCAAGGAACTAAAGGTGGTTACCTTCGACCCTATACTGGCTGCGGTTCTTGGATTCTCCCCTACGCTGCTTCATTATAGCCTCATGTTCCTGGTATCCATGACAACCGTCGGTGCCTTTGAGGCCGTGGGTTCTGTTTTGGTAGTTGCCTTTATGATTGGTCCTCCGGTAACCGCTTATCTCTTAACCGATGATTTAAAACATATGCTGCTTCTTAGTGCACTCATAGGAATGGTAAACGCTATTCTAGGTTATTATCTTGCGGTTGTATTTGATGTCTCAATCTCCGGCAGTATGAGCGTTATGACAGGCTTGGTATTCTTCCTTGTATTTATAATAGCCCCTCACAGAGGACTTATTAGTTCCTTAAGAAGACGAAGCAGGCAAAAATTAGAGTTTGGTAAGAAAACCCTTTTATTTCATTTATACAATCATACAGTCACAGAAAATGAAAAACAAGATACTAGTCCTCATGCCCTGACCGCTCATTTTCACTGGGATAAAGCTTTGGCAGATAAAATCATAGGAATATTGTTAAAGGAAGAGAATATCTTCATTGAAGATGAGGTGGTTAAAATTACAGAAAAAGGGCAAAAGCAAAGTAAAATGGATTATGAAAGTTTATTTGCAGAGTAATAAAACTATTCCCTAAAGGTGATAATGACAGGTAAGTGCCTCATTATCACCTGATTTTAATAGCCTGACCCCAAGAAGATAAAAAGTTCTGTATTGTTAAAGAAAATATTGATGTATTACCTTTGCCACGCCATTACGGGCATTGGTATCCGCTAATAGGCCAGCAGCCTGTTTAACCTTGTCCGATGCATTTTCCATGGCAATACCAAGCCCAGCGCTCTGTAACATTGGAATATCATTTTCACTGTCTCCAATGGCTATTGCCTCTTCGGCAGACATATTATAATACTGCATCATTTTTTTTAACCCGCTGCCCTTTGTAACCCCTCTTAGATTACATTCCAAAAAAACTGGAGCAGTGAGCGCAGTTTCAAATCTGCCTAATCCATCAATCTCCTTACGTATGGCTGCTAATTTGCCTTTATCAGCACTCATGAAACCGCATTTATAAACGCCTATGTTACCCGCAAGTAGTTCAGCTTTTAAGTGATTGCTCTTTATAAATCGTCTGCTGAGCAACATGGCATGTTCATAAAGGTATTGAAGTACTGCGTATTTGGATAACCAGGAAAATCTTTGCAAGTGATAGGCATAAGAATAACGAGCCGTATACCAGAAGCTATTATTCTTATATTTTTCACTGATATGAAGCATTTCTTTACATAAATCATATCCCATATGCTTCTTATATATTGCCTTTTTCTCATTCATTATACGGACATACGCTCCGTTTAACGCGATGTAAGGCAAATATAAAGAAGATTTACGTAAAATCCTCTCAATCTCATAAGGCGTTCTTCCTGAATTAATAACTACTAAAATCCCTCTTTTTTGTGCTGCTTTTATAGCCTTAACCGAGGTTTGGCTAATTCTCTTAAAATGACTCAACAAAGTACCGTCTAAATCAATAAATATTGCCTTATAATCCATAAAACTCCACTCTTTATTTATATAAGATTCTGCTATATAAAATAAGAACCCTCCATATTATTTTGCAGTCGCTAATATTTCAACGGCTTCCTCTTTTGTAGCTACAAAAAATACGTCTTTGCCATGATTACTTTCATAAATGAAATCTCTTAGAGATTTACTGGTATAATTCGCATAGTCACCAATAATAGCCAGTTTTACACCATAGTTTATAAATTTTTGAAGGATCTCACCGGCAAGGCAGGTACTCAATTCAAAAAAATCCTCTGTGACAGCAGACTTATAAAGTACTATGCGGCTGCTGTTGCAATTGTAATTAACGGAAGCCATCAAATCCAAAGCCGATTGCACATCCCTAATTAATAATTCTTCACACTCCACCAGCGCAATCCGGTTTTCTTTCTGCTCAATTGTTGTAATATTCATGATTCAATTACCTCCTAAAGTAATATTTTCCACTAATAATGTAATGGTACCTAACAGTTCTTCTATAAACCTTACAGAGCCCCATAACATAATCCTAATTCTTTTTTCCTTCTCATAATATTTTACATTCAAAGTGGGAGCATCCTGCATAGCAGCATCCTTGCAGTTCATTACTGCAATCAGCGTATTGGATATTCTTAAATACTCCTCTTTCTGAATCTGTTCAATGTCAACCACTGTAGAAACCTGCACTCTTCTCTTAACTTTATCAGCCTTCGTGTCTATTGCAGAATATTCCACATTATAGGCAATATCAGGCTTTTCAGACGTATTCATAAAAACTTTCAAATCTTCTTCTGCTATTCTCCACTGCTTTCCGAGTTTACTCGCCGGCAGATTACCGTCGGCAATGAATTTTCTTATGGTTTTATGATGCATATCCAGAGTTTCAGCAACCTGGTTAATTGTATAGAATTTCTCACTCATAATAGATTTACCATCTTTCCTTTATTGATAGTGATTATAGCAGAGGATATTCTAAATGACAAGCACTTAATTGCACTTTATTATATTTTATTGCATTTTGTTATATTTCTTTCTTTGCTTTCTATACTTTTTATTAAAGTCCTTCAATTCCTATCATAATCTCATTAATTCCCATTATAAATTTTTCTTCTTTTGTTTTAGTTATACATCCGTACAAACAAAAGTATATATTTATCCCTATACACGTTTCACTTAATGTGATATATTTACTAGGTGTGATATGTAATTGAAGGAGTTTCAAACATTAAGGGGCTGCGGTTATATTTGTATTATCAAACATACTGAGGTGAAACAATATGAAGGAAATTATTATTCGAAGAAATTTATCGAATGCGGAGACGCAGGCTAATCTTAATACTTATTTAACCCTACAGCCCGGGTTAGATGCGAACGTTACCTTTAACATATATAAACCAATTAATAAATACATAGCAAAATACGTTGCCTACTTTTATGAATTTAATACGAATGAAATCAAAGACCTATCGATTCCTATTATACCGGATGGTTGTATGGACATTATTTTCATCCTCACAAAACAGGGCTTCCAGTCTTATATAGCTGGTACAGCCTTAACTTTTAGCGGATTACTTGCACTAAAAAACAGATACGTATTAGGAATACGCTTTCATCCCGGTGCATTTAAAGTGTTTTTTAACATTAATCCCTGTGAGATATTATCACAACAGATTCCTTTTCGCGCCTACTCTTTAAAATCTGAAGAAATCAATAAAGAGTTGTATGGTTCTAAAACCTTGATAGAACGTATAGCTATTTTAGAGAGGTTTCTGCTGTCTAATATTAGAGTCTGTGATAAATATGAACTTATACGATACAGCATTCAGCGTATGGTAGTTTCAAAAGGTTTGGTTAATATAAATACAATATCCTCTGAATTGAATTACAGTCCCAGATATATAAACAACCTTTTTAATGCTTTTATTGGTCTGTCTCCAAAATATTTAGATGAAATTATTCGGTTGCAGTCCACTGTCTTTCTGATTTTTAACTCCAAGACTTCTTTATGTGAAATTGCTAATAATTCCGGCTTTTGTGACCAGTCACACATGAATCGGACTATTAAAAGATTCTTTGGTGTGCCCTCTAGTACTCTTCTTAATCAAGGTTTTTTTTCTGCTGAGTACCATTGTTTAAAGAACATTTATATTTTTTAGAATCTGTTCTGATTTATTCTATTTTTTACTAGATAAATTGATTAAAATCCATATGTACATAAGAAAAAGACCTGTATAATAAACATGTCTTTCACCTTGTTGTATTTTCTATACAACTGCATTGTTGTATGGGTGGGAAAAGAAAGTAATTTATATTTACAAAAAAGAAGGAGAATCCTCTCCTTCTTTTTTGTATAAAAACATTTCTAAAACACTTACTCTGGCGGGCTTGTTTTCTTTCAGCTAATATGCTATAACTGAAGTAACCAGACTGTCTGTTTGGGATAATAAGCTAACAATTTGTATAACTATTCTGGCTTGCAATGCAGACTTACGTTAGGAGTGATGTTTTGAGTAAAATAAAAATAGAATTTTTTCATGATGTAATTTGCAGTTTTTGTTTTCCCATGTCATATAGAATGAGGCAGTTGCAAAATATGATGCCTGAAGTTTCCATTGAACACCGTTCCTTTGCTCTTGTTAAAACTGTGCAGGATTTTAATAGTATGTTTGGATCTAGAGACAAAGCCAAAGAAGAAATTTTGAGTCATTGGGAACATGCTAACGAGAACGATGATTTACATCGTTTTAATATATCTGGAATGCGTAAAGCTTCCTTCCCCTTTCCCTCTTCCATGAAAGCTCTGACAGCCTGCAAAGCTGCCTATTTTACAGCCGGTGATACGGGATATTGGGATGTTTTTGACAGTCTTCAAAATGCACTTTTTGTACAAAACCAAGATATTGAAGACGAAATGGTGATTTTTGAATGTATTAAGAAAACAGATATGGACTTCGAACAATGGAAACAGCATTATCAAAATCCCCAAACTCTAGAGGCAGTTGAACAGGACCTCCCTCTTGCTGAAGGTTATGGTATACACAGTGTTCCTTGTCTGATAGTTAATGGAAAATATAAGATAAGCGGTGCTCAACCACTTCCTCAAATTATTAAAGCTATTAATAATATTACAGAAACACTGGAAACTAAAACAGAGACCCCTGGTGCGTCCTGCCGATTGGATAATGGTAAATTTCAGTGCGACTAATCCTATAAGTTTAACCATACATTCATAGAAAAAAGGGATGCTGCAACTTAAATGTTGCAACACCCTTTTTTTCAACCTTCTAATGCTCACTTTTCACAAAATAAACTAGTACGAATTCATAATAGTACGTGTGATTTTCTTTTCCTGTTGCCGAACCAGATGATATAGCTCCAAAGCATCTTTTGCAAGGGATTCATCTTTTGTTCCAGCAAAATATACTGCAAATAAAATTTCAATACTTTTCATAACCGTTGTTATATGCTGCTTTTCTATTTGGGATAAAGATATATTTACTTCATAGCCCCTTATGGTTTCAGAAATGATAGCAAGCCACTGCTCTTCTCGGACATCCTGTCTGCATTCTTCACATAAAACTCCTAAAAGATAATAAGCAATATCAAAAATCCTTATATTCTTCTGGCTCAAATCAAAGTCAATATATCCTGAGAATACACCCTCTTCAAATAAAAAATTTCCAAAATGAACATCCCTATGGATTAGCTGGGTAGGAAGCTGACTATAAATTCTACATAATTCTTCTTTTGTATTCTCATATTCTTCTTTGCTGATATCCTTCCAACCTCCCTCCTTTAGTTTGTCATATATCCAGCCGTTCATTTCCTCTAAAAGACTATTATCCCAGAATGAAAGTTTTTCTTCGCATTTTAATAAAGCAAGATGTAATCTGCTGATCGTACTTCCCATTAGATAAGAGATTTCTATAGGATTCTTTTTTAAATCTTTTATACTGCCTCCCGGCAGCTTCCTGTTCATAACATAATATTTTCCTTCTTCGGCAAGGTACTCCTTCCCGTCTTTTAACGGAATTACCTCTGCAACAGGTATCCCTTCATTGTGTAGCATTTTAAGAATCGTTAAATTACGTTCCAATTCTTCAAGCTTATCATAAATCTTTACAACATACTGATCTGATATATTCCAAACTCTGCTGTGTATCTTGCTAACCTCTCCTTGCATTCCCCAGTGTAATAAAATTTGTTCAAGCATAAATTTACCTCTTTGCCTTCTTTCTCATAATAGTGAATTGGGAAACTGTCATCCAACGTGATGAAAAAGAACGTTTCGCAATTGCTTATATTTCATAATATCATACTATAAAAGAAAAAATAGCTTAACTTCATTTGTGTAAAAAAGATAAGCAATGGGCACCGGATTTTTTACCGGTGCCCTAGGTCATGGAACTTATCAATTCAATTGTTTATATATCCAGAACTCTTATTGCAACTGACATTTCCTCCGGTATAATTCCATCATCTGCTATAAACCTTACAATATACGGTTCCTCCCCGGCTGCCTCCTTAGATGGAGTCCAGTGAAATACACATGCTTTACCTGGAGTAAATGCTGACGTATCAAAAACCGCCCCCTTCGGTAATGCTTTTGCATATAATTTCATCGGCTGACGGTTACCCTGTACTGTATAATCCTTAACTGCAAGAGACTCATTATAAATTTTTCCGTCTGTTTCAAATAATGAAGTTTCAAAGGCGGGTTGTCTGGCAATTATATCTAAGCTAAGTGTTTCTCCGGCTCTGACCGTCTGCTCCGGTACTGTTAAGAAAAACGGACGATAAACAGTCTGAGGCAGCGGGTGTTCTGCCGTAGGGTTTGAAAAAGCATAACCATGTGCAGGAATCGGAACCGTTTTATAAGCATACAATCCATCTTTTGGAGTACCGGGGGCCGGAGCATTTACCGTTACTGTTTTTACTGTCAGGGCAGGTTCAATTTCAACATCTTCTACATTCGTAGAATGATAGGCATAATCCGGTACATATTCAAGACCGGCAGGTCTTTTAAATTCATTTTTTACAAAGACAATTTGCTCCACTTCCTTTGCATAATCAACCTGTATGTTCTTTAAGCCTCCATGTATTACATCATCCAGTACGATTGGATATCTGGTATCTTCTACCATAAATTTAAACTCAATCTTATTAAGATACAAATTTTCTACATGTCTTGCATAAAGACCATATGCCGGCAATATTCCCCAGTTACTAGGTTCGGGATAAACTTCCGGAAGCTCCGGTACATTAAATGGAGCATCCCGCCAGACTTCTTTGCTATTATCCCATTCTGCCCTTGGAAGCAGCCCCTCATTCTTTAGGAAAAAAGTATTAATCAGCCAGGGCAGGGACTGGATATGTGGTTTTTTCTTCCCATTCTGCCTATATTCCCAGTTTGTATTTAACTGCCTTTGTTCAACGGCATCCTTAAGAGTTAAACCACCTCTGTACTCTACCTTTACATTCTCAATACATACATTTTTAATACGGCTTCCCACCAAGCCCATGATTTCAATGGGGTAACGGGGATCTGCATTTTTAACTATTATATTACGGATAACAATATCATGAACCGCCGCGATGTGGTCACAGCCATAAGCATTAGCATACAGGAAAAGCTGTTCTTTTTTTAGTTCTTTTTCATAATCAGGAATATATTGCAGTGCAGAACTATCAAACTTTAAGGCATAAAACGTTCCGCCTTCCTCGTGATAATTCGCAGGGTTTAGATTGCATGGCTCTTTTTCATCCACAATATTAAAATAGGAATGTCCGTCAACGGATACTCTATGCGTCCTGTTATACGAAGGCAGATAGCGTTTTGCAGGATAAGCCTGATACTCCTTCACTGCCGGCAATACAAAATTAATATTATCAAGACGCACATTACGCTCCCTGTTTGTATCCGGAATAATAGTGTCATCCTTGGTGTTACCTGTAACAGGGAAACGGCCTCTGTCTCCTGCCTTAATAAATATAGGTGAACTGCTGATATCCTCTAAAGTAGAATCTTCAAAAATAATATTACTCAAATCCGAGCCATCCACTGCCTCCAGCGCAAAACCCCGGGATCGCTTAAAAGCTACACGTCTGACGGTTACACAGTCATAGCCGCAGGTTGCCTCTGTACCAAGTTTCACTCTGGCGGTAGGGCCGCACCGATCTGTAGCGATCAGCTTATCCGCCGTATAAGTACCAGAATAAACAGATCCCATATCATAACCACTAACCTTACAGTCTTCAATTAATACATTTTGTAAAGGCATAAAAATACCACCGCCATAAGAAGCCTTCATAACAATAGCATCATCGGTTAGGGAGTTAAACGTAGAATTTAAAATAGTAACATTCTGGCAACAATCCACATCAAAAGCATCCCTGTTTGTATCGACTAAGATATGATTTACAAATAAGTTTTTAACACAAGTTGTAATAATTGCAAAATGTCCACCTGCTACTATAGAAAAGTCACATAAAGCAACATTCTCACATCTTACAAGAGCAATAGCCTTATTGCCGAACCATTCTCCTTGATGGCCTGCACCAGAACGCCTTATTGGGTCTAGCGGATCACCGCCCATTAATACATGTTGCAGTTCTCCTTGATCATTTAAAAAACTGCCGTCTATCAAACCAGTACCGTATATCATGACATCCTGTATATCCACTCCGTATATCAGACTGTTGGCAAAATACGTATGTCCATGATCTTGTAGCCCTGTATAAAGATTTACCTCCGGTTCCAGATAATTACCACCTTCACCGGTTTGCAATTCATAGGAATTCGTTATATCTGTCTTAGCAGCATGCAGGATACTGCCTTCACTTAAATATAGATTTACACCGCTTTTAAGATGTATGGTATATACTCTGAAATCCCCTTTAGGAATAATGACGGTACCGCCCTCTTTGGATGCACTTATAATTGCATTGTTGATTGCTGCTGTATTCTCTACAGGAGTTTTCTTGGTACCTGCACCAAAGTCAAGAATATTAAAACTCCTGTCCTCCTTTCGCAGGTATTCTTCCTCAAAGGGGCAGCCTGTTGCTTCTTTTACTTGAAACATAATGTCCTCCTGAACAAAAAATTCTGTCTTCCCTAAAGAATACAACATAATTCCAAGCAAAGCAACACCAAAACACATAAAATAACGGTTTCATAATTAGCTGTTTTTAACTATTACTGTAAAGAATCCTCTAGGTGAACAATACTGCTGTTATACTGTTTTCCATCCCACTGGGTAAATGCAAATTCCTTACCGGAAGGACTAAAACTGGTTGTAATTCCTTCCACATCTACTGCAATCCGTGTGGGTTCACCCGTCAACAAATCATAGAGATATAGCCCGCTGGTTCCTGTGCCGCTGCCTTCCCCTTTCATGCTGTAAGTAATCATTCTCTGGTCAGGAGACCAGGATATGCCTCCTAATTCTAAGCCTTCCGCAATGGTTTTAATATTACTTCCATCCATATCACAAAGCAATAAGACTTGTTGAGAACCATTATATTGTAAAACCAGTATCTGCTTTTCATCAGGAGCAGGGTATACAGAAAACACGTTGGCAAGATTCAAACTTACCGTTTCCTTGGTTGTTAAGTTTAAAGCCATAAGGGTATTATCATCGGAAGTATTGTAGTAAATTGTATCTTTTATTTGTTGTACCACAAAAATTGCTTTTTCCTCTAATTCCTTTATAATGGTTATTTTACCGTCTGTACTGGCGGTATAGGCACCACTCATATAACCTGCTCCAATTACAGTATCCTTATCAGCCCAATTTGCACTGCCTACATTTCCAACTGGCTCACCTATAATACCAAAACTCTTTCTGTTCTCAAGGTTTAAAACATAATAAGATGGATCGCCCAGGCTATTGCCGTAATATAACAGATTTTTCTTGTCAGAGGATAATTTTGCACCTCCTAAGTTAAGGTCTGCATCTTCTTGTAACAGCTCATACTCCTTAGTTTTAAGATTATAAAGATATAGGCTTCTTGGATACGAATCCGATAATTCCGCCAGACTCATTTTCTCTAATGTTTCATTTTCCTTAGATACAATTACGGTATCTGCATCCAGCCAATCCGTAATTTCGAGTTTCTCATAAGGATCAATTCTTATTACATTAACACCCGTATCCTTTACTTCACTTTCCGGATTATCAATAATTGTAAGGGATCCTCCGGGTTCCTTAACTGTTACTTTCTCTCTTTCTGCACTACATCCTGTAGTCGCTAATAATAAAACCAGCACACATACTGCTTTCGTTATTTGTATTTTTTTCATAAAATACCATCCCTTTCCGATACCTGCACACTTTGGTCGCAGGCAAATGTTATGTGAAAATTACTTTTCAATCCAGTTCACATTGTAAGCCATATCGGCTTGCCATACTGTCTAGATAAAAATTGAAGCATGTAACTTAATATTCAATTTAATCGCCTCCTCGATATATAGATTATCAAGAATTTATTTCAGTATAATATACAATTATATATATCCTGTTAACAATTGTATCTAAAATGTAAACATTCTATAGGAATAGGGAATATACTTCTACGCTTCATCTGTGATTGCTGGAAAGGTAATTTTAAAGCTGGTTCCTTCCATTCCGGTATTTAGTAAACTGACAGATCCCCCCATGGATTCTGTATGTTTCTTAACAAGTGACAACCCTAAGCCGGCCCCTCCATTCTCTCTTGCTCTATTTTTATCAACTGTATAAAAAGGTTCAAACACTTTTTGTACAAGTTCCTCAGGAATACCAATCCCTGTATCTGCTATTTCTATAAATACCTGATACCTTAACTCATACGTTTTTACAAAAATTTGCCCATTGGTTTTGTTGTATTTGATGGCGTTATCCAGCAGATTTATCAACACTATTACTAAGCTGTCTTTATCCCCTTCTATATAGATATCCCTAAGTTCCGCAGAAAGTTTAATACCGAACTTATCCATTCTGCCCTTTAAGCTGTTTATCACTGTTTCTAATATCTGCTTAACGGCAAGTTTCTCAAGCTTTAGTTCGAAATCATATTTTTCTAAAGCAGATAACTGCAAAACCTTATCTACCATTTCATACAAACGTCCGGTCTCACTTTTTATATTGGTGATGGCCGTCTGTAAAAGTGCCTCATCGTCAGGGTACATTTCTAACAAATCAATATAGGCCTTAATTGAGGTTAGAGGTGTTTTAAATTCATGGGTTACATTACCAATAAATTGTTTCTGCTGTATATCAAGCTGGGACAATTTGTTCACAGCAAGCGTTAATTTAACTTCTTCCTCTTTAAGGCCTTGTATGGTTTTTTGAATCTGACCGCTCATGGCATGGATTCCCTGACTTAACTTTCCGATTTCGTCCCTTCGTTTTAAAATTGTAGTTGCATAATGACCCTCTCGTATTTTATCCACCATTTTATCTAGTTTTATAATGCCCGATGCAAAAGCGTTAAAATATATATTACCGATTAAAAAACTTAAGAAAAATACAATTGCACCTATATAGATAAATAATTGCCGTATATTGTTGTAAAATGACTGGTGTTCAGACAAGGAATAATAAAACTGTATTACACCAAGCTGTTCATTTCCGGCTATTAAAGGAGTCAGGTAATATAAGGAATCTTCTATCACCAAATAGGCTGTCTTATTGTCTAATGCATAGTCCAATGCGTGCTTTATACGGTCTGACTCTGTATCTGTTACCTTTTTACTTATCAGCTTCCCTTGCTTGTCATACAAAACCAAAGTCTGGCCGCTTATTGATTCCAACTGCCGGGCAAATTCCTGCCCCTTTGCAGATAGAAAGGTCTGTGGTACCTTGTTTTCTTCCGATAAAATTCTCTGGATAAAGTACGTGTTTGCGGTTTTTGCCTGCTGGGATAAATATTGTTCATATTGATTTTGTTGGTTACTTTTTATGCCTTGCAGTACTAAAAGGCTTAAGAAAAATACAACAAGAAGCAGTAATGCCGCAAGAAAAAGGCTGAATTTTAATTTTATGCTAATTTTCACTGCTGCCCCCTATGGCTTTGTAACCTATTCCATAAACGGTCTGAATCACATCTTCGTATTTCTCACCAAGTTTCTTTCTAACCCGCTGCACATGTATATCCACGGTGCGGGTCCCTCCTATATAGTCAATCCCCCATACCAAATCAAGAAGCTGTTCTCTTGTGTAAACCCGCTCAGGGTTAGCCAATAAAAGAGCAAGCATATCGTATTCCTTTGGAGTCAAATCAAGCATTTTGTTTTCAGTAAAAGCGGTTCGTTTATTTAAATAAAGTATAATACCTCCCAGACTGACCTTAGCAGACTCCTGCTTCTTTTCTGCTTTCTGTATTCTACGCAGCAAAGATTTCAAACGTGCAAGTAATTCTCGCATATCAAAAGGTTTGGTTATATAATCATCCGCCCCCAGCTCAAGCCCTAGTATTTTATGGACAATATCCTCTTTTGCGGTTACCATAATAACCCCTATACGCTCTTTATCCCTTAGGTGCTTAAGAATTTCATATCCGTCCATCCCAGGAAGCATAACGTCTAAAATAATGGCATTTGGACGGAATCGGGATATCATTTCCAAAGCAACTTCGCCATCATAAGCCACCTCGAAGGTATAGCCTTCTCTTCCCAATGCATACGTAATTGCATCCGATATCTTTTTTTCATCCTCTATTACCAGAATTTTTTCATTCATTGATTATGACTCCTTTCTACGGAAAAAGTATCTATGTAATATAATTATCCTTATTTTACAAAAATATTATGTTATACATAATCTCTACTCTGGTAGTAATATCCTTTTGTTTAACCGGATAAAATAATCAATACATTGTTTTTGTTATATATGCTGCTTCCCCTTTGCTATATAAGAGTATCAATCTGATACTTTATTTGTACGTTCCAAGCACCTCATTAATTCTTTATAGTTATTGAGTCTTATTGTATCTTCTACTCTGATTCCTGACTCGTAGTATGCAATCCTTCCGCTGCCCCCTCCCAAAGAATGCGAGTCCGCCAGTATTCTTTTTAAATTATTAACAGTCCCTTTGTTTCCGTCAATCACACTAACCTGCCTTGGAAGTATTTTATAAAATATATTTTTATAATATGGAAAATGCGTACAGCCCAAAACAACGGTTCCATATTGATTTAAGTCATATAAAGACAACTGCTCATGCAGATACGGCAATACAGTTTCCTCATCAAACACCAGCTTCTCAGCGAATTGGATTAATCCCGGCAGTGGTAATAAATCCACAATATGTCCTTGGTCTAACCTTGCTATAAGATTCTGCAATTTTTCTTCTCTTAATGTTAAAGCAGTGGCAGTTACTAACACTCGTTTGCTCCTGTCCTGATTATTTCTAACAGCAGGCTTTACAGCCGGTTCCATCCCTATAACAGGCACATTGTATCGGCTTCTTACCTCTTCTATCGCCACACTCGTAGCCGTATTACAGGCAATAACAATAGCTTTCACTCCCTGATTAATCATACACTCCATGGCCGTAAAAATATATTGTTTAACCTCTTCCTTGGGTTTTACTCCATAAGGAACATTTTTAGTATCTGCATAATATATATAATCCTCATCAGGTAATATCTTTAATGCCTCGTGTAGTACTGTTATACCACCAACACCTGAATCAAAAAAACCTATCCGCATTTCTTCTTCCTGTTATATAATGTATCTGGCATTATATTGTCCTTCCCTGTATTTTATATCCATTGAATCTCGTTCGTAAATCCACTTTTACTATTTTATCACATCTTTCATTTATTTTCAGCCTGATTAAACAAAAAAACTCTTTGAAGCTGACTTAATTCCCACATAAGGGTTTTAGCAATACTTCAAAGAGTTCCTTATTTCTTTATTTATTTTTCCCTTCTTCCAGGTCTTGAATCAGGTTTTTTATAATATTCCGAACTAATTCTGGCTCTTCCTTCATTATCATATGACCGCTATTTGCTGCCTCTATAAACTCGCTGTTATCAGAGATGGCAAGCATGCCAAGCTGCCCGTTTCTCCATATTTCTTCAATCTTTTGTCCGGATTCTTCAGAAATACCAAAAGCTTTATAATCTGGGGGGAGTCCCCGTGCGATTACTTTCACCGGAAGCCTCCCTAACTGCTGGCCTCGAATTGCGTCCTCTACATCACCTGAGAGCTTCCCTTCTTCCTCCACAGCATGAAAATATTTTGGTGTAGCAATAACATTTATAAAAAGTTCTCTTTCCTCAACAGGAACCATGCCCTCTAATAAATAATTTTGAAAAAACCGCATGATGCCCGCTTGCTTTAATAAAGATAATACATTGGCTGAGGGTTTTTGTACATAATTTTCCTTGGCGTATATGGGTGCTGTCTGCTCCTCATCCTCCTCTGGTCTTGCATCAACTAATACTAACCCTGCTACTTCTTCCCTGTATTCTTCTGCAAACAGCCTTGAATACATCCCCCCCAGCGAATGTCCGACAAGAATATAAGGACCTTTAATCCCCTCCTGCTGTAACGCCGTATACAATTCCTGAACAATATGATACCCTGATCGTTTCGTTTCTGCTTCTTCACTCCAGGCATAACCTGCTCTGTCATAACTAACAACTCTTGCAATAGAAGATAGTTGCTCTGGTATGTCTCCCCACGATAAACTAGTTTCGCCACTGCCTGCTTCAAATATAACTGTAAATGCACCCTCTCCTTGTACATTCAGATGAAGGCTATAGTTACCTGCATCTACAAGCTTACCCGGCATAGGAAATTCTTTTTTATTCATTCTAAAAGCAATCGCTTCATAAACAAAACCTGCAATAATAATAAGAATAAAAAAAGCTGCGGTAATTCCTAATGCCTTTTTTATCCTTCTGTGTCTTTTCATTTGTATTTTTCTCCTTTCAGCCTAGTTCCCACATTTCCACAATTCTAACTTCTAGTCAGTCAAATTATTTGTTAATTCCCTTAAGTGTTGATCTAATATAGAATGAAATACATCACTTGTCATAGTATCCGGTGAAACCATTCGATGAAGAGATAAACCGTCCAGCAAAATATGCAGTCTCTTGGCCTCCATTGAAAGCTTCAAGCCCTTTTTTAGTAACCCTGCCTCCTCTAATTGTTTTAAAAGGGTTAGTATTATCAGATGTATGGCTTCATACGTACTCTTACTTATTTTATTTAAAGACGATTCATGGAACGCTTTAACAGTCAGAGACAGCCAGACTTCCATTTCCAATTCCTGTTCCTCATTTACCGGCATAAGATTCCATAATATTTTTTTTGCATTCTCAAGTGTAACGCTGCTTATCTCGTTACTAATACGTGTAAATCTGTCTTCAACACGTTCAAAAACCATATTCATTGCAAACTCTAATAATTGGACTTGAGAACTAAAATAGTGCTGTAATGCTCCTGAAGATATTCCTGCTTCTTTCGCAATATTGCGTACCGATGCATTCTCTATTCCTTCTCTTTTTATTACCCTCCATGCCGCTTCTGCAATACTTTCCTTTTGATTATCATAATTTATAATTTTAGGCATTCCATCCCTCCAAGACAAATAACAATTAATCTTTTCACAATACAACTGTATTATATAATACAGTTGTATTTTTTACAAGTACTTCTGTAACAAATATTTTTATAATAATTGCATACAAAAAGACCATCTGTTATTCTTTCACCAATTACAGATAGCCTTCTTATTAGATATTTTTATTATTCAGTATAATCCTGTACATCAAATTCTTTATCTTTGTAATAGTATTTTCTGTCTTCTTCCGTTATTGCTCTTATAACTTTACAGGGATTCCCCACTGCAATTACATTATCCGGTATATCTTTCGTAACAACACTACCTGCTCCGATAACAACATTATGGCCGATTGTAACACCAGGATTAATCACAACATTTCCGCCAATCCATACATTATCACCGATTGTAATAGCAATACCATATTCATAGCCTGAATTCCTGGAGTCCGGATGAATGGGATGTCCCGCCGTATAGATTGATACATTGGGTGCAAACATTACATTCTCTCCGATTATAACTTTACCTACATCTAATATGGTACAGTTATAGTTAGCAAAAAAATTATTTCCGACTTCTATGTTCTTTCCGTAATCACAATGAAATGGCTGTTCAATGTGAATGTCTTCACCCGCTTTGCCAAGAATACTCCGAATTAGTTCTTCCGCTTTCTTCTTCTCATCCGGACGTATCTGATTATATTCATATATCTTTAATTTGTTCTCCATTCTTTCTTCGCTTAAACCATCCAGCCATGCCTTATAAGGCAAACCTGTGAGCATTCTTTCTTTTTGATTCATATATTAACACCTATGCCTTTCAATTTTTGACGACCTGTTCAAAAATTGAACAGGTCTAAACAGAACAGTTGAAACGTTCTTTTTAACTTAACTCCCATCTGTGTGATATTTATATTTAGACAATTAAGTAATGCTATCTGTTTAATCCCTGCTTCAAAATCTGAATTTAAGTTATTTGATACTATTATATCCGGAAGCATTATTTTTTCGGCTTCTGTAATGCTACTTTCTTTTGTAAAAGCAGAAATTGCAGGACTTTATAAAGTTTCTTTATTATATTTTAATCTTATCTTTTTGTCAACGAGTTAGCACATCTTTAAACTTAAAGAAAACCCATAACTTTTGTGTGGTCACACTATCAAAAGTTACAGGTTTTCTTGTTATAACGTTGTTATTTCACTTTAACTATATATCCATCAGCATTTATGAAATCTGCAGTTCCGGTAAGATATACTTTCATATATACTACTTTATCCTTGATATTCTCATACACCTCCCCAGACAAAACTTCTTTGTAGGACAGAGATTTTCCGGCTTTGATTTCTGTGGTAGATAACATCTGTATGAACGATTTATCAGCAGACCAGGTATATAATAGGTTCTTATTAGCGTCAAGAAGCTGGATATCAAATACTTGACCTGAGGAGTGTTCAATGGTTACATCCTTTTTCGTGTTATTTTTTATAGTGATTTTCATTTCAATAGAATCATCTTTCTTAACTGCCTTTGGCTTAACCGTCACCTTTTTTGATGCTGTTTTTTTCTTGGGCTGTTTTCCTAATTTCTGTTTGGTATTCGTTTCACGTGTTATTTTTTTGCCGGATTCCTCAGCCTTTGTATTTAGAGAGGCTTGTGCAAAATAATAAAAGCCCGCAAATAATATTACAACTGCTAGTATAATACCTAATGTACCTTTCTTCATATGAATGACCTCCTCGTAATTCTATATAGTATTGTTTGTATTTGCTGTTTACATACATTAGACGAGGGTCTTGTAGCTTTGGTTCCTGAATTTTTTAGTCTGATTATTGAGAACTACTTATTGAGCTGTTACGTTTTTTAAATCATTAGTTTTAAATATCTGGTGTCCTTCCGCTATTGCATCATTAAGACGTTTATCCGTACAGCTTCTTGCAGAAATCATATCTCTCTTCTTTAAACATTTATACAGACAAAGTACACTATCATAAAGAACTTCCTTACCGTAATATTGGCAGAAGCGTTTCCATAGCTGTGTCACCACCGGTTTAAAAGATATGTAAAGTAAAGGCATAATACTGTTCTGGCTGATAACAGATAGTCTATGATGAAAGGCAAAGGTTCCTGAAACCACTTCTTCAACATTTTTAGCCTCTGCTATTTCTTCTAGAAGCCCCTCTAATCCATATATCTCCTCATCTGAGGCTACTTTTATAACAGAATCCGTAACCAGATGCTCCAGTCCCCGGCGGACTTCCAGGATAGACCGAATCTCAGATTGGCCCAGTGTGTCTCCATGATACTCCATAATAGCATTTAAAGTATTTATATTCCCATTCTTTCCATAATCTGCTATAAAAACTCCTCGTCTTGGCAGTATCTCTAAAAAGCCCTGGTTTTCAAGCTCTGTAAATCCACTGTTAACAACTGTACGACTGACCTGCATCTGCTTGGCAAGTTCTCGTTCTGAGGGTAACCGGCTTCCGACCGTCAGTTGCCCTGATAAAATCTTGTCACGAATTTGACAGACAAACATATTCTTAAGACTGTGTGTAGTAAGTTTTTCAAATTCCATATGCTCCTCCTTCTTAATCTAGGACATGCGTTAAGTTTAGGCAATTGCAATGCAATACCCTCTTTTAGAACAAGTCTTTTCAAATCCTGGCTCTGGTCATACCAGAAACCAACTTCATTTTATCATATATTATTTACATAATTCAACATATTTTTCAGCAAAAATGACAGTTTTTTATAGTAATATTGCTTGTATTTAAGTAATATTCTATAATTATAATTGTTAAAAAATAAACTATATTACTATTTACTTATCTTAATCTACCGGTCTCATAAAGGAAGGAGCTATTATATGGAAGAATTCAAGATTTTGGAAATAAAGGCGAGTGTCTTTAAAGACAACGACCAGCAGGCACAAAAGCTTCGCCAGGAATTAAAAGAAAAAAACAGATATTTATTAAATCTTATGTCCAGCCCCGGAGCAGGTAAGACCACTACTCTGACTCGAACCATTTATGCCTTACAGGAGGATTTTAAAATAGGTGTCATGGAGGCTGATATTGACTCTGATGTAGATGCACGTACCATACAAAAGACCGGAGCTAAGGTTATCCAACTACATACCGGCGGTATGTGCCATCTAGATGCAGAGATGACCCGTCAAGGGCTTGACGGGCTGGATGCAGCAGATGCGGACTTAGTAATTCTTGAAAATGTGGGCAATCTGGTCTGTCCTGCTGAATTCGATACGGGGGCAGTGAAAAATGCCATGATTCTATCCGTACCGGAAGGGGATGATAAACCCCTTAAATACCCACTTATGTTCTCTATTTGTGATGTGGTCTTACTTAATAAAATAGATGTTATGCCGCATTTTAATTTTGACCTGGAAAAATGTATATTAAATATTAAATCACGAAATCCCCATGCGAAAATTATACCAATCAGTGCCTTAACCGGTGAGGGAATGGACGAATGGACTGACTGGCTTAGAAAAGAGGTTAATTTATGGACGAATTAAGACCTAAAATAGTAAAACTTGCAAAAATGGTTGGCGGTATTGCAGGAATAATGAATAAAATCGATGAAACCTCTCCGGAGTACTATTCTCTTAACTGTGTCGTGACAGATGATATGGCTGATATTGCTATGATTATCGGACTCCGCAAACCCCGCACCTTCGAATACATAGCAAAGCACTCTGGAAAATCAGAGGAAGAACTAAGAACCATTCTTAATCAGTTGGCCTATACTGGTGTAGCCAAGGTCTGGACGGACAAAGAGGATAATAAAGACCGGTATTTTGTTAATATATTCGCCCCCGGCATGCTGGAAATGATGGTAAATAACCGGGAACAACTTTCACAACATCCTGAAATCGGAAAAGCATTCGAAGAGTATACCAGACTCCGGCTTGCCCCCATGGCAGCCAAATTTCCTGAGGGCATGGCAATGATGCGGGTGATACCTGTGGAATCTGCAATTAAGGATATTCCGGATGTAAAACCCTGGGAACGCCTCTCTTACTACCTTGATAAATATGATACCTTCTCTGTATCTGATTGCTCCTGCCGACAGTCAAGACGGGTAATTGAAGAGGGCTGTGGTCATATGGAACATGAAATCTGCATTCAGATGGGAGAGGGTGCTGAGTATTATATCCGTACCGGCAGGGGACGTAAGATTACGAAGGAAGAAGCGAAGGAAATCTTAAAATTCGCTGAAGATAACGGGCTTATGCATGAGATGCCTCATACCGATGGTCTTGGAGAATCTGCGGCAATTTGCAACTGCTGCGGCTGTTCCTGCTTTTCTCTGAGACTTGCAACTCTTTTTAATACGCCGGATGCCATACGCTCTAACTTTACAGCTAATGTAAATAAAGAAAACTGCGTTGCCTGTGGCCAATGCGTAGAACACTGCCCTGTGAATGCTTTAACTCTTGGGCAGAAGCTCTGCTCTATGACTTCTAATCCAGAGAAAAAGGAACGCACCTCCAGAAATCACATTTGGAGGAAAGACGATTGGAATCTTAACTACCGGGAAAATCGTCAGGATGTATCTAAGGATGGAACTTCTCCTTGTAAAACTACCTGTCCTGCCCACATATCGGTACAAGGTTACATAAAACTAGCTGCACAGGGGCGCTATCTGGATGCACTGGAACTTATAAAAAAAGAAAATCCTTTCCCCGCTGTATGCGGTCGTATCTGCCCACATTCCTGTGAAAACGAATGTACCAGAGGAGATATCGATGAGCCGATTGCTATAGATGAAATCAAAAAGTTTATTGCAGATAAAGAACTAGATAAAACCATCCGATATATTCCTCCTAAGCGTTATAACCTGGGTAATAAAATTGCTATTATCGGTTCTGGTCCCGCCGGTCTCTCTTGTGCGTATTATCTGGCAATTGATGGTTATAAGGTAACCGTTTTTGAAAAGCATCATAAGCTTGGAGGTATGCTGACACTGGGTATTCCTTCCTTCCGCTTGGAAAAAGAGGTTCTTAATGCTGAAATTGATGTCCTGCGTGAAATGGGTGTTACCTTTAAAACAGGAATTGAAGTCGGCAAAGATATTACTCTTGAAAACCTCCGTAAGGAAGGGTATGAGGCCTTTTACCTTGCCATTGGCGCACAGGGCGGGAGAATGCTTAATCTCGAAGGAGAAGATGCCAAAGGGGTTCTTTCAGGTGTAGAATATTTACGAGGTGTAAGCCTTGGCATCCAGGAAGAGCTTACTGGTAACATAGTAGTTATCGGCGGAGGAAATGTTGCAATAGACGTTGCCCGAACTGCTGCCCGGCAGAATCCTAAGAAAGTCAGTCTGTACTGTCTTGAAAGTCTTCATGAAATGCCGGCACTGCCAGAGGAAATCTCAGAAGCCAAACAAGATAACGTAATTTTTAAAAATGGCTGGGGACCCAAACGTATTCTTACCAAAGACGGTAAAGTTACCGGTGTGGAATTCAAAAAATGTAACAGGGTTTTTGACAAGGAACACCGCTTTGCACCGATTTATAATGAGGATGATACGATAATCGTAAAAGCAGATGCGGTACTGTTGTCTATCGGTCAGTCCATAGAGTGGGGTAATCTGCTTACCGGAAGTAAGGCAGAACTAAGTGTTAATAATACCCTCACAGCAGATAGTTTAACCTGGCAGACAATGGAACCTGATATCTTTGCAGGGGGTGACTGCTGTACCGGTCCAAAATTTGCTATTCATGCCATTGCAGCAGGAAAAGAAGCTGCTATTTCCATACACCGTTATGTACAGCCGGGTCAGTCCCTTGTTTATGGCCGTGACCGGAAGGAATACCATTCTTTTGATAAGAATACTATATCCGGTTTATATGACTTTAACAAGGCACCAAGGCAACGTCCGAGACATTCTCCTGAGAAAAAAGGCAGCTTTTTAGACGACCGTCTTACCTTTACGGAAGAACAATTACAAGAAGAAACCAAACGCTGTTTAAGCTGCGGTGCTGTTGAAATAAACAGTTACATGTGCTTTGGATGTGGTATGTGTACTACAAAGTGCAAATTTGATGCCATACACCTTACCCGCAACTACAACTCTGTTCCAGATACCTATGAAAAACTTCCGGTTAAAATCGCTGCCAATGCCATTGTCCGTACCGGGAAGATTGCCGCTTCTTCTATTAAAGAAGGGCTTAGCAGAAGAGGTTAAAGTATGCACGAACTTGGTGTAATAAATTCAATGGTTCATACCATTGAGGGAATTATAAAAGAACAGAATCTGACCAAAGTACATAAGCTGGTTATAGAAGTAGGTGAACTCTCAGGCATTGTACCGCGATATCTGGAACAATGTTTTCCGGCTGCAACCTATAAAACCTTTATGGAGAAAACTGAGCTTGAACTTATTATTATACCGGGCATTGTGAAATGCAAAAGCTGCGGACGGGTATTTAATGCAGTATACAGTGATTTAAGCTGTCCGGATTGCAAAAGTTTTGACATGGAGATTTTAGAGGGGAATGATATGATTATTAAACAAATTGAATGTAGTTAATTTCCTATTTTAAATCAGGACCACCAGTGTGAACTGGTGGTTTGCTCTGTCCCTGTAAGGGACTAATACCGGCTTGGGCCTCAAAGGCCCTTCGAAAGTAAAGGCCCCAAACGCACCACTTTCACTAGCTAACCCTTACAAGGGCTTAATTATTTGCCTTTAATTACTGGCTCACCCGTAAACGGGTCGATATACTCTTTTAGTGTTAGTTGCTCTTCTGCTTGATCGTCCATGAGCTGATTTCGGATATATGCCTCTATTTTCTTTGCATTTTTTCCTACAGTGTCTACAAAATACCCTCTACACCAAAATTTTCGATTTCCATACTTATATTTTAAATTTGCATGTCTATCGAATATCATTAGCGAGCTTTTTCCCTTTAAGTATCCCATAAATTCTGACACACTAATGTTGGGGGGTATTCTCACCAGCATGTGTATATGATCTCGACAACACTCTGCCTCGATTATTTCTACGCCTTTTCTTTTACATAGTGTACTCAAAATGTTTGCCACATCTGCTTTAATGTTTCCATAAATTATCTGCCTTCTAAATTTGGGTGCAAACACAATATGATATTTGCATTCCCATGTTGTATGTGATAATCTGTTCTTATCCATATGGATACCTCCTTTGTTATTTTGGTGCGGTTTGAGACCCACACTTATTATAACAGAGGAGTTTTCTTATGAAAACGCTAGAAGCGACTGGGATCCACCGGCCTAGCCGGTGGTTTTTTAAAGACAGCCCTACAAAAAAGACGCATTACCTGCTGAACCTAAAAAGTCAGCTTGTAATACGTCCTTTTATTTTTCTCTATTGCTTTCTATCTTATTTTGTTACTTTAGGCTCGATAGGAACAATTGGTATAATGGGGGTTTCTGTGGTGTCCAGCTTATTCGGCAGAATAACTTTTTCTACAATATCTGCTTTTATCGTATTTTTATTATCAGTTTCCGTCTCAACAACATTTACAATTCCTTCAGCAGTTGCCGTAGTCTTATTTCCAGCAGCATCGGTATAAATCACTTCCACTACCAAACCACTGATTTTTGTGTTAGCCGGAGCTATCCAGGTACTAACATAATACCCAGGGGTAACCTCTGCCATGGAAACAGCAGCTACTTTTGTTACGTTAAATCCAGGGTAAACCAACCTGTAAGCAGCTTCTCCCCCTTCTTTACTTCTAAAACTTATGGTTAATACTTCTCCACCGCTTAAGGTAATATCCTGTGAAGGTGTCAGCTCTCTAATTGTCTGTTCTGCTACAACATTGATTTTACCTTCTGCCACAGCACTCACCTTATTGCCTGCTTTATCTGTAAATTCTGCTTCAATAGCAAGTCCGGTGATAACAGCTTCCGGCGCAACCCATGTACCTACATAGAAACCAGCTTCTACTTCTTCCATAACAATTGCATTATCTGCCTGAACTAAGCTTCCGCTTGGAAGCACCACTCTAAATGCTCCCTTTCCTTCCGGTTCACTTCTAAAGCTGACTGTTACAGTTTCACCCGGTGTTACAGAGATATCTTCTACCGGCTGTAGATCCATAATAAACGGCAAATCACTTTTAAGGATAACACGAACGGTCTCTTCTGTCACATTACCTGCCAAGTCAAATGCTTTTACTGTAAATACGTTTTCACCTTTACGTACAATCTTTTCTAATACAAAGGATCCATCAACGACTTCCACTTTTTCATCGTTAATTTCCACTCTATCAAAGTAATCGTCTTGTACCGTTCCAACAATATCTACTACTCTGTCCTTTGTTACCAAACCGTCAGCCGGACTGGTTATCGTCAAATGCGGTGCAACCTTATCTTTAATTACCAGCTTTCCGACAGAGGGTTCTGTTTCTTTCCCATTTAATTCTGAAGTTGCTGTTATTATACTTCTATCTTCCGTCAGTGTAATCTCTTTACGGAAGGTTTTATTCACAGAATTTACTTCATCTACTTTCACACCATTTGTATACAAATTAACCTTTCCATCCGCTGTTACTTTACCTTCTACCAGTATAGCATCTTTATTTGTGTAGTTAACCTCTTTCAAATTAGTGATATCGGGGGTATCTACAGAGTATTCCATTCTGGCCCTTATCATGAGTCCCCCTTCTGTATCTTCATCTGCCAGAGATTTGAAGGTGTCTCCGGCATACAGATAGGATCTGTCCCCATAAGGTGACGCTTCGTCAATTCCGGTTCCCGGTGAAGCAGTTCCTACTCCTGTCTGATAAGTTGCAATGAAGAAATCTCTGGCAGTAGAAAAACCAAATTCTGATAAATCAATATAATTCCATTCTCCTCTGACAATCTCAACAATCTTAGGCTGAACGTTCAATTTTACAGGATTTCCATTATCATCCGTATCATACAGTGTAATGCCGATTTGATTTCCGCCGGGGTTTGGCCAATCACTTCCCCAGAAGAATATATTCGCACCTTTTACTTTGCCATATTGTGCAGGTGTTACCCGAATTGCCAGCCCATTACCGACAGCATTCAGTACAAGAGCGTTTTCTCCGGTTCCGTCATCATAAACGATTTCTTCCTCATAGCCTACGAATCTCTTTAGAGGTATATCAACCTTGGAAGCCTCCCCTCCTGCTACAATAACGCTTACTTCACCCGGTTCAAATCCATCTGCAATCACTTTAAGGGTATAGGTTCCCTCATAAACATCAGTTATTGTAAATTCACCGTTTTCATTCGCAGTAGCAACCGGAATTTTAGAATCTTCTTTTACCCGGATAGCTGCAAATGACGCAGGTTCACCGGAATATCTGTCTACAACCTTTCCTGTGATTATGCCTTTTGGTATCTCCTGTAAGACAAAGTTCTTTCTGACGGTTTTATCTTCTTCTAAATGAACCGTTGCTTCTGACGGATAAAAACCATAGGCTTCTGCTCTTAAGGTCCAGGTTCCTTCATCTTCATTTACGGCATGTTTTAATTTATATCTGCCATCTGCCGGGCTCGTTTTTACGCTTCGTCCGGTTTCAAGAACCGTAACAACCGCATCAACTGGCAGCCCTGTAGTAACGGAAGAAATAGACCTAATAGCCTCATCGCTTACTGTTTCATATTTTGTAAGTTCAACTGTTTCGTTTGCGTTTAAAGTAAGCTGAAAATCTTTTACTTCTGTTTCTTTCTTGCTATCTGTAGAATTAAGTTCATTTTTACTTGTTTTTCTATCTGCTAAACCAATTTTTTGTGTATCCTCTTTTGCTGTATCAATTAATACATAATCGATATACCAGCCGGTTTTAACAACAGAACCATCAGAAGTTAGTAAAAATCTGATTTTTATGGTCTTTCCGGTATAAGAAGCGGCCAAAGGAATCTCTAAGTCATTCCAGTTTTTACCTTCTCCTGTAAAAAATCCTCCGGGGGCAATATCAGCCCAAGCTGACCAACTATCACCAGTCTTCTGTGCTATCTGAATATAACCTTTATCATATTTATTCTCTATTTCATACCATTGCCCAACTGTCAACACACTATTTTCATCAGCCGGTAACTGTATTTCAGGAGATTCAATATAGGCATTACTGCTATTTAGATAATTTCCTGCAAGACTTGTTGCCCATACTTTTTCGCCATATAAGGCAGCTCCCGGGCCGGATTTAGGTACTCCCCATTCCCAGGAATTGTTCGTACCGCCCGTTGTGAAGTTGCCGTTGTCATTCTCAAAGTCAGCCAGATATACATAAGCTCCCAGAGTTCCCACTTTTACACGAAGCGGTGCTGTTAAGGCACTTTCATTTCCGGCAAAATCAACAGTAGCAACTTTATAATAGTAAGTGCTGTCGGAGGTAATATCACTGTCTCCATAGGTTGTACCGGAAGTTTCTCCCACTACTGTATATTCACCATCTGCTGCATCGGAACGATAAATTTTATATCCATAAATATCATTGTCCGGTGCTGCATTCCACTTTAGGGCAACTGTACTAAATACTATCTTACCACTTAAATTAGTTGGTACTGCCGGTGCCTGGGTATCCGTTGCTATCAGTTTTGCATCATTAAGATACCAGCCCGCCTTTTGAACGGAACTGTCAGTGGTTACCCGGAAGGCAATAAATACCGGGTTTGGTGAACCGATATAGGAATTTAAGTTAATCACTACTTCCTTCCATACATTCTGCGTACCGGTATAAGCAGGTCCTACCTGTGTCCAAGTTTCACCAAAATCCTTTGTTACAAATATGGTTCCTTTGTCCCTGTTATTTTCGAAGTCAAACCAATGATTTACCCTGAATTGGGCAAATTCAAGATTTGTATTTCTTAAATCAATTGGTACGGATACTAATGCATAATCCCCGCTGCCGGAGTAGTTACCACTAAGGTTGGTTGCCAGCAACTTTGTACCGCTAAGAGGTGTTGGTCCGATACCGGTTGCGGGCTCACCCCACTGCCAGTCACCTCCTAATTTCCAACCTATGGGATAGCTTTCAAAATCCGTTGCATATTCATCCGGTACGGCTCCAAACTTAATTGCTACTTTGTATTCCTCCGTAGTTACAACGTTTCCATCGTAATCCCTTGCTTTTATTTTATAGGAGAATCCGGACTGCCCAATTATATCATCGGTTATGGTACCGGAATATACTCCGGATTTATAGTTACCAGAAACCTTTGTAAGGGGCAAGGTAACCCAATATGACTTACCGGTTGATTTTGCTAATAACTCAGTATCAATTACTGAGACATCATCTGAAATTTCTGCCTTAATCTGTATTCCTGAACCGGAATAGGTTTCAAATACTTCCTGGTTATGAAGTATTACTGGATTTTCTAAATCTTCTCCTTCTACTAGAACCTTTCCTTCAATGATTCCGGTACCGCCTGCTATTCTTGAAACTGCTTCAAAAGCATCTATAAGCCCGTAGCCATAGCCATGATTCGGGTAACCGGAATCATCTGAGTCTTCCAAAGGCACGGCAGTCTCCTTTAGCAAGGTTTCTACTTCTTCTATAGAAAGAGAATTGTTAGCGGATAAGATTAATGCCATGGTTCCTGAAACCGCAGGAGCTGACATGCTTGTTCCATCCCAGCCGCCTTCATAGCCTCCCGGAACAGAGGAGCGGATATTAACACCCGGAGCAATTACATCTGGTTTAAAATTTCCATAAGGTCCCGGTCCTCTTCTGGAGAAATCGCCTCTTTTATTATTAATATCTAATGCTCCTACTGCAAAGCTTTCAGGATAATTGGCAGGAGCACTTACTGATGCCGGGGGGGCAGGTGCATTACGTTCATTTCCTGATGAAAATACCGGAATAATTCCCGCAGCTCTCCAAGCCGTTACCATAGGTTTAAACCACTCGTCAAGACCGGAAGCACCACCCCACGAATTGTTTATAATGTCCGGAGCTGCTGCCGGGTCTCCGCCTGGTGCAAGCATCCACTCTGCTGCTGCTAAGATATTGCTATCGGAACCACCCGTAGGTGTAAAGGCCTTTGCTGCAATCCATGTAGCACCGGGGGCTGCTCCTATCTTATTACTTCCATCGGGCTCTTGTCCTAAAATAGTTCCCAGTACATGGGTTCCATGAGGAATACTTGCTTCATCTGCCGGCAATGTACTTCCGTTAATGGGGTCGTACCAGTTTCCCGCAGGACTTGGATTACTAGGATCATTGGGATTGTATCCCCTCCATTTTGTTCTGAGTGCAGGATGGTTCCAAGTAGCTCCGGTATCAATAATACCTACCACAACACCTGTTCCGTCTATTCCTAGACCCCAAACTTCATTTGCCCTGATTCTCTCTATATTCCATTCTACGCCATCTGCATTTGCCTGAATTTCTCCTGCATTCACTTTAGGCTCGTCTATTTTTACGATTTTGTTTTCATAGATTTTTTCTACTTCAGTCATGTAGGAAATATTCTCAATTACTTCCTTGGTTGCTTTTACGTAGATTGCATTAATTATGTAATATGGCTTATACTCAGTAAGAGTACCCTTTTCTTCTTCCTGGTCAAGGTACTTAATCAGCTTTTGCTGCGTATCCTCTGCAGTATCTTTTAAGGCACCGATGACCTCTTTTCTAACTTCTATCTTGCTTTTATATGGTGTCAGCAAAGAAGATAATTGGCTTTTAGCCTCGTTTGCAACACCCATACTGTCAACCTGACTCTTTAAATAAACGATTGCTTCCGCATATTCACCCTCAGAGACAGAATCGGTAAAATTAGCATCAATTTTGTGCATTGATTCTGTACGAAGTTCTTCCTTAACAGAAGAAATCGGACTCGACTGGTTACTTTCTGCAAGAGCGGCGGCTACTGTATTGAAACTCATGACAATTAGTAATAATACAGTTATTATCTTTCTTACTCTTCCCTTATTCATTTTAACTCCCATCTGCGACCTTCCGTCGCCATTAATCCATGCTGTTAGTTATTTTTATATTTTTTATTCAGTCATCCTGTGATGATGCCACTTGCAGCAATTTATACAATAGCAGAAGAAGTTTTGTCATATACCGTACTGGTTTACGGTACTGCCACAAGCAATTGTTGAAAGAATTGCATATGAATTACTCTTTATAAAATACTGTTACCTCCTTTCTTTTACTAAATTTTCTTTCAACCATAAAATTTATTTGATAAAGTATACGCCCCTTATTGTCATTCCCCCTTTCTCTTATAATGGGCAGTTGTCTTTTAGTTACCGCAGAGGATTACTAGTTCTCATATATGTTATAAAGACATGCTATTTAAAAAACTATTTAAATCTATGTTTATTCACATATCACCAAATTTATTCCAACTATTTTTTTTATTATAAACAAAGTATAAATTTCTGATTATCTTTTTATATTTTCTTAACTGCTTGTATCCCCTTATTCTAATGGGTTTCGAGCGTTTTCCACGTAAGACTTTATTAACGACCATACTTTGATTGCCATATTCATCTTAAAGAAGCTTAATTGAAACGAGGATTAGCTAATGGTATCAATGAATCAAGAAATGCCAAAGACTAGTTAAAAGTTCATATATAACAGGAAGAGCCGATAAGATGAGATTGTATTAACCTCAAATTATCGGCTCTGTGTCTTTGCGTCTGGCTCTTTAATGATAGTTATTTCTAATGACTTAACACTTATCAAAGTTTCATGTTTGCACTTAGGACAGTATAAAGGAAATGTTACCACTATTGTGTCCTTGCTTATTTTTATCCTTGTTTTGTTTTCGCAAATTGGACATAATAACCAATACTATCATCCCCTCACTATAAAATCTTTTCCATAAATATAAAGCTTTGAACTTTTATCTTATTAATAGCTTAATAAAGTTATAAATCAATATCTAAAATAATATTTCCAAATTGTAAACCATCTGACATTCGAGCAAGTGCTTTTCGATAATCACGCAACAAATATTTCTGGTCAATAATAGGCTTGATTTTATGCTTCGAAATCAATTGAATCATTTCGTCAAACTCTTCTTTACTTCCCATTGAAGTACCTAAGATATTAAATTGTGAAAAAAAGAGTTCTTTTAGTGATAAATTAATATCTGCCCCAGAACTTTGACCGAAGTTTACAACGGTTCCATTTGGTTTTAAAACATCAAAATATTTAGAGAAAGTTGCTGTACCAATACTATCTAAAATCAAATCTACTTTACATTCCTCTAAAGTCGCCTTCCAATCATCGTTTGTATTTAATAAACAGTCTGCTCCTATTTTTTTTGCTTTCTCTAACTTATCTGTATCCCTAGAAGTAACTGTAACTTTAGCTCCAATAGATTTGGCAAACATTAAAGCAAACGTTGCTACACCGCCCCCAATTCCAGGTATGAGTAAATGTTGTCCTTTTTGTAAAGCACCTTTTGTAAACAATGCTCTATAAGCAGTTAATGCAGATAATGATAATACACCTGCTTCTTCCCAAGTTAAAAAACTGGGTTTTAGAGTTAAGTTTTCTTTGGGAACAATCACATATTCTGCAAAAGTCCCATCAGTAGGTGAACCCAAAATTTCTGGTACATCGGGTGCTGCTTTTTTTGATTTCCACCTCAAGCTAGGATTAATAATTACCTCATCGTTCAGATTAAAATTTGTCACATTTTCGCCTAAATCAACAATAATACCCGCTCCATCTGATCCGAGAACACATGGTTTATCGGTATTAGATGAATCACTAATTATGAATAAATCACGTCGATTCAAACCTGCAGTTTTTAGTTTGATTTTTACCTCATCTGCCTTAGGAATACCAATTGGTACATCCTTGTAAACGAGTTCCTTATTTCCACCCTCAAAAATTACTGCTTTCATAGTTAAATCCCCTTTCATTCCAATTTGTTATAGATAGAAGATATATTTTTTAGTTAAATTTAAGCAAAGAAATCTATTCATTATATCTATTATCTATGATTTATTGTATAATACATTAGCAAAACATTGAAATACAAAACAGCTATTCAATTTATAACTAAAAGTTATGGAGGTAAAGAATGAATCTAGAATGGTTACAGTCTTATATCGTTATAGTTGAGGAAAAGAGTATTACAAAAGCTGCCGAAAGATTGAACATTTCGCAACCAGCCCTTAGCAAACAATTGAAAGGCTTAGAATCTGAATATAATATTTTACTACTAAATAGAACAACCAAAGGAATAGAAGTAACAAAAGCAGGATTTCATCTATATAATCAAGCAAAAAGTCTTATTCAGCAATCAAATTTAATCAAGCTAGAATTACAAGAAATGAATGAATCACATAAAATGACCATAGGTTGTTTGCCTAGTATTGCCACATCATACTTACCAAATTTTAATTTGAAAAATCATTGTGTCTTTATTCAAAATTATTCTAAAGCTTTAATTCATTCATTAGAGAACAATCAAGTCAATATTAGCTTGATAGACAATTACTTTTATGATGGTTCGCTAGTTAAAAAAGACCTTTTTTCAGAAAAATATGTAGCACTTATTCCTAAAAAATATAATTTAGGTCAATTGAATGAATTGAGTTGGAAAATAATTGAGGAATATCCGCTAATTTTACACAGTTCTCCTTGTGATACTTACAGTAAGATTAAATCACATGCTTACAATAATACTATTAATTTAAATATTACTAAATATGTCCCTTTTGGTGATTTTCTGTATGGATATGTTCTTTCGGGAGAAGGTATGACAATAGTACCGCAACTGATTTCTCAAAATTTAAGACATTTAGATATCGATTTAATTCCTGTTGAGGACTTAGAACTAACTATAAGTGCTGTAGCGAAAACAAATAAAATATTAAATTCTTTTTTAGATTTAATACAAGATGAGGTAATTAAATAATTCTGCTTTTTTCAATTCATCATTGAATCTTCCTTTCTCATTGTTTGATTCGTCCTGCTCTAACTAAATGCTGTTGCCAGTAATAGCTAGTTAAGTCGGCATAACCGATTGGGTCGCTTGGTATTGCTGTTGTGCGGTTCGTGGTAAGTTGATTCCAGCTTTGCCATACATCCATTGTGTCAAACCACTACAATCAAAAGAAAGTGTGCTACGTCCAGTGTTTATGCGGATAACTAGATTTCATACTATTTTTAGTATAAAAAAACAGTTACAAAATTAACTGATACTAGAATGCATTTGAACAAAAAAACCTATGACTATCCATCTCCTACACGGAATCAAAGACCGTGTATCATTGGATAATCATAGGCTTCCTCTTATTCTTTTTATTCTTTAACTGCACCTAGTATTATGATGTAAAAATACCACCATGATAACATATGATTTCTTTTGCTCCATATGTCTTAAGCTTTTGCAAAGATTCTTTTGCTTTGTCCAAATTAAGCGTAAACTGGGGATTAGCAATTACCAGTTCTCCATTTTCTATCGTTGCCGCATCACCTGCAATTAGTATCTGCTCTTCCTGCATATAGATTGATATATGCCCCGGTGTATGTCCCGGAGTACCAATAATAGTGCACCCACCGCACCAATTAAAAAAGTCCCCATCCTGTACTTCTATGTCTACTTCAGCCGTCTCAACCTTTTTTAATATCTTTAGAAAGGCTTCACCGGATTCCTTTTGTTCCTTGGGCAAATAAGGCTGTAGGGCTTCTGCCTGTTGTAACCGGAGAGATTTTAATCTTCCAGAAATATAAGGTGCCTCTTCTTTTCCTGCAACGACTTTTACCTGCGTGTACTTACTTTTAAGTTGCAGTAACGAACCCATGTGATCATGATCTTGATGCGTAATTACAATATGCGTTAAATCCTTACAGGATAGTCCGTTTTCCTCCATCACTCGTTCAATTGCCATAAGATATCCTGTATAACCACAATCAATTAACACCATATTTGTATCATCTTTTAATACGACCGGATGAATAATATCCTCTGTTTCACCAAATGTAAACTTTATATCTAAAACTATTATTTTTTTCATTTCCTAAGAATCCTGCTCTTTCTCCCTTTGATATTCTTCAAGCAATTCAATGATTTTTGGTGTGCAACGCCGTCCACCACAACTGCCACTACCGGCCAAAGTCGCCTTCTGCACCTTTTCTAAGGTGACTACACCTTGTGTTTCCGCACACTTTTCAATTGTTTTTTTTATGGTATACCTGCTGATTGCTCTGCATATGCAGACTTTTGTATATTTATCGAGTACCTCTTGATTCGTATCTGACATATAGTCCTCCTTTCACAAAGCCGATTCCATCTGTGTTATAGTTTTTCTTTATAATATAAAACCTTCATTCAAATATTCTTATTATTTACGAATTTATTAAAAATACTTCACTGTGCCTATGTTTATTCTTTCTCATCAAAGTTCACAAGAATAAGTATCAGCTATGATAAGCTAATACTAGTATAGTATAACACAGGTATTAAAAAAACAATAAAAAACTCTCTTCATCAAAGCGATTCCTTTTGACTAAGAGAGTTTCTATTGTGACGTTTTTTTTAATTACACGTTTCTTAATTCATAATTGATGAGTACTTTTTTGATTTTTAAATGTCAATTCTATAGCTCTGTACCGTTGCTTTCAATTACTTTTTTATACCAGTGGAAGGATTTTTTTCTTGAGCGGTTAAGCGTGCCATTTCCTTTATCATCTCTATCCACATAAATGAAGCCATAACGCTTCTTCATTTCGCCTGTTCCGGCAGAAACTAAGTCAATACATCCCCAAGGTGTATATCCTATTAATTGAACACCATCCTCATTTACTGCTTTATCCATCTGTGCTACATGATCTTTTAAATATTCAATTCTATAATCATCCTGAATACTTCCGTCTTCCTCTACTTTGTCCACTGCGCCAAGACCGTTTTCAACAATAAATAACGGTTTCTGATAACGTTCCCATAAGGTATTCAGGGCAATTCTAAGGCCGATGGCATCGATTTGCCAGCCCCAGTCACTGGCTTTGATATATGGATTCTTAACACCCATGGAGAAGTTGCCCCCTATTGCTTCCCCTTCTTCTGAGGTCACACAATGAGAGGTATAATAGGAGAACCCAAGATAATCAATACAGCCTTCTTTTAAGATTTCCTCATCTTTAGCATCCATAGTAATCTTAATACCCAGTCGCTCATACTCTTTTAATTTATACGCAGGGTAGTATCCTCTTGCCATTACATCAGAATAGAAATGGCGGTTTCTGGTATCCTCCATAGCCAAAGCCTGGTCTTCCGGTTTACAGGTTAAGCCATAGATAGCGCCATATGCTATCATTAAACCAATTTTATTCTCGGGATCAATTTCATGTCCAAGTTTTACAGCCTTTGCACTGGCTACAAATTGATGATGAACTGCCTGCGCCTGGGTATTAGCATCGGCTTTTGTGACCCCCCCTGCAAAGAAAGGAATGAATCCCATCATATTAATCTCATTAAAGGTCATCCAGTATTTTACTTTTCCCTTATAACGAGTGAATAATGTATTACAGTAATTCACAAAAAAGTCAATACATCTTCTGTCTGACCAGCCACCATATTTATTCACAAGTCCCAACGGAGTTTCGTAATGTGAAATGGTAACTACCGGTTCTATGTTATATCTTCTTAATTCATCAAAAACGTTGTCATAAAATGCAAGTCCTTCTTCACTTGGTGTTGTCTCATCTCCAACAGGAAACAATCTGGCCCAGTTGATAGACAGACGGAAGCATTTAAAGCCCATTTCGGCAAACAACGCAATGTCTTCTTTGTAACGGTGATAAAAATCAATCCCTTCATGACTGGGGTAATACTGCCCTTCCTGCACGCCATAAACCGCGCCTTCCGGTAAATCTTTAGCAGGCATAATGCCCTGGGCACCTTTTTCACCTTCTTTTGTTGTAAAGGTAATTTGTCTGGCTACGGTATGGCTTCCTGCTGTTATAACATCCGCAGTACTCAATCCTTTTCCGCCTTCAAAAACCCCTCCTTCAAACTGATTGGCAGCGGTAGCTCCGCCCCATAAAAAATTTTGAGGTAAACTCATAATCTTTCCTCCTTACATTCCTTTATAGTTGTAGTATAGCATAACCGAACTCTCATTTCTTTCCTCTCGAATATATTGGTCGAAAATGTCAAAAAAAATCCTCCTCCCCTGACACTTTTGTGTCAGAACCAGAAGATTTTTCTATTCGTTTATATTGTTTGTAATGTTCTGGATTATGTTTTGCATTTATTACGTTTATTATAAGTAAATTTTTTATTTATTGAAATCAAAGCTTATTTTTTTATACAGTTCTATCTGTTTATCATATCTTTTTGCCAGCAGACCCATGAACAGAAGATCAAAAATATAATTTATACTAAGTACTATCGTAACATGGTGGGTTCCAGGAAGTAATTTTCCCTCCACAATATGTACCACTTCATCACAATGCTGTTCAATTTCCTTTGACAAAGCACCAACAATTCCAATTACATAAATTCCATAGCGTTTTAGTACTTGTGCGTTATGAATAGCAGAAGGGTTCTTACCGGAGAGACTGATAACAAAGGCGGCTGTTTTCTGATTGTTTTTACCACTAGCTAAGAACACTTCATTAATAGAACTATACGCTGTACTTTCAATTCCCAGCGTACTGTATTTATGAGCTGTCCCTTCTCCTAAGGAATAGCCCAATCCAGAGGAATAAAAATCAATTCTCTCCATCCTGTTCAACTGGTTTGTTATCCGCTTTACCACATTATGGTTAAGCTGTTGGTGCATTCTGTTCATGACACTTTCATACATCCTGTCCAAAAAGTTAATATAATCCGAATACTTACTTTTGCTGTCCAGCATCGGAAATTCTGTTTTTCTCTGCATCGTATGTTCCAGTGTTTTCTCAGCATACAACATTTTTTTTAGTTCCTGATACCCTGACATACCAAGCTTTTTACAAAAACGGACAACCGAAGACTTACTCGTCAATGTTACTTTACCTAGCTCCTCACATGTCAATGTCTGTATATCCTTTGTATGTTTTAAAATGTAATCCGCAATGTTTATTTCATTTTCCGTAAAACCGGATTTGCTTCGTAGTTTTTCCAGTATCATATTTGTTCCCTCTTAATGAAAAAATTTATTAACCAATGTTCTATTTGAACTATATAATCTTACCACGTACTCCCCTCAGTAAGCTATGGTAATTTTGTAAAAGTTATCTATACAATTTTTTTACCTTTATTCCTTATTGCCACTCTTTTAATTTTATTTCTCCACGACTAATGGCCTCATCATATCATTATCTTCGTGTTCCAGTATATGGCAGTGCCAGACATAATCTCCACAGTGTTCTTTAAAATGCATAATGATTGATGTAACCTCTCCCGGTTCAGCTCTTACCACATCTTTAGGTCCATTTTCATATTTAAGAGGCGGATTTATCTTTTCTAAATCAAACTTGTAATCTCCGTCTTCCTTAAAGTCCTCCTCAGTAAATAGCTTTCTTCCTAATATCTGAAAATGCACCAGATGCAAATGAACAGGATGGGCAAAATTAAAATGATTTACAATGTGCCATATTTCAATGGTATCTAATTTGGGTTTCTCGGTAGCTGGTGCATCCCACATTCTATGGTTTAGTAAATGTACGGCTCTTCCATAATGATCTGTCATTTCATCCAAATGAACCGTTCGTTCCCTGATTGCCAGTTCCGGCTCAAGTTTATGAAGCGGCCGTAGTTCCTTGGGAATGGTACTCGTATCCGGGGATTTTAATTCTGTACCTACTCTAAATTTCATAATAAGTTCAGTGCCGGGACTAGGAGGTCCCTGTGCAACATTCTGTAATAGTATTTCCTGTCCTTTATAGGCTGAAAAATCTATAATAAGGTCAATCCTTTCAGCCGGTTGCAGAATGAAGCTATCAAGCTCTACCGGATGGTGTAACAAACCTAAGTCAGTGCCAATCTGATGAAATACTTCCCCATTGCTAAGTTTCAAATCATAACTACGTAGATTTGATGCATTTAGTATTCGAAATCTATATTTTCTTGGTTCCACATCCAGGTAAGGCCAAACCTTACCATTTACAACAATGGTATTTCCAAAGAAAAACGACGGTGTTGAAGGGATTGGATTTTCAACAGGCGGCGTTGCATTATCCGGGTAAAACAAAGAACCATCTTCGTTAAAGGATTTGTCTTGAATCATAAAAGGAATGTCATAGGGTTCTTCCGGAAGCTTAAGTCTTTTTTCATTATAATCTCTAATTAAATAGAAGCCGGCTAATCCTGCATACACATTTAATCTTGTTATCCCGATAGCATGATCGTGATACCATAAGGTCGCTCCTGCCTGGTGGTTTGTATATTCATAAACTTCTCTCGTATATTTCTGCCCGACGTATTTGTTGTCCCTTGTATACCAGGCTTCCGGATGTCCATCACTATCTGCTGCTACATTCGCACCATGCAGATGAACTACGGTTCTTACATCCGGTGTATCAATTGTACCGTGAAGGGTATGGTCAACGGGCAATAAGTGTTTCTTAGGCAAATGATTTATCCATTTAACCTTAGCCGACACATCTTTCCTGGTCTCTATGGTAGGTCCGGGATAGGTTCCGTTATATCCCCAAATGGTCGTATATGGAAAGAACTTATGAAACTTATGCTCTGCCGCTTTCATATCAATTTCATAATATAGTTCTTCTTCCTTTGTTGAGCAGTAATTATTAACAGGTTTTGCTCTGTCAGGTATTGGCAGAGCATCCACAAATTTGGGAATGGTCTCCGGATTCGACGGATTTACATTAAAATCAAGATTCTTCGTATCTTCATTCATTTGTGAAATGTTGTGTAAATATTCATCCATATTAGACCTCCTTTATACTTATAAGCCTAGGCAAAGTAAGCTTATTTGTATTTTATGCTTCGTTTTTATTTTTGTGTCTAATACTGTCGAATACAACAATGTATTGTCATATCAGTCAGGATATAATATGATAACATCCGTCCACATTTGGTTAATGAATATTTGAATTTGTGTAGGCTTATAATTTGAATCCATATTATGTAAAACGAAACGTATAAAAACTGCGACTGATTACGGAGTCGCAGTAATATTATTTATACCGTACTATATTTATATTTTTCAGTTTATCTCATCATCCTTATAATATTCTTCATATTTTTTGCAAATATCTTTACTAGTTGCACATTCACATTCAATTGTCGTTCCGCCGATAATAGCCTTAGCACCAAATACAACCGGTACTTCTACACAAATACGCTGGCTGATTGTAAAACTGCAAGCCCCATGCGGACGTCCGTTACAGCTATCTTTTCCAGGTGTAACAATAGCATCACCACAACATTTAGTTTTAGGAGCTCCTGCTTCTGCAAAAGGATATACTGTTACCGGAACACTTACGTTAGCTAACTGATAGCCACTTGCGGGGCAGGTTTTACCGCATGGTATTTCTTCTCCCTGTGGAACTGATTGAGCTCCTAATGAAGCTGACTGAACTCCCTGTGAAACTGACTGAACTCCCTGTGAAACTGATTGACCGTTTAAATTAAACATATTATATATCCTCCTTAATTTTAAGTTAAATTTCATTTACAATATATAATATGAATTTTGTCGTTAATTGTTCTTTTTTGGTGTAAAATAAAATAAATTTTTCAACTAATTTTTCTATAGAAGTCTATTGTCTCTGGAAGCTTAAAGGTAAAATCAGTGCAATATGACTTTTGTGCCAGGCATCCCTTATTTTCTACTACGAACAAACCTATAATATATTATTAAATTCATATACTAAATGGGATAACTTTTTAAGTTACCCCATTTATCAATAGCTATATCTATAGTATCTCCTGTAATTGTTGCTTTTCATTCCATATTTCCAGTAAGAGTCCAATGTCATCTGCAAATTCATGTTCACTCTGTGTATCTTTCCGTTCAATTTCCTCAAGAATATCAAAGGAAAAGGAATTCGCCCCAAACAACTTCCATTCACTTTGCATCACCGGTTCGGGACACGTATCTGTTGAAATAAAAAAATTATATCTATTTTTTTGCCCTTCTAAATCCTTAGTAGCTCTAATCCACATACGATTATTGCCGTGACATTTAATACAAAAGATACCACCTGTTATTTTTCTGTTCTTGTACTGCTCTTTCAAGTCCTTTTTCGTTTGTTTTTCCATACAAACACCTCCTTCCTATAAAATAATATTATAATTGCAAAACTCTATAGCTGTTGTTTTTGGTGCTTCTGGCTAATTCAAATACGCCTTGCCTATACTACCCACAGTCCGTGGCGGTTGCAATAATAATATAATCGTCCACCGTTTCTTTGTTTTAATTTGCCGCCATTTAATTTGGGAAGTCTTACAGAAGGCGTCTGCTCCGGATAAAGTTTTATAAGTAGTACTCTGTCTGTTGTAACATACGCCACAAAGGATATATAATGTGTTTTGCTCATTTCATGAGTAAAAGTAATGTAATACTCACCCTCCGTATCCTCTATTACAGCGTCATGCATTTCACTTGCTGCTTTTGCTACAAGCGGAGATAATTTTCGCCCACAACAGGAAATCTTTGAATTTCCTGTATTACTGATTATATTTTCACAATCCGGACACACATAGAATTTAATTCGTCTAAAATTTCCTGAATCAACAGGATTTGCTTCTATTGCACCGTCTAAGATCTCCTCTATGTCAATTTCAAATATGTTAGAAAGTTCACTTAATAAGGATATATCCGGACACCCCAGACCTCTTTCCCATTTTGAAATTGTTTTATCACTTATATTCATTTTATCCGCCACCTGCTTTTGTGTCATACCTTTTTCTTTACGTAGTCCCAATAGCAGTGCACCTACCTTACTACAATCCAATTGTCGACCTCCCTATAATTATTATAATTATATCCGTGTGTTTAGCAATAAACGCTCCGTAGAGTTACAAGCGGTATCGATTGTTACTTTGTCTTACCATAAAAAAAGGAATATTTGTCTGCCTTGCCAAGCTGTGCCGTTGACGTATTATCAATTATGATGGCTGCTTTTAACAAGGACTCAATCTGCTCATGCATCAATGTAATATCGAATTTGTCCATTTCCCGGTTTTGGCTGTCTGTCATCAGATAGTCCGGCATAGGTATGAGTCCGATAACCGGAATTCCTGCTTCAAAAAGCGGCTGGCTTTCACCGAACTCAAATTTGTTATGACCCCGTAAAAATACAGTGCGTGTTGTACGCCTGTCCTGAATGGCTTTTAGCCAGATTGCTTCCATTGTTTTATTACCTGCGTAGGTATACTCTGATTGAATATCGCCGGTAGGCAAATATTCGCCGTATTCATTATCTTTCCATTCCATACTGCCCAAATGCTCAACTGTTATACCTGCTACGGCCTTCCTGTGTCCATCTTTACCATCCCAAAGCTCAGGATGTGCCTGCATCCATGTGGAGGTTGCCTGGGATGTCCCTTTAAATTCCGGTAAACGGAAATGTCCCGTAATGAAAGCAAATACCATAGTGCGTTCCGGTCGTTCCTGTTGTAAATAACGAAGCATCGAAAGCATACCAATGGTCCCATTTTCTTCCACAACATTTACACCATCCGTATGCGAATTAATAATTATGGTTTCTTCTTTCTTTTTCCCCTCAAGCACTACATAAAAAGAATCCGTAGGAACTGCTTTTTGTACCTGGGCTTCTAAAATAACCGTACCCTTCTGATGGCTTTTTGCAGATGCAATTACTTTTTCCCCTTCTGTCTCGTTGACCCATACAGCGGGAATTCCCGCATATTCTGTAGTAAATGGAAGATACTGATTGCTTACCTTATCATCCGATGCTCCTTTCCAGACAAGAATTACTGCCTGAACACCTGCTTTCTTTGCTTTTGCTAAATCAGGGTCTTGCAGCACGGTTGTTAAAACAAGGTCTCCATCCCCTTTTATAACATGGCTTTTTGTAGGAAAAGAACGGCGTGTATTCATTACAAAACCAAGGGGAATGGACCTGGTGTTATTAATTTCAACAACAGCAATCTTTCCTTTTGCCTGGTTGTAATTTCCTGCTTTAATATAGACTAATTCACCCGTAACACCATCTTTATCTGTTTCACCGGAATAAGGGAACGGGGAAGCTACCGAAATTTCCTGATTATTAATATATAGAGCACTTTTTTCTGCCTCCCAACGGTCAAAGGTATAGTTATCTTGGTATACTTCATACCCCATATCAGATACCTGTTGCTTTAGCCACTGGATAAAACGATTGTGTCCTTCTGAACCTGTGGTACGGCTCCCAAAGGAATTCATTATCTCAATTTCTTTTAGCATGTCCGCTTCTGTAGCTAATATGGCATCATCAATGATAACCTTACGATCCTCTGATAACTGAATAGACGTAGTGATTGGATTGACATACAGATTAACACCTATAATTATACCAGTTAATGCTGTGAAGATACCAAATAGTATTTTGCAAACCGTCAGAACACGCTTTGCACCTTTTGCATTAATTCGTAAAGAAAATATATTCCAGGCACCAGCAACCAGCAATAATCCAGTCCCAAGAGCCAGTATAAAAAAAGTATTCGTAAATAAAAACAATGTCTCTGCTGCTATCCCACCAAGATAAACCCAATGCAGCCTGTTACGTTTTTTACATATAAAATGCGAGATACTAAATACTAGTATTAAAACTATTAAAGAGACCGTGGAAATTTCTATCTCCTTTCCAATAAAAAAGCTATTGCAGAATGCGAGTAATAAAAACAAAATACCCACGATTCCTTGCATCCATGTATTGAACATTTTTTACACACTCCTTATATTAATAAAAATAACTTGACATTACATTTGTAACCTCATAATAATTATAGTATATTGATAAATGTAATAAAAAACAATGGAAAACAACCATCAAAGGCATATAACGTACAAAAGGGAGGAAAATGTCATGTCAAATTATCAGTTATTCATTCCTACTACTAGTAAACATTACTCAAATAAAGAAACAAACCGCCTAACCAGAGAAGCTATCTGCACTGCTTTAATACTGTTAATCAAGGAACAGCCTTTTTTAAAGATAACCATTACAGATATCGTAAAGCGCGCAGGTGTCTCCAGAACAGCCTATTATAGCAATTATAATTCAAAGCAGGATATTTTAGTGGATTTAGTGGATTCCTTAATATACGAAATAAATCAAAAGCTTCTGCCTTACACCGATGAAAAAACCGGAAAAGCAAAAGCTCCGAAACAATTTATTCAAGTACTCTTTGAAGTTTTATATAAGCAGCGGGATATTTATATTACTCTATTGGATGCACAGTTTCATAATATCATCTTAGACCGCATGAATGATATTATGCTGCAACATGCCCGGGATAAGTCTGACAATAACATTTACCGGGTCTATTTTAATGCAGGTGCCTTATATAATGTATTCACCAAATGGATACAGTCTAAATCCTTAAAAACCGTCGATGAAATGACTGAAATCTGCCTAAGAATGTATCACACCCCTATGTCACAGGAATAAACTTTATTAAACTTACTAACAAGCCCTCTCCTGCTTCCAATGATTACTACTTATAAATACTTAACTTCCTTCTCGTCCTATCGAAACATCTCCAACAATCTCAAATAATGGTTTGCTTCACGCAGGGTATGATCACCCAGTAGGGGAATAATTATGGATTTAACGTTACATTCCAGTATTCCCTTTGTTCCTTGGGCTTTAAAATCCCTTATGGCAATCGTTGCTTCCATACTGTCAGCCGTCACTGTTGAGACCGGAACCGTATTATCCATAGCAGCCTTAGCTTCCTCAACTAACTGGTCAAATTCATTTCCAAAATTATTCGCTGTCTGAATCAATTCTTCTTCTGTCGGGTCAAGTAATCCCCGTATAAATTTGGCATGTTCCCCCATAATTCTGTTCCAGAATAATTCCTGCTCTAATGCTGCTCTAATCTTATCAAAATCTTCTCCGGTCTGCAAACTTTTTACCATCTGCAAATATAGGTTAGCTTCACGCATAATGTGGTCAATCAAAAGTGGATAGTTCACTGTAAACATATTGCAATTTAACACACTAGATAAGATTGTGGCCTTAAATTGTATCAACGCCCCGATTAATTCAATCGCTCTTTCATTTATTTCATAAACAGTCTCTTCCAGTTTTTTATGAATGGAGCCACTTTCACCGCTCATTAAATTTATTTCCGCATTGGTAATATCAATTGGTATGTCTATTCCAGTAAAATAAGCGGAGGCCATCTCGGCATTTGCGGTGTATTGGGTAAAAGCCTCTCCTGCTTGTAAAAATTCCTGACTTACCACACCACTCGAAGCCTTAACCACATCCCACAACAGTCTGTCGAATTCTCTTCTAAAAATATCTGCCTGGTCCATAAAATTACTGTCTCTTGGAGTAAATCCTATTTCAAGGAAAAAGGAATGTTCTTTCATTATTCTTCCAAAAAATAGGTGTAATTCTAATGATTGTTGAACAAAGTCACGTATTGGGAGCATTTTATTTTCCCCTATCATGTTTACATTTATGATATGAAGAAAGAATAGGTTTTGTGCAAAGTGGTTATTGTATTTTTAGCATACTCTATCGTTTCATCCTTCACCTTTTATCTTAAATGACATGAGATACCTTGTGCCGCTTCAATTTAAAATAATGCATATCGACTTTTCAGATAATACTGTGTATAATAGACTAAATCTATTATCAACGCAAAGAAAGTAGTGAACATAATGATGAAACTTTTTTTTTCTAAAGGAAAATTACTATTACAAAAGATAGAAAATGAATACCGAATTCCTAAAGCTAATGAATTAGACAGCATAGTACCTGGTACAGAACACAGCGAATCCGTTGGCACCTACAAGGGCGAAGAATGCCTCTGTATACAAGATGATACCGTTTCCGATATACCCTCTGATTACGAATTTGTCGATGTCAGGAGTATCCCCTCCTTAACTGATGACACAGAGCTTTTTATACTTGCAGGGACAGCGAACCATATTCTACATTGGAGCCATTCGAATCGGTATTGCGGCTGCTGCGGACACAAAACCATAGACAAAGAAGATGAAAGAGCTAAACTCTGCCCTTCTTGTAATACTGTGATATATCCACGTATTTCACCAGCTATTATAACTGCTATCTTCCGTGGTGATGAGATTTTACTTGCCCACAATCGAAACTTCAAGGGTAAGATGCACAGTTTAATAGCTGGATTTGTTGAACCAGGTGAAACCCTAGAGGCGTGTGTTGCACGGGAAATTCGTGAAGAAATAGGGATAAAAGTAAACAATATCCGGTATTTTAACAGTCAACCATGGCCTTTTCCGGATTCACTAATGATAGCTTTTCTTGCAGATTATGAAAGTGGTGAAATTACGGTAGATGGGAACGAAATTACAGAAGCCGCATGGTTTCACGCAGATAATCTGCCGGAAATCCCATCTTCTTTCAGCATTGCAGGTAAAATCATCCGTTGGTATCAGGAGCAGTATTCATCTCACTAATGCTTACTTAACACTTCTGGTCACAGATGCGTTACTATCACAAATAACCCCACTCTAATACCATTAAATGTTTTATATTCTCCGTTAAGAATAAGGGTATCATTACAAACCCGTAGATGTAAATTCTTGACGGAGAATTTTACTATAGATTAAATTTTCAAATATTAATACGAAAAAGTCCCATACCAATCTGTCTTGATATGGAACCTGCTCTTATGATATCTGAGTATTTTACATCTAATGATAACTGCTATCTATTCTAATATTATTTGCTTGAAATCTCTTCAACCCTTCTATTGATTTTATCCCTTATTAATTTTATCTTCTCTGACATGATATCTTCCCTTAGGTACAATAAACGGTGAGCCAGAAACCGGGTCACTTATTACTGTACAGTCCAGTCCGAATACTTGCTTCATTAACCCTTCTGTAATAACCTCAAAAGGTGCCCCCTGAGCAATCAAATTTCCTTTTTGTACAGCAAATATATAATCTGCATATCTGGCAGATAAATTAATATCATGGAGAACCATAACAATAGTTGTACCCCTCTTCCGGTTTAAATCAGTCAGTAAATCCAGAATTTCAACCTGATAAGTAATATCTAAAAATGTGGTTGGTTCATCCAAAAGCAGAATATCGGTTTGCTGGGCAAGAGCCATTGCAATCCACACCCGCTGTCTCTGTCCTCCCGACAGCTCATCTACACTGCGGTTTGCAAGTTCTGTAATTCCCATAATATCCAAGGCTTCTTCCACTGCCTCATAATCCTTTTTTTCCAAACCTTTTAAAAAGGTCTGATAAGGATATCGACCTCTGGAAACAAGGTCAGAAACCGTGATACCCTCCGGAACCACAGGAGACTGAGGAAGTAAACCTAATGTCCTTGCTAATTGCTTTGGCTGGATATCACTGATTTGTTTGCCATCCAGAACAACCTGTCCTGATATCGGCTTTATCAACCGTGCAAGTGTTTTCAATAACGTGGATTTACCACATGCGTTAGCCCCGATGATTACACTGATTTTATTGGTTGGAATCACCACATCAATATTATTAATAATGATTTTTTTATCATACCCGGCAACTACATTGCTAGCCGAAAATAATGGTGTTTGTTTCATGCTGTACCTCCGGTTCGATTCATGCGTATTAATAAATATAATAGGTAAGGCGCTCCAAGAATTCCTGTAATAATGCCTACCGGAAAACGTATATCAAAAGCATATTGCCCTATAACATCTGCTAGCAATACCATGGCTGCCCCTGTTAAACCGGCAGGCAATATATTGGAATAGCCTGCACCCGCCAATCTGGCGGCTATTGGTCCTGCCAGGAAGGCAACACAGGCGATAGGCCCTGTTACTGCCGTTGCATAAGCAATTAAAAAGACAGCACATAATACTAAAAGCATTCTAGTCCGGTCAGTCCTGAGTCCCAGTGTAATAGCAGACTGTTCGCCCAGTTCAAGCACCTTTAAATGTCTGCCAAGTACAATTAAAGCGCATCCAAACACCAGAACCGCAATAAAAAGTCCCGGAATATCTTTCATCTGCATTCCGTTTAAACTGCCGCTAAGCCACCTGAGGGCTGCCGGTACATCATACTGGTTTGCCCGAAGCAATAAATATGAAATTACTGCATTTAACATTGCCTGTATTCCAATACCAATCAGAATCAGTCTTCCCCCAGAAAAACTGCCTCCTCTGGACAGAACATATATTAAGAATGCCACTGTAAGTCCTGCTGCTACTGCTGCTACAGAAACAATATTACCGCTTACATTTAACACAAGAATACAAAAAACTGCCGCCACACTGGAACCGGAAGTTACGCCTATAATATCCGGGCTTGCCAGAGGATTTCTAAGCATGGTCTGAAATGTATTTCCTGCCATTCCAAAGGCCATTCCTGCAAGAAGACCCGACAGCATCCTTGGCAGACGCAAGGTTTTGATAGCAAATGTGGCACCTTTTATATCTTCACCTAAGAGAACTCTGATCATCACCTCCAGTGAGTATCTGGTATTTCCAAGATAAAGCTGACTTATACATAGAATAAGTGTTAGAACGGCTAATGTAATAATTACCGTCATATAACGGATTTTTCTGCGCATAAAACCTTCGGTTACAATATTTGTTTTTCTATTTGTCATAATGCACGCACCTTCGCTCTCATAGCAATCATTATCAGAATCGGTGCTCCTAAAAATGCCGTCACAATTCCTGCTTCAAGTTCTCCGGGATTTCCAATGAGTCTTCCTATAACGTCTGAAATCGTTAAAAGTATGGCTCCGCCTACAGCAGACATAGGAATTATATATCTCATATTAGGTCCGCAAACCAACCTTATCATATGAGGAATCATTAATCCCACAAAACCAATAGGTCCGGCTAAAGCTGTCGTAGCTCCACAGAGCAGTACTCCTGCCAATGCACCTACTATTCTGACCATTCCTGTTTTTACACCTAGTCCGGTTGCTACATCATCCCCTAAAGCCAGGGCGTTTAAAGCAGGTGCTGCTAATATTCCCATTACTAAACCAACCAGAAGGAACGGAGAAACCTTAAGAATTCCATCCCAGGTTGCACCACCAACACTTCCTACCTGCCAGAAACGAAAAGCATTCATAACATCTGTTCTTGGAAGAATCACCGCACTTACCAGTGAAGACAGGGCAACACTCGTTGCAGCACCTGCCAAAGCAAGTTTTATAGGGGTAGCACCTCCATAACCCATAGAACCTATCCGGTACACAAAAACTGCTGTCAATGCTGCTCCTGCTAATGCAAACCATATATATTCACCGGCAGTATTAATTTGGAAAAATGCAATTCCACTTACCACAAACAAGGACGCTCCTGTGTTGACTCCCAGAATACTTGGGTCTGCAACGGGATTACGAGTAATCGCCTGCATCAAAGCACCGGAGACACCAAGGGAAGCTCCGGCAATGATACTAAATACAGTTCTTGGAATACGTTCACGGACTACCAGTGCATTAAAGGACTCACTACTTCCATTAAATAAAGCATCTATGACCTCTCTGAGCCCTACATTACGTGAACCAAGAGCCAGTGATGCAAATACACTCAAAACAATACCTATAACACCGGCAATTATCAGTATCAATATCTTCTTTATTTTCATTTTACCTTATCAGCTGCCTCTCCGATTAAACTCAGATACTCTTCAATGGTTGCAGGGATAGAAAGAGCACTTGGAGTACTCGATGCTGCTAACGGTGTACCATCTTGAATCAGCACTACTGAACCTCTTTGTACTGCCGGAATCGTTCCTACAAGAGAATCAGCCTGTAGACTTTCCATTAATGCCGCATCTCCATAAGCAATGATAATATCTATATCATCCAGAACATCAACATTTTCAGCACTTATTTCAAGTGCGAAGCTGTCAGACGTTTTTTCCATTTCTAATACACTCTCAGGTACCTTTAATCCTAAATCAGTTAAATAAGCAGCACGAGGATCTGTAGGAAGGTAAATATAGAATTTACCCAAATCAGAAGGATTAAAATAAAAGAATGCTGCACTCTTTCCTGCTATCTGAGGGTATGCAGCTACTTCATCACCAATCAACTGTTCAAGTTCTGCCACCAACACTTCTCCGTCAAACTTCATGCCCATTCCTGTAGCGTCCATAACAATCTGGTCACGCCATAAAGTCTGCCATGCAAGAGTAGGATAGGCAACTACTGGTGCAATTTCGCTTAATAAATTATATTCATCCTGTGTAATTCCTGAGTATGCCGCAAGTATTACATCCGGCTGTGAATCACTGATTGCTTCATAATCTAACCCATCAGTATCACTAAAAAGCACCGGATTTTCCACACCTAGTGTCTTAAAACCTTCTGCTGTCCAAGGCAATAATCTGCTGCCATCAGTCACACCATAATTTGCTTCCGAAATACCTACAGGTATTACTCCTAACGCCAAAGGTACGTCCTGATTTCCCCAGGAAATAGTTGCAATTCTTTCCGGTTTACTCTCAATCACAGTCTCACCAAAAGCATGCTTTATAGTGATTGGATATTCTGCTGATGTTTCTCCTTCCTCCACAGAAGGTGTTTCTGTTGTTTTTTCTCCAACAGGTGTACTTTCATTCCCCGATGAATTTGTTTTAGTATTAGAACACGCTGTTAAGAATACTGATAAAATAACAGCCATCATAACACTTATTTTTTTTAGTTTCATAGTTAGGCTCCTCTTTTCTTAAAGAATTTCTTTCATTTGTTCCATGTTAGTGCAATCTAACTCAAACAGCTTATCACCCGTATCCCTTTCTGTCAAGTGCTCCCCTTTTGGTTTTTAGCATCACATAGTCTGCATATGTGATTTTTAGCTTCACATAAAACTGTAAAACACCTATAAATTAAATAAAATATAGGCTTGTACACAAGTATCATCACATTGATTTTTTAATTGATAAAAATTATCATTTTCATTCAAATGATTATAATCTACAACTTTCCGTTATATATCCTCCATTATTTAACAACTTTTATGAAAAACATGCACTGTTTTTACAGGATAAAGGCTGTCACTAAAACGAATACTGCAAAACGAATCCATTTATTTTCAATGCATTATTATCCCCTTAAGCTTTATCTCTTTCTGAATAATAAAAGTATAAAGGAGGAAAAACAGGTGCACAAGCCACCCCAGAGGACGTTTATAGATTTCTTATGAATTATTTTATGAATTTGTCAATGGCGTTATTTAATTTTTCAATTGCTTCTCTATCACCTGATTCCACTGCATCCACAATACAATGCTCTATATGATCCTTAATAATGACTTTACCTGTATTATTTAAAGCTGCAATTACTGCTGATAACTGTATTAAGACTTCACTGCAATCCTTTCCATCCATTACCATGCGTTTTACGGATTCCAGATGTCCGCAGGCACGGGATAGTCGGTTGATTACTAACTTCGTATTTTGATGCTGGTGATTGTGGGTATGACTATGAGAATGACTCTCCGCATGACTGTGAGTATACTCTCTGCCATCCTCTCCTATATGCGTATGACTTATCTTACTGTCTTCTTTATTTGAGCTGTTCATATGTAATCCCCCCCTGAAATTGCCTTCTTAGATTTTATATCTGCTTGTTATAATTTTAGGATAAACTCAATTTTTTGTCAATGAAACATCGCCCTCATAAAGCAGTCTAAAAGTATGATACTAGTAGTAATTTATTTTAACAAATAATAAAAACACCCTGGTTTATGTTAACCTATCTACAACCGGTATAAAAAATACCTGTCGATAGAATGTTAAAAGAAACCATGATGTATATGTTTTTTAAAATGTGTTTGAAAGAATCTCCACTTTCTTCTTAATTGTAAGTCCTGCGATAAGAATGACTGGGAACACTATCGCTGCCAGTATACCAACCTTTAGGTTATTATTAAAAGTGCCCGATACCATGCCCACAAGAGTAGGTCCCCCGGAACATCCTAAATCTCCTGCAAGTGCAAGAAATGCAAACATTGCTGTCCCTCCGCCTCTAACTGCTGCCGCTGCCATGCTAAATACACCCGGCCATAGTATTCCCACTGATAATCCACATAATCCGCATCCAATCAGACCCAAAACAGGCGATTGCGATAGAGAAATAATCAGATATGCGCAGACACAAAGCACCCCGCTATACAACATAAATTTTTGCAGATTAATGTTTTCACCATATTTCCCATAAATTAATCTAGACAATCCCATCATGACTGCAAACATCATAGGCCCGGCCAAATCTCCCATGGTTTTACTTATACCAAGCCCCTGCTCTGCAAAAGCTGAAGCCCACTGACTAACCGCTTGTTCACTTGCTCCCGCACATACCATTAGCAGCATAAATAGCCAAAAAATCTTATTCCTTATAAGTACGCTAAATCTCATTCCTTCCTGTCCTTCTGATACCAAGGGCGCTATAGGAACTCTCCCAAACATGAATGCATTAAAAATGGGTATCATTGACCACACCAAGGCGAGTAGCTTCCAGTTTTGCAACCCAAAAAGACTAAAAAACAAGGTCGATAGCAGTACAACTCCAACATGCCCCCAGCAATAAAAGGAATGCAGCATACTCATGGTCTTTTCCTTATTATCTGTAGGACAAGCTTCTACAATAGGACTTACAAGTACTTCAAGTAAACCACCGCCAATAGCGTAAATTATAACGGCTGCTAAAAGCCCAGTAAAGGAATCTGCAAATAGCCCCGGTAATACAGTAAGCGAAATCAGTCCCCCAGCTGCTAAAATATGTGCCAGCACAATGGACACACGATATCCCAGCTTATCAATAAATCCTGCAAAAAGCAAATCAACAACAAGCTGTATACCAAAATTAATTGTTACAAGCATGGTTATTTTGCTTAAAGAAATATTATACTCTGACTGTAGCGTAAGAAACAAAAGGGGTACAAAGTTATTTATAATGGCTTGTACAATATATCCAATAAAACAGGTATGTACAGTTTTTGTATAGTTCTTATTCAATATTTTGTCCTCCTGAATTCTTCATATATCATAACACACAAACCATCATCCGGTCTTGCAGTATAAAGTCAATTTATGATACAATATAGCAAAATGACCAAAGGAGTCAGAAAGCCGTGCAAAATACAAAAATCATAACAGATGAGTCACTGATGGAACTTATTCCACATGGGACAGTTTCATTTCCCTTTAAGTACTATTATGAAGATATTCTCTTATTCGAAAACCATATCATTGATTGGCATTGGCACAAAGAGGTCGAATTCATGACAGTATTAGAGGGTACCGTATTGTGTTCTATCGGTAATTTGAAAATCTCCCTTAAAAAGGGTTCGGGTACATACACCTTTTACAACTTCCAGTGTAGCTCATATACTCTTTCAAAATGAAATACCCTCCTGTTAGTAATCGAACGATATCTTTCTACATCAAAATCTTCCTAAAGAATTTCAACATCTCTTTCCGCCATATAATCTAACATATCATCTTCCCATACAGAAGCCTGTACTTCTCCGATATGTACCTTGTCCATGAAGTACATACATATTCTGGACTGACCGATTCCCCCTCCTATAGTGAATGGTAACCGGTTATTTAAAATATCCTGATGATACGGCAATGTTCTTCGATTATCGGCATCTGCCTCTGTTAACTGTCTGTTCATGGCCTCTGCATCAACACGTATTCCCATAGAGGATACTTCAAAGGCTATGTCCAAAAGATGATGATACAAAATTAAATCCCCATTTAAATTCCAGTCATCATAATCTGGCGAACGTCCGTCATGCCTTTGGCCGTTACTCAGTTTATCACCTATCTGCATAATAAAAATAGCTTCCTTTTCTTTTACAAAAGCTTTTTCTCTGTCTTTTGCAGAAAGTTCAGGATATAAATCCATAAGTTCCTGGCTGGTAATAAAGGTCACTTCTTTCGGTAATTTAGCTTCAAAAGCAGCAAATTTACTACAGACATACTTTTCTGTTTCTAAAAATACCTCATAAATTTTATTAACAGTATTTTTTAATGTTTCAATGGTTCTGTCTTTTTCTAATATTACTTTTTCCCAATCCCATTGGTCAACATAGATGGAATGGATATTGTCTAGTGTCTCATCACATCTGATAGCATTCATATCTGTGTACAATCCTTCACCAACTAAAAAATTATATCGTTTCAGCGCCATCCTTTTCCATTTCGCAAGTGACTGAACTATCTCACAAATTCTGCTCTGTGTACCGATACCAGAGAATGAAACCGGGCGTTCAACACCGTTTAAATTGTCATTTAATCCTGTTTCAGGACGAACAAATAAAGGTGCAGAAACTCTGGTTAGATTTAACTTAGCTGCCAGATTCGTTTCAAAATAATCCTTAATGAGTTTAATCGCTATTTCTGTTTCTCTTAACTTTGTTTTGCTTTTATAACCTTCCGGTATGTAATGCATACATACACCTCCTGATTTTAACCTTTTTTTCAATACAATATCAATAACTTTTGATTGTATATTTATGTATTATTATAGGCATAAATATTAATAATGCAATGAAAATTTATATAATATTTATTTTTGTCTGTAATATGACATAAAATCTGCCAACGCAGTGCATGCCTTCTTTAATTCTACTAATTCAGGCAGGAAAACCACTCTGAAATGATCTGGTTTCCCCCAATGGAAACCACCTCCATGTGTCAGTAGAATCTTCTTGTCTTTTAAAAAGTCTAGAACAAATTGTTCATCACTGGATATATTAAACTTTTCAACGTCTATTTTGGGGAACATATAAAATGCCGCTTTCGGCTTTACAACTGAGATGCCGGGGATTTCATTCAATGCCTTATATATGTATTCCCTCTGGTCATATATCCTGCCCCCCGGTAACAGCAGGCTTTTTGTTTCTTCTTCCATTTCCAATGCTATTTCTATGACTGACTGAGCCGGAACATTGGAACACAGCCTCATGGAAGATAATAAATTAATGCCTTCCACGTAGCCTTTTGCAAAGGACTTATTACCGCAAAGGCTCATCCATCCACAGCGATATCCTGCTATTAAATGGGATTTAGAAAGTCCGTTAAAGGTCACTGTCAAAAGATCTGGTGCAAGGGAAGCTATAGAGATGTGTTCTAATTCATCTAAAACCAGTCTGTCATAGATTTCATCAGCAAAAATTATTAATCCGCTTTGGCGGGCAAGCTCTGCGATTTCATTTAGAATAGCTTTGGGATATAATGTACCTGTAGGATTATTGGGATTAATGACAACAATTCCTTTTGTTCTGTCCGTAATCTTGCTCTTAATATCCTTGATATCAGGAAACCATTCGCTGCTTTCATCGCAGACATAATGTACTGCCTTACCTCCTGCTAAGGTTACTGATGCCGTCCATAAAGGATAATCAGGTGAAGGCACTAGAATTTCATCCCCATAATTTAGAAGCCCCTGCATAGATAACGTAATCAGCTCACTAACGCCATTTCCTGTATATACATCCTCTATGGTAACATTTTCAATCCCCTTTTTATTACAGTATTTTACGATAGCTTTTCTTGCTGAAAGTAATCCCTTAGAATCTGAATACCCTTCTGTCTCTGTTAAATTGTCATTTAGTCTTGCTAACAGTGCTTTTGGAGCTCGAAAACCAAAAGGTGCCGGATTGCCAATATTCAGTTTTAATATATTCATTCCTTGCCCTATCATTTTATTGGCCTCATCCATGACAGGCCCTCTAATATCATAACACACATTGTCCAGTTTACTTGACTTTTCGAAACTTCTCATAAAAATAGCCCTTCTTTCTGCGTATTAAAATTAGTGAAAAAAAAATAGCCCTAAACGTCGAAACGTTTAGGGCGAATATACAATCCGTGTTACCACCTAAATTCAGAAGAATCTCTGCACTCTCATACGATACTATCATACCGCGTCCCCTATAACGTGGGAATACGTTGAAGCCTACTAAACTACTTTTCCTAGGGACAAATAATTGTTCGGTTCAAAGCTCCGAGACTGCTTCGATATACTAAAATGAAGATTTTCACCATCCATCTTCTCTCTGAAATTTATTGTATACTTACTATTTCTCTTCATAGCCTTTTCACTATTTTAAGCAATAATAGCACAAGTAAATAGGTTTGTCAATTGCGAAACTGTTATTTTATGTGTCGATACCAGTCAAAAGGTTACTTACTGTTCATTTGCAGAAACATTCTCTGTAAACACAAATACTATACGTTACGACATCGTAATCGTGAGTCCAAAACTGTACTATTTTACCTAACATGTAAATAAGTTTTTGCTTCATTTTCGCAGCTGCCTACCATTCCTTTCTTTGTTATGAATCTTATCTATAATAATTTTCATTTTATCCCTTCCTATCATACAATGCAATGCCATCACAATGGTTTATTTTGTGTTTTTATAGTATAAAATTATTAATTTTGCAATGAACTCCATACTAATATTCCCTGCTGCAAAATGTTCTGTGGTATGGCTGTTAATAAATAGGTCAACACCTGGAATCTCTTTTATCTGACTGTTTGTTGTGATGACGCAGATTCGTATCTTACTGCTTACTTGCAAATTCCAATTGGGCGTAAATCGGTCAAAAAAATGACCACCAGACGAAAAAATAATTACAAAAGCTGCTTCCTCATTTTTTAAAAAGTATTCTTTTTGCTCGGTTGGATTTAAGATAACCTCCACCCTTTTATCAGAGCTCTGAATATACTGCTGCATTGCCAGTGCTGTATAACCCGATTGTATATGCCCCATTAATACAACATGCTGATATTCATTAATATATTTTGCAACCCTTCTTAGGTCTTTCTCTTCAATGTTCTTCTCTAGCTGATGAATGGAGTTTGTTACAGCCTGTAGATAGGATTCCTTAATATTAGCTGTACTCATGTTAGGATAAAATGTATTAGGCCGCCATTCATTTTTCATATTTCTTTGCATATAAAGTAAATCCAGCTTAAAATCCATATAATCATCATATCCTAACGTCCTGAAAAATCTGCTAACACTGGCCTTTGATACATTACATTCCTTCGCTAAAGATATTACGGAAACATCCTTGAAATCATTCTTATATATTTTCTTTAATACTGCCTCAGCCAACACATAATTAATGCTGTCTTCCGGTACTGTATTCATCATGCTACTAAGTAAAATTGGCAACCTGCTCATAGTACTCCCCCAATAGCTCTCTAATTTAATTGTATTTCCTACTTAAAATTTATCATTTTTTACTAGTATTGTCCATTCCCGCCGTTTCAATTTGTGAAACAAGATTTCAACTTCTGAAAAAAACAAGACTTTTGCCTCTTAATATATGACAATAAATTTATCAAATAGGTAATTGTGAAACTATTATTTTATGTGTCAGAATCAGTTGAAATCGCTAAAAACAGGTTCCGATGCAATGAAAAGTCACCTTTGTTTTTGTGATTTTGCCTACTTCCAGCCTCTAGACCTATCGTTTCGTAATTGCCTAAAATTAAAAGACAGAAAAGGAGAAACAAAATATGCAAAAATCAGCAAAATTAACCAAACGTTCAATTTATCAGATTAACTCTCCCTTAAAAGGCATTGCAATTGAGCAAACTAATATTCCTGATGATATTTTAAACACCTCGCTATGTGGAGTAGGAGTAGGTATCGTACCAAATGTTGGAGCTTTATATGCCCCTTTTGACGGCGTAATAACAGATATATCAGAAAACAGCTCCACACTTTTTTTAAAGAGTACTTACGGCTTAGAGTTAATGATACAAGTAGGTATTCATACGGAATTATTAGACTACTCGTATTTTCCTAACACTTTAAAAATCGGTGACAGTTTCCACCGTGGAAAATTACTTTTAACCTTTAATATCTCTGAAATTCAGACTTCTGGTTACAACACTGCCTGTTCTGTACTGATAAGAAATCACAAACAGTTTAAAATCCTTCATACGTATCCGGAAGCAAAAATATCTCCTCAGAATACACTTATTAGAGTATCTCGTACCTTTTAAATCTTAAGCAGAAAAAATTCCAGTATTACTTCCTACTGTTCATTTTTAGATGCTTATACCTTAAAAGTCTTTGCATTACGGCCAAATCCGCAATTTGCAAAGACTTTGTTGTTTTATATCTTTATATTTTTACTATTTTATTTATCTAATGCAATCATACATTCGAGAAGTTGGGTTTCTAATTCATCAATTACCCTGATTTTATCATTTAATTGTTCATTGGATAATTGAGTGACTTCTTTTTCCTTCTGCTTCAAATCGGCTAGTTGATTTTCTAAGGTATTACTGCTTTGTTGAAGTTCTTCGTTTTTGTCAATCAATTGCTGTATGAAATCGGTCTGCTCTTTAAGCGTTTTATTTTGTTTTTCCAACATAGTGACTTGCACTATGGAAGTTTCCTTTTGCTTTTCTAGGGCAAGTTCAACAGAATTTAGTATAGTCTCTTTCTGATTCATCTTATTCAATATGGCTTGTTTTTCAGCTGTTACTTCCTGAATCTCTGACTCATGCTGTCGTATCAAATAGTTAAGCCTCTTAACTTCATCAGAAAGCAATTCAACCTCCTTAAGATTCCGGTCGAATTCTTCCTGCCTCCGGCTAATTTCAGCAGCTTTCTTTGAATCTTCCTGATTAAGTTTATATAACTTTTGCTCCAGTCGGTAAACCTGCTGTTTTCTTTGCTTAATTGACTCTTCTTTACTTTTTAAGTCTGATTCGTACTCAAGTATTTTCTGCTCTGCCTGTTGCTGCATTGTATTACTACGTTCAATATGCTTATGTAGTTGGCCTTTTTCATTTATTATTTCTGCCATCTTTTCTTGAAGGAGTGATCTTTCATTTTCAAAATCCTCCATCATTTCATCCTGCTTTTGAAGAGTAAGCTTCTTATACGCTTCTATTTCTTGTTCTGCTTCCAGCTTTATTTCTGTTTTTTCTTGCTCTGCAAACTTCTTATACTCTTCTAATTCCAGCCTACCAAGTGTTCTGATTTCTTCCTTCTCTCGGTCTGTAACCTTCTTAAACGCCTCCAATTCCTTCCTAGCAAGTGCTTTTATTTCTTCCGTTTCATGATTCGTAAGCTCTCTTAACTTCTCTTTATTTTGTTTTTCTTGTTCTATGATTTGAGATATTTCCTGTTTATAATTATTATGTAGTTCTGCCTTTTCATGTTGAAACTGTTCTTTTAACTGCTTTATCTCATACTCCGACTTCCTGCTGATGTCCTTTTTTTCTTCCAATACCTTTTGCTTTTCTCTATCGGCTTGTATTAGCTTTTGGTTGACCTCCTTCAACTTAGTATGGATACTTTCTTGTAGTTCTTCCTGTTTTTGTATGGCAAGTCTTTTATTCTCTTCAAGCTCCTGCTCTGCATAGAGTTTTATCTCTATTTTCTCTTGTTCTGACAGTTTCCTACATTTCTCAAGCTCTTGCTCTGCGTAGAGTTTGATCTCTGTTTTTTCTTGTTCTGACAGTTTCTTATATTCTTCAAGCTCTTGCTCATAAAGAATCTTTATTTCTTCTTTTTCCTGTCTGGTAAGTTCTGTAATATTTTCTATGTCCAATTCACACTGCTGGGTTATTTTAGAAATCTCCAACTTATGTCTTTCCTGCTGTTCTGACTTTTCTTTTTGCCATTCCTCTTTTAAGGTAAGAATCCTACTATCTGTCTGTTTTATAATATGTTCCTGCTCTTCTAGCAATAATTGATTCTCATTCATTGTGCTGTCTAACCTTTTTTTAACATCCATTCTTTCTTCTTCTGATAATTTTACAAGCTCTTGAAATTCAAGAAGCTTTGATGTTAATTCTTCTTCTGACTTTCTTATACTCTCCTTCTGTTTTAGCAGCTGCTCCTTCTCAAGTAAAACATCTTTTAACTGACATTCAAGATTCGTAATTGTAGTTGCCAATGCCTTCTTTTCTTCTGTTAAATTTTCATTTTCCAGAGTATGATACTGTAATTCCTCTATTGTAATTTGATGTGATGCTTTTAAATCTTCATTTTGTCTGGTGAGGGTCGCAAGTTCCTGCGTTTTTAAATGGAGTTCTGAAGAAGCTGATTCAAGTTCCTGCTTTATGTAATCAGATTGTAGTTTTATCTCCTCCAAGGAAGTACTTAAACTCCGATTATTAACCTTTTCCTCTTCTAAATTGGCAGCTACGGTACTATGTTCTTTGGTAAGCTGTGCTTTTTCCTGCTGTAATTCTTCGTTTCTTAAGGTACTTTGCTGTAACTCATTCCGTATCTTCTTTTTTTCATCTTCTCCCTGAACTAGTTCTTTTTCAAGATTTGTTAGGTTCGCCGTTAAATTATTACATTCCAGCTCTTTTGTTTTTAATTGCTCTATTACATCAAGAAGTTCTTTCTTTACCTGTGCTTGCTCCGTCATCTCCTTCTTTAACAGTGAAGAGACCTGCTCAAAACTTTGCTTAACTTGTTCTGACTCAAGCTTGATCTCCTCAAACTGTTCCTTGGTTTTCTTCAATTCTTCTTGTTGTAGTTTTTTCTCTTTCTCTAGCTCCAGAATAAGATTAACCTTATTGTTAATAATAGACGTCTTTTCTTCGTGCTTTGCCTCTAACTCCTTAACACGTTCCGTAAGTTTTGATATTTCACCTTCTTTTACTAAAAAAATGGCTTCCGACTCTTCTAATAACTTTATTAACTCACTTATTTTATTTTCACCGGCTTCTAATTTTTCTTTTTCCGCTGCTCTTATACCTTCAATGGACTGTAATTGTTCCTCAATCTCCGCATGTATTTTCTGCTTATCTTTTATTATATTGGATAAGCTTTCCTTTTCTACAAGAATTGATTTTAATTTCGATTCATAATCAGCTATATTACTATTTAGGTTTGAAATCTCAGCTTCTCTTTTGTTAACATAATCTTCTATTTCGACAGTAATTTCGTTATACTTGGCTATCTCACCTTGAAAAAATGTAATCTTTTGCTGAAGTTGTTTAATCTCCTGCTCTCTTCTATCCAGCATTTCTCTGCTTTTGTTGTAATTATCATTTAAGCTTTCTATTGTTAACAGGCTGTTTTCGTATTCCTGTTCTAATTTTGATAAACGTTGCTTTTCCTGTTTCGAAAATATCATTTTGACTTTCCCTTCTGTCTATAACCTAATCATTTTTATTACTACAGTAGACCTGCTGTTACTTAGCCTGAAAGAATAAATATCATAGCTGAATTGGGTAATAAGGACTATATTATACTTGTTTTTCTTATAAAAATCCATGCTTTTGCACTTTTCTTTTTTCAATTCTAAACAATCATGGCTTCTCAGAAAGTAAAAAGGACAGATATCATCCACTCCTGTGATATCTGTCTCTTTTTACTTCATATATCTTATATAATTAATACTCTCCCCTTACAACCGTTTATGGGGTTTCCTTAACAATCTGGTTGATTTCATCTATGAAAATACGTGCATCCTGAAAACCGGCTGTATTCATCTGAAATTGCAGCCTGCCGTGACAGGCATGTTTTTGCTTGTCCTGCAACTGATATCTGGTCTTCACCAGACAATGGTTATAGCACCCGACACAGTCTTCTAAATTATAAAACATACGATCTGCAAACTCCGGCATTTTTACACGAAGTCTTCTTAGCGTTTCCTCCATCATATCCGCTTTTCTGTGCCAGGTATCCGGCTTTCCCTTGGTTATCACATACCATTGCAAGGTGTGATAGAATACATCATTACTTAAATGAATGGCATAAGAAAAACCATAATCCGAGGATACATATGTTATTTTATTGCCGTTCTTTTCTAAAATACGTTTCATTTTTACTGCTTTTAGTGATTTTAAATATGCATCCATATGAGTAATATCGATACGAAACTGTGTTGGCAACAACGAGATATACTTCTCAAAAGTCAGCTTTTCACCAGGTTCCTTCATGTAATTACTGGTAATGGCAGAAGGATTATCTTCTCCTTCATGGTTAATTTTACAGGTATCCTCATATTCTGTGATACAGACTGATTTTATACACAAATTAACTAACTTATCACAGGCTAATTTAAACTCAAACCCTTCTGCATTCATTGGGTCAAAGGCAGAGGCCTTCATATATTTTTCTTTCTTTGAATCGTATCGTTCCTCACCATTTATTAATATCTGCATTTCATTTAAATCATATAAAACTGAGATATCGGTAAACTCATCCATCTTCATATAGTTATGAAAAAGAGCTGTTTTTCTGCTGGGAGCCACAATATCATCGATTCTCCGGTTATCCGAAATTAGAGTACCAAAATTTATATGCCCCTTTCCGAATAGTAAGTAAAATCCAGGGGCGTCAATCTTAACTGTCAGGTCAATGCGTAAAGGTAATTTATATCGATAAGGAAGATACATATATGAATTCACTGAAAGATGTTCCTTATCAAACCGGCGTGTTGGTATAGCACGGTTCGTCTTCATAAAAAGAAAATTATCTTTATACATATGTTCGACATTTCCTTTTGATATAAAATCAGCCAAATCAATATTTTGTTTTTTCATTCATATTCCTATCTGCGCTCATTCGCACGCACTCTAACCAATCGTTGATAGTGTTTTGCTTACTGCTTCAGTCCTTCAACACTTGTCCGCATAATTGACTCTATCATTTTATTTATATCCATCAAATTGGCAGCGGCAGTAATTCCTTCCGGTACCGGTTTGTTCTCTCTGTTTACCCAAATTGCCTTTATACCAATGGATTCCGGGCATTTTATATCTCCGGCGATAGAATCTCCGATATGAAGCACCTCTTCTGGCTTTAAATGAACCTTTTCCAGTGCATACAGGAATATCTCCTTTCTAGGTTTTGAGTATTTTGCCTGCTCACTGGTGAAGATGCCATCCGGTTTTAATTGATGATTTTTAACCGCTTCCTTAATAAATAAATCATCGCTATTGGTTACAAAATATATTGGCAATTGCTTTTGGTGTATATCTTCCATAAACAATCTTGTATCATCATACAATGGAGGATTACACCAGTGTTCTACCATCATATCGCACAATTCCTTTGGATTCTCACTGGACTGAAAATGTGAGACTAGTTCTTTAAAGTTCTCCAAAGATAAGTCATATTGCAAACGATAAGCCTCCCCGTTTGCCGCCTCTAACTGCATACGAAATGTCTTCCACCAATATTCTATAACTTCTTCCGGCTTTGTTGCAGTACTATTATTAAACACTCGCTTAATGACCTCAAAAGATTTCGGACCATTTTCATGAACAATTGTTCCGTAAAAATCTGAAAATACCGCTTTTATCATATATACCTCCCATTTTTTAATAGTAAAACAAGTAATATTCTATATCATAACATGCCAAATTGATTATGCCTAGCAGATAATTCATTGGTATGTCTTAGAACATTCCGACCATACTGCCATATTTTGTCCTTTATCAGCAGTCAAACTAAAATAATATTTTACCTCTAAAAGCAAAAAGCCACTGTGAAGCATTAACTCCACGATGGCCTTTTGTAGTATATTGAATATTCAATTCATACTTTATATATTAATGGAGATGAACCAATGGGATTTTTATAAAAACTTCCGTGCCCTGATGTTCCTCTGATTTAATGCTCACTCCATACTCTTCACCAAAAACAATTTTAATTCTTTGATTGACATTATAGATTCCGATGTGGTCTTCCATCTGGTTCTCTCTATCGTTTAACTTACGGTTCATTTCAGCCAAATGAATGGAATTCATTCCAACTCCATTATCCCTTACACAAAAGTGTATATTTTTATCTGTACTTAGCTCCCCACAGATTTTTAATAGCCCTTCTCTGCCCTTTGGCTTTAGCCCATGATATACTGCATTTTCTATGATTGGTTGAAGACATATCTTTATAATTGAATAGTTTTTTATCCCTTCATCGATGTCCCATATGACCTTAAAAATATCCCCGTATCTTAGTTCCAGAATATCCAGGTAATTTTTTGTATTATCAATTTCTTGTTCTATGGGAATGATGTAATCTCCCAGATATACATTGTTTCGAAACAACTGTGCCAGGCTGTTCACGGCCTTGGATACATTATTTTCACTTTTGGTTAAGTCAAAAGCCATCCAGTTAATGGTTTCCAGTGTATTATAGAGAAAATGAGGATTAATCTGAGATTGCAGCATAGCAAATTGTGACTGATCCAGCAGTTTTAATTTACTCTCCAGTTCATCCTTCATAATCTCATTTGCCTGAATCTGCTTTAAAATAGTGCTTATAATATATCTAAGCTCATTCAGCCTGGCTTTCGCGGGATCACTGTAATTATTAAACTTCTGGGGTTCCTCCAACACCGTAATAATCTCAGCAACAGGCTTGTAGCTTCTGATTGCAGCAAAATAAGCAAATACTATACTCAGAACAACTAATAGTATAATAAGCAGCAGTATCTGTGATTTTAACTGATTTAATTTATTCTGGTAATGAAACATAGAAGTAATACTGATATAGGTAAAACCAAACTTAGCAGATGGTGTTATAGAAATAACTGAATCCATCCCATCAATATTTTTTATCACAGAAGCCTCATTACCACTTTCTACTATATCTTTTAAGTAAGAGATTTCTTTAATTTCGTTACCAAACTGCTTTTCCTCACTGGACATTATGATATTGCCGCTGTCATTGTAGAGGTAAATTTTGCTTTGATTCTGATATTTTTCTGTGGTAATAATATTATGGAGTTTCTCACTGTTAATATTTAATATAACCGCACCTTTTTTTTCATGATCCATGATAATTGGTTTAATAATAGAAATTATTTTGGGATAGTTATTATTCTTAAGCCTTGATATCGTACGGCCGGAGACATCCTCCAGCTTGTTGTACTCCTCAAGCCATGAAATATCCTTCAGTTCCTTCAGTGGGCTCTTTCTTTCACCAATATATACGGAATTGTTGTACTCTGAGTACACATAGATAGAGTCTATGTACTTATAAATCAAAGGAATTGCTTTTACCAACTGTGTGAATTCCTTCATGGATTTACTGTTAAGATCCGTAAACCAGTCATTTACCATAAACATCTGTACATTGTCATTATAAGATATATAGGTGCAGAGCATATCGCAATCACTTAGTATGGTATCTGAAATATCCCTTACCCCATAGAGTAACGAGTTATTCTCCATAATAATTTCATCTTTCGCGATACGCTCTACGTCTCTATAATATAAATCATTGAGAAGAAAAAAGGGAATGGAGAACATAATAAAAACCAGCAGGAATGTACGGATAAACATGCTGTTGAACTTATAGTTTTTTATATAAGACCATATGTTGTTCTTTTTCTTCATATTATGTTCCCCCTGGTATCCTACTTACAGCTCATAAACCTTCTGGCATAATCCTTGGGAGTGTATTTATAATATTCCTTAAAAATACGTGTAAAATAACTGGAATCATGGTATCCGCAGGCTTCACTGATTTCCGTAACCTTAAGGTTTTTCTCCAGCAGTTTAACGGCCTGCTCCATCCGAATGCGAAGCAGATAATTGCTGAAGGTCTCACCCGTTTGCTTTTTAAAGAAACGGCTGAAATAAACCGTACTAAAGAACATCTTATCGGCAACATCCTGTAGGGATATATCCTCATGGAGATGCTCATTCATGTATTCCTTGATATCCTGCAGCAGAAATTCATTGGAAGCTTCTTCTTCGTTTAATAGCAGACCTGAAATCCGATCCAGAATATCCAGTGCGATATATGTTAAACTCTGCACACTGTTTTGCGATAGCAGCTGTTTTAGATTAAATTTGTCAATACTTAACTGAAGCTTTAAGTATAGATTTAGTTTATCAAGAATAATTTCATATAAATCATATATGTATTGTCCTATATTCGCGTAAGAATTGTCTTTCACATCCTCTAATACAGACAGTAAGGTATCTGCCGCTTCCTGTTTCTTACCGGATAAAATATTAGAATAGAATAACTTAATTTTATCCATAAATAATACCTGGTCTTTTTTAACCTGTCTTTGGTCTAATTCCAGCTTCAGCTTAAATAGTATTTCTCTAAACTCCGAAAAGTTAGTAGGTTTTAAGATATAATTTTTTACGCCATATTGGAGGGCAGATCTGGCATATTCAAATTCTCGGTAACCACTGAGTAAAATCACTTTAATATAAGGTTTATGTTCAAAGATGTATTTTGCAAGTTCTATTCCTGACACATGGTTCATCCGAATATCAGAAATAATTATATCTATATCATTTGCTTTTATAAACTCAATAGCTTCCGCTCCATCACTGAAACTGTGCAATACTTCAAAATCTTCAAATTCGGAATTGATGAAATTCGTAATACCACTACGGATTACGAGTTCGTCATCTACTGTGATTACCTGATACATACTTCATCTCCTCGTTGAATTTTGCTGAAATTTTTAAGTAATATGTACTATTTTAACTATATATATTTAAACAAAAAACCACCTGTAACTTATATAGTAAACTATAGCACATTGAAAAATACAAGTAAACCTTAGGAAGAATTCTGCCGTGGAATCTTTTCTTATATCTCTACTGAGAATTCCTTACGACCTTCTACGTGCTCTAAAAAGACTTTCTTACCTTTATTCTTAATCGTGATGTGGTATTTGCAGCCTCTGAACTCCCTGTCTATCTTAACTTCCTTCCATTCCTCCGGGATACAGGGGGCTATCTCAAGACCTTCCCACTTTGCTTTGATTCCCAGAATATACTGGGTTGCTGCCAGGTGCATCCAAGCTGCCGTTCCGGTCAGCCAGGAAACATTTGCCAGTCCGAACTTATCGCTTTCCGGCCCAAAGATATTAGAGGCATAGACATAGGGTTCTGCTTTATAACGATATTCACCTGCCTTATCCTGTACCACCATGGGCAGGAGCTGCTGATAATACTTAAACGCAAGTTCGCTTCTTCCTAACATACACTCAGCTATAATAGCCCAGGTATTGGCGTGGCAAAAGATACTTCCGTTCTCTCCACAGCCTTTGTTATAGTGGGTAAGGGGGTCTTCTTTTGTAGGATAATCCTTCATTGAAGGATGTATCTTTTTGATTCCGTAGTCTGTATCCAGATATTTTTTTACACTGTCCATCGCCTGAAGCTGTTTTTGGGGTTCACCCATTCCGCTGATTACTGCCCAGCTTTGGGTATTCAGCCAGATTTTAGCCTGGGCTTCCGCTTCTGAACCTATAAAGGTTCCCTCATCGGTAATACAGCGTCTGAACCACGCACCATCCCAGGCAGTGGAATTTATAAGTCGCTTCTGTTCTTCGTATAGTTTCAGATATGCTTTGCCGTCTTCTTTCATAAGCTGTGACAGCTGAACCATCATCTGCAGCACCGTTCCAAACTGCATGCTGGTCCAGATGCTCTCGCCTTTCCCTTGTCTGCATACTTTGTAAAGCATATCGTTCCAGTCAGAGGAAAGCATAAGTGGAAAACCTCTCTCCCCAAGATTCTGTCTGGTAAATGCAATGGATTTTTTGATATGATTCCAGACAGTGTCTGCCCCACCATCATAAAAAGAAACTTCCGTTAACAGATAGTCAAGCTTTCCTTCCTCCATAACAATATGGTACACATCCATGACCAGCCATAGATGATTATCGGAGTGAATTCTCGTAATCGGCTCCCAGCCTTCATTGGGATAGAAATAATGATTGCAGTGCCCATCTTTGTACTGCTGGGTGAAGAGGGAATTCAGCTTCTCCTTCGCCCGGTTAAGATCAAAAGGAATCATTGCCAGAATATCCTGTGCCGTATCTCTGACACCGACCCCTCTGAAGGTTCCCGTTGCATAATAACTGATATTTCTTGAAAACTGAAAATTCCTCTCCATCTGATAGGGATTCCATATATTAATCATGGTTTCTGCCTCTTTATCCGGAAGTTCACATTTGAATTTGCCTAAGAAGGCTTCCCATTCATCCAAAAGGACTTCAAAGGATTTATTAACAAATCCCTTCTGTCTGCACCTTTGTACAGATTTTATAACCTCTTCTTCTGTCATGGCTGTGCCAAGGAAAATATTAATCTCTTTCTCTTCCCCTGCCTTTAGATCCACCTCCAGCTGCAAGGCAAAACAGGGATCTCCGCCATATAAGGTAGAACCGGAACATGCATTCTTCTCTACCCGGAAGGGATTTTCCTCGCTTCTGTAGCTGCCGATAAATTCATCCCTATCACAGTCAAAACCACTGACAGAAGCATCACTGGCAAAGTATACCAAAGGGGTTTCCGCTGGTTTTGGCTGTTCCTCTACACCATAATGGTATATTAGTATATCTTCCCTGTTATATACCGATAGCTGGTGCTTATTATAGCATTGCCATTGCAGTTCTCTCATAAATTCCATCATGCCTAATTCCACATATGGATATATTGATATTTTCTTATTCTCAGCAGACTTTATTTTCAAATTCCATATTAATGTATTTTCGTATTTTCCAACCAGATACGTAGCGGTTACCTCCAGATGATTCTTACTTGCCTGGAATCTGGTATACCCCATACCATGAGTGGACTGCCACCAGTCGGGTTTATTTTTGCAGGGTTCACTGGTGGGACACCAGATCTCCTGACCGTCATTTATATAAGTGTAGAAACCACTTCTATCCGTAGGCAGATGAAAGAAGCGGTAGTGGTTGATTCGAAATATCTGAGGGGATTTGTAAAAGGCTACACCGCCACCTGCCTGAGATATCATAGTATGAAAAGTACCGTTGGACAAATAGTTCATCCAAGGTGTTGGTGTGTTGTATTTATCAAAGGTTATCTCTTTTTTCTCATTATGAAATTGATACATTCAATTCTCCTTCAACACATCTTAACCATTCTCTGGCCATTAATTCATTACCGGCCATAGTTAGGTGGATTCCGTCCGGGGACCAGTGTATCGCCGGTGCTTTCTTAAGTGCTTCCTCAAACATACTGCCAAAGGGTACAAAGATAGTCTTGTACTTCTCAGACAATGCTTTTACGATGGCCCTTCTCTCCAGCATATGCTTATTCCATATCTCCCAGTTTTCAACGATATCTGCTGCATTCCCTGCTTCATTTATATCGAGTTTTAATAGGAATGGCTCACAAAGTACCATCTTCGCCTGTGGCTTTGCCTGTTTTACTTCCTGCAGCATCCGGTCGAAGACAAATTCAAATTTCTCTGCATCTGCTCCCATATTCCGTCTTAAGGAATATCCGATATCATTTACTCCGCATAAGATACTTAACACATCAAAATCAATGTTTAGCGTGTCCTCAATCCATCTGCCGTAAAGATCAGAAATTCTGTTACCGGCAATGGCAGTATTCTGAATCTGAATTCCCGGATAGTCGCACATTAAACTTGCCCCCAGGAAATTAACATAACCGTCTCCCAGAATCCTGTTCTTATCTTTTCCTTCTCTATCTCTATTTGCATCTGTAATGGAATCTCCTTGGAATAATATTGTTTTCATAAAAACTCCTTTCCGAGCTCTGTCGCTTAAAACGTATGTCCTTTACTCCTTCTTATATCTAGCTTTCCTTTATACTATCAGAGCTTGCATTGTTAACTTTTGTATAACGCTACCCTATGAAATAATCACTATTTTACTATCACATTTGCATACATATGAGCACTTGTAAGTGGTGTAACGGAATGAAATAAGGTATACGGATATCTGTATTTCTTTACCTTGGCAGTCTGTGCCTCGATCTCCATCCAGAAGTTTTTCGTACCGGCTTCCAGTCCAAGCTCTTCAAACGAAATGGACGCAAAGCCATCCCCCCCTCCGGGTATCTGGATTCTCTTTATTTCCTTTACCTTTGGTTCATTTTTAAATACCAGCGTAATTTCAAGGGGAGTGCGCAGCTGGGGCGCAAGCTCTAATCCTTGTTTGCCGTTTAACACAGCGGGAACCACACCAAAATCTGTTTCCTCTACGGAGAATAATACCTCTTCTTCCCTTTTGGGAACCGGGAGAGCTGTATATATTACAAGACTGTTGTCACTATCTTTTAAGATATCTGATTGCAGTAACAGTTTCCCTTTAAAGGTAGAAGCTTTCAGCCCCTTGGTTCTGATGTTATAATAATTGATAAACTCGAGTTCAGGTGTTTCCTCCACTCTCTCTGTTTCAGAAAGTATCCAGTCAAGATTAAGGAACTGCCAGTCAAAGCTTACATCTACATCTTCTGCCTGTACTGCAAGAACATATTTACCCGGCGGAAGTTCTACCTGATACTCATAGCTTATATTCTCTCCGGCTTCCAATACAAAGGCCTGCGGTTCTCTGTTATATTCTCCGGTATGGGCAGGAGATATCTGCAGCCAGAAGCTGTTTTTTTGTGTTTTTTCACCTGTATTCTTAAGCTCTACCTTTAATTTTCCCTGATAACAGCCCTTACCTGTTAAATGAAAATTTTCTGTAATTGTAAGTTCAGAATCAATGGTCTGTATTTTAGGAGTGTCTTCCGGGTATTTAAAGATTACATTATCTACGTACTCCATCGTTAGCAGCCCGCATTCCTTTTCATTTGTGGCAACTTTTCCAAGAATATTGATATTATCAAAGGTTATATTACTGATACGACTCTCCTCACGAAAGCCCTGCAATCTGGATTTGGATAGGAGCCAGCCCATACCGGGATTTCCTATGTAATATATATCCTTGAAAGTAATATCTCTGATACTTCCCTTTTCCCTGTCTCTGTTCCAAACCGAATCCCTGATACGGATATCGAAAAGCTGTGCCCCCGGTGCATTCTCTATTCGAATGTTTTCAAAGCAGATATCAGAAACCTCCGCTCTGTCTCCATGGTGAATTCCCATTAAGGGATAACCGGTAGGAGAATGAATGATATCAATGTTCTCAAAACGGACGTTATGGATTTTTTCAGCCCGAAGCTCTACCCCTACCTCCAAAGGTCTTGCAAAGTCATTCCAGAGAATAGAGTCCTTAAATGTTACATTATCCACATCACCGGTATTAAAAGCCTTTACAACAAAGGAATCATCCCATACTCTGGTAAAAATGTTCTGCACCAATACATTTCTAGAACCGCAGATATCAATTCCGTCTGAATTGCCACGGCAGCCAAAGATTTTAACATTATCTATGGTTACATTATCACAGCCAAAAATCCTCAGACTCCAGTCATTGCTGTCAGTGATGGTAATGTCCCTGATGCTTACTGCTTTGCAATGAAGAACATCGATGCAGCGCTGATAGACATTTCTCATTTCAAGTGGATATTTTTCCATACTGATAGTACCATAACCACAGATTGTAAGGTGGCTGCACTGGTTAAATTCCATCTTGCCGTTTAGAAATGCTCCTTCCTCCAGATAAATAACGGTATTCTCCTTTTCGAATTTCAGGACATCCACTGTATGGATTCCCGGCTCATAATAAATAACATTATCCGCGTATTTGTTAAAGTCTTCATACTTTATGGCTTCCGCAAAGACAATGAGGTTGTTATAAAAGCTTCCGTTTATCTCAACAGAGAACTTTTTAGGTTCTTCCAGATGAAGAAAAATCTCATGGTCGTTGAAGCTATAATCTAATCCCATGCTAAGGGGTCTTATGATTACGCTTTGGAGTGGCGTTATAGATTGGATGCGTATATCTACAGGTTCCTTCATAGTAAATTGTGTATATTCGCTAACCTGTACTTCGTTGTAGGGTGCGGGAAATATATGTGTTGTTTTAATTTCTATATTTTCATTATTCACAAAGACGGTGTAATTCATTTATAAGTCCTTCCTTACAGGTATTCTTAAGCAATTTAGACCAGTTACATTAATACTCAGCCACAATCATCTGATGCAGCGCAAGCTTTGGTACCTTAAATCCTACGATTCCCTTCTCCTGTGTATAATTAAGATCTAACTCTTCGGGAGCAAGATATATCCGCTTAATCTTTTCCCTGCTATTTAACTGTACCTCAATCTCATAAAGAGGCTGTATATCTTCTATAACCTCTGTGTTCCTTCCGCGTTTAACCGGAACTCCATACAGCAGATGAACTACATAACGATTCTTTTGTTTTGCCAGGGTAACGATTCCTTGTGCAGGGAGAGAGGTTCTGATAGTTGCCTTGTCTTTGAGCAACTGGTCAAGAGCATATTGAACCATCCGCTTTAAAATAAGACTTCCTGTAGTCGCATAATCCCTGAATACTTCCCAGGATATATAGATGCCATCCTTTCCGCTTACCATTCCGGGTCCATCCTTTTCATTCCTGCTTGGAGAATGAAGGTGAGAACAAAATGAAGTGGCTGTTCTGTTAAAATAAGGATTCTCCCTGCTGCCAAGCTCTTTTCCTGAAACCGTCTCTATTTCATAACCCTGGGAATACATAACAAACGCTGAGGTTTCAAGATCTTGTATTGTAAATCCCGGGCGGAAATAGTCCGGGCGGAATTTATTCTCACCCAGATAACGAATACCAAAGTTCAATTGAAACTCCGTCTTGTCTCTATCTAATCCTGAGCTGCCGGTGGACAGAAGTTTCCCCCCCTGTTCTACATATTGCCCCAGCTTATTCTTCAGTTCCTCATCCAGAAAAATGATATCCGGTAATATCATCAAAGAATATCTGCTGAAATCCTCTTCATCATCAATAACATTGAACAGATAATGTCCCTCCAGAAGAATTCTGGCAGCTCCGATATCCGCCAGTTTAGCGGCTTCTTCTAAGGCAATTTTGTCGATGAAACCGCTGCTCTTTTCTAAAACCGCTTCAGCAGACAGCACTCCAATATCCGCAATATTTTCTGCCCCAAGAAGCCAAGGCTCCTCAAGGCTTAATTCCTCATAGGCTTTGCCAATTAAAGCATAGGTTGCCATATCCATCTCTCCCGACGGATGCAGCTGGTCTCCGATAGAAACTCCCGCTCCGTTAGCAACAGACAGAGAAGCTTCATAACGGAGGGCATTGGGATGCTTAAAGCCCCCGAATTCTCCCCAGGACTGATGGAATTTCCCTGTCATGCTAAGATACTCCACACCGAGAGTCCTGGCATAAGCAGCGGACAGCGGAAAATGATCATATCCCCAGCCCCCGGTAGGCAGGCTTTCCAGTTCCAGATGACTGTTCATAGAAGCCAGATCTCTTCTGCCCCGTCTTATATGTCCTCCGTTGTGAAACACCGGCAGTCCCGGTTTTACACGGTCAATGGTCTCTCTTACCCTCATTGCATAATTGGCATAGACTCTTTCTGCCAAAGCTATAACCTCTTCTCCCTTAAAGGGGTCCATTCCCTCCTGTTCCATTGTCTCTCTGCAATGCTTGCAGTAGCAGGGCTGGACTCCGATAATATCTAAGAAGATACCATCGGCTTCGTAATTCTCACATACTTCTTTTATCTGTTCCAGCAAATAATCCAGATATGGTGTATTGATGCATAATTTATGATAACCCGGCTCCAGAAAGCTTTTGGTCCACAACATGGAATCGTCTTTCATTCTGACTATCCACTCCGGATGCCTGCGTGCAATTTTTTCATCAAAGCCTGCGGATAGATATACCGGCGTCTTTACCCCTAATTCATGGGCGGCTTCTATTTGTTCTCCTAAAAGGTCAAAGTCAAGATTGGGGTGAATTTCATTCGCCTTTGAAGGGTGATATGCCCAACCGTGATGACATTTCGAAAACAGTGTTATGGAGTCGACACAGCCTTTTTGCAAGGCTTTCTGAAACTGAGCTTTGCTGAACTTTTCTCCGATTCCTTCTATCTTTTCACTCGTGTGAAAGTCTAGATGCACTTGCCTGTATTTCATATTCATTTCACCTCTTATTCTGATTACTGCAACTAGCATTTTATTTCTGTGTCTGTATTCTTAACCTAAATTAGTAACATCCTTCCGTATACTACCGACGCTGACTTTCTTACTACTCCCTGTAAAACTTCTATATTAAGTCTACTCCGTAAATACCGGCCTCCGCTCCCCAACTGCTGTTAAGCTTAATTTCGATTTTCTCGATACTTACAGCATTGATTTCATGGGCTTCATACCGCTTCCAGTTATCCTTTATATTCTTAGTTATTACTCCATTCTTACAATAAATCTTTAACCCGTAATCTCTTACCAGACAGCCCGGCAGCTTATCGGTATTGTCATTTTCAAGATAACTGTCAAAGGTCAGCACAAGTTTACCTGCATCCACAGGCTCTCTCGCTGTCAGTGTTAGGGTATGCGGAAAGTCTCCTTCTCCAATCCACAGATTAGGAACACCATAAGGTCTTGTATAAGGCGATACAGCCATAGCAGGCGCAAAAAGCTTTTGCTCCGGGACCATATCCTTAAATAATATATTTCTGTTCTTTTCATACCGATGATCCAGATAGCAATAACCGGTAGCTGCTTTCAATGGGACGCTGTCATGATTGCATTCTTCGGTGTTATCCTGGGGGTACATTCGAAGAGTAATAGCACCAATTGGTCTCTCCTCTGCTATCCCCAAAGATAGAGCCTCGTTCTTTGTGAAGGTAAGATAGAGCTTGCCATCCTTTCCTCTATCTGCATGAATCGGCAGTTTTAGCCAGCCTTCATGATTTTCCGGTACGATAACGCTCTCTTCTTTTACCACTTCCTCCGGTATAAAGGTTTCTTTATGAACACCTGTTAATATTTTATATGTTAAGATCTTTGCTTCCTTTGCACTGTTCCTGATTTTAATTCTCACGCTGGTAAGCTGTTTTGTTTCCAGCATCCAGGCTATGGCGTAATCCCTGTCAAGTAACATATAATCAACACCATTTACATTTTCATAGCTTTTTTCACTGGTTGCTGTTACAACAAAATTTGTCATAACAGGACTTATATTCGGAACACCGATAATGGTCTGATCCTCCCCAGCCAACGTCTTTTGCAGCTCCCGCCCATAATCAGCCGTTACTTCTCTGGGGGAGAGTTCTTTCTCGATACAAAATTTTGCGGCAGTGGCAACTGCCTGCCCCATACCCCCGCAAGTCGCCATAACTCTGGTGGAGCCAAGAGCAATATGGGTTGCGCTTATATTTCTGCCGGCTAACATCAGATTGTCAATATCCTTTGTGAAAAGTGATCTCATAGGAATATTATAGATGCCGGTTACCGGTACGAAATTCGTAGCAGGTAACGAATCATAGATTCCCAAAGGTGCATGAATATCCATAGGCCAGCCGCCGATGCAAACTGCATCTTTAAAGTCGGTCTTATTTTCAATATCATTTTCTGTTAAAATATAGTCCCCCAGAAATCTCCTGGATTCTCTGGCACCTGATTTTGTATAGATTCTTTTTAATACGTAATTTTTAGCTTCCGGATACTTACCGCTGTTCTTGATATAATCCCAAATTCCAAAAATCAACTTGCGAAGCTCCAAATCAATCTCCTCGCTCTGGTAAATCACATCTACCTGTCCGCCGTATTCAAAGGACCAGTGAGCACCCTTTACAGTGATACTGCGGTATTTTTTTGGATTATGTATGTCTTTGATAAAATCCATATCTTCGACCTTATGGGCAAAGGCAGGTGGTACATAGGTAACTTCATGCCCACAGTCATAGGTCTCGAAATAAAAGGTATTTCCCATGGTGTATTTATCCCCATTATCCGGTGCCCAGAATTCACCGTGCTCGTCTTTGCCTTCTCTGCCCATACGGTAGCCGCAGCCGGCTTCGTAAGCAAGTGTTCCATTACCGGTAGCATCAATGTAGACTTTGCTTTCGATATCATATACTTCATTGCTAATATGATGTCTTGCAAATAATCTGGTTATTTTCTTATGCTTTACTTCACAGGAATAGACAGAAGTATTCAGAAGTAAGACCAGAGTCTCATTTTCATAGCACATGTCAAAAAATACAGCATCCAGTAAGGCGTATTTATCATAACCTCCGCCCATTGCGTATTTTGACATCCGAAGTCTGATTTCCTCTACCAAGCCTCCTTCTTTTGCATAGATGGCTGTATTTAAACCATGATGACTGGCTCCCGATATACGAACCCCTATTTCACTTGAAGCATTTCCGCCAAGTACAGGCCGGTCATTGATTAATAGTGTCTTCATTCCCTGTCTGGCGGCTGTAATGGCTGCACAGATACCAGCAATTCCTCCACCAGAAACGGTAATATCAAAGTACATTTTTTTCATGGTTTCCTCCATTTCTGCTCCGGTCTCATAAAATATATCATTACTGTCTTACCGGAGAGAGTAACCTCTTTCCTATTCACAATCCTTCTTCCACATTTATGAGAATCACGAAACATGGAAGAAGGTTGATGATTCATTGAAAACAGTTAGGATAATACTTAATTAGATGCTCTCCATTCATCCATCTGACGCTGAATTTCTTGGACAATAACATCATCACCTGCTTTAATCAGCTTATTGACAAAATCTTCATACAGTGATTGGGTGTCAGGAGCCGAACCTGAATTTAATGTAGTTTTATATTCACCGATAACCGCATTTACCTGTGATAGTTCTGTCTTAATGGGATTCGTATCTAAAGTAAAGCCTTTCATTTTAGATGGTGCAGCATCTGCATTTAACTGTTTGATAAAATCATTTTGCAAAGTCAGAGGCTTATCTTCCATATAAATTTCGTAACCATTAAATATATTGCCAATTGCCCAATTATATTGACCATAAGGGCTGTCTGCTGTAGGTTGTGAAGAGTAGCCAATTGGTTGAATTTCATTATCATTCATTTTGTTATAATGAGTTCCTTCAATACCATATACCATTAAGTTATATAGATCTTTGCCTTTTTCTGTGTTCATTAATTCAATTAACTGCATTGCCCTTTCCGGATTTTTAGAATTAGAGGAAATGGCCATGTTAGTTGCCGAAGCCGCATAAGGAACATAGTGTGAATTATCAAAAGGAATCTTCACATAAGCGGTTGAACCGGCTGCCTCACTTGTAGCGATTTCAGATTCAGTAGGATAATATCCCTGTCCTACCAGGTAATTTCCACCTCCGCGGATTTCATATATATCCTGAGATACATTATCTGCTGTTAAGATATCCTTTCTGATATATCCTTTTTGGTACCAATCAGAATACTCCTTTACAAAAGTCTCATACTCCGGAGTTCTATAAAGATTAATGGGTGTATAATCATCACTGTAAATATCAAGTTTATAAGGATTTAATATCCACTCATAGCCTTTTTCCACATGATCTGCAAAACCAAACACACCTTTTAGTAAATCTCCACCATCTTTAATCATCATGATATATTTCTCGATTTCATCCCACAGTTCCTGATCCATCTTCTGATGTGAAGCGAATAAGGTAGCTAATTCTTCTACATTAATCTGATCTTTATATTTTTCATATATTTTAACAGGGAATTGCATAGTTGAAACATACGAAACCATCTGCTGCATACAGGGTATGCTATAAAGCTTTCCATCTACCCTTGATTTATCCAAAATATTTTCCGGAATTTCTGCTAACAGAGACGGTGCATATTCTGAAATCAGTGAATCAAGCTCCATATAGGAGCCTTTTCTTACTTCTGTGACATAGGGAACCATCCAACCGTGCCATACAATATCTACCTTTTCCTGAGAGGCACTAATCAGCTTCCACTTTTCGGCATAATCAGCAGAAGTAATTCCTTCGAACTCTACAGTAGTCCCAGGCAGATATTTTTGCAGTTCTTCGTTAAATGTATCCCATACCTTTTGCGCATCTTTTTGCTCTCCGGGACTTAAGAATACCCATTTTAAAGTTACCGGTTCGGCATCAGTCTTTGTATCTGCACTTCCGGTGGAATCCCCCTGCTTGGCATCTGTTTCTTTTGTTTCCTTAGTTTCTTTCGGTCCATTGCTACTGCCCGTACAACCTGTCAGAATCATGGAAAACATAAGACTGATTGCTACTAAAACTTTCATTCTCTTTAACATAAAAAATCCTCCTTTTCCTTGTAAACCATTAACCTTTTACCGCACCTACTGTTAAACCTTTCGCAAAATATTTCTGAAAAAACGGGAATATTATCAGCATAGGACCTGCCGCAACAATACACAAAGCAAATCTTATGGTCTCTGACGGAAGCTGCGTTAAATTAATACTAATACCAGCAACCGGAGAGCTTTCTGCCATATCTTTTATAAATTGTACTTCCCTTAATATCTGCTGCAGCAAATACTGCAACGAATATAGTTCCTTGCTTCTAATATAGATTAAAGCAGTATTCCAGTCATTCCACCGGGCTAACAGATTCAACAAAGAAACTGTGGCAATTACCGGTTTTGATAATGGAAGAACAATTTTATAAAATACCTGCAGTTCTCTTGCTCCGTCAATCTTTGCAGACTCAACAAGCGAGGACGGCAATCCCTGAAAGAAAGACCTAATTACAATAATGTGGAATGCATTTGCCAGGTTAGGTAATATGTACACCCAGATATTATCCTGAAGATGCAAATATTTAGTCATTAATATATAAGTAGGAATTAATCCTCCAGAAAACAACATAGTAAAAATAATAAAGAACGTAACTGGTTTTTTATATTTATAATTAGGTCTTGACAATGGATAAGCCATCAAAGTCATAACAATCATGCTTAATCCGGTAGCAATCAAAGAGTAAACAATAGTTACCTTATAAGAATTTAGCAACTGTCCCGGACTTTTCATCACATACTTATAAGCCTCAAAAGATATTTTTGAAGGTATCAAACGATAACCGTTTGTTAAAAGTGCCTGTTCGTCCGTAATTGATGAAGATATGATTAATACAAAGGGTAGTATAAAACATAAAGAAAATGCTATAAAAAAGAGATTCACTGGTATATTTGCTTTCTTACTTTTCACATTTGGCCTCCTTTAGAATAATGTATTTTCCGGGGAAATCTTCTTAACAATCTTATTGGTTACAACAACCATGATGAAACCAACAAAAGATTGGAACAACCCCACCGCAGTAGTTATACCGATATCGTCTCCTGTCTGTAGGCCACGGTAAATATAGGTATCTATAATATCCGTCGTAGGATATAATAACCCCACATTACGGGGTATATTATAGAAGAGTCCGAAATCCCCTTTGATAACATTTCCCACATGTAAGATTGTTAAAATAGTCATCAATGGAACTAAAGATGGAATTGTAATATGCCTTATCTGTTTCCATTTGCCTGCTCCGTCAACAGTTGCAGCTTCAAAGAGTTGTTCATCTATCCCCATTAAAGCTGCATAATACATAATACTGTTAAGTCCAACCGTTTTCCATACATTAACTACAGGCAATATTGCCACCCAATATTTTGGTTCTAAATACCAGTTGATACTATTTATCCCAAAAAAGTTCAAAATCTGATTTAATATCCCCATATTAGGCTCCAATATGATATATGTAATATAGCCCACGATAACCCAAGAAAGAAAATGTGGCAATATCATAGTAGTCTGGTAGAACTTTAAGGCCAGTTTATTTTTTATTTCATACAGAAGTATTGCTATTGTTACCGCGCACACAATTCCCAGTATAATAAATACAATTCCGTATCCCACCGTATTTCTTGCTATCCTGAATGCATCCTGGGAGGTAAAGAAGAATTTAAAATTTCGAAATCCAATCCATTCACTTTTAAATATGCCTAAATTGTTGCGATAATCTTTAAATGCGATAATTATTCCAAGCATTGGTAAGTAACTAAAAATTAGAAAGAAGATAATACCCGGTAGCAACATCACCGACAACTCAAAATTTTCCCTAAATACACCCCATCTGCTTTTCTTTTTTATTGTTAAACTTGTATTTCCTTTTTTTATTCTCGGCATATTTTTAAATATCCTTTCGTTATATTGCATAATTTTTATCTCTCTTCTTGTTTTTTATTATACCTCTTCAACAATTTCCTAACAATCATAGATATTTAACATAACTGTAGTATTTTAACCAATATTATTTACTTTGCTAACCGATGACTTAGAAACCAACCATTGCTGCTGGAATATAAATTCATAAAAGAAAACAAAAAAAGTAACATAAAACCCTCCACTATAACCCCAGACTTTTATGATATGATATAATAGTGGAATAGAATGGAGGTGATACTATTAAATGAAGACTTACAAAACATCAGAGATTGCAAAAAGCATTGGAATCCATCCCAACACAGTTCGGCTTTATGAAAAACTTGAACTCATTCCTACACCAAAACGGAAAGCAAACGGATACCGTATCTTTACAGATTTTCATATAGAACAAATTAAACTTACAAGGACTGCCTTACAGGTTGAAGTTCTGCAAAACGGCCTGAGAAAACAAGTAATTGCTATTATTAAAACTTCAGCATCCGGGAATTTTAACAAAGCAATCGAGCTGACAAAATGCTATTTGCAGCAAATAAAAAATGAGATACGTAATGCAGAAGAAGCGATTGAAATTACAGAACAGCTGTTTTCAGACACGAAACAAGGAATAGGTACTATCTGCTTAACCAGGAAAGAAACAGCCGATTATTTACAAATATCCATGGATGCCTTAAGAAATTGGGAAATGAACGGTTTGCTAACTATAAAACGAAAGCAAAATGGCTATCGTGTTTATACCGATGAAGATATAAAACGTTTAAAAATCATACGTTCATTGCGCCTGGCAAATTACTCACTTTCAGCAATTCTCCGAATGCTTTGCACCTTATCCCAAAATCCCGACGCAGATATTAGGCAAATCATTGATACTCCTCAAAAAAACGATACTATTATTTCTGTATGTGATAGACTGCTCACCTCTTTGCACTATGCGGAAAAAAATGCTATCACAATGCTTGGACATCTTGAGAATATGAATAAACAATTTACATTAAACCCTCCACTTTAACACCAGACCTTGCTCTGGTGTTATTCTTTTTATACAAAGAATAATTAGGAGGACTTTTGATTCATGGAAACAACCATTAAAGTAGACAAACTCTGTAAGTCTTACGACCATGTTAACGTGGTAGAGAATATTAATATTTCTATTAACCGCGGGGACGTATTTGGTTTACTCGGAGCAAACGGTGCAGGCAAAAGTACCACAATCGAATGTATTTTAGGTACAAAAAAGCAAGATAGCGGAACAGTATCTATTCTGGGAATGAATCCGCAAAAGGATCGAAAAAAGCTCTTTGAGAAAATTGGCATTCAATTTCAGGAGGCCAGTTATCAAGACAAAATCAAGGTAGCTGAACTTTGTGAGGTTACCGCTTCGCTTTACAAAACCTCTCAGAATTATTTATCACTATTACATCAATTCGGACTTTCAGATAAGAAAAAAAGTCAGGTTAGTGAACTTTCAGGAGGTCAGAAGCAGCGGCTTTTTATCGTACTTGCCTTGATTCCAGACCCTGAAATCGTATTCCTAGATGAGCTAACCACCGGATTAGATGCCAAGGCACGGCGGGATGTGTGGAACAGTCTTTTAGCGTTAAAAGCAAAAGGAATCACTATTTTGTTAACTTCTCATTTTATGGATGAGGTAGAGGTTCTTTGTGATAAAATTATGATTCTAAAAAATGGGAAAAATATTTTTTGCGGTACAGTGAGTGAAGCAGTTAAAGCCAGTCCTTATGATAAATTCGAGGATGCATATCTTTGGTATACAGATGAGTTGGAAGGTTGAATTTTAAATTTAACCCTTTGATTTTACGCGGCCAAAGGTCGCAGATGGGAGCTAAAAATGAAAGCATTTAAAACATTACTAAAATCAGAAAGCAGATTGTCCCTTCGTGGAATGGACATGTTTATTTTTGCTATCTGCATGCCTATTGTTGTCATTATTATCATAGGGGCTGTATTCGGTGACAAAACGGCTTTTAATGGTGCAGATTATACCTTCTTAGAACAGTCTTTCGGCGCAATAACGACGATTGCCATCTGTGCCGGAGGTGTGATGGGTCTTCCTTTGGTGGTATCCGATTACCGAAATCGAAAAATATTAAAACGTTTTAAGGTCACGCCTACCAGCCCCTCCTTAATCTTGTCGGTACAGGTTGTCATTTATGCACTTTATTCGATTGTATCACTTATCCTCGTTTACATTGTGGCCGCGGTCTTTTTTGGCTATCAATTACCAGGCTCATGGTTTCAATTCTTAGGCGCCTACTTTCTGGTTATGCTATCTATGTTCAGTATTGGGCTATTGGTAGGGGGGCTTGCACCAAATACGAAGATAGCAAGTGCTGCTGCCAGCCTGTTATACTTTCCGATGCTTATTTTTTCAGGAGCTACTCTGCCTTATGAAGTTATGCCCGTTGCCCTTCAAAAAGGAGCTGACATACTGCCCTTGACACAAGGGATTAAACTTCTTAAGGCCGCTTCTCTCGGTCTGCCAATGGACAGTGTTTATATACCTGTTATCGTGATGCTTTTAGTAGCAGTGATATGTGTCAGTATTTCAATTCGCTTTTTTAAATGGGAGTAACAAAGCAATAGGAATTGCATGAAAGACCTTCCAATGGAAATCATGCCATTGGAAGGTCTTTCATCAATACAGGATAACCTTATATTTACAAATACTTTGCAGTAATTGATTCTTTGCAATTTCTTAAATCATCTGGTGCCCCTTCGAAAAGAATCCGCCCGCCTTTACTGCCACCTTCCACTCCTACATCAATCATCCAGTCAGCATTGCGAATTACATCCAGGTTGTGTTCTATTACAATTACTGTATTCCCCTTCTTAACAAGACGGTCAATAATGTTCAAAATGCTGGTGATATCAGACATATGCAGACCGGTTGTAGGTTCATCCATAATATAAATATTCCCCTTCTGGCTTAGTTCCTTAGCAAGTTTTAAACGCTGGCACTCTCCTCCTGAGAGGGTATCTAAAGGTTGACCAAGAGTCATATAATGCAACCCAACTTCAACGATGTACTTTAGTTTATTCATAATATCACTTTGTGCAAAAAATTCCACCGCTTCTGCAATTGTCATATCAAGAACTTCAACAATGGACTTATGGTTATACTTATATTCTAGAACTTCCTGTTTAAATCGTTTACCACCGCATTCTTCACAAATTGTTTCAACCGATTCCATAAAGGACAAGTCGGTTTCGATAAACCCGCGTCCTTTGCAAGCCTCACATGCACCTTCCGAATTATAACTGAAAAGTCCTGCACTAACCTTGTTTTCTTCTGCAAATAGTTTACGGATTTTATCCATGATACCTGTAAAGGTTGCAGGATTTGAACGTAAATTTGCACTGACTGGGGACTGGTCAATAATAACTGCTTCCTTATACTCCTTGGCAAAGACACCGTTAACAAGGGTAGACTTACCGGAACCTGCCACTCCTGTAACAACCGTGAATATGCCCTTTGGTATTCTTAAACTAACATTCTTAAGATTGTGCAGACTACTCTTTTTCGTTTCCAAGAGTTCTTTACTAGTCCTTTTATTGCTTTTAATAGGCAGTCTCCTGCCTATATATTCTCCAGTAAGTGTGTTAGATTTTAACAAATCAGCATAGGTGCCTTCAAACATTATATTACCGCCTTTTGTACCGGCTTTGGGTCCTACATCAACGATATAATCAGCAACCTTTATCACATCAGGATCATGCTCAACGACTATCACCGTATTGCCCTTATCCCTCAATTTTATTAATAATTCATTCAGCCTGTGTACATCTCTTGGGTGTAATCCAATACTTGGTTCATCAAAAATATACATCACATCCGTCAAACTGCTCGTAAGATGCTTAACCATTTTAACGCGTTGTGATTCACCCCCTGATAAGGTAGAAGTTTCCCTGTTAAGACTTACATAATCAAGCCCTATTTGTATTAAATCCTTCAACCGCTCAGTCAGATTTATGATAATCGGTTTTACATTCTTATCGTCAATTTTCTGTATAAGTTCCAGAAGTTCATCCACCTGAAGAGCTGTTAAATCGGCAATTGAATATCCCATGATTTTTGAGGATAAAATACTATCATTGTATCGCTTCCCATCGCAATCGGGGCACTGTTCTTCGGTAGTAAAAGGAGCAATCTTCTTCTGAGATGCCTCTGATTTCTCATACTCCGTTTTAATATTCTGAAGGATGAATCTCTCTGCAAGACCTGCATAGGTGGTGTTGATGCCTTCCATGACAGTGGAATTTAATTTGACCGGTTTACAGTAAACCAGTTTCTCATATTCTTCCTCTGTATAATCTTTGATTTTTTTATCACAATCAAAAAATCCCGTAGCAGCATAAATTTTCCATTGCCAGGAGCCTGGTTTATAGCCTGGCAGTAAAATAGCCCCTTCGTTTAAGGACTTTTCTTTATCCAGTGCCTTGTCCATATCCAGCGCGACAATCCTGCCTATACCTTCGCAGGTCTTGCACATCCCATTTGGGTCATTAAAGGAAAAATAAGAGGAGGGACCTATATGAGGCTGCCCAATCCGTGAGAACAAAACTCTTAGTAATGGATTAATATCCGTTATTGTACCGAGGGTTGAACGTGAATTACCACCTATTCTCTTCTGGTCGATGATAATCGCCAGAGATAAGTTTTTAATTTCATCGACCTCCGGATGACCATACTTTGGTAAAAAACCCTGCACGAATTTACTAAAGGTTTCATTCAGCTGCCTTCCGGCTTCCTGAGCAATGGTTTCAAATACAATGGAAGACTTACCTGAGCCTGACACACCTGTAAATATAGTAATTTTCTTTTTAGGAATTTTTAAACTAATATTTTTTAAATTATTCCCTCGTGCTCCTAGTATTTCAATATAATCTTGTCCCATATTTTTCTCCTTATATCTTATATTTAATATAGGATTCCAGTGACAAATCCTTGTTTGGATATCTATATTGGTCAAAGTTTAAGTTAATAATTATTATTGACATACTCCCTTACCTTAAATTCAGAATACTTTTGTAACTGTATATCTTGTCCTAGAATTCGGCCGAACTAGACTTAGAACAGTGTACAATATCGAGTATATGATAGCAAGTAAATTTTCTGAGTTTTTGTAATATTTGTTGATTATTACTCCGGTTTAGCCGGATTGTTTTTGTGCATTTTGTATATTATTCACTATGAGAAGTCCCATTATAAATGAGGATTAAAAATGCCCCTCCTTATGGCAGACAACCAGTTTCGTATTAAACTGCCTGCCATAAAGGGAGCATGTTGCTATAGATATATACAGTACCTAATAGCTAGCATTGCTATATTTACTCAAAATAATACTTATTACTATACAAACCACGATTTATTTCTTTCGCTTATTAACAACTGCATTAATCCAATTGGGTGCATAAGCTGAGGTACAGCCTTTCGCAACCTTCAAATCTTTATACACCCCTAACGTTTCACCAAGTTTGATACACCGTTCTGTAAACATGGGATAACATATTCCTATTTCACACAATGCATGATTCATCGCCCATTGCTTACCCGGTGTTGCAGTTTGCAGCTCTCTTGTAACAGTTGTAAGAATTTCCTCCAATTCGTCATGGTTTTGTTTACCGTCGGATATATTAAGGGCAATAAGCTCCCAGCCCGCCCTGCCTAAATTATCTTTCTCTGAAACTGACCATTCCCTTGCCAAAAAATCTGCATCTTTATGGTTAAAGATAACCTCACCAATGAATTTGTCTATTAGAGCCGGGTATGTTACTTGGGAAACCATACTTTTTATTTCATCCATCGTTAGTTCCTTAGCTTGAAATAGCATACATGCCAGCCACCTAGCATCCGTATTACCACTCTGCCAAAGTTCTAAAGCCAGTTGATGATTGGTTCCTACTTGTTTTGCCAGTTTACGCAGTTCTCCCAGTAAAACACCGTAAGTATTCGTATCGGCACCATTCTTAATATACATTTGTTTGCGCTTTTCATTGCCTAGAGAATTAAGGGTTTCCAGTATTTCATTTTTTGTCATCTTAAACTTGCCTAACACATCTGGTCACAGATGTATTGCCACAAATAAAGGTATGAGAGAACCATCAAGTGGCATTCCTTTCTTTTCTATTCCTTTCATACTAGCATGTATTTTAAGCCATTTCAAATAGTTATATACAAGAAATTTACTTCTGTGTAAATTACAATTGCAGATTACCTTCCATGCCTTCGAATTCAATTACTTTCCTGTCTCCATCCTTTAATAAGACTTGAACCGGACCATAACCACCACATTTTTCTTTATCTGTATACTCCACTGAGGCAATAGAAAAAATCTCTTCTTCTGTAAAATCCTCCAGACTTTCTTTCGTAATTACCTGAGATATCATAATATATGGTTCATAGCCATACTGTTTCTTACTTGTGAGCTTACCATACACAATAATTGATTTTTTAGAATCAGGATTGGTTCCTTCACTGTTAAGAAATCCAATTTCTTCCCAACCATCATACAGGGTCATTGCAAGCTGCTTCTCTCTTCCGGTAAAGTCATGTCCTTTTAAAATAATTGCCTTAGCATTTTCCTTTTCCAATCGTATAATCTCAGTACCATTGTCCGGAAATCCATATGCACCTAGAGTCATTGAAATGGGTCTGCGGTGTAATTTAAGCTTATCTACCCTGACAATTCCATGTGCCACAGGAAAATCAGCAAGATTTACCGCCTGAATCCATGTACATTCTTTGGATATTTCATAATGAAAGAACTGCCTTCTGTACAGCACTCCCTCTCTTTTGCCATGCCAGAAAGTAACATTGGCTTTTGAATAATCACCGGTCGTACTATCTTTAAGGACATACTGCTGGGCTTCCACATCTTTAGAAGGAGCTGATTCCCATGGATACTTGCTGTTAAAACACAGCTTGGAATAATTCCACATACCATGTTCGTCTCTACAGTTTCTGACTACCTTTCCGCTTCTAAGAATCGTTTCTCCATTGGCTTCGTGGTTCGTAAAACAAAGCGCGGGGCCGTTTAGAGTGGTCTCTTTTATCTCGTTTTTCCTAAGCTTTTCCCAGATTCCGTTATTCTCTATGGCTGTCCAGAAGGGATGGTCTGATGGCAGGTGCAGACAAAGGAATGCCTTCCCCAGCCAAAAAGGAGATTCCGCACACGAATATCCCTGTACTAGTGGTGTAAACTGTCCGTAAAAGCCCAAAGTAGGAATCCCTTCATGAAGAAAGTCTTCTCTGGTCAAAAACTGCAACAGAGAGCCGGAAGAAATACGCCTTGCCAATCCTGGATCTGCTGTGGAATTACGAAGCATCATATTTCCGTCAAAAGCACTGGTAGACGCATTCCGATAAATATTACTCCTGCCCCACATGTTAGTAAAACCATCACAATCAAAAAAGTCACTGTAAGTTTCCATCAGTTTATTGGAATTTTCTTCAAACTTCTGAGCCAGATAAGGCTCTTTTTCATACCCATACCAAAGATTCCAGATCGGTGTATATACATTAAATGCCCAACAGGAATAGTAATCAAAGGAGTGCCCATCCCGATACCAGCCATCTCCTGCATAGAAGTTTAAAATTGCCTGTCCATGATCTCTCATTATATCTTCATCAATAGAATAGCCCTCCTTGTATAAAAAGGCCATATCCAGCATATTAAAAAGTCTCCAGTTCTGGGGAACTGTACTGGCATGGGCATAACTGCTCAAAAATACAGCTATAATATCTTTCTCTTCCTTTGTGTATGTGTCCCAGAGTTCTGCTTTACAGCTCCACAGGCATATCACTAAGGCGCAGGTCTCTACTGTCTGCTGAAAGGTTCTGAACGTATCCTTACTTTCTGCTAATTCCAGTTGCTCCTCATAGCTTCCCACTGAATTACTATCCCCTTTGGTACATGCCCGCAATACCTGCTCCTTATAATAGTCTCTGAGCTTATAACTACAGATAGTAATATCTGGGTTATTGTGAATCAAAGGTGCTGCCAGGAAAAAAGACCTTGCAAGTCCCTCAAAGATTTCTGCTTTTCTCTCAATTTCTCTCTGGGCTTTCGAAGCATTTTTATGTGGATAGGTAACTTCTGTTTCCTTTCTTGGCATGATAATGGGGTCATGCATGGATTTTATGTTCTTAAAAATTCCGGTTAAAAGATACTCTCCGGCTTCTATCCAGCTATCCCTGGTAAGCCCTGTATAAGGGCTTACTGTAAAATCCAATGTATTTGGCTGAAATATCATTATAATTACTCCTTTTAGTCTTGAACTAGATGACAGTATTGTATAACTTTTGCTTCCCTCTGTTAAATAACTTATAATGTTATTAACTAACTTTTTCTGCTTTTCTATCCTATTTCTTTCTTAATCTTTTAAATACATCTGTTATAACTCCTTGGCCGCATAAAATTCCTTACGCACCTTAAAAGTGAGTAAGGAATTTATTACTTTTCTTAATAGCCCCTATTAAGGCTACTGAACACTATCGATTAAATCATCCATCGTATCCAATAAAGCATTATACTTCTCTGTTTTATCCGTTTCTATTGTAAAGCTATGAAGGAAGTCAAATATCTGGTCTATCCTGTTATCACTCTTACTTTCTGCCTTCCTCTGTGCTTCCTCCCAGATAGTCTTACAAATAGAAAGACTATCATTAAATATAACGTCAGATTGTTCTGTGTTGATAATCCAAGGGGTTTGAAGCCAAACTTTTGCCATAAATAATTTTATATTTAACAATGCCAGCTTATACTGTTCTTTGTTCAGATAATTCGTTACTTCCATCAGATTTTTCATTAACAACTCTTTTGATACTGTATTAGTATCCAGATTAATGACATAGTCTGCCAAATCTTCTGTCAAAACCTTTGCATTAAAACTCTTAGGGCCAAATTCTTTCATATTATGGTTCTTGTAATTTGGAATTTGATCCAGCAGAGTAAGCCCTGTCTGAAGTTCATAGTCTCCATTACTGTACCCATTAAACCCAGGATCATTTGTCGTAGCTATATTGTTTGTGCCGAGTATTAGTTCTGTGGCTCCTCTTGCACCGCTTGGAAGGGGGGTTCCATTTATCGTACTTAGGGGAAACTTAATATTCACAGTCAAATTCTCATCAAATACATTTGTTGCTACTGCCGCATAAAATTCCTGATGAAAAGTTAAAAGCTCCGGGTACTTAGCAGCATAGACAGGATTAGCAGCATAGGTTTTTACAAGCTCCAGTCTCCTTCTGGTTTCTTCATCCTCAGTATTCCAAGTCATTGATGGTTTATAACTGTCAAAACCCCAGTAGGTAGCCGAACAGTCTAAGAATAAATTTGCTTTTATAACACTACGGGTTCCCTGGGCTCTGACTGCCACCACATTATTGGCTTTATTGGAGCCAATATTAGCAAAGATATTATTGTAAATTTGCAGTGCATGTCCATTATTATCCGTCCTTATTCCGCAAACGTTAAATTGTTTGATATATTCACCTACGGGATAGATACCAAGATTATAGATATAATTGTTTCTGAACATAGATCCCCTTTGCTGAGGACTGATTTCATTTCGGGTATATATAGCATCCATATCCAAACACTCTTTTACTGCGTCATGAATCTTATTATATTCAAAGATATGGTCATTTCCACCAAAGTTTATAATACAATGTGGTCCGTCATAAACATCATTATAAGCCACTCTGCATCCAACTCCTTGTATGGCAAGCGCGGGATTATAAGCTCTATGCTGGTATCCGACTCTGTGTATTGTATTGTTTATTATTGAATTCTCACTTGATGTCAGGGTCTCATAATCGCCACCGGACATAAATATTCCTGTTCCGCCGATGTTTTTTATTTCATTATATTCTAACTTAATCTTAGTCCCTCTGAATATTAATCCCCCTTGACCAAAATTACGTATCTGGCAATTTCTGAATTCTATCCCCTGGACTCCCGCTCCGTCATCCAGAAAACCATCCCAGATATGGCCTGGAAATACCTGGGCTTCAGGATAATTCAAAGGATCCGCCAGTCTGAGAAAATGAGTAGAGTTAGGGTCAAAGGTAATCGGATTTGTCATATTGTTCTTTCTTAAAAACTCCCCATATGTCATTATCTTGTAATCCTTTGTTGTTCCCAGGGCCGCATACCCTCTTCCACCTTCAATAGTCATATTTTTTACAGCAATATTTTTTGCACCATTAAAATAGAATATAGGATTACCTATGGTAGATAGTTCAATCGTATAATTATTAGTATTAAAATCTTCGGGCGGTAGATAATAAAGCTTTCCATTTTCACGGTCTATGTAATATTCTCCTACCTGATCCATTTCTTCCAGAAGATTTTCTGCAAAATACCAACCGTTTGTATAATAGGTCTTTATCTTTCCTTCCTTTAGCTTAATTTTTTTCTCTGTCGTATTAATATTATCAATTGGATAATAATTATTTTCATAATTAATCGATAAAGTACCGCAAATCCACGCATCCGTTGCATTTACCCAACTTGACGGCCTTTCATTTTCATACTTAAAGGACATTTCCTCCGGCAGCAGATTCTTGTTATTAACCGGGATAGTTCCCTCATTAGGATAGCGCGCAAGGGTCTGATTTTCTCCATTGACAATTAATTCCGCTGCCATATACTGGCCTTTGTTGAAATAATGATACCCCCTGGTATTCAGTTCCCCATACTCGGTGATACCATTGTTTCTTAAATCAGCAACCATTACTCTACTGGCAGCCTCCTGATCAATAATCGGTGTTTTCTCTTCCTCCGTTATGGGTCGGAACCAACTCTGTTCAATGGGTTTACTTCCGGATATCCTTACCTCCTCTCCCGGATAAGCTGTGTATATAATCTTTCCCTCTTCGTAACCGGAGTCCTCAGGTTCAAAGACCAGCGAATCGTACATATAGTAGATACCCCCACGAAGATATATCCTTGCGCCTCCTTCTGGCAGTCTGCCTTCACCGATTCGTGTTCGCACCGCCTCCTTTGCCCTTTGTATTGTTTGAAAAGGAGCCTGTTTACTGCCGTTGTTACTATCACTGCCGTTATTATCAACATAATAACAGGCATAATTCTTTGGTGCAGAGGTTGTTTCCGCATCGGTTGCTGCATAGCTTGTCAGGCACATGGACAAAATATAAAGCATAGTCAACATGATACATATAACCTTTTTTGCCTTTTTCATACTGAATCCCTCCTTGATTTTGATTTATATAATAATGGCTAGTCCCATTATTAACTATATTGTCCAGTCTGACTCACTGGTTTTCTTCCTCCAATCCATTCTTACCATGTACAAATTTTCTCCGAATCCATCCTATTAATTCGGTTTTTAATATGACTTTTTATATATTTTTTTATCCTTTATGGTATTTCCTAATTATTACTTCGTCATATAGTATACTTTTTACTGTATATCATGTGTTCTATTATACCTTTTGAATAATTTTACAACAATAGTAGATATTTAACATCCCTGTAGTATTTTAACCTTTTAAACCTAACATGGTATTATGTACTTTCAAAAACGTTTCATAAAAAACAATTCTAACTAAAAAGGAACCAGATAAATTTGTATACTAAAACAGCTAAGTTATCAAGCACTGCTTAAATAGTGCCGATAACTTAGCTTATGTCATCTCTCGTCTCTTACTTATTTTATTGAATTCTGTATTGTTTAAAAGCTCAATCCTGTGACGCATCTTACAATTTTTATATTACATATCTGAACCAGCAGTGAGGAGGGACTCCACAATTTCTGTATATCCGCCTTCACTAGCATAGTAAAGTGCATTATGTCCCGTATTATCAACAGCCTTTACATCAGCTTCATGCTCGATTAATAAATTCACAAAATCGTTATTTCCTGAAAGTGCGGCAACAATTAATGGTGTTTCACTGCTTTCATTCTTAATATTGACATCTGCTCCATATTTTATCAGCAACTTACCTATTGCCTGATTTCCCTGATGTGCAAGAAAATGCAAAGGTGCATTCCCATTTAACAGCTTAAGATTTGTATCCGCCTTGTGTTTTAACAGCTCTTCTACTATGACAACACTTTTTATACGGCATGCAATATTTAATGGTGAATCACCTGCATCATTCAACGCATCAATCATAACATCCGGATGTTTCAACAGAACTTGTACCACTTCACTTTGTCCATTGAAACAAGCTTGATGAAGAGGGGTATTTCCTTTTGCATCTTTATTCTGACCACTATATTGCAGTAACTCAATAAGGTCTCTCAGTCCTGCAGAAGTGGCATAATCAATGGCTGATAATCCCTGATTGTCTTTTAAGGTTTTATCCGCTCCTGCTTTTAGTAAAGTTTTTGCTGTTTCTGTTCTTCCTGCAATTACTGTATAAATAAGCGGAGTTTTTCCCTGGTTATCCGTTGCATTAATATCTGCACCCGCCTCCAGCAATGCTTTTATAATATCTTTATTACCGCTTTGGGAGACAATATGCAGCGGTGTATTGCTGTTATTATTTGCAAGACTTGCATCTGCTCCTGCCTCCAAGATAGCTTTTACAATATCTTTGGCACCTTTTCCGGAAGCATAATATAGGGCAGTATTTCCCAAAGAATCACGTTTATTTACATCAAAGCCTCCCTTTTTCAGAAGTGCCAGAACAACACCTTTTTGTCCATTTTTACACGCTGTTATAAATATATTATTATCCATACTGATACCCATTTATATCACAGTCCATGTGATACTGCCACAACTAAAACAGGATAAAAGAATCACTATGCGGCATCCTTTCTATACTTGACTATTTTTTCTTAACCTTATATCTTTTCTAACATCCACTTAAGAAGCTCTTCATTGTTACTTTCTGCGGCAATATCAAGGGCACTCTTGCCTTCCTCATTCACCGCCTGAATATCTAAATTCCCAAAATTGCTCATCAATTCAACCAGTTGAACCATTACCACATGATTTCTATTTCTTGCAGCCTTCATTAAAACAGTCTCTGAACGGTTATCTTTTACAGAAACATCCACACCATGTTCTAGAAGACCCAACAAGGCATTCTCACGGGCATAATAGGAATTTTCAACAAATTCCATAAGGGGTGTTTTGCCTTGATTATTTTTTATAGTACCGTCTGCTCCAAGTGAGAGATATGTATTTACAAACAATTCACTAAAACTTCCATAACTGAAATCTCTGGTAACACCGACACTGGGGCTATAGGCACAGCCTATGGCTGTATTCTGATTCCTGTCAACAGGTGCATTTAATTCCAAACCTGCATCTATCAATGCTTTCAGCACGCGGTCCAACCGCTTTTCTTTGTAATAATTATCATTATAATGACAATACTTTATCATCCAATATAAGGCGGACCGTTCTTCTTCACCCGTTCTGAAATTTGGATCTGCTTTTGCCTTAAGCAAAAGCTCCACACACTCACATTGCATTTGCATACAGGCCACTGCCAGAGGCGTCTGAAAAGAAAAAGGAGGTTCTTGATACACTTCGTTCACATCTGCCCCCAGTTCGATTAAAGCTTTTACTGCTTCTATATCCCCATCCTTAATTGCCTGGTGAAGAAATTTACCTTTGCTGGCAATTTTCAATTGTAATTCTTCATCACACTCATCATACTCACCTCGCAGCACTATAGCTATTCTCCCACAACTGTACCCCGCAGCAATTTCATAAGCTTTCTTGTGTTCACCGTTTAATGCATCGATATCTAATCCATACTCTACCAATAACTTTGCAGCTTCAAAATATTTATTTTCTTTTTCTTTTAGCTTATTCCTTGATTCCTCATCTCGGGTATACTGGAAAGCATTTTGATTTCTTCCGGCCTCTTCTGCCAGAATATGTAGTGCTGTGTTTCCAGCTTGATTGGTCAAAGTCATTTTTACATTATGTTTAATTAAAACTTTAATCAAGGTAACATTGGCATGTTTTGCAGCAATATGATACGCACAATGACCCTGGTCATTTTTTCGAAACGTACTGACCCGTGCCTCTAACAGCAGCTTCGCAATCTCCTCTATTGTTTCCTCTGTACACACAAGTATACGGTTTTCTTCTGCCAGGTAGTGCAGAGGTGTTCCCCCATAAGAATCAAAAACCGCCGCCTTTGCACCCTGTTCCAGTAAATATTTAACGGCTTTTATATCTCCATTGCCTGCCGCTATATGCAGCAGACTACACCCTTTGTTATATTCATCGATAGCATCTTTATCCTTAATTTGCTGATAAAAAGCAAGACTGTTTTCATCTGTTTGTTTCTTGGCTTCATAATACTGTTGTAAATGAAGAATTAACATTTGTGTATCATTCATTCTCTTGTATCCTCTCTATATACTGAATTGCCTTATCAATACTTCCCAACTGAAACCGCCTGTATTTACTGATAATACGTTTCATTGCATCTATATTTTTACTGCACATATACAGGTGTAAAAGTAAAAGTTCAATTCTAAAATCAAGCAGCGTCAAAGGATACTCCACCTCGGGATTCAGAGGTTTTAAATAGGCTTCATCTTCATCTTCTGCTCTTAGAAATTGTAAATCCCGCAAGGAAAATTGATTATTTGATGTATCCGGAACCCCATGATTTAACTGAAAGGCCTTTTGCAGGTAAACAATTGCTTCTTTTTCTTCCCCGATACGAGTTAAACACAAGGCGATATTCATGTATAACGGAGTCGAAGGTTGTTGTATTTCGAGGCTTTTCGCCATGGAGTATGCAAGGTAATATTGCTTCTCTGCTAAAAGCTCATATACCTGCTTTGGGGTCCCTTTCCCATTATTCTGGGACAACAGTGTTTGTCTGAAACTCATCCTAATACTCCTTTCACTACTTTATGATATGACTTTTTCGATTACAAAACATAGGTCTAGGGTTGGATATTAAAATCCCTAACCATTATTGTAATACTGCCTTCCATGAGATGATATGAACAATAAGCCCTATAATAAGCGACATCCTAATGAGTTTACACTTGCATATCTACATATTTCTGGGCTGCTGTAGAAAGCGGTATCCCCTTCTTTGTGACCATTCCTAGACTTCTTGGTGGTATTCGCTCTTTAACCATTAACTCGTATAATAGCCCTCTATGCAATTCTCTTTGAACATAATCTTTTATAACACAGGCAATACCTAATCCCTTTATGGCAAATTCAACTATTAAATCCATATTACTCAACTCTATTTGCGGTACTAAATCAATGCCATGGGTTTTAAAATACTGGTCAAGAAAGGCTCTTGTATTGCCACCCTTTTGAAGCATGATAATTGGGTATTCTTCTGCAAGTATTTGAAGAGTCAGATCTGTTTCACTCAAACTTTTATATCTTTCTCCTGCAACAAAGCAATCCTGCATTTGAAATATCTTTATTACATCAAATTTATTCTCATCTATTCCATTCAAATTCAATACGCCTATATCAATTTCACCTAAGTCCAATTGTCTTGCTATTACCTTACTTGATTCATCCTTTATATGAACCTGAATATTCGGATAACGTTGGTTATATTGTCCTATAGACTCCAATAAATCATATTTACATATTGCACTGCATACGGAGATTCTTAGCTGTCCGGTGCTCATCTGCTTTAGTTCCATAAATTTGCGTTCTGCGGTCTCCATCAAGCCATATCCTGGTTCTACGTGACGGAATAAATATTCCCCTTCTACGGTTAGTGATACACCTTTCGGGGTTCTGTAAAACAACTGCCCGCCAAGCTTTTCTTCTAATTGTTTGATTGACTGGCTGATGGCAGGCTGGGAGGTAAACAGTTCCTTAGCTGCTTTTGATATACTTCCTGATTTTGCAGTAATATAAAAAATCTTATAAAGATCTAAATTAACATACATATAATATTTTAATATACCTCCTAACAAAATTTATTATTTTACTTATACCTATTTATACATTATAATGAAGCAGTATGCAACAAGTAATACTATAAGTTAATCTATAAGGAGTTTTGTGTATGAAAAATATATGTGTTTATTTAGGCTCTAACCCAGGCAGCAGAGTCGAATATAGAGAAAGCGTACTTCAATTAGGTAACGTTCTTGTACAGAATAATATAGACTTAGTCTATGGTGGTTCCCGACTTGGATTAATGGGTGAGCTTTCCAATCAAGTACTAAAAAAGAACGGTAAGGTAACCGGTGTAATGCCAAAAAACCTATTTCCTGAAAATGTTGTAAATACACAGCTTACTCATCTGATTTATGTAGAAGATATGCATGAAAGAAAAAAGAAAATGGCTGATTTGTCAGATGGTTTTATTGCACTGCCGGGAGGAATCGGAACCTTTGAAGAACTTTTTGAAATACTATCCTGGGCACAGCTTGGAATTCATAAAAAGCCCATCGGGCTCCTTAATATAAAAGGCTTTTACGACCCTGTTATTTCTCTGCTTCATAACACCATAAAAGAAGGGTTTATGAAGGAATCCAATCTAAAACTTTTGCTTGTATCCTCCAATCCGGCAGAACTTGTGAATATGATGAAAGAATATGTTCCGCCTGTTATGGAACAAAAATGGAATGAATTAAAAATATAAATTGATTACTTATGTACGAATATTGAAACATTGTGTACTTCTAATAAGAGTTATTGTAGTTTTAATTGCACGGAAGCAGATAGACTATTGCTTCCGTGTTTTCGCTTTACTTTGCTGTTACTTACTAGTATCAGGCTTTGGATTTACGATAATACGTATTTTCTAAAGGATATTTATACCGAAAAACACCATCTTTCTTATAATAGGCGTTCTGACAGGCAGGTGCTCCCATTACACAGACGATTTCTCCTACACCTTTGGCACCAAACGCAATATCTGGGTTATTTTTCTCAAGTAAATGTACCTCTATGGGAGGTACTTGATTGGCCTTAAAAAGCCCCAGTGTTCCAAGCTTTACCTGCGGTATGCCGTCTTTTAGCGGAAAATTCTCCGTTAAAGCATATCCTAGTCCCATGGCAACTCCACCTTCTACCTGGCCCTCTGCGGCCAAGGGATTTATGACTCTCCCTACATCATGAGCTGCTACTACCTTTACTACCTTTCCTTCCTTATCAAGGATAAATAACTGTGTGGCATAACCATAAGCAACGTGGCTGACCGGGTTGGTTTTCGCAGAACCGATGGGATCTGTCTTGAATTCAAACTCTCCTATATACTCTTTTCCTTCCAAATTAGTAAGTGTATATCCCTTATCCAAATCCATCTTCAACTTAAGAGCAGCTCTTCTGGCAGCTTCACCGGCAAATACGGTCTGACGAGAAGCAGTTGTGGTACCGGAATCCGGGGTATATCTGGTATCTGGGTGTTCCACTACGATATCTTCAGGTGTCAGTCCACTACATTCACATACCATCTGCATAAAAACAGTCTGAACTCCTTGCCCAATAGCACCGGCGGAGGATCTGGTATGAACTTTTCCATCTATTATCTTTAAGTTACAGCGACCGATATCTGGAACTCCTACCCCAACTCCGGCATTTTTCATTGCCGAAGCTATCCCCACATAATAATCTGGATGCGCTTCATAATACTCAAATTCCTCTTTTACCGCATTGAGAGTCTCCATCATAGCAGTGCCGTTATCTGCAATCTGACCATTTGGCAGGCACTGACCGGGTTTAATCCCATTACGGTAGCGTATCTCCCAGCCGGATATTCCTGCCTGTTCTGCCAGTTGGTTCATAAGGCATTCTACGACGGCACAGGATTGCGTTACGCCAAAACCTCTGAATGCCCCGCCGGGAGGATTATTGGTGTAATAAGCATTCCCCTCCACATCAATGTTCTGGTAGTTGTAAGGTCCTCCGATATGGGTACAGGCTCTTTGCAGTACGGGACCTCCAAGGGAAGCGTATGCTCCCGTATCCGAAATAAGCCTTGCCATCATACCTTGTAAGATTCCATTTTCATCACAGCCGATTTTACAGTAAATTTCCATGGCATGTCTTTTGGGATGGTAATGAATGCTTTCCTGTCTGCTAAAGAATACCTTAACAGGGCGTTTTGTCAGATAGGCACACAAAGCTGCCTGATGTTGGACACTCATATCCTCTTTCCCGCCAAAACCACCACCTACCACGGCACTCTGAATCCTTACCTTTTCCATGGGAAGTCCCAGATAATTACTGATTTCATGATATTCGTCGTAAATTCCTTGTCCTCCTGTTATCACCAATATGCCGTCTCCATCAGGGACTCCCACAGCTGTTTCCGGCTCCATGAAGGCGTGTTCTGTAGGCGGCAGGGAAAATGTTCCCTCGGCTATATACTTGGCGTTCTCAAGTGCAGTTTTTGCATCACCTCTTTTCACTTCTTCATGGTCAAGCAAATTATGTTCCGGAATAATAAATTTACCAAACTGCATAAACCCTTCTCCATGAATCTGCGGTGCATCTGGTTTTGCTGCTTCTTCCGGAGAGCAAATGGGGGTAAGTTCTTCATATTCTACTTCAACTGCCTTTACAGCTGCTATGGCCTGCTCTTTTGTATTTGCCACTACCATTGCTAACGTATCTCCGCAGCATTTGGTTTCCTCCCCTATGTCAATCATTCCCGGCCAGTCCTGTGCCAAATGTCCGATATAACGCTTTCCTGGAATGTCCTTGGCAGTATACACCGCAACTATCCCCGGCAAGGATAGTGCTTTTTCTATATCAATCTTTACTATCTTCGCTCTGGCATATTTACTGAATACATTCTTACCGTAGAGCATACCTTCAAATCTATAGTCATCCGTGTATTTAGCAGTCCCAAGTGTTTTGGGTACAGCATCCACACGACAGGTTCGCTCCCCTACCTTGCCTGTCTGAATTATGTCTGGTATTTCAGAATAATCTAAGAACATTTTTGCTGCCAGAAGTATACCGTCTTCTATTTTCTTATAACCGGTACATCTGCATATATTTGTTCGGATAGACTGCTTTACATCCTCTCTGGTAGGGCTTGGGTTTTGGTCTATCAGACATTTCCCGCTGATTACCATACCAGGAATGCAAAACCCGCACTGTACCGCCCCTGAGACAGCAAATGCATAAGTAAATACCGCTCTTTCCCGTTCTGTAAACCCCTCGATTGTCAAAATCTTCTTACCTTCAAGTCTGGATAACTTCTGAATACAGGCACGGGCCATTTTACCATCTATGATAACAGTACAGGTGCCACAGGCTCCCTCCTTACAGCCATTCTTTACTGATGTAATATTCAGTTCTTCCCTAAGAAAATCCATTAAGAACATATCAATTTCCCATGAGTAATCCTGTCCGTTTATGTGTACGAATTTCATATCAGCCGGTCCCTTCTTTCTTTAATAAATACAGAATTGCTTCAAGCACACCACCTCCAATGGCACGTGCTTTATCCGATATGGAATAACAATATTCGATTTTACATCTGGGATCCACATCTCCTACTTTGAGGTTTTTCTTTACCCACAATCCATCGGTTATAAGTCCACGAAGTACCCCTTCAAGGTGGGAGACAATGGGTAAATCCTCTACATAGGCAATAACTTCTCCGCACTGTACTGTTGTACAGATTTCCTTCACGGTTCGAATCACTCCGTCTTTAGGGGCTCTTAATATTCTTTGGTAATCAAAGCCTCCGATTACGCCCGGAACACCTGTATCAGGCTCCGCTGTCCCTTCAAGAAAAACACGACCCAGATTATGCCCTCTGTTGGTCTCAATTACTGCATGTACATCCTCTCCCGCACAAAAGCCCGGCCCCAACCCCACTACTATAGGTGCCATATTAAGACGGGTACCCAGATTTCTTTTCCCAAGAATCGCATCCACCAGAACATCAGGTTTAAATACAGGAAGCGTGTCCCCGGCAGGGTCCACTACCACCGGAACCATATTTTTTGTTACGCAATGTATGGCTTCTTCTGCATTCTGAACTCTTATTGCCTGTATACCTTCCACTACAGCCACGCCATGATATACTGCTTCCGCAAAAGCTACGGTTCTACGTATAACCGTTGGCTTTTCTATCTCCAGTATTATTACCTTAAAACCACATCGAATTAACCGATAAGCAACTCCTGTTGCCAGATCTCCTCCCCCTCTTACCACGACAAGGTTATTCTGTATCTTCATTCCCGTTTTATATCCTTTCGTCTAAATCACATAGCTGTTTCGCATTTACCTAAATAGGGCGTGGTAGTCTTCTATCGTATCAATATCTCTGCCTATTCTATCATCAACAAGAGGAACCTCCCATACCTCTTTCGGATTCTCTCTTATGATAATACGTCCGCCTACATCACCTTCCAGATTTTTAAGCTGTTCTATCCATTTATTTGAAAAGACCACCGGGTTTCCTCTATTTTGACCATACAAAGGAACGATTATCGAGCCCTTTCCCTCATTATAAGCTTCACATAGAACTTTTACCGTAGTTTCATCTACAAAAGGCTGATCCGCAACAAAGAAGATAATGCCGGTGTCTTTGTTATCGCCTGCTAGAGTTTCCAAGGCAAGTCTTATAGATGTACTTAATCCCTTCTCTGCCTGCCTATTATAGAAAAATTGATAGTCATAAGCACATCCGCAACTATCCTTTACTTTATTTAACACTGCTTCATCGGAATAAACCAAAATCCTCTGTTCAAAGTCCATATTACCTACAAGGTCTGTCACATGGAGTACCATCGCTTTTCCCTGTATTTCTTTCAAAAGCTTTTTACCACCAAACCGTTTAGATAAACCGGCTGCTAATATAACCGCAATCATCATCTCACCTCAGTACTATTTCTTTTACAGGTTCTTCTTCCTGAACAGCTCCCAATATGACCCTATCAATACTATAACAGGCCTCAAGTACCTTATACCCTATCTTTCTGGCCGCATCTTTTGTCCCATCCTCAAGAATTTTGTTAAGAAGAAGTATTTTATCAGCTCCTAATGGACACGCCTTAAAAAGTCCCAATGGATGTGATACAAGCTTTACTATCACCTCTTCATTGACCCTATCCCAAAGACCTGCTCCGGTCAACTCGCTTAGAATTTCGGGTCGGTGGACATAAGCCGCCGATAGTTCTTTCCCAAAAGCATCCATTCCTATTACACCAATTAAAATGCCAGTATTTCTTGGTATTACGGGCTCATGTTCTGCCGGTGCTTTTATGGGCCTGCCTCTGGATCCATCCGCTTCTGCGAGGATATAATCATAGCTGTTCAACTTATAAATCTCATCTGTCCTTTCTTTCGTAATGCCTTTTAGCTTTCCTTCTGTGGTTATATACTCTCCTAGTATGGTAATATTTGGGTGACATGCTCCCACCGGGTTATACATTGCAGTCGTAGTAGTTACTAATACCTTCTTCCCTGCTCCTGCCAGTTCATAGGCAAGTGCAAAAAGAGAGGATGTTTTACCACCACCTCCCACAAAACTAATCATTGTCCCTTTGCCATCCGGCACCAGATTAAGTGCTTCTGTGAGTTGCATAACAATCCCTCTTTCTGTTTCTTAAGCTGTTGTTTATTTTTCTTACAAAATGTTCGTTGCTGGGTTTGTTAAGTCGTTATATTGTTATAACCTTATCGGCATGCATTATCAAAGCACAAATTTCATCTATGCTGCTGATACGCCCAGTTTTTATGCTGTTTTTTAACTGATAAAATTCTACACAGGTTCCACAGGCTAATATATCTACTCCTGCACTGAACAGCCCATCCATGGCATCTAATACTACAGAGCCGTCCGCTATAAGCTTTACTGCTGAATTATACAGTATAATATTACTCAGCTTCTTCTCCTGCGCCCAGAGTTTTCTTAAAAATGCACCTATTAGTGTCTTGCCAAGCTCCTCATTTCCTTTTCCCATACATTCGCTATTGATTATAATAATTTCACTCATAAGAACCTTTCCGGATAAATAATTTTTTAAACTATTTTGCATACTGCTAGGTTTATACGCAGTGGAAATAATAAGTACTGCCTATTCTTTATTCTCCTTCATAATAGGTAATGAATTTCTCTCCTTCAGTTTTTGACATTACTTCTCCAATTACCTGACTTCTCAAAGTTCCTCTCTCCTTAAGCTCTCTTACAAGGTCAAGTGCTTTTTCCTTAGGTACAAAGAGCAACAGTCCTCCTGAGGTCTGCGGATCGAAAACCAGAGCCTTCTTTATATCCGAAATATCTCCTTCAAATTCAATCCACTTTTCATAATGACTTCTATTGGCATATCCGCCTCCCGGTATGCACTCCTTCTCAATTAAATTAAGAACGCCTTCCATTACAGGCACTTTTGAAATATTAATTCTTATATTTACATTGCTGGCTGCTGCTACTTCATAGGAGTGACCGGATAGTCCAAAACCAGTCACATCCGTACATGCATTGACACCGATTTTTTGGGCAGCTTCAGAAGCTGTCTTATTTAAGGTACTCATGGAAGTAATTGCTTCCTTCATATCTTCCTCACAAATCATTTCATTCTTAAAGGCAGTACTAAGCACTCCTGTCCCGATGGGCTTTGTTAAGATAAGAACATCACCCGGTTTTGCACCACCATTCGTGAGCACCTTATCCGGATGCACACGACCGGTTACGGAAACGCCAAACTTCACTTCATTATCGGTAACTGTATGGCCGCCAAGAACCACTGCCCCCGCCTCTGTTACCTTATCCAGTCCTCCCTGAAGAATCTCTGCATACACCTCAGGATCCAATCCTGTGGAAAAACAACAGATATTTAGAGCGGTCAGAGGCGTTCCTCCCATGGCATAAACATCACTTAATGCATTGGTAGCCGCAATGGCTCCAAAGGTGTACGGATCATCTACAATTGGTGTAAAGAAATCCACTGTCTGAATTAGGGCATAATCCGGTGCTATCTTATAAACGCCTGCATCATCACAAGTACCAAACCCTACAATCAAGTTCGGATCATCCTTTCTTTCCTGCCTATTCATATGTGCCATAACTTTAGCCAGATTACCAGGACCGAATTTGGCTGCACAACCGGCTTTGGTAGACATGGTTGTTAAACGTACTTTACTCTTTTCTTCCATTATCAATATTCCTCCTTATTTCACGCCATACTTTTTCCGGAGTTGCCGGTATGCTTAATTCTTCCGGATATCTCCCCATGGAACAGAGCGCATCCACAATGGCAAAAAATACAGATTCTCCATATACAAAGGGGGGCTCTCCGATTGCTTTAGAGCGTTTAATTCCCTGTTCATTGATACTTCCCTCTAGCAGCTCAATATGAAATTCCTCCGGCATATCTCCTATGGTTGGGATTTTATAGGTAGCAGGGGAACTGCTAAGAAGTTTTCCTTTCTCATTGTACACCAATTCCTCTGTGGTAACCCAACCAATTCCTTGGGCAAAACCTCCTTGAATCTGCCCCACATCTACTCTTGGATTTATACTACTGCCACAATCATGTATAATATGGGCATAATCAAGGGTAGTGTGTCCTGTTAGTAAATCCACTGTTACCTCGCTGACTGCTGCACCGAATACATAATATAAGAAAGGATGCCCCTGTCCTTTATCCCTGTCAAAATGGATTCCCGGTGTGGCATAAAAACCATGGGCTGACAGATTAATTCGTTCATAGTAAGCTTTTTTCACCAGTTCTATAAAAGATATAAGAGGATTTTCATAGGTCGCCCCGTCTGCTGTTACAGGATAAACAAATCCATTCTCAAATACTACTTCTGCCTCACTAAAAAGTTTTAATACTAATTCTCTTAATCGCTTCATTATCTCTAAGGAAGCTGCCTCCACTGCATAGCCGTTTAGATCACAGCCGGAGGAAGCTGCCGTAGGGGAAGTATTAGCAACTCTTTTCGTATTATTACTTTCAATACGCACATACGATAAAGGTACACCAAAATTAGTGGCTGCTATCTGACCAATCTTGGTGTTCACCTCCTGCCCCATTTCAATGGCTCCATGGGTTACAGAGATGGAACCGTCAAAGTAAACATGTATAAGAGCACTTCCCTGATTTAGATGCGCTGCCGTAAAAGATATCCCGAATTTAACAGGCGTAATTGAAAGACCTTTTTTATAATACTTATTCTCAGCATTAAAAGTTATGGTATTCTTCCTCCGTTCATCCCATAAACTATCTTTTCTTAACTTATCAAAAACCTTATCCATGTGCTCCGCATGGATAATTTCTTCTCCATACGGAGCAATATCTCCCTGTCTGTATCTATTTTTCACTCTTACATCATAAGGGTCAAGACCTAAGGTAAAAGCGATTCTTTGTAGAACACTCTCGATAGCAAAGATTCCCTGGGGGCCTCCAAAACCTCGAAAAGCTGTAGCCGGATGAAGATTGGTCTTACAGGGTCTGCCGATAATGCGGATATTCTCAATCTGATAACTATTCTCAGCATGCAGCATAGCCCTCTCAAGTACAGAAGTACTCACATCAGCAACAGCACCACAGTTGGAATTAAGTTCCACTGAATAAGCAAGTATCTTCCCCTTTTTGTCAAAGGCTACGCGGTAATTACTTTCAAAGGCATGACGCTTGCCCGTACACAGCATATCTTCCTCCCTGGCTAGACAAAGCTTTGCCGGTCGTCCTGTATGGAAAGCTGCAAGTGCCGCTAAACATGCCCAAACAGTTGCCTGTGATTCCTTCCCGCCAAAACCGCCTCCAAGTCTTTTAATATCTACAGTAATCTGGTGTTGCGGTAAACCCAGTACAGTAGCAGTCATCCGTTGTATCTCATTGGGATTCTGAGAAGAGGAATATATAGTTAAGCCACCCGTATCCTCAGGTACAGCCAGTGCACTTTGAGTCTCCAGATAAAAGTGTTCCTGTCCGTCGTTACAGATTACTCCTTCCAGATAGTTTGGGCAGTCTGCAAAAACTGCTTCCACATCCCCTTTTTCAATTTTTTTCTTACCGGTCCCACATACTGATTCTTAGCTATGGCATCTTTTATCGTTAATACCGGTATCTCTTCTTCCAGCTGTAATTCGATAAGCTCCAATGCAGCTTCCGCCTCCTCTATGGTTTCAGCTGCTACAATAGCTACCGGTTCTCCTACAAAATGTACCTGTTCCTGCGCTAAACAGACCTCATCCTTTATAATTCCTCCAATCTGATTCTCTCCTGGTATATCCTTTGCCGTAAGAACCGCCATAACGCCCGGCATTTCTCTGGCTTTCTCCACGTTTAGCTTACTTATCTTTCCATGGGCAAGGGGACTTGTCAATATTTTTACATACAATAGGTTACGGGGTTTGGGAATGTCATCAATAAACTCAGAACGTCCCATTACATGGCTACGTCCGCTTATATGTAACGGTGAAGTGCCTACTTGCCCCCACTGTGAGCTGCTGCTATCTGTCCGTTCATGCTTCATATCCATCTACCTCCTGCCTGGTTTTATAAGCCAGATAATGCTTCATTAACAAATTCTGCATCATTGCCTTTCGGTATTCTGCACTTCCTCTTACATCCCCAATAGGAGCTGCTTCTGTGACTATAACCTTAAAAGCTTTTAAAAAAGTCTCTTCCTTCATTTCTTTACCTTCCAGGAATTTAGAAGTTTTTGGCATATAGAGAGTCGTTGCACCAACCCCTCCACAGGCGATACGGGCTTTTGTAATTGTCCCCTGTTCCACTTTTAAGGCAATGGCTGAATTAACTGCCGAAATGTCCACTTCTTTTCTTTTGCTTACTTTTTCAAAATGTATGAAGTCATATTCATTCAAAGGAATGGAGATAGAAGAAATCCATTCTTCCGTTTTATTCTTAGTCTTTTTATATCCATGAAAGAAATCTATTACCGGAATCCTTCTCTCTCCTCCAGGTCCGCCTAAGGTGAGTTTGGCATCCACCGCCATGAGCAGAGGAACCGTATCTGCAACAGGAGAGGCATTGACTATATTCCCCGCTAACGTAGCAGAGGAACGTACCTGCTCAGAACACATTTTTTCTACCGCTTCAGAAAATACAGGAAATATTTTTTTTGTGAAATCTATGATTCTGGATAGTGATACACTTCCTCCCATTGTTAATACATTTGTTACTAGAATATTTTCCGGTACATCCTTCATACTGCTATTATAAATAATATCCTGCAAAGATGATATTTTGCTTAAGTCTATGAGTAATCTATGGTGCTGCTTCCTTTTCTTAATACCTACCACTACATCGCTGCCACCGTTTATATAACGAAAGTTATTTCCTTCTGTTAATTCTGTATGGCTATGTAAAAACTCCAATAGGTTATCTTCTGAAACCGGTGAATAATAGGCATAGATACCGTCATCTACAAAGATATCCTCTTGGACAAAATGAAGCTGTTTTTCCTCTGTTTCAGTTAAATAACCAGGTCTGATGTCCTTAGAACAGACCGATAAATCCTTTAGATATTCTGGTACTTCCCGAAGCGAGACATATCCGGTACAGCGGCAAAGATTTCCTTCTAAATATCTGCGAAATTCTTCTCTGGTTGGACTTTCTCTTTCCAGATATAATGCCAGAATGGACAGGCTTACCCCCGGTGTGCAGAATCCGCATTGGGTTGCATGGGCACCTAGTATTGCCTCTTGTATGGGATGAAGTTTCCCCTTCTCTGATAATCCCTCGATGGTTATTAAGTGTTTACCTTCTAATTTAGCTGCCAGATAAAGACAGCCGGCAGCTGACTTGTAATGCACCTTACCTTGTCTGACTTCACCAATTACAACGGTACAGGCACCACAATCACCTTCGCCACAGCCTTCCTTTATTCCTCTTAATTCTAGGTTGTTCCGAAGAAGTTCCAATACGGTGGTTTCTGCCTTTACCTGTATCTCTTTTAAATTCCCATTTAGAAAGAAGCGAATTGTTTTCTTCATATTTACGCCCATTGTATACCGCAAACTTTTCTTCCGGTACTGCCACATATAAATAGGTTGAAAGAATCTTTGCGTGGCTTCCTTCCATTATTTTATATTTTCTTTCAGCCTTAGCTCCCATCTGCATGCATTGGCACACTCAGTTCAATCATTGCAATTGATTTTCTTATTCACCTATCCTCATTGTATAGTCAGGATTAAACCTGGATATAAGAAAAGCCCCAGGCTAAGAGACACAATCCAGAACCAGTCGCTTCTGTAAAACGGCAGTTCGGATTTGTTACTCATGTAGCCTGGGGCAATTTAAGGTTGCCTGGTCAAAACGCTCAAACCATATTAATGAGCTTATACAAGAAGTAGTCATAACCAAATACTTCTTTGTATTTTTATTATAATTATACTGTTTTTTATTGATTAGTCAATAAAAAAACTTTTAAATACATAAAAAAAACATAACAATCGTCAAGACGATTCAAGAATATATAGCCTCTAAAGTACGCGCTTTTACATACTTTGGATCGCATTATCCCCCCATAGGGCTTGTAATGTGCGTTTATGTAATGTACGATGAAATTTGTCTAAAATATGTATACAAATCAATTGAAAAACAAAACAAGGAGGTTATAGTTATGCAAAAGAAACGAATCATGCGAATGCTTTTAGCCATATTAACCACCATCCTATTAGTGGGTTGTAAATCGAACAAGACTAAAATAGAGGAACCACTTACACAACCATCAGTAAATTCCTCTTCCAAATTAAAGGATGCTCTTACAGTTTCTGTCGGCGGTGGTTTCTATGAAGGTAATTTTAATCCTTGCACTGGTTACGGTACCTATGGGTATGGCCTGTTTCATACCTCACTTTTGAAAATCACCACTAATGTGAAGACAGAATGTGACTTAGCTACGGAGTATCAAGTCAGTGAGGATGGTCTGATTTATACTTTTACTCTGAGGGAAGATGTCAAATTTTCCGACGGTCAGAAGCTGAAACCAGAAGATGTGGTATTTACTTTTAAAACTGCCAAAAACAGTGGTTCCAGCGTGGACTTAACAATGCTTGAGAACGTCGAAGTTATTGATAGTAATAAAATACAGTTTACGCTAAACAGAGCATACTCTCCATTTACCCGCACCGTAGCTTTACTGGGTATAGTGCCAGAACATGCCTATAATGATTCCTATGCGTCTAACCCAATTGGAACCGGCCCCTTTAAAGTAAAGCAACTTGATGTGGGTCAACAGCTCATTGTAGAGCCAAATGAATACTACTATGGAACAAAATCACAATTTAAGCAAATCACCTTCTTAAATATTGATGAGGAAACGGCTCTTGCTGCTGCAAAGTCCGGCCAGTTAGATTTGGTGATGGTAAATCCTGAATACGCCAAGGAAACCGTTGAAGGTATGCATATCGAAACCATTAAAACTGCTGATAACCGAGGATTTAATTTGCCATGTATACCCGAGACAACAAATGCAGCTGGAGAGACTGTTGGTAATAACATTACCTCCGATCCCGTTGTGAGAAAGGCTCTAAATATTGGTATTAGCCGTCAGGAAATCATCGATAACGCTCTTAACGGCGTGGGCACAGCAAGCTGGGTACGATTTGAAGGATTACCTTGGGCGAATGAAGAACCTCTGCTTACTGATGGACGGGTCGTAGAAGCAAAAGCCCTGCTGGAAGAGGCTGGGTGGGTGGATACAGATGGAGACGGTATTCGTGAAAAGAACGGTATCAAGTGTGAATTCCGTATCTCAGGTCGAACAGATGATTTGCAACGCTATAATTTGGCTGTTGCCTTCAGTGAAAACGCTAAGATTCTTGGCATCAATATAATTGCCGAAGCTCTTGACTGGACAACCTGTAAGCAGATTGCCAGAAATGTGCCGACCTGCATTGGTACAGGCGATTATAGCTTCATTGATGTATACAATGCTTTTCATTCTTCCTTCTCGGGAGTGGATATGGTTAATTTAAGCAATTCCGCTATGTATTCCAATCCCACTGTTGACGGGTATTTGGAGGCAATGATTGCAGCTACTTCAGAAGATGAGGCGATTGAATTCGGTAAAAAAGCCCAGTATGATGGCACTACTGGAGCAAATGCTGACTTCCCTTATATCTGGTTAGTCAATATTGATCATACATATTTTGTACGTGACGGCTTAAATCTTGGTACCCAAAGAATTCATCCTCATGGACATGGGGCACCTGTAATTCAGAATTTAAGTGAATGGACCTATACAAATTAAAAGAAATATGAACTATAGATTCAGACTTTTACGGTTTGTTCAGAAAAAACAAAAACAACTTATAGCATGATTGGAGATAATTCAATGAATCAAATTTTGAAGCATGCTGTCACCACTTTATTACGGATGATACTCTTATTGGCAGGCGTTAGTATTATTTCTTTTTTATTAGTTATTTCTTCTCCCATTGATCCCATTGATGCTTATGTAGGTGCGGAGTCTAATGTATCTCAGGAGCAAAGAGAGAATGTGGCGGAATATTGGGGACTTAATGAGCCTCCTGTAAAACGTTATTTCACATGGCTTTCTAAACTGATGCAAGGCGACATGGGAACCTCTATCACCTATCAAAAACCCGTAACACAGATTTTGGGAAGTCGTTTTCTTGCCTCCGTTACTTTAATGGCAATTGCTTGGTTATTATCCGGTCTATTCGGTTTTTTACTGGGAATTATGTCCGGTGCGATGCAGGGAAGCCTTTTTGATAAATGCGTGAAAACTTTTTGCTTTGTTATATCCTCTACCCCCACTTTTTGGATTGCTCTTCTGATGCTGATGCTGTTCTCCATAAGACTTGGATGGTTTCCCATTGGATTATCAGTACCTATTGGGAAACTTTCTAGTGAGGTTACCCTCTTAGAACGAGTACATCATCTTATATTGCCTGCTCTTACCCTGAGCATTACCGGGATTTCCAGTATTGCATTACACACCAGACAGAAAATCATTGATGTTTTAAAAAGCGATTATATATTATTTGCCAAAGCACGGGGTGAAAATAAATGGACCTTAATCAGAAGGCACGGACTTAGGAACATCGCTATACCTGCCATAACACTACAATTCGCGTCTTTTAGCGAACTGTTTGGGGGGAGTGTGCTGGCGGAGAATGTCTTCTCCTACCCTGGACTCGGCAGTGCTGCAAGTGCTGCAGGTCTAAAGGGAGATGTTCCTTTACTGCTTGGTATCGCATTATGTTCCGTCCTTTTTGTATTCGTTGGTAATTTGAGTGCTAACCTTCTATACGGAATACTAAATCCACAAATTCGTGAGGGAGGTACTCTCTTATGAAATACCTCAAAATCAAAAATAAAATAAATCGAAGAATAAAGACCATCGTTTTAGCATGTGTTATTGCTTCACTGCTCGTTATAATATCTTTAGCCGGAATTTTTATGAACCCGGAGCTATATGCACCTAATTACTCAGCAAAAAAGCTGCTCCCTTCTTTCATACATCCCTTTGGAACAGATTATTTAGGTCGGGACATGTTTTTTCGTTCGATTAAAGGTTTGTCCACAAGTATTTTAATTGGTACACTGGCCGGGGCAGTCAGTGCATGTATGGCACTTGCTTTGGGACTGCTCGCAGCAACTGCAGGGAGCTTGCTAGATAAGGTAGTTTCCTATTTTGTAGATTTATTTATGGGAATTCCACATATTGTATTGCTTATGCTGATTTCCTTTATGTTAGGAGGAGGACTTAAAGGTGTCATCATAGGCATTGCCTTAACACATTGGCCCAATCTGACTCGGGTTATTCGAGGGGAGGTTATGCAAGTAAGGAATGCCCAATATGTTAAAACTTCCCGTAAGTTTGGTACTAGTAAACTACGGGTGGCCTTGCGTCATATCGTTCCCCATGTTCTGCCGCAATTTATTATAGGTTTAATTTTGCTGTTTCCTCATGCCATTCTCCACGAAGCAGGACTAACCTTTTTAGGCTTTGGACTCCCCATTGATGCGCCTGCTATTGGAAACATTTTATCTGAAGCACTCAAACACATTGCTACCGGAATGTGGTGGTTAGTCTTATTCCCCGGAGCAATGCTGGTTATCGTTGTAATGTTGTTTGATAAACTTGGTGAGTACCTTAGGCTGCTGCTAGATCCTGGCAGTGCACAGGAATGATGAGGGCATTAGGTTGAAAAAGACCATTTTCAACCTTTCTATATTAAGCCTGTTCAATTTTTGAGTAGGTCGATAAAAAATGAAAGGCACGGGTGTTAAGATGAGTAAGAATATGCTTGATATCAATAATTTGTCGGTTTCATTTCTAATGTACGGTCAGGGACTGGAACAAAAGGAACTTACTGTAATCAGTGATTTAAGTGTATCTGTAAAAGAAGGGGAAATTCTTGCCATTGCCGGCTCCTCCGGTTCCGGAAAAAGTCTGCTGGCACATGCCATATTAGGTATTTTACCAAACAACTCACGGGTAAACGGGGAGTTGCTTTACTGTGGGAAGGAGCTTACCCGTAAAAAGCAGGAACAGCTTCGGGGAAAAGAAATTGCTCTCGTACCCCAGTCAGTGGAATACTTAGACCCGCTGATGCAGGTCGGACGGCAGGTAATCGGTGTTGATGGCAGTAAAGAAAAGCAGAAGGCAGTATTTAAAAAATATGGATTAGAGGATTCTGTCAAAAAAATGTATCCCTTTCAGCTTTCCGGAGGTATGGCCAGACGCGTCCTGGTCTCAACTGCCGTAATCAGTAATGCGAAGCTGATAATTGCGGATGAACCGACACCAGGTCTTAGCAAAGAGATTGCACAAACAACTATGGGACATTTCCGTGCGCTGGCTGATGAAGGCCGTGGTGTTATACTAATTACCCATGATCTAGACCTTGCATTGGCCTATGCAGACCGGATAGCTGTTTTTTATTCCGGCACAACCGTAGAGGTAGCTGCTGCAAAAGATTTTAATACAGGAGTTGAGGCATTGCGGCACCCTTACACAAAAGCCTTATGGCGTGCCATGCCTCAAAACGGATTTCAGCCCATTGAAGGCTCACAGCCATATGCAGGCGAGCTTCCAAAAGGCTGCTTATTCGCCCCAAGATGTCCCCAAAGAACCAAAGCATGTGAAGAAAGACCTTCCATGCGACCATTACGAGGAGGAGAGGTGTGCTGTATACATGCTACTTGAAGCAAAAGATATCTGTTTTGGATATACTAAAAATAACATGGTATTAAAGGATATCAATTTAGGAATTAAACCTGGAGAACGAGTGGCACTAATAGGCCCTTCCGGTTGTGGTAAAAGTACCTTGTCTCAAATTTTAGCAGGTTATTTGACACCTTCTTCCGGCAGTGTACTTTTTGAGGGAAAACCTCTTCCAAAAGAGGGGTACTGTCCGGTGCAATTAATCTATCAGCACCCTGAAAAGGCAATTAATCCAAGGTGGAAACTACAAAAAACTCTAAATGAAGCTTGGGAGCCTGACGAGACTTTCTTAGCAGAAATGGGAATTGAAAAACAATGGCTAACCCGTTACCCTAACGAATTATCAGGTGGGGAACTGCAGCGCTTCTGTGTAGCAAGAGCATTGGGTCCTCAGACACAATTTGTAATCGCTGATGAAATGACCACCATGCTTGATGTCATAACCCAGGCACAAATGTGGCGATTAATGCTTACTATCCTTGAAAAAAGAGGCTTGGGGCTTTTGGTCGTTACCCATAGCCTTGAGCTGGCTGAGCAAATTTGTTCCAGAGTGATCAAGTTCGAAGAACTCGGAACGAATCATGGCTTCACTTCTGTAGTAGATTAGCAAAGAATCCTTCTTTACCACTCAACCTGGTTGGCGCGCATATCCATACATCCTCCCCCATACTGCCAAATGGGGCTTTCATAAGTCAAACGTCTTTTAGTCATAGTTTATGGCTTGTTACTAATATAAAATTATGATAAAAATAAACTAAATTATAATAGAAAGTTCATTGAAGGTGTATTATTATAAGGCTAACAGATTGAAAATAAAGGAGAAATAACTATGGGTAAAATGCTATTTATCGATGTAGACGGAACACTGGTGGATTATGATAACAACCTACCTGCATCTGCTGTAAAAGCAATTCGAAAAGCAAGAGAAAATGGCCATAAAGTATATATAAGTACGGGCCGCAGTAAGGCAGAAGTGTACCAAAATATTTGGGATATAGGTCTGGATGGAATGATAGGCGGAAATGGAAGCTATGTAGAAGCTAATAGTCATATAGTGATGCACCAGATGATTACCAAGGAACAATGTAAAGAAATTGTGGACTGGCTGCATCACCGCGGTCTTGCATTTTACTTAGAAAGCAACAATGGGTTATTTGCAAGCGAAAAATTTGAAACTAGAGCTGTAGTAACCATTCAAGAATATTCAAAAAGAAAAGGTAATGATGATGCTAGTCGTATGACAATTCGCAAAGTGTTTCCCGAAATGATTTTTGGCGGACACTTGTACCGGGATGATGTTAATAAAGTTAGCTATGTTCTGGATTGCTATCAGGATTTTATAGACACAAAAGAACGATTCCCAGAATTAGAATCCGGTACCTGGGGAGGAAAAAATGAAGAAGCTCTTTTTGGAGATTTAGGGGTTAAGGGGATTAGCAAAGCCAATGCAATTGAGCACCTGTTAACTTACTTAAATGCCGATATATCGGACACGATTGCTTTTGGAGATGCAAAAATAGATATTCCAATGCTAAATTATTGCGCATATGGTGTTGCAATGGGAAGTGGCGGTAAGGAAATCAAAGAAATGGCAGATTATGTAACGGATGATGTAGATAATGATGGGCTATACAAGGCATTTGTTAAATTAAATTTGATATAAACTTACATCCTTAATAACTTGATGCAAAACAATCCGATATCACACCGATATCACTTGTATTAATTGAAATGAGTTACTAACTATGGTAATATGATTATATTTCATACGGTTGCACTTCATTCACGTTAAGGAGATTAAAAATGAAAATTTTACTATTTTTAGCCAAGGGATTTGAAACAATGGAATTCAGTCCATTTATAGATGTTATGGGTTGGGCAAAAAACGACTATGGAATAGATGTTTCTGTAGTGACATGTGGATTCAAAAGAGAAGTTATAAGTGCATTTAATATCCCTGTACTAGTTGAAAAGACAATAGAAGAAATCTCCGTTGATGACTACGATGCCTTGGCAATCCCAGGTGGATTTGAAGATTTCGGCTTTTATGAAGAAGCTTATAATGAAAACTTTTTAGACCTTATAAGAAGCTTTGACGCCAAAAATAAAATTATCGCATCGATTTGCGTCGGTGCCTTACCCTTAGGCAAAAGTGGAATATTAAATAATCGAAAAGCAACAACCTATCATTTGGGAGATGGAATGCGGCAAAACCAATTAAAAGGATTTAATGTACATGTGATAAATGAGCCCATCGTAGTTGACAAGAATGTAATTACCTCTTACTGTCCTGAAACTGCACCAGGTGTCGCCTTTAAGTTATTAGAATTATTAACCTCAAACGATGAAATGGAGATTGTTAAGAAGTCCATGGGTTTTAGATAATGGTACACTTGTAATAAAATGCAAATAAAAAGCCGCCTCTTAAGGTTTATCGAGTGTGTGAAGAAAAGTCTGTAATTACTGATCTTCTATGATAATAACTGGTCTGAAGGCTTAGCAATAAGCTTTCAGACCTTGTTTTATTTATAACAGCGTATGCTGCTACATGTCAATAGCAGGCGGATATTCCGCCTGTGAAAAATTCGTATGAATAAATGATTATTCAGGTAGCCGCCCTTCATACATGATACTGAGTTCACCGTAGACCTGTCCCCAGTTCCTAAGCGGCATATTCCATTTCTTGGTCGCCTCAAAAGTAGATAAATACAGGGCTTTCAGAAGCGCTGTATCACTAGGAAATACGCTCCTTTGACGGTTTAGCTTTCGGTAAGTTGCATTCAGGCTTTCAATCGCATTTGTAGTATAGATAACTTTACGCACTTCTGTTGAAAACTTAAAAATTGGACAAATAGCATCCCAGTTCTGCTTCCAACTTTTCATAGAGTTTGGATATTTTTCGTCCCATTTTTGGATGACCCTCTCGAGAGCTTCAAGCGCTTTTTCCTCGTTAGCTGCCTGATAAATGGATTTTAAATCTGTGCAGAATGGTTTCCTATCCTTGTCAGCGACATATTTCATTGTATTCCGTACCTGATGAACGATACAGCGCTGATACTCTGTTTTAGGAAATGCCGCAGAGATTGCTTCTTTGATTCCGGTCAGACCATCCGCACAGATAATTAAAATATCTTTTACACCGCGGTTCTTAAATCCATTTAGAACGGAAAGCCAGTACTTAGAGCTTTCGTTTTCCCCTACCTCTATGGTCAATACTTCCTTGTGCCCGTTATTGTTAATGCCAAGGATGACATATGCTGCAAGCTTACGGATAATCCCGTTATCACGAACGGAATAATGGATTGCATCAATGTAAAGCACTGGATATACCTCTGAAAGAGGACGATTCTGCCAGTCCTCAATCTGTGGCATGATTTTATCTGTAACGTCTGAAATGAAGCCCTCCGAAGCTTCAAAACCGTAAATATCCTCGAGAGTATCAGAAATCTGTCTGGTGGTCATACCTTTGGCATACATGGAGATGATCTTCTGGTCGATATCTGATATATCCTTCTGGCGTTTCTTGACTACTTGCGGCTCGAAGGTGGACTTGCGGTCCTGCGGGACTTGGATATCCATGCTTCCATAGCTACTGTTGATACGCTTGGGCTTGTAGCCATTGCGGTAATCGTCACTGTCCGAACGCTCTGACTTTCCATAGCCAAGATGGTTATCCATTTCTGTTTCCATCATTTCTTTGATGGTGCCGCCAAGCAGATCCTTGAGTGCATCCTGAATGTCTTCTGCAGACTGGATGTCGTACTCCTGCAGAAGTTGTTGAATGATGTTGCGTTTTCCGTCCGTCATTTGTACTCTGTGTACTGGTTTCTTTTCTCTTGCCATAATAAAAGGCCTCCTATGATTTAATATTTTATCATAGAAGACCTAATAAATCCTTATTTACAGAAAAACTTTCACAGACTCGGTTTACCCTTTTTGAGGCAGCTTTATGTATTATATTAAACTACCTGCAATCTGACAATATAACTAACTCTCAATTGATACTACATGCATACTTAGTCTGTCATGTACTCCAGATTGCTGTACTATATCTGATTATTTTTCTTTATAAAACCCAAGGGTCATTGTTGTTTTTTTATTATCGGAAATATATAAGTGTTCATATATGTAACCGTCTGTTTTCAGGGAAAGAGTCTCTTTCACAGTCCAATCATCCTCTTTATTGTAACTATCGTTATTATAAGTAATTAATATTTCTTGATCATACATTGCTTTATCAAAATAGCAGTATATTTTATTATCAATATCTTTCCTAATGTAATCCGTATTCTCAAGTCGCGGAGTACTCTCAAGATACACGGCTTCATCGTTGGTGGTGTAATACTCATAAAACTTGGTTTGAATCTCTTTCTCAGCCGGTACTACCTCCAAATCTACCGAAAAGAGTGAATCATTCCAGACGAATTCTATACCATTCATGCTCTCTAAACGATAACGGGCATAGTTGTAATCGACATTATCGTCATAAACGTAATTTTGAGACTCGTAATCCAATACTTTTTCTTTTTTAGCGGTAACGACATCACTTAAACTGTAATAATGTTGATAATCATTAAATCTAAAGTTGCTGACTGATACCATATCTCCTTTAATATATCTGTCTTTATTGCGGAAATTTATAAGCGCCAGGTATACCTCGGATACCTCCGTTTCTGGGAAAAAGTGCTTGGTATCAACACTTCCAAATTCCATATCACTGTCAATATATTTGCATACTACATAAATTCGATAATGGTCATTTTTAAATAAACCGTCTGTCGAGCTTATGCCATATTCTGCAAAATTTTCATATTTACTATTGTCCACTTCTCCAATAAGCTCCTTTGGATAGTAATGTACTTCCATCTCATAGGGAGCATCAATTGACAAAGAAGATACCACATAACTTTTTAAATCCTCCAAGACCAATGACTCATTATAATTGTCATAGCATTTGCCCGTTTCAACATTGGCAATCACTAAAAATTCCTTATCATTTACACGAACGGATGCTTTGACGAAAGGACTGGCATTTTTATAGAAAAGGGGTATTGGACCGTTATCGGTTATTGGTGTTTTCAGGCAGTCCAGATAGTCTACTTTTCCACCACCGTAATTTAGTTCCAGATACTCCTGTACAATGGGTTTAGCCAGTACTTCATTATCTTTTGCTTTCTGCCTTTCCTCCTTCGATGTGCAGCCAGTCAATGCTAAAAGGCTTATAATAATAAAAATATACGTTAGCTTTCTTATAGATGTTGTGGTGTTAATACAATTCCTTCTGTTCATTTTTCACCTTGTTTTCCTGCTATTTTTATCATTTGTTCTTACAACCATATTTAGCCATTAGAACGATATCTCCATCTTATTTTCCTTACTGCCATATTTACTGCTTGTGCAGACTCTTTTCAAATTCTTTATAGTCGATTTTCTGGTCTAGTTTATTTATTGTACTTAAAATCTGCTGAATTCCCTTGTTATTCTTGAATAAAGTTATTTTTTCAACTCGACTCAATTTTTCATTCCAATACTTTACATGAATATTACTTGTATTTCTTCGCATTATATGTGGTGCATCCATACGGGCTATGCGAAATAAACCACGAACCTGATTTCCATTCAGGCATTCTTCAATTTCCTCTTTTGCATCTTTACTATTTAAAAATTCTTCCTGTGCTCTCTCAGCTTCACTTACTTGTTGCATTTTCTTGGTATTGTAGATGAATCTTCCAAGCCTCGTAAACGGTATTCTCTTGTCCTGATATACAATTGGGTCGATACTTAGATAGTAGAGAAGATCATCCAGTGTTACTACAAAGCCCGATGTTTTTTGCAGTTTTGCATGAGATCTGGCTGCTCCTAAAATCAGTAGTCCACTCCAAAATAATACAGTTGCAGCTGTTGCGTAGGCCAATATGTAATCTTCTGGCACAATCTCCACCAAAAAAGGTATGGATGCCAATGATCCTGTCATCATTATAATTCCCACAACACACCTTATTATAACGAGTGGATGTGCGTTCTCATAAAGATATATAGACTGAATTGACTGTGGCTGTGATGCACTACCCGGCACACTTGGTTTTTGAAGTCTAGTTGGGGCAGGTTTCGGAGCAGTTTGCTGTGATACTGATTCTGTTGCCGGTTTTGCAACTGGTTTTGTTGCTGGTTTGCTCTGCGCTTTCCTTGCCTCCAGAATCTGCTTTCTCTGCTCACTCCTCTTTTTTAACTGCTTATAGGTAAGACAGAAGCCTCCTACAGCAAAAAACAATACATCAATTAAAATGATATAATAATATGCATTTGAAAAGCTACCTATAGAATCATCCCCATAATACTTATAGATTTGGGTGGTAACAATTACTATAAATAACATTAATATTGCTCCTATAATTGTAAAAACTATACCCATTTTCTTCATTTGTATGTCCATTCCCTTCTCTTGTCTTAAGGTAAAAATTTATCCCACAATCACATTTCCTCATCAAAAACTATACTCGATTATACTTTCGGGAAATACTCCATCACTCCTATCACATTCAATCATCCGATTTCAACTTGTTACTAGCTTTCTAAATTTCATATCATGCAATTATTTAGTTACCCCATTATATACCAATGACGTAGAAATTTCAAAGGATTTATTCTTTTTTCTACAGCAAAATGCACCCATTAATAAATGAGTGCATTAACATAATTTAACTTGTTTTATTAAACCTAAATATAGTTCAAATCCATACTTTAGGAATTAGTGTTCTTATAACTTGGTATAAATTGAGACGGCATCGTTTAAGTAGCTCAAGTACCATATTTAGATATATCTATGTATCCATTCTCCGATACTTCTACTCCTTCCGATATAAGAAGTTCTCTTTGAATCGCTGCATAGCTTTCATCCGTAATAGATATTTTGCCCTTGGAATTAATTATCCGATGCCATGGGAGATTGTACTTCTCAGTCATTGAATGAAGTATCCTGACTACCTGCCTCGCTCCTCTTGCATTTCCTGCAAGTCTTGCAATCCGACCGTAGCTCATAACGCTCCCATATGGTATTCTCTGTATTATTACAAGGACTTCCTCTGTAAATTGTGTCATAGCAAGCAACTCTCCTTACTATTCAGATTTATATAAAAATTTTTCATACTGACTCTCCTTCTAATCTTCCCTATATTGTTCTTCAAACGTTGGCTATTTTTTTGATTTTATTCCAGACTCTTTTCATTTGTATCTTTTATCTCCGCTTCCTTTACTTTTTCTCCTTCTGTTTCTTTTTTCACGGCATATTCTTCTAATAAACGCGGTAAATCAGAACTATCAATTAGTTGTTCAGCCGGGAATTCATTAACCGTCAGGCTGTCAAACATATCCGGAATCAGTTGCCCATCTTCCTCGTGGTAAGGATACTCCAGACTAAGAGAGTATCTTTCAACCGGAATGTCATAGTGCTCCATAAGATTCTTTAGCTCCAGCATACGCTGTGCCATTATGTCATAGCTTGGCTTTTCAGCACAGGTCCAAACTATTACTTCAATGGAACCTGGGAGTTCTTTTATATTATATGGCATATCCAAAGTTAAATTCTGTACATCATCCTCAATTATTTTTGCACCAAATAACCGCATTTGATAAGGAAAGCCATCCTTAATAATAGCTTCCACTTCTTTATCTAAGGCATCTTCAAGTCGACGGAGAGTGGTATATTTATTCGCCACTTCATAAGGATAATCGTCATTAATTTTTCCATATCTCACCGATACAAAGAAAATAGTGTCCTCACTGGTTGATGAATGCACTACACAACCATAGCTATTGTCTTTAAAATTGTAAGAAGCCTTGTCAATAATTAAGTTCTCCGCAGGGTACGCCTCTGTTATATAAGTACGAATTTTATTTGTGGCAATATATGCCGATATGGGATTTCCAACCATACTGTTAAGTATCATAAGTAACAAAAAAATAATCATTAGCCCGGTGGCAGCAGCAAGTATTCTCAAAAATATATTTTTCTTTTTCATAATTAGCTCCCATCTGCGACCTTTGGTCGCGTTTCTTTAGTAAAGGCAAAATGCAAAAGTAAAGCTGCAACTCCACCTAATAAGCATAGTACCGCATAGATAGCTGCATAAAATGTACAGGCAAGTATAACATTCTCTAATTTATTCTGTAACATAGGTACAGCTGTCCATATAAAGGTTACTATTCCGATTACAAACGGCACAAAAAGCCAGAATCGCCTAAAGGTAAAATAACCAAGAGCACCCATCAGCGGCATAACAGCGAAATTATAAAATATACCCATGGAGTTTGTCAGATAAATACCAAACAATGTACCTGCACCAAGCAAAATCAGTCCACCAAGGTAAAATTTCCTGTGTATAGCGGACAATACTCTCTTATCATTAATTGGTATGTCAGCGGATAATTCATGCTTATCAATTAATTGTTGGCACATTGTACAGGAGGCTACATGCTCGCTAACTAAAGTTATACTATCTTCGCTAGCAACTTGATCTTTCACCAGGGGAATCAAATCCTGGCATACATCACAAGAAATATATTGTTTCTTCATAAAAGTTCCTCCTTTCTAAGAGTTTCTTTCATCCATTTTCGGGTACGGAAGTCGATAACGCGGGCGGAGTTTTCAGTAATACTCCACTTTTTAGCTATTTCTGTATAAGACCAGCCTTCAACACGTAAATCCACAATAGAACGTGTTCTCTCATCCTTTGTCTTTAGAAGTGCACGAATACGCTCTAACTTCTCCTTAGTAATAAAATGTTCTTCTACGCTTTCGCTTTCAGTCAAATATACACACAAAAGGTCATCATATTGAACCCAATGTCTTGCTTTTCGTAAATGCTGAAGCCACACATTTCGTGCTATACCAATCAACCAAGTCTTTATAGAAGACTCTCCTCTGAAAGAGGGTAATGCAAGCAATGCTTTCATAAAAGTTTCGGAAAGTAAATCCTCGGATAATGTATAATCTCTTGTTAAACTTTGTAGGTAACAAAATATATCCTTTTTATAAGTCTGATATAGTTCTTCAATCGAAAACATCGGCCCCTCCTTTCATAATATAAGTCACAAAATTCACTTTTTTATTACAGCTTGCAGAAGAAAATTTTTTTAAAAGTTTTTATCTGCCTAAAAAGATGATTTCCCAGTACATGATTTATGAAACCATTATACCATATTTGTGAATTTTTTGTTTTTCAACAGCTTCTCCTTCAGTGCTCCCCATTTTGTTTGTTATCTAAACTTGTATATTCCCGTCAAAAAAAATATAATACTGTTATGGAGGTGTTATAGATGGACTATAGAACAACAGAAGAAGCAGCAAAACATATGAAAATTATAGATAAAATGATTGTGTACCGGGTTATAACGGGCGATATAGAAAAGTAATGTAAAGGAAGGTAAAAATAATTGAAACGAATATTTTTAGTTGAGGATGATAAGGCAATTGCAAAAAACCTTATACTTTTGCTCCGAGAAGAAGGTTTTTCAGTCACACACGCTCCTACGCGGAGTGAAGCCCTTGCCGCACTTACCGGGAATACATTTGACTTGGCACTCATTGATATTTCATTGCCTGATGGCAATGGCTTTACTGTTTGCACGGAAATAAAAGAAACAGGCGATATTCCCGTTATCTTTTTAACGGCATCCGGTGATGAGGCTAGTGTTGTCACAGGGCTTAACATGGGTGCAGATGACTATATCACCAAGCCTTTTCGCCCGCGTGAATTGATTGCGCGAATAGGAACCGCCCTACGAAAAAGCGGACGGTTCAGGTTAGATTATGAAATTCGCGGACTTCATGTGGATACGGCCAGCGGCATTGTGAAAAAAAACGGTAGTGAGATTTTCCTCTCAGCACTGGAATACCGCTTGTTATTGGTATTTATAAGCAATCCTAAAAGTATACTCACGAGGGGCAGGCTGCTTGACGAATTATGGGACGCAGCAGGGGAGTTCGTCAATGACAATACATTAACTGTGTACATAAAACGATTACGGGAAAAGATAGAGGACGACCCAGCAAGCCCCCAGATTATTCTAACCGTTCGGGGGACAGGGTATCGATTGGGAGATGAGTATGCTTCGGAATAGAGAGTATAGACAGTTTACCCTTATCTTCTCCTTAATAGCCGCTGTCGCCATAATACTGGGATTTGCAATCAATAAATCGGCGGGTATCCTTATCACCACCTCTGCCGCTGCCTTTGGCATAGCTTTTTATATATTTACCAGTACTAGATACAAAAATATTGCACGGATTTCAGATCAAATCGACCATGTACTTCATAATGCTGACCATCTGTATATCGGCGAATCGGAGGAGGGCGAACTTTCTATTCTTCAAAGCGAAATTTCTAAAATGTTGTTGCGAATTAGAGAGCAAAACTACGAACTAAAAAAAGAAAAAGAACATCTTGCCGATTCACTGGCCGATATAGCCCACCAACTCCGAACTCCGCTCACATCCGCCAACCTCATCCTGTCTTTGTTAGGGAATACTCCGGATGAAAACGAGCGGAAAGCATTCGTTCGGGAAACAGAAGAATTGCTTCTCCATATGGATTGGCTGATTACTTCTCTTCTAAAATTATCCCGCTTGGATGCAGGTATTGTGCTATTCCAATGCGAGCAGATAGATGTACATAAACTAATAAACACTGCACTACGCCCGTTCTTAATCCCGATGGAACTGCACAATATTGCTGTACAGGTAAATATACCGAGTGGTTTGACTATTCAGGGTGATTTAAGATGGCTTTCGGAAGCAATTCAAAACATCCTTAAAAATTGCATAGAAAATACAGGCGAGAACGGGATAATTGAACTTGTCTGTATGGACAATCCATTGTTTACCGAGATTGCCATCCACGACAGTGGTGAGGGCTTTGAAAAAGAAGACTTGCCCTGCTTATTTGACAGGTTTTATCGTGGTAAAAATACAAACGCTACAGGATACGGAATTGGCTTGGCTCTCTGCAAGATGATTATAACCCGGCAGGGCGGGACGATTACTGCAAAGAATCACCCCAAGGGAGGAGCACTATTTTCTGTCCGTTTCCCAAAGTGACGAATCTCTCACCAAAAAGTCACCGAGATGTAAGTTGACTGTTCTATTATATGGGTAACGTGTGAAGTAAAAATATCTTTACACAGCACAAAACTTCAGATGTGCAAAAATATGCGCAGGAATGGAGTTACCATAAGAAAGGAGACTCATATAATGGAGTTCTTAAAAATTGAAAATCTCTGCAAGGTCTATGGCAAGGGTGAAAACCAAGTTACCGCCCTTGACCATGTTTCGCTTACAATTGAAAAGGGGGGATTTACTGCAATCATCGGCTCCTCCGGCTCCGGCAAATCCACATTGCTGCACATCATCGGCGGCGTGGATGTGCCAACAAGCGGAAAGGTGTATTTGGACGGGCAGGATGTATATGCAGGGAGCAATGAGAAACTTGCCATATTCCGCAGACGGCAGGTCGGACTGATTTACCAGTTCCACAATCTTATTCCCACTTTGAATGTGGTAGAAAATATTACCTTGCCTATCCTGATGGACAAACGGCAAGTCAATGAAGAACGTCTGAATGACTTACTTGAAATGCTTGGATTGCAAGACCGTAAAATGCACTTACCGAATCAGCTTTCAGGCGGTCAGCAGCAGCGTGTTTCCATAGGACGTGCTTTGATGAACGCCCCAGCAGTCATGCTTGCCGATGAACCCACCGGCAGTTTAGACAGCCAGAATGGACACGAAATCATTAAGCTTCTGAAAGAAAGCAATAAAAAATACGGGCAGACCCTGCTCCTAGTCACCCATGACGAAAATATTGCTTTGCAGGCAGACCGTATTATCGGTATATCAGACGGCAAAGTAACGCGGGATGAGAGGATGGTGCGGCCATGAACATTTTTAACAAAGTCACTCTTCAAAGCATGAAAAAAAGCCGTACCCGAACCATTGTCACAATTATCGGAGTTATTCTTTCCGCCGCCATGATTACGGCAGTCGCCACCTTTGGTACTACCTTGTTAAGCTTTCTGTTAAACATTTCCATCCAGAAATACGGCGATTGGCATGTTGCGTTTATGGATGCCCCCTCCTCTTTCGTGCAGGAGCGAACCCATGACAATGAAGTTACAAATACCGCAGTATTTGAAAATATCGGCTATGCAATGCTTGACGGTGTGAAAAGCCCTGAAAAGCCCTATCTTTTTATAGCCGGATTCAGCCAGGAAACCTTTCATACCTTACCCATAAGCCTGATTTCCGGCAGACAGCCTGAAAATAGCGGAGAGGTTCTTGTTCCGGCACACGTTGCACTAAAGGGCGGTGTCAGATTTACGGTGGGTGACACCCTTTCACTTGCAGTGGGAAGCCGCATGGATGGGGGTAAGAATCTTAGTCAATATGACCCTTATCTTTCTGTGGGAAAATCAGGAGTAGCCAAAGAAGTACTTGTGCCGGAAGAAGATAGAACCTACACAGTTGTGGGAATCTGCGAAAGACCCGGTTTTGAAGAACATTCTGCACCAGGATATACCCTGATAACGAAAGCAGATACAACGAATCAGGCAGACAGCTTCAGCCTATTTGTCAAGCTAAAAAACCCGCGTGGGATAAAGGCTTATGCAAGCAGCAAAGCAGGTGCAGGTGCTTATGTCTTTAATGATTCTGTTCTGCGCTTTCTTGGCGTTTCGGACAATAAACTCTTTAACGCACTTTTGTATACGGTAGGCGGCATTTTGATTGCCATAATAATGGTAGGCTCTATTTTTCTGATTTATAACGCTTTCAACATCTCACTGAATGAACGCATACGTCAGTTCGGAATGCTCTCGTCAGTGGGCGCCACAGCAAGACAACTGCGAAATTCCGTACTGTTTGAAGGGCTTTGCATTGGTATAATCGGCATACCTATTGGTGTTCTAGTCGGTATAGGCAGCGTTGGACTTCTACTTCCCATTGTTGCAGGGAATTTTAAGAACATTCTTCACAGTAACGTGCCTTTGACTATAGCAGTATCGGTCCCTGCAATTATCGCGGCAGCAGCAGTCAGTTTGGTTACCATTTTGATTTCAGCCTATATCCCGGCCAGAAAGGCGGCAAACACTCCTGTGATGGAGAGTATTCGCCAGACAGGAGAAGTTAAAACCGAATCAAAAACCGTGAGAACTTCAAAACTTTCACAACGGATTTATGGTTTGGAGGGAACTCTTGCGTTGAAAAACTTTAAGAGAAATAAAAAACGTTATCGCAGCATTGTATTATCCCTTACATTAAGCCTTGTGCTGTTTGTATCAGGAAGTGCCTTTGGAACCACCCTAAAGCAACTTTCCAAACAATATATAGTGGATATGGATTATGACATTCTTTTTATCACTCAGGATTTGGATGAGCGCGAAATGTTCTCCCTTTATGACAACCTAAAAACCACAGATGGAGTTTACGAAAGCTCGTACCAAGTGATTCTCCCGTATACATGCTCCGTTAATACAACGGATTTATCAGATTATTACCGGGAATACGCAGGATATACTGTGTCAGACGAAACGGTACATCTGCCTATAGACATTCAATTTATCCCTGACAGCGAGTACCTTCACTTTGTCAATGAATTGGGCCTGTCCACAGTCGAATATACAGGACAGAATTCGAAAATAGTTGCCATTGCCAAACAGCGGGTTGACAAGAAAGATGGTACGACCGAGGTGTTTGATATGTTCACGAGTCCTTCAAAGACGTTCAGTGTCTCTCCTGCGACAAATGATAAGTCAAATATGGAACAGGGGCAAAATATAAACATCATGTTTGTCGATACGTACCCGGTGGATCCGCCTCCAAATCAAAAGCAATCTCCCGAACAAAATCCATGTGTTTTTATGGTGGTGGCTCCCTATTCACTTATGGCGGATTTTGTAATCCCGGATAACCATGTTACTATAGGTTTTGGCTTTCAGTCAAAGAATCCTTCTAAATCGGTAGCGGAAATGGAAAAGATACTTCAGAGTGCGGGGATTACATCTGCATATACTCTGCATAATGTGTACAAGATACTTGAACAATACCACAGTCTGACATTTGTTATTGATGTGTTCACCTATGTTTTTGTCATCATGATTTCGCTGATTGCGATTGCCAATGTGTTTAACACGATTTCCACAAATATCAGGCTGCGCAGGCGTGAGCTTGCTATGCTCCGGTCAGTAGGAATGTCTGAGCGGGATTTCAATAAAATGATGAATTTTGAGTGTATCTTTTATGGCATGAGGACATTGCTATTTGGGCTTCCAATAGCAGGAATCAATTCGTGGCTGATTTTTAAAGGGTTGGTGGCTCAAGAAAGGATGGACAACTTGGATTTTTTATTTCCATGGCGCAGTATGACAATCGGTATGTTCAGCGTGTTCTTTATTGTGTTCATTACAATGTTATATGCTATTAGTAAGATAAAGAAAGAAAATATCATTGATGCGCTCCGGGATGATATGACTTGATTCAAAACAGGTATTTGCTGCCATAAATTAAGACCAAGAGGCGCTATAAGTAATCTGTATTCTGTGATTGGGATACAGTGGCATTTGCAACACCATTCTCGCTCTTTATACTGCTCCCCAGATACTTACATATAAAAACTGTAAACATCAGAGGTGTAAAGGTAAGGTAATCTTGTGAATGGTGCTGTCCGCCTCACTTAAATTCCAAGCACTCTCATCTGTCCTGTTACTTGTTCCATTCTTCTTTTCATGTCTTTTTCTTTATATTTTGAAAGTCTTAATTCACTCACAACTTTTCCATCACACAAGAATAGAACTCGTTCCGAGCAGGCAGCGACTCTTGCATCATGGGTAACTAACATAACGGCTGTTCCTTCTTGGTTAATTTCTGTAAACAATTCCATAATTGTTTCTGCTGATTTTGAGTTCAGTGCACCTGTTGGCTCGTCCCCAAATACTATCTTAGGTTTATTAATAAGTGCGCGGCAGATTCCCGCACGCTGAAGCTGTCCACCGGACACCTGTGTAATATCTCTTTTGGCTAATTCTTCGATTCCTGCCTGACGCATAAGTTCAAGTGCTCTTTTTGTAATTTGCTCTATTCTTCCTCTATCTTGCCTCACAGCAGGTAAAATGATATTATCAAGAAGATTCAGATTTTTTAACATCGTTGGCTGCTGAAATACAAATCCCATGCCAGTTCTTCGTATATCTGAAAGTTTTTTTTCCTTACCAGCGGACAATTCATTACCGTCAAATACAATCCTTCCTTTATCCACTCTATCGATTCCTCCAAGAGCAAATAAAAGAGTTGATTTCCCTGAACCTGAAGGCCCCATTACAGATACAAATTCCCCCTCTTCAACCGAAACCGTTATGTTATCTAATACTTTTGTTTTTTCTTTTCCCTCTCCAAAGAACTTCTCAATATTTTCTCCTAGTATCACTTTACTCATACTCTACTCCTTTATCTGTTCTGCCATTTTTACTTTACCAGCATTATGAGTCGCTATTATTACTGCAATGAGTGTTATTCCTGCCAGCAGGAATGGACTGCGTATATAGGACACATACGGATTGATATGAAATCGGAATGAATGAACACCCAGACCTTTTATCATTTTACCTGCTATCACTTCCCCTAACGTATTGGAAAGTCCTGTGCCTAAAAGCAGTGCAAGTATTAAAATGAATATTGCAGCTCCCATATACTGTTTGGTAATATCCGAAGGCCGGAATCCAACCACACGCAGGATTGCTCTTGCATGTTTATCCTTTGCTACCAGCATTCTTATAAATAATAAAGTAACAAATAGCGGAATAAGCATTGCTACCAGAACCGCTGTACGTGCTGCCATATTGACTGACTGCAGTGTATTGCCAAACGTTTGCCTTACATAGACATCAACATCTGATATTTTTGCGAAATCAAACTGTTTAGCATACTCTGAAACAATAGAATCAATATCTATTCCTCTGTTCGCCTGTGCACAGATAACAGACCATATGATTGTTCCTGACCTATTTGTAAATGCCGCCTTTGTTGTTTTCCCTCCATTGGTAATATCCGAATAGATTCCACATACAATAAGAGGTCTTTCCTGCCCATCTATGTTCACTAAAATCGTATCACCAATCGTTTTCTGCAACGCTTCGGCGTTCATGGCAGAAATCGCAATTTCATGCTCTAGAGTAGGTGCTTGACCATTTTCATACTGGATTGGAAATACGGTATGATCTCCAAGTTCAATCTTAATGCTCTTTTTCTCCCCTTCTTCCGTCGTCATAATGAATGCCTTTGTAGTAAGCTGGGTATATTTTAAAATATTCTGATCTTTTTCTAGTTTACTCACTACTTCTTTTGTTTTTGATAAAATATCTTCTGACTGTGCGATATCAACCCTGAAATCACATTTTCCTACTCCCATATACGTAATGAAGCTTTCAGAAGAAAGAGTCGAATAGAGATTATTTGGAACTACCATAATAAAGGTTGAAATAATCAGAACCAGCAGTAAAACAAAGTACAGCTTCCTTCGAATCAATACATACTTCATTCCAAGGAAAAAATTAACCGGATAAAGTCTGTTTTTGTTTAGCTGAAGACTAGCCATACTGGAACCCTTCTCTAGTCTTCTGCCAAAACGTATTGCCTCGGCTCCGGATATCTTCTTAAAGTATCTCATTACCCTGTTCACATAAAGCATCATTAGAATAAAAACTGCAAGAATTCCAACCATTCCAATAGATACCGAAAGATTGGCATTTTTACTTTCTCCTATGGTAAGCCTTATATTTTTAAGCAGTTCATCTTGGATCAATAAAGATAGCAGGTACCCAAGCATACAGCCACTAAAAAAAATAACTGCGTATTTAGCCATATAAATCTTTTTAATATCAAAATCTCTGATTCCAATCGCCTTCATGACACCAATTTCTCTATAATCCTCTTCCAACCTTGCAACTAAAATAAACCGGATACATAAAAATGACGTTATCAATACCAGAATACTAATCAATAAAATAATTACAATCAGCATTCCATCAGAAATGGCACTCAAAAATTTAAAAAGAGGATAAGTGACCGCCGGGCCGTTTGCCTCCAGTCCGAAATTGGTATATGCCGCCTCAAATTCTCCAAGCTTTGATAGGTCTGCTAGCCGGAATTCAATCAGGTACTCTATATTTCCTTTTTCTTTTAATTTCTCATACTCTGATTCGCTTACTAAAAACCGTTTAGAAGAAGAAAGTGAGGAATTCATTTGGGAATCTCTGAGAAAACCTGCAATTACAAATTCCATTCCCTTTATATACACCTTATCATGGATAGTAAGAGCATATTCTTTTTTATAGATAATCGGTACATAAATTTCTCCATCTTGTACCTTGATTTCGTTACCCTCTAAATCAAGCAGCAAGTCAAACTTCTTATTTTGAATACTGACACCATTATCCTGAACACTATCCGAAAGAGATTTGCTTTTTAAGACGATATCTGTGCCATCAATATTAAGGAATTCAGCAACCTGGTATTCCTCTACAGTACTGTTTTGCATAGCAAAGCGTTTAAGCCTCTCCTGATTAATCTCACCCGTATGCATCTGCATAAAATGAGCCGTCTTTGCTTTTTCCATCAAGGTGTCTATTGAACCTGTGAGATTCACAAATAAAATAGCCGCGACAGAAATAAGCAAAGCCACAAGACCAGTAAAAATAAAAATGGTCAATGTACTAAGTTTACTTTTTTTAAAATCATTCCAGATTAATCTGCGATACATAATTATCCTCCTTTTTTTCAAGCGATTGGATTGATTTCATCTGTTTTAACAAAATTGCTGAAAGACACAAAAGAAAACCTGATACACTTATGAGTAATCCTATTCCACGCCCGGCTCCTGTTCCTGTAATTCTACCAATGCTATCCGCAAGAACACCATCTTCCATAAGAAGGGGCGTAAATACATAATCTGCAAGATTACCGGATAAGACATAGGCAAATACATAACCCATCTGGGATATAACACCAATTAGTCCCCATGCCCTGCCTTGTACTTCATTATCAAGATTAATACGTATTAAATAGTCAAGACAGGTATTGGCAAACGGAAGCATAGAAAAGAATAAAAATCCGGCTATTCCAATTAGTATCACATTTTCTTTTAATCCAAATAGCACAAGAAATATTCCCGCCCCCATAATAGATAAGGACAATAACTTAACATATGAAAGCTTAATTGAGAAAATTCCGATAATTACACTTGTTACAAGCATTCCTGCCGCCGATACTGTTTCAATTACTCCAAGAACACCACTACTTGAGAAAGATAATATCATTGGCATACAAAGTGTTTGCACAAAACCTAAAAAGAATGTGATTATGTAAGCAAATACAATAAGAATCAGAACACCTTTTTCTTGGGATATGGCTCTAAATCCTTCCTTAAATTCAGATAAGAAAGATGCAGTATTATCTGTCCTCTTAGATTTTAACCCCCTCTTAACTGCCAATGCTGAAAAAACTGTTACAAAAAAGGTTCCAATGTCAAGAATGAGAAGCAGCTTAATATTTGTAACGGTCAGTAAAAATCCTGCTAAAACTGGGGATATTAAATATTTTGCCGCGCCTGCTACTTGAACCAAGCCACTTGCTCTTGTAAATTCCTCATCCGTAAGTAAGTCGGTAATTGTTGCCTTGTATGCCGGCTCAAGCAAAGAAGAAAAAACAGAACTGATTGTCACCCCTACCATAATCTGCCACAACTTTGCTTCTCCCGATAGCATGCACCATAGAATATAAAGGAGTCCAAGTGCTGAAAGGCTGTCTCCTAGTACCATCAAAATTCTCCTATCATAGCGGTCTGCCAATACTCCTGCCGGAGCACTAAGCAACATTCCAGGCATAAATGCAAATAATGTGACCAATGCCATTGCAGAAGCTTTGCCTGTCATCTGATAAACATAAACACCTAGACCAAAAGAAGTAAGACCACTGCCAATGGCTGATATAAATTCTCCCGACCACAGAAGTAAAAATTTTTTGAAACCGAAACCTTTTCTTTCCTTATTCATTATAAGCCTCATTTCTGTTCTCAAACATATTCCTCATAAACTTAAGGCTCCCTTCTTTTGCTCCGAGCAATCTTTCTATGTGATATATAAAAGCTAATTCCTTATTTTTTCTCTGCTCTTCTATCAGATAGCTTTCATTACTATCAAATGCTACATTTGCATATATCATTATCATTTCTATCGATTCATATGGATAAGGCGTGTTAAAGAATCCTGCTTCCATCCCTTCTCGTACCAAATCCGTCAGGATTGGTGTTATTCCACTTACTACTTTGCTTTGCATTTTTTGATGCATTAAGGCATTTTGAGGCTTGTGCATATGTTCAATGATTTCTTTGCTTTCATCCCCACTGATATTTAGTGATAAAATAACTCTTATTAATTTTTCCTCAAGGGATATGCTCTTATCCCCTGCAATTTTAGAGGCAGAGGTTAAAATCTGTTGATTTAATCGTTCAATTAATGCATCCATAATATCTTCTTTGGACTTAAAATGATAATACAATGTCCCTCTTGCAATCTTAACTTTATCTAAAATCTCATTCGTACTTGTTCCATCAAACCCTTTTTGAATGAATAATTCCTGTGCTGCATCTAGTATTTCTTCTTTTCTTTCATTCGCATCTTTTACTACTCTCATTTTTATCACTCCTTATAGACCGACTGTCAGTCTATTATAACAGATAAAAATATTCGTTGTCAATTAGGTTTTTTGTTGTATTCATACCAAGTTTAGTTTATGATCATTAATCTTTTTAAGAATTAGCTTTTTTTGCTAGTCTTAACATTAATAATAGATATTAGTACTTTTCATTATAAAGAAAGAGGTTGCTATAAAAGCAAGCAACCTCTTTCTTTATATCTTTCACTGATTCTATTATTCAATACCAAGAACCACTTTACGAATAAAATTATTGAACCAAACCGCCGCTTCTTGCCGCGTCAACAGTTCTGTTCCCCGAAAAACAACTGTCCCATTCTCATTGACGACCGTATCCGGACCCGTGATACCGGCAGCAACCAGAACTTTTATACTATCGGCAACTTCAGAAGTGGGTTTTTCTGAGAGTTTCACCTTTTCAGACTGAAACAATGAAAGAAAATCAGGCACCGCTGTTTGGAACACTGGAACAAGAATGGCTGCAACCTCTTGGCGGGTCAATACCTTATCCGGCTCAAAATGCTGTCCATCCATTCCTTTCATCAGGCCGGCAGCAACAGCGGTTTCTACTTGGCGCTCAGCCCATGTTCCTTCCGTATCAATAAATTGCGGTCTCGTTTGAACCAGGTTAATCCCCATCATCCTGACAAGCATTGCGGCTAACTGTGCCCTTGTCAATGGCTGCTCCGGGTGATACTTTCCATTTGATGCCCCGTAAACAATCCCCATAGCCTTTAAGTTGCTAATATATGGCTCATATACACTATTTGCAGAGACATCCTGGAAAATAATCGTAGATTTGCCGGCATAGCTGACCGGATTTCCGTATTTGAGATAGTTTATATTACCGGATTTGTCTTCTTTGAATGCCAGTAAATCTCCATTCTCATCTTCAAAGACCAACTCTTCCTTTTGCTTTAATTTGTGAACTCCAGTGAAGTCATCCTCTACTGTGAGCTCTCCATTGCCCGTTGCCGTAACCTTCGTCAGCATAATCTTAATCCTAAGGTCTGAATATGTCCCCTCAAACCGCTTCAATTGCTGTTGGGACGATTTAAGGTAAGTGGGAGGTGCGGTAGACGGAACGGGAAGATACTGCTCTATAAACAGCTGATTCCATTCTCTTGCGACATAAGCTGACGAAACCTGTTTGTTAAAAGCAATAAATATTCCGAATTTTTCCTTAGGAAACATTAAGATAAAAGAGCTATAGCCAGGTACATCTCCTCCTTTGCCAATAATCCATTGCCCATAATGTTTGCCAGACTCCAACAGATTTTCATATCCGTATGAGGCGTCTGGATACTCGGAAGAGATGCTTGATTGGTACTGTTGCATTAACTTTAAGGAGTCTTCACTCCACAAATAGTTACCATCATATATGCCTCCATTCAACTGGGCTATCATAAAGTGGGCCACATCCTCGGCAGTGGTAAGCATCCCTCCGTCAGGAGCTTCTGCCGGAGTCAAAGTATATGGTGCAAGTGGATTGTCATCGCTTCCATATCCGACAGCTAAGTGCATCAAAGCCTGTTCTGTGATAATCATATGTGTATTATTCATTTTCAATGGTTTAAGTATATACTCCTCCATATACTGCTGGTATGACATTCCGGTGACATTCCCAATGATGAATCCAAGCAGATTATATGCGTAATTATCATACATATAAGAAGTTCCGGGCTCGCGTATAACCGGAGGTTTGTTTTTATCAATATATTCTTTCAGTGATATAAAGGTACTCAGGTCTTCATAGATGTCCTGCATAGTTTCAGTTGTTACCTGAAACCCTGAGGTATGCGTAAGAAGATGATGTATCGTTACAGGTTCTGCAAATGGATTGTTAAACTCAATTCCATCAAGATATGCTTGAATATCCCTATAAAGGTCCAGCTTCCCTTCCTCAACCAATTGCATGATTGCTGCTGCCGTGAATGTCTTCGTCACTGAACCAATTCGGAATAAGGTCTGCTTTGGGTCAACTGCTGTATTTTTGTTCAGGTCGGCATAACCATAACCCTTACTCAATACAATACGTCCATCTTGTACAACCGCCACAGCAGCTCCTGGAGCTTCCTTATCCACACCTATCTTTTCATCCATGAACTGATTAAGCAGCTTCTCTAGTTCAGCCGAGTCAATTACACCAGAAGATGGCTGCTTGACAGGTTTTGCCTCATTCTTTTTGTTCTGCGATATAAAGGTAATCACTGTTAAGATAATGGCCAGCCCTGTAATACTCAATATTAAGTTAACAAACCACACCTTTTTTCTTTTATCCATCTGCTTTTTAATCTCCTTTGTATTGAATGTCCTGAAATCTTACTTATTCGTTTGTTCCTGCTCAATAATTTGCTTAAATTTTTGCATGATACTCTTAAGCTCCTTTAGGTCATCCATCGAGAGCTTGGAATAAAATCGCTCTATAATTGATAATTCTATTTTTTGACTGGTTCCAATATAGTTAGTTCCAGCAATGTCCAGCTCTACATAAATTTCCCTTCGGTTTTCTGGGTTTATAAATCGCCGGATAAGCTTGCGTTTCTCCATTTTGTTCAGCATCTGACTAATTGCACTTGGAGAGATGTTCATCAATCTTGCTAATTCCCCAGTGAGTAGACGACCACCGTCATAGAGATGATTAAGTATAATAATCTGACTACTCGTTATTGTCTCATCCAAAACATCCGCATACTCTTGAGACAACATCCTTTGGCATGCGTATTCAATCTCGTTCAGTTCTCGTACAAATGCAATAAGTTTTTTATTCATTTTATCCTCCTTAATACTTAACTATACTTAAATATACAATGCACTATATAATTTGTCAATCTATTTTATTTGTTTCCTTGTTTCCATATACTTGCCTCATAAGGTCGTAAGAATACAGGCGAAAGCTCTGCATAATTTGATAACAGACGAACCCCTTGCGGACACTTTTTTCTTTTCTTGTTATATGAACCCAGATTTATTTCAATACATAGAGTTTCTGTTTCATCCTTACGATAATATATAAATAAATCTTTTTCTTTTTTATTGGTAAAACATACTTCTCCATAATAAATGACGCTATGTTCCTTTCGGAATGCAAGCAATTCCTGATAAAAGTGAAGAATGGAATCCTCATCCTGAAGCTGTGACTCTACATTGCAATACTTATAATCCTCATCCATCCTAATCCAAGGTTCCCCATCGGAAAAACCTGCATATTGCTGATTATTCCATTGCATTGGTGTTCTGGCATGATCTCTTGTACCGGCAAGTATCTTTGCAAACGCCTCTTTTTTTCCCATAGTCTTACATAACTTATTATAAAGATTCAAGGACTCTACATCACGAAGCTCCTCAATTGTATGAAAGTCTTGATTGACCATTCCAAGTTCCTGTCCCTGATAAATAAATGGCGTGCCTCGCAAGGTAAGCTGGATTACTGCCAAAAGCTTCCCCAGAACAATCCGGTACTGGGGATCTGCATTTATCTTAGAAATCATACGTGGGTTATCATGATTCTCATAAAACAGGGATGGCTGACAGTGGTTCCCGTAGTTCTCCATCCAATAAATCATATAACTTTTCAGATAACCTAGGTCATATTGATACTCATCAAAACGGGTATGCCCCGGTGTTTCCAGATGGTCAAAGGAGAATACCATGTCCAGCTCGTACCGGTAATCTGCGGTTAACAGCTTACTCATTTCCAGCCCTGTTCCGGGTGTTTCACCCACTGAAAACGCATTATATGGGCGAAATACCTTTTCATTCATTTCACGCAGATACTCGTGGAGACGAGGTCCATAAAAATAATGTTCCGCTCCATAATACCCCATGAGCCTACCAATATCTTCACTTCCATCAGGTAAACCGTTGCGCTTAGAAATATAATTAATGACATCAAGACGGAATCCGTCTACACCTTTCTCCAGCCACGTTTTTACCATCTCATGAATTTCTTGCCGCAGGTTTTCATTTTCCCAGTTTAAATCCATTTGCTTCTTTGAAAATAAATGCAGTGCATACTGCTGACGTTCTTCTACATAGTTCCAGGCACTACCGCTAAAAAATGATGTCCAGTTATTTGGCTTATCCTGAAAGATGTAATAATCTCTGTACTTGGATTCCGGTTCCTTTACAGCCTTCTGATACCATTCATGTTCATCTGAGGTATGATTAACCACCAAATCCATGATAAGCTTCATATCACGTTTATGAACTTCTATTACTAATTCTTCGAAATCCTCCATTGTTCCAAACTCAGTCATAATTTTGTTATAATCTCTGATGTCGTAGCCATTATCATCATTGGGCGAATCATAAATCGGTGAAAGCCAGATAGCATCAATCCCCAACTCCTTTATATAATCCAATTTACTTATGATACCCTGTAAATCCCCAATACCATCTCCATTGCTGTCTTTAAAGCTTCTAGGGTAAATCTGATAAAATACTGCCTCCTTCCACCATGCTTTTTGCATTTTGCCATCACCAGACATTGCTGTATCCTGTTCGGTATTTAAAAGGGTAAGCAAAGTATCCACAAAGCCTTCACTCAATCGTCTTTTTAAAAGCTTAGGCAAGGTCTTTAGCCTTAGATTTCTTATGAACGGATTTGCTATAACCTTTTTGCTGATATTTAGTTGTAAAGCTGCTCGGTCAAGAATGTCCCGACCAATTGGATTCGCATAGACATCTTTCAAACGGCTTTTTCTTGTTAACATAGAAGTATACACTCCCTTTCTTACCTATATATTTCTAAACAACTTAACTACTCTAATTAAACTTTATGCTGTTATAAAGAACAATGTGCCAGCTAGTAATGCAGTAGAATAAGAATCATGTATAGGCATATAGAGTAGATGTGAGAATGTTTCCTACCGTACATAGGAAATACATATAAAATATTTGGTACAATAAAAGCCACCAACTCAATTGTTAGTGGCTTTTACCGTCTGTGTAGATTGTTTATAATTACTTTGACTTTAATTGTTTATATATCACAAACTTTGGTCTTGTAGCTAATTGCCACAGCGTTTACAAACACTTAGCAGACTTTTATCTTTCTTTATACTTGTCCATAATAATTTTACACCTGTACGTTCACACACAGGACAAGTGCTGCGCCAGTTTGGTATTGTTTTAATATGTTTATCTCGTTCATTTTCTTTTGCTGTTCATTTTATGCCCAAATCTGCACAATTAAACATTTGCATCTGTTGCAAAAGCCTCTGAACCCATTGGTGAAATTGTAACGTAAAGGCGCAAGACATCTTCGCCGTTGTTTATAACTTGCAGGCTCTCCTGTCCATCAACCTGTATTAATTCTCCTACCTGCAATGAGGTTTCTTTACCATCCGTGACAACCTTGGCATTACCCTCCATGACCTGCAGGAAAAGGGTTGATTCTAAATGCGTGTGTCCCGGTAGTATTTCCCCTTTTGCAATGTTTAGAACAAAAGCAATTACATTATCGCTTTTAAAAATCATTCGTTTGGCAATTTTCCCCTGTGGCTCATGAAAATAATCATTAAAAACAAACTTATTCATAGATAAACCCTCCTAAAATGTATGTTTAAACTTTAATATACCCCAATTGGAGTATATATATTGGTTCTTGCATTGAATTAATTATTGATTGCTTATAAGTTCCTAATCACAATTTCTTTTAGAACCGGTAAAATATCATTCTCAAACCATGGATTTTGTTTCAACCAGCCAAGATTTAAAGGAGAAGGATGCACCAATGGAAAATATTCCGGTAAATATTTTTTAAAATTTCTCACTGTTTCTGTTAAACTTTTCTCACGCTTTTCATTTAAATAATATTTCTGTGCATAGCTTCCAATTAAAATTATAATTTCAATATTTGGCATCTCATCTAGTAAGCGTGGATGCCATTTTTCTGCAAATCCTTTTCTAGGTGGGGCATCACCCGTTTTCGCTTTTCCCGGGTAGTAGAAATCCATAGGCAATTGAGCAATGCGATTCGTATTATAGAATACCTCACGCGATACTCCCATCCACTCTCTTAATCGGTCACCACTTAAATCATTCCAAAACAACCCAGTTGCTTCTGCTTTACGTCCTGGTGCTTGTCCGACTATGGCAATACGAGCCTCTACAGAAGCTTTAAATAATGGTGAAATTCCCATTTTTGTATAGGATTCATTCATTGGGTCAGCCATAATTTCTTGTTTGATTTTTTCGAATAACATCATACTTCACTTCCAATATATTTTTATGAGTTTATGTTACGATATCGTGAGTTTGACATAGTTAAGAACTCTACTTTAATATTAACACTAAGTTAGTATCACTATTTATTCTTCTTTTTACCAACAGCTGCTAAATATATGATAAATTCTTCATTTCCATCTAATTGCAATAACTTATCAATCGCCTCTTGATCATAGATGCCAATAGCACAAACTCCCATATCCAGTGATTCACCCGCCAAATAAAGATTCTGGCAAATATGTCCAACATCAATTAAGATTTTCTTATGCGCAGACACATCGAATTTCCATTCCGCTCTATAAGGTGTCGTACTCCATGCAAAGGTTACCGCTGATTTTTTAGTAAAATGAGGAATAAAAGGCTGGTCCAATGAAATTTCATCTAGCTTCTTTTCTATATCATCTAATGGAAACAAGAATATTAGCGCATGCTCTAATGGTAAATATCTATAAATCCCTTTCTCTAAGCCAATCACATTCATTACGAATAGATAGGTTTCAAAAGTATGTGTTGCTCCGCTGCAGGGAACTGTCCTAAAAGTCAAACCGGTTTTATTTGTTCCAGTTACACCCTGTGTAGCCCATAAAAGATAGGATAACTCTGCAAGATTTATGGCCTCCTCACTATAAAGCCGAATACTTCTCCTATCCTTGATACATTGGAAAATCCCCTGTTTTTTTATAATATCAGCACTGACGGTCGGTAAGTTGATTATTTCTGAATCGGTGTCATAATGCTTTATTCCTTCTGGCTGGGGTAATCCCTTCATTCTATCCGTCTTAATACTCTTCAATTTATTAAAATTAGATTTTAAAAAGTTTCTCTCTACTTCATATCTTCCCATTTCTATTCGTTTGTATAATCCAATTATCCTATTATTAAGTAATTGGATTGTTTTCCTTTCTTTGTTCTTGTATATGGCGCGAAGCCATATGCTCCGTTATACTCTTTAAGTACTGTGGACTTGTATCTATATTGTACAGCCTTGCTTATTTAAGAAAACACAAACCGCTCTTTATTTGTTGTATTTTTCCTTCTTATAGCTTTGCTACATGGATTTATAGTGAAGGACTCGCCTGATTCCCTTTTTAAAACGCCAAGTTTTTATGTTTGGCATTTCTTTCTATATAGTATTCAATTACTTATCATACTATCATTATAACGTTTTTGTGTCAACTTATGAGGTTTTCTCTCATTATCTAATTTCGAATTATTTCAATTAGAATTGATTAAAACAATATTTATTTCATATAGAGTATTCACTTAAATTTTCTTATCTCGTTTTTTCATCTTTTAGAACTTCTAGCATGATTAATGCCCCTTGCTTAAAACCACATTCAAAAGCATCCGCTGTCTCAATTGCTACAGATTCAGTATGTAATTCCATCAGCTTCAATATGGTTTTATAGTCTTCGTCTGAAACTCTCTTCTCTAATGTTTCCATAGCCTTAATTGTCTTTTCATTGATATTACGGTATTCCGGGTTTTTATCATAAAAATATTGTTCTCGGTTAAGATAGCTGTAATATAGTTTTTTGAGAATTGACTCCATTCTGGTTCTTTCCTTTCATCGTAATTGTTGGTTTTATTTACATTTTTGATTATACGTTGCAATAAGAATATCTTCTTTAATTATAGTACGACGCCATTATGCCGTCAATAATTATCTTGCCGTCATTTGGACAGTATAATGAAGTTAAATAACTTTTTTAAGGAGATGCTAATATGCCAACTCAACTATCCAAATTCACACTACGGATTGATTCCGAATTATTAAAAAAATTCCGTTTTGTAGCAGAATATAATGCTCGCTCTGCTAATCGCGAAATAGAAGTCCTTATGAAAAAACATGTTGACGAATTCGAAAAGAATCACGGAAATATAGAACTGGAATAATCTATGTTGAAACATATAATATTGCTGTCTTTTTACTTTATAATGTATATCTGGGTTTAAAGACGTAGGTGTTACTCGAAAATGGAGTAACATTTTGTTCAAACAGCGTATGCACTACTACTGGTATTTCATGTATTTACTATAGGGGGAAACCATACTAGGCCGGCACGGAATGTGGTTTCTTGTAGTCAATGCTTTAATTGCCACCGCCCAAGAAGTGGTGCGCTGTTTATAAAGAATCATACTCCCCTTATCTCATTCATTACCTTTTAAAAGATCTATAATAATTAATGCCCCAAACCTAAAACCACATTCAAAAGCATCCACTGTTTCAAGTGATGCAGATTCAGTATGTAATTCCATCAGTTTTATAATCTCTTTATAGTCTTCGTCCGAAACTTTCTTTTCTAATAATTCTTCCATAACATTAATTTCCTTATTATTGATATTTCGGTATTCTGGATTATTATTATGAATAGATTGTTCACGGTTAAAATAGCCGTAATATAGTTTTTTAAGTATTGATTCCTTTCTGTTTCTTTCCTTTCACCATAATTGTTGATTTTAATTTAGCATTAATTTAGAGCATTCTATAATATTATGCTTATACTTTTAAGTCTTTGCAAACAAAAGTTTACCTCACTCCACGATTACTATAATAAGATTTACATGTTTGATATCCTGAATCACTCTATATTTCCGTTGTTATAAATTGGCATGTACAATACCTATACATTTTATCTTAAAATAATAACAATATGGTTCTAATAAAGAACATTAAAAACTTTTAGTTAAAAACCGAAAGTGTTAAGCATTAAAAATGATATAATTTTCATCAAACATAAAAAAAGCCCCGAAATACTACTTTCAAGGCTCTTTCTATTTACTATTAATATTTTCCCACCTGTAATGGCGGGTGTAACGCTTGATAAATCAAGCAAAACAATTTCATAAATTGGGGTGTATTGACATAAAAATAGCACCAAACTTTGGTATAATAAGATCACCACAATCCATACCATATAAAGAAAGGTACTAATCTTATGATATACCAAAACGACTCAATTGAAAATACCCAGAATCAATTTTCTGATGCAATCAGAAATCTTCACTTAGGGAAACTGTTACGCAAGTCCAATGTCACAAAATCCTGTGGAATTCCTGTTTGAGGTGTTCCAATTTATGCTTCTGTTAGTATTTCAGGGAAAGAATTTATTTCGATTCCTGAATTCTAAACATAAAGACCAGGCTGTTTCTAAGAATACTTATTATCGTTTCCTGAACGAAACATCCTACAACTGAAAGAATTTTTGCTGCTTTTAGCCTCAAAGGTTACTTCCGCTTTTGATGAATTGACCAGACCGGAACGTGTTAAGGTCTTAGTTTTCTGGATGATTCCGTTATACAACGCAATCGTAGTAAAAATGTTTAACTACTTGCAAAGGTCTATGACCATGTAAGCCATAAATTCCAAAGGGGGTTTACACTTTTAACACTTGGATGGTCAGACAGTTACAGTTTTATACCTGTCGGATTTAACATGCTTTCTTCGGCAAACAAGGACAATCGCTATCAGGAAATTTCTTCTGATATTGACCACCGGACTAACGGATATATAAGTCGTACAGAAAGCCTAATAAAAAAGACCGCTGCTGCTATTTTGCTGATTCAGAGGGCATTAGCCTCTGGAATCAAAGCTGACTACGTACTGATGGACACCTGGTTTACTACAGAACCGATGCTGAAGGAAATCTTAAAAACAGGAATTGATGCAATCGGTATGGTAAAGCAATTAAAACAGAGGTATTTCTTCCGGGGTAAAGCCTATACATTACCCGAACTCCGGAAATTTGTATCACATGAATATGCAGCAAATATTTTTGGTTCTCTGGTTGTAACTACCAAGGAGAGAATCCCGGTAAAAATCGTAGTTATTCGTAACCGCAACTGGAAAAGTGAATGTTTGTATTTGCTCAGCACAGACTGTAGCTTATCCGATGCCGAAATTGTTCGAATTTACGGCAACAGGTGGTCAATCGATGTATTCTTCAAAGCATCTAAATCTTTAATGTAACTGGGTACTGAATTTCAAAGCCGTAGTTCTAATGACAAAGTAAGCCATACAACAATCGTATTTACCAGATATATAATCATGGAATGGATACGAAGAAATCAAAATGACCAGAAAACCTATGGCGAATTATTTTACATGTTCGCGATGATATACAGGACATGGATTTAACAAATGCACTTACGAGCCTGATGGCTCTGTTTGTGGAGAATTTAATTAACTTACCCGCAGAGATTACAAATCCTCAAAAGTAAAGTGTATGAATGGATGAGATCTCAGACCTTATTTATTCAGGCTTTGTTTGGAAACTTAAGCTGGGAAAGTTGAGTAATTTATATATATTTTATTACATATCTTAAATAAATCGTAACGTATTTCTATATTTTTACTTGCGTATATCATCTGAGACAAACAACAATCATTTTCGAAGCAATCAACTTTGTCGGCACTTCTCTACTATCAGATTATTTTAATTTTACCGATTCAAAATTACAAATAAATTATTTTTCAATAGCATAATTCACTCACTTAGTTTTGTTCCTTAACCCTAAAATGGGATTTATAATTTTTAGTAGTTATATATATGTAAGCTCAGATTTCCCAACGGTTATATTTGATACATCATACCCCCATAGGAATAAAATTTGCTTCACTTCGCGTTCTGACATACAGCATTTAGGTCCAGTCACAATTTCATTAATAAAACAATCATTTTTATCTTGATAATTCAGTTCAAAATATATCGGTATTTTATTCTTACTACAATATGTTTTTATTTCTGACAATATATATTTACCCAAATATGCTTTTTTGTTTATTCTGCACTCTGGGCCATTGATATACTCAGCATCCACTCTTGTTCTTCCTTAAACATGGGGTTTTTCATATAACCATATTCATTTACTTTATTTTCATATACATCACTTACTGCATGGAATATCAAGTCCCCTTCCAGTATTGATTCCACAATAGAACAAGCTTGTACTCTAGCATATTCATTCTGAATAGCTTCATCATAATATACAGGAGAGAACTTCATTCCATACATCTCTTAGGGATAACCTTTCTTAGAAAATGACTGCACTACATTAAGAGAATTCAATAACTGTCTGAATGAAAATGCAGTATATTGAGATCCCCGATCAGAGTGGACATGAGCCCAGTAGGGTATTTCCTTTTATCATAAGCTTTTTTGAATGCAGTTATTACCAGCGTGACATCAGGTTTTGCTGAAATGTTCCAGGAAATGATTTTGCAAGAAGATAGATCCATTACAATACAGAGATAATACCATTTCCCAGAAACTTTAATATAAGTGAAATCACTTGCCCAGACAATGTCAGGGGATTTCTGGTTGAACTCCTGATGGAGATGATTGGTGCAATTGCCAGTATCTTTATGCCGGTAGTTACGATATGGCTTCACCGTTGACATTCGTGGTAATTGAAGTGTTTTCATCAGGCGGTACACTCGTCCAACACTGATGTGAATGCCATGATCACGCTGGAGGACATAAGTAATCTTATATGCACCAAGACGCTTGTTATAATCGGCGTAGATTTGGAGAATTTGTTTGGCTATCTCCTGATTTTCTTTGGTGCGGTCAGCAGGTACTGAGTGGAAATGCTTATAATAGGTACTTCTGTTGACACCTAATACACTGCAAAGAATTTTTATGTCATGCTGAAAACGATGCTTATGAACAGCATCTAATCGTTGCTTGAGTGTGGCGTGAAGATGGCAATCGCTTTTTTTAGTATGAGGAATTCCTCCTTAAGCTGAGCATTGCATTTTTGAAGATCCTTCACTTGTTTGGCGGTCAAGACCTCGCCATCATCCGTTTTGACGGTTGAGTATTGCTTGATTCAACGGGTAAGAGCGGTTAGGGAAACGCCGTATTCTTTACAGAGAGCAGCCTGTGTTTTACCGCCAGATTGATAAAGGTTAACGAGAGTACGTTTGAAGTCCTCGTCATACCTTGTTCCAGTTTTACTTGTGGACATGAGTAGATACCTCCTTTTTATGTCTACTTAATTGTATTATATGGTTACTAATCGTGTCCACTTTTATAATATAGATCCACCTACACCTTCTTCATCCTCACACAGATTGAAAATAACTACTTCCACTAATAAACTATAAACCGCATATACTTCTAACAGCTGATGGAATATAAGTATTTATAATTCTATTTAATTCTGCTCTTTGAGTATAGTCTAAATCTATTAAAACATTGTCACTTGAAGAAATAGGATATCTAGTAAGAACTAAATCAGTTGCTTTAAAGTATTTTAAATTATTATCTTTATAATCTTTTTCAGTTGAATCTTCCCAAAAGTAACCACTCAATGCTCTTCTATTTGAAAGTATATTATTAACTGCATTATCTATCTGCGAATAATCATCAATTTCCATTACAAATTGCCTAAATTCGCCTACTGTAATACCAGTCATTCCTACATTGCTACCTATCGCATATCTATTATTTACAACTAAAATTAAATATATAGTAAGCACTAACGGACTACATAAGTTATGTCCATTTCCTACATCCCAATTTATTAAAGCCTCTTTAATCATCTCTTGTTGTGTAATAATACCTTTAACTCCATTTTTAGCTAATGGCGTCAGATTTATAGTCGGAAATGTTGTTATTAAACCCAATTTTTCAAACAAACTTCCAACAACTCTACCTCGCATAGGCGCATCTTCGTAATTTGAATACATATAATCTCTTTTATCAACTTGAGATAATACTCTTAATCGTCCTACTGAAATATTTTGTGGATTAACTTCACCTCTTAAAATGCGCTCAATATAATAATCTAATTGTGTTGTTTCCGTCCAAGTTATTCCTGCGAATGTATCAATGATATCTAAACATCTTATTACTCTATTAGGGTTTCTTAGTGCAGTTCCAACACTCCAATATTGTTCTATCAATTTTAATCTCCTATCTTAATAAATGTTTTTAATTTTAACTAAAAATTTGCTCTACTATTTCTTCTCTCCAACCATTATATATTGTCACAGGAGAAGATTTATAATATTTTTCAACCACTTCAATTATACGTGATTGGCTAATTTTTTTTTCAAGAGCAGTTACAAGTTCCAAAATTCTAAGGGCAAATATATCAATACCTTTTATAGTTTTATCACGTTGCTGTGTACTTTCAAATTCAATAAATGAACTTGCTCTAAATATATTGATTACATTTGAATCAAGCTTATCTGCTACAAATATAGTTAATACTCTTTTATTATCTCTAATTGCTAAGTTTGCCGTATGTCTAATTACTGGTTCAAGTTCTCCACGTTTTTGAGAGTTTATATCCATTAATGTAGCCTCAAGCATTAAAGTTACATCATCAAATTCTATAACAATATCTCCATCTCCGCCAACTGCATGTGTAAGTGGTTTGAAATTGCCATCAAGTGATAGATTTACACTTTTCCTTAAAGAAAATTTTTTCTCTGCAATGTAGAACCATGCTATTGCTAATACATATTCAAAGATTGTAGGAACTGTCGCTGAATCTGTTACAATACTCTGAATTTCTCTGTCATTTTCTATACTTCTATCGCTAAATAATCTAAGAAGTTCTGACACAGTTTTTCTTGGAAAGTCTTTTTCAATGACTTTCCTAAATCTATTTTCTTGTTCTTGCTCAAGTTGATATTCAAGAGTAGTAACATCTGTGACTCCGAACTTTTGTTTAATGATATTTTCAATATCTAGTACTTGTTCTGCTGATAAGTTTAGAATAACAGCTAAAGTAATATCTTTATAAAAATCACTTTCTATGTTTCCTTCGTAATTTTTAATATCTTCTATACCTGTTAAATTAATCTCATTCCCCGCAACTTTTAGTAAGCTTTCGATTATCCAAGGCTGAGTTAAATTAACAAGACCTTTATCAAAACTGATTATTCCTGAAAGTGCAAAGGTTCTCTTCGTCATATCAGAGTATTCTCTTACTAAATCTGCCTTTTTAGATAAGGTAAATTGAATATAAAAATCTTCTTTTTTATCTGAAAGCAATTTATGATTAACATTTAATTTCTCAAACTCTTCTGAAGTAAATTTATTGGTTCTTGGGAATTTAAATGGTAATTGATTAAATCCAAAAGCCTTTTTAATTGCAGGATTTTTAGAAATATCATTTAAAGCCTTTAAGCTATCGTATGATTTTGTATTTCTATATTCTTGAAGTGCTTTATAAAAATCTAAATATGCAAATTGCTTACTTTTGTTATTCTTAAACAACTCCCAAAACTCATCTTCATTTAGATTTTCTTGCGAGAAAATATTTCTAGCTTTCTCAATAGCAAGTGTTTTCTCATCATTCATATTATCTAAATAATTATCAAAGAATTTTTCAAACGTAATTTCTTCATCCACAACCTTTTGATAAACATTTATAATTTCATGGAGCTTTTCTTCTCCAATTTCTGGAGAAACTAAGTGTAAAATTAATAATAAATCATTTTCTCTTACATCTTTGTATTTTGATAAAAATTCTAATGCAACTCTAAAAGGATAAAAATATTTTAAACCATTAGGCTCATAAACTCTCAACTTATAAAATTGTCTAAAAAAAACTAAGTTATCAGTATATAAAGACATTAATTTTTCAAGTTTATCTTCTCTTGAATTACTATTCTTAACCCAGTTTAAAGCTACTTCGCTAAGTTCTCTCTTTTCATTAATTAAACCTGGCTTTATAAGAGCATTTGTTAAAGTTCTTCCACGTTTTGCTGGATTTGCCTCTAAACTCGCCTCTGTAAAAAATTTTGTATTATTAACAACGGTTTTAAAATACTCTGCTTGTGCTTCATTATTTTTTTCCCAAGTAGGATATAACTCTTTATGTACTATTAGAAGTGGTAATAAAACTTTATAATCTTCAAGTAAAGTCTTTCTTCTAAAGCTTGTATCACCCATATTGAAAACCGAACTTATGTCTTTTAATTTCATGGTTACTTCCCCCTATTTCAATAGTATAATTATAGCAAAAAAGCCACCCTATTGGTAGCTTTTAAGTCAATAATTTGTAATTAAAACTTCTTTTGTAACATTACCTTTAGCTTTTGATTGGTAGTTAGAATTATTATAATTAAAATTAAGTTCGTGGATATTGTATTTTTTTGCCCATTCAATAAGTACATTATTTTCTTCGCCTTTATGCTCTATTACATTACTAAGTGCAAATTTCACACCTTTTTTATTTGCTTTATCTAGATATTCGAGTAAATCTAAATCATCTTGAAGAGTCCACCCCCCAAGTTCATTATAACTCGCAGTTGATATTCTATAAGGTGGATCCACATAAATGAAATCATCTTTTGAATAGTTTCTAAATTCTCTAAAATCAAGATTTGAAAATTCTATCTTATTATCTTTTATAGCTTTATGGAAAGTTTTTAACTTAGTAACCATTTTATCATTAAAATCTCTTTTCCCTTGCGGAAGATTATACTCTCCCTTTGAGTTGAACCTAATTTGATTATTAAATCCAAAAACTATGAGAATGTAAAATACTAAGTTTTTATCATCTCCTGTAAATTTTCCATTATTATAATCTGTTTTCAATTTCTTAAAAGGTTCTTTGTTATATTCACCTACACCTTTACCACTATCTGAATTATAGTGAGCATAACCATATTGCTTTGTATTGCTAAGTCCGTACTCATCAATGAGAGTTTCTATTTTACATAAAAGAATATCAATATCTATACTTTTAAAAAACTTATAGAGTTCAACTAAATAGTACTTGATTTCATTTATATAAATCTTTTCTTTAGGCTTTGCATTTACCCCAACGTTTGCTCCTCCTGCAAACAAGTCAATAAAGTTATTATACTCTTTAGGAAATAATGGCTCTATCTGTGGCAAAAGCTTATATTTTCCACCAGTATAATTTAATGCTGATTGAACATAATAATTTTTATTAGTTTTTTTTTTGACTTCACATAAATAAAGAAGTTCTTTATGATTCTCTATCTTTGTCTTACCTGTTGTATATACATTAAAGTCTGTTTCAAAAATAATAACTTTCCCTTTTTTCTTAAGAGTTTCAATTATCTCTTCATTTGAGATTTTGGCATTAGAACGCCCTGCGCCCTTTTCAGCCATATTATTATAAGACACTAGAATGTACTTACTATCTATTCCTTGAATTAAATCTTCAAAGGCTTGTGGAGCTTTAACTGTGCAATAATCACTTTTAACTTTACTTCTATCCACCATCTTCATAGCTTTACCTATAACTTCTGGTTTTTTCCATTCCATTATGTTTTCAAGTAAATGATATGCGTCTCCATATTGGCGTGAATTATAAGGAGTATCTATATAAACTAAATCTGCAATTATACCTCTTACCAGTCTATTAGCATCACTATTATATACTTCATTTTTTTTATTTTCATTTAGTTCTGGAAGTCTTAATCTTAGTGGCATTGTACTATCCATTTTTTGCCGATACGCATCGTAATGCCCTACAGTATTAGCAACTTTATCCATAGCATAAAGAAGTGATGTTAGTAGAAAAGCTTTTTCACGTTCATTAATATCTTTATAGTTTTCTATTCTTTCACGAATTTCCCCTATCTTTTTAGCATTTTCCAATGTAAAATACTTATCGCCAAAATGCTCTGAAACATAATTTTCTTTAGTAGGTTCAAGTTTATTTAATTCTGAGAGTATTTGCTTGATTTTTTTATAGTTTACTTTTTCGGTTCCAAACCATGTTAAAAAAGACAAATAGTTAGAGTATAGAATATCGTTTACTATTATGTTCTTTCCTTTTTGCCTAAACATCTCTGCAACTGAACCCGTTCCACCGAATACATCAGCAACAGTGTTTACTCCGCTTGTATTTTCAGAAATTACTTTCCAAATGAAATCTAGCATTTTTTGTTTGCTACCCAAATATCTTCTGTTTGTAATTTTAAGTGTTTCAAGTTGTTCTGCTAGTTTATGTTTATTTTCTTTTTTTGACTCTATAAAAAATTGAATCTGACCTTCATTAGTTTCATCCCATTGGTACCAACCTTTATAATCTTTAATTGGCTTTGATATTAAGTTATCTCTCATCCAATTATCTAAAGTTTGACGAGTAATATTATATGTGCTTTCTATCTGTTTAGTAGTTTTCATTTTCACACTTCCTTAATTTAGGCAACCATTTCATTTTACAAGTAAGTTTATCATAGTTGAGACCATAATTCAATTTATAAATATTGCTTTTTTAGCTTTTTTTTAAAACAAATACATTAGCTAAGAGGGTGTCGCAAAATAATGGGCTTAGCTTCTTACCACCTTGGTAGATATAGGTGTCTGCCTCTCTGTCATAATCCATGTTTTCCCGTTTACTGATATCTTTCTTGAAACTGCGTTTTTTCCACTTCTCATAGGTCTGGGGCTTGATATACGGAATCTGATTATATTCTTTCAGATAGTTGTACCCTTCCTTGCTTTCGTAACAAGAATCAGCTGTCACACTTGGATAGCGCAATCTCAGTTCTTCTTCCATATGCTTTAGAAATGGTACCAGCGTCCAGATAAAGTATTTTATTTGCACATGACTCCAGCTTCGTTCCATCAATAAAAACCGTTTCTTTTGATAATTCTCCCATGAGAGCACGCCGCCGGACGAGCTGATAGAACAGGTCTCTGATATATGCTTGCACTCCTAATTTTCAAAATTGAGTTAAAACGAAGGACAAGCGGTGGCGATCGACCTCTTGCAGTAATTCCGCTTAACAAAAAAAGGGCATACTCCTGCCTTAAAAGTTTATTCGATTTTTTATATAAAGCGTCTATAACAATATTGATTGTATAAGTGATCTAATATCGTTGCATCTAACGAGCAGCGACGCAGTCAATATGGACCAACACATAAATCGTTCCGAGTTCGAAGGGCTATCGTAATTTGAGCATTAATAAAACCCCACCAAATACTCGTTTTTTTTATTTGGTGGGGTTTTCATTTATCGTTGATGATTATTTTATTTATCACTTTAGTGTAAATATTTTCTAATTTTTTGAAAGGTTTCCGCACTTACAGTATGTTCTGTTTGATAAGCCTCCTGTTCTGCAATTTCAGGGGCAACTCCAACCATTACAAGCTGATTTTTAAAGAAGCAATGGCGTTCATATATTTTTTCTGCGACCTTTTGCCCTGAGTCAGTTAAATGAAGATATCCTTCTTGATCCATATTCAAAAAGCCACCTTTTTTGAGTATGGAAACAGCGTGACTAATGCTGGGTTTTGTGTAATCCTCATCTGATGTATGAAATTGCATATTTCTTCCCTCCTAATTTATTTCAGTTTCCATCCAATCGCCTTTTTGCGAGCACTGATGAATTGATCATAGATACCGTTTTGATTTATTAGCTGTTCATGTGTACCTTGCTGGACAATATATCCATCAGCCAGTACAAAAATCCAATCAGCATTTCGTATGGTTTTCAGTCGATGTGCAATCATAATAACCGTTTTGTTTTTTGTTAATTCTGCAATCGCCTCCATTAGCATGTTCTCATTTTCCGGATCAACACTAGAGGTTGCTTCATCCAATATGATGATGGGCGCATCTTTTAAAATAGCACGAGCGATGGAAATTCGTTGTTTTTCACCACCCGACAACGATGCGCCGCCTTCTCCAATAACGGTGTCATAGCCATCAGGAAGTCTCATAATAAAGTCATGACAACAAGCTTTCTTTGCCGCAACCTTTACATCCTCATGCGTTGCATTCGGTTTCCCAAATCTGATATTGTTTTCAATCGTATCGGCAAACAGATAGACCTTCTGAAATACCTCGCTTATATTCATCAATAGACTATCCAGCGTATAGTTGCGGACATCTATTCCACCAATCGTGATTTTTCCACCATCTACGTCCCAAAAACGGGCAATAAGATTACATAGAGTGCTCTTGCCTGCACCAGAAGGCCCAATAATAGCAGTTGTTGTTTTCTGGGGGATTGATAAGCTGACATGATCCAGAATTTTATGATCACCATAAGAAAAAGAAACATTTTCAAATGCAATATCGTAATTAGACGGAGTCTGTACCTTCCCATTTTCATCCATGACCACTGTTCTATTAATTTCCTCAACTTTATCAATTGAGACATCCAGAAGTCGCAATAGTGAAGAAGTATTCCCAGCTGATTGAAGTTGTCCGAAAAGCATGAAGGAAGCAACCGTCATCAACAGACACATTGGCAAACTCATAGAGCCATTGAGGTAAAAAATCAACGCTTCGGTAATGATTACGACACTAGTGGCATAAAGGATAATTTGCTGTAAAACGGTGTAAGGAACAAATAAATGCTCTAGTTTCAAGTTTTTATTTTTGCTTTCTAAAATAGCCTGTTTTATTTTACTGTAGGAGTTTCGCCCAAGGTTAAAGGATTTGACAATTAACATTCCTTGCACATACTCCAATACATTTGAGACAAGAGATTCTTGGGCCGCCTGTCTTTCAGGGGATACTTTTTCTGATTTTTTTTGCAGACTGCTGATGCACCAGGTAAACAGCAAAACACCGCAGAAAATTGTTAATCCTATCCGCCAATCAATCATAAACATAACAATTGTAATAATCGTTACATGAATATATCCGCCTAAAATGTTAGTCAACACTGATGATGCATTGTTCTCAATATCACCCATCGTGGTAGTAACAACAGAAGTCAAATTACCCAGATTGTGATCACTGAAATACCCCATCGGCATATACTTAATGCGGTCACCAATATGAATGCGCTTTTCGGCGCACATTAAATAGCCGATTTTTACTTTATAAAAATCTGAAATATAGCTGCAAATAATTTTCATAATCATACTGGCAAAAGTAATCCCAAATATCTGCCAGATTGTAGCCGCTTCAAAACCATTTATAATACCGGAAAAAACCAGTGCAAGCGCGGCAAATGACATCATATCGAAAATAGAATGCAATACCGAAAACAGAATTGTCGTTTTCATTGTTCCTTGCATTTTACCTGAAAAATAGTATATTTTTTTTAATGTGCGAATCATTTTTATCCCCCTTAAGCAACATCTTTTGTATCCATGTGTGCTTTCCACATTTCCTGATACAAAGAGCATGTCTGAAGCAGGTTCTGATGAGTACCCTCCGCTTCAATATGTCCATTCTTTACCACAACAATTTTGTCTGCATCGGTAATCGTAGAGAGACGATGTGCAATCATCAGAACTGTTTTTCCGGCAATTATCTTCGCCATGGCTTCCTGAATCAACGCTTCGTTTTCTGCATCAATATAGGCTGTTGCCTCGTCGAGAATGACGATAGGCGCATTTTTCAACACAGCTCTTGCAATCGCAATCCTCTGTCGCTCACCTCCGGAAAGATGTCCACCTGCACCACCTACGACTGTTTGGAAACCATTTTCTAATTTCAAGATAAAGTCATAGCATCCACAATCCCTTGCTGCCTGATAGACTTCTTCATCCGTCGCGGTGGGCTTTCCCATTCTGATATTCTCAAGTACTGTTTCATCAAATAAATAGTTGTCCTGTGATATGTAGGCAACCTGATTCATCAACTGTTCTAATGGAATTTTTCGTATATTGATACCATCAATTTTAACCGCTCCAACGGTCACATCCCAAAAGCCCGCAATCAACTTTGTTATCGTAGACTTACCGCCTCCACTCGGACCTACAAAGGCTGTAATTGTTTTTTCTGGAATAGTAAGGTTGACCTGCTCTAAAAGTGATGTGCCCTCTTCATAAGAGAAACTTACATTCTCCATTGAGATGCTGGATGTATCAAGTTTGACTGGTTGCACAGGTCGTTCCAACTCTTTTTCGTCCAGAACGGAACAGATTTCTCCTACAATAGACTTCATCTGCGCAATGCTGTCTGTAAAATTCAATGCATTGAGAATCGGAGTAATAATTCCCAGTGCCAAAACAATGCATGTGACAAAAACCGGAACACTCAAGTTGCCATTGCGGTATAAGACACAACCAACAGGAAGTACACTGACCAACACACTTGGCCAAACCGTAAACACCATAGACTTATAAATCTGAACACTCTTCATCCAATTTACGGCATATAAAGCATTATCCTCAACGGCATCAGAATACTTCTGATATGAATTTGCTGATTGATTAAAAGCTTTGATAACTTCAATTCCTCCGATATACTCTACAACCGTATTTGTCATTTTACGAACGCGCATCATAAGCCCCTGAAATTTTTCTTCATAGCCATTCGCCATTCCTTTGTAGCAGAGCATACCTATAGGCAATGTTACCATTGATGCAAGCGCCATTCTCCAATCAAGAAACAGTAGATAAATCAAGATACAGACTGGAATACAAAAGTTCGCAGTTAATTCAGGAATCAGATGAGCGAGAGTTGTTTCCATACCTTCTACACGATCCACAAGAATATTTTTGAGTTGACCAGACGGTGTGTTAATAATGTATCCCATCGGAACCCTTGTGAGCTTGTCCACAAGCTGAATTCGAATTTCAGACAGTGTTTCAAAGGTTGCGGTATGGGAAACAAAAGTAGAAAGGTTGAAAAAGCACACTTTTGCTAAAAAACCAACACCAGCTATGACGCACCATCTTAAATAAACGGAAACAGTTGTTTCCCCTCCAATTAACAACAGTACAATTTTAGAAACTACAAAAAATGGCACTAAACCAGCGGCAACACCGAGGATAGCTAAAACGACTGATAGGACATATTTACCTTTGTAAAGAGCTGCAAATTCCATCAATCTGGACATAGGACTTTGTTCTTTATCCATTTCACAATCGATCCTTTCTTAATAAAATAGAGATTGGTTAATTCTTGTTAACCAACCTCTAGTATAGTGATTTGATTTTTTCCTGCTACTCTGATAAGCCTGTTAATCCCCTATTTAGACAAAATCTTTCAGCATTACTTAACAGGCTGCACATTGTTAATGTCAAAGAACTGAGGAACGCTGGAAAATGTGTATCCTGCAATTTTAGCAGTATTATACACCACTAAATCCTTGGAATAGGAAATCGGCAAATCAATAACATTATCATTGGAAATGTTCAATGCGGTCGCAATCGTCTCCTGAACCGCGTCAGGTTCCGCAGTTGTGGAAAACTTATTAACTGCAGCAGAATAATCCTCAAAATTACCCAAGGCTTGCAGAGAAACTGCATGAGGATCGGCGCCAAGAGTTTCCTGAAGGAATTTGTGGGGTTCTGTATAAGAACCTTCCGTGTTCCAAGTGGTAATATCATAGTTGCCAGCAACGCCTTCCGTCCACCATGTCATCTGATCTTGTCCAGTGGTCTCAGCGTTAATACCCACTTTGGCAAGTTGTGTTTTTATTGCCAGGGCCATTTCCTGCGCGAGAGAAATATCTGCCCAATAGGTATAATTGAGCGTTAGCGCTTTTCCATTTTTCTCACGGAAACCTGTTTTTTCGTTCATTACCCAGCCCGCTTCATCCAGTAGCGTACTGGCCTTGTCTAAATCAAAATTCCGCATAGTTTTGTAACTAATATCTGTATAAGGTGCGCCTTTACTGAACAGTGTCGTAGCCGGAGTTTCATATCCGTAGGTCAGCCCCTCAGTAATTTCCTGCTTATTAATTGCATAAGCAATTGCTTCACGAACCTTAACATCACTAAGCACATGGCTTGCAGCATTTAGCACCAAATTACGTGTCAGCGTATTGCCTTCATTTATTTCACCAGTAATACCATCCAGAGTGATTGCCTGATTGTAATCATCGTATGTAATTAGTTCTGCTCCATAAATCATATCTACTTCGCCAGTCTGTAACGCCTGTAGGCGGGAAGAAGCCTCTGGAATATATTTTACAATGACCTCATCATAATACGGAGCTTCGCCCCAATAGTTTTCGTTCCGAACAAAGCGAGTGCAGTCTCCAGAAATAATCTCATCTCGTACATAAGTGCCAGTTCCTACTACATCCTTGAAGGTTTGGAAATTTCCCGCTTCGAAGACATTGGGCGACATCATACCCGCAACATTCTGGAAACAGAAATCATTTAAATAGGAGAAACATGGAGCCTCATAATGAACAGCAACCGTGTATTTATCAATTGCCTCAACACTCAGGATATTATAAATACCCTTAATGCCACTAAAATTGGAGTTTGAACGATTAAATTCCAAAATGGCTTTTACACTTTCAGCATTAAATTCCGTTCCATCGGTAAAAGTAATGCCCTGATGCAGCTTGAATGTGAGTACTGTATTGGTATCGTCCCAGCTCCATTCTTCAGCCAGCTTTGGGACTATTTTACCGTTTTCGTAGGCCACCAGCGTTTCATATACGAGACCGCAAGCGATATTGTTTTCTTTATTCATAGTTAAAGTTGTTAGGTTATCCAACTCCTTTGCGGTACAAATAGTTAATACCTTTGTAGAGGATGTCTGGCTTGTGTCAGTCGTTTTGGCATTTTGCCCGCAGCCAGCCAAGCAAAATGTTAGGAGAAGGCAACTTAAGAGCATCGAGAGAATTCTTTTCCAGGTATTTTTCATGTTATTTCATTCCTTTCTGTGTTGAGATTTATTTTATTAGATGCCCCTGCTCCACAATCCTGCCATTTTGCATAATTGCAATCCGATTGGAAATTCGCATAGCATCCTTCCGACTATGGGTTACAAAAACGCAGGAACAGCGGTGTAGTTTTGCAGCGTTCTCTACTAAGGTAAGTACGGCATCGGTTGAAATTAAATCGAGACCGCTTGTCACTTCGTCCATGATTAAATAATCCGGCTCTATAGCCATGGCTCGAAGCAACGATAGTCGGCGCTGTTCTCCGCCTGAGAGCCGGCACACTGGGGTATCCAGCAGCTTATGATTCATGTAAACAGCCTCCATCAAATCATAGATACGCCGTTTTCGTTCTTTTCGATTATACGAAGTTAAATTTATCAGCGCTTCTTCCACATTGGAAAATGCTGATCTTGCTGGATTTAGGGTACCGGAAGAGTCTTGAAACACAGCTTGTATCTTTTTACGATTGCTTTTCCATGTACGATAATTCCACGGTGTAATATCTTCACCATCTAACAAAATGGTTCCAGATGTGGGTTTTTCCATCCCAATCAGCAATCTTGCTAACGTACTTTTACCCGAACCACTTTCACCCTCTATCGCCAGATTTTCACCCTTTTCCAAACGAATGTTAATATCACAGAGCGCATGAAACGCACCTTGTATTTCACTGCGATAAATTTGATTCACATTTTGTATTGCAATTTCTCCCACTCCCATTCACCTCGGCTTTCTTTCCTACTTAAGCTTGCGAATTGCTTCATCCAGTCCGTTTGCGGTTTGGTTAATAGTTGATTCATATTGCCTTGTTCAATTACCTTTCCTACTCCAAGCACATAAATATTGTTACAAAGTCTTTGAAGTGCGTCGACATCATGGGAAACAAACAGAATACCCTTATCCTGCATTTGCATCCGCAACACATCTAATAGCAGATTGCGGTTTTCTTCATCCAGTGCAGCCGTTGGCTCGTCCGCAAGGATATAGTCGGGTGACATCCCTAATAAAATGGCTGCAGCCACTCGTTGCAGCATCCCTCCCGAAAGTTCCCCAGGGTATGCATGCAGCACTCTTTGTGTCTCCTTCAGATTGACTAAATCCAATTTTTCTTTTGCAAGAGCAATTGCCTTGGGTTTAGTCAATTGCAAACGTCTCTGAAAAGTCTCCTGAATTTGATAGCCTATTTTCAGTCGGCTATCAAAAGCAGTCATTGGGTTCTGTGGTATAAAACCAATCTTCTTCCCGCACAAGCCACGATGTTCCCTGCGCGAAAGCCTGAGTAAATCTGTGTCATCCATAAAAATTTCCCCGTCCTTAATTTGACAGTCCTTGTGTAGCATTCCGAATATACTTCGCAGCAATGTTGTTTTTCCAGAACCGCTATGGCCAGTAAGTCCAATGATTGCCCCGGAAGGTATTTCTATGGACACTTGATTCAACAGGAAACGCCCTGATTTTTCTTTTACACTTAGTTGGTTGATTTTTAGCATCATGTCGCCTCCTTTTTAAGTCAATCGTCTGCCCAAAATATTAAAACAGAGCGTCGATAAAATAACGGCACCGATTGGGTACAAAATCATGATAGGATGTAGAACCAGTGCACCACGCGCATCTAGAATCATGCTGCCCCAATCTACAACATTATCTCCCAATCCTAATCCGATGAAGGAGAAAGCTGTAATTGCCAGTATCATGTCTGCACAAGATAAACAGAGAAAACGTATCATCTCCGCAATTAAATTGGGGAGGATATGAATCATCAATATTCGCAGTTTTGAAGCTCCGGAAGCAACTGCACACATAACATAGGCTTTTCCCATTTCCATATCAGTTCGGGTTCGCACCAGTTTAATATAGCGAAGGATATAGGATACGGTCAGCGCAAATAACGTGGTTTTCGCTCCACTCCCCCAAGCGCCTATAAAAACGATCAGGTATGCAATAGGCGGTATTGCGGTGACTGCATTGATGAATCCGTCAATTAGAGTATTTCCTTTCATTACCGCTCGGCTTGTTGCCATACCGATGATTGTCCCCAACGAAAAGACGATCATCGAGCCGCCCAGCACGATTCCAAGTGTTGTCCAGCCTCCATAAAGAATTCGTGAGAAAATACACCGCCCCAACTGATCGGTTCCAAACAGGTACGTAGTGCTCGGTTTCTGAAATCTTGTCAAAAGATTGGATTCCATGGGATTATTGGGTGCAAATAGAAATCCAATTAAAAACAGCACAATCACAAGCACGGGAATTATAACGAAAAGATTGAATACCTCGCTTTTCTTTTTCATTTACGCCACCTCCCTTTTTCTTTGAATTGCCCATTGAATCAAATCAGCAGCAATATTGCATAGGGCAATCGCTAGCGCAAGAAAGAACACCTCAGCATGGATCATAGGCGTATCTCGATCCAATACATGATTGACAATCAAATAGCCGAAGCCAGGAATAGAAAAAATCTGCTCAATTACAGTTGCGTTTGCCAGCGCCAAACCTATACTTTGCAGAAAGCTAGGAATCAGTCCAACTGCGGCTCTAGGCAGAAAATGAAAAAATAAAAGTCTACTTTCCGACAGTCCACGGCAACGAGCATAGAATGCATACTCTTCCTTACTTTCATGCTCCAGTGCATCCATTAACATTGGTGTATAGAAGGAAGCCCCAAACACCCCAATGCAAAGTGCAGGTGATATGTAGCTAAGGAAACTGGTATTCCCCGTTACAGCAATCAGAGATTTTTTTACTGCGAAGTAATCCAGATATACTGTTGCTAAGTAAAATGATGGGATAGAAACACCTAAAATACAAATGATCTGCAAAACGCTTTTGGGTATCTTCCAAGGTGACAAAAATGCAATGCAGCTCAACACAATAATAGTAATAATTTGAAATACGGATGCTATGAAAACAATTCCAAGTGTTTTTGGAAAAGCAGTTGCAATATCAGTCCAAACCTTATGTCCATTTGCCAGTGATGTTCCAAGATCAAAATGAAGTAAATCAATTACCCAACGTCCGTATTGAATCAGTAAGGGTTTATCAAAACCCAACTGTAACCGAATCGCTTCGATTTGCTCGATTGTGGGGCTTCCAATCATTCGTTTGGCATATGCGGTTGCCGGGTCAACGGATGACAAGCGCATCAAGAGAAACGAAAGTAACGTCACAAAAAATAGTGTAAATATCAACTCAATCATTTTTTTCAGAATATATTTTTTCATATCCTGTCTCATGTTCAATCACCTCCTTGATTTTAGTTAGACTAAGCTAACTATAGTTTTAAAAAAAGGAGCGCTCTACAGCGCCCTTAAGTCATCCGCTCTCGCAGATAAGAGTTTATATAATTATATTTTTATTTGCTACTCTAAAAAGACCAATATCCCTCTATTTGGACAATTTCTTTCTATATTCGGATGGCAGTTCTCCAAATTCTTTTCTAAAAGCCTCTGAAAACTTACTTGGGTTATCATAGCCCATTTTCATAGCAATTTCTGTAACGCTTTCCGCTGTATCTCTCAATAAAATTATACTTGCTTGCATACGGTAGGATTTCATATAAGAATAAATAGAGCAGCCGTAAACTCCCTTAAAACACACTTTCATAGATGTAAGAGGTATAACAAATTTTTTTGATAGCTCTTGCAATGTGTAATGTCTTTGCAAGTCGGAGATCATGTATGCCTGCATTTGTTTTACTGCTCGAACCTGATTCTTTGAAAAGTATCGACGCTCCTCTTGATATTCACCAACCTTGACATCATTCAGAAACATGAGCAATTCTAATACTTTAACTTTTAAATAGTGTGCTATCATTTTTGGAGTGACTCTATACAGCTCGGAAAAAATATGTTCAATAATGTTATGCCCTCGCAGAACAAAACAAGTATCTTTTCTGCAAAGACGCTCCGCAATCTGACACAAATCAATATGCAGACCACCCAGCACATTTTCAACTTGCTTCATTGTGGTTACTGCTTCATTCAAATCAATCGTAATAGAAATTCCGTGATAATGTGATAATGGGAAAGTGGTTGATGTAGTTTCATTTGTTAGACGATTGATTGAAAGGTCACCTGCTCCAACATATTGGCAATCCCCATTACTAAAAACACACTCAAATCGACCTTCTCTACAATGATTGATTTCAAGCACATCAGGGTGTGGAAGTTTATTTTCATTTTGTCCGTCTTTCATATGAAAATCGTTATAAAATAGTTCAATGCCGGGTAATATTTTGTATCGGGTAATAACGCCCTCACCAGTTTCATTTTGCATCTTATATACAGAACAGCCGTCTTCACTTGCTGTTTTTTGTACCTCTGGATCAAAAAAATCCGTTATTTGTTTGTCATTCATCTTTCACCTTATCCTTTACTAGAATTATTTAAAGCATAATTTTATTCCAAATTACGAAAAAATAAGATTTGCTAAGTCATCAATATTTTCACATCAGGTTAGCTATACCTAACCACGAAATTATAACACACATGTTTTATTTTTTCTACCTTAACAAGCAAGCTGAAAGTTATAACAAAATAACTTCTAACGCCTGACATAATAGAAATCTTCTAAGGCTCTCTAAAAGAGATTGGAGTATTTTCGTCCAATTATAGAATTTATAGTCCAAACAGATGGAATTCTAACCTTTCAGAGTGGTACGTACGTTAATTAAACACTTTCCTGCCTTGGGCTGGAGAGCTGTATGGGTATTTTAACAGTCGTATCCTTAATTGTTTTGATAATTGCATCCGTTGTTCTGAAAATCCGGATGTAAGGCAGAAAACAAAAAAATTAGTGAATTAAATTCAGCCTTCTTTAAATCCTCTCTTCTTTAATGACCTAATCTAACCTATAAATTCACTTTAAAATCTTGACATTTTTCAAAAGTTATGATAGTCTTTTAAAGACTCATCGGAGGAGAATTACTCCATAGAGAGAACTCTAAGAAGTAATTTTGCCGGATAAGATGGTATATCGAGAGATATGCTATTTTATCCGGCTTATTTTTTTGCAAAGAAAGGAGAAATTATGACAAAAATATCTGATTTTACAGAGGGTAAAATTTTATCACCTCTATTAAAGTTTGCTATGCCTGTACTCCTTGCTATGTTCTTGCAGGTAATGTATGGTGCGGTTGACCTTCTTATTGTCGGACAATTTGGTTCTGCAATAGATGTTTCGGCAGTTGCAACAGGAAGTCAAGTGATGATGACTATTACTTCCATTATTAATGGGTTTGCAATGGGAGTTACAATACTTATGGGGCAAAAGCTCGGTCAAGGCAAGTATAAGGAAGCTGGAAATGTAGTAGGCAGCGGTATCTGCATTTTTACTGTACTCGCAGTTATCATCACTGCTGCTATGCTTATTTTCGCTGTGCCAATTTCAAGGCTAATGCACGCACCAGTGGAAGCATTTGACGACACGGTGTTATATGTACGCATTTGCTCAGCAGGTACTATTTTTATTGTTGCTTACAATGTGATTTGCGGTATTTTTAGAGGACTTGGAGATTCTAAAACTCCGCTTATAACAGTATCAATTGCCTGTGTTGCTAATATTTTAGGAGATATTCTTTTGGTTGTTGGATTTCATATGAATGTTGCAGGTGTAGCGATTGCAACTGTATTTGCACAGGCAATCAGTGTACTGCTTTCTATCATCATTATTAATAAACGTGGGCTGCCCTTTGAATTTTCAAAAAGCTGTGTTCGTTTTCATAAGGGTCTTACCTCACAAATTCTAAAATATGGAGCTCCAATTGCCCTGCAAGATGGACTTGTAAACTTATCATTCCTTGCTATTACCACCATTGTAAATTCACTTGGTGTCATCGCTTCCGCAGGTGTTGGTGTAGCAGAAAAGTTAGCCGGATTTATTATGCTTGTGCCATCCGCTTTTGCACAGTCAGTTGCCGCATTTGTTGCTCAAAACTATGGTGCAAAAAAATATACCAGGGCAAAAAAGACTTTGGCTTATGGTATTGGCGCCTCCATATGTTTTGGTGTCGTGATGGCATACTTAACCTTTTTTCATGGGAATTTGCTTTCCGGAATGTTCTCAAAAGATGTTGCAGTCATAAATGCCTCTTGGGATTATATGAAAGCCTATGCCATTGACTGTTTGCTCACCTCCTTCTTGTTTAGTATGATTGGATTTTTTAATGGATGTGGCAAAACAACCTTTGTTATGTTTCAAGGAATTTTCGGTGCCTTTTGTATTAGGATTCCATTGTCTTATATGATCAGTAAAGTCGCCCCAACCTCGCTATTTTATATAGGACTTGCCACGCCCTCCTCCACTTTTGTACAAGTAGTATTTTGCCTTGTTTATTTTATAATTGTTTCAAAAAATTATAAGAAAAGAATGGATATAGAAAATGAGAATCACTTTTAATAAACTTTGCACCACCAATATAGAAGACGCCGCCAATGTAATCATTGAAGCCTATAAAATGCCCCCTTGGTGCAATGTTTGGTCGATAGAAAAGGCACAAAAAAGCATTACAGTATCAATGAACAACCCGCAAGACAGGTGTTTTGCTGCTTTTGAAGATGATGTTTTTGTTGGTGTACTAATCGGCAGAATACAAATTTATGCAGAAGATGAATTTTACATCATGCAGCTTGCTATTCACCCACAATTCAGTAGAAAAGGTATCGGCAGTAAATTACTTACATACTGTATGGAACAAATAAAATCAGAAGGAATCACACATATAGAGTTAATGACTGCCCCGCACGACACTGTGTTTTATGAAAAATGCAGGTTCAATTCCAGCGATGCTATAAACTTTTGGAAAGATTTATAGTAAACCTTACTTTTTACATTTAAAACAGAGGACATAAGAGCCTGAAAAGTGCTGAAAACGTGGTGATTTCCGGCACTTTTACCGTCATTTTTTTTGTTTAAAAACAGATATTTCCCTTGCTTATTTTTATATCATGATGAGCTTTTTTCTGCTCAATTTCCAGTCCATCCAGAAGCCATTCTATTTGCTTTGCGGAAATCTCTCTGACTATCTGAGAATCTTTTGGCCATTGAAATTTCATCTTTTCCATTAGTTTCTTATGTGCCAGTATAAATCCATTTCTGTCATAACGCAGGATTTTAACAGAATCTTTTTTCTTATTGCAGAAGACAAATATGCAGGCTTCTGCAAACGGATTCATTCCGAATTGGAGCTGTACCATGGATACAAGGCTGCTGATCTGTTTACGAAAGTCTGTAGCACCAATCGCAAGATATATATGCCTAGCATCAGCAGTAAAACGATTCAGCATTCTCTCACCAGCTTTTGCATCAGTTCTGCCAAGAGTGGAATCTGTTGTGGGTCATTTACAAAAATCGAAAAATCCCTCCAATTGACGATTATTTTGCTATCAGCTGCACCAGCCTTCTTTTCTTTTAATGAATCATTGACCATGACTTCAACGAATCTGTTTTCCATTAAACCCAGCTGGTCATCCTGGACTTTACGGCGCCAGTAATAATAAGCATGTTTCGTAATTCCATTTCTTTTACACCAATCCTCAACCTTTAAGCCGCTGGCTGCTCTGTCAGCAAAGCGCTCCTTCCACAGGATGACATTGTTAGTTTTCATTATGATTTTCCTCCAGTAATCTTATTGATGGAAGAATACCATTTTTAAAGCTCAGATGGAATGACGCCTTGTTTTGGAGCTCTTACATGTGAAACAATCTTAGGTACACTAAAGGCAATGAATTTTGCAGATATTGAAGAGCAAGGCTTTATACCATTGTATAAAAGAGAAAAAATCACAGATGATCTACATAACATTTGTAACTTCCGAACTGATTGTCAGTTTATTACAAAAAGTCAAATGAAAACTATTCAGAAAAAAAGTAAAGGTAGAGAATAAATTACCATAGTCTGTGAAATTAAACAAAACCGCTGGAAACCATATTTTTAGTGATTCACAGCGGTTTTCTAATTCTATAACTGTCAAAGACAGGATTATACCACAATAATTACTAAATTTCATCAGCAATCGATCTTTTTATAATTTTCGTGGTTTCCGAAGTTATTAATAGAGATTCAGAAGCTAAATAGAATTTCGCCGCTTTATAGAAGCGGAGCGCATTTATAGGAGTATGCTGCGTAAAATCAAGGATTTCTAGGTATCTGCTCTGCATAGCAGCACACAGCTCTCCACGTGCGTGGAGACGATAGGTTTATACTACATAATGTAAGTAGTGGGAAAATGTAGAGGGGGTAAAGCATTTCAGGCACCTTTTTGATCTTACATCCGACTTTTTCTAATGCTTGGCCAACATCATCAACATAAATCGTAATCGCGCATTTGATTTCAATATAGCTTTAAAACAGTACAAAATTTACGTCCTCAATATGTTCCAGATCATAATTATCATTTAATAACTGAAGTACCTCAGAAAGATCCTGTTTGTGTTCTTTATAGTATTTTTTTCACCTAAACAGGCAATAACTTTTCCTCAAAATGCTTTTTCATTTGCCCCCTAATTCTTCTTACTTTTAAGATAATGTTCCAAATATCTTCTATCAGATTCATTCTGAGGCACCAGTCCAAGATAATTATATTCCCAGACAATCATTCGTTCATGATCATTCGCATTTGAGAGATCATCATAATCATAGTCAATCTTAAAGCTTCCTGTAGAATCAAAGTTTAGTGTTAAGCTTGTCCACTGGCTTCGTTCCAACTTCTTGAATTCCAGCCATAATTCTTTCAGATAATCCAGCGACAGATACCATAGCCTATCATACTCTTCCTGACTTACCGGAAAAAGCTCCGGTATATCATGGCAATAAACCGGAGAATTTCCATTCTCAGGATAGTAGAAAAAATACGACTTTCGTACACCCTCTGCTATTTCTCCGTACAGATACACTTTCGTCCATTTTCCTGGTAATGTTTGTATTACAACATCAGCAATTTTTGGTAAAGTTCATTTAACCTTGCTTCTTCATTCATTCACGTTTTCCTCCAAGTTTCTATAAGCTTTTTATAGACAATAGGAATTCTTCTGTTTTTTTTGCAAATTTTTCAGGGTTCTTAATCTTGATTTCATTCACCAAGGATATTACAAGATCCCTGGTGGCGTTGTCTGCGTACGAAATAACTGTTGCATATGCGTTTCGCGTTTCTTCCTGATTTAGTATTCTTTTGTGAAATATCTTCGCCCACTCTTTTGCATGCGGCAGCATATAACGAAGTGCTTCCGCCAGCTTTATTAATGATTGCTCCAATCCCAACTCCTGATCAAAGGATTCAATGGTATGTAATAAACCAAACATAATTTCATCATTTTCAGTGCTATCATCAAAACCCAAATATAATTTTTTAATACAGTCACTGGTTTTCATAGATATTATACTTTCAATGGATTGTTCAAAGGCTTGAACTTGTTCTTCATTTTGAAGTAATCGGCTATGAACCAGCTTCTGTGTCAAATCCTCTATTTTCATAACTATAAATATCCTCTCCTAGTTAATATCCTCCAGTATAAATTCAGGGTCGTCACTTGGAAAATCTTCAGGATTTAATAAAAACTGTCTTGCGTTCTCTTGGCAAATGAAATAACTACGAAAATCTATTTCATCCTCCGTATCATCATCAACATCCAGCGGATCATCTAAGTACACGATTGTATTTTCATCATACTTTACGATATCAACTTTGACATATAGGTCATATTCCTCCAGTAAATCAGTATCTAATTTAAATAGCTGTTCCAGGCTTATCGGAGTTTTGACATATTTTTCAGTTTCCACTCTATCACATCTTCAAACATAATATTAAGCATATAATCAACCTCTCTTAAAATCTATTTTGCATGGGATTATTCGAGTTCAGACATTATTTCGTATCTTCAGCTCATAGATATTCTCTGGTCAGTTTTCTATTCTTCCTCGTCCAGACTTTCCAGCTCCACTTGCCAAAAACCATCTTCTACCGCCGGCGGATCAATCCTTTTTAATTCTTCAAACGCCCAATAAGTGCCATGACGCTCTTGGTAACTGACATGATATTGAGTGTATCCCCTCGCTGGTATTCATGCCAGTAGTATGATGAATCTCTCCGCTTCTATTATTTTAGTCAAGGGTAACATTCATATATGTTCAAAGTCATCCAAACGCATTTTTAATTCCTTTGCTGCTTTTTTTATCTCAGTTTCATTTTGCTTGGAGAGAACATAGTCAAAGCGCTGTAATAAATTATCGATATAATCTCGATCCGACCCAAGAGTTTCCTTGTATAAGCTGTCTCCTCTGGCAAGAAGAAGACGGTATTCCATACGATCTCTTGGATGAATTTTAATTGCTTCCAGTATTTTAAGTCTTTCTTGTATCTCCTCATCGGTCATCGTTCCTGGACTGTTTTTTATGATAAGACTCTTCTTCAAACCAGTGCTTAGCACCAATACCTCAACTTCTAAGATACCATTTATATCATAGGTATAACGAACATCAATTTGTTCAGTTCCAGCCGAAGCAGGTGGAATATTAATCTCTATTTCACCAAGCTTAATATTATCTTCCACCCTGCGATTCTCCCCCTGATATATATCGATCGTTAGTGAATGCTGGTTATCTCTTATTGTACTAAGATGTTTCACCTTACTGACCGGTATTGGCGTGTTTCTTTCAATAATTGGCAGAAAATACCTGGAGTCATAACATTGATTTTCTATATGTCTTGCAATATCTACTCCTAGTGTATATGGGCAGACATCTGTTAATATAATTTCATTTAATACTTCCTTTTTATCCAATAAAGCAGACTGTATTGCTGTACCACCAGCAATTGCTTCATCCGGATTAATATTAGAATAGGGGAACTGCTGAAAGATTCTTCCTATGGTTGTTTTAACAACGGGCAGCCTTGTGGAACCCCCAACCATTATAATCGTGTCAATATCCTTAGGATGGAGTGATGCATCTCTAAGTGCTCTCTCTATTGGATTACGGAGTCTGAAAAGTAATTTTTCAGAAAGATTTTCGAAATCACTTCGTCCTACCTTGACCTCAATGTTGTTGTTATCCAGCTCCATACTGATTTTCATATCTTCATATCTGCCAAGCCCAATTTTACATGCCTCCGATTGATTATATAAGGCTGACAGCTCCTTTGGGTTTAGGGATTGCCGATTAATTCCATTTATCTCAAGAAAATGATTCATAAGTACTTCGGTAAAATCCTCACCACCTAAATAGTTATCACCTGCTACGGATTTTACCTCAATTACACCTTCAAAGATTTCCAGGATGGAAACATCAAAGGTTCCACCTCCAAGGTCGCAGACTAAGAAGGTAGTTTCTGTATCACATTCATGGATACCATAGCACAGTGCGGCAGCAGTCGGTTCATTGATTAAACGCGTAACTCTCAAACCTGCCAGCTCGGCGGCTCGTTTTGTAGCCTTTCTCTGTAAATCATTAAAATAAGCCGGTACACTGATAATTACTTCTTCGACAATATCTTTTAAATAAGCTTCGGCATCTGCTTTTAATGTCCTTAGTACAAAGGACGAGAGTTCTTCCGGCGTGAACATATATTTCCCTAACTGATACTTCTTTTCAGTACCCATAAAGCGCTTAAAGGCTGCGGCTGTAAGCTGTGGATGTGTTATTAATCTCTCTTTCGCAACCTGTCCTACAAGGATTTCTCCATTATCATCAACGCCTACTACAGAGGGTGTCAAATGAGATCCCAGCACATTTGGTATCATCATAGGGCCACTTTCTGTCTAGTAAGCCACAAGACTATTGGAAGTTCCCAAATCTATTCCTATTCTACTCATAAATACCTCCTGTGTGATATAGATCTTTACAATGAGCTATTAGAAGCTCCCTCATTTCACTGTTGTCATTCTTAACTGCAAAATCAAAAGCAGTTTTTCCTTTGTTGTTCTTAGCGTTGATATCAAACCCTTCTTCCTCGGTTATTATGTATTTTACAATATATATGTGATTATTCTCTGCTGCTGTTAATAATATCGTGTTACCGTCATTGCTCCTGTCATTTAGATTCATTCCACTTTTTAGAAAAAATTTAACCAAGTTAAGATGTCCAAATACTGCTGCAAGATGCAGATAAGTACGCCCTTTTTTATCAATGAAATTTATATCAGCTCCATTTTTCATTAATAAATATACAATATTCGCTTGGTTAACCCTAATGGCATGGGACATAGCATTACCTCCATTTTTATCATATGCATTGATATCTGCACCCTTTTCAATCAGACACTTAACAGAATATAATTTTTTATTCATGGTAGCAGCCATGAGAGGAGTAAGTCCACGTATGTCCCTAACTTCTATATTCGCACCTTTATCAATCAGATATTCCATTGCATAAGTTCCGGTCTCTATCGCACACCGAAACAATACAGTAAAGCCTTCCTCTGTCTTTAACTCTATATCAGCACCATGCAATATCAGTATATCCATAATTTCAATATTTGGAATTAAAGCTGCTTCTATTAACGGAGAAGATAAGTTTTTATCCGACACGTTGATAAAAGCACCTTGTTCAATAAGGTATTGTACCACTTCTGTTTTTTCATTTTTAACTGCCCATATTAATGCGGTAGATCCGTCTTTCTCATCCACTTCATTAATGTCTGCTTTTTCAATTTCCACTAGATGTTTTACCCTGTCGAGTAAACCAGCAGAACTGGAGTAAATGATATTCAGACAGGTATCCTCTGCACCGTATTCAAGAAGAAGGCTTGCAGCTGCCTCCTTACCGCAGATCGCAGCATAAAACAATGCCGTACAATCTCTTCCATAATCTGGATCAAATGTCGATTCGTTAACTGAAATACCGCTATCTAACAGTCCGGCTAATTTCGCCGCACGTTTAGTCGCTTTGCGCTGGATATCATTGAAATATGCTGGTACGCTGATTACCACATTCTCTACCGCTTGACCCAAAAAAGCCTCTGCATCTGCCTTTAATGACCTTAATATAATATAAAGGAAGAAAGCTCTTCTGGCGTAAAATTATATTTACCAAGTTGATATTTTTTTCAGTACCCATAAATCGTTTAAAGACAGCCGCAGTCATATCTGGATGAGTTATCAGTCTTTCCTTTGCAATCTGCCCTACAAGAATTTCACCGGTTTCATCTACGCTGACCACGGAAGGTGTCAGGTTTTCACCGATTACATTTGGGATGATTTCCGCCTTCTCACCACTCCAATATGCCACTAAACTATTTGTTGTTCCCAGATCAATTCCCACAGTTGTCATATGAATCCTCCATTAAAAATCATCTAAGTACTGACTAATTATTTAATCATTGCAGATTTTTTCCTTTCTGCTAAGATAACACCAAAACATTCCTTTTCGAATTAATGCCATTACAGTTCCACAGCTCGTGCTAATTATCCAATAACAGTCTCCATAATATTCTGTATTCCTCTACTTTCTCATCCATCTCTAAGTCTTCTAGCGTATCTGCGCTAAACTTTATGGGTTCTTCAACCCATATACTCTTCCATTTCTTCACGAATTCATTTGAAAGTAAAAAAGCAATCGTTTTCATTATAATAAATTAAGTTTTTAATATAATCCTTCACAGTAGGATTGGGTAATTGATGCTGTGTGTTTACAATAATATCGTTAATAACCTGACCAGAAAAAAGCCATTGTAAATCATGCTCCTGTGCAAAGTTTGGATAAATTTCATCCTCCGTATCATCATCTACATCCAGAGGATCATCTAAGTACACGATGGTATTTTTATCAAATTCTACCATACCCTCTTTGACATATAGGTCATATTCCTCGAGCAAATCATTATCCAACTTAAATAACTGTTCCAGGCTTATAGATGTTCTGACACATTTCACAGTTTCCATTTTGCTTTCCTCCAAATCAAGATATTCTTTTTCCTCTTTTTTCTCTCTCTTCATCGCCAGAATTGCTAGTGACTTATTAAGCTCTCTTTTAACATCCCCTCTCGCTTTACCATTCATGATAGGCTCAAGCATGGAATAGGCGTAGGAAGGTGGTAATCCTTTTGAAAAATCGGCAATCGTTTCCTTAACAATAGAATCTAGCTTCATTTCTAATAATTTCTTACCTGTTACAGCTAATTTGCTATAATAATCACAGGATAAATGCTCCAGCAAATTATAACTTTCCATAGCCTTACTTACAGCTTCGACTCCTTGAATAACAGCATCTGTATAATCATCCTTATTCAATGCTTGAATCCAGCCTTCTTCTCTACGAGAGAAGGCTTCCAAAGCATCGATCAAAAAATGAAGATCCTCAAGTACCATAGTGAAATGGGAGTACTACATAAACATAATTCGGTATTTTACAAGAGCATTTACACAAGGATCAAAAAATGCGGTCGTAACAGCACTTGAGCCACCCTCAAGACGTATGATCAAAGCTTGAAGAAAAGCTTTCTCACTCCCATCGGTATTTAACTCCTCCACAGTTAAGCTGCTCTCTTTTTGTTTTAAAATCGAAATTACTTCCTTGTCCTCAATACCAAATATACTGTATATCGCTTCGTGTCTTGATCTCCGCTTCTCATAATAAAGCGCTTCCTTCAGTCTGGGAAGGTATTTGACTGCTTTCGCTGCCCCCATCCCCGCAATGATGTGTACCGGTAACTCATCCTTTTGCAAAAAAGCAGTATCCAGTTGTTCATCAGTCACTTTTTGCCGGCAGTTATTTTCATTAAAAACATAATATTCCATACATTTGCCCCTTACTTTACTATTTCATCACACCCTATTTCTCCTTATCAAGGTGTTCGTCCAAATGATCAAAATCACAATCCAAAAATCCATCCTGGTCCAAAAAGTATATCTGCTGTTTATAATATTCACAAATCGTCTTCAAAAATGTCTCCGGTGATTCATATAATAACTCTGGCTCATCCTCCAGCGTCACCCTATAAATCATTTCCGCTCCGCTCTCATCTTTGCAATAACAAATATAATGACTGGAGTAGTCTGCCAATAGGGGTAGAAAAGTTAGCCCTTCTATCTCTTCACAGTACTGCAAGACGCCGTCCAGGTTCGTCTTCTCTTGCTCTAACTCCTGAATATGTATTAAACGGTATCCGGGAATAAAGTCCATCAGAGCCTGATTTTCAATATTACGCATCGTTCCCGAAACCTTACCATAAATAGCTTTATAGATTGCAGGAATATCAGTTGTTATCGTTTTTACGACATTTTCCCATCCGCTGATGGAGCTTCCCAGGCTATCCGGATAATCAGGACGCAGTTTTGCCGAATATCCTATATAATTTTCAAATACATTTTTAACCATATAAGTCTAACCCTTCTTAAATTCTATTTTGTATCGGATTTATCCCTTTCAGATATTATTAAGTATCTTCAGCTCTTGGATATTCTCTGGATAGGTTTTCTATTCTTCATCCAGGTTTTCCAGCTCTGCTTGCCAAAAACCGCCTTCCACCGCCGGAGGATCAATCCTTTTTAATTCTTCAAGCAACCAATGCTTCAGTCGTTCCGGGATATTATTATTGAGAATTGCATCTTCTCCATTTTCCTTCCTTGCTTCCTGAATCATCTGGGAATATACCAGTAATGTTTCCGCCAACTGCGGAATTGAAGAGTTGATAAATGTTTCATACTCATAATCATTTTCATGATCCAAGTACACAACGGACCCATCACCTTCATACAGGCATATAGGGTCACCCCAACTAGTAAAGCCTAAGTATTTGTAGTCACTAAGATCTTCTTCTATTGCATATAACGGCAACTCTGTTTCAAAATTTAATAAGGGTGCCTCATCTGGCAGTCCACCTTCCATAAGAAAGCTCTTTACTTCCTCATCAACTTCTAAGCCTTTTAGCACCTCTGCGCTGAACTTTATGGGGTCTTTCTCCCACAGTTCCTTCCACTTCTTTGCAAATTCCTTCGGTGAGATCATGCGATTTTCTCCTTTATGTTGAAATATTTTTTTCCTTTCTCTGTATTTCGGTAACATTTTACTATATTCCTTAATTTTCTAAAATTATAGTCCTAATACATTTTAACAGAAAGTGGCAAAAAAAATAGAAATTCAAGAAAATATTTGTAAATACTTACGTTTTAATAAATAGGTACTGCCGTGCTGCTTGTGTACTATGGTCCATTAGATGAAATACAAAAGTACCCAACAAGAAATAAGATTCACCATGCCCGATTGAGGTTTTCTCAGTCGGACATTTTTGCGTTTATAGATCCTCACTGCCGTTCTCCACCACCGTCCTTTCGATTTCAGCAAACAAAAAATCGAAAGGATGGTAAAACCATGAAAATTATCAGTTATGAAGAGAAAAATCCCTAATTTCTTCGTTAATCAAAGAAATAGAGATTTTTCCATGTGACGAGGCTAAATTGCCTTTAAAGTCTATTCTATTCAATTTTCCTGTTTATAAGGACGGTGGAGATATTTGTAGGTTTTTGTGGGACAAAAGTACGCACGTCTCCACGTGCCCCGTCCCCGGGAACATATCTACCGGCACTATCCTTTCACACCGATACCCTTTCTTCGTGATAAATTCCAAATCTCTTGCCAAGGTTTCCGGATTACAAGAAATATACACCACTTTCTTCGGTGCCAGAGTTACCAAAGAAGTTAAGAATTTCTCATCACTTCCTGCTCTTGGAGGATCCATAAATACCAAATCAACCGGCTGTCCCTGTTCTGCCAGCTGGGTCATAAATTCCCCGGCATCCTTATTATAGAAATCAATATTGCTAATATCATTTCGTTTGGCGTTCATAACCGCATCCCTTACAGCATCCTGGTTCAACTCAACTCCGATTACCTTCTTTACATGACCACTGGCAATAATACCAATAGTTCCAATACCGCAATAAGCATCCACAATGATTTCCTTACCACTACAGGCTGCAAGTTCAATTGCTTTTCCATATAAGATTTCTGTTTGTACCGGATTAACCTGATAAAAAGATTTAGGAGAGATACGAAATACTTTTTCACACAGAGTATCTTCTATAAACCCTTTTCCATAAATGGTCTGTTCTTTCTCTCCAAGAATCATACTGGTCTTTTTATTGTTTACATTTACTACGATTGTAGTGATATCAGGGTGTATTTTACGCAACGCCTTTACAAAGTTGTTCTTTGATGGAAAGATAGGTGAGGATATTACCAGCACCACCATTATTTCTCCGGTGCTATGACCTGTCCTAATAAGAACATGGCGAAGAAGTCCATAGCCTGTATCCTCATCATACGTCTTGATTTTAAAGGACTTTAATAAGCCTCGGATAGATACAATGATAGCATCAGCCTTTTCATTTTCAATAAGGCAGCTATCTATAGGAACTATGTTATGAGTACCGGATTCGTATATACCTGATATAGGATTCCCTTTTCTATCATGGTCAAATGCTGCATGTACCTTATTCCGATAGTGCAGCGGATTTTTCATCCCGATAATTGGCTCTACTTTACCGAATTTCTTTAAAAGGGCTTCAACTCTGGTCTGTTTTTCCTTTAACTGCTTAGGATACTCCAGATGCAAAAGCTGACAGCCACCGCATTTATACAATACCGGACATTTGCTCTTATTGGCATTATCCTTACCCGTTTTTCTATTTTTATCAACTGTTTTATTACCGGTGTTTCTATTCTTTATTGACTTTTCTCTCTCTTGGAATTTTGGGTTGTCTTTATTTATCTGATTCTTATTATCCTTGCTCCCTGTTTTGTCAAAGGACTTTCTGGTATTCTTTTCAGCAGATTTATCTTTTTTATTTTCACCTGCAAATTTGCCACATGTATTCAATCCATTGGTTTTGGCTTTACCTAATTCAAATTTCCGATTCCCATTTTTTCCGCTTGCCCTTTTCTTTTGCGCCTCCCCATATCCTTTACTCTTTTCTCTATCATTTTTTTCTTGCATTTTATACCCATACCTTTCATTTCTGATGCCTATTCAAAAATTGAACAGGCCTAATAGAACGGTCGAAAATAATCTTTTTTCAACCTAGCTCTTTGCATGCCGCATCTGCTTGCAGATGTGGCACTGCCTCAAATCAGGATGTGAAATTGCCTTTTATTTCACACTTAAACGCCTTCTTCGTTAAACTCAGGGATAAAGCTTTCCAAAGCTGTTTCTCCCTCTTGTATAAATCCATTTTCTATTCCCAATTCGATTGCGTAATCGATTAATTCTTCATACTCTTTTTCCGAGATGCACCTGTTAATCTCCGGATAGTCTTTTACCTTATCAAGCGGTGTATACTGGTTCATAATACTGATATATATTGTATCCCCATAAGTTTCATACAGATATTTTATTATCTTCTTGGAATCAGTAAGATATCCGGGAAGGGTCAAATGTCTTACAATTACACCTTTTGTCAAAACACCGTCTTCACGAAATGTAAGTTTCCCGACCTGACGTACCATCTCTTGTAAGGCTTCGCTGGCATATTTGAAATACTCTTCTGCCTTCGAGTACTTTTTGGCTATTGCCTTATCATAATATTTCATATCCGGCAGATAAATATCGATATAGCCTTCTAGCAGTTTCAAGGTTTCCGCCTTCTCATAGCTACTGGTATTGTATACAATAGGCAGTTCCAATCCTCTGGACTTTGAGAGTTCTATCGCGTTCATTATCTGTGGTACATAGTGTCCCGGTGTTACCAGATTTATATTATTAGCCTTTTTCTCCTGTAATTCAAGAAATATTTCAGCAAGTCTTTCTATGGTTATCTTTTTTCCTGCCATACCTGCTGCTATATTATGATTCTGACAATAAACACACCCCAGGGAACATCCTGAGAAGAATACCGTACCAGAACCTGTTTCCCCTGATATAGAAGGCTCCTCCCACATATGCAAGGCGGCCCTTGCCACCATCAATTCACCGCTTACCCTGCACCTGCCAATCTCTCCTTTTAGTCGGTTAACATGGCAATTCCTCGGACATAATGTGCAGTCTTCTAATAAATGTCCATACATCTTTTTGACCTCTTGGTTATTACAGGCTTACCTGTGATATTACCACTTCTTTCATAACTTGTTTCACATGCTCTTTTATAAATTCTTATATACGAATATTTTATTCATTGCTATGTCATCTTGAAATACTAAGTTATTATACCAAAGCTGTGTTGTAATATCTACCTCGAATTAATGGACTTGATTTTCTCTACCATTGATATATTTTATTTCAATCGTGGTATAATGGTCTAAGTACTTAAACCATTATATCAATTATATATTATATCTATAGAGGTGATTGTAAAACATTCATTGAAATTGAAGCAGGAGTCTTTGACTTTAGACAAATGTCTGGTTCTATATAATTATCAGGGCTTTGACACCCTAATACTGACAATAATTTATTACGAAAGGAACTTCTTTATGGAGGACTGTAAGGATTGCATGCTTTCACTTTCCAGTGAATTTAAGGATTGCCAGAAAGCACTAATTGCCATTGGTGATGAAACCAGGCAACAGATTATTATTGCACTTTTAGAAAGTGAAGGTCATGGAAGCCGGGTAGGTGAAATAACAATGAGGACGCACCTATCCCGCTCTGCGGTTTCCCACCATTTACAGATTCTAAAGAATGCAGACATTATTGATATGCGCCGTGAGGGCACTATGAATTATTATTTTATAAAGGCTGCGGATACACAATGGAGTAAAATTCTGCATCTGGTTACCCTTGTCAATGAAATTATTCAAACCATGCCAGCGGAAGAAAAAGAGCTTTATAATAGAACGGAATAAATTTTTTATAATTCCCACTAGAATTTTAGATATTGAGAGGAGATACTATATGATTTTATATTTCAGTGGTACCGGGAATAGCCGGTATGCGGCACAAGTGATACAGGCAGAAACCGGTGACGAAATTGTTTCTATCAACGATTGCATAAAGAAGGGGAACCGGGTTACTATTCATTCTAAGGAGCCCTTTGTTTTTGTTGCCCCTACCTATGCCTGGCGGCTTCCACGGGTGGTTGAAGAATTTATTCGAAATTCTGAATTCACAGGAAATAACCAGGCTTATTTTCTCCTGACCTGCGGTACTCATACTCACGACGCTGTGCACTTTGCAAAAAAATTATGTACTGATAAACACTTTACTTTTATGGGATTCTCCTCGCTGATTATGCCTGAAAATTACATTGCTATGTTTGACGCGCCTGATAAAGTGGAGGCTGCTGTCATAATTGACAAGGCTCTGCCTGTAATTCAGGCACTTGGTCAGCGCATTAAGAATAAACAGACTTTAGCAGCGGAAACTATCAATCTAGCGGACAAATTAATCAGCAGTGCAACGAATCCTCTTTTTTACAAATTATTTGTTAGTGCAAAGGGATTTTATGCAACGGATGCCTGTATCGGTTGTAAAAAGTGTGAAAAGGTCTGTCCCCTTAACAATGTCCGGATGAATGAAGGTAAACCGGTCTGGGATGGTAATTGCACCCATTGTATGGCTTGTATCTGCTCTTGCCCGAAAGAAGCTATTGAGTACAAAAAGAAATCCCAGGGCAAACCAAGATATTATAATACTGGTTTTGTCCGTCCCTAGTGTACGTCGGGAAACTATTTATTCTGTTTATTATAAAAAGAATGCTCCGCTTTGTTCGCGATAGGAAACCATTAGACATAAGGTTACTTACCATAAACCGTAACATAGAACGGTACAAAGAGGAGCATTCCCAGCAAAATGACTATACACATAGGTTAAAATTCTGCCATACGATATCCTACTCCGATTTCTGTTAATATATATTCCGGCTCTGCCGGATTCTTCTCAAGCTTCCTTCTAATATTTGCCATGTTTACCCGCAGGGTCTGGGACTCATTGGTGTAGGGTCCCCAGATATTCCGGATAATATAGTCATGTGTCAGCACTTTCCCTACATTAGAACACAATAGGACGATTATTTTGTATTCAATAGGGGTAAGATGAACTTCTTTTTCTTCCATGGTTACAACCCTTTTGTCACAATCTACCTTTAACTTACCATTTACATATTGGGTTGTGAAGACAGAGCCGTCTGTATTTTTCCTGGCATGCCGTAACGCCATTCGAATTCTTGCTAAGAGTTCATTGGTGCCAAAAGGCTTCGTAATAAAGTCATCAGCTCCCAAGTCAAGTGTTTCTACTTTATCTCTTTCATGCCCTCTGGCAGACACGATTAGGATGGGGAGTCCGCTCCAGGTTCTAATTTTCTTTAATACTTCCACACCATCAATATCCGGAAGTCCTAAATCTAGTATTACCAAGTCCGGCATATGGGAGCAAATCATTGAGACTGCCTCCGTACCCTTATTAGTTTTAAGTACAGAATAATCGTTTGCTTTTAATATGGCTGATATAAAGCTGGAAATGCCATCATCGTCTTCCACAATAAGTATAATCGGATTATTTTGCATTCTAAACTCCAATCTGTGTGCTCTAGTACTAATTGCACTACGCTATCTGCGCTTGCACACGTATCAATCAAGGTGTGAAATTGCCCTTTATTTCACACTATTCTCCTTCTTCCATTGGCAGATAGAAACGAAAGACTGCTCCGCCATCCTTTTTATTTTTCGCTTCCATACTTCCGTCATGTGCTTTAATAATAGACATGCACAAGGACAAACCAATCCCCATACCTCTGGTGGAATCTGAGCTTCCTTTTCCTCCCGGAACATACTCAAAGATACCTGATAGTTCTTCCTCTGGTATACCCTCTCCGCTATCTGAAACCTCAAAAATAATACTATTGATACCTTCTCTTACATTTACTTCTATTAATTTACCGGAAGGTGTATGTTTAATGGCATTCTCCACCAGATTTATCAGCACCTGTACGATTAAGGTTCCATCCATTGGTACTATCACTACCTTTTCCGGCACTTTTACTGTCAGGTTGGTCTCCGGAAAGCGTTTTCGAATTCTACTAATAGCCTCAGCAACGATTTCTTCTGCTGCCTCCGGCGCTTTTGTCACATTCATGGTCCCTTCCCTAATCCTGGTTATGGACAGCAGATTTTCTACCATGCGGATAAGCCACTGGGATTCATCTTTAATATTCTTTAAGAGTTTCTCATTAGTTTCCCTGTCTATCCTATCATAGTTATCAAGAATAGCAGAACTGGCACCCAGTATTCCGGTCAGAGGCGTCCTAAGATCATGAGAAATAGCTCGCAGTAGATTACTCCGCATTTTTTCTTTTTCTGAGCTTACTAAAATTCTTCTCTGTTCATTGGATAGATGCTGACGCTCTAATGCCATAGCTACCTGAGATGCAATCATACGAAGGAACTGTCTTTTGTCATGGTTTAATTCTCCGTCGATACAGGAGATTCCAAGTACTCCAAATACATTTCCCTGTGATATAACAGGCATATAAAAGCCATTTGCGCCAGTAAGTGTATCGGTTCCGGTTCCTGCTCGCTTTTGATTTGCAAATACCCATTGTGCCACTGCCTTTTCATTTTCCTGGTGCATATACGTAGAATCACTGTCTTCTTGAGCCTGCTGTAATATACCATTTATACCGATGCTTGGGTCTGCGGTATAAAAGATTACGGACTTGTGAAATAACTTAACAATATAATTGTTGGTAATCTTTACAATATTTTCAAGTCCTCTGGTGGCTAAAAGCTTTTTATTAATTTCATATAGCATCTCCGTACGGTGTTCTCTGTTAACCGTAAGCTTTAATTGTTCTTTTATACGGATTGTAAGTGTACTGGTGGCTGTTGCTACTATTAACATTATGGCAAAAGTAAGCGGATACTCCGGCTGTAAAGTATATAAGGTCAGATAAGGCCTGGTAAAAAAATAGTCAAATCCCACCACGCTTATGAAAGAGGATAAAATACCAAAGGTGTAACCTTTTGTTTTAACCGATATTAACATCACTGCCAGAATATAAACCAGCATAATGTTTTGTTCCCCTAAATGCATCCCCACCAAAAAATAGGATAGTCCTGTAGCTGCTGCCAGAATTCCGGCTGTCTTTATAATATCAATCCAGGTTATACTGAATTTGTCTCCTAAATAAAGTCTGGCTTCTTTTTTTAAGGAATGGTTAAAGGAGTTACTGCCAGGTATAATATGAACCTCTATGGTAGGTAACAGAGCAATCAGGCTGTCCTCTAAATCCTCCGTAAATATATTTTTAAGAGAACGACTGTTCCGACTCTTACCAATTACAATGTTTGTGATTCCCGACACTTTAGCGTATTCTGAGATTACTTCGGCTACGTTGTGCCCGTTTAAAGTAACAAGTTCCCCTCCCAGGGTTTCCGCCAGCTCCATATTGGCTTTAAGATTACTTAATTCGGTTCTTGCTAAGCTCTTATTTTTCTCATTTTCTACATATAGAGCCGCCCATGGCGCATGAAAAGCTTCTGCTGCCCTGGCTGTCCATCGGATGCATTTTGCAGATGAGGGGGATGTCCCGAAGCATACTAAGAACTTACTATTTGCCATCTTTTCTGCCAGTCCATGGTCGTTTTGATTTTCATTGCTTAGTCTGTCGGCAGCTAACCGCATGGCAATCTCACGCAATATGCTAAGATTTTCTCTTGTAAAGAAATTTTTCATAGCAGATTCTACCCTGTCTTCTGAACATATCTTTCCCTTTTTCAGACGTACTATAAGCTCTTCTGGGTCAGTATCAATTAACTTTACATAATCGGCCTGTTCAAAAATATAATCCGGTACAGTTTCTTTCACTGTTACCTTTGTAATATCCTCTATTACATTATTCAAGCTTTCGATATGCTGTACATCCAATGTGGTATAAACATCTATCCCGGCATGGAGCAGTTCCTCTACGTCCTGATAGCGTTTTTTATTGCGTAAACCTTTTACGTTGGTGTGGGCCAGCTCATCCACAAGTATAATATCCGGTTTTATTCTTAAAGCCCCATCCAAATCAAATTCCTTTAATTCATGGTTATTCTGCTTAACGGACGTGGGCGGCAGCATCGGAATCCCTTGTACCAGCTCCATTGTCTCCGGGCGAATATGTGGCTCCACATATCCAATCATTACGTTATTTCCACTTTTTAACTTCTCTCTTGCCTCATCTAACATTGCATAGGTTTTGCCAACACCGGCTGCATAACTAAAAAATATTTTTAAGTTTCCTCTGGTTTTGTCTTTGTTTTTTATTTCATCTAAAATAGTATCTACTTCTTGTCTTACTTCTCTTTGAACCATCACTTCACCACCTTTTGAATTGCATACCAATCTACTTGCAGATGTCCCATGGCCTCTAAAATAAACGTGTGATTCCATTAATCAGATAATTATAACCTAAAGCAAACAAAATGTGTATAAAAATAGTGTTTAGAAACTCCTTTTGGTATAAAGATTGTATAAAGAAATTAGTGTCATTAAAAGACTGCTGCAAACCCCATCTGTTTCAGGGTTTGCAGCAGTCTTTGTGTATACCTTATATTTTATGCGATGGATAGTTACTTAGGGTGTGTGAATTGTGGTTTTAGTTTCACACGATTCTTTGGGAGATGACATTAAGGCTCGATACCCCATTGGAGATTTCCAGCAAGATAACCTGTTACCTTATCCCAGTCAACATAACTGGAACCTGTTCCCTGATAGGAGTAATCTCCTGTCTGGGTATAATTTGTCCAATCATTTTTTGAGAATCTTACCTGTACTTCAATGGAGCTTCCGGCAGTTAAAACACCTGCCGCAGAAGTGAATCCGATTTCTAAATAATAATCCGCTTCACTTGCTGCCACTGGAAGTTTTACAAACTTACCGGTTACATTGTCAGTTCCGGCAGTAGACCAGTCACACCACATAGTCTGTGCTTTCTCTCCGTCAATTGTGTAGTAATACCGCAGGGTTACATCAGATAGATTAATATCCGTTGTTCCTGTATTATATAACTTAAATCTTGGTGTAATACCATTGGTAGAGGCAGAAGTGCTTCCATTAAACATCTGCACTTTAATATCTCCACTAACTACAATAGAGCTATCTATTATGGTTACCGTAAGTACCGGATCGATACCTGCACTAAAATCAAAGGTCAGCTCAAGCTTTCCTAATGTTTTTCCTGCCAAATAGGAGCTTAACAGGGTAACGGTATCATCAGTCACTACATAATCTGTACCTTCGGTCAACAGTGTACTGCCGTTACGGATACCATTAAAGGTATGAGCGTTTAATGTCAAATCAACCGCAATGTCTGCCTGATTATCAGGATGTTTATCAAACTGTGCAGAAGTAGGAGTAATAGAAGCGCTTGGCGTTGTATCGGTTACACTTATGGTTAAGGCCGGATCCATACCTGCACTAAAGTCAAAAACTAACTTCGTCGTACCTGTCGTGAGGGTTGACAGATAGGAGGCTGCAAGCTTTATAGCATCTCCAGTTACGGTATAATCTGTACCTTTTACCAGTGTGGTTGTTCCGTTTTTGATACTATTTAAGGTATTACCGTTATAATTTACTGTTACAGTAATATCTTTTGGATCATACTTATCAAAAGCGGCTGTTACCGGTGTGATGGAAGAACTGCTCTGGGCATTTCCCGGTTCATCACCAAATACCTTTACGCCTGCGTCATACACAGGAATATAAACCGTTTTAACAGTCTTTCCTGAACTTACACCTTTGATATCTGTGTAGGAGAAATCATTGGAATTATCCCAGAAGTTCGTATTCATTGGTCCGGCTATACGGAACTGAACTTCTTTTCTATAGGCGGACTGTCCTCCTGGATATATCTTAGTTCCGGTAAAATCAACATCTACATAATAAATATTGTTTTCTACATCCCAAGGCAATAAATTGGATACAGTTGCACCTGCATTATAGTTCGTTTTTACTGTAAAATCTGCTGCACTGTAACCTAAGTTTACTCCCTCAGTAATGTCTACAAAATACTTAAAGGATAACTTATCTCCCATTCTAGCAGGCCAACCGGTGCGGTTATTTATTAAAGCCTTAACTTCAATAAAATTATTGCCCGATGCATTTATTCCTGCTTCTACAAAGAACTCGTCATCGGTTACTTCTTCAATCGCTTTAAAATTCTCGATTGGATTACCGCCATATTCTCCATATAATTTAGCAAGTGCTCCAACAAAACCTGCATTGTAATCACAGGCAATCTCATTATTGATATAATTACCAATATCGTCAGTATAACTATCGTCTTTACCAGGCCCTCCTACCAGAGCACCATAAATAGTATGTCTGTGATTATTCGGTGTTGTCTGACTGTCAGCCCAGGAACCATGTGCTGTTCTGTGATGAGGTCTTTCAGAAGGGTTTGTACCAAAACCTACCACAAAACTACGGCCTGTACTTCCCAGAGCGTAATCCACCTGCTGCTTAGCAAAAGTCTTATAGGTATCGACTTTACTTGGTGTGCAGCCGGACCAATCAGCATATACACTTGCTAAAAATGCAGTTGTTGTTGCATATCTAAGTGCACCCCAGGAATCTAACCATGCCAGACCCTTTGGTGTATAAGAAACTCTGCTTCCATTGTAACCGACACTCCAGTAATCAAGATGCATCTCCGTAGCAGTTTTATACACTTCCTTACCGGTTATTTTGGCAAGGAGCAATGCTGCGCCGTTATGTTTATCATCCCAGCTTTGAGCCCATTTGTAAGCAATGGTTGAAGATTGTGGTTCCGTTCCCCAATTAGATACATAGGATTCTGCCTTAGTAAGGTATGGAGTTTCTCCCGTTGCAAGATATAACCATACCCCTGCCCAGGATAATTCATCATAAAATCCACTGTGAGAACTATAAAAGCCATTGGCTGCCGTATAACCGCTGTCGCTTTTTGCTGTATCTGCAAAGGCAAACAATTCTTTTGCATGTTTGATGCAGGTTGCTGCATAGGCAGGGTCAATATCTTCAAATATAACGGCTGCGGCTGCTAAGGCTGCGGCTGCTTCCCCTGTTACAGCAGATCCCGGTTTACTTAAATCTACTTTAAAGGAGGGTCTTTCCATTTGCATTACCTCTGCCGGTCCCCACCAGGAATGGTCTGCATTACCATCTCCTACCTGATAGTAGAATACATTGGCAGAAGGATGGCATTTTATTAAATAATCTGTTGCCCATTTGATTTCTTTTAAAAGATATTCCAGCTGCCCGCTGTCTCGCAGAGCATCTTCTGCTTCATAAATACTCCAGGCAAGCATAGTAGCTGTATAAGCCATAGGAAGGTTGAACTTTACATGATCTCCGGCATCATACCAGCCTCCGGTTAAATCAAGACCAACATCAGAACCATCTGACAGACCGGAATCACCCCTCCAGTTATTTCTTATATCATCCGGTAACTCACCGGAACGCTGGAATTCGTAAAACATAATTGCTTTTTGTAATGCTTCACCATAGTTATAATTTGTTGCTGCCTTAACAGGCGTCTGGGTATAAAATCCAGCTGTCAGTAAGCATACAGCAAGAAGAAGACTAATTATTTTACGCATACCTAAACCTCCTTTTTATTGGTCAGTGTACCAATTGTATCTAACCGGTTTAAGCGTTCATCGCCGGAATAACTGCCCTCATTTTCCCCAATTACATTATGTAGCCAGCTTTTAAAGTTTATTATTCGGAATATAATAACCTCTGATTGAATTTATACGTTCGGCAGAATAGCTTCAAAATCCCGGCGTAGAAACAATTGATACACTGTACATACATTAAGACTGCATGATTCTCCCCTTATTAGTTTAACCTGTCCCCAAATCCTATTTCGACCAATAGCGGATTGGGGACAGGCTTCTACCTATTTAGTGTTTGGATTACTTAGGTTCAATACCCCAGTTTAGGGTATCACCAATATATCCAGTAACTTTTGACCAGTCAGAAAAACTGCTGTCGCCAGTAAAGGAGTAGTCATTTGTCTGTGTATAATTACTCCAGTCAGATTTTGAGAATCTGACTTGGACGTCTATAGACTGACCGGCTGCTAATTCTCCGGCACCAGTAGTAAAGCCGATTTCTAAATAATAATCTGCATCTGTTTTGGCAGTTGGCAGTTTTACAAAGCTTGCAGTCACATTGTTGCTGCCTACCGTTGTCCAGTCACACCAGAAGCTTTGGTCTTTCTCTCCATCAATGGTATAGTAATATCTAAGTTTTACATCCGAAAGATTAATTGCAGTATCTCCTGTGTTGTAAAGCTTAATTTTTGGACTAATTCCATTGGTTTGAGCCGTTGTAGCTCCATTAGATACCTGCACTTTTATATTACCTTCCACCACAACAACAGACGAATCTTTTATGGTAATGGTAAGTACCGGAGAAACTCCTTTACTAAAGGTAAAAGTAAGCCTTAAATCGCCTACTGCTTTTTGTGCAAGATAGGAGGAAAGAATTGTTACTGTATCACCAGCTAAAGTGTAATCTGTGCCTTCAACCAAGCTTAGGCTGCCGTCTTTAATACCAGTGAACGTATTTCCGTTTAAGATAAGTGTTACTTCAACATCCTGTTGGTTTTCTACCTTTTTATCAAAGATTGCAGTTCTTGGCGTGATGGAAGAATTATCAACCGGTTCTGTATTCTCGCTAAACAGCATAGAGTATACACCATTTGCAATTGCAACATCACACTGTGCCCAGAATCTGTGATACGTAAATACAGGATCTTCTCCTTTATTATAAGCATCCTGAAGGATATGGAAATTAGGGTCATCTCTGTATTTTGAACGGATATCAAGGAAAGTTACACCGGATTTAAGTGCATCACCATTCGCCATAGTTCCAGTCCAATTCTTGGGAACAAAAACTTCTTGTTCAAAGAAACGACTGTAATCTGCTCTAGCTTCTGGTGCTGCAACTCCTTTATCATCTCTGTAAAGGGTCCAGATACGATCTAAAATCTCTTTAGCGATTTCTCTTGCTTCATCATCACCGGATGCTTTGCTGTAATACAATAAAGCATTGGATAACGAACCGGCTACGCCAAGATCAGTTCCATAGCTTACTACTGATACATGAAGATTTTTATTACCTGTATAGGTGCCTGTCCATGTATCCGGCTGACCTGACCAGTCAATCTCATTAGGTATAGCAAAGGTACCGTCTGCATTCAGCTTAACCACTGATTTTACCCAAGGAACCCATCTATCCAGTAATTCTTTTGCTCTAGTATCACCTGTTTTATAGTATAATTCTGCGATACGCTGCATTGACCATGCCTGCATGCCAAACCATGTATTACTTCCGGGATCTGCATATACAGGATTTTCTTCATAGCCCATTCCATAGAAAGTTCCGGTTCCTGCCGGCCATTCATCATAGCGACCATTTCTTGAATTGCTGGCACCACCTGCAATAGCACCCTCAGCGGACTGTAACCACTGATAGAACTCTAGCTGTCTATCCAAACTGGTTGCCCAGTCTCTCGCACCATTTTGAGAAAGTGGTTTAAATTCAGCATTTTCTGATAAAATCCAGGCTGCCATAGGATTCTGGTAACCAAAGTGATTGTGGCTGCTTCCAATCTTCCAAGCCCAATCAGCTGAAATTCCACCACCCCAAGAATAGTACCAGGATAGCAGATAATGTGCTGAATCATAACCCGTACCCGCTACGGAAGGTGTACCTATTTTACGGAAATACTTATCAAACATGGAATATCTTAAATAATCACCCATTTTACTGGCTTTTGACTTATATGTACCAAGATCTACACCATATTCATCTGCCCACTGGTCAGCCCAGTAAGTAGCCTGAACCGCACGAGCATCTGCATCGGGTGCATTTGTATATCTGAACTGCTTTGAATAGGAATTATCTCCTACGAACAAATCCAGAAAACCATTTCTTCCGCCAAAAGTCATTTCATCCCAGCTTGGATGTGGTATGGTCTCCCAGGAAGACTCTTGTTTACCTCTCTGGAAAGTATTAATATAAGACGGTGTGGATTTGCCGTCACCTCTTCTGCCATAACCGTACCAGTTATCAACATCTAATATCCAGTGCATACCGTATATAGTAGAGGTCTTATAGGTGGAAACCAACTCATTATGAATCGGGTCTTTACCTACCGGCGCATTAAATTCAAGCTTTGCCGGGTAATAATCAGGTAATTCCCACTCTGGGGCATAGGTAGCCGGAGAATTCGGATTATATTTACTCATACTTGAATTCGGCTGGTCTTTTTCTGTTGGGATAATATATTCCTCTGCTACTCTCCAAGCTTCTTTAAAACCATCAAAATCACCGGTAAATTTGCCATACATAGCCTCTAGCCACATGTAGTAGCTGAATGCTTCACTTGTGGTTACATGACCATAATCAGGTGCTTCCACAATCAGCGTTTCAATCGAATGATAAGGAATCCCTTCCGGACTGAAATAGCCGTTTGAAGGATCTTTGATATCCTCCCAGAGTTCTAAAAATCTATCCTGATAAACATCTGAGCTGGCAAGGGCAATTTCAGGTGCCCTAGTGATTCCAAGTGGTGCAAAGGATGCTGAAAGCATTCCCATCATAAGCAGCGTAGCCACTACCACTTTCGGGAAGCGTTTTCTTCTGCTTCCGGAGCAAAATAAATTCATAACTTTTTTAAAACGTTCTAAAATCCTTTGTTTTATTAAATCTTTGCGTATCATCCAATAACCTCCTCATAATTTATCTAACAACTAATTCCCTCAGCTGGTTCTTTACTGTAGTAAAACCCCATGTCTACGCCCCTTTCTCTACTTGATTCCAATAAAGAAATCCTGCTGTCTGAATTAAGTTGAAAGCCCCTCATTATACTTTTAAGATCCTTTTCTATGTATCATCTTTTGTTCACCTCTTGTACCTAAGACACCTTTCTCTTGTAGTTCTGTATAACTTCTTGACCTAAGCCGTTTTGCCGGTATAAGGCATGTCCTCTTTTAGACTATGCGGCCTTTTATGGAATAAGACGAAAATTTATAATTTTTTCCTGATTTCACTAAAACTTTCGAACTTAATAACTAATTTAAAGTATCATTTTGTAACATTTATGTAATTATTTACCAATAACATACCATGTTTTACTTATTATGTCAACAAAAATCTGTAAATAAATTACAATTTATGACCTTTTTACTATTTTCTAAAAACTTTCGATATTACTAAAATATTTTACATTTTAGCTGATTTTTTCTGGCATGTCTTAGATATCTTGTATTTCCTGCTCTGCCGCCAACATGGAATAATATCTGCCCTTTTGTTCTAGCAGCTCCTCATGGCGTCCCTGTTCTACTATCGTTCCATTCGATAAAACCAGTAACTAATCGGCATGCCGTATCATAGACAGATTATGAGCAATCATCAGTACCGTTTTGTTTTCCTTTAGTAGTCATGTTATAGCCTGCTTTACTGCCAGTTCATTTTTTTTCAATATCCAGGATATTTTATCTAATACGGTTTCTGTTCATATTCCCTTAATACTGACTCCACCAATAGTAATATCCCCTCTAAAGCTTCATAATATTTAGCCAAAAGGCTTAAAAGAGTGGATTTTCCGGAGCCTGATTCTCTCACAATAGCTGTTAACTCTCCACTCTTTGCAGTGAAACTTACATTCCTTAGTATCGGTTCCCTGTCATATGCGAAGGATACATTATATAATTGAATGGTATTTTCCTTCGGTTTAAAGGCTTTACCGGAATCGTTTTCTTCCTCTTCTAACCTCAGTGTATCTATAGACCTCTTAGAAAGCATGAAATTCTTATATGAGGTCAAGTCAATAAATAAACTACTTAAAAGCCCTGTTAGGAACATGGGAAGTATAATACAATTTACAAATTCCCCAGCTGTGATTCCGCCGTCCAGCCAATAGTAACCTGCTGCTAAAGAAGATCCACAAAAGCTTTCAAGAATACCTATGGTTTTACCTCCAGAGAATACCGAAAGAGCCTCCAAATGAATTTAAGCGTTCCTTGACATAAACAATCTATCCTTTATAAAGGCGGTTCCACTCTGTGTCCCACCAGTTTCTCTAGTATAAAAGCGTATTGGATAAGTTCCCTATCGGATTTTGCCGTTACAGTCAGACCGAAGGGCATTCCGCTTTTATATAAACCACAAGGTATGGTAATAACAGGCATACCGGTATATTGAAGTATGTTATTGTCTTTTAACATAATACACATGTCAATCGTTCGAAAGATGTTATTTATACGCTGGATGGCAGCAACCCTGTCATTTAATGCCTCTTTATAACTTTCTTCCTGTAAATCCCCCCTTGTTTCCTCTTCGGCTTCTATAAGATACTTCTGTCCATATTTTAAGTTTACTTCAGGATGTCTGTTATTAAAATCTATGATATCGCTTAAAGAGCGAATAGGAAAGGTGGCGGGTAATTCAGACAGATATTTATTTAATCCATACTTGAATTCATACTTCATTATTTTTTTAACAAATTTGATAGGTTCTATGGTTATATCTTTTATCTTGGCACCTGCCTTTTTTAACATAGTTATAACCTCCTCATACTTTGACCATTCCTCTTTTGTCAAAGTGTCGCCCCTCCACCTGTTAATTCCAATTGTAATTCCTGAAAGATTATAGCTTTCCACTAAGGGAATGGAACTTTTCGTAAGTACGGAATACAAAACTGCTGTGTCAATTACTGACCTCGCCATAGGACCGGCCGCGTCCAGCGTAAAGCTAATAGGTATTATTCCTTTTATACTTATACTTCCGGCACTTGGTCTTAATCCAACCAAACTGTTATTTAAGCTTGGCCCTACTATGGAATTAGAGGTGTCTGTACCAATAGCTGCACCACAAAAACCTGCGGCAGCTGCTACTCCGGAACCGGTACTGGAACCGGATGGGTCTCCTGATTTTTTATATGGAGATATAACCTGCCCACCTCTTGAACTATATCCTGCGGGCATTCCCTCCGTCATATAATTAGCGAATTCTGTCATATTCGTTTTTCCAAGGAATATGGCACCCTGTTCTCTCAAAAGTCTTGCTATATCTGCATCCTGTATAGCATAAGAATTCTCCAGTGCGAGAGAACCCGCTGAAGTATGCATAGTATCACCCGTGTTTATGTTATCCTTTAATAAAATAGGTATTCCTGCAAGCGTTCCACTATTTTTAACCCCTCTCTCATCCACCTTATTAGCAAGTTCTTCTATAGCAGGATTTAATTCTATTATACTGTTAAGTCCATCTAACCCTTTATCCAAAGTCTTAATCCTCTTAATATATTCATTCACCAGTTCTTTTACTGAAATTTTCTTTGACTGCAACAAAATTTGAAGCTCATTTATAGTAAATTGATAAATATTTCTCATAGCTGCCCTCCATTTTTCTGTTTTTCTATACTCACGTTTTAATAGTACACCATCCCAAATATAACACTATAAACTGTAAAATTTCCATTTTATAAGTATTTATACCGGTCATCTCAAAAAGACTTCTTGACAGTATCCAACATTGGTTATATAATACCCAACAAATGATATAAGGAGGCCGATTATGATACGCTCTTTACTTTTATATTATCTAAATATAAAACCAACTCACGGCTATGAGATTCAAAGGTTTTTACAGATTTCCGGATCTGACAGCTGGGCAAAGATACAATCCGGTTCTATCTACTATGCTTTAGCAAAATTAGAAAAAGAGGGTTTTATCAAAGTTCTGCGTGAAGAACGAACCGGAGCAAGGGTTCGTAAAATTTATGATATAACCAATTCTGGCAAAGAAGAATTACAAAGAGGCCTCTTGGAAGAATTACAGCGTCCAATTGTTCCTAGCGGCTCAGATAAGTTTCTGCTGCAAAGCTTCCTAAATCAGGTGCCTGAATCCCTCATGGCGCAAAACCTGCAAAGACATATTGACGAATTACAGAAGGAAAAGGAATATTGGGAGTGGTGGAAAGCGGCAAAAGTTGACAGTAACAGCTTAAAGGCCGAGCAACTTGCCTTTGATATGACCATTAGCAGCCTTGCATATCAAATCCTCTGGCATGAAGAGCTTCTTGCAAATATTGATATATACCGGCTGGCTGGAGAGAACACTCAGAAACTCATACAAACCATTGACTTTTCTGATATTCCCGATACACCCAAACAGGAGACTGTGCCAATGGATATAGCAGAGATTCAAAGATTGCGGAATGAAATTCTCACAAACCCTGCCAGCGCGGTAGAAAACCTGGATAAATTAATCACAAGACTCCATAACAAAACACCATAAATTATAATGGCTATTACACAATAAACATTAGAATAGATGAATCACTTCTCTTCTTATCCTATTGGTAAAAGCCTTTTAAAGGCACATATATCCAATATTGGATATGCAACGTTATACATTATATTTTAAGGAGGATCTATGGAAACTACATTAGAAGTGACAAATTTAAAAAAATCATATCAAGGAAAGGAGGTTGTAGACAATATTTCCTTTCAGGTTTTTGAAAAGGATATTATAGGCTTTATTGGTCCAAATGGCGCCGGCAAAAGCACTACCATCAAACTGTTAACAGCTCTTTTCCCTCCTGATACCGGTCAAATATATTACCGAAAGGAAGACATACACAATAATTTGAAAGTTTACAAACGTTCTTTGGGTATCGTCCCTCAGGATTTGGCCTTTTACGAGGATTTGACTGCTTATGACAATGTATCCTTCTTTTGCTCCCTTTATGGTTTTAAAAGAAAAGAACTAAAACAGCAGGTTAAAGAAGCTTTGAATTTTGTAGGACTTTGGGATAGAAGAGGGGATTTTCCCACTACCTTTTCTGGGGGTATGAAGCGCAGATTGAATATTGCCTGTGCCATTGCCCACCACCCGGAACTGTTAATTATGGATGAACCTACTGTAGGAATTGATCCCCAGTCCAGAAATCATATACTTGATACTGTAAGAACCTTAAATCAAAGAGGCACTACTGTTATATACATTTCTCATTATATGGAAGAAATTGAAGCCCTATGTAACCGGATCCTTTTAATGGATGAAGGGATTATATTAGAAGATACCAATAAGGCTGATTACAAAATAAAACATAAAGCCCTCGGAACCGGCTCTCTTGAGGATATATTTTTGAAACTAACAGGAACTGCTTTACGGGATACAAATGAATGAATGCTAGATATATCAACCCTTAGTGTTTTTTAGTTGTAAAAAATAGTCTATTGTAAAACTGTCTTTAAAAAAATAGCGTTTGGCAATTGACTAACTTGAATAAAATGCATGAAAAGGAGTTTAGTTATGAATACTTTTTTACCACTTTTTTTATTGGGATTACGTAAAAGAAGCAAAGATTCTTTTATTCTCTTTTATAACATACTATTTCCTACTATTATAATTCTTCTCTTAGGCTACCTGACCCAAAAATCCTACAGCAAGGAATTTACTTCTTACCAATATTATACGTTGGTTATAATACCATTTTGTGCCTTAATGGGCATTATCACCGTTGCCTATGTAGCGAAAGAGGATAAACTTTCAAATACCTCCTGCCGTTTACTGACAGCTCCCACAAGCAATGCCGCACTGGTTTTAGCGAAATTTCTATCCTCTTTTATCATTTTAGCCCTTTGTAATATTATAACACTGGGACTTAATGTTTTATTATACCAGTTACCTATAGCCAGGAGTTTTATCCCCTGTGCAGTGTTATTAACTCTGGAAGCTGCTGTCGTAACTGGTATCGGACTGAATTTGGGATATGCTTTTCACAAAATGGAAGTATTGAAGAACTTTTTAAATCTTCCTATTATGCTAGGGGGATTAACAGGCGGTTCTTTTTTCCCGATAGCCTCTGATACTCTCACTTTAACAACTCTACGCAAACTCTCACCTATGACCTATATTAACCGGAGTATCTTTGAAGCAGTCTATGATAACCAGCATACTCTGCTTACTCTGTTGGTGTTTATTTTTACACTTTTAAGCATACTGTTACTTTTCCTAACCATAAAGCACTTTAAAAAGGAGGCTATTCTATGAAACCTGTCTGGTTAACTGTTTTTATTATGCACTATAAAAGGAATATACATAAAAAATCCACTTTCGTTATATCTCTGCTCCTTCCTGTTTTAGTTGTCCTGCTAGGTTTTATATCCGGTAAAATAAGTACTCCTAGCTATCGGGTTGGCATACTGTCTAACGATCAGACAAACAAAAGCAATACCCTTTTATCTGTTTGTAATAACCTGGAAGGAATAAGCGCAGCGCTAACCGGGTCAGAAACCCTCCAATCAGATATTCGAACCGGTAACTTTACTGCTATTGTGGAGTTTCGACCAGATGGGAGCTATCTATTACACTCTGTCAGGAACAAAGAAGTCATCAATCGTATTGAAATTCTTGTAGATGCCTCCCTCAACATGGACACTGCCACAGTTTCATTTGATTTAGACAACATCAAGGTGTCACCTGTATCAAAAATACTTGCTTTTTTACTTACGTTTCTAATGATTACTTCAACCTTAAGTGCCACTCTATTTCTAAAAGATAAAATTTCAGGCACCTTCTTAAGATACTTGTACTCCTCTGGACATACTTTTAGCTATCTTTTAGGCAATATGCTCTATAACTTTTTAATTACGTACCTACAGTTTTTTCTTGGAATCACCCTTGCCAAACTTCTGATACCTAATCTTGGAATTTCCTACAACCTCCTGTTGCTCTTAGGTATCTGGCTGTCAGGACTTGCGGCATCCTTTGCCACTTGGATTGCTTCTTTATTTAAAAATGATATGTATGCCAATCAAAGTTCCAGCGGAATTGTGTTACTGTTCTCTCTGACTGGAGGTACCTTCATTTCTTATCAGCAGATGCCTGATTTACTACAGCATATTAGTATTGTCAGCCCAATCCGCTGGTTTCTTGAATCCGTCACCAATGTTGAGCAAGGAGCCTCCGGACTGTTTAACAATTATTCTCTACTGATTTTAACTATATTTATTGTATTATTCCTTTTCTTGGCAATTACCTGCACAAACTATAACAAAAAATCATTTACTTAATTCTTAAAAACTTTCTAACAAGTCCCACCAGAGGTTTATAGAAAATACCTTCCATTTCCTTTGATATCTGTCTTAGCTGAACTCTTATCTGAATATTCTGCGGACAGTGCGCTTCACATTTGCCGCACTCCTTACACTGGGATGCATTGGCCGGCTGCACCGACAATGCTCCCAGTGTCTGCATATACTTAAAGCGTGCCATTTTATCTGATAACAGGTATTTGTCATTATAACTGGAAAAACAACCGGGAATATTCACCCCTGCCGGACATGGCATGCAATAACCGCATGCCGTACAAGGAATTTTGGTCTTCTCATACAGAATCTTCTTAACATTATCAAAAATTGAAAGTTCCTCTACACCAAGTGCTCCTGCCTCTACCTCTCCGGCAATCCGAATATTTTCAGCAACCTGAGCTTCATCACTCATACCCGATAGTAAAACTGTAACTTGGGGATGATTCCATACCCAGCGCAGCGCCCACTCTGCCGGAGAACGAACCTCTTTATAATCTTCAAAGGTCTTCTTTACTTCCTCCGGAAGATTATTGACTAACTTGCCGCCCCGTAATGGCTCCATGATAATAACAGGTATTCCCATGGTTCCTGCTAGTTCAAGCCCGGACTTTGTTGCTTGGTTATTCTCATCCATGTAATTATATTGAATCTGGCAAAAGTCCCAGGGATAAGCCTTTAATATAAGCTCAAAGTCTGTTTTACTGCCATGAAAGGAAAAACCAATATTTTTAATCGTTCCTTTCTCTTTTAATTCCTCCAGCCAGTTCATTACACCAAGAGCCTGTAACCTGTCAAACATGGGCTTGTCCGTCAGCATATGTAATAGGTAATAATCTATATAATCGGTTTGCAAACGCTCCAATTGTGTTCTGAAAATTTTCTTGGCATTCTCTAGCTTTTTAACCATGTAGGGAGGCAGCTTTGTGGCAATATAAACTTTTTCCCGTAATCCGCCTGCCAAGGCTTTCCCTAAAAAGCTTTCACTCTTTCCTGCATGATAGATATAGGCTGTGTCAAAGTAATTGACACCTTTTTTAATTGCATCATGAAGCATAGCCGTTGCTCTAGGCTCATCAATGTTACCGCCCTGGGTAGGAAATCGCATACATCCAAAGCCCAGTATTGATAATTCATCCGTATTCTTTACATTTTTTCTAGTTTTCACAAATAATAACTCCTAATCTTGGTTTGTAGTGGTATATATTTATGATAAGTATAACATTCTGTTTTTTGATGTCAATATATTATCCAATTTTTAACAATAAGTTACTGCTAATAAATCTTTTTCACTCTTATTTCCTATTAGCAAGTAATAAACCTCCTTGATTCAATTAGAAAGCAGAAAAAAACACAGAATAGCATCACATAAAATAAGTGTTCAATTAACTACTATTTCATTTGTAATTTAAGATAGTTTAAAATCTATGATTGAAATATTATTTTCTGATTATAATAATAGAAGTTAATTAATTATACAGGAGGTTTTACACATGAAATTATTATTTAATAAAACCACAGTTTCAGTACTATTAACAGTTATAGTTTTCAGTGCTTTTTTAAGCGGCTGCGCAAAGACCAACACTGGTAATAATACGAATAAAACGTATACTGCTACTGCTGCCGGATATGGCGGGGATGTTACCGTTGAGGTTGCCTTAACGGAAGACGGTAAAATTGGCAATATTAAAGTAGATGCACCAAAAGAGACACCTGAGCTTGGCGGTGCGGCGGCACCTAAAGTCGCCGAAGCAATCGTATCAAAGCAGAGCCTTACTGTTGATACAATCTCAGGAGCTACGGTTACCAGTGAAGCTGTTATTAAAGCAGCGGAAGAAGCCTTAAAAAAAGGTGGTGTTGATACAGAAGCCTTAAAGTAGTTCTATAATAGAATACTAACTCCCAAACACTCCTATATCACTGCTTTAATATTGGAGTGTTTTTTTATTTTCATTAATGCTGAAAATAACCCTTTACTTTATAACTTTATCGTGTTAAAATGAATTAATAATACACATAATCAGGAGTTAAAATATGAGTAAAAATATAAGAACCTCTGCTGTGGACCATTTATTTGAAGCCATATTAAGTTTGAAGAATTCAGAAGAATGTTATACTTTCTTTGAAGATATTTGTACTGTTAATGAATTATTATCCCTTTCTCAGCGTTTTGAAGTAGCACGTATGCTTCGCAATCATAAAACTTACTTAGAAATCGCAGAAAAAACCGGTGCATCCACTGCTACCATCAGCAGGGTAAACCGTTCCTTAAATTATGGAAAAGACGGATATGATATGGTATTTTCAAGAATAGCAGAAATCAAAGATACTGAGGATGAGATAGAATAGTATAACAATATGTCAAAGGAGCAGGGAACTTTGTTCCGGCTTTTTTTAGTTCCTAATCAAAAGAGAGCCGCTTCTGTCTTGTTAACAAGACTAGATTACTATTTTAATCATGCTTTGGCATAAATTACATAGTACTTACCTTAAATGGTATCTCTTGAATCAATTACGAAATTCTTTGCCTGCATTCACCTCTTAAAAATGATTGTTTCGCAACTACCTATCTTTTATATATAACGTAATTAGGGCTGATTCAGCCCTCTGCATTTCTAGGTATGAGACACTATTCTTAACAATCCTCCAATGAAGATCCATCATCCTTGTTGTACGTATGACAGCCTGCTCTTTATTGGAGGATTATTTTACTGTGGAAAACTACTATGGTTCATGCAGTCATTGATTTCACCTATTTATTGGTTATTAGGTGTAATACGATGCTCTTAAGGTGCTATTGGGAGCACAAAAAGCCGTAGGACACCAAAATCCTACGGCTGATTACTTACTTTTCTTTTTTTATTTTCTTTTTAGCATCGAGAATGGATTCATCAACTAATTTTTCTATCATCTGTTTTTTCACATATACATCAAAGCAAAGCATGCAGATAAAAGAAAAAGTGTTCAAAAATTCTCTGTCCTCCTCAGATTTAACATCTTCAAAGGTTTCTCTGGACTTATTGAATTTACGTATTACATCCTTTAATAGATTATCCATCTGATCTTCTTCATATTTAAAGACTTCCTTATAGATGGCTTCTAAGCCAATTTCTTTATTCCCGCCTCCATAGTACTTCTCTGTTAACGGATTAAATATATGCTGGATATCACTTATCGTCAATATATTCTTAAAATAATAGATGAAAATTAACAAAAGAATATGTTCTTTCGAATACTTCTTTTTATTCGGAGAAGGCAGTAAATTATTCTTTGTATAATTATTTATCATGGTCTTTGTAAGCAGCTTATCTTCACTGTATCGCTTAGAACCTTTCAGATGCTCATCCATAAAGGTTGTTACCTGATCCATGTATAAATCTATATTCGGTATATCGTCAGGATTAATATAATCCAACTTTTTAATAGTCTCAATTAAACTTTGCAAGTAATCATCGCTACTCACGTCCACATTTATCACCTCTTAGTTTATTATATAGTATTTAATACTAGATGTAAACATATTTATTTCTTGATTTGCATATACATTATTTCTCGAATCATATATTTCTTTTATATCTTATAAGCATTGGCACCCTTACTTAAACCTGACATATATTATACAGGAGGTGATTTTATGTGTCCGGAAGAGTTAACATTATTCGCTACTTCCCTGGCGATTGCAATTGCAAAAGATAGAACTACGGATGAGATTGACCTAACTGCTGTCATCCTTTCTCAAATAGCCAGTTCACTTGCCACCATATCAATTCAAAGACAGCAATGTGAAGGAAAGAAAGGTTTTGATGTGGAAGAAGGCACCGATTCAGGAAACACTTCCAGCATTATTATTACCAGTTAACAACCATAGGTTTTGGCAAGTTACGGGTTGTATCACTTATAAATCCATGTTATAATTTAAACATATGTTTGGAAATTGGGTATGTATGGTACAAAAACAGCCATAACTGCCTCTTAAAATACAAATACATAAGTCAGGTGGTAAGATACATGAGTATATATGATACACTAAATAGCATGCAGCGTGAGGCTGTAGAACACAATAAAGGTCCTTTATTGCTTCTGGCAGGTGCAGGTTCCGGCAAAACAAGGGTATTAACCCATAGAATCGCTTACCTGATGGAACACCATGATGTAAACCCCTGGAATATCCTCGCGATTACCTTTACTAATAAAGCTGCCAGTGAAATGAGGGAACGAGTTGACAAGATAGTCGGTTATGGTTCAGAAAATATCTGGGTCAGTACGTTTCACTCCACCTGCGTTAAAATTCTACGACGCTTTATAGACGTTTTGGGGTATGACCGGAGCTTTACTATTTATGATACCGATGACCAGAAAACCCTTATGAAAGATGTGTGCAAACATTTACAGATTGACACCAAGACCTACAAGGAACGTGCCTTACTTTCCATTATATCCTCAGCTAAAGATGAACTCATATCTCCGGAAGAGTATGAATTAAGAGCCGTGGGGGATTTTAACAAAACTAAGCTGGCAGGTGTATATAAAGAATATCAGAAAAGACTAAAATCCAACAATGCTCTGGATTTTGATGATTTAATTTATAAAACTGTTGAGCTGTTCCAAACCAGCAGAGAAGCCCTCTCCTATTATCAGCAAAGATTCCGCTATATAATGGTGGATGAGTATCAAGATACGAATACAGCTCAATTTAAGTTAATCAGCCTGCTGGCAGATGGAATCAACGAAGACGGCTATAGAGAACATAACCTATGTGTCGTTGGTGACGATGACCAGTCCATATATAAATTCCGCGGCGCTAATATCTACAACATTCTTAATTTTGAAAAGGAATACCCTAATGCAAAAGTTATTAAACTGGAGCAGAATTACCGCTCAACAAAGAAGATTTTGCAGGCCGCCAATGAAGTTATCAGTAACAATGTAGGAAGAAAAGACAAGTCCTTATGGACAGATAATCCAGAGGGTGATCCGATATATTTTACTCAATTTGACCATGATTATGAGGAAGCCGATAGTATTGTCTCTGAAATCGCAAATACCATATCAAGCGGTGAGGCAAATTACCAGGACTTTGCTGTTTTGTACCGTACCAATGCCCAGTCCCGTATCTTTGAGGAAAAGTTAATTCTAAAAAACATCCCCTACAAGATAATTGGTAGTATTAATTTTTATTCCAGAAAAGAAGTTAAAGATTTGCTGGCTTATTTAAAAACCATAGACAATGGTTTGGACAACCTTGCTGTCAAACGTATTATTAATATTCCTAAAAGGGGAATCGGTCTGACAACCATTGATAAGGTAGAAGACTATGCTATCAGAAACGGCATCAGCTTTTATGAAGCCTTAAAACAGGCCGAGTACATTCCTACGCTTGGAAGAACAGCAGCTAAAATTTCACCTTTTGTCAGCTTGATTGAGGTATTAAAATCCAATCTTACCAATCCTTCTTATACCTTAACCGATTTGTTGGATGAAATCTTAGAGGCTACCGGGTATACGAGTAATCTGGAAGCGCAGGATTCGCAAGAGGCTGAAGACAGATTGGAAATCATCGGAGAATTTAAAAGTAAGATTGCTGCATTTGAAGAAAATGCGGACGAACCTCCCACTTTAAGCGAGTTTTTAGAAGAAGTTGCTTTAGTTGCGGATATAGATAATCTCAAGGAAGACAATAACATGGTGGTATTAATGACCTTACACAGTGCTAAAGGTCTGGAGTTCCCATATGTTTATCTATGTGGAATGGAAGAAGGTATTTTTCCAAGCTACATGTCCATTCATGCTGATGACCCTGTAACAGAAATTGAAGAAGAACGACGTCTGTGCTATGTTGGAATTACCAGAGCTATGAAAAAGCTGGGCTTAAGTGCGGCTGCTATGAGAATGATACGAGGTGAGACCCAGTTTAACCGCCCTTCTCGGTTTGTAAATGAGATACCGCGTTTTCTGCTGACGATGGAAAAGAATCCGTTTAAAAGCAATTCTTTAAAAAGTAATTCTTACCAAAGCCTGTCCCCGAATATGAATGACCGATTAAGACCGGCCGGGGTTACACCAGCAGGCAGTAGAACTTCCGGAACCAGCCGCCAGCAAGCTGCGTATAACAGTAAACTGGGTGACAACATTTTTCAAAAACCATATGCTGCTTCCACTCCAAAAGAGTTTGGCGGCAGTAATCTGGGCAGCGTCGACTATGGAATCGGTGATACGGTATCCCATATCAAATTTGGTACCGGTATTGTTACTAATATTAATGCCGGGGGAAGAGATTATGAGGTAACCGTTGATTTTTCAAATTTTGGTACAAAAAAAATGTTAGCTTCCTTTGCAAAATTGAAAAAACTGTAGTTTATTCATACATTTTCCAGAAATTCTATAGTAAAAATCCTCTTATCGTGGTATAATAGAAAGGAACTTATTTTACCATGAAAGGATGTGCAACAATGAACAATAAGATTGAAGAACTTTTTAACGCAGCTAAACTTGGTGAATTATTACACAGGAAAGAAGCAGAACAAAAGAAAAATACGAACTGCGTCCTTACAATATTAGCTGTTATTGGTGCTGTTGCTGCTGTAGCAGGTATTGCCTATGCTGTATACAAATACCTGACACCGGACTATCTGGAAGACTTCGATGATGACTTTGACGACGACTTCGATGACGATTTTGACGATGTAGAAGCTTGTGACTGCGAATCCAACATAGGCGATAAAGCTACTTCTACAAGCGCTGGCGAAACTTCTTCAGAAGATAATTAAATGATTGAAAATAAATAAAATGCATTTGGCAGGATACTGGAGAACAACCTACTCCAGTATCCTTATTTATTCTAATGTTATTAATACCTTTATTTAAGTTTATTCTGCCGTTTTCGTTGAAAATTCTGTATTAATCAAATCATCATATGGAGCTCTAACCGACAGTTCTCCCGCTTCCTGTAAAATATCTTGCAGCAAGTTAAAACTTTCTTCCTCAAATACGGTATTATCCTTCCAAGTACCCTGTTCATAATATCTGGTAACAATAGATTGCACCGTATCCGCATCCGTTTCTTTAAACTGAGGTGCAATGACTTTGGCTATCTCTTCCGGAGAATGGGCATTTACATAATTGAGACCTTTTTGTATCGCATTGGTGAATTTCTGGATAACCTCGGAATTTTTTTCAATGTAACTTTTCTTGGCAGCATATGCTGTATAGGGCACTTTACCGCTTTCTACACCAAGTGAAGCAACCACTTTACCAGTACCTTCCTTTTCTAAGGCAGTTGCGCCTGGTTCGAATTCCATTGTATAATCTCCTGTGCCTGCCGTAAATGCCTGGGCAGTTAAACCAAAATCAATATTTTGTACAATGGTAAGGTCTTCTTTGGGATTAATACCATTTTTCTTTAGTATATACTCAAGAACCATTTGAGGCATACCACCTGCTCGCCCGCCGACAATTGTCTTACCTTTCACATTATCCCAGGTAAACGTCTCATTCTTATCCTTTGTAACCAGAAAATTACCGGCTCGCTGTGTCAGCTGTGCAAAGTTTACGACATAATCTTCTTTTCCTTCATTATACACATATACTGTTGCTTCCGGCCCCATAAATCCGATATCAGCATCTCCACTTAAGACCGCAGTCATTGTCTTATCTGCTCCAAGTCCGTTTACCAATTTCACATCAAGGCCTTCGTCTTTAAAATATCCCTGTTCTATTGCAACATATTGAGGTGCATAAAAAATAGAATGTGCTACTTCATTTAACTGGACCTTTATCAGATTCCCGTTACTTTTGCCGCAACCGGGTAAAAGCACTGCCATAAGAACTAAAATGGCCAGTGCTGCTAATCCCTTTTTCTTCATTTCATGTCTCCTTGAAATTAAGCTGTTACAATATGTATATTGGGAAGTAAAAGTTTTTGTGCATGTCTTATCTATTAAAATTGCTTATTGTTTTAATACCATTTTATATATTGGTTTGTAATATCTATCTTCATTCAACAAATTCGGTTAGGTTAAGTATACTGTTCCGATTGTGCTAGCCACATTTTTTTATATTCGTCACAGGTATTTAACAACTCCATATGTTTTCCTATTCCTACTATCTTCCCCTTTTTCATGACAATAATCTTATCAGAAATTCTTGCAGCCCCTAATCTATGCGTAACAATAAAACTCATTCTTCCACGAATCAACTTCTGAAATTTAGTATACAATACTGCTTCCTCAATTGGATCAATTGCAGAAGTAGGTTCGTCTAATAAAAGTAAATCTTTATCTCGATACCCGCCTCTTGCTATAGCTATTTTTTGCCATTGACCTCCTGATAAATCAATTCCACCAAATTCCCTAGATAACATTGTTTTAATTCCTTCTGGATAAATACCTTTGGGAATCTCCATTTCCAAATCATTTAGGATAAAATCTACATTTTTGTCACTGTCCAAATTACTAATTTTTATATTATCTTCAAGAGATAAATCATATTTCCCATAATTTTGAAAAACCGCTGATGTATTATAGAATAATTCAAATGGATTATATTTATTTGATTCTACTCCATTATAAAAAATTTTACCATCAGTCGGAGAATAAATTCCAGCTAGCAATCGTACTAAGGTTGTTTTTCCCGATCCATTTTCTCCTACTACTGCTATACTTTCCCCTCTACCCACTTTTAAATTAACGTTATGCAAAGCTATATTAGAACTATTTGGATAAGAAAAACATACATTTTCAAGAATTATTGAATCATGATATTTTAAAGAAATTCCCTCTTTTGTAAGGGGCGTCACTTCTCTAAATTTAAAATAATTTTTTATTTTACCAGTTACCTGTGCTACTCCTCCTACTAAGCTACTTACTATTTCCTCCATCATAAAAAAAAGACTATCCAACGATGTAAAAATTGCCGCAAAGTATCCAATACTGATTTCTTTCTTTAAGACAGATATATATAAGATAATTAATATAGATATATAGCCACCTAGAGATAAAAATTTGGTTCCTAATTCACGAATATCTGTTATGAATGTAATCTTCCACATTGCCTCATTGCGAATCTTAATTGCTTCATTTAATCTCTTTAAAAAAAATTGAAATGTTCCAAGTAATCTTGTTTCTTTGAAAAACTTTCTTCCTATTAAGTAATCATTATATGTTTGAATTTTTCTATTTAAGGGTGCCAATTCATCTTCCAAATCTGTAAATAGCTTTGCTTTTGAAATTTCAGATATAAGTACTGGTAAAAATATTAATAATAATATAATTATCAGTACAGGCTTTGCTTTATATAAATATGCCCCAACTACAATTAGACTTGGTAAATAATTTAGCAGTAACATAAGAACTGTATCAACAAGTTTTCTTACCTGCCCAGTGCCTTGATATGCTTTTTCAATTTGGTCCAATAATTCTTTATCCTCAAAGGATATTGCGTTAATTAAACCTATGTGATTGTTCAATCTATTTGTTAATTTATGTATTACTTTCATATGATGATATTCATACAAAAAATTACCTAAATCAGCCATGACTTGAATAATGCATTTTACCACAAACATAATAAATATAGTTCGTAGTACGCTATATACAGATATTTGACTTGATGATATCTTTTCTATTTGATCAAAAAGCACCTGCATTAAAATAATTGGGAATGAATTTAGAATCCCCTGAATAAATGCAACCAAATAAATTGTAAGAAATAATCCTTTTGAAACAGTAAATACTTCTTTTACACTTTTAATAATAAAGCTATAACAATTATTAATTGCCTTCATTATACCAACTCCTTTGGGTTTCAAACATAGATGCATAGAGTCCATTTTTTTTCATTAATTCTAAGTGGCTTCCTTGCTCCTCAATTGTTCCATTATTAATGACTATTATTTCATCTGCTATTCTAGCAGCTCCCAGTCTGTGCGTTATAAATATTGCAAACTTCTCTTTTATAATTTCATAAAATATCTTATACAGTTCATATTCACTTACCGGATCAAGGGCAGCAGTCGGTTCGTCTAGAATATATATAGGAGCATTGTTAACTAGTGAACGTAAAATAGCTATTTTTTGCCATTCACCGCCAGATAGATCTATGCTTCCTTCCTCCAATTTCCCAACTTTTGTATCTATTCCGTTTTTTAAGTTAATTAACAAATTATCCATTCCAAGATTTTTCATAATTGTTTCCAGTTGAATATTGCTTGCTTCTTTAAATAATCCTTTTCCATAGTAAGATAGAATAATATTTTCCCTAATCGATATTTCATATCTGGCAAAATCCTGATATACTATTGAAAAATATGCCTTCAATTTTGGTTTCTCTATATCACGGATATCTTTTTGATTAATCCGTATTATACCTGTATAGTTATCATATAAACCCGTCAACAATTTAATTATTGTTGTTTTTCCTGCCCCATTTAACCCCACAAATGCATATTTTTTTAATCCATCAAGAATAACTGTGAAATTATCTAATATTTTCTTATTGGTTCCTGGATAGCAGAAACTTACATTAATAAATTCAATACTATTCAATGTTTCTTCCTGTCCCATACTTGCTGTTAAATTAGTTATTCCCTGTTCTTCATTTAACTGTGAAAATGCTGTTACATCCTTTAAATATAGCCTACTCTTCTCCAATTCCATCATCACCAAGGCAAACTTCCATGAAATGCTAGTAATAAAACTTGTGATACCTTTTATAAGAGCTATAAAAAGTCCGGTTGACATCTCTCCTTGTTTTACCGGTATTACTAATATAAATGTAATTAGAGAAGTTATGAATAAAATACCAATATTTCCAATATGTACTCTTGAAAATATTTTTCGATTTGCTAACATTTCAACTTTAATTGCCTTCAAAAATTGATTAGACCACTTTCTATTTATAAACTCATTATATTGAAAAAGTGTCCTCTCCTCAACATTATCTCTAGATGAGATTAATTTTCTGAAATACTTTGCTCTTCTAAAGTATTCACTTGAAGTTTCAAAGGCATCATAATCTTCTTGTCCATTTTTTATTGATATAAAAAAGAAAGGTATTAAAAGAGCTAATATAATACTAGCGATAATGTAATTTTTAGAACCAATAATTATGAGTAAGCCAAGTGCTTGTATAACAAATACTAAAAGATCCAATATATTATTTATTCCTTTTATCCATCTTTCAGAGGGATCATCTCCTATTCTCTCCATCAATTCCCACGTTTCTGGATTTTCAATATAAGAATAGGCTAGAGCTCCCTTTTTTTCAGTAATGGTTATTGTTAAGGTTTCGTTAATTTTTAATAATAATTTCAAATGAATAAACTTATACATTGCATTAGTTAACCAATTTAATCCAATAGTAATCAATAAAGCAAGAAAATTTAGCTTTATGTTTTTAATACTATTTTGGCTAATTAGATTATTAATAAAAGAGCTTGTTACTAATACCATTATACTCGCTAAACAGGCGCTTAATGTTTTCAGAAAAGCCATACCAATTGTATTTATTTTAGAAATCTTGTATGAAATGATTATGTAATCATACATTTTATAAGTTTTATTTATTAGCTTCATAGTTGCTCCTGTCTTGTTTTGTTTACAGCTTTACATATTTTTTTAATTTAAATAGTTTCCTCTCCTCTGATTAACTAAAATAAAGATGCTTTATTAAGCACCTTTATTTTAGTTAATCAAAAATTAATTGGTCTTATTTTTTATTATTTTACTTCATTAATATTTGACTTTTATAACTCAAGAATATTCTGCCTAGCAATTGCTAGGCATTGATCTAAAGATGAACAACCAAACAAATCACCATCTTCTGATAATGCCATGCCAGGACATTTTACACATTTATCATTTATATTACAATTTGTACATAATAAAAAATCTTTCTTTCGTAAAGAATTCAAATATTTTTTTTGCTTTGAATTATTCCAAATGCTATCTAAAGTATCATTAAATATATTACCATATTTGTATAGTAGCGAAAGGCAAGGATATACATTGCCAAAACAATCAATATGTATATTATTTCTAACAGCTCCACAAATATAATCATCTGATTTAAATTTGTTACTAGTTACATTATCTAACTCTTTTATAATTTTATTTAAATCAGTACTTGATATATTATATTTACGTGTTTTCGTATCACCATTTATTTTACTTGTAATAGCAGTACTATAGTTAAATCTAAACCCATTTTCAATGCAAAAATCTTTTATTTCTATATATGAATTATAATTATAATCCATAATTGGAACTTTAATTTCTAGCTGAATATTATATTGTTTAATTAACAATATATTTTTCATAATATTATTTAGTGAATCTTTAATACAAGTAATTTTGTCATTAATTCCTGAATCAAGAGAAAAAACAGTCGTTGATATTTCCGTTATGTACAATTCCGATAATTTCTTAATAATTTCCTCATTCATGAGAGAGAGGTTAGTAAACAATGTAACTCGAAACCCTATTTTTCTTGCATATTCAATAATATTCATTATATCTTTAAGTAAAAATATCTCTCCACCTGTTAAAGTCAAATCCAATACTCCTAATGCTTTTAATTCATCTAGAATTTTAATTACATCTGTTGCTTTCATTTCTTTGTTATGTTCTGCTATATAACAATGAATGCATTTGAAATTACATTTAGTAATTAATTCAATAGATGCTGAATATGGTAATCCCTTTTCATAAGTCAAGCTATTTAATGAAGAGATTTGATTTTCACTGTCCATCTATAGTACCTCTTTATTCTTTAATTCAATTAATCCTTTTGTTTGTAAATCATTATATATTTCTATAATATCACATCTTACTATTTCTTCTTTGACTGTATATTGGCTAGTAATCTTTTTTATCATAGTGTCAATAGAATCTTTATTACATATTGAATTCCATATAAAAACAGCTACATCATTTAATAAAAACATCCTTTTTGTATGCTCATCAATAATATATAATGTACCATCTATTATTTGCCATGATAGTGCTTTGCTTATTATAACTTCCATTGTATATACCTAAATTTTCTTCAGATTTTACTATAATGAGATTTAGAATTTTACTTTATAGTTTTTATTAGTTCATAAAGCTTAGAATGAATTGCATAAAAAGGGGCTGTAAAATAAGTCCTTAATTAAGAATCGCCAGTTCCGACAGATGCCGGTTCTGGTGATTCTTCTTTTTTTTATTTATTTTTTATGATTATGATTGATTTTTCCATAAAAAAGCGTGCACTTAATAAAGCTGTGAGTATAGTTCTTGGATTTTAAGCAGCCAACTTGTTTCTCTGTTTTTTATTATGATATTTATAAAGATTAAAACCACAAGAAATCAGTGTGAGTTCAAGAATTGCGTTTTTCTCACCTCTTCGAAATAATCTTTTGTAGGATTTATTCCATTTTAAAATACCAAAGGTTCCTTCCGCTTGAATACTACGATTCATTCTCAACAGTGCGCCATGTATTGATTCAAGATTTGTCATTACCTCTTGATGTATTGATGTTAATTCCTGATTCATTCGAATAGTTCTATTTTTGCTTGCCTTAGGACAACAATCGTTTTTAAACTGGCAGCCTTCACATGATTTGCATTCATAGATTTCTTCGGTTCTGCTGTATTTGTTTTTATAGACATGTTGTTTGCTTTTAAAGTGAAAAGTCTTTCCATTTGGGCATATTAAATTTCCATTCTCGTCTCTTTTAAAGTTGACTGCGCGATATGGATTTTCATGATACTTCTTATCGGATGTTTCTTTTTTGAACATGGTAAATTTCATATATTTTTCCATCCCATGCTCTTCACAGTAAAGATAGTTATTATAGGAACCATAGCCTGCATCTGCAACTGGATACTTTGGATAATGACCATAGATTTCATTGAATTTTTCCATCAAAGGAACAAAGCATTCCATATCTGATGCATATGGTTTTACATCAACTACCGCTATATATTCATCACAGACAGCGGTCTGTAGATTGTACGCTGGGAGAAGCTGATCATTCCCCATATAATCCCGTTTTATGCGCATAAAAGTGGCATCGTGATCGGTTTTGGAATAACTGTTTCTTTCATCGCCACAAACTTCTATATGATGTGCATATGTCTTTAATCGTTCTAGATACCCCTCTAATTCCTGATATTGTTTTTGCGGAAGGCTTTTTCTATGACCACAACCAGATACAAACGTGGATTCCACCAGATTTGTTGCATTCTTGTACATTTCCAAGAGTTCAGATACATATTCGACAGCATACTCATCTCTCTTATCAAGTTTTACACCGAAATATCCTAATACTTCCTGGTTCATTGCATCAATTAGCGTGGATATCTTTTCATAAACCTTTCCTCGGTTTTTTGTACAAGACTTTTTCCATACCCAGGTATATCGGTTGGCATTCGCTTCCATTTTTGTTCCATCTATGTAAGTATGCTCCAGGTCCACATGCTCCTTTTCAAAAATGTAACTGTTTAAGTCAATAAAAATCTGTTCTATGGAATCTGTTAGTTCATTGCGTATAAGATTGCCAAAGGTCGCAAAAGAAGGAGCCTTCATCTCATCAAGAAGATACAGGTATCGTATATCATTCCTACAGAGTTTTTCTATTTCACGCAGAGAACTAATTCCGTGCTCCATGAAGGCAAAGAGTATCACTTTAAGGAGTTTCTGTTCATCACATCTTGGACGACCTGTTCTGTAGCCTTTCTCTACAAAATATTTTGATAGGTCGATGTGATCCATCACCTCACAGAACGTGTATACTGGATCAGATATATTAATTAATTTTTCGATTTCCAATGGTAATTTCAGCTGACGTACTGTATAATTATCATTGGTGTTTTTATTTATTTGCATAATTAATTATACCAAAAAATCGCTGAAGTCTCATGACCTCAGCGATTTTTCTTTTAGGGGAGTTTTTTTACAGCCCCTTTAATTATTAATTAATCGAACTAGTGTTTTTCCCTCTACAAGGAGCACACATAATAACTATTTTAGGCTTTGTCACCTTAACTTCCTTTACTTCTGGTTTAACATAATTCATGATATTTATGGATCTATATTATAAAAGTGGACACGATAAGTAACCATATATTACAATTAAGTAGACAAAAAAAGGAGGTATCTACTCATGTCCACAAGTAAAACTGGAACACGGTATGACGAGGACTTCAAACGTACTCTCGTTAACCTTTATCAATCTGGCGGTAAAACACAGGCTGCTCTCTGTAAAGAATACGGTGTTTCCCTAACCGCTCTTACCCGTTGGATCAAGCAATACTCAACCGTCAAAACGGATGATGGCGAGGTCTTGACCGCCAAACAAGTGAAGGATCTTCAAAAACGCAATGCTCAGCTTGAGGAGGAACTCCTCATACTAAAAAAAGCGATTGCCATCTTCACGCCACACTCCAGCAACGATTAGATGCTGTTCATAAGCTTCGTTTTCAGCATGACATAAAGATTCTTTGCAATGTATTAGGTGTAAACAGAAGTACCTATTATAAGCATTTTCACTCAGTACCTGCTGAACGCACCAAGGAAAATCAGGAGATAGCCAAACGGATTCTCCATATCTACGCCGATTATAACAAGCGTCTTGGTGCATATAAGATTACTTATGTCCTCCAGCGTGATCATGGCATTCACATCAGTGTTGGACGAGTGTACCGCCTGATGAAAACACTTCAATTACCACGAATGTCAACGGTGAAGCCATATCGTAACTATCGGCATAAAGATACTGGCAATTGCACCAATCATCTCCATCAGGAGTTCAACCAGAAATCCCCTGACATTGTCTGGGCAAGTGATTTCACTTATATCAAAGTTTCTGGGAAATGGTATTATCTCTGTATTGTAATGGATCTATTTTCTCGCAAAATCATTTCCTGGAACATTTCAGCAAGACCTGATGTCACTTTGGTAATGACTGCATTCAAAAAAGCTTATGATAAAAGGAAATACCCTACAGGCCTCATGTTCCACTCTGATCGGGGATCTCAATATACTGCATTTTCATTCAGACAGTTATTGGATTCTCTTAATGTAGTGCAGTCATTTTCTAAGAAAGGTTATCCCTTCGACAATGCCTGCTGTGAATGTTTCTTCAAATATTTGAAAAAAGAAGAAACCAACCGAAAAACCTATTACTCTTTACAGGAGCTGCAGCTATCTGTATTTGAGTATATTGAAGGTTTCTATAACTCCAGAAGACCACACAGTTCTCTTGGAATGCTAACACCCAATGAAAAGGAGGAACTCTTCTGGAATCAAGCTTAGTAACTGTTTCCAGAAAGTTTTTTCTAATAATCGTGTCTACTTACTTGACTATAGTTCATTACTTCCTTTCTTTTATTGTAGATATAAATTAATAATAATTTATATCTTGTCCATTATATCTATGTATTTATAAACCTTTATCGTTTTACAATATACATTATTTTCCCTTATATGTCAATATATGACTTGGTTTTTTTTGTAATACATGTTATTCTATTCTATCATTAGAGACTGTTAACTTTACTACTCCTCTATATTTACCAACGTTTTCAACATATTCATAATCTTTATATTCCCATAGGTACAAATACATACTATATCTCTGGTTATCTAGCATACTATTCATCATTTACTTTAATCTGATGGTAATTGCTTATTATTATGACTAATAATCTTATTAATCCAATTACATACCAATATAATAGACTCAAAGTTTACATTATACCTTGGCGTACTCCAGCTCGCTATGTCAGCTGTGCAAAGTTTACGACATAATCTTCATTTCCTTCATTATACACATATACTGTTGCTTACGTCCCCATAAACCCCATATCAGTATCTCCACTTAAGACCGCAGTCATTGTCTTATCTGCACCAAGTCCGTTTACCAATTTCACATCAAGGCCTTCGTCTTTAAAATACCCCTGTTCGATTGCTCATATTGAGGTGTATAAAAAATAGAATGTGCTACTTCATTACGTAGTATGTGATATTAAAAATCCTGGGAACTATAACTTAACAAAATCTAGTTATATTTCTCAGGATTTAACAAGGCGTGCCTTAAAACTACATATTCCTAGGTTACGGGGTTCACCTTTTGAATTCATTTATTATATTGATAAATTGCAATAATACTTTATTATATCTTTACGTGTTATTATCCCTACAAATTTATTTCTGTCATCAATTACAGGGACAAAATTTTGTTCCATAATACGCAAGAGCAATTCCTCCATAGTTGTATCTATTTTAACGGCGGGATTCCAGCCTTTTCTGATAATATCAGAAATCAAGGAATTCTCCTGTGATTTTATCAAATAATTATTGCTATCCATCATATGCCATAAAAAATCCCCCTCACTGACCGTTCCAATGTAAGCCCCATCTTCTGAAATAACGGGTATCGCGGCATATCTATGATACTTAATTTTTTCAAGCCCCTGACGTAAGGGACTGCTATCTAGTAAAAATTCTACAGAAGCTTTTGGCGTTAATAAAAAAAGTATGTTTTTTCGATCATTACCTAAAAAACTATTCTCGTGGTTGCTTGAGTGCGTATCTTGTTTTTTTGTATCTTTTGAATATAACTGCATAAAATAAGCCCCTTAAAATATATTTTGATTCTACGTGCAAGTAACAATACTGGTTCTCAAATACATGTAGTTTCTTTTCTTCTAATGTAAGTATTAAGTGATATCCTCAACACCAATTCCATTCTATTATAACAGATTCTAATAGAAAATGTGTAAAGATTACTATGAAAGATATAAAAAAATTATAAAGTTAAACAAAATATATGTAAAAACGTTTTAATTCTTTCTACTTTGCAGTAACGATTTAGCTTGTATTAAATAAACCTATAAAAGAATTGCCTAAATACTTCTTAAAGAATCAATTATGAATCCTTACCAATAAAGCAATGAATGCTTCATTTATTTTCTTATAACTGCCATTTTTTAGATGTCCGTATGTTTCTACTTGCATATCTATACAAGGATTCTCAATAACATCACTTCGTTTGTATATTCAATCCTTTAGGTCTGATTGGAAATTCCGTTGTCTATTTTAAGAACAAGTTGCATTTGGGTATCCATTTATTGTATCTTAGTAGAGAACCCGTTGATATGCCAAATGTTTTTCTATACACTAAGAGCAGGTGATGTGATGATTGTAAAACTGGAACAGGATTTATCAAGAAATGAGATTGAAATATTAATTAAGTATGCAACAATGAATAAAGATGTGAAGCGAATTACTGCCATGTTGCAATCCATAAATACTCGTATAAAATGCAGGCTGGACAATAGTGACAAACTTGTAAATACTTCTGATATTTATTACTTTGAAAGTGTAGATAAAAGAACATTTGTTTATTGTGAGCAAAGTGTTTACCGAACGGAATCCCGCATATATCAATTAGCAGAAGATTTAGCTCACTTGGGGTTTGTTCAAATAAACAAAGCTTGTGTATTAAATTTAAATGTTCTTGATTACATTAAGCCACTGTTAAACAGCCGAATGGAAGCAACACTAAAAAATGGCGAACGACTTTATATAACACGAAAATACCTCGATAATATAAAACAGGCATTACAGGAGGGTTCGAATTTATGAGAAGAACCATTATAAATATAATGTCCACAACAGGTATTACACTTGTACTTCTCTCATTTATAGGGATGCTTTCCGGTGCAAAAGTTATATGTATCAGCAGCGTTTTTCAATCGCTTGCCGCAAATATAGTAATCCATTTGGGTTATTTACTGACACGCAAGTTTGAAAGTAAATATATTGTCGTAGAAACTGCACTCGATATTGGCTATGCTATAATCGTTCTTATTTCTTTTGGATGTATCTTTCATTGGTATACCAGCACGCCATTATGGATGCTTATTATAATGTCCATATTGATCTATATTGTGGGTCTACTTTTGAACATATTCCGCATTCGGAAGGAAATTGATACAATCAACACTTTACTAAAAAGACGCAATACTAAACCAAATTAAGGAGATGGGTAATGATAGCGATTTTAAAATCCGAATACGTTAAGAAAAAATATGGAAAAGAAAGTGTTGTTGATGGTATTTCGCTTACTATTTACGATAATACATTTACCGTAATTTTAGGACCAAGTGGTTCTGGAAAATCTACTTTATTAAATATTCTTTCAGGTCTGATACAGACTACTTCTGGTAAGGTATGGTACGAGGATAAAGTTATTTCTAATTATTCAGAGTCACAGCTTGCGAAGTGGAAACGCTCGGAGGTAGGCAATGTGTTTCAAAACTATATGCTCCTAAATAATCTTACAGCGGAAGAAAATATTAAAATCGGTATTGCTTCCGGCAAAACACCGCTTTCTTTTGACCGGCTGGTTCGTATGCTTGAAATTGAAAGTATTTTAGCTAAGTTTCCTGCGCAGCTTTCCGGTGGCCAACAACAGCGTGTTGCCATAGCACGAGCTGTTATCAAAGCACCGCGCTTACTGTTCTGTGATGAAGCAACAGGCGCATTGGACGAAGAAAACAGTAAAAAAGTGGTTGAACTTCTTCATAGCCTAAAGTCTGCTTTCGGCATGACGATACTTTTTGCCACACATAATACCCAAATTGCGAAAACGGCTGATCGTATACTTACAATGAACAATGGTTTAATACATAAGGATGTAAGGAACGAAAATCCAATCTCGGCTAAAGATATGGTGTGGGGGTAAAGTATGGTGCTTGTATATAAACAGTTAGTGAAACAGCTACTCCATAATAAAATTTTTGTATCACTTTTACTCTTACTTACTGTACTCACATCCCTTTCCTTTTACTTTGTTATCTTCTCCATTGACGGTAACATGGCTGTGCTAAATACATTGACTACCCTTACAGAAAATCAGCAGTTATATAAAAATGCACTAGATGCCAATACTTCACTTGCTTATACATTTTTTATCTCAACTATCGTGCTTACTTCTTTTGTGTTTGTAATGTTTTTTTACAGATTTTATCGTGGAAATAAAAAGCAGATTGGCTGTATAAAAGCTTTGGGTTTTAAGGATAGTAGCCTGCGCGCCTGCTTTGTTTATTTTGTAGCTGTACTTTCTGTAATCGGAACAGTGCTAGGTTTAGTCGGAGGATATTTCTTGTCCGATGTTTTAATTCATGCAAATACAAATACATACTCCGTAACAGGACTTGTGAAAGGTGTAAGCTTAATGAACCTTTTTGTGGGTCTTATAGTTTCAACCGCAATGTTTTGCCTGATTGCTTTTTTATGCTATTTTTTTATCAAAGGCAAAGGACCTGGGCTTTTGATGGGTGGTAATAGAAGCTGCCCTGGGGTTTCATTTTCACTGAAGGCTGCGAATTGTATTAGCGGTATGATTCCAACAAAGAATAAATTTCCACTCCGTATTGCCTTACGTAAGCCACTATCCATATGCTTAATCCTAGTGGCGGTAATGTCGTTCACCGTTTGTATTATTTTGGGACGTTCACTGAATAGCAGCAGCCAAAAGATCTTTGAAACCCAAACTATGGGACATAACTACGAATACGATACAACCTATTCTGAATATCAAACAACCTCTGTATCAGAAAATATGATTTCATATCTTGAGAATACCTCACGCGTTTTTATCGGCAGTCATGAGATAGAACAAACTATGACAGGCTTTTACACATTGAATAGCTTGTATGAATTGCAAGATACCAAAGAAAATATTCTGTCCGCACCAAAGGCTGGAACCGTTTATATTAATCCTAGCCTATATGAAGTTTATGGCTTAAATATAGGTGATAGGCTTGTGACCGATATTGCAGGTATTAGCCTTGCATTTACAGTTGCTAATATTGCTACTAATGCCAAATCAGCCAATATTTACGTAAATGTTAATGAATTGTCCAAAATTTTAAACGTTCCAATCGGTGCTTATAATGGTATTTTGAGTACAGAAAAAATAAATGGCGATGTTACAATCACAAAAGAACAGAGAATAGATATATTGAACAGATTAGCCGTTTCCAATAAAATTAGTGCCGTTATAAATCAATCTATAGGTGGCGTTGTTGGGGCAATATTAATTTTTATCGCCTTATATGTGAATTTTCAAGACAATACCCATGACATTTTGATATTGTATATGATGGGTTATCAAACAAGACGTATCCGTCAAATGTTGATTGATGTTTATATGCCGATTGTATGGACTGCATTTTTTCTAACACTTGCACCGGGTATTGGGTTGGCAAGGTTAATTCAAAAATCGTTGTCCATTTCTACAAATGACTATATGCCTTTTGGAACAAGTATTTTTGTGGTTGTTCTTGTATTTCTTGGTTTAAACATAATATATTTGTTGATACAAGTATTATTCGAACTTGCAATTAAGAGAATCATTACCAAAGAGGCGATTTCATTCACAGATTAGTCTTTCTGTGTCTTGAACATCTAAGAATACAAATGAGGATAACGAAAGGTTATATTATAATTAATTTTCTTTGATATAAAAAGCACTGTTCTCTGTATGAGTTCAGTGCTTTCTAGGTGGAAATATGCATTTATAAATCAGATGAGATTATATAAATAATTGGGATTTAACAATAACTTAAAGATTACCAACAAAAGAAAAAAGATATTGAGCAGACTTAATACTTTTTTTCTTCGTATACATACTATGTTTTGTATTATTATTTAATCTAAATAAATTTGTATTGCATCAATTTCTTGACCTAAAATACCTGAATAACCATTATTTGAATCATTAGAATTATATCCTGTTACATAGGGAAGCCATTTGCCTGTTCTTCTTAAATGAACCCTGTAATATACAGTTTTTCCTGTATCAGTTTTTATCATTAGTCCATCAATAGGTTTATTTTTTATGCCTGCGTAATCACTACGATTTGTTACCTCAGACAACCAACTTCCACCCTTATAATGTACCTTGTATGTTATATTACCACTTGATAAATTAGCGTATAAACAATCAATATCATGCCCAAATATACCTGCATAATCTTGTGTATCGACCACATTCGGTAAGAATTGCTTCGTAACATCATCATATACCTGATATATTACACTTATTTTAGAACTGTTTGAAAGATTACGCCATAGATTACTCCAATTTGATGGAGCATTATTATAAATAGTATTACCGCTTTCGACTTTACCTTTATTTTTAATTGAAGTAGTTTTATTTGTATTTATGTAAAAGGCATCAAAAGCAAATGTATTTCCGAATTTAGAAAATGAAGAGGCAAACGAACTCGTTTTCCCCCTGTATACGCCTATATCATAATGAAGACCATATGTTGTATTACCGTTGCCATCTGTTCCACCTATTTTATAAAAGTCAGTACCTTGCGAAATAACAGTTCCCTTTTCATAATAGGATTTCCAAGTATCATAATTGCTTCCGTGCATAAACTGTACAGTCATATAGTCAATAGTACCGTCTGCATAATAAACTGGATTTGTCGACTGGAATAAAACTACACCATATGACTTACTAATATTCACCACTTTTCCAGTGAAAGGAGCAAATGCATAGGTTGATCCAGAACAATCAATTTGATTAGAATTACTATGTGAGTAGCTTTCGTAGGCTATTTGAGTAATATTCATTACACTTACTGGAAACCAAGCGTATTCATGACTTGCAGCTTTACTAATAGTATTAGGAAAACTTGTGAAAGTAACTGTTACGAATAACAACAGTAGAAATAATTTCTTATTCATATTTATTATTCCCTCTCTTTGTATAATTTATAATAAGCTTATTTACATATTATACCACGTTCCAATTGTTTTGTAAATATTTGTCTCTTTTTTCACCTAATGCCGCTAACGCTTTCCTATGTTCTTGTTCTTTGTTGTTGTCGTCTATCTAAGTTCACCTTTATAATTTGCTATGAAACACATAGCAATCAGCACTTTTTAATTTCTGTTTGATTCGTTCAGTTTCAAAAAATCTAATTAATCATCCATAAGTTACCCAAGCAAAAGATTAGTACTATAATGTTCCCCGTCTCACCAAAATGGATTCCATATTTACATTATGATTAATAGACCATCAGCTCTACCGCCTATGATAGTCTTTCCTTTAACATTATTCCAGGTAAAATTTTCATTCACACTTTAGATACCAGAAAATTACCTGCACGTTGTGTTAATTGAGCAAAATTAACTACCTAATCCTCTGCACCTTCATTATATACATATATAGATGCTTCTGAGCCTAAAAACCAATATCTGCCTCACCACTTGTTTAGGCTAAATTAGCATTGTTATAGTGAAGTTTATTTATAAAAAACTTTAAACTATAAAATTTTAGCAAATATTAGAACTACTACATAACTACCATAAGATAATTTTTACATAATTTTACTATTGCCAAGCTCTCGAAATAATGGTATAATTTTCCAGTAACTAATACTTAATTGAAAGGGGATATATAAATGAAAAAAATCTTAACTGCAACATTGTCACTTGTAATGCTATTCTCTGTTTCTGTAATGCCACTTAAGACAGTCAATGCAGCTCATGTACATAATGATAACCATGTACATGAAACAACAATTGATTCAATAATTACACCATTTGCACAGGTATGTGGAAATTGTGACAGAGGTGTACTTATACAATCAAAATCGTTCGGTTCCTGGTACCGAGCTAGAGAAACAAGATGCAGCCATGGTTTTGGATATGGTACTGACATTGAAGAGCGCAGAAGCGTAACCATAACTTTAAAGTGTAATACTTGTAGCGCCGGTACTTCTTATGCAGGAACACCTGAATCTCGCACGAGTTGCCACGGTTTTAATAGGTAATTTATTAAATAGACTATACATGTTATCTGATGTGTATGGTCTATATTTTAATACCGTCTGTAAATATTCCTTTCAAAGTCAACTATCAATATTTGACAGATATAATTTATCCATGAGTATAAAAAGTATTCTCATACTTCACTTACTTTCTTATTTGGGTGTCCTTTTTTTCATCATTAAGGCTAATCACCTGTTTTTTTTGCATGAAAAAAGCAGACTACATCCACATTGGTAGACTTCGTCTGCTTATATATACACAAGGATTTATACACCAAAAAGGCATAGTCTTTAGAAGACTAGCATTTTATAGTCAGAGTCTATATCCGTAAAGATAAGTATAACAAAGAAGCCCACAACCGTGGAAATATTCTGCTTTTGTTTACTTACCGAATACGTATTGAACCCATTGGCTAGGTACCCTCCTCTTATATCTATATGATTTAATTATTTTATCATTGAAGTAATCCTACTGTCCAGACCCTCTTACACAATTTATTGTTCTTATTAAACAGCACTATTTTATGCATACCGCATCTGAATTGTCGTACCGCATTAAAGCAAGGTATGAATCCCACATAAGCAATTCAATTATTGAAAGTTTTTTACATAATCTTTTCTTATGAAAACTGGAAATTTAGGATGGGTTTTTACTATATTCCCATCGTCTCCGGGATACGTTAGTTTTTCAAGCCTTGCATAAATTCCGGCAGCTTTGCCTCCCATAGTGTTCACAGCAAATAATATTTCATGTATCCCCGGTTCTATGAATAGTTTAGCCGCTCCCTGATTCGAATTATCTGTATACATTACTTCTATGTTGTCAAACCAGAGCTTTAACTTATTCTCGTCGCAACTTCCGGCATGTAAGCAAAAATTCTCCCTTTCTTCACACATTAGATACCCGGCGAAATAAATGACAGCTTCTTCCCCATGACAACATAACTCTTCTGGCACTTCACAGTACCAGCCGGGAAATTGGACTTCTTTGTAGTCTTTTTCCGATAAATGCCAAGGATACCCTATACTGCGAAAATCCTCGTTTAGGGTTTCACTTATGCTTATCTGCCATACATTCATATAGGGTGAAAGAAATCCTTCTGATACAACTCTTACCATATCCATTTCGGGAATGTATCTTCCCTGTGAATCTGTTATTATATTCTGAGTCTCTGCCGGATATTTATAGGAGAGGAAAGCACTACTTACATCGTTAGGTCCCTGATACGCAATTGCGGTTTTAAGCATAATTTTATTGCCTTCTATATGAACTTCTGTAATCTGTCCATAGTCCATAAGCCTTGGCGCCAGTTTTATATGAAATCCTTTAGCAGCGTCTTTGACACACAGCCCATCTGCTACATTCTTGTATGTAAGAATGATTAATGCTTTATTATCCTCACAATCCTTATGATATGTGATACGCTCCAATTCTATAGAGTTTCTCCCTATTTCTGGCACTGATAGATTATTAGATATGTTATCTTTAATAGTCACATGAAGAATTTGCACCGTCTCTAAAACTTCTCCCGCCGTATCTTCCAGCCAAAGCTGAAAGTTATATATACCCGTTTTCTTCATTATCGGTATTTTGCCTGATAGCTTACCCATAATTCCACATCCTATGGACATAACCTCATAGTCTAGCGTATCTAAATTCTCTTCTAACACCATACATTTTACAATGCCATCATAAAAACAACTTCCCTGAAATACCAGATATTCCTTATTACGGTCTATTGTGGCATGACTGAATAAACCTTCTTGTATAAGCACACTCTATCATCTCCTGCCTGTTTATTTTACATACTTTATATAAGCTTATCTAATAAAAAAGTTGCTTAAGGATAACTTTATTCGTATCTTATAGCTTTCTATACTTTACTTAATATTTAGTTGCTTTATTGCTTTTAGTTCACGGCTTTGCTAAAGATATTCCAAAGCTTATGCTCTAACAGAAGATTCTCATAACTTAAGGTATTAATTCTTTTATAGTCTGGCCTGCAATCAGATATCATGCTTTTTATGAACAGAGATTTCACTGTTTGCCATTGGTTTTGTAATTGTAATGCTAGCCTGACCAATTCCTCACCGACTTCCAGCCTGACAACCTTTTGTTCTGCCAGATAACTAAACAATTGCTGGTTTGCCTTCTGCCTGTTTGTAATTTTTGAAAGCATTGACAAGTAATGGATTAACATTTCATCTATCTCATTAAAAAAATGAGTCATATAGGTCAGATACGTAATGTCATTTTTAATTCTCGTAGCAAATGCAATGACTTTTGATACCGGTAATGTATAGTCCTCTAAATGTTCCGGCAGACATATCTCCCTAATCTGTATACCATTCTCTCTCCATACTGCCTTTTGAAATCGTTCGTATGGTATAATATGCTGTTTATAGCCATTCGCATCATCATCATAAATAGTAAAAATTTTTTCTTCATCATCGTAACCGGCAATCAATGAATAATGGCTCATATGATAGCGCTGATACATAAGGCTTTCCGGTATCCAGTCATACAAGTCAACCACTACATTTATTACTCTTCCTTGGTCAATACAGGCTTTGATGTCTTTCATATAATCCTGCTCTGTAAATGTACTGTTTTTCTTATGCAGAATCTCCAACCTGCTTAATAGCTCTCTGGAATATTTTATATCCAGGGAAGTTATCCATCCTAAATCTCCTGCCATCTGGTACATATAATCGTTTAACAGCGGAATTAGACGATAACTGCTGTTTAATGAGGTAAGAACCGTAAGGTTATCATTGATTTCACAATTGATCCAATGGTCTGTAAATGGAACCAGATGCAGGTTGTTTTTCATTTATGATACCCCCTCCACCTGTTCTTTCTTGGTAAGCAGGCTACAAATATATTCTTTCAGCTCACCGATATTATTAAAAGCAGTTAGGTACAGTTTATCATCTCCAATGATTATATCAAAGGCATCTTCAAATTGAACAATTATGTCTATGTAACTTAAAGAATTCACCCCAAGATCTGACAGATTGTCTTTGCTAGTTACTTTTTTTCCTTTTTCTTTAATATTTTTCCCTATAATTTGTATTATTTGCTCATCTACAGGATTCAAACAAGATTTATCTGCAAGTGTAATTTCCGATTTGATTGCATCTTCTGCACGCCTTCCATATGTCAGAGTATCTGCTAATGAAAGCATACTCCTTCTGTCTATCTTGCCACTGTTGGTATATATAAAACTGTCTGTCCTGAAATATCTTCCCGGTATCATGTGGCCTGGCAGAAGTTTCTTAAGATGCTGTTGCAGTATGGAAGTTTCTATAGGTATCTCTGAAATATAAAAAGTAACGAGTTCCTGATTCTCCTGATCAAAACAAGTAACAGTCAGTTTAATTTCATCTAATTTCATTAGGTTCGCATCAATTTCTTCCAGTTCAATCCGGTGTCCTCTAAGCTTTACCTGATTATCCTTTCTTCCCATAAATATTAAGAGGCCATTTTCATCATAACGCGCCATGTCTCCTGTACGGTACATTGTATTCCTAAACTCTAAGGATAGCTTAACAAAATGCTTATCGGTTTGTTCTGTGTTATTCCTATATCCTTTTGCTACACCTTTTCCCCCTATGTATATTTCACCTGTTTCACCTTTTTTAACCGACTTTAAATCTTCACCTAGTAAATAGAATTTGACATAAGACAAAGGTTCTCCAATGTCAATTACTTCCTTTCTGGTTAAATCGCTGACCGCACTCCAGACAGTGGTTTCTGTCGGTCCATACAGGTTATATATCTTAAGATTCTGTTTTGTTTTTAAGAATTCTAACAACTCCTTTGGAAAGACTTCTCCTCCAAGCATTACGGCTTCTGCACGGTTTAAGCAAATTAACTCCTTATCATACAACCAGATTAGCTTCATCTTAGAGGGTGTCATTTGCAGCAGCTTAATATCATACCTTTTAATTAAATCTATAATCCGTTTGGGATTACTTTGTTCCTCTTCATTGGCTATAACTACTGTAAGTCCTTTAATTAAAGCCAGTACCGCTTCTAAAAAGAATATATCGAAAGTGTAATTGGATAAGCAGGCTATTGCCTTTCCTGGTATAAAAGGTATTTTCTCCGGCATTGCTTCAAAGAAACTGGCGAGTCCCACTCTTGTTACCTCAACTGCCTTTGGCTGCCCGGTAGAGCCTGAAGTATGTATAATATACGCCAGTTCATTTTCTGAGTAGTCTGCCGCAATCCCTTTCTTTTTCTCAGACTCAATATAAATACACTCATACTCTGCTAACAGCTCCTTCGCCACTCCCTTGGTGGTTACTACCTTTTTTACCCCTGCATTTTGAAGCATGAGTTTCACTCTCGACTCCGGCAGATTTAAATCAATGGCAAGAAACGGAATTCCACACTCCAAAAGTGCCATAACCGTTATTAGTATATATTCGGTTCTTGGTAAGGCCAAACCTACAATTTCACCGGACACTACGTAGGATGCAAGCATTTCTTTGATTCGGTCTATCTCACATCGAATGCTTATGGAATCACATCTCTTATTATTAGCAATAATTGTTCCTAAGGTATTAAAGTACATAAAAAAGCCCTCCTTAATATTTTATTGACTCCCCCATTACATTAGCTCCCACTGCATGCCGCATTTGCTTGTCAAATTCGGCAATGCCTTCAAACAGGCTGTGAAATTGATCCTTGATTTCACATTAGCTCCCACTGCATGCCGTACTAATATCTTGAAAAATCTCTTTTTGCCTTTTCATAATCGTTTCGCTAAAAGAAAATAAACTTTTATCTCGTTTTTCTTTGTCCCGGAAGCTATCCCGAATTAATTTTACTCTAAAATCATCCCACATGGTCTTTATCTCTTCAAGTTCCTTCACCAACTGATAGAGATGGCTCTTCTCACAGCCTGATAAAATTGGCAATATCTCCGTAAAATAATCCAAATAAGGTTGTATAGTAGTTACCTTAATGAGATATCCAGCCTCAAAACACTTTTGCTGATAAAGCTTCTTATCAGCATCATAGTTTTTTAGCTGATTTAAATACTCTAAAAATGCAGAATATCCAGTAATACAATTCTTCTTCGTCAATGGATGTAAAAAGTCAGTTAAAGCCTCCCTAAATATACCTTGTATTGGCAAGGAGTCCGTATTTAAAAGACAACTCAGAGTAAAATATCCCTGCAATGCGGCCATCAACTCTCTCAGGCTGATTTCCCCCATAAATACCGTTATATTTCCCAGCCTATCCACCCTATATGTATCTGCAATATAAGCCTTATCCTTCTCTTCATTCAATCCGTAGAGGACACAGGTATGTCTTCTTGGTGATTTTATTTCCTCTGGTGCGTCTAGATAACTTAACTTACCAACCTGAATGATGCACACAACTGGTTTCTTCTGATCCAGTTGCTTACTTAAATCCAATACTGTTTCCTTATAATTTGCAGCACTCCCGCTCTCGACAGAAATCCAAGGTACAATATACTTTTTTATATTGCCAATTATATCTGAAATACCATAATAGCACTGCTCTGGGTGATATCTTAAATCCAGTCCGCCAAAGGCAAAGAATACCTCCGCTTCTGTTATTTTTAATCCTTCATAGTTTAAGACATTTCTTATAGCGGAATACAAGCAGTTTTTTCCTGCTTCTTCCGCCCTAAAATCAACTATTATTTTTTCCATACAGACCTCATTTCACCTCCTGCCGGAGTGTACCTGTCAACTGTTGATACCCGGCATCCAGATTCTTCTTTAGAGGCGCACATCCCGGAACAAAACAGTCAAATTTGTTCCTATGCTGATGCAGGCAACTACCGATTCCTATCGTTTTAAAGCCTTTCGTATCTATGTCCGGGTTATAATCTCCCGCATAAATCACTACCTTTTCCATACTATTGCTCTTATACCCGCTAGCAAACTGAACCAGAACATCTCTACAACCGCTGCAAGCGGTTTCATCATGAATATGAATACATTCTTTTACTACCTTATGTCTCTGGTAAAAACTTTCAAAGGGATGGATGGATTCCTCAAGCTTTTCCCCCACAATCTGTATATTCTTAAGTTCCTTTTCTCCAAAGCCGGCTTTATGGGCCATCTCTATATACGCCGGCTGCAAATGCCCAAAACCCATGATATGATAAGCCACTACTTCAGCTGCAAGTGCATTGGAGGAGCCTATTAGGAGTCCAAGATTAACAGGCGTTCCATTCACAGGGCCTAGCCCCTCCATGGCTATACTTCCATCTATTAGCGTAAAGTCTGCCAAAGCTGCTTTATTTAAATCTATCAGACCTTCATCCAGCCCAAGACTATGGAATTTTCTTTTTTCATTATCCGGCAAGAGTCCTTTCATATTCTTTAGTCCTAATGTAAAAGGAAAGGCATCATGGGTTTTCATTACCGGCACATTTATTACCATATCACTTTCTAAGAATACTGCCGGCAGGGATAGTCTTCTGTATTTTAAAGCATTGGGGATTATTACACGGGTATATTCTGTTTGATTAAGATCCACAACGTCTACCCGTTTCCCTGCAAGAGCGCCCACTCCATTCAGAGTTATGACACTTTCTGTTTTTTTACCTATCATGGCACTATCACCAATGGTAATATGTTTTGCCGAGTTCTTAAGAAGTATTTCACTTAGAGCTTTTAGAACTAAAGTATTCGTAACTGCTCCCGTTGTATAATGTTTATCCGTAACCCAATTCGGCTTAATCATAACCTTACTTAAGGGGGGCAGATATTTAGGGACACCTCCCAACAATTGAAAGACTTCATTAACAGCCTCTTTATAATTTCCATCCTTTATCTTAACAATTGCAACTGTAGCCTTCTTCATACGAACTCCCCTCTATGTCCTTGCCCACGTTCAGCCTTAAAAACCTACCGCTCAGCGGCATAATTGAGATGAAGAAGCCTACAATCTTTGGCCTCTTCGTTGTGAAATGATAGAAATTCTTAGTTGACGTATTTAATCAGCTTGGAATTTCTTATCACACGGTTACCATACCGGTTCTTTTGCTCTATAACCATGAAGATAAAAATTGTTACACTTAGAACACACCGGCATGGTTTGCCCATACAGGACTTCTCTTACCCGGTTCATTCTTTCATGCCCCCAAAGATTCGTTACAGAATCCGTATGTAAATCACCAATGGTAAATTCGGGAAAATGCTTGCAGGAGGTGATTTTTCCATTTGGTAGGATATCCATACGATTGGCAACGGATAAGCACATTCTTCTGCCTGTTTCCTTTAAATCCTCTCCCTTTATAAAGCATCCAACCTGCTCTGCTCCAAGGTTAGGCTGTAATTTTATAGGAAGCTTGAAGCTTTTTTCCCTGACCTCCTCCATAATTTGATTAAGTAAAGGTATATTTTCAGTGGCAAGACGGAATTTAAAAGCATGCCAGCTTCCCACCTGATCCTGCGGGCTTACAGACAACCAGGAGAAATGCTCCTGATAGAAGGCATCCATCTTTTTAGTTGTCTTATCAGATATGTACCAGGGCAGACATAAGATAAGGCTGTCTATTCCAATTTCCTCCATTTCCTGAATATGCTGTCTTAGAGTGCGGATATTTGCATCTGTTACAACCGTATGTACCGATATTTTTCCATGAAATGTTCCTCTATTTCTTAGTTCCATAAAGTACTTCATAGCTTCGATTACCCTTTTATGCACCTGTTTTCCACGTATAGCATCGTTTTGCTCTTCCGTTCCGTCTAATGCAATCAATAGCTCTAGTTTCTCTGACATTGGCACCAATAAATCAGCCTTTTCACAAAGTAAAAGACCATTGGTACAAATGGCCGTTATACGCCTGTCTTCTGCCAAATACTTTAGTACCTCATCAATATGGCTGTAGACGAAAGGCTCTCCACCCCACAAATAAACATTGGATTTTACCTCTCTTGTTTCCTTAAGACATTTTTTAAGAATTGCAATATCCAAATCTTTGTTTTGGGATTCCGTATCCATCTTGTTATGGTATCCGTCCTTATTCCATTCATAGCAATGGGCACATCGTAGATTACAACGATTCGTCAGCTTAAACCCCAGTATAGAGGGCAATTTTCCGTAAAAATCTCCAGAATTTGCAGCTTTTTTGGCATTTGATATATTCTTTGCGGCTATCTTTATAATTTCAAACTCTTTTTTATCCATCTTTGGTTTTACCTGCAAGCTATACTCCTTCCCTCATACGTTTGTATGAATCATTCACACTAAAAGCTATGTTCTTTTTCAACTTTTTGCTATAAATCACTGTAATATCTGGAACAAGCACAGCAAACCGGAGATACTTTATTTCTAAGCTTCTTTCGAAATTCCTGAAATCTCTCCCCTTTCCAGATGTCCATAATCCCTTGTTCATAGATATTTCCTACCTTCATTTCATAGAAGGTATGACAGGGCGATACATCCCCATTCGCAGAAACCTCCATATAAATCCATGGAAAAGAGCATTTGTTTCTTTTATCTTTCATCTCATCCCACTCTCCCTGGTAGAAATGCATCAGATTCTCCTTTTCCATGGTTTTAGGATAACCTATCATATTTATATTTTTTTCTTCGCAAAAGTTCCTTAGCTTTAATACCTGACCCATAAGTTCATCTATGTCAATGTCTTTAAAATCAGCTAGTTCCCTAACCAGCCCTGAAGCACCTAAAAAACTGCTCTGGCTAAATTCCTCCTCCATAAAAGTAAGACATTTATTATACCTCGCCTCTGTTATATAAAGCTGGAATTCAACACTAATGTTATCTAACAAGGTATAATCTATCTCCTCTGTAAAAAAGGAATAGATGGTTTTATAGTTATATGGGGTTACTACCATGGTTACACCTAGCAGTGGATAAGTACTTCCCTGTTCTTCTCTAATACGGTAAATTTCGTTTAATCCTTCCACCGCTTTTTGATATACCCCGTGTCCACGCTGATTGTCATTAAATTCCTCCGGTCCGTCAATGGATACCCAGATTCTTCGTACCTGGTTATCCACCATGGTTTTGGCATATTTCTTTAATAAGGTTCCATTCGTAGGAATATCTACCTTACAATCATACTTTTTAAAAGTCATTAGCAATTCTTCAATATGCTGGTACATTAGGGGTTCCCCTCCAAACAGCTCATAATATGGATTATGCTGTGCCAATTCTTCTATGACTTTTTTTGCTGCCTGAATGTCCAAATCCATTAGTTCTGGTTTTTCAAAATAAGAACCGCTCTCCCCCCATTCATAGCACATCTTACACCGCAGATTACATCTTTGGGTAACCTGAAAGACCAGCCATTTCGGATAGTTAAAGTTCATTACTGTTTACCTCCTTACAGGTCTTTTGTGGCAGGAACCTTGTTCCATTGTTTTATGAGATATTCTCTATATTCTGTGGTATTCTCTCTTACTTTTATTAGGTTTTCATGGAGTGTATAAAGGAGTTCCCTGGAATAACCGGAGGATTTCCATGTATCAAAATCAACACCAAGGTTATGGGATATAAAGTAATCTGCATTGTTTCGTTCATGCTCGGCAATGGGAGGTAAAAAGATAACCGGTGTTGCAGCAGAAATTGAATCCAACAGCGTTCCGCCTCCTGGTTTTGAGATGATACCAAGCACCCTCCTGGTTATATCATAAGCCGGCGGCAACACATTACTGTTTATAAAGTCCTTATTCGCAAGCGGCCTCATAGGCGGGAAAGAATATTCACCGAAAGCTCCTTTATACCAAGGCTTCCAATCCGCATCCATGTAGTAATACTGATTATTAGAACAATCTTTATCTACTTCATCCAAGTCATATAACGTAATATTAAGTGTACCTACTTCGGACAATTCTTTGATACTGTCCCTGTAAGTACCCATTCCCCAGCCGCCGCCATGGACAAAATACTCCTCTTTTCGACTAGCAAAGGGTATGACTTCCTTATTATCAACTGTTATCTTATAATGAATCTCTTCCCCTGCTCTTGCGAACAACCATTGGGTATTATCATTTCTATCTTCCTTTTGATAGTTTCTCCAGGAGGGTGTTATTCCACAATCAAGACGAAGACATTCAATCTGTATCTCCTTATGTCCACGCTTACAATATTCCGAAAGTACTAAGTCCCAATGTCCTGATAGCATTAGAAAATGGGTGATGTTATTTTTCTCCCATTCCTCGTATAAACCTTGGAATAATTCCAGATTCTCAACTTTTCCTGCTGCATGGAGCGGTATTTTATGCCCTGCTATTGCTGCTCTGAAATCTCTATGAAAAAGCTTCCGGTAGGACTCCATATTTTTCTTTGCCTTCTCCGTAAAATACTCCTCATATATATAGATATGATTATCATATCCATCCTCATTTAACTGATTATGTAGTATAAGAGAAGGTACATATACTCCCAATCCCATACCGGAGGTTAGAATTGCTGCTCTTTGATTCATTCATTACACCTTTTCTATCCTTTCTGGTTAAATATTCAAAATATTCGATTGCAAAAACAACAGGTTAGAGGCTGGAAGTAATCAAAATCACCAAAATAAGGGTGATTTAAAGGTTATTGGCATACTTAGCTAATAACAGGTTAACCTTTGATGATATTCCCTCTATCTCTGCCATGGTTTCCCCAATAATTCCATAATACAGGCGTCCCTTGGATTTTAAATTTTTTCCTTTATCCTCTGCCATTTCTTTTTTCAGACAGAGGGTATTCGCGCTAAGAGGCATGATGCCTGCACCATTCTCTGGCTTATATAAGAGCTTTTCTCCTTCTAGCATGATAAGCAAGTTTTCAACTGTATAGCCATAAGGTGCATGAAAAGGTGCATAAGTGAATTTTGCCCTCTGATGAAATTGTCTTAAGTAAGCATCCAGACAGTATTTCATATAGGTCATGGATTTCCTTGCATTGATTTCAACGATTGGAACAAATTCACCGCCAGGCAGCAGCATGGAGTCTATACACACATCTCCATGGTAACCGGCTTTGTATAACTCCTTACATGCCCGTTCCACAATGGGAATATAATTGCTGGCAAATATCTTTTCTTTCAATTCTTTTGTAAGCTCGCAAGTTCCGCTGTAAGCAAAACCGGAAGCCTGCATATACTGTATATCCAACACCCTGAAAGTTCCGTCTTGTTCTATAAAGGCAATACAGGTAAAGTCAATCTCTTTTTGAAGAAAAGGCTCTAAAAGGAATTCAACCTTCATCCCCTTCTCCTCCTGCTTTTTGATGTATTTTACAAGGCGGTTAAGTATTCCCTCTCCGTTAACCAGAAGATTTCCCTTTCCGGATACACCAAACATATCTTTTAGAATAACCGGATTACCCTCCTTTAACATGGCAGTTCCAAAAGCAATAAGTTCTTCCGTACTTTCTGCCAGTCTGCTGCCGATATCAATATCAAAGCTCTTTCTAAGCTCATAAGAATACCTTTTAGAATTAACGGTCTTAATAACCGGTAGTTCAGGGTAATTATAATTTATCCCTTCTTTTTTGCACCAAGCTTTACTATGCTTTGTAACAGCAAAAGTCTGAAACGTTTTATCTAATAATCCTTCGTGCGGAACCCCCTTTATCTCCCCGGTATATTCCAAAAGATTTTTTAACACATCACTTTGTCCTCTGCTGTTACTATCCTTAGCTAAATCTTCCCGGTTACAGTAAAACGAAAAGCCTAATTGATGTACATAGTTAAGCAAACTTTCGTCAAATGCTTTGTTGGTTAAAAGTACATCTCCTTGTTTACATAGTAAAAATAATAGCTCATCCAGAGCAGAGGTTATCAAAATGGAAGCTTTGTCCGGAATAAAGGGTAACTGACAAAGCTCCTCATCCCTCCACAAAGTTTCCGCATCAAAATTCCCTGCTACCACAAAAGCTTCCTGTCTCATACATTAAGACCTTCTTTGCACGATATAATATAATCGCAAAATGCCTGCACAGATTCTAAATGTTTCATATCCAGGTTATCAAAATCAATTTCAATACCAAATTCATCCTCCGCCCGCAGCATCAGATTGATTAACTGGAGCGAATCCAACCCAATATCTTCTACTATATTAGCTGAATCCTCCATATGTTCAGGCTTTAAAACATCATTTTCTAAAACTTCTGCAATTAACTCCTTAACCTTATTAATCATAATAACACCCATATGTACATCCTCTCTTATGTACAATTGCCACATTTAGACTGAAAGAATCATTGTGGTGGCATCCTTTCCTTTTCATTTTCTTTCAGCTTTTATTGTATTTAAACAGGCTTTCTATTTTTTCTGGAAGGTCTGGTTAAATCCTTAACATTTACAGATACTTTTCTGCCTGTACCTGAAACATTCTGGCATACTTCCCACCTAATTCCATTAAGCTCTCATGTGTTCCCTCCTCTATAATTCTCCCCTCTTCCATCATAAATATCTTATCCGCAATTCGGGAAGTCGAAAGCCTATGTGTAATAAATATAATGGTTTTATCCTTTAATACTGACTTAATTGTCTGGTTTAGATTGTATTCTGCAATAGGATCAAGAGCACTGGAGGGTTCATCTAAAATAATGTAAGGGGAATCCTTATAAAACACTCTAGATATAGCCAATTTTTGTTCCTCTCCCCCGGAAAAAAGCGCTCCCTTTCCATCAAATTCCTTAGTCACCGGTGTTAGTATGCCATCTGGGTATTTTCCCATGACTTCCAGAACACCACTTTCTTTCAGTGCCTGTTTTACTTTTTCCTCCCTGTCTTTGGTACCAGTATAACAATCCATTGTTACATTATTTGCAATGGATGCGGCATATACCTGATAATCCTGAAAGACTGCTCCAAACAAATTCCGGTACTGTTTTAACCGGTAATCCTTTATATTCTGATTTCCTAACTGTACTTCTCCTTTTGTCACATCATACAGTCTTAATATGAGTTTAATTAAGGTGGTCTTTCCCGAACCGTTATATCCGATAATCGCAACCTTTTCACCAGGCGTTATCTTCATGGAGATATTATCTATAATGGAGCTTTGCTCTTTTCGGTACTTAAATTCCACCTGCTTAAGATTGATATCCCCTTCCTTTAGTGGTTCCTTGCTATCCGGCTTTTCCACCACTTTAGGGATATAGCTTATAAATCTTCTAAAGTATTCGATATATAGACTGTTTGCCTGAAATTTCCCAAAGAATCCGGAGAGACTGATTAAACGGTCCTTTAACTGGGTTGCCGCATAAAACATAGTTGCAAAGGCTCCATAAGTAACGGTTTTTAATTTTACCGTCTGATAAAGTAACACCAGCATAAATACAGTAAACATAACAAAATCATTTAATGCATACTCTGAAACAAAGCCATAAAAGCTGAGTTTATAACCATACTTTTTCAGAACTTTTTTGGTTTCCTGACTTGATTTGGTGTAAATTCCTGACATTTTATCCTTTAAATCATAAAGCCGCATTTCTTTGGCATAGTCCGCCAGGTAAAAGACCCGCTTTACATATTCTCCTTTACGTTCTAATGGTTTTATTTCCATATACTTTTGATTTCTGGTTTGATTAAGTCTTACATTATTAACCAACGTTGTAACGGCTGTAAACAGGGCAAGTATAATACCCAGATAGTTTACAGATAGTATGATAGCTCCTAGGGACAGAATCGCAATAAATAAGTTTAAAAGCTCCATCATTGTATTATAAATTTCAAAACACTGATCCTCCGCCTGAGAAGCTGCCAAAATGAAATCATTAAAAAATGCAGGATTATCATAGCAGTCCAAATCCATAGCAACCGCCTTTTCAAAAAGTTCCAATTGCAGCTTCTGTTTTAGCCTCTCTTTAGCTACCGGGGTCACCACATACTCCAGTGCAGCATCAATCAGACGGATAATAAGATTTGCAGCTCCTAAAAGAACCAGCATATAAAGAACCTCTTCAAAGGCTTTTTGCTGCTGCACAGAATCTATGATATACTTTAAAGAATATGTATAGGTGAGAACACCAATAAGTGCATTCAGTATCTGCATCACTATTTTAAATACTGCATAAAATGATACATATTTAAAAAGATATCTTGCGATAAATATATTATTGGAAATGGTTTTTTGCAGTCCCTTCTTCTCCATAACCCCTCTATTCCTGCGACTGATAGTTCATAGCTTGTTTTTTGAACATATCTGCATATTTACCATTATAATTTATAAGTTCTTCATGGGAACCCTGTTCTGTAATGCAGCCTCTCTCCATAAGATAAATCTTATCTGCAAGCTTACAGGCTGACATTCTATGGGAGATAAAGATTGCACCTTTGCCACGGCTCACCTCTATTAAACTGTCCCAGATTTTATCTTCTGCAATCGGATCAAGTGCACTTGACGGCTCATCCATTATAAGTACATTGCTGTTAGCAGCAAAGGCTCTGGCTATGGCAATTTTCTGATTCTGCCCACCGGATAGTACCTCGCCTTCTTCATCAAATTCCCTAGTAAGCATGGTATATATACCTTTTTTTAAAGTCAGCACCTTATCTAAAATCCCGCTTTTCTCCAATGATTTTTTGACCAGATTCTCTTTTCCCGGCTCTGCGTCCTCCATAAGAACATTTTCTGCTGCTGACATACTAAAAATATTAAAATCCTGGAATACCGTACCAAAAGCTTTCCGATACTCTTTTAAATCATAGGCTTTAATATTGATTCCATTAAGCCTGATTTCTCCCTCTGTCGGGTCATAAAGACGCAAAATCAGCTTTACAAAAGTTGTTTTACCGGACCCGTTATGTCCAACTATGGAGACTTTTTCATATCTGTTCATATGTAACTTTAAATTGATATTATGTAAGACCGGACGGTCGGAATTCGGATAAGAAAAACTAACGTTTACAAATTCGATACTCTCAATGCGTTCCGGTACAGGAATTGCATTTACTTCATTTTTAATACTTGGTGAATGATTTAAAAATTGTTTCAAATTATCGATGTATAAACTGTCTGTTCGAAGAGTGATTAAATTATAGAGAAGAACTTCCATGGCACCGGATAGAGACAGTACTCCGTAAAATAATACGGTAAAATCGCTGATGCCTGCCGGCTCCCTTATGCTTTTATATACCTTATATATCATGAAACCTATGGTGGGCAGAGAACCTGCAAACAATCTTTGAAACAATCGAAAGCCCATCATAGGATAACAATACTTTTTTATATTCTTAATTATATTTTCTACTGCCTCATTAAAGATTTCCTGTAAGACAGAAAAAATTGGATAGAGCCTTAGTTCCTTGGCATATTTTTGCAGATATACTGTTCGCTTTACATAATCTTTTTTTCGATTGTGAGATACATTCTCCATCGTAAGCTTGTAATCCAATAATTTCAATCTTTTACCCATGACACTGGTAGCCAGCACCGGCATTAAGACAATAATAACTGAAAAATAATCAATCGTAGCCAGTTTTATTAAATAACAAACTGCCACTACAATACCGGATAGTATATTGGATATAGTATCTATTACCTTTATAATACGTCCATTGGCTTCTGCTGCCGCCTTAGTATAGTTATCATAAAATTCTGCATCCTCATAGCAACTGATATCTGCTTCAAATGCTTTTCCAAAAACCATAAGATTCATCCGCTCAATCAGTATCTGGTCATATATCAGCTTTGTTTTTTCATTATAGATACACTGAACTCCTTTTATTACAAGAAGAACGAATGAGTTAATTACAACTATAAGCACAAGCTTATCAAAAGCTTCATTCCTTTGCAGACCTTTTACCAGCGTTTCAATAATCAATAAAAAATAAAAGCTCACTAATTTTGACATAAGATTCACTGCAATATCCATAATTACTCTGGGCGGACAGAGCTTAAAGGCTATGGACAAAATATAGATATTACTCTTAATCGCGTTGTGTAAATTCTTTGGTTTTTCCTTATTCATTTTTATACCCTATCTACGTGCCTTGGCACGCACTTAAATCAATCGTTGAAAGTGCTTTTCTTTCCCACTTATACTGCCCACAATTATTATTCATCATTTTATTACAAATTATTGGAAATTTCAAGATATATTTTACATTTTTTTCAATAATAAATCCGAATAAATCCATAGACGTATAATGTCAATCCTTTATAACACTATATATCAAGTTCTTTTAAGCAGCTGGGGCATTGATGGAACGGATATATTTAAAAGACAGTTACCAGAACCATCCAAACTAAGATGATTTGGTAACTGCCTATCTTATTTTTGTATAAAAAACGGATGAAACTTTTTGATATTTAGCGGCTTAATATTTCTTTATATACACGAAGTACATTTTTATAAAAGATTGCCTCAATCTCATGATTCTGAAAACCTTCTCTTTTTAAAGCTTCTTCTAATAACGGAAGATACGATGCATCAGGCAGTTCCTTATGAGACGGTATTCCATCAAAATCAGAACCTAGTCCAATACATTCATATCCGCCTACATTGGCTATATGCTTAATATTTTCCACCAAAGATGCTATCGTTCCCACAGCTTCTTCCTCCTGCTTTACCTCTTGTAAAAAGGAAGGACAGAAATTCATCCCTGTTATGCCTCCTCTTTCTGCCAGTTTTACTATCATATCATCCGTTAGATTTCTTACATGGCGGCAGACGTTTCTGGCATTGGAATGACTTGCTACAAAAGGTTTTGTAGTATTTTCAAGAACTTGATAAAAGCCTGCATCTGATAGATGGGACACATCTATAATCATCCCCAGCTGTTCCATTTCCCATATCATCTTAAGTCCGAAATCTGTTAATCCTTTTTCCGTCTGGGAGGTGTAAAAATCCGGTTTTTGATCTTCTGTCCGAGTAAAGTTAGGATGTCCAATACCATTTTCATAATTCCAGGTAAGTGTCAGCATCCTTACACCAAGACGATAAAAATTCCGCAGATGTTCAAGGCTGCTCTTTGTAACCCCACCCTCTTCAATCGTAAGTAAGGTGGATATCTTTCCCGCCTCCTTGTTACGGCGTATATCTTCATATGTAAAAACTGGTGCAAGCGTATCCTTATATAATTCTAATTGCCCATAATAAAAATCAATAGCCTTTAAGCAATATTCCAGTGGATGCTCCTGACCTTTTAAGTCCACAAATATGGCAAAGTTCTGCAACAGGTAATCTCCCTTTTGCATTTTTTCAATATCAATATGATAGGTATTCCTATTAAGGTTACTAATCTCTCCTTTTACTACCGTATTATATAGTGCGGTAATTGTATCACAATGCATGTCTGCTACTTTCAACTTTTTTCCTCCTTTATTCTGTAAACTTTATCGCCTTAATTACTCACAGCCGTCTGAATAGAATAAACTCCCCACAGCTGTTATTTTTTCAGGGAGATCTTCCCTATAATCCGGGTCACAAGGATTTAAACTATTAATTACCACTCCGTCACTACCACTTTTTGCAGTAGCATGAACATATCTATCTTCTCCTATATACATAGCTATGTGCCCGGGAAAATACAGTAAATCTGCTGTCTTCATAGCCTCATAAGGCACCTCATGAATAGGAAATCCCGGCATAATCGCTGAATCCCTGTATATAATTACACCGTTTAATAAATATGCCACAGAACATAAACCCGAACAATCGATACCAAGCGGACTTTTTCCGCCCCACCGGTACTGGGTGCCAAGGTAGGAAAGGGCAGCTTCCACAACGCTCTTTCGTAATGCGTCTTCCGTTTCTTTCGTACCCCGGTTATAGTAATTATCAATGAAAAAAGCGTCTGTTATATAATCTGCAAGAAATCCTCTTTTGATATAACCATTCCTGCCATCACACAGAGCAATCTTGACCCAACCATTCTCCTCATCATAATCCAGTACGGCAACCAGTGCCCCTCTGGTAAGGCTGGTTATTCGAAATCCTTGTATTTTCGGCTGATCAAGTACATCTGCATACGCTTGTATTACAATCATTTTAGCATACTTATCCCACATTTGTAACAATCTTTCTCCAATTATTAACTGAGATTTATGTACATACCCGGTATAACGGTATTCTGTCTTAACAAAAAACCACTCAAGCGCGTCATCCTTAAGTATTTCAACCTTTCGTCCATAAAAATTCTCATCCACTAATTCACTATATCTGTCCGGCTCCTTCCTTAAGGAAGCAAGCGTTGCATTTACCAAAGCGTATTTCATAGCTTTCAATCCTTTCCTTCCAGAACATACTTATGTGTTACCGGTTTATTTCTTATCATAACCCACCACAGTCCATATCCCCGTTTCATCCTGCCGTATAAGTTTTCTTAAATAAACATTCTTAATAGGTGATATTTCATTATAAATTTTAGCAATGGCGGCATCTCCTGTATTCATAGTAATGGTAATATCCTCATAAGCAATCGGATAATCCCCTATTATACCACCGGGCTTCATAATAGTGCTGACATAGACCTGACTTACAAAGACCGGGTCTAACTTCCAGGGCGAATGTCCTGCATCCACATTTTTCTGTTCATTTTCTTCTACTTTTTTATCATATTCTACCACGACCTCCGGCTTAAAGATATCCTGCCTTGTTTCTGGAAATACCACTTCCCCCGCTGAGATACCTTCAGCAAATTCAGCGAGAATATCAATACCAATGGAACCGTATACCCTGTATTCCCTTCCTTCCTCCTGCCAGCGTATGGAATTAACCTCCTCCATGGCAAAAAGAGCACTTCCAAGAATTGCCTGACTTCTCCCCCTATGTACCATTATCTCTGCCTGATTGAGATTTACTGTACCTAAAATAGCCAAAGGACTGGGTCTAAACTCTTCTGATGCATTTTTAATATCAATGATAGCAACTCTCTTATTAATCTGCCCCACATAATAAAGCTTCACAACTCTTTCAGAAATTTCTGCCACTGTTTGAAACAGCATATAATTCTCCGGTATTTCTATGGGGAGCTTCGCATTAACTCCAATAAGTCCATACGCTTCTTCTGTACAGGATACAATCTGCTCGGTTTGATTGGTTCTGACTGTGTATCCACCTGGCTGTTCTAGAACAAGAAGCTTAGAGGGTATGTTTTTCTCATATTCAATCTGGGTATAAGTAATCTCATACGCTGACTTATCCCTTGGAGCCGTCCGCTTCTTGATAGGAAGCTTAGTCTCCTGATCAAGCCACAGACAATAAATTTCTCCGTCTTTTGTTATTACCTGATACAGCCTTGTTTCTCTGCCTGCTACCATATCCTTATCTACTTCTTTTATTCTTTTTACTGCTTGCATAGAAGTGATTTCATGACCTATTTCAAACATAAATTGCGTAGTACTTGGCTGAACGGGCAACATCTGTACTGTCTTAGAACTTGGATTTAGCTGCCACTTGTGCTGCCCGTTATTAATTGTAGTTATTCCTTGGTTTACCCCCTCCAATTCCTTTATATAATACCTTCCCTCTCTATCTGACCAGATATCACGTACTGCTAATATAGCCTTTTCACCTTTTTCATTTGCCCGGTAAATCGTCTGAATTCCATGATAGGCAGCTACTCCTTCATATGCTTTTGCCATATCATATATGATTGTATTACTTTTCATGACTGATAACTTAAACATACCCAGAAGAATCGCAAATACGCCTAAAAGGATTGTGCTTAAAATAAATCTCTGTTTCTTTGGATATATAAAGTTACATTTTCTCAAAAAAGAAGCAGCATGTAATGGCATGCCTTCAACTCCCTTCAATCCTACACTGCTTTCTGTATTATTGTCCCTGCCCGTCACCTGTATTTTCATCTATATTATGAGGTTTTATAGGATTTTTGTCTTTATTTTTTAGGTATTCATCCACTAACGGATCTTTCATTTCATATACACGATACCATTCCTTGGTTTCTTCATTTTTAACCGTTTCGGAACGGTTTCTGTATAAGAATTTTATAATGTCATAACAGTCAATCCATATTTCATTCATACCTTCTTTTTGTGATTCATCAAATATTAGCTGTATACCAAAATGCAGATGAGGAGTGTCTATATTATTGACATTTTCATTAGCACTGTATCCGGTTCTGCCAAGATATCCGATTACATCCCCTGCCTGAACAACACTGCCAACTTCAAGTGCTTTATTGTAAGGAAAGTTTTTACGTAAGTGAGCATAATAATAATAGCGTTTTCCGTCAAAGCTGCGTATACCAATTCGCCAGCCGCCGTACTGATTCCAGCCTAGTGCTTCCACAAAACCGGATTCCACTGCAATAACAGGGGTTCCCACCTGTCCCATCATATCATGTCCCAAGTGTCTCCTTTTATAGCCATAGCTTCTGGATACTCCAAAATCATCGTAATCACTATAGGGGAAGAATTTGGCAAGAGGCAGGTAAGCCTTTAAACCATACTTTTTGACCCATACCTTTTCCTCCGGTTTTTCTTCATCTGCAACCTGAATTTCATATTCTCCTACTAAACCACTAAGGATTGCGGAGTAAGCTTCGTAATAGTAATTATAGTACTTCATCTCCTCCGTCAGAGAGGCTATCGTTTCTTCTTTGTCTTTTAATTTATTTACCAGGTCATTTAAGTCTTTTTCCTTATATTTTGAAAAATCACCGCCATATCTGGTTCCTAAATAAGCCAACAGCTCTATCCAGTTTAATTTTACCTCTTCTGTCTGAGAGGCTACATCATATTCATATGCCTTTCCCATGGCAGAAGAACTTACATTAAAATCAACCCATTTTATGTAATTGGATTCTGAATTTGGAAAAAAAGCATCCAATGCACCTTCTAGATATCTCTGGGAAAAGAGATACGAACATAATGCTGCCAGCAGGAGAAGCTCAATTAATATCCCCCGTTTTAATTTTACCCTTTTAATCATGAGCACCCTCGCATACAAACTGTAGTATAATATTATGTTTTTTGCAGGTTGCATATTACTGAATCTCAAAAAACATTCTGTTCATATCATAAAAATGTGTTATAATATTATTTATGTACATAATAGGGTGTCTGATACTGCTCTTAGATCAGGCAGATTCCCTGCATATAAGCTAGAATTACAGCTTTTGTATTAATAAAGGACATTAACAAGGGAAAAACTCTCTAAATATAGATATTTCCCTGGAAAAGAGGATGCTTATGAAACCAGAATGGTCATTAGATGCACTTTATAAGGGTTATCAAGATGAAGCCTTTATAAAAGATTTAAAAAAGTCAGACGTGCAAATAGCACTGATTAAAGAGTACATTAAAACGCTTGATACTGTTGAGCCTGCGGAAGCACTTCCTGCTTTAATCGGTTATATAGAAGAATATTCCGTACTCATAAACAAATTATCAGCTTATGTATTTCTTAGAAAATCTACGGATACCACCAACAGCGAAACAGTTGCAATCATGGGTAAACTACAGGATAAAACCAGTCAACTTTCCAAAGAATTTGCCATTTTTAAAAAGTATATTGCAAAACTAGATAACCTTGATGAAATCATTGCAGGCACCCCTAACTTAGAAAATTATCGTTTCTTTTTGAATCACCAAAAAGAAAATGCCAAATATACGTTAAACGATGAAGTGGAAGAAGTGATTGCAAAGATGAACTTATCCGGGGCTTCTGCCTGGTCAACCATGCAGCAGTATCTTACCTCCACGCTGGAAGTGGATTATAACGGTGAAAAAACGACTCTTTCCGATATCCGTAACCTAGCCTACAATTCAGATGCAAAAATTCGTAAAGAGGCTTATGAGGCTGAAATCGCTTCTTATGAAAAAATTAAGGACCCAGTAGCTTTTTCTCTGAATCATCTAAAATTCCAGGCAAATACCCTATCCGCTTTAAGAGGTCATGATTCTGCTCTTGCCATGAATTTAAAACGTGCCATGATGACACAGGAAACACTGGATGCTATGTTTACTGCTATTCGTGAATATCTGCCAAAATTCAGAGCTTACTTAAAGCGTAAAGGGGAATTGTTAGGACATAAAAACGGACTGCCCTGGTATGACTTGTTCGCTCCCCTTGGAAGCACCCAGAGAACCTTTTCCGTAGAAGAGGCAAAAGAATATTTAGTAAAACATTTCCGTAGTTTTTCAGATGATCTTGCAGATATGATCGAAACTGCCTTTGACGAGGAATGGATTGATTTCTATCCCCATGCCGGTAAAGTAGGCGGTGCCTTCTGCTATAATCTGCCCTACATTAAACAAAGCCGCATCTTAACCAATTTTGACGGCTCTTTAAGCGACGTAGTTACCCTTGCACATGAACTTGGCCACGCTTATCATGGTTTAAATATTCAGGAACATCTTCCTCTAAATACAGATTATTCCATGCCGGTAGCAGAAACTGCCTCTACCTTTAACGAAACCGTTATTATGAATGCTGCCATTGCAGAGGCTCAGGGTGAAGAAAAGCTTACTTTAATCGAAAGCCAATTACAAGATGTTACTCAAATAATTATCGATATCTATTCCAGATTCTTATTTGAAAGTGCTGTCTTTGAAAGACGTAAGGAAGCCTTCCTCTTCTCCTCCGACTTAGAACAACTCATGCTTGATTGCCAAAAGGAAGCATATGGAGACGGCCTGGACGCCGAAGTACGCCATCCTTTTATGTGGGTGTGCAAAGGACACTATTACAGAGATTCTCTTGACTTTTATAACTTTCCTTATGCCTTCGGCGGATTATTTGCCAGAGGACTTTATGCAAAATATCAGGAAGAGGGAGAAGCCTTTCTTCCAAAATATCGTACTTTATTAAATGCCACTACTGTTAATACGGTAGAAGATGTAGCTAAAATGGCTGAGATTGACCTTACAAAACCGGATTTTTGGAGACAGAGCCTTAGCATGGTAGCTGAATCCATTGATTTATTCTTAGACATTACTAAGAACTAATACAAAATTATTCATAAGAAAAGGAAAAGACCTCATGGAAAAAGATTTAAACTGCGCTTATTGTATGGAAGGGGAATTAGTAGCAAAATTCGGTATTAAGATTTGTGACCTTACTACTTCAAAACTCTATCTTTTTAAGGAACAAAGCCACAAGGGAAGAGTTATCGTTGCTCACAATTATCACGTTGGAGATATGACTCAACTGACAGACGAAGAAAGAACTGCTTTTTTCGCTGATATTGCTAAAGTATCGGGAGCATTACAGACTGCTTTTAATCCCGATAAGGTAAATTATGGTGCTTATGGCGATACCGGACACCACCTTCATTTTCATTTGGTACCTAAATATAAAGAAGAATTTGAATGGGGTGGCGTATTTGCAATGAATCCGGATAAAGTATATTTATCAGAAGAAGAATACAAGGATATCATTGATCAGATTCAAAAGCACCTGTAGATTGAGATATTCCATAGAAGAAATAAAATAGGAAAACCTTGCAACGTTTTCTGCATAAAGAGAAGCTCCAGACTTTTAAACTGCATTATATAAGGCAGGAAAGTCGTGGAGCTTCTTTCTTAATTATTTTGTTATAAAGGATTATCAACACTTATCCTTCATAGCTACATTTCCAATCTAATATTATTATCAACTGATATACGCATGTCGCTTCCATTTACCGCTTAAGAATCTGGTAACAAAGCAAATACCACGGAAGAGCCAGTCAATAGTCATAGCTATCCAGACACCCATTAATCCCAATTTAAAGCTATACGCGAGAATAAAACTAAAACCTATTCTCCAAACCCACATAGATATAATAGAAATTAACATTGTATTTTTTACATCATTTGCAGCTCGTAATGCATTCGGCAGGCAGAAAGAAATAGGCCAAATAATACAGCAGCATATACTATGATATATAACAAGCTGCATAGCCAAAGCTTCTGTTTCACTTGAAAGATTATACAGACCAATAATAGGTTCCCGTAAAAGCAGTACTCCCATATTTAATATGATTATTATTATGTAAGTTATCTTCATAAGTTTAATCACATATTTCTTTGCCTGTTCTAAATCTCCTGCTCCTACGCACTGTCCAACCACAGTAATCATAGCAAGACCGATTGCCGATCCTGGAATAACTTCAAGACCTGCAATGGTATTTCCTACAGCATTGGCAGTTATTGCAACCGTTCCGAAACTTGCCGTGATGCCTTGAACAAGAACTTTACCAATTTGAAATACACTGTTTTCTAATCCATTTGGTACTCCAATATTTAGAATACGACGAATCATTTTCCAATCAAATCTTTGATGAAAAATATTACTAATATGAATAGGATTTTTTGCATTATGGATTAACCCTAACATGATTACTGCAGCCACTGCCCTTGAAACCAGTGTAGGATATGCAACACCAGCAACTCCCATACGAAACCCAAGTATCAAAATGGCATTACCACCCACATTAATAATATTCATAATAATTGATACCATCATGGAAACCTTTGAGTTACCCATAGTACGAAACAATGCTGCACAGGAATTATATATAGCCAAAAACGGAAAAGAGAGTGCTGTAATATAAAAATAAGTAACGGCATTGTCCATTACTGCCTTTTCCACTTTACTTCCATAAATAGTTCGCAGGATTGCCTGATTACCTATCAAGGATATTCCCATGATGAGCAACGATATACAGCCCACTGCCAACAGCAACTGATTCGCTGCCTTACAGGCTTCCTTTGTCTCTTTATGACCCAAATACTGAGCTGCTACAACTGCCCCACCTGTTGCTAAGGATGAAAATAATGTTATTAAAAGGACATTCAGCGTATCCACTAGGGATACACCAGAAACCGCCGTTTCTCCTGCCCTTGCAACCATCATAATATCTGCCATACCTACAGTTACTGCCAATAGTTGCTCGATAATCAATGGAATGATTAGTTTCTTTAACTGCTTATTGTTGAACATACTTTTCTCCTTGGTTAACCTCTGCCCATATTATAGTCTAAAAATAAACATATAAATAATATTATGAACTGCTTTAAGATAAAAAGCAATATAGTTTTTTACTGAAAAAAATCTATTATCTTACCCTTTATTAAGTAAAGTGCACGTAAATATTTGCTTTATTCAGACTATATTGCTATAATAGCAACTGCCGCTTTGTTTTTACACTTATATGTGAGATAAAGTGAAAGAAATCTAAATCTAATACTAGGAAAGGACGCCGCATTATATTCTTTCACCGGTTGTAAAAATACAGCCCATTATATTGTGGCAGCATTGCAAGCAACCTGCAATATGCTTCGGGTAAAAAATATGATTAAATTAGTTGTCAGTGATATTGACGGTACTTTATTACACAATGGTAATCAATCACTGGATGCAAAAACCATTCAGACGATTCTCACCCTTCAGGAAAAAGGACTTTTGTTTGCAGCAGCAAGCGGAAGACAGTATCCGAACTTAATCCGGTTATTCGGCCCGGCAAGTAAGGATATGATATTCATATGTGAAAACGGAGGGCTTATATTATATAAAGACCAAATTCTTTTAAGTTCATCTATGGACAGGACACTGGGACTTGCATTAATAGAGGATATCTGGAATCGTGAAGGCTGTGAAATCTTGCTGTCTGGTCAATTTACCTCTTACTTAAAACCAAAGTCTGAAGAATATTATCACCGTATGAAGAACATCGTAAGAAATGATGTAACCTTAATAGAAGATTTTAAAGATATTAAGGAGGACTTTATTAAGATATCCGTATTCGAAAAAGCAGGTATTGCGAAAAATTCAGGTGATTATTTTGTATCAAAATGGGAAAGCTACTTTAAATGTACCATATCAGGACACGGCTGGCTAGATTTTACAGCTCCGGATGTTAATAAAGGAAACGCCTTACGCTTTCTCCTTAAAAAGCTATCTCTTTCAACAAGTGAGGTTATGGCTTTTGGCGATAACTATAATGATTTGGAGATGCTCTCTATGGTACAGTACGGATATGTAATGGAGAATGCCGCCAAAGAAATCAGAGACCGCTATTCTCTCCGCGCACATTCTGTAGCAGATACTTTGTGCGACTACTTTAAACTTAACCTGTAACCGAATATCCTGTTATATAACAAAAGACTGCCAGAAAAGTATTGTATATTTGGCAGTCTATCTTATTTTCATCTTATCCTAATTACAGTTGCGGTATACTTATTTTTTTATAAGAAAGGTATTGACATTCACGCTGCGTCATAGTCTATCATGAATCTTGCAGGCAGTTAAATTAAAGTTATTACCACCCGCCTGACTGTAGCGCACGTTGTTAAAGAAGGGAGAAAAATAATTATGGAATATACCGTTCAAAAATTAGCAAGACTGGCTGGTGTCAGCCCAAGAACTCTAAGATATTATGATGAACTCGGTCTTCTAAAACCTGCCAGAATCAATTCCTCCGGATACCGTATCTATGGAAAACCAGAAGTGAATCTGTTACAGCAGATACTCTTTTACCGGGAGCTTGGGGTCAGTCTTGATGGTATTAAAGACATAATTACCACCCCTTCCTTTAATAGTTTGGCTGCTTTAAAGGAACATCATAAAAAACTGCTTGCTAAAAAGAAACAGTTAGAGCTGTTAATTATTAATGTTGAAAAAACGATAGTATCAACTGAAGGGAGAATTACCATGTCAGATAATGAAAAATTTAAAGGATTTAAACAGAACTTGATTGCTGAAAACGAAGCGGCATATGGCGTAGAAATTCGTGAAAAATATGGAGAAGAAGCTATAAATCAGTCCAATCAAAAACTAATGAACTTAACAGAGGAGCAGTATAATCAGGTAAAAGCTTTGGAAGAAGATTTATTTCAGACATTAAGTGCCGCCTATGAAACCGGCAACCCGGCCGGGGCATTGGCTCAAAAGGCGGCAAATCTTCATAAACAATGGCTTTGCTTTTTCTGGGAACAATACTCACCAGAGGCTCATGCAGGTCTGGCACAAATGTACGTAGCCGATGAACGCTTTAAGGCTTACTATGATAAAGCACAAAGCGGAACAACCGAATTCTTAAAAGATGCTATTCTTAATTTTACAAAAACGAATAGGTAAGGCTGACACAACTGCTAGAGTTCTCCTATTTTAAATCTTTTAATAGCAGATGAAACATATATTTTTGCGGTACTCTTTCTTTAAGAAACTCATGAATGACACGTTTCATCTGCTATTATGGTTCTCCAAAAACAAAGACATCCTAATTTAATCCAGGTAAAATCTCCTCTATGCTATTATTTCTCTTTTTTTACATAATGTAATAAATTCTTTTGCAGAATGTGTTAACAGCTTATTCTTATGATATATAATATAAAAATACCGCCTAAGTGAAATCTCTTCTATTTGCAGTCTTATGAGATTTCCTTTTCTTAACTCCTCCTTTACTAATTCAAAGGGAAGTACGGACAGACCAAGCCCTTCCATGACTGCCTTTATAATTGCCTGGGTACTGACACTTTCCCAGATAGGGGCTATCTCAATATTATGAGTTAAAAGGGCACTTTCAAACAATTCTCTTCCTCCACTGCCTCTTTCTCTTAATATAAAATCCCATTGGGAAAGCTGTGAGGCCTGTATTACTCTACTTTCTGCCAGAGCATGTCCCTTACCGCACACAAATACTAATTCATCTTCCATGAACTTTTCGCTGACAATGTGATTGTTATGTATCACCCCTTCTATCAGTCCAAAGTCAATGTCATTGTCCATAATCCGTTTTTCAATTTCTTCTGAGTTCTGAATTGTTACTGTAACCTTTATATGAGGATATTTTTCTCTGAATTCCTTCACATACCGTATTAATAAAAAATTTCCTATAGTAATACTGGAGCCAACTCTCATAGTCCCCATACTGTCCCAATTTCTGATTTCTTTTTCCATGGCATCGAACGAATCCACAATATGGATGGCATAATCCAAAAACATTTTTCCTGCCTCCGTGATAAGCATTTTTCTGGATATCCGGTCAAATAATTGAATGCCGTAATATTCCTCCAATTCTCTGATTGCAAGACTTACCGAGGGCTGCGCAAGATAGAGTTTCTCTGCCGCCGCAGTTACACTGTTACATTCGCAAACTGTTACAAATATTTTCATATGCCTAAGGGTCATTGCTGTTTAGCCTTTCTCTGCTATTATATATAACAAATATATTATGTATATTATAAGATAATACTATTTTTATTATATTAATTCAAGTTGTATAATGGATTTGTGTGTGTACATTTGCACACATATGGGAGTTAAGCTAAAAAAACAACTTTTTGCACACAGAAGGGAGGTATTATGAAACATACTTCAAAATTTTATTTACAGCTATTCTCTTCTACTTTTTATATCAGTGCCTTTACCTTTGGCGGCGGCTTTGTCATAATTCCCTTATTAAAAAAGAAATTTGCTGATGACCTTAAGTGGATTAAAGAAAAAGATATTATTCATATAACTGCAATCGCACAATCTACACCAGGTTCTGTAGCGGTAAATGCATCTGTTTTGATTGGCTATCAATGCGGCGGACTTGTGGGTGCCCTATTGGCTATTCTTGGGACGGTTCTGCCGCCCTTTTTGATTCTTTCCCTTGTCTCTCTCTTTTATAATACCTTTCAAAATAATATAGCCATAAATCTGCTATTAAGAGGAATGCAGGCTGGTATCGCGGCTGTTCTTGTAGATGTAGTTTTTACGATGGGGCGTGAAATATGCAAGAAAAAAGAAGCTTTTTCTATTCTTATGATGCTTATTTCATTTTTAGCTGCTTATTTTTTTGGCATAAATATTGCCTTACTTATTTTAGCATGCGGAGTCATAGGTGCCATACAGACTATGTATCGTATGAGAAAAGGAAAGGAAACATAGTAATGAACTACATAAAATTGTTTTTAAGCTTCTTTCAAGTGGGACTGTTTAGTATCGGAGGGGGGTATGCTTCTCTTCCTATGATAAAACGACAGGTTGTAGAATTAAATCATTGGCTGACTGTAACAGAATATACGGATTTAATTACCCTATCGGGTATGACCCCCGGGCCAATCGCTATTAATTCCTCTACCTTTGTAGGTACACGTGTTGCAGGGTTGCCTGGAGCCATTATTGCAACCTTGGGCTGTATTTTACCATCTGTATGCATTGTACTTTTGCTTGCATTTCTCTATAAAAAGTTCCAAAACCTTGCAATTGTGAAGGGGATATTAGATAGTTTACAGCCGGTTGTAGTTGCCCTGATTGCCTCTGCCGGAGTTTCAATTATTATAGCTGCTTTTTGGGGCGGGGGAAGTACTCCTGTTAGTATGAAGCATATAGACACGATTGCCGTTTTCTTATTTTGCAGCAGTCTGATTTTGCTTAGAAAGACGAAGATTAATCCTATCTTCATAATGTCGGGTTCCGGATTACTTGGTTTAATGCTATATTTAATCTTTTAATGCTACATTTTTTATACAGTAGGTAACTTTAATTTGACTGCTTTTCTGTGTTTTCTATATTACATTTCCTCGTTCTCTTCTTTTTCATTATGGTAATTATTCGTTGAATTGTTACCACAATTATTACCAATTCCCTGTTTAATAGGAGCAATAAAAAAACCTGTTATAATACCTGCTAAAAACAATACGGTTCCCAATAAAAACCTCATTTTCTTGTCCATACTTTTCACCTATCATATATCCTAAGCATCTTAGGATATGACCACCAAAAGAGTGAAAGAATCTATATGTGGTATCCTTTCTCCTATTTATTTTCTTTCGCTCTTAAACTAGCTGCTGCTTATTATAATTTACCCAATATACTATCCGGTTTAACTGGACTACTTACTTGCATGAATGTACATTCTTCATAATTGCCTTAAGTATCGGCCATATCACACTCTAATTATAACACTTAACAAAAACTGGAACAAGAGCATATCATACGTATTACTATTAAAAGCTCCATAACATTCTTTTTAGCGAATAAAGAATCGTTATGAAGCTTTTATACATTCTTAAATCAAATATTCAGATACAAGCGATTAAGCAGACTCTTCAAACTGAGAATTATACAAGGAAGCATAGAATCCCTTTTGAAGCAGCAGTTCTTCGTGATTACCCTGCTCTATAATATCGCCGTCTTTCATAACCAGAATTAAGTCAGCATCTTTAATGGTAGAAAGCCTGTGGGCAATAACAAAGCTAGTTCTGCCTTGCATTAAATTATCCATAGCCTTTTGAATTCTTACTTCCGTTCTGGTATCAACTGAGCTGGTGGCTTCATCAAGTATCAGAATCTTAGGATTAGCAAGAATTGCCCTCGCTATTGTTAATAATTGTTTCTGTCCCTGAGATACGTTACTGGCTTCTTCATTTAAAATCATCTGATAACCATCCGGCAGAGTTGAAATAAAGTGATGCGCATGTGCCGCTTTTGCAGCTGCGATTACCTCTTCATCTGTAGCATCTTCTTTTCCGTAGCGGATATTGTCCATAATGGTACCGTTAAACAGCCATGTGTCCTGCAATACCATGCCGAACATCTGCCGTAACTCTCCTCGGTTAAAATCCTTAATATTATGTCCATCAATGAGAATTTCTCCGGAATTTACATCATAAAAACGCATGAGCAGTTTTACCATGGTTGTTTTACCGGCACCGGTTGGTCCAACAATTGCTATTTTCTGTCCTGGATTTACAGCTGCAGAGAAATCGTTAATAATAATCTTCTCTGGATTGTAACCGAATTTAACATGTTTAAATTCCACTTTACTCCGAATATTGTCTGTCTTAACCGGATTTTTTGCATATTGAACCTCTTCCTCTTCATCCAGAAATTCAAACACACGCTCTGAAGCCGCAGCCGTCTGCTGTAACTGACTGGATATCTGGGCAATTTGAGCAATTGGCTGGTTAAAGCTTCTTACATATTGAATAAAGGACTGAATATCACCAACTTCAATGGAATTTTTAATAGTAAGGTATCCACCTAATATGGATACTGCCACATAGCCGATATTTCCTACGAACGCCATAATAGGCTGCATCATACCGGATAAAAACTGGGACTTCCAGGCAGAATGATATAACTTTTCATTCGCTTTTTCAAATTCTGCTACTACCTGCTTTTCACCATTGAATACTTTTACAATATTATGTCCGCCGTATACTTCTTCCACCTGACCATTTACATGGCCTAAGTATTCCTGCTGCTCTTTAAAATATTTTTGTGATTTCTTTATAATGGTTCCAATCAGCCCCATGGATAAAGGCAAGGTTAATATTGCTACCAGTGTCATGGTACCACTAATAGTAATCATCATATAAAGTACACCGATAATCATAGTGATGGAACTAATCGTTTGAGAAATACTTTGATTTAGGTTCTGACTTAACGTATCAACGTCATTTGTAACTCTTGAGAGAACCTCACCATGGGTACGGGTTTCAAAATAATTCATAGGCATACGATTTATCTTTTCTGAAATATCTTTTCTAAACTGATAGGTTACTTTTTGAGAGATATGAGTCATGATAAATCCCTGTATTAAAGAGAATACCATACTGATAATATAAAGTCCCAACAGAATCATCAGTGTTTTGCCAATGGCATCAAAATTAATGCCGCCGGTTCCATTAATCTTCTTTACAAGCCCATTAAAGATTTCAGTCGTAGCATTTCCAAGGATTTTCGGTCCCACAATATTAAAAATAGTACTGGCGATTGCAAAAATTACAACGAACAATAATCCTATTTTGTATTTGCTCATATAGGCAGCAAGTTTTTTCATAGAACCTTTAAAGTCCTTAGGCTTTTCAATGACACCTCCCATGGGTCCACCCATATGTCCGCTCTGTCGTCTATGTCTGCCTGCATTCATGCTATTCTTTTCATTACTCATAAGCCAATTCCTCCTTTGAAAGCTGGGATAAGGCAATCTGCTTATAAACCTCACAATTTTTCAGTAACTCTTCATGCGTTCCCATTCCCACAATCTTTCCCTCATCCAAAACCAATATTTGTTCTGCATGTATTATGGTATTGATTCGCTGAGCCACAATTATAACTGTACTGTCTCCAATTTCATCTTTTAGAGCTTTTCTTAACTTGATATCGGTCTTATAATCCAGTGCAGAAAAACTATCATCAAAGATATAGATTTCAGGGTCTTTGGCAATGGCACGGGCAATGGATAGTCTTTGTTTCTGACCACCGGACACATTCGTACCGCCTTGCGAAATTGCTGTATCGTATTTTTCTTCTTTTTCATTAATAAAATCTTCTGCCTGCGCAATTCTTGCTGCCTTTAAGATTTCCTCCGTTGTGGCATCCTGTTTTCCATAACGTATGTTGGAATCAATGGTACCAGAGAACAATACACCCTTTTGAGGTACAAAGCCAAGTTTATCTCTTAAATCATTCTGGCTGACATTCCTGATATCAACACCGTCTACTTTAATACTGCCTTCTGTTACATCGTAAAATCTTGGTATTAAATGCACCAGCGTGGATTTACCGCTTCCTGTACTTCCTATAATCGCTGTTGTTTCACCTGGCTTCGCCGTAAAGCTAATATTTGATAAAACATCATCCTCTGCTTTGGGATAACGGAAGGATACATTCTCAAACTCCACATAGCCTTTTTTTGCGGGCAATAAGCTTTGTGTATTATCCGGGTCATGAATGGACAAATCGGTATCCAGAACCTCTACAATACGGTTTGCGGAAACAGACGCTCTTGGAAGCATAATGGAAATAATGGAAAGCATTAAGAAGGACATAATAATCTGCATGGTATATTGTATAAATGCCATCATATCACCAACCTGCATGCTGCCCTGGTCAATTCCATTGGCACCACTCCAGATAATCAACACGGTTATACCATTCATAATAAACATCATAAGAGGCATCATAAAAGTCATAACACGGTTAACAAATAAGTTGGTACGGGTCAATTCTGTATTCGCAACATCAAATCGCTTTTCTTCTTGTTTTTCTTTACTGAACGCACGGATTACAGATAAGCCGGTTAAGATTTCACGGGTTACCAGATTCAGGCGATCCACTAACTTCTGCATCAGTTTAAATTTAGGCATAGCTATCGTAAATAATGTACCAACCAAACCTAGAATTCCAAATACAGCAACCCCAATTACCCAGCTCATGGAAATATTAGTATTTAATGCTTTAATAATTCCTCCAATTGCTAGAATTGGTGCGTAAAATACAATTCGAATCATAAAAACAAGTGTCGTTTGTATTTGTTGTATATCATTGGTACTTCTTGTAATTAGAGATGCGGTTGAAAAGCGGTCGAATTCCGTATTAGAAAAACCAACGACTTTTTTAAATACCTGGCTTCTGGCATCCTTGCCAAGTCCTGCTGCAATGCGTGCAGACAGATAACCAACTAATATAGTAGAAATCATAGCTATTAAGGCAAGGCCAAGCATTTTTAATCCTGTTCTGACAATATAGTCAGACTGAATGGAAGCCGTATCCATCCCTATTAACTCATACTCTGTCTTTACAGCTTTTAAGGAAGCCTGCTTTACGATTGTTTCCGGCATCTGGCTAAAAGTATCCTCTATGGACGCTATTATGGGTTCGGCTTGTTCTTTAGGAAGCATGGTGATTATGTCTATCACCTTTAAAGATGCCATTTCTGCCGGCAATCCCTCTGATAGCTTTTGTTTTAATTCTGCCATTTGCTCAGATTCTGTCTGCAATGAGCTGACAATTAAAAAGGCTCTCGCCATAATTGCCTCTAATTCACCTATGGTCTCTTTATCTTTTGTATTGAGTACATAGATATTTTCTTCTGCCAGAATTGGACATTCTTTCAGATACTCCTCGTATTCAGAAGGTGAGACCTCTTCTTTACTAATATATTTATAAGAATTCTGAACAGTTTCCTGCTCCTTGTTATCAAGCATATACATTAAATACTTTAACTGAGATTCTCGTATAACATCGGGTACCGCACTGGTTACTCCGCCTTGCTGAATTCCTATATCCACAATATCTGAGGTATAGGAGGGCAATGCTAAATCACAATAAGCCTGTAAAGCCAGTAAGGCAATTACTATGATTAATGACCCGATGGATGCTTTCAATAGTCTGATTATTTTGAGCATTCCTTAACTCCTTTCTGTTTCTGTCTTTTGTAAATTTTGATTTTCCTGATGCCCTTCACAATATTGCTCTTTCATTTCATCGTATAAAATCTGGTAGAATTTATTTAATATCCTGACAAACTCCCGTCCATCTTCCTCACCCAGTTTTTTTAATGTCTTATCTACAAAATTCTGCAAATGTTCAAAAGCATTCTGTAAAATTTTTTCACCGCTTTCGCTTAACTTAACATAAACTACTCTGCGGTCCTTATTATCCGTTACTCTTTCTGTGTATCCTTTTTCCTCTAGTGTTCTTAACATTTTGGAAGCAGCTGACTTAGAGGAGTGGGTTCGTTCCACTAATTCACTTACCATTACACCTGGAGCATCCGGGTTACTTTCTAGGATATCCTCCATGCAATGGCTAATGGCACCTAACATCATGAATTCTCCTGAATGAACCGTACCTTGGGGCTTATTTTTGTGAAATAGTTTTTTTACTTTACCTAAAACAGTGACAAATTCACGGGTTAGTTCTATATCCATCCTGTTCCTCCTTTCCTTTTACCTCCATGATGCTGTCTTACAAGCATCCATTCATACTGATAAACCGTTTCGTCCCGTTTCTATGTTTACTTGATTTTTTATATTTTCCCCCTTCTTTGCAATTTAAACCATTTTTAGTAATAAACAAACTGTTCACCACTTCAATAGTTGAACAGTTCAACTATTATTATAATTTCGTTTTTCTTAAAGTCAATCATTTTTTTATCAATTTAGTGATTTATAATGTTTCGTTTATAAGATTTTAATAATTAAATAAAATGTTCCCACTTTATCTCTATTATTTTCCATCTGTTTCAAAACAAAATGCCAGTTGGGTATGCTAAATCGAACAAATATTGTACGTTATTTGCATACTCAACTGGCATTTATGATTCAACTGATTCGTTAGGAAAATCCAAAGCTTCTTCTCTCATTCCTTTTTGATGTAAATCAAACAAGCTTTGTTACAAATTCAATAGTCTTTTTACTAAGGTAACTGTTTCTCCGGCATCGGCAGCAAACCCGTCTGCGCCAATTTCATCTGCATAACTTTGGGTTATAACAGCTCCTCCAATGATTATCTTAGCTTTTAATCCAGACTCTTTTTTTAGGGCAATGACCTGTTTCATCTCAAGCATTGTAGTAGTCATCAGTGCGGATAAGGCAATAATATCTGCATTTTCAGACATAGCAGTTTCAATAATCTTCTCAGAGGGTACATCCTTGCCAAGGTCGATTACGTGGAAACCGTAATTCTTTAGCATTAGTACCACCAGATTCTTACCAATATCATGTACATCACCGGAAACTGTAGCAATTACAACGGTTGCCAGCTTTTTTTCTTTATCCCCTTTCTTCAATAAGGGTTCCAGATGCTCTATGGCAATCTTCATCGCCTCGGCTGAGGATATTAACTGAGGCAGGAAGTAAATTTGTTTATCAAATAACTGTCCGACCTTGTTAATACCAGGTATCAAAAGGTTATCCAGTATAAAGGAGGGTTCCCTCCCTTCCTCTAAGGATTGTTTTACATATTGCAGAATATTTCTTTTATTTCCTTTCACCACACTATCAAATACTAACAAATCTGTACCTTCAAGATTAATCTCGCGGGCCCCTGACAAATCAGATAAAGTACCTTTAGCAGTAGGCACTGCTTTTCCTACAGTCACAGTAGGCCGTGATGTTACCCGGTTTATATACCTTAAGTCCGCATCCTCTTTTCCTTTTAATAGATCAGACGCAAAAGCGGTGTTCATTAGCAAATCCTGAGAGGGATTGGCTATAGCCATCGTTAGTCCTGCCTGAATGGCAAACGCTAAAAAGGTGCTGTTTATATACTGCCGTTCGGGTAAACCAAAAGAAATATTTGATAAACCAACAACGGTAGCCAATTCCAGTTCTTCCTTGCAGTAACGAATGGTCTCCATCGTCTCTAACGCAGCTGCTTTATTGGCACCCACCGTATTAACCAGCCCATCAACAACAATATCTTCCTTGGAAAGTCCAATATCCGTTGCTGCTTTTACAATGGTATTAATAATTTCTTTTTTCTCATTCAAATCTTTTGGCAGACCTTTTTCAGAAAGTGGAAGTAGAATAAACATTGCTCCATATTTTTTTGCAACGGGAAGAAGTTTTTCCATCTTACCTTTTTCTAACGATATGGAATTGATTAATGCTCTGCCGGGATAAATACGAAGCGCAGCTTCGATTACACTGATATGGCTTGAATCAATACTAAGAGGTAGTTCGGTAACAGCTGTCAATTCATTCACTACCTTAACCATCATTTCCTTTTCATCAATACCGTTCATGCCCATATTCACATCTAAAATATCGGCACCATTCTCTTCCTGCTCCTTTGCCATATCAACTACCATATTCAGACAGTCAGCCTTTAATTCCTCTTGGAGGGCTTTTTTACCGGTAGGATTAATTCGCTCCCCAAGTATCATAAAGCGTCCGTCAATATCCAGTTTTAGGCTGCGCCTTTCCGTTGTTAGAATACGTTTCTTTCTTGATGAAAGTACATGTGGCTTATAAGTTGCAACTGCTTTCTCTAATAGCTTTATATGTTTGATAGTAGTACCGCAACAGCCGCCCACAATACTTGCACCTGCTTCAACCAGTTTGGCAGCCTTTTTAGCGAATTCTTCCGGGCCCATACTAAATACAGTTTCATTATCTTTTAATACAGGAAGCCCTGCATTAGGCTTTGCTATAATTGGAACTGTGGCATAGGCTTTCATGGCTGCAACTACTTCACACATTTTTTCCGGCCCAGTGGAACAGTTTACTCCCACAGCATCTACTCCCATATTTTGTAGTACGGTAACTGCCGTTACCGGATCCGTTCCATAAAGAGTTCTGTTATTGTCATTAAAGGTCAGGGTTACCATAACCGGCAAATCGCAGGTTTCTTTTACTGCCAAAACAGCAGCTCTACATTCCTGTAAACTCATCATAGTTTCAATAACGAACAAATCCACACCTTCCATGAGAATATAAGCAATCTGCTCTTTATAGACATCAACCAGCTCTTCGAACTTCAAATCTCCAATGGGATAAAGCTGTCTGCCGGTCATGGTAAGGTCAGCGGCTATATAAACTTTACGTTCTGCCGGTATATCTGCTTCTGCCACCGCCTTCTTTGATAATTTTACCAATCCCCTGTTCATATCCTCAATATCCTCAGCCAGTCCATATTCTTCAAGCTTTATCCGGCTGCTGGTGAAAGTTGGCGCATACAAGATATCAGTTCCTGCCTCTACATATCCCTTTTGTAAATCAATTAACACCTGCGGATTATCAAGAATCCATTTTTCCGGGCATACTCCGGTGGGCATTCCGTTTTTTTGCATATTACTGCCTGTGGCACCGTCTAATAATACAATCTTCTCTTGAACCATTTTAAGAAAATCTGCTTTTGTCATAGTAAGCTCCTATCTGCGTACACTTGGACCTATACTAATTAGGATGTTGAAAAGGTTAAAGAATTCTTTTTTGAACTCTCTCAATTCCTCCATAGTACCAGCCTGTAACGCCATCTTTTTTTACTAAATATCTATCTTTGAAAGTCTCTACTATCCTTACCTGTTCTCCTTGCCGTACTCCGATTCGGTAATCCGTTGTGTCTTCACAGCGCGTTAAACCCTCTTTGTCTTTGAAGATGTATTTTCCTGGCACCCACATAGTATAACCACTTGTTATGTGCCGGCACTCTGAGAACTCTTCCTCCTCTTTTAGTACTTCAATCTGATTATCTATCCAAGGTATTGTAAAGCAACTCTTGCTTTCCTCCTGGTCCTTATGAACCACTCCAGCTGGAAAATCATCGGTACTTGTATGTGTAAATTCTTCAGAACTTATGTCCGGTATGATGAAAACATTGAGCTGCCCATCCCGTTTCAATACATTCCCACCATCAATACTAATAATTTTTCTCTCTCGATTTACAATCGGACTGCAATCCGGTTTGCCTTTCGCATACAAAGCAACCGGCCAATGCCCTACTATAACATATTTATGAAAAGAAAGCTCACTCTCTAAGAAACTTTTTTGCTTCTTTACCAGTTCTGCATCCTGCTCTGTAAGATTCTCAGAAACTAAACCTCCATGTACAAATATAAAATTTTCCGTCTCTATGATATCCGGCAGCTCTGCAAGCCATTCTATCTCAGCCTTAAAATGCTGCTTTATCGACTTACAGGTCTCTTCTATATCAGAGTCTTTGGTAAGTGTTATGGATATCTCCTTACACATCTCATTAAGTAACGACTTCTCCCGCCAAAGCAGATAGGTAAGTAACCGGGAATGATTTTCCCTTTGATCCAATTTCCTTGCTGTATCATCGCAATTACCGCAGACAGCATATACTTCGTATTTTTTTTGGAGCTCCATAATATAGCGAAGCGTCTTTAAACTATTCGGCCCTTTTTCCACAATATCTCCTACAATAAAAAGTATATCCTTTTCGTTGAACTTAACTTTTTCTAATAGCCTTTGCAACCCTGACAGATTTCCATGTATGTCGCTAATAGCAAGAACACGTCTGCCTTTACCAATTAAGAGTTCTTGTAATTTTGCCCGCATATTCTACCTCCTGCTATACTCTAACGGCCTACCAGCCAAAGTTTCGCTTTCTCATAATCATCGATACAATTGCAGACAAATGAAACCGGAGTTTGCGAAAACCATCGTTTTAGATATCGTTTTATCATATTGCTTAGTCCTACAAATACCACTTTCTGTAGGTTTGATACGCCTGCCAAATTACCTAGTATCTGCTGTATCATATCTGTATCTACTTCTGTTTCATTCAGATTAATAGCAATAAGTCCTGTAGTAGATGGCCGTTTTATGATTTCCATGTCCTTTTGGAATTTTTCCATAACAAGTTCTTTGTATATGGAAAGGGCATCCAATTGTTCAAACCATATTTCTCCTCCTTGAAACGCCATGGCAAAGGATTCTCGGACAATAAGTTTTTCCCTTAATATCTGCTTCATACATACTCCTATTTGATTACTATTTTATCCATCAAACTTACTCTGTTAAAAGGTAACATAAAATAATAACCATCTGCAAAAGGGCTTAACTTTTCAATAATTTCATTGGCTATTAAAGCTGCTACCCTCTCAGCTTCTTCCTTGGACATATCAGGGTGGTAGCGTTCTACCACCCAGTCCGGTACATGTATTCCTGTAATTTCGTTCTTTATAAAGTTAGCATTACGGTAGCTAACTAGTGGCATAATTCCGCACAATATCTTCGTATTTACCTTACTCTTAATATAGCGTATCCTGTCCACATCTTCATCTGCAAAGATGGGCTGGGTCATAAAGTATCCTGCGCCCGCCTGTATTTTTTTCTTCATTCTTTCAATCACTTTATCAACTGGTCCTCTGCCGTAATTTAAGGCTCCTCCAAAGAATATGGGATCATCTAAAAAGTGCTCTCGATTCATTTCATTTATATAGTTCATCAACTGCATGGAATTATAATCGAAGACCCCGGTAGTTGATTGTCTTTGTTCACTAGGTATCGGGTCACCGGTAACCACTAAAATATTTCTGACACCATTAATATAAGCTCCCAGCAAACCAGAACGCATAGCTATCATATTTTTATCGCGGCAGCACACATGAGGCATAACAGATATTCCTGTCTCCCGCATAAGCTTGACACTCATTAATATGGAATCTACTCTGCTTCTTCCCATAGGAGAATCCGCCATGGTAATAATATGTGCACCACTGGCCTTTAGTTTGTGGGCACAAGCAATTATAGAATCATCTTTCGCATCAAAGGGCGGGTCGAGTTCCACTGCCACCACTTTTTTATTTCTCGTAAAAAGACTATAGAAATCATTTTTTTCATAGGTAAGTTCTTTGGTATCATCTTCTAAAAATCGAAAGCGGATTCCCCTTTCCTCTTCCTTTAAATCAATATTATCCGCTATCTTTTTAATATAATCTGGTGTAGTACCACAGCACCCCCCGATTATATCCACACCTAAATCAACGATTCGCTGCATATTACCTTCAAAGTAGCCCTCGTTATCCATAAATATCATACGGTTTTTAAACTGTTCCGGATATCCGGCATTGGGTGCCGATACTATATACTTCCCGTCAGGGAATCTTAGCTTTTTCAGAATATGGAACATATGACCGGAACCGATGCCACAGTTAAAGCCTCCTGCATCAATACCCTCGGTATCTGCTATGGTTTCTAATAAAACCTTGGCACTGATTCCTTTGCCTGTATAACCATTTTTGTTGAGAGTAAAATTTGTTATAATAAAAACCTCCGGGGCCCTTTCCTTTATATATGCTATTAAATTCTTAAGGTAGAAAAAATCAGAGAAGGTTTCAAAAATAAAAATATCTGGTTTCTCCTGTAAAAAGGCGTCACAAATTAACTTGTATTCCGCTGCTATTTCCTCTTCTGCTCTGTCTCCGTTCTCCGGAATGGGACCTATATCACAGGCAATATAAACCTCCTTGCCGGATTCTTCTACTGCCTGCTTTGCAAGCTTGTATGCTGACTGTATAATAGCTTTCTGCTCCTTCTTATTTACCTTTAAAGTCTGTTGATTCGCTGCAAAGGAATTAGTTCTTATCAGTTCTGCACCTGCCTTGATATACTCTTTATGAATATGTATAACAACTTCCGGTTCGGTCAGGTTGGCATACTCAGAAACTGCAGTTTCATTGTTAAGCAGTTTTGCATAATAGGTACCCATTGCACCATCGGTTATTAATTTATGTTCCTTTAGATAATCCTGAATTCTCATGGTTTCCCCCATTGCATATCGCAGATGTACCAGCGATACTAGCTCTTATTCTCTATTTCTTTACTCTCTTGACTTACGACTTGAACTATTTATTTTAACTTATTATACTTGATTTTTTTATTATGTCTACTATCATAACAAGAAAATGTATAAAATAAAAGGATATTTTATAACGTTTGTAATTATTTATTCATTTTTACGCATAATTACTTCACGAATTAACTTTATGCATTCAATATAAATGTATATATTATCTGTCAAATTTGTTTTTGCAACACCAAAACACCTTAAAATACTGCATCACACAATAAAAGCATACAATAACGACTGTATAAAAACTGTCAACTCTTACTTTGGAATTAATAATTATGCAATATACTCTTTTCCTATAGGGAATAATAGGTATAGACTATACCAAGATTTTTTACATATGAAGAAAGAATGGAAGAAAACCTATCCTATACTAAAAAACAATACCTTCTATCTTAAACTCCTATCTGTGTGCTTTAATGCAATAGCGCGAGTGCTATATGCATTGCACACAGACTAGTCAGGATGTATCCTTTAAAGTTTCTTCCGATTAAAAGATAGAACATATCGTTTCATTTTCATTACTACTATTCGTTTACTGCGTGTTTCTAAGTAATTGCAAACCCCAGATATCTAGTCCCCTGGAAGGTTAATTTGCCCATATCCTGCTCCACAAGCATACCGTATTCATTGCCGGATACTGCAAATTCTATTCGGTCCCCACTATCAACCTGAAACGTCACATAGTATCTGGTGGAAGAGCTATGATGCATAGTATTATTATTCATATTGTTATGATTATGATGCGTGACATCCGTTCTCTTTGTAACCACCTTCGCCTCTACGGATAATATTGGTGATTTGTTATTTTTATTTTCTATCTTTGCTTTTTGAACTAGAGAATAAATCATCATCCCAAATACAAATATAAATCCAAAAAATACAATCATAGGTATAAATGCAAATAAAAAATTTGGAAAGCCAAAGCCCACATTGTTAAATCCTGTCATATAATCTCCATACCCTTTCTGCTACCTGCAAACTTTGAACCACAGGCACGAATTTGGATGTGAAAATGGTTTTTATTTTCACACGAATCTACCATGCACATCGCAAACAATCTTGCGATACGAAGCAAATAGATAATTAATTGTTTATTACACTTATTATATCACAAATTTAGCGATTATGGAAATTACAAACAAATTAAAATTATATAGTACAACCAAAAATAAGAAGCCTCTGCATAATTCATACAGATGCTTCTTATTCAACTCACAAAAAATTAAAATTGTTCAATCATCCTTATCTTTTTTGATTAATAGGTCCAATACCTTCCTGCACAACGTTGTGCGTCTGGTTTTGATTCTCTACTTTGTTTTTATTCGTGCTATTATTAAACCTTTCGTTCTCTTTCTTTTGTTGTAGTTTTTCATGTTTTGATTTATCCATATTTACCAATGCAAAGATTGCTTCCTTTCCTTTTGTTACCTATATTCTTTGCTGTTATAGTAGATTTTATGTGTACATGGATATAAACTAAATTGATAGACTTTTTCTGGTTTTCTAAATATGCTTTCCGATATATCGTATAGCATATTTTTCTGGTAAGTATATTAGATAAGTTCTATATCTTATCTGATTTTTCCTTCTTCCGTCTCTACTTTATTCACAAAGTCCAAATTGTAACACACCGCACCATGGTCTTTAATTACCGTACCTCTTGTGATACGAATCGCCAAAATAATACAGTTTTCATCCTGTTCATTGCTTATGTCTTCGTACCATTTAGCAAATGCCTTACGAAGTTTAGTTCTTAGCTCAGCGTTTTTCGGGTCTAAAACCCATCCTAGATTTTCACCAATCCCATTTCCAGAAAACCACTCGCAGCAAACTGAAAAAGCAACCTCTTTGTTTTTAGCAATCTGCTGTATTTTTGTCGATTCTGCCCAAGCAGCAACGTAAAACACGCCGTCTTCATAATAAGCATTCACATCACGTACATAAGGACGGGGTTTTCCGTCAGCGTTAAGATCTAATGCAATAGTTGAGAGAGAGATGAGATTATCTTTTCCGTTGCCGCACCTTTCTTCAATTAATTTTATACCTTCTTCGTACTTGCTCATTTTTTACCTCCTACTCATTTTCATCTTAGTAAAACAATACAAAAAGCAATATTACATTATCTGACAACCATTAACTGTATTATAACATGCCTACTCTAAAAAAGCCATCAACATGCAAAATATACCAAAAAAAGTCTCCTATCATGCCGGGAGACTTTTTTATCTTAACTACGTATTTAGATATGATTCAGAATACTGATACTTTCATATTGTGTTTGCTTTTTCACTAATCACCTTTTTAAGCTTGAACATCGCCTCATACCTGTCCATTCCTCCATCAACGGCAACCACATGAAATCCACATTTATTTATGTAAAAACAGTGGTTACGATATGACACCGCTGGTGTCTCGGTTTCCCATACAGTTATTTGTGGAAATGTATGCTCTACAAAGCACCACGCAGTATACCCATAGCCTTTTCCAATTAAGTCGCTGTCAATAAAAATATTACCAAGGAAACCGCGCTTGTGTTCATGGTTAATAAACAATATGATTGCACCAATCACTCGTTCGCCAAGATGCATGCAATAAGATATAGCATCTGATTCAATTCCCCACTTCTGAAGAAAACTTCCGTCATCATATCCAGGCGGTCCACCTGTTGATGTTTGAAAAAAGAGACGAGCATCATCATCAAATGCACGTTGCATTACCGGCGTTAAAATCGCTACATCTTCTTTTTTCATTGGAACAAAATTTAATCCGTTAAATGTCATATATTATCCCTCCAGCTCTTGCAACAGGCTCTTCAACCTTTTCGCTGATAGCAATCATAACTCCTATAAGAAGCCATATTGATTCCTACAGAGCTTTAATATTTTTTACAATCCCAGTATAACACGTCATATAAAACTTTGTCCGACATTTTTTCTATTCTTTAGATTCTTGATATCCTATTTCCTTCAACACAAGCCCAATTACAGTCGTATTTCAGCAATTCTTATTACATTATCACTAACCTCTATTACCTGCGAATTAGAAATAGGCTTCAAAATCAATGTATCTTCATATTTTGAAATAATCCTTTCTACTGCTTTTTGAAATGGTGAGCAATTATGGTGCGGTACCGGATAAAAGTCAACTATGTTTAACCCATGAAAATCACTTAAATCTGTTGCTATTTTATAATCATCCATATCTTTAACATATTCCGTGTCGGGAGCAAGAATCATAGAACCCGCAGATTCACCAATATAAATCTTTCCTGATTCGATTTCATCCTTTATTATTTTATCGGCTCCCACTCTTTGCAGCTCTTGAAGCAAAAAGAAAGTATTTCCACCAGAAACATATATAAAATCATTACTTTGTAGTTTATTTACTATTTCTGCTTGTGTTGCTGAGGATATTTCTAGTTCCTCCACTATAAGCCCCATTTTTTCCAATGCTTTCCTGCCTGACTTAACATAGAAATTTACTTTTTCGTGTAATGCAGCAGTAGGAATAAAAGTCACTGTTTTTCCTACCAATTCCATGGAAGCGAATTCTTCAAACAATTCTGCCACATCTTTAAACGATGAAGATAAAAAAAGTTTTTTCATTATGCCTATCCTCCTATAATTATTCATTCCTATTATACCCTAGTAATGTTGACATCTGTATGTCAGTCAAATAAAATAATCTTGGAGGAATCAGAACTATGAAATTAGAACGAATGCTTGCAATCGTGATGTTACTTTTACAAAGAAAAAAAGTGACTGGTAAAGAATTGTCTGAAATGTTTGAAGTATCACTTCGGACTATCTATCGTGATATTGAAGCAATTAACGCCGCCGGAATACCAGTCATAACCACCTCTGGTATTGGTGGGGGAATCCGTATTATAGATCAATATAAAATAGAAAAAGGTATTTTTACAGCAGATGATATCAGCACCATACTAATGGGTCTTTTAGTTGTTCAAGGTGCCTTATCAGGTAAAGATATTGCAACTGTACAGGCAAAGTTGAGAAGCTTTATTTCCGAAGAACAGGCTGATGCTATTGAAATAAAAACAGAACAGATTATGTTTGACTTATCTTCATGGATAAGAGGCAAAGAGGCAAACCGTATGATTCATACGATTAAATCTGCCATAGAGCAGAAGCTTACATTAACTTTTGCCTACCTAGGACATATGGGACAGGAGAAACTTCATGGTGTTGAGCCGCACCGGCTTGTTTTTAAGAATAGTCAATGGTATCTGCAAGGTTATTCTACCGTAAAAGAGGATTTCAGATTGTTTAAACTTCGCAGAATGTACAACCTCAAAAGTGAAACAGATACTTTTTGCCGTAGAATATTACCACATCCGTTTTCTGCTTTTACAGATATAATGAGTAAAAAAACATTTAAGATTAAATTATTAATTGAATCATCCGTAATTGATAGAATGCTTGATTACTGCACAATAGATGATATTACTGACTTAAGAAATGGATCATTCATGATAGATTTTAATTTTATTGACGACGATTATGGTTATGGTATCCTAATGAGTTTTGGGGACAAACTAACTTGTTTGGAACCCGCTTCTGTTCGAGCAGAGTTACAAAGACGGTTGCAAGAGATGTTAGCGCGATATAACACAGATTTACTATAGCGGTTTCTCAATATTGCTTTATTCACAGTATCAAGATAATGATGGTTTCAATTATCTTGATACTAGATACTATTTGCTTCATTCTTGATAATATAGGCATTCCTTACTTTTACATTCGGCTAAGCACCGTATTTGTGCTCAGCATATACCATTAGTTCTCGTTCATTGGCAATATCCCCCGTATGAGGGTATTTACTTGCTGTTTTTTCAAATGCAGCTTTAATCTTTTGTGCTTTAACGGTGTCTTTTTCAGAAATAAGGGCATAGGCGTACTCTGTACGCTGAACTGAGGGGAAATTTTTCATAGCCTTCATAAACTTTTTCTGCTGCTTACTCAACAAATCTGCAAGGTTGTCCGGTCGGTTCTCGCCAACTAATTCGCAATAAATTAAATCAGCAGTCATTAAACTACGGTGTAATCCAACAAGCCCCGTGTCACTTTGTAGCAGCTCACGTATCACCTGTTCCGCCTTTTCAAACTCCATTTGCTCCATCATGCGACTACAGGCAAGCACACCTAAAAATGCATTCATACTGTTTTTCAGGGCTTCTGGTGATGGTATTTTAAACCATTCCTCGGGCATGTCCTTGACACGCACCCCTTTTATACTAAGTTCACTGCATTTTAACTGAATCCAGAATGAACGTAATGCCTCCGGGTCTTTACCGAGCGCTATGGCATTGTATCCGTCATTATTTATCTCTTTCAGCCTCATGGGAATACCATTCACAACTCCATAGACAACACCAATCACAACTAGCAATATAAAAAAATTTGTTACAATGGGGATGTCTCTGGTTAAAAAGGAGGCTCCGGCAAATACCACTGCCGACAGAATATTGATAATAGAACCGCCCATATTGTATAGGACATATGGAAATGTACCATTTTTCATTTCAGGCGGAGCCATGAGACACTGACCTCCTGTACCGGCAAGGGTAAGCCTGCGAACGCTATAAGTTCCATTCTCTTTTATCCACATAAAACTTCCAATACGAAAGGAAGAAAACTGATAGCCTGTCATTCGGCCAAACAACAAATGCCCGGATTCATGTATAATTATCTGCAAAAGGCTACCCACGTAGATTCCAAGAAAAAGTAATACTACCCAAAAGGAAATTTCTCCTATAGTCTTTTCCGTCTCCATATAATCTATATACTTTGCTATATAAGAACCCCACATTGCTCCAATTGCCATCATAAACAGCATCAAAAAGCATTGTCCCCACTTACCTTTACTTTTATTTCTTTTTGTCTTCATTGTATTTTCTCCTGTCTTCCTTTGTATTTAGGTCACTTTTCATTTTCTTTATACACTAACCTAATCATACCATACAATTTTATTTGTTTCCAGTCTCCTCTTATATAGCATATCTTTCTGTGTTAATGAAGCATACTTCGGTTATTAAACATGCTCTGGCATACATTCAGGTATATAAAAAACAGACTGGTTTATCAATTAAAAACCAGCCTGCTCTAATTTTAGTTCATATTTTATCATATTAATATTGTTTAATAATGACTTCTAAATTAATTACTCAATGAAAATCTATACAAGTTTTTTACACGGTAAATAATATCCAAAGGTAAATATAGTATTACCGTCTTCTTCAATCTTTGCATATTTGTCAAAGGAATAGTATTCCATTGAAATTCCTACGATTGAGTAATCCGGCACATAGCCATTCTCTTTCATTATCTTCTCTGTTTTAGTATGAGCACCTTTCTCCAGATTAGAGGTATTTCCTTGTATCCAGCCGATTCCCATTATGCAATCTGGTATATCACGATAAGAAAACCCAGCAGGAACAACTGTCTCAGGCTTGGCAAATATTCCGGCAATATATACGAATTCTTTGGTCTTAGGATTGTACTCACCCATCCATCCGATCGTGTCCCCCTCTGGAGATACTCTCTCAGGAAGACTTTGAAGAAAATCATTTGTTCCATCATTCAATATCGATTTCCATAGTTCCGGAACCGGATTTTTCTTTCCTACGATTACTTCTCTGCCTATAAATCTGACTGCTTTAAAATTTTGTACTTCAAATGCTATTTTATTTCCCATAAAAACCCCACTTTTAATTTTATACTTTAGTACCTATAACATGAATGTGAACAGAACATCATTTAAAAAATGAACTTGTAATTAATATTCAACCTTTTCTGATATGAGTTCTTAATATCCATAATACTGTTCTTTTGTTAATTGCAAAATTATACCTCTGATATGTTTATTATAGCAAATACATTAAAAAAAATATAGCCCCAAATATATCTTTCGTTTAGGACTGCACTATTCTTTCAATAAGTGTCTGCGTTCTAAGGACTATTACATATAAATATGAATTGTAGTTACATGGTCTTATTTGCAACGGCAACTATTTATTGTTGGTATTCTGGATATTGTTTTAATAAAATCCGATTTGCTTTCTCTAACTTTCTACAGTATGCATCATATTTCGGCGACAAAGTTCTCATAGCAGGGATGAAGACCTCATTATAACCATTGGTATTATTAAACTCCTTTAAAGCTTTTGCAAATTGTCCCGCTAATGAAGAAGTATAAGCCTCAGATGCTTTAAATTCTTGATAAGTCTGTAAGAATTCCCTCTTTTCTTGCATAAACTGCTCCATGTTATCTATTTCTTGCAACTTCACTTTCTCCATAGAAGCTATATGCTCATTTGACCCAAAATTTATGTCTTCTTGTAATTCATCCATACATTTTCTAAGATGTTCCGGCACTTTTATATTATCTAAAAAATTTATCACTGCTTCAAGTGCTGCTTTTTGTTCCATGGTTGAAAGGGGTTCCTCAAGGAAAGGAGCAAAGTGGACTAAATACAGTCTACCGATATATCCGGGGAAAGCTTCTAATAGTTTGAGTTTTATCGCTTTTGTGTCATTAAGATTTTGAATCTCCTGCTCAATGTCATATACACTTTCACCGTCCGCCAGTCTTTCCAACAACTTAATCTGCTGTTCCTGCGCTGTATAGTCTACTTGTCTTTTTAACACACAGCGTCTTAGTTCTTCGATTGGTTGTGATGCTTTTAGTATTCTTTTAATTTCTGTAACCGTTACTCCTAACATACGAAGTACACTGACTTGCTTTAATCGTTCGCTGTCCTTCTGAGAAAATTCCCGGTAACCGCTATCATCCATTTCAGGCGTCACCAAACCATGGTCTATATAATACTCAACAGCTTTTCTAGTTAATCCTGATACCTTGCAAACTTCGCTTATTTTCATAATCTGCACCTCCTTTTATAAGGATAATCTCACCCCTAAGGTGCTAGTCAAGAGTTTTTTTATTATCATCTAATTATTATGATTTATCTACTCTCTCAGCATACCCTATTCCTTCAAATAAATTATTACAATCACTATCAAATAGTATCTTTAAGCACCAATAATTCTTCTTTTTTGATATTCGTTAGGCTTTTTTTGAATAAATAGTCATAGAAACCCCTGAATCTTGTACCAATATATCCGCAGGCAGCTTACGAATCAAGTTTGTAACATAGATATCTCCGGCAGCCCCTGATATATTTCCGGCTTGTATAAAATATATGCCCCAAAACCAGGAACTTGGTACCAATGCATTAATAATTGCTATAACTGCTCCCAGTAAAACAATAGGTGCTAACGATATAATAATATAATGCTTTTTATTAAAATAAGCATCGCTGCCTGCAAAAGCATATAAACCGGTAAAACCATAATGTGGCTTTATTTGGCTGAATTTTTTCATAAATACTCCGTGTACTAACTCATGAGCTATAATATACAACACATATAATGCAAGTACTACAATTAATTTCACTGAGCTTTCTAGTGTATTTTTTAAATCAACCGTTATCGGCTGAAAATATAGTCCGAATGCCAGCACTGCTATTAACAATATTAAGGCACCTGCATTTATTAACATAGCTAATTTTTTGTTCTTTTGAAGATTCATACTTCTAATTTCCTTATATCCTTCCGGTAACTGGTTCATTTTTCCTCTCCTTGTCTCTCGTTTTCATTAAAAATTTAGTGTATTCCTTTATTTTACTTTATTTCCACCACTTATATATTACATTTATGTTACAAAAGTGTTACAATTCATTTGTAGCAAAGAGATAACCACTTAAGGAGGATATCAATTATGTGTTTTAACTTTAATTCTTTCAATTTTTCTGATTTTTGTAAACAAATTATAAAATACTGTAGTTATAGTTTCTGCAACTAATATATTATGAGAAAGGGCGTATTGCTGATGTATACGCCCTTTCTATTTTACATAAAAAATAGAACTTTTCAAGTCATGTTTTATTTTATATCGAATCTATAGATTATATCTTTTATAGGGTGTAAGGTTAAGTTGATTCTACACCATAAAGCACCAAGTATATTGTATCAGAACAATATTACTTGGTGCCATTATGTGAGGGGAGTATACTATTATTAAAACTTTTTCGTTCTTATTAAAGATAACATAAAAATGTGTTTATTCTGTGAAATCTTTACTTGAATTGCAACTTTATTACAGCAGGATTGATACTATTATATAAAACTCTAAAACAAATACATTTTATGACATAATTGGTATATATTCTCATTGTTTCTCTTGTCTGATTATGCTACTATTAATAACGTTATACTCTCCCCAGTATAACATTTGTAACGCGCATCCCTTATTTCTTAGCGCGTAGATAGTGCTGTCCCTAAATGATATATTATCTTTTGGGACAGCCATATATATACTGTGTGACTTAAAGTGCTGGTTTTCTTTTTCCGCAGCTACAAGTACCGGTATTAGCAGGATTCAAATTGCCGCAGCTACATTTCCAATACCCCTGAGGTACTTTATCAACATCTACAACTTCCTCTTCTAGATTAGATATAGCCTGAAATATTATGTCCTGATTATCTAAAATCTCTGCTGTGGCTTCTAGTCGAATAAATCCTACATAAGAGGAAAAACATCCTCCAATCAATATTACTCCACCTATAATCCATCCTATTTCACTTATATTCTTACCGATTGTATACGCCATTATAAAGCTTCCTATTATACCAAGGATTAATACGATTAACCCTAGGTTTCTACATTTATTACTCATTATGTCCTCCTTTATGCTCAATACTTAGTTATTACTATAATAATGTATTTAACATCATATAGCAAGGGGCTACTACGGCACCAAATGCCAAACCTTGTTTATGTACACTCTGTTAGCACGTTCCTGTCATTCATGATAACATATTTATACCATAGACGAATGAAAGCTGCACTATTTCTATTGTTTTCTAATTGTATATTTAATGTTATACTTGTTACACGCCTTTTATATATTAAGGTATCTAGACTATTTCATTTTCACAGGAGACACTTCGCAGTTGGAAGGCGTACAAATTCTTTATTAAATATTGAGGTAAGGAAAGGAAATACGTATGAAGTCAATTAAGATATATCATTATGATGCTTTTAGTGCAATCCCTAATAAAGGAAATCCAGCCGGTGTAGTATTTGATGGAGATAAACTATCAACTGAAAAAATGCAGCAAATTGCTTTTAAAGTAGGCTTTAATGAAACAGCTTTTCCACTTACATCTGATAATGCCGATTTAAGAATTCGTTACTTTACTCCAGGCCATGAAATCAATCTCTGTGGTCACGCGACGATGGCAACTATCTATGCACTTAAAACAAATAGATTATTAGAAGAGAAGTCTAACTTATCTATAGAAACGAAAGCTGGAATATTACCAATTAACATCTTAAATGCTAATGGCGATACAGCGATTACAATGAGGCAAACCCAACCGGAATTCAAAACGTATAATGGATCCAAGGAGGACTTAGCTTTATCCATGGGCTTATCCGCAAATGACCTTGATGAGAGTCTACCTATTCTATATGGTAGCACAGGAGCTTGGACATTATTAGTTCCCATTAAAAAGCTAGAAACATTTAAAAGAATGCAGCCAAACAATAAGATTTTTCCTGATATTTTAAAAGAAATGCCCAGAACTTCTGTCCATCCTTTTTGTCTAGAAACTTATGACAGAGAGAAGGATATGCACGCCCGACATTTTTCTTCGCCTTACTCCGGCACTGTTGAAGACCCTGTAACAGGAACTGCATCGGGAGTTATGGGCGCTTATTATGCAACTTACATGAATCATAACTTTGATAAGACTCTCACTCTCACAGTTGAACAAGGACAGGAAATTGGTAGAGATGGTCAAGTTACTGTTATGATTACTAAGAACCTGAATACTTATGACATTGCTATAGTCGGAAATGCTGTATATGTGAAAGAATTTGAAATAAATTTATAGAAACTAGACTTTTCGCATATAAGCACTTATGACAATAGTTATTTCTCAATTTCAACTGCCCACCATTTAATTCGGTGGACATATGGTGGGCAGTTAATACATGTATTTCATTTTTCACTTTAATACAATAAATATTTCTAGGCGGTACAACCATTTTTTGCATAAAGATAATTGTAGAGGATTCCGTGTCTAATCTCATCTGTTGTAATTTCAATCATCATGTTAATATGCACTCGGTCCTGCATTGCATAAAGGATTTCACGATATTTTTGTACAGCATTTTGTTCACCCAGTAGAGCTTGTGCCAATCCCGCACAATAACTTTCTGGCGGTATGAATTGCTCACCCTGAACCTGTTGTGGCATCATATTGGTTATTTCATAGAATAACTGATGAAACATTGCAAAGTGCCCAATTTCATTGTCACGAATTCCTGCTATTATCTGTCTTTCTTCCTCAGTGGGAGCTTGTTCTATCAGCCATTCATAAAACATTCTATCCTCTGTTTCGCCTGCAAGTGCCTGCTGAATCAAAGCAAGCGCATTCTGACGATTTTGTGGATATGTGAATTTATCAGCAGATTGAGATTCCCTTATTCTCTTAGATGTATCCGCTGTTGACATAAACGGATATGTTTTGACATAATAATAGGGGTCGTAACTGCTGTGTCTATTATAATTCATGGTGTTAACTCCTGAAAATGCACTTTTTTATAGTATATGATGCATTTATAAAACATGTGATTATCGTAAGACAAAAGAATGAATACTTAACCGGATATTACAAAGGCATATTTAAAATAAGCTGTTCATTTCACCAGTGAATTCAAATACGCTGTAACCTTATTTGAAACCTTAAAATAAAAAGTCAAGTATTCAGATGGCACTGCAATATTCTTAATACTATCAGGTGACACCTGCATCATAATTATATTGGTATCTTTGAAAGTTGTAATTTCACATAATTTTTCCAATTCCTTATTATTGTTCAAACCCGCAGGCTTTTTATACGTTACAAAAATATATTGTGATTCATAATTCTCGACCTCTTTACGCATTTCTTCTTGTTTGTTCATATAATTATTATCTGCATCAGAATACTGCTCAGTAAATATAGTATTTTTATTAAATGTAATTAAGGAATTTTTATCCTCAATCGTTTTGATGAGTTTATCTTCTGTTGCAGAGTATATCTCTACCTGCGCAAGTCGTTGTAGTCTTTTTGTTGCATTATCACCGTTCACATGGATTCGGGTATAAAATCCAATTGTTATTATAATCAATATCAATAATGGTAAAACATGTTTTTTATTCATTTTTGTTCCTTCCTTCCAACAGTAATTTACACACAGTGACAAGCAAAGCACAGAATAATACAAGGATTGGAGCGACTGGACTCCAAGCGTTTGTAAAAATTCCGATTGCCACAGCAAGTGCGGTTACGGGCAACGCTATGTAAATCCACGTATATTTGCCTTCCTTACTTTTTTTATTCATGTATTCTGTGTTCTGGGCAATGATTCTTTCCGCATGTAAAGTAATTCCTGCCAAAATAATAAGTGATAACCAAACCGCCTGCAAGACCCAGGATAAAGCCAGACCAAAACTTGTTTCTGAATAGCCTAAAATACTTAATACTTCAGGACTGAGAATTAAAATTAGAATTGCAACAATTATCATAATTATATAGAGTTTGCGGGTTTTTTCATGCTCTTGTCTAAATTCATTGATTGTAACCTCATCGAACAATAACTGTTTTGTACCAATTACTTTATAGTGATTTTGTTGAAAAATCTGCCAGACCAATACAGCCACTCCCAATGAAATAGTTATCCAGTATAATATCAAAATAAGCTGGCTTTGAGTATCATCAAATAAATTGGCCAAAACCATTAAGCTGACGCCAATGGCTATTCTCTTGGCACCCTGCCGTTTATATGAGAGAAATCCATCAATCATTTCACGGCTTACGTAATAACCATTGCTCTGTAGATTTTCCTCCGTATAGTCCATTTTAAGAAGATAGTCTAAAGTAACCTCAAATATAGTGCTTATTTGCACCAACTTACCAATTTCCGGAATCCCCCTATCACTTTCCCATTTACTGACTGCCTGACGTGATACATCTAAAATTTGTGCTAACTCTTCCTGAGAGTAACTATGCTCTTTTCTAAGAGTTTTAAGTTTTTGACCAAATGTCATTTTATTACCTCCTTTTGAATTTCATTTTAAATAAACTCCAGGAGAATAACCACCAAATTAGCGTTTCATATTGTCAACCAAATGTAGCATAACAACAAATCTTTGCTATTATGGTCTAAATCAAACGGTATTTTATATTTTGAAGCTTTAACCACTCCCTCTCTAAACTCTTACTGCCTAACTCTTTCCTCTAATTCTTCATACTTTTTTAATAATTCTTTCCTCTCCATATGCAAACCCTCCTTTTGAATATTTTACCATATCTCCTATTATTGAACTAGCAGTTTTTAACATCAATTTTATAAAAGCAAAAGGCAAGTCATAATTACAAGACCTGCCTAACATACTATAAGAAACTTAGAAATATTCAACTTTTGAACTACTTTTAGGTATTCCTATTTTCTTACTAGATATACCCCGCATACTATTTTGAATAAAAATAATACCCCTAAATAATCTAGGAGTATTATTTATATATATTGTCATCTCGTCACATTCTATTTTGTCACCTACTGAAAAAAGCGTTGACAAATGGGTGACAGAAACTAATTTTCATAGTAGGATGACAAAATACAATTCTTTAAAAATCGTAGAAAACTAGAATTTACCTGCTTCAGAGGCCTGCTGAATCGCAACGGCTACAGCCACTGTGGCACCAACCATAGGGTTGTTACCCATGCCGATTAAGCCCATCATTTCTACGTGAGCAGGAACTGAAGAAGAACCGGCGAACTGAGCGTCAGAGTGCATTCTACCCATAGTATCAGTCATACCATAGGAAGCAGGGCCTGCTCCCATATTATCTGGATGAAGTGTTCTACCAGTACCACCACCGGATGCTACGGAGAAATATTTCTTTCCTTGTTCTAGACATTCTTTTTTGTAAGTACCTGCTACCGGATGTTGGAATCTTGTAGGGTTCGTTGAGTTACCTGTAATAGAAACATCAACGCCTTCCTTATGCATGATAGCTACACCTTCTGTTACATCATTGGCGCCATAGCAGTTAACTTTTGCTCTGTCACCTGTAGAGTAGGATTTTCTGAATACTTCTTTCACTTCTCCAGTATAGTAATCCATCTGAGTCTCAACAAAAGTAAAACCATTAATTCTGGAGATAATTTGAGCAGCATCCTTTCCAAGACCGTTTAAGATAACTCTTAAAGGCTCTTTTCTAACCTTGTTAGCAGACAAAGCAATACCGATAGCACCTTCTGCTGCTGCAAAAGATTCATGTCCTGCTAAGAATGCGAAACATTTTGTTTCTTCTTCTAATAACATCTTTCCTAAGTTACCATGGCCTAAACCTACTTTTCTTTGGTCAGCAACAGAACCTGGAATACAGAAAGCCTGAAGACCTTCACCGATTGCTGCTGCAGCGTCAGCAGCCTTATGACATCCCTTTTTAATTGCAATAGCTGCGCCTACAACGTAAGCCCAACAGGCATTTTCGAAACAGATAGGCTGGATATTTTTAACCTGATTATATACATCAAGTCCGGCATCTTTCGTGATTTTTTCAGCTTCTTCAATAGAAGCGATTCCATTGCTGTTTAATACAGCATTAATTATATCTATTCTTCTTTCATATGATTCAAATAAAGCCATTGTTATGTATCCTCCTCAATTATTCTTTCCTAGGGTCAATAATCTTAACTGCGTCAGCTACACGGCCATACTGTCCCTTAGATTTTTCATAAGCAGTAGTAGGGTCATCACCTTTTTTGATGAAATCAGTCATCTTACCTAAGTTAACAAATTGATAACCGATAATTTGATCTTCTTCGTCAAGAGCGATTCCTGTTACATAGCCTTCTGCCATTTCAAGATAACGAGGACCTTTCTTTAATGTACCGTACATAGTACCAACCTGGCTTCTTAAGCCTTTTCCTAAATCTTCCAGACCTGCGCCGATAGGAAGACCACCTTCTGAGAAAGCACTCTGGGTTCTTCCGTATACAATCTGTAAAAATAATTCTCTCATTGCTGTATTAATAGCATCGCATACTAAGTCAGTATTTAATGCTTCTAAAAGAGTTCTTCCTGGAAGAATTTCTGCTGCCATAGCTGCAGAGTGTGTCATGCCTGAACATCCGATAGTTTCTACTAATGCTTCCTGGATGATACCATCCTTTACGTTAAGAGTTAATTTACATGCTCCCTGCTGAGGTGCACACCAGCCTACACCATGTGTTAAGCCTGATATATCTTTTACTTCCTTTGCTTGTACCCATTTTGCTTCTTCTGGGATGGGTGCTGCTCCATGGTTAACGCCCTGCGCAACTGGACACATCATTTCTACTTCATGTGAATAAATCATGTTGAGACTCCTTTCAATGTACATAAATATATATACTCCAGCGGTATGTTATTATTTTAACATCGCACTCGACCCTATTTTCTCATAAAACATCAAAATAGTCCATAGTTTTTCTTAAAAGTTCAAAATTTTCTCTTGCCATATGGCTTTTCTTACAAGTTTATTCCGTTTACTTACAGTTATTTTTTAAATCATTTCAAACAAAACCATAATCTCCTGACTGACAGTATAAAATCCCATATAAACTTTGTTTGAAAGTTTATGGGATTTCATAGTTGCTTGTCTTTTACCTTATCTTGCAAGAAATATACTTATTATCCTTTATAGTAAATCTCCAAAGATACTCTTTTGCCTCTCCGGCATAATCAATATTAATTCGCTTGGATGCAATCATTTCAAAAGGTTTCTTATCCTCCGGCTCTTCAAGATAAAGTCTGCTTCCACATAAATCCATACCGTAATTATCCTTTGTAATGTCCATGGCAGAACATAACTTTCCTGGTCCGCTGCACAAGTTTTTTAGCTTATCTGTAGTTCTGCGCTGTTCCATTAATTTGATGCCATCTAGCGGTTCCAAAGCACGAAGTAATACTACTTCCGGAATCCCTGGCTGATTGGTCACTATATTCATGCAGTAATACATACCGTAGATTAGATAAATATACGCATAGCCTCCTTCTAAATACTGTACATTGGTTCTTCCTGATTTACCTTTTTTATAAGAATGAGCTGCTGCGTCCATGGTTCCCATGTATGCTTCCGTTTCTACTATAATGCCTTTTGTTATACCTTCTGCTGTTTCATGTACCAGTACCAGACCCAGTAAATCCTGCGCAACCGTTACCGCATCCCTTTGATAAAATTCTCTTGAAACCTTCATAGTTACTCCGTTTCTTATGTAATATTGTAAATAGTAATCTATTTTTTCATTACAGTCAATGCCTCAATTACTTTTCCTAATCAAGAAGATGCAGCATTTTATCCGTGATAAACGATATGCAACCTGGGAAGTAGGGAGATATAAAACCGTTTACAATTCTATAAATTTATTCGAAACTGCAGAGACAAAAACTTCTCTTCACGACAATTTGGATGAAGGAACTTTTTCCGCCTCTGCAGTTAATAATAGTATAGATAAAAATTAAAAAAATTATGATGGTAATTACTTGAAATCTTATACAATCTTATTTCATATTATATACAATTTCATTTAATTCATATACTGGAGCCTGACAGGAATGATTTTCACAAAGATAATAAGCAGGTTTTTCAGGGGCTGCCGGATAATCCTTGGTAAATTCCGCCACGTCTTCAAGGCTTACTTTACTCTCATCACTCTTTAATACTATAGATACCTGTGGTAGGAAATTCTCTGAAAGCATATTTTTTATATCCTCCATAGAATACTCTTTCGGTAAGACACAGACTAATTCCTTTGTGGGATATACCTCTTGCATGACAGCCATCATAGAAAAACAGTAAGCACTTGGATAATCGGAAGTTTCAGCTGCAAGTACCGACAACTGTTTGTCTAGTATTTCTCTTAGGGATTGGTTTCCGGTTATATGATATAATTTCTCCAAAACATAGGTTACAACCGAATTACCTGAGGGAATTGCACCGTCATACCATTCCTTCGGGCGGTGAATTAACATTTCTGCATCTTTAGAGTATAGATAAAACCCTCCCCTATTCGTATCAAAGAAATTCTGAACTAACTGATTCATTATTTCAAGCGCCCGTTTTATATAATTTATCTCCAAGGTAGCTTCGTACAACTCAAGTAAGGCCCAGCCATAAAATGCATAGTCATCTATATGCCCTAAACCACTTGCTTTTCCTTCCCGGTAATGAACATAAAGTTTTTCACCATCGGACAGATACTTTTGAATAAATTCATCTGCTTTCTGAGCCATATTTAAATACGCTTCTTGCTTTAGTATTTTATAAGCCTTTGCGCAGGCTCCAATCATAATTCCATTCCAGGAGGTCAGGATTTTATCATCCTTGTGAAGTTTTGTCCGATTCAAACGATACGCATACATCTTTTCTCGCAAGCTGCTGATACGGGGGGGTTCTAGTACAGCCTCTTTATTCCATTTTTCTATTGCTTCATTTTTGTATGCCTTGATACGGTTTGGTATATTTTTTTCTTCAAAATTACCTTTGGCAGTGATATCAAAGTAATCATTAAAATACGTTCCATCTTCTTTACCAAGTATGCTTATTACTTCTTCCGGGCGGAAGACATAATATTTTCCCTCAACCCCTTCACTGTCAGCATCCTGGGCACAGTAAAAACCCCCTTCTTCATGGGTAAGTTCCCGCTGTACATACTCTAAGGTCATTTGGGCTATCTCTTTGTAGTGTTCTTTTTTTGTATACTGATGGGCTTCGAGATAGGTATGAATCAATAAGGCATTATCGTATAACATCTTTTCAAAGTGAGGTACCAGCCATTTTTCATCAGTTGAATACCTAGAAAATCCATAGCCGATATGGTCAAAAATACCTCCAATATACATTGCATCCAGGGTTTTTTCAACGGCTTCAAGAGCCTCTTCCTTATTTTCCTGTAGGGCAAAGCGAAGTAAAAACATTAGATTATGAGGCGTTGGAAATTTGGGTGCCCCCCCAAAACCACCATATTGGCTATCATAGTTACTGAGAAGACTTCTGGCTGCCTGCTCCACCATTTGTTTACTTACACGATTGTCCTTGCCTTGAATCGATTCCTGCTGTAAAGATTGTGTAATGGCGAGACTTGAGTTTTTAAGACTATCCTGCTCTGTCCTCCATTTTTCTATCACGGCTTTTAATAAGTCAAGAAATCCCGGCATGTTGTAACGGGAGCGTTTTGGAAAATACGTTCCAGCAAAAAAAGGCTTCTGATCTGGCATCATGATTATAGTCAGCGGCCATCCTCCGCTGCCTGTTACCCTCTGGCATACTGACATATATATGCTGTCAACATCCGGACGCTCCTCCTTATCTACCTTTATGGATATGAAGTATTGATTTAGATACTCTGCAACTTCCGTGTCCTCAAAGGATTCGTGAGCCATTACATGGCACCAATGGCAGGTGGAATATCCAATAGAGAGAAAGATAGGCTTATCTTCTGTTTTTGCTTTCATAAATGCTTTTTCACACCAAGGCCACCAGTCAACCGGATTATAAGCGTGTTGAAGTAGGTAAGGACTTTTTTCATGTATCAATCTATTGGGTGTCTTGCTAGTTGTCATAGGGTATCACCTCCTTAAATAAAGATATAGCCTTATTATACCCAAACCGAAAGTGACTATGTAAACCACATAGCCACTAATTTTAATTACTCGTTAAAGTTTTCATGAAGCTGTCGAACCGGACCGGCAGAGCCTTTCCCTTTTGCCACGTACGTCCGGTGAGACGGTTTTTCACGAATATAAGCTAATAAGATCCTTCACAAATATTTCTCATTTGTAAATTGAGTTTTATTATTGCTTAAAAATCCATCCAATGATTGGATTGTTTTTTACATAATAGAAATTTTCCATTTTTGCCTAAATCTTTTTTAAAACCAATGTAAATTTCATTTTTTAATGGTTCATATACGATGGAACATTGAGTATCTTCCCGACTAGTTTTACTTAAAACTTCAAAGGCTTCATCTATTCCAAAGCTATGACTATTATTATGAATATATTCATGAGCACAAATATATCGATCTGCACCTATACCATATACTTCATTATAATTTGCTTCCTTAAAAATCCCCTTTGGAAAATTAGTCAAAATAAAAATCATTATGAATAGGACTTACTATGTTTATACATTTCCTTCTTCCAGAATAAATGCATCACCAGTTTTATCAGCAATACGAAGTAAGCAGCCACAAATAGAAATACCACCCTTTGTCCTCTTGGGCGGTATTTTTAATATAAATTGATTTTATTATATATTGATGTTCGATAATTCTTCTGGAATCCATTTTTTATCGTATTTGTAAGGAGTTATACTTATGTTATCACAAATGCTAAACGTGTATTTTTCACCTGCATTATAGAAGTTTCCATTTTCTGATGTGAAGCACAATATGCAATAATCAGGGTCAGTCACACCAAGTGAATAATATTTTTCATCACCTTGTTTCCAAAAGCGTTGTTTCGTTTGATCATCTGTAAGAACTTGCATACACCCTGTCAGCATTACACCTTTAAAATTATGAGAGTCATTAAAATAAACACAGGCTTTCGAATTTTTAAGCCAAAGTTGTGTGCGTATTGCTGATAGATTTGTTGAAAACCAAATCATCTTTGCTCCAGCATTTTCCGCTTTAAACATAGTTTTGGCATTTGGAAAGTCATTTTCGTCAACGGAGCACACTACACATTCAGAACTATTTTCAATTAAGCTTATAATATCTTTCATAATTTTATCATTCATAATATTATTTCTCCATTCTATTCTAAATTTTGGATAATTCGCCTTAACATATTTTCAAAAACAGTTATTTCGTCATCAGAGAAGCCAGCATAATAGGTCTTGTTTACTTGCTCAGATATTTTATCAAAAATACCTTTCAATTCTTCTGCTTTCTTTGTGGTTGATATAATAATTTGTCTGCGGTTTAGTTTGTTCTGCGTGCGTATAATAAGACCTTGTGATTCCATACGGTCTAGCATACTTGTCAAAGTTGTATTAGCAAGCGAAGTAAGTTTACTAATTTCGGATATTGTTATATCTTTATTTTCCCAAAGCACATATAAAATTTTACCTTGTGGTCCATTAAACTCGTGAACTCCATTTTCTTTTAGTATCCGTTCTAGTTCTCTACCCCCTAACTGATGTATTTTGGATATTAAAAATCCTCCATATGTTTTCAATTAAGCACCTCCTTACCATATAGTACATTACCATATAGTAATATGTCAAGTATAAATAAAAATGCCAACTTGAAATTATATCAAGATGGCATTTAATGCTGTTATATTTATTCTGTTTTTATCCCATTGAGATGAAAGCAAATAGTTTTCTCCCGATTATATCAATGATGTAGCCTAATCTCTAATTCTGCCCAAGTGGTCTTTATCAAGAATTTATTTAACCATAGGAAACTGTATTGTTACTTTAAACATATCCCCGTCTATATCGATTTTAAATTCACCCTCACATACTTCCGAATATGTTTTCGCAATCGCAAGTCCAAGCCCATTTCCTCCATCACTTCTTGATTCATCTCCTCTTACAAATCTTCCGGTAATTTCTTCCGGTAAAAAATCAATCTCATATGCAGAGGTATTTTGAATGCATAAGACAGCATTCCCTGACTCTACGTATGTCCTGATATAGATTCTACTGCCTGTCAAAGAGTATTTCAAAGCGTTACTTATCAGATTTTGGCAAACAAGATATAATTTTGACCCATCTCCATTTATCTCCAAATTTTCTTTCGAATAAACTGTTTTTATGTCAAATCCAGAATTAGCAATCATATCCTCCATATCTGCCATTGTTTGCATAATCAATTTATTCAAATTCAGTTTTGTTTTATCAATCTTCATATTTCCACTGGAAGCTTTGGATAGTTCAAACACAACATGAATCATATCCCGCAAATTCTCTGCCTTTTTGTTAAGCTCAGTAATATAATGCCTGTCTTCACTGCTTAAATAATCCTTTGCAGACAATAAATCTATGTAGCCTATAATAGAAGTAAGCGGTGTTTTCAAATCATGCGATATATTTGTTATTAAATCTACTTTGAGCTTCTCATTCTTCATTTGTTGTTGTATGCTGTTATATAGATTGATTGAAATGTTTTTTATCTCTTCACCGGTCTCATATAGATAAGAGTTTTTAGGGATATTATTTTCAATGTGTTTTTGTCCTTGTTTCATTTTGTGGATTTCATCAACCAGGGAACGGATGTCCTTTTCCTTTATCTCCTCTTTACACTTCCACAATATCAAGAGTGATTCAAGCAATAAAGGTATTACTAGAAGAATCACTAGGTTAAACAATAAAGTTGAATTTTTTCTGTTAATTATCATCATGCTTGCTATGCTTTGATACATAATAATTCCAAGTTGAAGAAACAGGAAAAGAATGTCATTAAAGTACATATGCCTTAAGGAACTTATCCTATTTCTATTATAGTGCTGAAAGAGTTTTGAAAACAAGCTATCCTCCTTCCAGTACCTTCCTTTCATTTTTACCGTGATTGCTGTAATAATCCATAAATATCCACTGCCAATCAGTATGTTTTGAACAAATTCTAGCACGATTTCCTTGATTATATCACCGTAGGTTTCCCAAAACTCATAGACACCTACGAAATATACTTCCTCAAATTGAAAGGAAAACACTTGATTATGACGATATAGATGATACATAAACAAAGTATACAAAGCGAAGATTATAACCGCTAATTCTGATGGTACCTTTCTCGTATAAGAAGCCTTGTCAATCTCTGTATGATTTATAAAGCAAAGCAGGATAATCAGCATCAGTATCTGAAGCACTAATACAATACCAGTAAATATGCTTGGATATCTCGCCTCATAGGCATACTCTCTATATATACCAAAACACATACTGCTTTTCATACTGTTTATAACTGCCCAGAATATACAATAAAGAGCTACGTTAATACAAAAGAATACCTGATACCACCTACATTTTTTCGATTTTGTATCCAATTCCCCACACCACCTTCAAATATTTTGGCTTCTTTGGATTAAGCTCTATCTTCTCACGAATCCGGCGTATATGTATCATAACTGTATTCTCAACACTATATGCATCCTCGCCGTCCCATACACTTTGATATATCTGTTCTGCCGAAAAAACTCTTCCGGCATTCTCCATCAGTAAATCCATGATTTTATATTCCGTCGCCGTAAGACTACATACCGTTCCATTCACATTTATCTGCTTACTAGAGCGATTAAGCTCCAGTAATCCGTTACAAAGGATGCTCTCTGTCTCTTCACTCCTGTTATGTTCAAGGAGAAAACACCTCCTGATTTGTGCCTTTACTCTGGCAAGTAATATTGGTGTATTAAATGGTTTTTCAATATAGTCATCTGCACCTAACTCTAAGCCGGAGACAATATCACTCTCCTCTGTCTTCGCGGATAATATAATAATGGGAATATTTTTCTTCTCCCTAATTTTTAGCATTGCAGTCAATCCATTCAATTTTGGCATCATAACATCCAGTAATATTAATTGAAGTTCCTGTTTCTGTACAAGCTCCAAAGCCTCTATTCCATTATAGGCTTGATGTACAAGATAGCCCTCCATCTCCAAAAGTTTGGTAAGCACCTCAACAATATTTTTATCATCGTCTGCCACTAAGATATTAATCTGTTCCATAATTTTTTACCTTTCTCGGTATTTTGGTAACCTTTTATTATAATCATAATTCTCCATATTTATAGCCTAATCCAGTTTAACAGAAAGTGGTAAAAAAAACTAGAAACCCACGAAAAATATTGCTGCAAAATACTTACCTTACCACAAATACTCCCTATACTAAGTCATTGAATACGACATGTGATGATTCCTCCCATTCACCACTTACTACAGAAACAGGCACTTTATTTGTTTACTCTTTCGAATCCATATATTCCTTTGATTCATCTCATTTATTGTAAATATATGATTAATCAATTCCTTTACTTCTGCTCCTTCAGCTTTTCTATAATTCCTTGCGGATTAATAATCATATCCAGTTTCTCATTAGCCACTGCAGTTTCCAAGGCAATTTTCCAAAATTCATTAAAATTAATATCCGGTTTTACCTGACACGCCAACGCATACACTCCAGCAAGATACGGTACACTCCAACTTAGTCCGCCACTTTGGTAAATAGCATAATCATTTATTCCGGTAGGGGCTGCCACACAACGATTATCCATAGGAATACACAGATAATCTTTTTTATAAAAATCCATTTCCTCTGCCCAGGAAGTTTTACCATATGTAGAAAAATCATTTGGATCCGTTAATTTAGTTTTTTCCATCCCAATAAAATTAACTCCTTTGATATCCTCTCTGTCATCCTCTAGCAGTGAAGTTGTAATAACAAAAACTCCTTCCTCGTTAGCTCTTTGATATGCCTTTTTCAAGTCCTTATAGCCATCACTTTCCATCTCCTCTGCACCCCAGGAGATTGAAATAACACGAATCTTTTCTTCTTCCTTCAACGTTTTATTCAAATCCAACAGTTCATTAATATCCTCGGCAACTCTGCCGGTATAGTCTTTAGTTATAAAATTTTCGGCTATATAATAAAGGTTAGCCTCCGGCGCAACCCCACAGGTTTTCCCTACTGCGATGGATGCTACTGCAGCTCCGTGCATCGCAGCTGGATATTTTGTTTTTATAAAATCATTCTCTGAATAATATTTCAATTGTTTTGCAAATTCTTCATGCTTAGTTAACAACTCTTGATCAATGATAGCTATTCCTACGTTTTTACCTGTTATGCCTTCTTTATGAAGATTTCTTACCCCTAATCCCGGGTCTTTGCATCTCTCCATTATCTTATCCGGATCAAAGCCTTCTGGTAAATTATCCGGCCATTTCGTCTTGCTGTCATAGGTTGTTAGTAATAGGTTCTCTAGCTCATCTGATAAATCTGTCTGGGTTAAATCTGCACTTCTGATTTCAACCTCACCATTACTTGAACTTGGTAATTTCGATACGTTTCCCACAATAAAATCGTAATTATCCTGAGATGGATGTCTTACGATATAAGGTAAAGATATGGTTTGCTTTTTCTCCGATGTGTTCTCCTTTGATACTTCACTCAGGCTATTTTTCTCTGTAATTTTATCTTTTTGTGAGCACCCCATTGCCTGCATCATTATGGTAATTATTAATATGATGCATAAAACTTTTTTTAAACTTTTCATACGAATATAATTCCCTTTCTTCTTTTTTTCTTGTGTAGTAGAGTTTTTGATGCCTTTCGCTTCCTACCATTAATAGTTTAACAAGAAAAACCGATATTTTTTCTACATGATTCTTTCATATTTCTTTCAATTATCCTTTGTAATTTGTTAGCCCCTTCTAATATCTGAATTAATTCAAAAATACCCTACCCACTTACTATCATCTAAATTATTTAATAACTATATCATCAAAGAAACCCCTTGACTTTCCTTCACACACCGGTTTTAAGACAGTGCATCTAGAAAGCCAACGGGCTTCTTCTCCATTTAATCAGTTATAAATAGTTTAAAGTTTTACTACTTTTAATTCTAATGTTTATAAAAAATTTAAGTCTCACATACTTCCTTCTATACTAAGTCAATTAAGATTATTGTTCCTTTTTCATATATCTAAATCCTCGATTGACACCATCTCTAATATAAAGTATATTATCAAACGCAGAAACTTTCAGATTTCCTTTTTCATCTAAATAAGATTCATCCACTAATCTTCCTTTAATCAATGCTAGTATATTGGTAATACCGCTATAGTTTTGACTTTCAATCACATCTGTCAGGGTACATTCAATAGAAATCGGGCATTCCTTTATGATTGGAGCATTTATAGTGGTAGATGGTACATGCGTCAGATTAAGATGTTCAAACTTTTTACATTCAGACCCTGTATTTTTCCCGCAAAACTCAATTTCATCTAAAAGTTTACTGTCTGCAATATTAATAACAAAATCAGAAACTTCTTTTATCTGATTAATAGCATAGCCTTTGCTGCTAAATCCTAATGCTACCATGTCCCTTAATGAATAGGATGAGGAGATTGTAGTTACATTAGGATTTCCCTCCTTATCATAATAACTAACAAGAAATACCGGAAAACCATAATACATTTTTTCAAAATTCACTTTTATTTTATTCATATTAACTCCTATCTGTGTGCTTTTGCACTCGTGTTTTTTCTAAGTTTGTTAAAACCTATATATTGATTTCTTCTGTACAAAGCATGACTCACAATAAGTCCGGACCACCCCGCTTATTGCATAATTTCATCTTACCCATCCATCCTATCATAAATTCCATCAAAAAACGTTGCACAGGCAACATGATTTATGCTTATTATTGCCCCACAATATAAAAGCCTCTACCCGTAAAATCTTCTCCCGGATAGAGGCATATACTCTTGCTATTCTACTGTAATTACTGCAACAGGGCAATCATCCTGAGCTTCCGCTGCCGATTCTTCGACTAATTTAGGTACTATCTCTACATATACTTCTGCCGGACCGTCCTCACCCATTCGAAAAACTTCGGGACATGTTGATACGCATAATCCACATTGTATACAACCATCTCTATCTATTGATGCTTTCATAACTATGCCTCCTTCTAACCCTTACCTTAGATATTATTAAGTTTCGTAAGAATGTCTTCAACAACTATTCCATGTACCGCACAAGCTTCTTCTAAGGATTCCAACTGTGAAGAGGGACATCCCAGACAATGCATTCCGCTTTCCATTAAAATACTTGCTGCCCCCTGATTTTCTCTTAAGATTTCTCCTATGTTCATTTCTTTCGTAATCATTCTTTTTCCTCCATTCAATAAATACTATTTGCAACCGCTTTCACGTTAGTTCATACAGTGACTTATAACACTCCCAAATAATCTCATGCTTAATTTTGAGCCAGTAATTCTTTAGTCGGAGCTAAATTAATATCTTGTACATAATGTGTTTAGACAATATCCTGAACAATACACCAAATCTGTTTCCAAAAGAATCCGTACAACTGGAATTCATCCTTTAACCTTATATCCAGTAACAAATCCGCTTATATTCTAGAAATTATTAAACAATATGCTGCCTTTATTTCATATGCACTGATTACATACAATTTATCCAATCCACGCCTCCTCCTTCTAATCTACTGTAACACAACGGGATGTAAAAAAACGTGACATCTGCAACATTATATATAAAAATACTATAAAATAGTGCAAGAATATTCCGTCTAGATTTAACAGTATCACCTAATCTCCCATTAGCGGTGATACTATTTTAAAAGTATTCTTTTCAAAATCTATAAGTCCTTCTTTTTTCATAGTATTAAGTTCCCTGGTAAGAGCACTTCTGTCGGCACAAAGGTATTCTGCAAGTTCTGTTCTCCCCATAGTTACAGTAAAATACTTACTGTTATTTCTTTGTGCCTGAATTGATAAAAAGCTACTGATTTTTTCACGCAAGGTTTTTTTTGTTGTGATTTCAAGCTTTTCCATTAGCTGTATATTTTTATTGGCTATTGCTGTAACCATATTTTCAATCAGTCTATGATGAAATACGCAAGACCTGGTGCAGGTATGCATGACTTGATTAAAGGGTAAGTACAATATCCTCGCTTCCTTTCCTGCCACATAGGTTACACTTGCTGATAAGATACTTCCGCAGGCAAAGGTTTCTCCAAACACCTCTCCTTTTTCTATGACAGCTAAAATTGTTTTATTTCCCCAAATATCTTCCTTAATCATCATAACGGAACCGGCAAGTACTACCCCCACACATTTTACTTTCTGATTTACCAAAATAATGATTTCGCTCTTTTTATATGTTTTTATATAACTTCCCAGACACTCCATCATGGAAATTAGCTCTGTTTTACTGATTCCAACAAACAATGGGATATGACTATACTCATCAATATAATCTTTTACCATTTCATTCATCTTTAGCTCCCATCTGCGACCTATGGTCGCGTACAAATCTGATAGCATCCCTCTAACATACATTGTGTTATATTATACCATATCGAATCTATTATAATATATTAACACGCATTTTAACAAGTTTTAACATCTGTATAAAGATACTCTTGCGTATTTTTATCATAAATTCTGCAACATACATCAATTCTATTGACAATTTTTTGTTTTCTGTTATGATGATAACATATATTATAGGTATGAAATGAGGTGTTTTCATGAGATTGTCGGCTAAGGGTCGATATGCACTTGCCGCTACAACCAGTATGGCTCAAAACTATAACGCAAATGAATATATTACTTTAATTAGTATTTCTGAAAAGCTTGGAATATCAAAAATATATCTGGAACAGGTCTTTTCTCTTTTAAAGCATGGTGGAATTGTGAATTCTATTAAAGGCTCCCAAGGTGGTTATCAGCTATCTCGTCCACCTCAGGAGATTACTGTTTTTGATATTTTATCCGCTGTAGAAACTTCTCTTTTTGAAGGAGTTGAGGAAACCGTGAAGGAGTCATCCCCGGATATTGAGACTGCTCTTAATCTGATTGTTTATACTCCACTTGATGAGGGAATCAGGAGTTCTTTGCAAAAAGTTACTTTGGTTAATCTGGTTTCTGAAGCAGAAAATCATAAAAATGACCATGGCTTTATGTTCTTTATATAGTTGTGTATTTGGGACAAGTCTTATGGTTATGTACACCTAAAACAGGTGTCTATACAATGAACAGGGTTAGTATCAGCAGTTTTTACTGCTTTTACTAACCCTGTTTTAAGTGTAGAAAGCCTTTCCCCTTAAATCTTAAAGACGTTTCATAAGCTTACGTTTACCTTATCATATTAATCTGCTTATCTTTACCTGCTCGAAAGCCTATACTTTCGTATAAGTGGATAGCATGTATATTACATGCATCCGCAGCCAGAAACGCTCTCCTGGCACCATGGTTTTTTCCATAATGCAATGCCTGCGTTATTAGTTTTCTGGCAATGCCTTTCCGTTGATATGCAGGCTTCACTGCAACTTCTCGAATCCAGGAGACAGCACCTTTTTCACTTTCAAAACCATATAGAGCAGTCACAACAATCCCCACTATTTCCGCTTGCTCATTGCGTTCGATAAGTAGCGCCCTGTGTAAATATTCTAAATCACAGCCTGCATCTTTGGAAGTATCAATCCAATCCGTAATCCACTCGGTTGTTTCTCCATGAAATCCTCTGCTCTGCCCTCGACATGCTATCGTTACATCCGCTGCCTCTTTGCATTCATTCCTTTTTAAGAATTCCGGTTCACCACATCCAAGTGCGTCTTCTAAGGAATCCATAAAATAATCGCAAAAAGCTGCACATACTACAAAACCTGCTTTTTCAAATTCCGTTATCCATTCTTCCGGTACAAAAGTTATTAAGCACTGGTTATCTTGTACTTCTTTTAATATATCATCCGGGGTATTGGCTGCAAAGTGGTATTCGTGACAGCCTTCCTTTTCATTAAACCCATATAAAAGTATACACCCATCTCGCTTAAGGATTACCTCATACTGTGATACATCTGAATGTTCCAGATACTGCATAGAGGAATATGTATAGTCAGCTAGCTTTGATTGAATTTCTAATAAGTCCGTTTCTGTCATTCGTATAGATACCTTCTTTCTTATGTTATTAAATATTTTAGTCTAGAATAAGTCAACAATTTCTGCTTCTAACTAATGATTTACTAAACTATTCACTGTACTTTTAGTTTTAACTTTATTCCCATCTTACACCAGTAAGTATAAATCCACCAGTTTAAAATTGATTATAATTGTTTTTTATCACCTTACACACGTTCCTAAAACAGACGTTGGTTTCCTGTCTCGCTAACTAATTCTTTTTCTAGATATAACATATAAGACTCCTCCTATCCCTGCAACGATTACCTCGGTTGCAGGGAACACACACCAAACACCTGTCAATCCACCAATGGCGGAGAGTAAAAAAGCCATCGGTATAATAAGAAGAAAACCGCGCAAGGTGGAAATAATATGCGCTGGGCGGGCATATTCTGTTGAGGTAAAGTAAACAGACATAAGAATATTAAATCCAGCGAACACACAAGCTATAAAGTAAATTTTCAACCCGGTAACAGCAATGCTCTGCAAGAATGCATTTTGTTCGCTGTTAAACATATCAGCTATTTTTGAAGCTCCAAAAAACACACAGGCATATACTATACCTGAAACAAGTAGCACAGTCGTTAAAGCATATCTCAATAATGCTTTAATCTTAGCAGAATCGCCTGAGCCGTGATAACTGCTAAGAAGAGGTTGGACACCTTGTGCAATACCAGTATAAATTGATATAACCACCAATGAGAGATTCGCAATAACACCATAAGCTGCAACACCTACATTCCCTTGTAAGCGCAGTATGATTGCATTGAAAACAATCATTACAATACCAGAAGACATCTCGGTAATGAGTGATGGTAGACCACTTGAAAAAATACTTGCATTAAGTTCTGCTGAAAAGTTACCTTCTTTCATAAGATGAAAATGATTCTTCTTATGTAAAAAGAATGGCAACAGAATCATCATGCTGATAACCGGTGCAAGCCCAGTAGCAAGAACAGCACCAAAGATTCCCATGTCAAAAAGAAACATAAAGACATAATCCAGTATAATATTAGAAAAACTGCCACCCAACATAGCCAGCATGGAAAGCTGTGGAGCGCCATCATTTCGCACAAAGCACAAGAGAACATTGTTTAATATAAACACTGGTGCAAACAGCAAAATAACTTGTATATATACCTTACTCATTTTAAAAACTGCTTCATCAGCACCCAGTAACTGAATAATAGTTCCGGAAAAAAATAGACCAAGAATAAAAAAAACGACAGCAAAGCTAAGTGCAAGAAAAATAGTATTTGTAAAAATACGATTGGCCGTCTTTGTCTCATTTTGGCTTTTTGCAATCCCATATTTTGTAGCGCCACCCATTCCAAACATCAAGCCACTACCATGAATAAAGCTGTAAATAGGTATTGCAAGATTGAGAGCGGTTAAACCATTCGCCCCAAGCCCTTTTGAAACGAAATAGGTATCTGCCAATATATAGCAGGATAACCCTATCATTCCAAGAACATTGAGAGATACATACTTTGCAAAATCTCTGAAACAATTTGTTCTTTCCATAAAAAATCATGTCCTTTCCGGTATCAGTATATTTTCAATACCTACACTCAATAAAAAAGCGCCAGTACTTCATATCTTCTTAGGCCTAATGATATGAAGTCTGACGCTCAATTTCTTTACCCGGCGGTAAAGGATAAGTCAGTGACTTATTCAGTTTATGGTGATTTTAGCACATAGTAATTTTATTGTCAACTTTATAATTTGTAATTTGCACCTAATATTAAGGGGTGGAATTTGAATCTTAGCTTAATACTTTACGAATTTCTTTATACCCATCTTTTTCAAGATTTTCAACTTGAAACTTTGCGTTTTTATTTAATGGTTGAACTAAAACTATATTTCCGCATTCTCTTAATGCAGTTGCTTCTTCAAATATTTCGATTACTCTTTCAGAACTAATACTCTTATCAATTAAAAAAGCGATATTCTTTTTGTTTTTATAATTATTGCCCTTTGCATTATCTTGTAGGATTGTAATAATTCTCTCAAAACCGATAGAAAAACCACAAGCTGCCATGTTCTGCCCACAAAACTTTCCTATCATTTCATCATAACGTCCACCACCAGCTATTGAAAAATTGTACCCAGTAATACTTATCTCAAAAATTGTTCCTGTATAATAAGACATTCCTCTTACTAATGCCGGATTATATACCAATTTCACATCTTTGTTAATCATCTTTTTCACGCAAGCTATTATGGTGTCTATATTCTCAATAACTTGTGTCTCTACAAAATCTTTTGTTATAAAACTGCAATACTCTGCACAACTAATTCCTTTATTCCAGTTACTAAATATGGAAATGAACTTTGTAACCTTCTCCATAGGATAACCTTTAAATAGCAATTCCTCTTTAACTTTATCTGTTCCAAGTTTATCTATCTTATCAAGGCTTATAAAGACTTCATCAAAATTCTCTTCACAAAAACCAGAATAAGCACCCATAGCTTTTAGTAATCTTCTATCATTGATGTGTACCGTAAACTCTGAAATACCCACTTCTTTAAATATGTTTGTTAACATGGTCGAGGTTGCAGCTATTAATTCTATTTCAGCTAAGATTGTATTATCACCTAATATATCTATGTCACATTGCATAAACTGACGGAATCTTCCTTTTTGGGGCTTATCTGCTCTGAAGACATTACCTATTTGAAGTGATTTAAAGGGCATTGTTAGTTTGCTAATGTTATTTGCATAATATCTTGCTAATGGAACTGTTAAATCATAACGCAATCCAGAGTCCGCCAATTCCTCTTTTCTGTCTTCAAAAGCTTTTTTTAATTCCTCTCCCCTTTTCAAGATTTGAAACATTAGTTTTTCATTCTCTCCTCCTTGCTTTCCTGTTAAATTTTCTATATGTTCCATAACAGGTGTTTCAATCTGAGAAAAACCATATAACTTGTATGTTTCTTTTATCATTGAGAGAACATATTCTCTTAATTTCATTTCTTCTGGTAATATATCACATGTACCCTTCACTGGTGTTTTTCTAAATTTCATAACATTTTCCTCCAATAATTTTCATATTTGCAATAAAAAAAATCATTTAGGTTATTCCCAAATGACTTTTAATATATAAAGACATCCATCTCTATTTAATAAGCATCTCATGGGCATAACCAATAGAACAAGCCCATGAAATTTCATAGGCTAGTTTTTCCAATGATTATGATGATGCATATTAAATATATACATAAATGTCTCCTCCAATTTCCAAAATTATTATTATGATAATAACTCCTAGTTAATCATTAGTCAAGGAAATTAATAAATTCATTAAAATATGATGACAGATAAGCCATTGTCTAGTAGATTTCTTTTGCGTCCCTTGGTAATCTATGAACATCTTTTAAAAATTGTAAACTATTATTAGCTTCTGTTTGGTTATATTGAAATCCATTATTATTTGCAACTTCTTTTGCCACCATATCCAGTAAATCACACATAATAAAAACGGATTTCCAAATTTCTTTGACAGCACCGCTCGAATAGGTTTGCAAAAATTTATCCCACTGGTCTTGTTCTAACCAGCGGTACATATACTTCCCTGATTTTCCAATACTAACACTATAATCTGTATTAAATCCGATATTCCATCCCAAGATACGAATTAATTGGGGACGTACCGGATTATTAAGCATATCCATTACATATGGAATCTCTTCTCTCCACAAACCTTTTGCCACATTATTAAGACACCACCAGAATTCATTACAGCTATCCAGAAACTGCTTCTCGGTAGGCTTTTTCACCCAATAATCCATGTCGGTTGCTTCCGGTAACTTAGGCAAACAGTTATCTTTATCCAGTAAGATTTTACATAGTCTATCTTCTTTTATTCCATCTAATACATTACTCAGTGTACAAACGCCTAAATCTAAACGATTACCGTCTGTAAATTGTATCAGCCATCCGTAACAATTAGTGACATCACTTGGATAATAGGAGTTTTCTTCTGGATATTGCATATATAGGCGTTCACCAAATTGGTCAATCCAACCTTTATCTTCTATGTATGATTTCGTTTCCTTGACTACATAAGTTATATCATAATCTTGAAATATGTCTTTGGGTACATTAGGGTTCGTTCTTGAACCACCCATTAAAACTGCCAGAACTCTATCATCCTGCATAGCCGTGTTTACGATTAGATGTAACATCTCTTGTTCCGTTCGCATTATAACCTCCGTACAATATAAGCTTTTCCATATTGTAACATAAACTTACGTCAAATACATCTTTAATCTATCACTCAATTTTTATTACTTAACTAATTTTATGGGAACTCCTTTTTTAATTGTATATATTCTGATATCACCGTCTAAAATATAAACAATACAAATAATAGACGCTAATACATTGACCAGACACAGTATATCGGCTATAATATAGTATATAATAATTTTAGACGAAGAGGTGATTTTATGAATTATATACACAGAGCAATGGAGGATACCTTTCTCCGCCTTTCCAAAGAGTTCCCTGCTTTGCTGCTTACCGGTCCGAGGCAGGTCGGAAAAACCACCATGTTGCAAAAGTTGGCTGCAGAGGAGAATATAGGACGGGAGTATGTTACACTGGATGATTTGACTGAGCGACAAATGGCAAAGAATGACCCGAAGATGTTCCTGCAAATTCATAGACCACCGGTGTTTATCGACGAGGTGCAGTATGCACCGGAGCTATTCACCTATATTAAAATACATGTTGACCAGAACCATCGTGCGGGCGATTTTTGGCTGACAGGTTCGCAGGTGTTTAAACTGATGGAGGGAATACAGGAATCGCTGGCTGGACGCGTCTGCCTGCTCCATATGGCACCCATGTCACAGGCTGAAATCTACGGTTCTGCGTCTGCACCTTTTGTGTTGGATTTAGAACATCTGTCACAGCGGATAAAAGAGCGGACTTCTATTGATACTCCTGCACTTTATGAGCGTATTTTCAGAGGTGGGATGCCTGCTCTTATCAGTGGGCAATACAGCGATTATCGGTCAGTTTATTCCAGCTATATCAGCACCTATATTGACCGGGATGTAAAAGAGATCTCGGGTGCTATTGATTCACTTAAATTTATGGATTTCATTACATCAGCCGCTGCATTATGTGGGCAAATGGTAAATTATAAGACCATCTCTGATGCTGCCGGGATTGACCAGGTTACCGCAAAAAGATGGCTTGGGATTTTGGAGAGACTGGGAATTGTGTTTTATCTCCATCCATATTCCAACAATATGCTTAAGCGGATGGTAACGAAACCTAAACTTTATTTCTATGACTGTGGTTTGGTGGCATACCTGACCAAATGGAGCGATAGCAATACTCTGATGAATGGTGCCATGAGCGGTGCAATTCTTGAGAATTTTGTGGTGTCGGAGATTGTCAAGAGCTATCAGAACTGGGGCCGGCAAGCCTTTATTTATTACTATCGGGACAAGGATACCAAGGAGATAGACATTTTACTAGAAGACAGCGGCAAACTGTACCCTATGGAAATTAAAAAAACAGCCACACCTCAAAACCAGCTCACCCGAGTATTCGGTGTGATTGACAAGGCTTCTCTGGAGCGTGGCACGGGGGCTGTGCTTTGTACGACTGACCGACTGTCGGCGTTTGACAGCCAAAATTTAATAGTTCCCATTTGGGGCATATAAAAACTACTTCACCAGTCAATCCTTTTTAAGGTAAAGCTGGTGAAGTAATTTTTTATTCCGTTCAGATTATTATGTGTTCGTCTCATAATCTGTAAGTGTTTGACCATACCATTATTTTGAAATTTATTTTAGTCCTTCTGTTTAATCTTTTCTTTTATTTTACCTTTGATATCATAGCACATTTGCTCAATGCCGACCCTCTCCCATTCTTTTAACATCTTCTCAATGACGAATTCTGTTACTATCTGTTCGAACTCTAATTTATATTGATTTTTTAATAACAAGACTACAATCATTTCATATAATCCGTTTTTTTCAAGTAGTTCAATAATACTCAAACACTCTTCAAGTGTGGTTTCTGCATAGTCTTCACATAATCTACTCTGAATTTTTGGGTGCTCTGCCAGCCACTTTACCATATAAATCATTCTTTCACTAGCACTATAATTATCCTGCATGCTTATCCTCCTGGAAATATTTATATAATTTTTTTACAAAGCTTTGTTATGGATAATTATAACAGCAATTTTTTAATAGATAGATACTAGGTGATATCTTAAATAAAAAATATATATTCTCGCTAAAATAATTCAAATGTACTACATAAAATCTTCTTTCAAACCCTTCATAAACTAGATTCTTCTATTTATATAGCTTAACTACTCTTTCCGGTAGTTCCGACCTATCCACCTCCTGCCAAAAAGTAACTCCCCTAAATGGTGCTACATATAATTCCACAAAGGCTCCTTCTTTTAACTTTTTACCGGTAGTAAAGGTAAGATCCTTTGCATTTCCTTTCACATCGTAGGTTTCTAAGACATATTCATAACGGTCATTGTCATTTAATTTTACATCGTTATTAAGTATCTGTGTATAATATAGCTTTTTTCCTTTTGGATTCTCCGGTATCAGAGTATCTGTGTCAAAAAACACACCAAAGTAAGATATTATCACGAGAAAGAAAAGCCCTACAATAATAAATTTCATTCTTCCTTTCATAGCCTGCAATCCTTTCCATAGTTACAAAACAATCTTTTTATGTGATTTATATACCATAAGCCACTATAATTAGTTATCTCATTTATGCAGTTACATCCTCTTTCTTCATTCGATGAATAGCTCCCAGGCTTATAATAATCAGGTAAAGCAAATTTACACTGATAAATAGTAACTGCCTGCCACTACTTCCCATACTCTCCTGACTTAGAACTCCCATACCAATGGTTAGCAAAGAGTGGGGAAAGAACATTCCTATTTTAAGCACATACAATCCCAGCCCAAAGAAGACACTGCAAAGCCCAATCCCTACCGGTATTGCAAAACTTCGGATTTTTAAGGATAATGCCAGTTGCAGGGAGCTAATGGTGACACCTGCAATTAACCCCCTAATGAGCCAGCCCGGTACCTCTGCCGGTAAAGGCAATGCTAATCCGCTAAGAATTCCCCCGATAAAATATAGTACAAAGAAAAATAGCTGAACGAATAAAAGCAGTATGCCTGCTACGATTAATTTTGCCAAATAAACAGCGGAAACCGGTACCGGAGCTGTCATTACCAGATTCCAGTTCTTGTTAAAGTGCTCGAGTCGGCATATGGTTGCACAGAGTATTGCTATCAGTACCGGAAAAAAGAATTCTCCGTAGAATAGCCCCACCTGTGACCAAAGGCTGTACCACTCTTTCCTTAGTACTCCCTGATTCATATAAAAATTACCGCACCCAATTAAAACACTGATAACCGGCAATATCATTATAAGTATCCATATATGTGAATGCTTTAATTTCAGCCATTCGGCTGACACACATCGTTTTAACATTGTATTTTTTCCTCTCTTTTTATTTCCTATTAATAAGCGATTGCGAAACGATAAGTCTAGAGGTTGGTAATAGGCAAAATCACCAAAATAAAGGTGACTTGCCACCACATCGGAACCTGTTTTTGGTGATTTTGACTGGTTCCGACACATAAAATAACAGTTTCTCAATTGCCTATTATTTCCTATTCAGGATTAGGGTGGTTCTAAATATCCTTATAGGATATATGCATATTTCCCAGCCAAAATAGCAGTACTCCCATCATTGCCGCCACACCCATAAGAGGCAGTATTTCAACTGCTTTCTGTATATGAAATACCATGGTTTCTCCGGTATAGGTTTGTACCACTGGGCTTAAGCCTGTAAAATAAGACCAGATAAAGATTCTCCTAACCCCCTCCGGAAATAAATCTGCTGCCAACCCGACAAAGCCTCCTGCCATACCAAGGCACAGAGCAAAGGCCTGATTCTTAATCGCTAAAGATATCCATTGCTGTAACGCAGCTACTACAAGACTCGTTAAAAAGCTTCCGAGAAAAGAACGAACTAACAACTCATAAGGCACTGGCTGTAAAAAGTGGTTAACACTGCCAAAAAACCAGATAGCAGCGGTTTGTAATAGAAAAACGTAACATAAAAAACCTGCTGCACATACGAATTTGGCAAAGTAAAGTCTGCTTCGCTTTACTGACAATGAGGTTAACATCTTCCATGTATTCCCTTTGTGTTCCATATCACAAATCCGTGACACACATACTGCCGTCAGTATAGGTATAAACAATCCGTTCATGGAGCTTAGCATCAATAACAGCGGCTCCCAGCCTCCTGCGTCCGGATTACGGGATATGGACATAGATATTGCCATAAATGCCCACAAAATTTCTACTCCTAAAAATCCTGTTATCATCAAGAGCAAATGCTTATGACGTAATTTATAAAATTCTAAATGAATCTCCTTCATTATAGCGTCTGCTCCTTTCCGGTCATATCAAGAAATATACTCTCGAGGTTTTTCTTATGCTCCTCGATTCGATATACCCCAATCTCTTCTGATACCAACAACCTGTTAGCTTGTACCACCTGCTCCTCCCTAAGATTCCTTCCGATTATCAGCTCTTCCCCCTGTAAATCAGCTAAAAATCCATGATACTTAAGCAAAGCTAATGCACTCTGGTTATCTCTGGTTTTTATGGTGAACTCTGAGCTTCCCATCTCTTGCAGCTTCTTTAAGCTGCCTTGAAAACCTAGCGTACCATCATTTATGATTCCTAGTGTAGTGGCAATCTGCTCTATTTCCGAAAGCAGATGACTGGATATAAGTACTGTCATTCCATAACGTGATGGTAAAGATTTGATTAACTCTCGAATCTCTCCGATACCAGAGGGGTCTAAACCATTGGTAGGTTCATCCAGAATCAAAAGCTTCGGAAAGGATAATAACGCCATGGCAATGCCAAGCCTTTGTTTCATTCCCAGTGAATATTGCGATACTTTCTTATCCTTCTGATTTATAAGCCTTACAATGCTTAATACTTCTTTCACATTCTTATCCGGTACTTCTCTTAACTTTTGAACCACTCTAAGGTTTTCAAGTCCAGTTAAATGTCCGTAATAGGAGGGTGCCTCAATTAGTGAACCGGTTTGACTTAAGATAAATCCTCTATTCTGTTCAAATTCCTTACCGAATACGCTTACCTGCCCCTCGGTAGGCTTAGCCAGTCCAAGTATCATTTTAAGTGTAGTGGATTTCCCTGCACCATTCGGTCCTAAGAATCCATAAATATCTCCTTCCTGAACGTCTAAATTTACCGCCTTTACACGGTAAACACTTCCATAACGCTTGGAAAGACTATTGGTTTTAATAATCTGACTCATAAGATTCACTCCATTCAATTTGTTTGGTTTATCTCCTTATAAAAGCAATATAACATGGTTACCTTTCACGAAACTAAACTAAACCTTACATGAACCTTAAATCTTATCCTTTGGTATAGAATCCATTGAATTGGGGTATAGAAAAAGCTATAATGAACTTAAGGCATGAGCCGTTAGGCTATATGCAAACTGCCCTTTCCATAAATAGGCTTTTGATAGTCGTTTCTTAAGGAACAAAAAAATATAAGGAAAGAAATGATAGTTATGATAGATAATTTAAAAACTAAAAAACTGCTGATAGTAGACGATGAACGTGAAATCAGAGACATGATACAAACCTTTCTTCGCAAAGAAGGTTATACAAGAATTTATCAGGCAGGCAGTTGTGAAGAAGCACTCTCAATCTGTCGGCAGACAAAGCCTGACCTCATTATACTAGATGTTATGCTGCCGGATGGCGATGGATTTACCCTCCTCCCCTTGCTACGGAGTATTTCAGCAGTGCCTATTTTATTCGTTACAGCAAGAGGGGAAGACGAAGACCGCCTGCTGGGTCTTTTGCTTGGTGCGGATGACTACATGGTAAAGCCCTTTCTCCCCAAAGAACTGGTGTTGCGATTATCCGCAATCCTTAGAAGAACATATGCTTACAAAACCGTAGAACAACGTACAAGCTTTTACATTGGCGCTTCCCTAATTGATTTAGATAGTGGCATTGTAAAAAGACAAGAGAAAGAATTACCTCTAACGGCGAAAGAACTATTACTGCTTCATAAGCTGTATGAAAATCAAAACCGCATTGTTACCAGTGATGCTCTCTGTCAGGCCGCATGGGGTGATGATTATTACGGTTATGAAAATACTCTGATGGTACATATCAGACGTATCCGCGAAAAAATTGAGCCGAATCCCTCTAGCCCTGAATATCTACTTACCATACGTGGACTTGGATATAAGTTGATAAATCAGAAAGGAGAGGATACCTTATGAAGAGTACTCTACGTATCCTAAAACGCTTCATCAGTTCCACCATGGTTATATCTGCATTTCTATTAACCATAAACTTTTTTATTCTGGCTGCCTGGGTGTTACGGGGAATCAATGCCGGAAGTTCTCCCTCCTTCGTCGTTAAAAAAGTCGCGGAGGACTTAAATTTGAAAAATAGTACCTATTCATTGCCACCTAAATCACAGGAATTACTAGAGCATAACCGTGCCTTTGGTATGCTCCTTAGCAATGAAGGGAAGGTTATGTGGAGCTATAAATTACCTCCAGAACTTTATAAGGCTTATTCCTTAACTGATGTTGCCAAGTTTACAAAAGGTTATCTAAAAGATTACCCTGTATTCGTTTGGGAACGGGAGGAGGGTATTGTTGTTGTTGGATATCCACAGCATACCCTTGCCAAATATCAGTATATTCTTCCCATACACTTAGTTTCTTCCCTCCCCGTTAGGCTGGTAGCTTTGTTACTTGGTAATTTTGCCCTTGCTTTGTTACTCTCACTGTTAATCGGCTCAAGATTAATTCGTTCTATCCGCCCACTTACAAACGGAATTGAAGCACTGGGGGAAGATAAACAAGTTACTTTAGAACCGAAAGGTATCCTTTCAGACTTGTCCGATAGTATTAATCGAGCCTCGCTGCTTTTACAGCAAAGAGGTGATGCACTAAAAGCAAGAGATGAAGCACGCTCCAACTGGATTGCAGGTATTTCTCATGACATCCGTACTCCTTTATCCATGGTATTAGGCTATGCCAGTGATTTGGAAGAGAATGAAATGCTTTCAGAGGAACAGCAGCAGCAAGCAGGTATTATCAGAAAGCAGGGAGAGCATCTTCGCGCTTTAGTCAATGACCTAAACCTTGTTTCTATGCTTGAATATGAAATGCAGCCCCTAGCTAAGAAGCCCATACGACTTGCCGCTCTAGTAAGACACCTTGCTTCTGACTTTTTAAATCATGGACTGGACGACAAATACCAAATTGAGATTCATATCGACAATGAACGCACACAAGTATATGCCGATGAAAGACTACTGCTTAGGGCTGGTACCAACTTAATTCATAATAGTATGAAACATAATCCGGAGGGCTGCACTATACACATTGAAGCCTTAACCAATCTTGAAACCGCAAGCTGCTCTTTCGTGGTATGGGATACAGGAAGAGGACTTATAGATGTTGATTTATCTGACCTCTTAGAACTGCCCTATTCAGTTAAAAGAAAACAAATTCGCTCCAATGGTCATGGACTTGGGCTTCCTATGGCCCATAGAATTGCCAAAGCCCACCAGGGAGAATTGATTCTTTCCTCCAATGCCTCCACCGTATCAACTTCCACTTTTATAACAGACGCTCCAGGTGAAAAAAACAGGGGTTTTTACGCTGAACTACGTTTACCGCTTCTTCCTTAATTTCCAACGGACTTTACATAATCCGTTTTTTATTGAGAGAATATCTCTTTTTTAGTCACCCCAAATACCTGCCTGAATACTATATAAAGAGCTCTCAATAAATATGACAGGAGGACATATGCAGGATTTTATGCAAATTCTAATAAAGATGATTCATATCATGCTGTTAAATATCATACTAAGCTTTGATAGTATAAGTGTAATTGCAGTAATGTCAAGGAAACTGCCCAAAAAATATAGGAAGAAAGCCTATATGACCGGACTATCCATTTCTGTTTTTTGTACTATCTTTTTTACCTCTATTATTAGTATCATTATGGAAATACAATGGCTTCCCGTCCAGTTGTTAGGTGGTATCTTATTACTAAAGATGACTTATGAGCTGTTAAAGCAAGAACACACTATGAATGCTTCTGGGGATGAAAATATAAAACGGTTGACATCCGCTATGAGTTTACCTTCTGCAATTGCGAAAATCACTATCATCAGCCTCTCCTTTAGCTTTGACAATATACTGGCTATAGCAGGCGCTGCGGATGGTAATATAGAAATCATTACCTTTGGTCTATTACTCAGCTTACCTCTAATCCTGACTACCTGCAAATACATTCTGCGATTAATAGAAAGACAACGTATATTTCTTTATATAAGCGGTGCCATTCTGATTTATACCGCTATAGAAATGATTCTATCCTATCAGGTGATTGCACCCTATATTCCCAGAATCATTGCTTCACTTATTCCCCGCTTCTTCTCTGTATTTGTAGTGCTATATGGACTTTACATGGTTAAAAAGTCCTCTTCTACCACACAGATATGCGAATCCAAGGATACCAAAGCCCCCTAAACATTTGCATGAAAAGTTTTGCATAATAAAGCCCCGCCTTCTTAGATGCTTCATAACCTGCTGTTATGGCATGCAGTAACCAAGAAAGCCGGGCTTTCATTATATAAGAGACATTAACTATAGTATCTTATAACTTAAATATCATAATAGTTTCCATTAACATTTTTGAATTTTCTTCAGTCTGCTGCATAAGTGTCATAACCTCAGAGGCTTTGGTCATAATCTCCGCTGCTTTCTCCGCAATATTTTGCGTGCCTTCTGCTTCTTCATTATTAGAAACGGTTACTTCCTGTATTGCTTGAATCATGTTCTGAATCGTTACCGATAGCTCTCCGGCAGTGGCACTAAAATCAGTGACCAATTCCTGTATCTCTGTAGCATCACTATAATATTGTTCTCCGATATCAACCATAGATTTATAATCTTTGATAACCGTAGTATCAATGAATTCAAGCGCCTTTTCAGAGCTATTTATTAAACTGGATACGGCTGCCACCACTAACTTTGTAATCTCCTGAATTTCTGTTACTGTGTTGGTGGAATCCTCTGCCAGTTTACGTATTTCATCTGCTACTACTGCAAACCCTTTACCGGCCTCACCGGCTCTTGCTGCTTCTATTGCAGCATTTAAAGCAAGAAGATTTGTTTGGGACGTTATCTGTAGTATAGAGTCTGTCAATACATCGATTTGCTCTACTGCTTTTGATTCTTCTCTGGAACTTCTCATATCTGCTTGAATTTCTTCCTGAATTTCACGGGCTGTCTTCTCAGATACAACGGCCTGCGCTTTTAAATCCTGCGCTCTTTTACTGATTTCCCTAGCAAGTTCAGAACCATTACGTGCCTTAACAGCAATAGACTCCACTGCTCCGTCAATTTCAATAGAAGATGCGTTCATTTCCTCAGCAGAAGCTGCAGTTTCTTCCATTCCTGCAGAAAGTTCTTCTGTAGTAGCTGACACTTCTTCAATGTTACTTGACAACTCCGCAAGGTTCGTTGATGATATGGATAAGTTCGTTTGTACACCGTTTGCTTCATTTATTACTTCTTTTAATAAAGCTCGAATAGAAGTAGTCATCATATCAATAGACCTGACCAGAGTACCTAACTCATCTTCCCGCTTTAAAAGTTTACTGCCAACCTGAACTGTAAAATCACCGTCTGCTATCTGATTAATCTGATTTGCAGCAATATTTATGGGATTGGCGATTACACCTGCAACTACGACTGAAATAATTATCATAATTACAATTGCAACAGCTCCTATTAAAAGTGCAGTATATAGAGCTTGATTATATTCTGTATAAACTTCGCTGTTTGGAGCTGTAACAATTACTTTCCAATTTGTCGTTGGAACAATGGCGTAAGCCCCTAACTCAGCTTCATTTTTTTCATTATTATAAGAGAAAAAGCCTGCTGCCCCTTGTCCTTCCTCCTTCTTATTCTCCATTTTAACATCTGTTATGTAATCATTTTGGCTTTTACCGATTCGCTCCGTATCAGGATGTGAAATATACGTATCATCTTCTGCCAACATATATGCATAGCCGGTTTCTTCTAATTTTATGTTACGAAGATAACCCTCCAGCTCCTTTATATCTACCATACTGAATAAAATCCCTTTAAATTCATTTCCCTCAAGAATTGGTAAGGATATGGCGATAACACGGTTTCCGGTTATTTTACTTACAAAGACATCTGTAATAACCATTTCTTTCGTTTCCCTAGCCTTGATAAAATACTCTCTCTCTGCTACGGAAACAATAGAATTATCTACGATACTAATAGAATTACCGGCAGCGTCAGCAGCCGTAAAGGTGTCAAGCTCCGAATCACTTTCCAGCACGGACGACAGCACGTTCGTTATGTACTTCACATCCATATTTTTAAATTCCGGATGTGCTTCGTAAATTTTTGTTAACTGAGACACTTTTGTATTTACCCAACTCTCAATCCTGTCGGCATTCACTTTAGCTAACTCTACTTCATTCGATTTAATGTTATTGGTTATTGTTTTGTCAAATTGTCTTAATTGAAAGATACAAAAGCCGGTCAAAGGCAAGACTGCCATTAGAATCATAGCCGCCATTAAAGTAAATTTCATTGATTTAAAAAACTTAATTGATTTCATGGTATACCTCCCTAAATGATTCCTATTACATTCTTGTAGCATTTTCTTATGCAATATAACCTCTTGTGCGAATCATTATAACATGTAAGATATACCAAGTAAATCAATAGTTAACACATTTTGTCGAAATAAGTTTTTATAGTATTAAAACTATGCATTCATCTTATTACGAATAAACTTAATTTTATTCTGTGTATTCTTCAAAATCTTCTTTCCCAACACCACATAAGGGGCATACCCAATCCTCCGGGATATCTTCGAATGCAGTACCTGGTTCAACTCCTCCATCTGCATCACCAACTTCCGGGTCATATATATAACCACATACAATACAAATATATTTTTTCATTGTAATACCACTGATAGCACACTTGTTCAAAAATGTGCTACTGCCACAAAAAAAGTGTGAAAGAATTAATAAGTGGCATTCCTTTCTTTTTCTAAATTTTCTTTCACACGAATAGCCATGCTTTACTATTTCGTACTTATTATTTTCACCTAATTTTATAATCTTATACTTCTTACACTATATACAGCTTACTTATAATTAAAAATTTGTGAACCCTTTTTTTGATTATAGCTATAAATAAGTTTTACAGTAATTGCAGAACATAAACCCATTCTAAGTGCAAATACTAAACCTGTAACAACAAATACTCTTAGTAATAGGCACTAAAAAGATTAACCTAGAGTATATTCCTAGAAAGGTTGGTAGCTAGCGATGGATAACAATTTTGATAAAAATTATGTGGACGGTTACGGAATTCCATTAGGTTTTGGAATGGCACTTGCTCAAAATTATGAAGCTATGAATTACTTTTCTTCTCTGGATAACAGTCAAAAACAGGCTGTCATTGATGGAACCCATGGTGTACGTTCCAAATCAGAAATGAGACAATATGTTTCTAATCTTACCAATGAAAATAGTTTTCATTAAGTTTATTCCCAGATAAGGGCTGGCACCAGAAATAGTTGAAGATTTTTTTTAAATGGGATATACTTTTAGTATATCCCATTTAAAAAATAATAGAACGGAGATTACCATGCAAGAATTAGACAGCTTATATCCCGCTGATAAAACAGATTGTTATCAGCTTATTCATAGCCAATTAAAAGCTCTTTTAGAAAATGAACCCTACGTAATACCAAACTTAAGCAATGCTTCTGCACTACTTAACGGAGCACTTAAAAATATCAATTGGGTGGGCTTTTACTTAATACATAACAATGAACTCCTTTTAGGTCCTTTTCAGGGTAAAACAGCCTGTGTGCATATAAAGATTGGAAAAGGTGTCTGTGGTACAGCCGTTTTAAAAGATGAAACGCAGCTGATTTATGATGTTCTTGCATTTCCCGGGCATATTGCCTGTGACAGTGCTTCCCGTTCAGAAATCGTTGTGCCAATCCGGGTTGATGGACATATTGTTGGTGTTCTAGATATTGACAGCCCCATTACCGGAAGGTTTGATACGCTTGATAAGGAAGGACTTGAGGAGGTTGTCCGTATTCTAGAACAATCTTGTCAGTGGAAGGAATATAGCCAGTTATAGTTTCTCCCTTTCCTTATTTCCTGTATTGCAGCAAGAAGCCCTTAAGTTTTTCTTCACACACCAATCTCAGATTGAATGCAGGAAAACCCAAGGGCTTCATCTAGCATTTATTTAGTTTTGTAACGGCCTCAAATAATTATTAACAGTGAAAGAAAAGTGGAAATACTTCATTATGAAAGCGGTGTCCGCCTTCTCTGATATCATGCTTGATATTCTCTTCTGCTCCAAACAACCGATAAGCCTTTTTCATAATTTCAAGCTGTTCATATACATTAATGAGTCCTCTTGGTCCGTTCAAATGGTCATCCCTACAGGATTGAATCATTACCTGCCTGGGTGCTAACAGTGCACCTATATCTCCCATATCCACATACTCCCAAAGATGGGGAATATAATTGCAGCTGCAATTACCATTCAGTGTTAAAAGTGAATCCTTATAGCCATATAGATAACCACTGATAATAGCTTGTTGTATTCTGTCGTCTAAAGCCGACAGCCAGAGTGTTAACATGCCTCCTCCTGAAAATCCTACGCAGCCGACCTTATCATACTTCCATTCGTTCCGCTTTTTCAGGTAATCAAGCAGTCTCATCATATCCCAGGTGTTCATACCGGTAACTGTTTGTCCCAAAGGCTCTGCCATATGTGACAAATGAAAACAGGTGCTGTTTATGAATGCAGATTCGTCATCTGTTTGGAGTGCTTCTTCTCTTCTTTCTCCAAAACCACGGATATCCGGGCACAGCACCACATATCCTAAGAGAGCTAACTGCATGCCATAATCGTAATTGAATTCCTTTATCTTATCTGCAACAGCAGGAATCTCATAGCAACCTGCTATAGAATACTTTCCAGCTCCAGAATGTCCCGGCAATGCAAGAAAGCATTGAATTTCATCTGTTTTTATCACAGGCGGAATTAAGATATAAAAGGGCATATATACATCAGGTTCAACCTGTATTACTACCTTTTCACGAGTAATACCATTTTCTAGTCTGATTACTTCTAGTGTCTCCGGATTTAGTTCACAGGTTTCCATCTTGTCAAGGCCGATTACTTTTTTTAATAACGTTCTGGTTTCTTCTTTCCATTTTAGATACTCTTCTTTTGTCTCAGCCTTGAGCCTGCTTTTTCTTCCGGAATCAAACTTCTTATCCAGATGTTCCTTACAGGTATAATATTTTTTAATATTAATAATACGATTCATTCCACTTAAGACCATACCCTTTCCGCTGTCAACAAACTTTTATTTTATATTTCATACTACCTGAAACCATACAAAAAGTAAATGGGACTGCTGCAATTTTGTTACAGCAGCCCCACTAACTTTATTAATAATACTTATTTTAATGCACTTGAGAATCTGTCATATTGAGCTTGTTTAATCTTAATAATTTCTTCTACATTCATATTTTTTAAAGTTGAAATGTAGCTATCAAATTCATTAAGGCTTGTATTACCAGAGATAAAGGCTACTGCCATCTGCTCTACATAGGTCTGAATATCAACAAGATATTGAGAAAGAGTACTAGTTTCCTCAGAAGTTGCATAAATCTGTGGCCAAGAAGGTTTTGTCATAGTAGCAAGTTTTGTATCAACCTCTACATGCCACTGAGGTAATAATACATTGGTTGCCGGAATACTATTGCGGAATGGAAGACAAGGAGGATTAATTCCTAATCCCTGCAGCCATAAATTATCAGTTAAAGCTTTTTCTGTAAAGGATTTTGAATTATCAGCATTCACAACATAAGACTCACCTTCAATACCCCAAACATATAAATCCTGGCATTCTTCACTTACTGCAAAATCTAAGAATCTAACTGCAAGCTCTAAATTTTTTCCGGCTTTTGTAACTCCAAAGATACCTTTAACAGGATTTCCGCCAGTATATGCACCTGGATAATTACCGGATAATGGTTCTCCACCAACGATAATTCCTGTAGTTCCATCATATTCTGGGAACTGTTTACTGTATAACTGAGACATCTGCCAGCTAAAATCAAAAGTAACACCAGTAAGATTTTGTGCAAATCGCTCTGTAATCTGGTCACGGGTTAAGGAAGTATATTCTACTTCAAGTAATCCCTCTTCGTATAGGCTATTTAAAAAGCTTAAGTACTCTTTGTAATTCTCGCTTTCGTAATAAGAGTAATGTACCGTTCCATTATCGTCTGCATAGAACCCATTTACTAAATCAAGTCCAAAAGCAGGTCCAAACATAAAAGGCAGCTGTTTAGACTCAATACTCATAGGAATTTCATCTGTAGTATCGCCATTACCGTTCATATCATTATCACGGAATGCTCTTAATACTGTTACAAGTTCATCCAAAGTCTTAGGTTGTTCCATACTAAGCTGTTCTAACCATTTTACGTTATACATAACATTAGGCAGATAATTATCAGTAAGACCTACGATAGGAACATAATAGATGTGACCATCCTCAGCGGTTAAGGACGCTTTAATCGTAGGATTCGCATCTAAAAATGCTTTATAGTTAGGCATTGAATCAAAGTGTTCATCCAGTGGTTCGAATAAACCGGAGTTAATGTAAGAAGAATTTAAGTCAAGATCCGGTAAGTATACAATATCCTGAAGATCAGAACCGGATGCAAGCATAGGGCTAACTGCATCTGTATAGGTTGTAGGATCAATCATTGTCCAATCTACAGTAACACCTGCTCTTTTTTCTACTTCTTTAACAATTAAAGCATCATTGCTTGTTAAGTCTACTGTTGAGTACCAAGAGTTGGTTGCCAAAATACTTAATTGAGCCCCTTCTTTATCAGTAATGGGACCTGCACCGGTATAAGTATAACTATCTGTACTTCCTGTGTTATCTCCTCCCTCAACTGGTGTGTTGCTTTTGTTTCCTGAACAACCTGCCAATAAAGAAGCGGCTAGCGTAAAGGAAAGAAAAAGTGCTGTTAATTTTTTAACTTTTTTCATGAAATAAACCCTCCATATAATGTTTAATTTATTATGAATCGAAATGACAACTCAACAATATGTCATGTAATCATTTCTGATTATAACCATCTGTTTGAGATGAACTACATCTCTTTTAAACGCATTGTGATAAATGCACTGTGCTAAACTTATGCTTTCACTGCTCCAAGCATGGTGCCCTTTACCAAATACTTTTGAATAAATGGACAAATACATATAATAGGAATGGTAGCCAATACAATACAGACATAACGAATTTGTAAAGTTGACTGTGCTGCTGCCGCCGCTCCTGTAGAACCTGCAGACTGTAGTATCTCGGAAGAAGCTATAATAAGGACTCTTCTTAAAAACATCTGTAAAGGTTGCAGCTGGCTCTTTCCTAAATATAACATTGCATTAAAGAAATCATTGTATCTTGCCACTGCATAATAAAGTGTTAATACGGCAAGTGTAGGTTTTACTAAAGGAATTGCTATTTTAGTTAGAATTATAAAATCATTGGCTCCCTCTAAGGCAGCATTTTCAAATAAGTCTTCTGGAATTGCTTCCATCGCAGACCTGCATATCATAACATTGTAAGCACTTAACAGAAAAGGAATAATCATTGCCCATCTGCTGTTGTAAAAGCCAAGACCTGTTACTACCATATAACCAGGAATTAAGCCACCACTAAAATACATAGTAAAGGCAAGAAAGAAATTTAATTTTTTTCTTAAGAAAAACTCTTTTCTTGATAACGGATATGCAGCAAGGCAGGTAAATACAATATTCAAAAAAGTACCTACTATTGTATAGAAGAAAGTATTACCATAGGATATCCACAACTGTTTATACTGGGTTACCATTCCATACGCATCCAAGTTAAAACCTTTCGGAAATAATACTACATCTCCTCTTGATACCGCCGTCCCTGAACTAACCGATACACTTATTACATAAACGAAGGGATACAGGGTTACACAGACCGCCAGTAATATCAAGAACCACACACATATATCAAATACTTTATCACCAAAGCCTTCATTTCTGAATTCACTAAAATAACTCTTTTTTTTCATTGTTTGACTTTTCATGAATACTCCTTTACCAAATGGATGTTTCGTTAAATTTACGACTGAACCAGTTGGATACACTTACAATTGTAAATCCAATCAGGGAGTTAAATAAACCAACAGCCGTTGCATAACTAAAGTTTTTATTTTCAATACCTTGTCTGTATACATAGGTAGAAATAACATCCGCCGTATCATATACTGCTGGGTTATACATTAAGTATACTTTTTCAAATCCTACACTTAATAAGCTTCCCAAAGACATGATTAATAACAGAATAATCGTTGATTTTATCATTGGGAGTACCAGATATCGAATCTGTTCCCTTTTATTTGCTCCATCCACACGCATGGCTTCATATAATTCAGGTGATATCCCCATAATTGCAGCTACGAATATAATCGAATTAAATCCAAAGGTCTGCCAGGAACCAGAAATTACATACAAAGGACGGAACCAACTTGGTGTATTCATAAAGTTAATCGGATTACCTCCAAGCTTTGTTATAAACTGATTAATAATACCATTTGATGGAGATAGGAAGTTTGTCATCATACCAACAATTACTACCGTAGAAATAAAGTAAGGCAGGTAGGTAATAACTTGGGCACCTCTCTGAATATGCTTATTCTTTAATTGGGTAATACATATAGCAAATATAATCGGAATCGGAAATCCGAATATTAAAGAATAGAAGGAAAGTAAAAAGGTATTCCTGATTAGTTTCCATGCAAAAGCAGAAGTAAAAAACTGTTGAAACCACTTTAGTCCGACCCATTCACCCGTGTAGATTCCTATTAATCCATTACCGGGTTTGAAATTCTGAAATGCCATAACCAAACCGGTCATGGGTAAATAGCAAAAAATAAGATAATATAACGCAACCGGAAGGAACATTATTAGAAGATATTTATCTCTTTTTAAATTCTTCTTGAACATCCGACGTTTTTCTTCTTTCGTCAATTTTACAACATTACTTTTTTTTACCATTCTTTTTTAATCACTCCTTGTCATAATTTATAATGGCTAGAAATCATCGTTTTTTTGATTTGTATATTTTCCTCTCAAAACAGTCGAAATCCATGAGCTAATTGTACTACTTGCACATAAAATCAAAAAGATTCATTTTTTTCATAGTTCATTTTAGGCATTTTTCTCTATTTCTCACGAAAAAAGTGCAAAAAAATAGAGACTGCTGCAAAGGTTCATTTTTTTCCGATGTATTCGCAACAGTCTCTGCTATTTTATTGTCTATAATCACTCGGATTCATTCCCATAATAGACTTAAAATTTCTCCGAAAGGTAAGCATGTTGCTGTATCCACTCATACCTGCAATCTGCTCTAAGGAGAATTCTGTGGTCTGCAATAAAGTCCTTGCATACTCAATCCGCTTTTCCTGTATATACTGAAGATACGATACCCCTAGATTATTCTTACACATAAGAGAAATGTATTTATTGCTGACACCAAATAGTTCACCAATATGCGCTAAAGAAATTTCTGTATTCCTAAAATTCTCATTCATATAGTCAATAATATCCTGGTTCAGCTTTTCAATATCTTTACCCGGAGTTACCAAGTCCTCCAATTGATTGCATATGGTTTCATAGATGGCATAATAGTAATGAAAAATTTCATCCAGAGTAACATTACTTTCCATCTTATCAATCTGTATCTGTGTGGTATTAAAAACATTGTTAATTTTAAGAGCATTTAGCGTTACAATATGAAGCTCGTCCACTAAAAGTCTTATGGTTCTTGGTGCTGCATCATATTTATCCATATTGTTTTTGTAGATTTCGTCTAAAAATTTTCTTAAATCATCAATATTTCTGTCCTTTAAGTCTTTTGCCACTCGTCTTATGGCATCCTTAGGAAAATAATATTCCTTCTTGTCCAGTGAGCGGGAATTCTCATAAAAGTAAACCGCATTTCTTCCTCCTGTCAGCATATTGTCAAGTGCATCCATAGCTTCCTGGCAGGCTTCTTTTAAGCGGTTCATATTATCTTCTACCTTACTGACACCAAAGGTAATCATAAAATCCTCATCATCAATTTCTTTTAATATAGCCTGATGAAGAGTATAGAAGGTATTCTCAAGCTGTTCCTCTTCCTCACTGTTTACGATCAGAAACAGGTTTTTATTATCTTTAATATAGCATAATATCTGCGTTTCTTCCGTGGACATAATGCTGCATACAGTTTGAATAATGTCAATGATATCTCTGTAGTGGATTTCACTGATTGGATTACTCCCTTTATAATCAATGTTGGCAATGGCAATCTCAAAATAGGGTTTCTTCAAATCAATAAAATTACTATCGCTTAATATTTTTAATCGTTCCTGTTCCATGTTTCCATTGAGAATACCGTGAAGCATTCCCTGTCTGGCATAAGGTGATATGGTGACCATCTTTTCACGGTAACCATTTCGTTCTCCGATTAAGGTCTGAATTCCACTGATTATGTTCTCAATCTCATCCCCTTCTGCCTGGACAGGTTCAACGATTCTCGCAATATTCCCAATCGGTGAGTAATATCTTTTTGAAACTATATAAGCCGTAAACACAAAAAATACACTAATAAGCAATCCGATTCCTAAACCGATGTATACAGAAGTTTGAAATCCCATCTGAAACGCTGATTTACTAACAAATATTTTATACACCAAATCACGATTCACAGACGAAGCACATTGAAATACCATGCCCTCCGGTTCCCCATATTCTGTAATCAATTCCCCTTTGTAATGAAGCGTCATTCCGTTATATTCACCAACGATATTTCTAAGCTTGGTTTCCAGACTTTTCTTTTGAAACATGACCAATATAGTTCCATTTACAACACCTGATGAGGAGGAGTAATAATAATTATCTCCATATATAATACTTTCCTTATTAAATGTAAGCTCATTTTTGTTTGGCAGTCCAAGTACTTCACCAGCCGTACCAATTTCATAAAAAGGAGCATAGGAAAGAATACTGCTAAAATTTTCATCTAACAGAATCGTAGTTGAGGCCGTATATGCTCTGTTGTACCCTTTAAACAATACAATTATATTAAAAATATCAAAATTATTACTTAGATTCTTAATTTTCTTTAACTCCCCCAAGCCTTGATAAAATAAATAAGGGTCCATACTTTTATTTTCCACTACTACACTGGAATACATTTTTCGAATGGTTTCAGAACTGTTTACACTTGATATTATGTGCTTAGCACTTAGTATCTGTAAATCCATGGAATTGGTATAAGCCTGTATCTTAAGATTATACTCCTGATACTTCTTACTTCGATACACGGAAGTGGCATCATAAATTATCAGTCCTGAAAATATTGCAAAAAATAAAGTAATTATAATTAAGTAAGACATAAAAAGTTTTACAAACAATTTACTTTTTAAGTGGCTTAGGCTTTCTTTTTTCACTACACCCGCTCCTAACTTAAGCTCTATCGTAACTAAATATACCAGTCTCCCAGTATTTTCTCCTTGGTATAAGCATCTGCTTCTTCTTTTGTCAAAATTTTAACCCAAGATGGTCTGGCTTTGGTATCGGCACCTGCCCCAAAATTATTATATTCTGCAAAAATAACCGTTTCTCTGGCGTCTGGTTTATCCCAGTCATGCCAACCTTCTTCTTTGATATGTTCCCCAATTTCTGAATTTAAAATAGCTACTTTGGCATAATTTCTCCATGGTCTGCCAAGATATACACTTTTTGGTGCACAGTCACTTGTGAATCTGCATTGATAAAAGACATATCCCGGTACATCTTCCAAGGTCGAAGCAGCAGTTACATAACCATTTACCTCTTGTCCCAAGTTATTGGAAAAGATTTCACAATTTTCAAAATAAGCAGTCGCTCCGCCAAAGATAAAATCAACATCCCCGCAGATAAAGCAATCCTTGTAAAGATGTCTGCCATGTGTTCTGGGTGCAAATTCCTTCGGTCCTCTAAAACCATTTTTTTCGTAGGCTTTAGGAGGAAGGGGCGCCGTAAATAAGGTATCCTGTCCGCCTAACAGCCTACAGTTTTCAAAAATCATGCGGTCACCGTCTACATAAAGTGCAAGTGCCTGTCCTACCTTTTTGCCAGGTCCCGCACTGTTTTCAAAAGTAATATTTTTCGCTGTAAAATCACTTGCATCGATAAACAGCGTGGGAGTACGAAAAGTTCCTCTTTTTTCTCCATCCTCTAAAATCTCTAAGCCATAATCATCAAAAGTAATAATGGTTTCCTCCGGTGAAATACCAAGCAAGGTTAGATTATTCTTTTTAATGGTTACTTTCTCTTTATAGATTCCTTTATCAAGCTGTATTGTTACATGGGTTGCCTCCATTGCTTCTGCTGCTTTGACTGCCTCACCGAAAGTCGCAAAACACCCCTCTTTTTCTTTTGATACATTAAGTATAACCGCATTTTGCTTCATTACTTACTCCTTTATAAAATGTTCGATATTCTTAATTATAAACGGCTCATACTCTGAACCTGTTATTGTAACATTTTGTATTTGTAATTCAGTAATATTATTCGCATATAATCCCATTTTAGAAACCGGATCTAGTTCTTCCATCATGGCTGGATAGCCGGCCTTGGCATTCGGTGAATAGGTAACATTTATATTACTTAATTCCACTCTGCCTATTTTCTTCTCGGGTAATCCGTACAGGAAAAAGGCTGCAACATGGCAGTTTTTTGCTTCAATATTACGGAATGCCAGTGTCCTGATATCCGGTGTTCTCTCATCCACAGGAAGGGTATTCTTAGTTCTTACATATTCCGTATGTCCGTCAGGGTCACAAAAATAGAAGGAATTAATGACAAACGGAGTTTTCACTTCATCCATTTCGATGTCTTCGAATATGATTTCATCCAAAATAGCATCCTGTCCTCTTCCTCTTCTGGTTTTAATTCTAAGTCCCCTGTCCGTATCTAAGAAGACGCAATCCTTAACCAAAAGATTCTTAACTCCACCTGCCATTTCACTTCCAAGGGTAACAGCTCCATGACCACTTTCCATCAGACAATTCCGTATAATTATGTTCTCACAAGGCGTTTTATGTTTGGAACCCATATATATTTTCCCGGACTTTACGGCAATACAGTCATCCCCTACGGTAAAATGTATACCAATAATATCAACATTTTTGCAGGATTCCGGATCCATTCCGTCCGTATTCGGGGAATCGGCCGGATTTTGAATCTTAAGATCAATAAACTTTAAGTCCGTAGAAAAGTATGGATGCAATGTCCAGGAAGGGCTGTTTCTAACCGTTATTCCATGTACCGTAACATTGCTGCAATGATTTAAAAACAACATACGGGGACGAAATGGCATCGGCTTTTCTCTTTTATAACTCCACCAGTTATCAAAACTGGCGCCACCGTCTAAAATTCCTTCACCAGTAATAACAATATTAGATACACTAATACCTGTCAGTATACTGGCATACATGGGAAGAGGATTTCCCTCCCAGCTACCTAAGTTATAATCCTCTATTTCATCATAGCTTTCAATATTACCCGGTAAAACAGGGAATTTTTCTTTTTCAGTAAAAGCCAGAACAACTGCATCTTTTGCTATTTCCAGATGAAGATTATCCTTTAAGAATAAGGAGCTTATGCGGAAGGTTCCTGCCGGTACCAACACCCTGCCGTTTTTTGGACAACAGTTTATAGCAGTCTGGATAAATATGGTGTCGTCGCTGATTCCGTCACCTTTTGCACCGAATTTCGTTACATCAAGAGTAACAAATTCATATTCTGTACGAAAGTCAAGACATTTTTGTTCTCCCTCATTCGTTTTAATTATTAGCGTATATTCAGTATCCGGTGTTAGACCATTTATTGTCTGAACTGCCTTGTTACTTTTCATTCGAAAGGAGTCATTTATATATAATTCATATTCACTTATCGTTTTGTACTTACCAAATCCGGTTATCTCAAGAACCGCATTTCTTGTAGATTTAAATATAATTTCTGCTTTCATTCTAATACTCCATGCATACCGCAAGCTTGCTTGCCATACTTCCAAACAGAAGAATAAAAAATATAACTCATTGTTCTATCTGGCTCCTATTGCATGCCTTCCTTTATTGATTCAGTTTCAAATACTCACTATACAACATCATAAGTGGTCCTGCTGCCTTCTGATCATCTTCATTAATTGGCTCAGACAGGTAATAGGCGATACTTCCATCTCTTTCCTTATCAGGTCCTAGTCCCGCTACCGCACATATCTGGGTAAGATGAAGCTTACCATCACGCTCCACTATTCGATTTTCAATAAGAGAATCTAATATTTCTTCTCCTCTATAGCGGTATTTTTCCGATAGCAATGCCTCTAAGCGGCTTCCCTTAAGTAAGGCATAACCAATCATAATACTGCCTGAAGTTTCCAGATAATTACCCTCTTGTTCCGGTAAATCAATTAACTGATAGAATAGCTTGGTACTAGAGTCCTGGTATTTTAATATGCCCTGTAGTGCTTCTTTTAGCAGGTCTTTAAACACTCTGTAGTGTTCGTATATCTGTTCGGAAGCCTTATCATATGTATCTATTAATGCCATTAAATACCATCCCATAGAACGCAGCCAGAAGTTAGGAGAGCAACCGTTTGCTGGATTTGCCCAGATTCTGGTTCGGGTTTCATCATATGCATGATAATATAATTGCTTTGATTCATTATACAACAGATATCGTACATTTTTAAATTGTTTTACGATATCCGCGTAGTTTTCCTGTTTATTATATCTCGTTTCATATTCCATGTAAAAAGGTTGTGCCATATAAAGTCCATCCAACCATATTTGGTTAGGATATATTTTTTTATGCCAGAAGTTCCCACATTCTGTTCTGGGTTGTACTTTCAACTGGTTCATCATAGTCTCTATGGCTTTTCTATATTTTTCCTTGCCCGTATGGTCATATAAAAAAAATAAAATTTTTCCGGCATTCATGTTGTCCAAATTATAAGTCATTAAATCGTAACCTTGAATTTCACCATCCTCAGCTATAAAAGTATCTATGTTCTTTATTAAAAAATTAATATAGAATTCATCTTTTGTAGCTTCATACATAGCTTTTGCCCCAATATAAACACAGCCATCTTCATAACACCATTCTTTTTCTCTGTATCGTTTATAATCCATCAAGTATTCTTTAATATACCGATTCAATTTTTCCGTATTCACGTGCCAATTCATCCCTTCTCTGTAGAATTATCATATACCTTACATGATACATACATCTAAGTTCTTATTCGATTTCGAAGATGTAGATATTAATTTATAACAACTATGACAACTCCAATTATTGAGTTTATTTCTGCTATTTCATTATACTAATTATCCTAAAAAAAGAAAGATTCATTTTTTTCATAGTTCATTTTATCCTAAATGATGTATTTACCTCCTTTTTTAAGGATAAAATATACAAAAACCTTGTATTTTATATCCTTACAGCTTAAGACAGATAAAATTCAGTTTTAAAAAATACAGGGACCACGCGAGTCCCCGTATTCACCTTATCAATATAAACTTCTAAGTCACAGCTTATAAAACTTTAGATCATGTATGAATTAATCTAGTCAACTCTCGCTATCTATTTTTAATTTCTACTATTTCACCCTGTTTTTTATATATACTATCAGCCTTAACAAAACCTCTTACCATAGAAAGGGGATACACTTGTGCACCATGTCCTACCACCGTTCCCGGATTTAAAACACTGTTACAGCCAATTTCAACGTTATCCCCAAGCATAGCTCCCATCTTTTTAAGACCGGTTACTACCTTTTCCCCCTCACAATTAATAGTTACCAGTGTTTTGTCTGATTTTACATTAGAAGTGATGGAACCTGCACCCATATGCGCTTTATACCCCAATATAGAATCACCGACGTAATTATAATGTGGTACCTGCACCTTATCAAATAGTATAACATTTTTTATTTCTGTAGAATTGCCTACTACAGCACCTTCACCCACAATTGCATTACCTCGGATGTAAGCACAGTGCCTGATTTCAGAATTTTTACCAATTATGGCAGGACCATTAATAAAAGCGGAAGGGGCTACTTTAGCGCTTTTTGCAATCCAAACATCTTCTCCTCTTTTTTCATATTCCTCTTCTGGAAGTTCCTTTCCCAAGGATAGTATGAATTCACCAATACGCGGAAGAACTTCCCATGGATAGTCCGCTTCCTCCAATAGCTTTGCTGCAATGGTCTTTGTCAAATCATAATTTTCTTTTATAAGCATCTTATTATACATGTTCTGCACTATCCTTTCTATAATAAGTTTGTTTTTACCTTCTTACTTTTTATAATTAGCAGATATCTCTTTAAAACAGGCATTTAATACGTACTGGTTATTCAGTCCCTTTACGCCGTTCGTGAGGCGGCTTACAAATCCTTCTAACTTCTCCATGTATTCTTCTTTCGTAATACTTCCGTCAGAAACCATGGTAAGGCCTTTTTCCCAGCTTGCAGTTAATTCTGGATTTAACAAAGACCTTATAGAGGAATTTACTACATCGTAAATCATTTCTCCAAAAAGAGTAGGGGTAACAATCTGTGTCTTCTTATTCAAGGCCAAATATTCAATTTTTACAAGTTTATTAAGTATTTCTGCCCTGGTCGCACTGGTTCCGATTCCACTTCCTTTTATCTGCGCCCTTAGTTCTTCATCCTCAATTAATTGCCCTGCATTTTCCATCGCAAGAATCATAGAACCGGAGCTATAACGCTTTGGCGGAGCAGTTTCCCCTTCTTTGATAGTCATGGCTTTAACAGGTAGTTGCATTCCTTTTTTTAATCCTTTTATAATGTCCATAAAATCAGTATCAAAGCTTTCCTCACCAGAATTCTCCTTCTCAGAAGTATTACCTGCTTCTATTGATGGGTTTTCTTTATTTACCTGACCCGCCTTTTCCTGACGTTTGTCAAAGGAATTGATGGCAACTCTTAAGTAGCCTTCATCCAGTAACACTTTAAAGGAGGAGAAAAAAGACTCTGTTTTCATCCTGGTCGTAAGATTTATCTTTTGATAAACCGCAGGCGGATAAAATATGCACAAGAATCTTCTTACAATTACCTCATATACTTTGGCCGCCGTTGCCGACAGAGAATTTAAGCTGTTTAAACCTTGGCCAGTAGGAATAATAGCATAATGATCCGTTATTTGCTTATCGTTTACATATCTGGTTTTTGCAATATTTTTATAGCTGCCTTTCGTCAGGATTTCCAAAGCATACTCTCTGCTGTGTACATACCCCTTAAGTCCCCCAATATTTTTATGTATCTCCTTACTGACAGCAGTCGATAATACTCTGGCATCTGTTCTTGGATAGGTCACCAATTTCTTTTCATATAATTCCTGTGTTATTTTAAGTGTTTCATCCGGACTGATTTTAAACAGTCTGGAACATTCATTCTGCAATTCAGCCAGATTAAATAATAAAGGGGGATTTTTATTCTCTTTCTTCTTTTCCAGGTTCGTTATTTCCGCTTCCTGGTTCTCCTCGTCTGAAATGGTATCCACATAACTGTTTTTGCTATTCTCCTGTTTTTCAAGGAGATTTGGTTCTCTGTCTAAGAGTTCTCCGATTAAATTCTTTGCATCCTTTTGCTCTTTAAAACCGTTTTCCTTATATAATAGAAGAGAATTGAAGTATTTAGAACCTTCAACTGCCCGAAATTCTCCCTCAAAGCTTCTACCGGAAGCATCCAGAGTGTTTAGCACACGGTAGAAGGGCGTCTTAACAAATTCTCTGATCTCACGCTCTCTGCGTACCACCATACCAAGAACACAGGTCATTACTCTACCCACAGAGATTGCTGAGCGTTTCTGACTTCCCAGATAATTGGTTACATTCTGCCCATATTTTAAAGTCAGAACCCTTGAGAAATTAATACCCATGAGATAATCCTCCTTTGCCCTCAGATAAGCGGCATCGGATAAGTTATCATACGCGGACAAGTCCTTGGCTTCCTTGATTCCTCTTAGAATTTCTTCCTCTGTCTGGGAATCAATCCATACTCTGCGTTTTTCTTTTCCGGCAGGTACCTTAGCTAACTGGTCTACCAGCCTGTATATGTATTCCCCTTCGCGCCCGGAGTCAGTACATACATATATGCAGCTAACATCCTTACGGTTTAGCAGGTCTTTTACAGTCTGAAATTGCTTTTTTACATTCGGAATAATCTCATACCGGAATTCTTTTGGCAAAAAAGGAATCGTCTCAAGACTCCAGCGCTTTAGTGCGGGATCATAACTTTCCGGATAACTCATGGTAACAAGATGTCCTACACACCAGGTAACAATTGCGGAATCCGACTCCATATACCCATCGTGTTTTTTAAAGTTTTCCTTCAGGGCTTTTGCAAATTCCTGTGCTACACTTGGTTTTTCTGATATGTATAAACTTTTTGACATGTAATATCCAACTTTCCAATCTAGTCCTGCCTTTAGCAGGCTGTTTAATTACTAACACTGATTATAATTACCTGACTATATATCACTGATCATAATTTCATTCATATAATGATAACATAATTTTATACTTTTTTAAAGAGTTAACAATTTGCCGCAAAGTGTTTTAGCATTTAAGTTCGGCAGATTACCACTGTACATTTAAACAGGGATTCGCTATAATAGTGTATAGAATATTGTTTAGAAAACAACAACAAGGAGATAACCATGCGCGATTATCATATATTCAGTGATTCCTCTTGTGATACCCCGGAAGAATTACTAAAGCTTCATAATATAACTCTGATACCTTTCTACATCACTTTTGACAAAGAAAATTACTTTAAAGAAAATGTAGAAATCAGCAATCGGAAGTTTTATGATGTACTTCTTAACGAAAAAGTTTTTCCAAAGACTTCTCTTCCTTCTGTACAGGACTATATAAATTCCTTTGAACCTGTTTTAAAAGAAGGCAAAGATGTCTTTTGTTTATGCCTGACTCAAAAATTCAGTGGTTCCTATCAGTCTGCGGTAAATGCAAAGCTTATTCTTAATGAAAAATATCCCGATGCCGTTATTGAAATACTAGATTCCATCCAGGCAACCGGAGGCGAAGGAATTGTACTTATGCAGGCTGCATATATGAAACAAGCTGGATATACTTTAGAGCAAAATATAGAAAGGCTGAATAAAATTAAGCAGACTGCTAGAATTATGTTTACTGTAGATACCTTGGAATACCTTACAAAGGGAGGGCGTATCGGGAAGGTAACCTCTTTAGCAGGTGCTATGCTCAATTTAAAGCCTCTGATTCAATTAAAAGATGCAGAATTAATACCTTATTCCAATGTAAGAGGCCGAAAAAAATCCTTACAAAAGATTCTTGATATGACTGTTGAATACTTCAATGAAACCGGCGAAAAATATGACGATTACGATTTTTGTATTGCTAATGCTACAACAGAAGAAGATTCACTCTATGTAAAGAGCCAGGTTGAAGAATTAATTGGACGAAACATCGACTATCCTTTATTTCAAATCGGAGTAACCATTGGAACCTATACTGGACCTGGTGCAGTAGGTGTCTGTTTTATACGCAAATATGACAGATAATAGCTGGTACTTTTAGATACTCTCCTGACTTATTTAAAGTAATGGGTTAATATCACATATTGAGGAACTACGTGTTCTTACCCATGAAAGCATAAGCTTTGTTACAATAAAGTATGCAATGAATGCATCGAAATTTCTATATAGAAAATTTTAGAATAAAAATGGAGGATATTATGTCACCTAAAAAGCAGTATTATGAGAATCTCTCTGACAGCTTAATTGAAAAATTCAACTTAAGAGGAATTGAAGGTTATTATTGTGATAACCGTACAGAAGCTTTGGCAATGGCGAAGCGCTTTCTTACACCGGATTGTTCCATCTCCTGGGGTGGTTCAGAAACTTTAAGTGAAATTGGCCTTCTAGATGATTTAAAAGCTTCAGACTACATATTGTACGATAGGTTTTCCATACAGTCACCGGAAGAGAGAGACAAATTATATGCCAAAATTGTTACTTCTGATTATTACTTTATGAGCTCCAATGCAATTACACTGGACGGTCAGTTAATAAATATTGACGGAGGCGGTAACCGGGTTGCCTGTCTTATTACCGGTCCTAAAAACGTCATCATCATCGCCGGTATGAATAAAATTGTAACAGACGTAAATACTGGAATTGAGCGGGTACGTAATATGGCAACTCCTCCAAATACGGTCAGGCTTTCCTTAAAAACACCCTGCGCAGAACTTGGCAGGTGTGCCAACTGTTTAAGTGAAGACTGTATCTGTTGTGAAATAGTCATAACCAGAAAATCACGCATCCCCGGCAGGATAAAAGTCATTCTGGTTGGAGAAGAACTTGGTTTTTAACTAATATAATATAGGCTTAATATTGACATAATACAGGAAAAGTAAAGGAGGTAACTTATGTCAGAAAAATGTAATCTTTCAACAGGAAGTTCTGTAAATGTAGATGTGACAAAGATAGTAAAGTATGTTTGCATTGCCGGAGTACTTATTGTTACCATTGTCTTTGTAACAAATTGCATTGGCAAGCTTTTTGCAAATAACAAATAGTATAGTAATTTTTTATAATGGATTATAGTTTAAGAAAAATTTATGTACCGCCAACTACAATTGTAATTGGCGGTACATAAAAATCTTTGCTTACCTAACAGTTAAAGACATATATTGAGTTATTTCATTTTAATTAACTGCCCGATTAAAATATGACACTGCTACATCTGAGAATACTATTGTCATATAAAGTGGTTCATCTACTGTCAAGCAAACTAAATCAAATACATAATTGTCATCCATATTTTTATAGGTACACCACTCTCGTATTTTATTATAACTTGACTCTTTAGTTTCTATTTTTTTGTTAATTTTAATAAACTTAACATTATTGAATTTCAACTCTATATTATTGATCTCAACATCAGTTTGTTTCATACGTCTTTTATCATCATAACTTAACACATCACCTATACATACTTTACAAGTATTCTCATTTTTATCAAGTTCCACTTTAAATAAGTGTCCATCACAAAATTCAAAGCCTATTAAATCAGGAATACTGTATTTGTTTAGTTGTACTTTTTCTTGTGTTTTTGACATAGATTTTATCTGATACATATATTGTAAAAGTGATGTCAATCTTTTATAATCAAAGATTGATTTATATTCACCTTTATTTAAATATAAGTGTGATTGTAAATTCAATAATCTCTCTTTTAGAAACTTATTATGTTCTACATCATTACAACTAAAATCCGGCTTAACATAAAGTATATTGTTTTTTATATATTCTCCATAAACTTCCTTTAATTCCTTATCTATCGTAAATAGAACGGAACAAATATCACCCAAATATTGTAATTCTAGATTTATCATTTCAATTCCTCGTGAAAGCTTAAAAGTATACTGGAAAAGCAAAGAATATATGGCTTTTTCCATGATGATTTATATTGGGGCTCAATAGCGCATGTACATGTTGAAAATTCAATAGATATACACTATTATGGCATTCAGGGCCTGATGCGCCATAACCATAAGCTGCATTAGCTGCAGTAATAGCGTAGAAATAATCATATGTAAATACATTCGTACTCATTGTATTTACTCGTATTAATGATGCAGCTGTTTCTAATGATATTGGATCACCTACTCTAATTCCTCCCAAACCTCCCCAGTTGGCTAAGTAAGCCCTCCAATATTTAGCACCATTTTCTCTCTGAGCAATGATTGCTGCTGTATTTTGCCTAGCAAGTGTTAAATTAACTGATGCATTAGTATACCATTGTAAAATTAAGTTATTAGCCCCCACTGCCACAGCCGAATATGCTATCGCTATTGTTCCAATTACAATAAACCCCATCCCAACAATTAGTGCAACGAGATTTAAAAAGGGTAATGCACTACCAATATTTAAATAATTTCCTATTTGCACCAAATGCATAGCAATATCGCTTAGTGTAAATGTATACCCTAGTTGTTTCATCAATTCTGAATAATCTCCTGCATAGGAATTTGTGGTTATAAATGTGTTGTTATCCATTAAATAATTATCTGCTAACGGAGTATATTCGCTATCTATTTTCGGCAATTCACCATATACAACATAATACTCATAATATTCCGAAGCCAAGTTATCAATTATTTGAATTTCAGGATTATTTGTTACTTCTCCATTGAAACCTGTGTAGGTACTTTCTGTACTCGTTTCATATGCACTTTGAAGGATATTAATTTCATCTACGCTAAGATTTTCTATTATTACTTCAGGTGCTGTATTGTTATCTATTTCATTTAATATTTTCTTATTAAGTTTCAAGTAATCTAAATTATCAACGAGTTCTTTACTGGAAGCCGCATTTGCATAATTTATATTAGGTAATAGTACCAAAATTATACAGATGAAAATCGATATAGCTTTTTTTAATATTTTTTTGTTCATATTTTCCCCTTTCACAATTATTTCATAATTTTTAGTATTAAAGTTACTACTAATCAGTGTTTATCGCCTTTATTACATTTATTATTTATCCTCCTTTTTTGTGTAGAATGTATTTATTTTACATATTATTACATATTTTCACTCATTTGTCAATTAAAAAGTAATATTTTACTATATGCGCAATGTTTTGGTGAGTTGTAAAACGAGATGCATTTTTGTAAGCCAAGATGCAGTCTTTGTACCTTAGAATCATTTTTTGTAAACGAAACGCATCTTTAACCCCTGTTTGTAAACGAGAATCTTCTTTTGTAACCAAAATGCGGTTTGATTTTTACTTAAATCCGGCGTATTATACTTATAGAACTGCATGCCAAAGGGAGGTCGACTCCCGCTCGTTTTTTTTGTAATCGGAGAATCTACCCCTGTTTGTGTGGTTATGGACAGGTTGTGGCGGCTTTACAGTTTACAGGTTACTTTTTAAGGAGAGAAGGTTTTAGTAGGATGTCACCAGCGGCTACTGGTGCACATCCAAGTTTCTCTAAAACCTCTTCTCCGTGGTAGAAGCTGAACGTTTCGTAGGGACTACGATTGTTTAGCTTTTTTCTTTTGTAGGAATTAATGTGATTCATCATTAGATTAATGTCTTCCTGTGTCAGTTTATCAAAGCTGCTTCCCTTTGGAAGTATGCGACGTATCAGTTCATGGTTGACCTCGATGGCTCCCTTTTGATAAGGCTTGCCAGCATCACAGTAGAATACCCTTGTTTTCCTTCCTGACAGTGGATCTGGCTCTTCTATCGCTTTTGGGTTAGAAAACTCGCTTCCATTGTCAGTTAGTATGACAGGAAACAGGTCTTTAAAGGTTTGGTCACCTAATACTTCGTAGAGATAGGCGAAGATATCCGTCACTGATTTTGAAGTGTTCGCATCCCGAAGAAATGCTAACATAAAACTGGTATCTACGAAGTGAATGGTCAATAAACATTTCCCACCTTTGCTACCAATTACAGAGTCCATCTGTACTACTGCTGTGTCTGGATTATCCTCCATAAACTTCTCGAATGCCTCGTAAGTTCGACCAACACGACAGCTTTTGTCTACCTTGAATTCTGGCTTTTTATAACGTTCACGAAACCTTACTTTCCTTGGTAGATCAATGTTTCTGATATCAAACAGACAGGCATCTATGTAGTTATACATGGTCTTTTCACTACACATCAATTCATCCTTATGATGAATATAAATCTGGTGTAAGGACTGCCCTTGTTGTACTAGAGGGGATAGCAGTTGATTCATACAAACTACTTCCTGCTCATTAATACATAATCCACTCCTAGATTCCGAGATGATTTTATGTGCCTTGATATGTGCCTTTTCTGCATCATAAAAGTTCTTTACCAAAGAACACTTTCCTATCTCTGTGCATACATTACATATGTAAGGAGCACGGAATCTGGCTAGGCAGATTTCTTCTATATAGTCAGGGCAGCTTGCATTGCATTGGTTGCAATACTTACAGTACATAAGTTTACGGGAACAATTCTCTCCACAAAAACGTCTTCTATTACAGGTCCTACGGTTTCTACAAGTATTATGAGTCTGACCTGGATATCCAGTGGCAATCTCGCAGGAATACTTGCGAACTTCCCTGAATATGGTGCTAGGATCCTTGCCTAATCTACGGCTGATTTCTTTAAATGAAAGACCTTCCTTTAGGTTACTTTGTAGGTGAAGTCTCTCTTCATAACTAAAAAATGCTGACATAATTCCCTCCAATCTGCCGCCAACAGCTTCAGAATAAAGGAATGTATAAAAAAGTGCAAACTAAAAGACCGGTGTTTGTGACATACACCAATCTTTTGTAAGCTAAGATGCAACCTCTTAGCAGATATATATTTTGTAACTCAAAAACTGTTACTTGTAGTGGAGAGGGTTGCGTTTCATTTTACAATTAACCTCGTAAAAATTTATACCAGAATTTATTTTTGCACCATATATAAAAATGAAAGGTATTTCTGTAACTGATATATCAGTACCTATTTCTTTTGATTTTTAAAATAAAAGCATGTATATAAACTTACTTTACGTACGAAATACTCCCACCTTTGATAAGGATTCGGTTTACCGTTTTCATATCAACTAGATAAGGTTCACATCGATGTTCTGCTCAAGAATCAGAGATCTCATCCTTTAAATGATTAGGAAAGAGTAAATATCTTAATTAAATATTTCATATATTTAAATATTTTTCATACTGAACTATAACCGCTTATTACTTGGTTTCAATAACAATATGTACTTAATAGGATTATTATCGAATAAATACCATTAGATACATCATTATAATAATACAGTTCGATTGCGTAATTTACTATTCAAATCACTTTCAATATAAAAGGTAGAATTATTAATAGAGTATAAAAGCATCATAGATAAGGGAAACTCATTCCTTGTCTATGATGCTTTTTATTTAAATGATTTATCATTTTCTTCTACTTACCTTAGTAGATTGGCAGAAATCCTTAACTTTAGCAGTCTAATACAAAGGATATTTTTTCGTTAAATTCCTCACTATTTCCATAGCCTTCGCCTTATTCACGTCTACATCTTCAATCAATATGGCAATCGCTTCTGCGATGGTATCCATGTCTTCTGTATTCATACCTCTTGTTGTTACAGCAGGTGTACCCAAACGGATACCGCTTGTTACAAATGGTGAAGCAGGATCGTTGGGAACGGTATTTTTATTACAGGTAATATTTGCTGCATCCAATAGTTTTTCTGTTTCCTTACCGGTCACACCTTTGTTCTGTAAATCTACTAACATTAAGTGATTATCCGTACCACCTGATACAATGTTAAAACCACGATTGATTAATCCATTGGAAAGTGCCTGGGCATTCTCAATTACTTTACCTGCATATTCCTTAAAAGATGGGTCCAGAGCTTCCTTAAAGCAAACTGCCTTGGCTGCGATCACATGCATTAATGGTCCTCCCTGAATTCCCGGGAAAATTGCTTTATTTAGTTTATATTCTTCTGCAAATTCAGCACTGGATAAAATCATTCCCCCCCTTGGACCTCTAAGGGTTTTATGCGTTGTTGTAGTTGTTACATGGGCATAAGGTATTGGACTTTCATGATGGCCTGCTGCTACAAGACCTGCGATATGTGCCATGTCTACCATTAAAAATGCTCCCACTTCGTCAGCAATTTCTCTGAATTTCTTAAAATCTATCTTTCTGGCATAGGCACTTGCACCTGCTACAATCAGCTTCGGTTTACATTCTAGTGCTATCCGTCTTACTTCCTCATAATCGATAAAACCTTCTTCATTCACGCCGTAAGGTATGATATTATAGTAGCTTCCTGACATATTCACGGGACTTCCATGGGTTAAATGACCGCCATGTGCCAGATTCATTCCCATAACAGTATCACCCGGTTTTATTAATGCAAAAAATACTGCCATATTGGCTTGGGCACCTGAATGAGGCTGAACATTGGCATAAGTACAACCAAACAATTCTTTAGCTCTCTCAATTGCCAGATTCTCAGCAATATCAACATATTCACAACCGCCATAGTATCTCTTTGCCGGATATCCCTCCGCATATTTATTCGTCAGAGGACTTCCCATTGCTGCCATTACCGCTTTACTTACAAAATTTTCGGAAGCAATTAATTCAATATGATCATTCTGCCTTCCTATTTCTTTACTAATTGCTTCTGCAAGTTCCGGGTCAAAAACCTGAATATCATCGAATGAATACATCTCTTACCTCTTTCCTGCTGTATCTTCCTGACACTGCATTGTTATTCGTATATTAATAGAGCCTTTAAATGTAACACGTTAATGTTTTACAGTAAACTTGTCTATTGGTAGTATACCATAAATCTGTCCGGTTATAAAGTTATATTTCTCACTTTAATAAATAAGTACGCCTTATAAGCAGGCGTATATTTATCTCCTGCTTGATAAATAAATATCAATGAGGGTGTACCAAAAGTCGGTGAAAACTTCTTTTGATACACCCTCCATCCTATTCTAATTTATTATTGTATTGTGAAACATCTATTTTATATGACGAAACCAGTCTAAATCCCCAAATATGAATTATGGTTATTGGCAAGTTACCTTTGCCTTGGTAATTTTATCCACTTCCTATTGATAAAGTGTTTCACATTACCTAATCCTTAACTATTCCAGATTGCTATATCCCATCAGATGAGTATCCACAGCTTTCGCTGCTTCTCTTCCTTCTCTGATTGCCCATACCACTAGTGATTGTCCTCTATGCATATCACCTGTCACAAAGACATTTTCCACACTGGTCTGATAGTTTCCTTCCTTTGTTTGAACATTGGTACGAGCATTTAACGCCACACCAAAGGCTTTGGCTATATAGTTCTCGGTTCCCAAAAATCCTGCGGCTATAAATACTAAATCTACTTCAATTTCATATTCACTTCCCTGAATTTCTTCTATTTGATATCTTTTAGCCTCTTCATTATATCTATTTTGAAGCTTTATAATCTTAGCCTTAATCAGCTTTCCGCCTTTGTCTGCGATGAATTCTTTAACAGTAGACTGATATACCCTAGGATCATCTCCAAATACTGCAATGGCTTCCTCCTGACCATAATCTGTCTTGCATACCTTCGGCCACTCCGGCCAAGGATTATCTTCACTTCTGCTTTCCGGTAATTTGGGCATCATTTCCAATTGCACCACAGATTTCGCACCTTGCCTGATGGACGTTCCTACACAGTCATTGCCGGTATCACCACCGCCGATAACCAGAACCTTTTTGCCTTTTGCACTGATACATGCCCCATCTTCAAACTCTGAATCCAATAAACTCTTGGTTACACCTTTTAAGTAATCCACTGCAAAGTAGATACCTTTTGCGTCTCTTCCAGAAACTTTAATGTCTCTTGGATTGGACGCACCACAGGCTAAGATAACACAGTCATACTCTTTCTTAATCTTAGCAGCATTATAATTTTTTCCCACATCAGCTCCGGTTATAAAAGTAATGCCTTCTTCCTTCATCAGATTAATCTTACGATCAATAATATGCTTCTCAAGCTTCATATTCGGAATTCCGTACATTAATAAACCGCCTATCCTGTCGGAACGCTCAAACACGGTTACAAAATGTCCTCTCTTATTTAACTGGTCCGCTGCCGCAAGTCCGGAAGGACCGGAACCGATAACGGCTATTTTTTTACCGGTTCTAACCTTTGGCGGTTCTGCCTTTACATAACCTGCTTCATATCCGTATTCAATAATTCCTAGCTCATTTTCTTTGATAGCAACGGGATCTGTTGTCACATTGCAAGTACAAGCCGGTTCACAAGGGGCAGGGCATACCCTGCCTGTAAATTCCGGAAAATTGTTGGTTTTAAATAAACGGTTTAACGCCTGACTCATGTTATCATTGTATAATAAATCATTCCATTCCGGAATTAAGTTATTTAAAGGACATCCCGAGGTCATTCCGCTTAAGATAACGCCCGACTGGCAGAAGGGAACACCGCAATCCATACATCTTGCGCCTTGTATTTTCCGTTCTTCCTTGGGCAGAGGTATATGGAACTCATTAAAATTTTTAATACGATCCTTCGGTTTTACCTCCAGACTCAGCTTTCTGTCATAATCCATAAATCCTGTTGGTTTTCCCATACCTTACCTCCTAGCCTCTGGTGTTGGCAAAAAATGCCTCTATTTGTGCCTGTTCACTGCTTAAGCCTTTTTCTTCCATCTGGACAATGGTCATAAGCATACGTCTATAGTCATGCGGTATAATCTTTTTGAATTTAGGAAGGTGTTCCATAAAGTTATTAAGGATTTCTTTTCCCTTTGCGGAATTTGTATGGTTTACATGTTCTTCAATCATATTCTTTAATTCCAGCACATCATATTTATCTGTTACTGCTTCCATGGATACCAGTTCCTTATTAAGCTTCTTATAAAGGTCGGAGGCTTCGTCATATACAAAGGCAATACCACCGCTCATACCTGCTGCAAAGTTCTTTCCGGTTTTACCAAGGACAACCACACGGCCTCCAGTCATATATTCACAACCATGGTCACCAAGGCCTTCTACAACAGCCGTCGCACCTGAATTTCGGACACAGAAACGTTCTCCAGCGACACCATTAATAAACACCTTACCACTGGTTGCTCCATATAATGCGACATTACCGATAATAATATTATCTTCTGCTACAAACTTACTGCCCTTTGGAGGATATACTACCAGCTTACCTCCTGATAAACCTTTTCCGAAGTAATCGTTACTATCACCGCTTAAAGTAAGGGTAAGACCTTTTGGTATAAAAGCACCAAAGCTCTGACCACCGCTGCCGGTTCCTTTTACAACATAAGTATCATCTTCCAGTGTAGTTCCATGAGCTTTTGTAATTTCAGAACCAAGGATAGTACCAAAAGCACGATCAACATTGCTGACTTCCACTTCAATGGTTTTTGACTGTTTTGTATTGATTGCATTTTGTAATTTCTTTAGCAGAATGCGTTCATCAATGGTCTTTTCCAGTTCAAAATCATAAATCTTCTTCGGGTCAAAACGGAAATCTATATCTGTTCCCACATAAGAATTATTTAAAATCTTAGACAAATCAATTCTTTGTGCTTTTCCGGTTATGGCACTTTCTTTTACCTTTAATAAATCAGTACGGCCTACCAGTTCATCTATTGTTTTAATGCCTAGCTTAGCCATATATTCACGAAGTTCTTCTGCGATAAACTGCATAAAATTAACTACATACTCCGCTTTTCCCTTAAAGTTCTTACGGAGTTCAGGATTTTGGGTTGCAACTCCTACCGGGCAGGTATCCAGGTTACATACACGCATCATAACACAACCAACAGTCACAAGAGGAGCGGTTGCAAAACCAAATTCTTCTGCGCCCAATAAAGCGGCAATTAATACATCCCGTCCGTTCATGAGCTTACCGTCTGTCTCTACCACTACTTTACCTCTAAGACCATTCATAATTAACGTTTGATGAGTTTCTGCAAGACCTAATTCCCAGGGAAGTCCGGCATTGTGGATGGAATTTCTTGGTGCTGCTCCTGTACCACCATCAAAGCCGGAGATTAAAATTACACCTGCACCTGCTTTTGCAACACCAGCCGCAACCGTTCCTACCCCTGCCTCCGATACTAATTTAACAGATATTCTAGCTTGTTTATTGGAATTCTTTAAATCATATATTAATTGTGCTAAATCCTCAATGGAATAAATGTCATGATGAGGCGGAGGAGAAATAAGCCCTACGCCAGGGGTTGAATGTCTGGTTTTAGCAACCCATGGATAGACTTTTTCTGCGGGTAACTGTCCGCCTTCTCCGGGTTTTGCTCCCTGTGCCATCTTTATCTGGATTTCTTTTGCACTTACTAAATATTCACTGGTAACACCAAAGCGCCCGGAAGCTACTTGCTTAATGGCAGAACAACGGTTCAAACCATCCTTTCCAAGGCTTAAACGTTCTAAGCTTTCGCCGCCTTCTCCGCTGTTTGACTTACCGCCAAGCATGTTCATAGCAATCGCTAAGGTCTCATGGGCTTCCTGAGAGATAGATCCATAGGACATAGCACCCGTTTTAAAGCGCTTCACTATAGAAGCTACACTTTCTACTTCTTCTAACGGAATTCCTTTTTCAGGGAATTTAAAGTCTAAGAGACCTCGCAGGTTAATTCCTTCTTCCTCTGTTTCAATCATTTTTGAATACTCTTTAAAGGATGAATAATCTCCGGTACGAGTTGCCTTTTGCAACATGTGTATCGTCTTAGGGTTATATAGATGTTCATCTTTTCCGCTTCTAAATTTATGATTTCCGTTATTATCAAGAGTTAAGTCAACATTCAGTCCAAGAGGGTCAAAAGCCTTGGTATGCAGTTCATCCACCTGTTTTTCAATATCTTTAATAGTGATTCCGCCAATGCGGCTTACTGTATCTGTAAAATATTTATCAATAACTTCTTTACCGATACCTATGGCTTCAAATATTTTAGAGCCTTGGTAGGATTGAATGGTAGAGATACCCATTTTGGATGCAATTTTCACAATACCTTTTAACACAGCTTTATTGTAATCATTCACGGCTGCATAGTAATCCTTATCAAGCATATTGCTGTTGATAAGCTGCTTTATGGATTCCTGTGCAAGATAAGGATTAACCGCACATGCACCATAGCCTAACAAGGTCGCAAAATGATGTACTTCTCTTGGTTCTGCACTTTCTAAAATCATAGCTACCGCAGTTCTCTTCTTCGTTCTTACCAGATGCTGCTGCATGGCAGATACTGCCAAAAGAGAAGGAATTGCCACATGATTTTCATCCACACCACGATCGGAAAGTATTAATATATTTGCTCCTTCCTTATAGGCGCGGTCAGCTTCCACAAAAATATGGTCAATGGCACGTTCCAAGGAAGTGTTTTTGTAATAGATGATAGGAATGGTTTCTACCTTAAAACCTGGTATCTTCATGGATTTGATTTTTAATAAATCCGTACTGGTTAAGATAGGATTGTGTATTTTTAAAACTTTACAGTTTTCAGCACATTCTTCTAATAAGTTGCCGTCTTCCCCAATGTATACATCTGTGGAAGTAACAATTTCTTCCCGGATGGCATCAATTGGAGGATTGGTTACTTGTGCAAATAACTGCCTGAAATAACTGAACATAGGAGGATTATTCTTTGAAAGTATAGGAAGCGGACTGTCAGCTCCCATAGCTGCAACTGGTTCTCCTCCTACTTTCGCCATAGGAAGAATGGTAGTCTTATAATCTTCATACGTATAACCAAAAGCCTTCTGAAGCTTTGCTCTTTCATCATCATCGTATTCCCAAACTTTTTTATTTGGTATATGGAGTTCTTTTAATTTTACCAGATTGCTATCTAACCACTCTCCATAAGGACTTCGTTTTGCATAGCTGTTCTTTAAGTCTTCATCATCAATAAGACATCCTTTTATGGTATCAACTAGCAGCATCTTTCCCGGGCGAAGTCTTTCTTTTCTTACAATGTTCTCTGCCGGGATATCCAGTACCCCTACTTCTGAGGATAATACCAGGTGGTCATCACTGGTGATATAATATCTGGAAGGCCTTAAACCGTTACGGTCAAGTACTGCACCCATAATATCACCATCACTAAATAGAATGGAAGCCGGACCATCCCAAGGTTCCATCATAGTTGCATAATATTGATAGAAATCTTTTTTCTCCTGACTTATGTTTTGGTCGTTACTCCAAGGTTCCGGAATCGTAATCATAACAGCAAGGGGCAATTCCATGCCACTCATAACTAAAAACTCAAGTGCATTGTCTAGCATTGCCGAATCAGAGCCTTCTGCATTGATAACCGGAAGTACTTTATGAAGTTCTCCTGCAAGATATTTGGATTCCATGGTTTCTTCTCTTGCTAACATTTTATCCGCATTGCCTCGAATGGTATTAATCTCCCCATTGTGCACAATGAAACGGTTGGGATGCGCTCTCTGCCAGCTTGGGTTTGTATTGGTACTAAATCTGGAATGTACCGTAGCGATGGCTGAATCGTAATCTTTATCCTGTAGATCCTGAAAGAACATGCGAAGCTGATTTACTAGAAACATACCTTTATATACAATGGTTCTGCTGGATAAGGACACTACATAGGTATTATCATTGCTTTGTTCAAATGTTCTTCTGGCAATATATAACTTACGGTCAAAATCCAACCCTTTATCAACACCCGAAGGTCTTTTTACAAATCCCTGCATAATACATGGCATACACTCTACTGCTTTCTGTCCCAGAATACCCGGTACTACAGGAACATTCCGCCATCCAAGGAATTCCATACCTTCCTTTTCAACAATTATTTCAAACATTTTTTTAGCTTGGTTTCTATGAAGTTCATCTTGAGGGAAAAAGAACATACCGATACCGTAATCCCGCTCATCACCCAGAGCTATATTTAAGGATTTTGCTTCTTTTGAGAAAAACTTATGGGATATCTGCAATAAAATTCCTACACCATCTCCGGTCTTACCTTCTGCATCTTTACCCGCACGATGTTCTAGATTTTCTACAATTTTTAAAGCATTGGCAACAGTTTCATGGGTTTTGATACCTTTAATATTGACAACTGCACCAATACCGCAGTTATCATGTTCAAACCTTGGGTCATACAGGCCTTGTATGGTACGCTTTGTTTCTTCTAATCCATGTTTGTTCATTAGCACGCCTCTTTTCTTATATTTTAGTCTTGTTCCCAACCGGATACTATAGCTCCCATTACATGCCAAATCTGCTTACAGATGTGGCACTATCTCAAGTCAGTTTGTAAAAAAGTCCTTTATTCACACCAATCCCATGTATATTGCAAGCTTGCTTGTGATACTGCTTAAATAGGAAGATTAAAAATGCAGTGTATTTTTAACTTGTATCCGTCTGACAGAACTTTTTGTTTTATGCAAAATTATAACACTTTACTTCCTACTTCAAAATCTGTTAAAATGGTACAGCTTCAATTTTTATGCAGGAAATATTTTCCTTATACAATACAAAAAAGACGTCCCTGTGCAGAAACCTGCATGGGAACGTCTTTGTTCTGATTGAGATTATAATATAGATTCATTACAAAAGCAATCTTTTTTTGCAAAATAATTATTTTTATTAACTAATTCAATGCTATTTCGTTATTTTATTAAGTTTCATTGATTTTTCAGCTCCTTTTGCCGATATATAATAAATATCCATACTTAAGAACTGATTCTCTATCTAGTCTTCATTGAATAACATTGAATTTATACATACTGTTCCGATAAATTATACAGTTAACCTTTTATTACACCACTAAATCTTAGATATAATATACCTTTATAATCTACTGTATTATATCAAAACCTGTCCTTAGTTTTATTAAGCTCGTAAAATTTAACTAAAAACTTAGAATACTGATTGGAGGTACACATGATTAACCAACCCATTACAACAGGAACTACAGGAAAATCCTCCCTATCTTCTAAGGCTGCTTCTACAGCATCCTCTCACGCCATTTCTGCCTCCGCTTCCAGTGGTTATACAGGCATTGAAAAAGGGCAATTACTTCGTGGAGAAGTCGTTGACCTTAGAAGCAATGAAGTTACTGTAAAGTTAGAAGATGGAAGTGTTATAACAGGACGACTCGAAGATAATACCTCTTTATCCATTGGAAGCCGGGTAGTATTTTCTGTTGAAGAGGTAAGTGCTAAAACCCTTGTCTTAAAGATAGTCCCGGGTATGAATCAGACTGCTTATAATACAATTGATAAAGCCTTGGAAGCGGCCGGTCTAAGTAAGACTGACAAAAATAAAACCATCGTCAGAGAATTGTTGAACCAACAGATGCCCATTGATAAAAATACCATCTCTTTGATTCTGAAGCAATCTCTGCAATTTAAAGAAGTATCCATTGAGACCTTAGTGTTTATGAATAAAAATAACCTGCCTGTGACAGAAGCCAGTCTTGAATTCTTAAACAGTATGAGGAATTCCGAAAATAAAATTGCCGCACAGATTAATGACCTGTCAGATGCCATAAGCACTATCTTTCAGGAATCCCTACAAGATGGCAGCTATTCCGAAATAAGCCGTATTTTTCTTCATAAGCTGCTCTCACCTATAGCTAACCCGCCTGTTGACTCTACTATAGCCGGACAGCTTTCGCAAAAGGATGTTACTGATTTTTTAAATTATATAGAGACAGTACCTGAACTGAAGAACGTTATTTCGGACGAATTGCTTCTTTCCTTAAAGAGTGGGGCTTTCTCCAATCATGATTTACTACTATTGACAGATAACTTCAACAAAAACATTGACACAATTACTGTATCAGAAGAATTTCAACACCTGAAATTAATGCAGGCAATCACAAAAAACCTTGAGCATACCTTACCTTCTTCCGAGGTAAATGGACAAGTTGACGGAATGATTTTATCGCCGCTAAACACTCCGTACAGTGCTCATAGCTTGAATGTTAACCCGCCTGATGCAAACCCTACCCTCCCTCTAAGTTATGAGGAACGGAATACCCTAATAAATAATATACGCACTCTTACACAAGAACCACTCCCTGCATCCCTTGCTAATAGTATCTTAACCGGAGAAAGCTCTAGTAATGAAATACTTCAGTATATCAAGGATACCTTAGAGTCATTATCCTCCATTCAATCACAAGAAGCTGCTGCCTTTTTAGAAACCGCTGCTAAGGAGTTGTTAACTTCAAAAGAGTTTACAACGCTTTTAAAAGATGAACTGTTATCGAAATGGTCACTTTCCCCTGAGGATTTAAAAAAGCCGGATGCTGTAAAACAACTTTTTGAAGGTCTATTAAGACAGCTTCAGGATGTAAAAGCTTTTTCAGAGCATGCCTCCTCTACAACCTTAAATGCACAAGGTCAAGTAAACAACCTACAGGAAAATATTCATTTTATGAATTCCTTGAATCATTTATTTACCTATATACAGCTTCCTTTAAAGTTAAAAAACCAGTACAGTGGAGGCGAACTGTATGTCTATTCAAAGAGGAAATCAGAAAGAAGTACTAAAGAAGAAGGTATCAGTATCTTATTGCATTTGGATATGACACATTTAGGACCGCTGGATATATACCTTGATTTAGTAAAAAATCAACTTATAGGCAAGTTCTACCTTGAGAGTACTGAAATTAGGGATTTTGTATCTTCTAATATAAATGAACTAGAAGAAAAATTGATCCAAAAGGGCTATCAATTCAAAACGGAATTCTTAACCAGAGAAAAATCCATTGACATTATGGAAGATTTTATGAACAGAGAAGCAGATTTAAAAGTGAAACTTCCTAATAATTTTGATATAAGGGCATAGTATATTAGCTCCCATTGCTTGCAATACTGGTATAGAACGATTAAAAACGTACAATACTTTTTTATCTATCTTTCTGCGTTTAACCCTAATTGTATACTAATATGGAAACAGGACTTACACCGGAGCAGATGCTCTATGACTCCTCTGCATTCCAGCCGGCTTTTGCTAATGGGTGGGCCAGTGTAACTTCTGACTCCCTGGTTAATTTAATCGGACGCAATAATCTTACTTCGATAGAAGAGGCTGTACGACAACTTCTATAACATAAAGGTATATACTAACGCTTATTAATAAATAAAAGGGCTGTTACTAACTTCGCTGATTTTAAAACCAGCGTGTTAGAACAGTCTTTTTTATATTAATTATACTAGGCAATGCGAAACTCTTTGTTTAAAATAAGGAAGCAGGTGCAATCGTTGTTTTAACTAGTTCCGACCGATAAAATAACAGTTTCGTCATTACTATGATAATATCTCTTTTAAGATACGATTAATAGCACCGGGGTCGGCTTTCCCTTTCATTTCTTTCATGGTCTGACCTACTAAGAAACCAAGTGCTTTTTCCTTACCACTGCGGTAATCCTGTACAGATGCAGGATTCGTTTCCACAATCCGCTCAATGGTAGTCTTTAATAATCCCTCGTCACTGACCATGGAGAGTCCATTTTCTTCTACATATTTCACAGGGTCTATATCTTCTTTGAATATTTTTTCAAATACTTCCTTAGCAACGGTTCTATTAATCTTTCCTTCACCAATAAGAATAATGAGTTTTGCCAGATTTTGGGCAGAAAACCGGATGCTTTCCGGTTCCATCTCTTCTTCCTTTAACAATCTCATAGTTTCAACCATCAACCAGTTGGAAACTTCCTTGGGTTTGTTACAGATTGCTACCGTTTCCTCGAATAAATCTGCCAGACGTTTAGAACCGGTAATAATACCTGCATCATAAACAGGTATATCGTATTCTGATTCGTAACGTAGCATTTTTTCATCCCTAAGTTCCGGTTGACGGTTTTTTATTTCTCCTAGCCATTCATCACTAATTTCAATAGGTACTAAGTCGGGTTCCGGAAAATATCTGTAATCCTGCGCATCTTCCTTAGAACGCATAGCAAAACTGGTATCTTTATTATCATCCCAGCGCCTGGTTTCCTGTACGACAACTTTTCCATATTCTAAAAGTTCAATCTGGCGCTTTCTTTCTCCTTCAATGGCTCTTGCAATAGCTTTAAAAGAGTTCATATTTTTCATTTCTGTTCTAGTTCCGAATTCCTCTGCTCCTACCTCACGTATAGATAGGTTGATATCCGCACGAAGGGAACCTTCCTGCATCTTACAATCTGACACACCCAAATATTGCAGGATTAATTTTAATTTTTCCAGATAAGCAATTACTTCATCCGCTGAGCGCATATCTGGCTCACTTACTATTTCTATTAGTGGAACACCACATCGATTATAATCCACCAGGGTACAGTCTTCCCAAGGATCATGTATCAGCTTACCGGCATCTTCTTCCATGTGGATTTCATGAATACCGATTACTTTCTTAACGCCGTTTACATCTATCTCAATTCCTCCGTTGTGACAAATCGGAAGATAAAGCTGGGATACTTGATATGCCTTTGGAAGATCTGGATAAAAATAATTTTTACGGTCAAATTTACAATTTTGGTTAATACTGCAATTCGTTGCAAGTCCTGCAGCAATTGCATATTCTACTACCTTTTTATTTAATACTGGCAGTGTACCAGGCATTCCGGTACACACAGGACAGCAGTGTGTGTTGGGATCTCCACCAAATTGTGTGGTACAGCCACAGAATATTTTGGTAGCTGTTGCAAGCTCCACATGCACTTCCAGACCAATGACGGTTTCATATGATTTCATACTTTGCATTCCTTTCTTTAGGCTTTTGTACGCTCAAAACTATATGCCGCACGGATTATATCCTTTTCTCCAAAATGTCTTCCAATTAATTGCATTCCGATTGGAAGTCCAGCACTGTCATTGCCGCAAGGAACACTGATTGCAGGAAGACCCGTAAGATTTACAGATACCGTATAAATGTCATCCAGATACATTTTTAACGGGTCGGACAAGCTTTCAGAAAGCTTTGGTGCTGTTGAGGGTGCCGTGGGTCCAAGAATAATATCATATTTTTCAAAGGCCTTATCAAATCCTTGCTTAATCAATGCCTTTACCTTTAATGCTTTGTTGTAGTAAGCGTCATAGTAACCGGAACTTAATACAAAGGCACCAATCATCATTCTTCGCTTAACCTCCATACCAAAACCTTCACTCCTGGTCTGTTTGTACACCTCTTGAAGACCTTCAAAGGCTTCAGTTCTAAAACCATATTTTATACCGTCATATCTTGAAAGATTTGAACTAGCTTCTGCTGATGCGATAACATAATATGCCGGTATTGCATAATCAATGGCTTCCAAGTCAAATTCTTCAACAGTTGCACCTTTTTTCTCTAATTCTTTAGCTGCCGCCAGAATACTCACTCTGACTTCATCATCAAGACCTTTACCCAAATATCCTCTTGGTATACCAATTCGCATTCCTTTTACATCATCTACCAAAGCTTTGGAGTAGTCATAATTATCCTTCTTAACAGAAGTTGAATCCTTCCTATCATACCCGGAGATTATATCAAGTGCTGCCGCACAATCCGCAACATCTTTACCGATAGGCCCAATCTGATCCAGTGAGGATGCATAGGCTACAAGACCATATCTGGATACAGTACCATAAGTTGGCTTAATACCGGTTACTCCGCAGAAAGCACTTGGCTGACGAATAGAACCGCCGGTATCTGATCCTAAGGCATAAAAAGCTTCATCTGCTGCCACAGCAGCCGCAGAACCTCCACTAGATCCTCCCGGTACATGTGCTGTATTTCTAGGATTTTTTGTTACTCCAAAAAACGAGGTCTCTGTGGTACTTCCCATGGCAAACTCATCCATATTGGTTTTTCCGATAATTACGGCTCCTGCTGCCTTTAGTCTTTCTATTACCGTCGCTTCATAAGGTGGAACAAAATTATGAAGTATTTTAGAAGCACAAGTAGTTTTAACACCTTTCGTACAGATATTATCTTTAACTGCTACGGGAACACCGGCTAATGGAGACTCTTTCCATTCTCCTGCCTCTAGTCTTTTTTGTACTTCTATTGCCTGTGACAGAGCTTCTTCTTCTAAAAGGCTAATGTAACAGTTGTAACTTGCATCCTGACTTTTGATTTTATCTAATTGAGCTTTTACTGCTTCTGTTACAGATAGCTCTTTTTGTTTTATCTTTTTGCCCACCTTCAGGGCAGACAATGTTGTTATATCCATTTTTAGCTCCCATCTGCGACTTTAGGTCGCGTACAAATCTTACTATTTCTGAATTTATTCCACCGTTTTAGGCACCTTAAAACAACCGTCCTTTTTTTCCGGTGCATTCTGTAGTAATGCCTCACGATTATTTTGGTTAGTCACAACATCTTCTCTAAATACATTACGGATGGGGAATACATGGGACATCGGTTCTATACCATCCGTATCCAACTCATTCATGGTAGCCATATAATCCAATATGCTGCCCAAGTCTTTTTTTGCCTTTTCCTTTTCTTCACTGCTTAGCTCAAGTTTAGCCAGTGCTGCTACATAATCTATTGTACTGTCTGTAATTTCCATATTTTAACTCATTCCTTTCATTCTCACAATAAAAATCAATTACTTAATTAGGGCTCCAGTCTGGATACATCTCTTGGGAATAACGTTGTTTCTCTAACATTCTGTTCATCTAATAGCTTCATAGTAAGACGTTCCAGTCCAATTCCCAGTCCACCGTGAGGCGGCATGCCATGTTTAAATATCATAAGATAGTTCATAAAGTCTGCAACATCCATTCCTCTAGCAATCATTTTCGCTACCAGCTCTTCATAAGAATGAATTCTCTGTCCTCCGGTGGTTACCTCCATGCCTTTAAACAAGAGGTCAAAGCTTAAGGTGAATTTTGAATTTTTTGGGTCATCCATTGCATAAAACGGACGTTTTTTAGAAGGATAGTGAGTAACAAATACAAAATCACTATTATGTTCTTCTTTAAAGTATTTACCAATTAATATTTCTTCTTCCGGTTCCAAATCATATGGATTCTTAATTTTACGGTTATATTTTTCTGAAACCAATTGTTTTGCTTCATCAAAGCGTACCGTCGGAAATTTTGTTACATCCGGAAGAGTAATTCCTAACAACTTGATTTCTTTTGCATATTCTTCGGATAAGAATTGAAACGTATAATGTAACATAGCAGCTTCCATTTCCATAATATCTTCAAAACTATCAATATAACCCATTTCAAAATCAAGGCTGGTATATTCATTTATATGTCTTGTAGTGTTATGCTTTTCTGCACGGAAGACAGGAGCCGCTTCAAATACTCTATCATATACCCCAACCATTGTTTGTTTATAAAACTGGGGGCTTTGAGCTAAGAATGCCTTTTTACCAAAGTACTCAAGTTTAAATACATTTGCACCACCTTCTGCATTGCCAGCTACGATTTTAGGTGTTCTAACCTCTGTAAAATTCTTGGAGAACATAAAATCACGAAAAGCTCTAACAATACCTTCTTGGATTTTAAAGATGGCACGCTCCCTTACATTTCTTAAAGATATCGGGCGAAGAGAAAGTTTTGTCTCCAACGAAGTGTTTAACTTCCATTTGCTGATAGCTAGGGGCATAGTAGAATCTTTTGCAGGTTCTGACAATACTTTAATACAGGTTAAGCGGATTTCAAAACCGTTAGGAGCACGCTCCTCTGTATTAACAGTTCCTTTTACTTCAACAGTAGAACCTTCTCTAAGGCTTTTGATATCAAAACCCTGCACTGTTCCCTCCTCATATACACATTGCACCAGTCCATCCTGTTTTCTCAACACTACAAAAGAAAATTCACTCATATCACGAATGGTATGGACAGCACCTTTTAAGGTAACCTTCCTGCCACTGTATTCACCTTTTAAAATATCGCTGATTTCTACGGTTTCTTTTTGGCTTAATCCTTTAATAAAATCCATATTATTGCCTCCTGTTTGCTTTTTCTTACGATAAAATCATCCGTGTTACGCAAAAAAGTCCCGGACACATATTTTCATATATGTCCGGGACGGGATATTTAGAATAGCCCGCGGTACCACCCGCATTGAAAGTAATACTTTCCTCTCTTACACTTAACGCGTGTCACGCATAAGCCTACTTAGGTTCCATTTACTTAAGGATTCCATTCGACCTATGAGCTCCAGAGTGTTCCTTCCAGTACTTATCACAATAGGCATGCTCTCAGTCGGTGACACGCCATTCCTGTTATTCCGTGCATACATACAGGTTAGTCTCTTTCATAGCTGTTCATTTATTCATTTATAAAAATACATAGAATAGATTAATATTACACTTCCATTTTTGTATTAACTTAATCAGATTTATAAATGTGTCTGGGACTTCTCACTTGACACCAGTGTGATAACCATTGATTTTCAAACTGTTGACTTATATTAACACAGATTTTTATATCTGGCAAGGGCTAACCAAAAATTATTTTAACAAATATTTTAATCTTCCCTTACCGTCTTTACTGTATAATTCTGCAACAGCACCATTTATCATGGTCATCTGGGGGGCTTTATGCCCAACGTCTGCATCCAATATTATAGGCAAATTTAACTCTTCTAATACTGACAATACAGCTTCTTCATAACTAATTTCATAGTTCTCATCAAAAAAGGCAGGTCTTCCGAATATAAAGCCCTTCGCCCCTTCAAACCAGCCTGCTTCCCTTAGCTGCCAAAGTCCTCTCATTAAAGCATCACTGTTTAGAGCAAAGCTCTCTAAATACCACAGGATACCATCCTGTTTATAGTTCCTAATGAAATTCCTGGTGTTATCGTATTTTGTACCTGCCATATTCAACAATACGTCAAGGCATCCCCCAAGAAGTCTGCCGGATACGGTTACTTCCTCTTGCCCTGTTATAATATTCCAGCATACTGGCTTTTCTAATACATACCCTTCAGAACCGGTTACCTTGTCAAAAAAACCGTCTTCATATTTTGGAAAGCTCTTAAAAATTACATCTTCCCCTTCTAACAACGCAAGATTAGCTATTAATGCCTCATGCCACTCTGCCATTCCAAAATCGTTAAAATTACAGCCATATAACGTTGCTATGTCACAATTGGTAGTGACAGTAAATGTAATCCCTGTATTATCGGAATATCCCTGAAACCAGGTCGGATATTTCTTTAACTTCTCAAAATCAAGGTGAGGCAGAACTTCCATTAAAAAATCGCCGCCCTTTGCCGAAATAATCCACTTCACCTCTGGATTTGTAATTAACTCCTCTAATTCCTTAGCTCTTAAATCAGCGGCGCCGCTTCTTCCCTTTACACTGTTTCTTACAAGAGATGTTTCCAATACCTGATAACCTAGCTCGTTAAATTTCTTGATTCCGTTATCTAACCGGATAAAATCCGTATCCTTTTTATTACCGTCAGAAGGCGCAGTTATTCCTATTGCACAGCCGGAGGATAAAAACTCTGGATATATCATGTCAGCTCCTTTCCAAACTATTATTTTGGGGCGATTACGAAACGATAAGTCTAGAGGTTGGAAGTAGGTAAAATCACCAAAATAAAGGTGACTTTCCAATAATCGCAACCTGTTTTTAGTGATTTTGACTGGTTCCGACACATAAAATAACAGTTTTGCAAATGCTTGCTATTTTTTTTGATTAGGATATCAAAAGCCCTACTATTATTTTTAGTAATTGAAAAACTCTGTCCCTATATGTTGCAGAAAGAACAGAGTTTTAGTTATATTAAAGTTTTTGGCTCTGTCACAATATATTGTTGATTGTTAGAATAGCCCACCATTATACTTTAATTGAGTAAAAATCATACTAATTAAGCCACTAATAAAGCAGACTCCAAAGAATACCCATCCATAAAACGTATTTGTTATAAAATCTACTGTACCTGTCAATATCATTCCGCATCCCATTACAATACATGCTTTACCCATTTTTTCAGTGTATGGTTTCTTATCCTTTTCAATCACTTTCGTATAGTGGTAATCATGGATTAGTGTTATCTGCTCTTTTTTCCAGATACACCACCCTACGAAACTAAAAATAACCCTATTAGGACCAGAAATGTCAATTCAAACATATATACCCTCCATTCTATCCAATAGTTTAATTATTCTTCTATTTTAAGATAACTCTTTATGTTGTGACAGAGCCAAGTTTTTTAATACGTTCAATTGCTTCTAAGGTATTTTCATAAGTACCAAAAGCAGTCAGACGGAAGTACCCTTCCCCGCTTGGGCCAAAGCCTGAACCCGGCGTACCGACTACATTTGCCTCATTTAACAGATAATCAAAGAATTCCCAAGAAGTCATCTTATCCGGTGTCTTTAACCAGATATAGGGTGCGTTGACACCTCCTGATACACTGTAACCGGCGTCGAGCAATCCATCTTTGATGACTTTTGCATTGTTCATATAATAGGCGATCTGCTCTTTTGTCTGTTTTTTACCTTCCTCTGAATAAACTGCTGTTCCGGCTACCTGTATAATATAGGGTGCTCCATTGAATTTGGTACCTTGACGTCTTGCCCAGAGGCTGTTAACCATTACTTCGCCACACTTTAACTCCTTTGGAATTACTGTAAAACCTAATCTGGTACCAGTAAAACCAGCATTCTTAGAAAAACTTCGAAGCTCAATAGCACAGGTTTTCGCTCCGTCACATTCATAGATACTGTGAGGAACATCGGCTTCAGAAATATATGCTTCGTAAGCTGCATCATAAATGATAACAGCGCCGACTTTATTGGCATAATCAACCCATTTTTGAAGTTCTGCCTTGTTAATGGTAGAACCGGTGGGATTGTTAGGGAAGCAAAGATAGATAATATCTGGTGTCTCCTCGGGCAACTGAGGTGCAAAATTATTCTCAATAGTACAAGGCATATAAATAACATTGCTCCATTTACCTAAATCAGGCTGATATTCACCCGTTCTGCCACTCATAGCATTCGTATCTACATATACCGGGTATACAGGGTCACAAACAGCTATTTTATTGTTTACATCAAAAATATCTCCGATATTACCAGAATCGCTTTTTGCACCGTCACTAATAAAAATTTCATCAATTGCAATATCAACACCTCTGGCTTTAAAATCATGAAGAGCGATTGCAGATCTTAAGAATTCATAACCTAAATCTGGTGCATATCCCTTAAAGTTCTCCTTTACAGCCATTTCATCCGTTGCCTTATGAAGCGCCTCAATGACAGCAGGTGCTAACGGCAAGGTAACATCACCAATACCTAAACGAATAATTTTATTATCGGGATTCGCATCAGTAAAAGCTTTAACCTTCTTTGCAATATCAGAAAACAGATAGCTTCCAGGTAATTTCAGATAATTTTCGTTGATTTTAAACATGTTGTCCACTCCTTTTTTTCTATAGGTTCGCTTACATTACATATTGCAAGTCTCCTAGCTATACTATTATAATTCAGGGTGGGAATTATGCTTTTTAATTCACATTCGCTCCCACTGCATATCGTAAGTATCCTTGCGATACTGCTTTAATTCACATTTAATTCCCCATCAAAAACCGTAACAGCAGGTCCAGTCATGAAGATTGTATGCTTCTCCCTGTCATATTGAATCTTAAGTTCTCCCCCTAAAAGCCTTACGGTAACTGTATCTTCGGTATAACCATTTAAAATGCAGGCATAAACGCTGGCACAGGCACCGGTACCGCAAGCCAATGTCTCTCCTGAGCCTCTCTCCCATACTCTCATATCAATGGTTTTTCTGTCAATAACATGAATAAATTCCGTATTTGTTCGCTCCGGGAAAATTTCATTATGCTCAAATAATGGTCCTATCTTTTCAATTTCAACTGCCTTTGTATCTTCAACAAATACAACGGCATGAGGATTCCCCATAGAAACACAAGTTATTTCATAAGTATTGCCGTCAATTAAAAGCGGTTCAGCAATTACTTGTTTTTTATCACTAATGACTGGTATAAGGCCTGGTTTTGTAATAGGTGTTCCCATATTTACAGTAACCTCAGTCACTTTCCCATCTGTTACGTTCAAATCCAGATATTTTACACTTCCGCCAGATTCAACTGTTATATTTTTCTTATCTGTTAGACCGTAATCATAGACATATTTTGCAACACAGCGAATACCATTTCCGCACATCTGGGAATTAGAACCGTCCGCATTGTACATATCCATAGTAAAGTCCGCCTTTTCAGATGGCTTAATCAATATAAGCCCATCCGATCCGATACCAAAATGTCTGTCGCTGACAACTCTAGAAAGATAAGGAGCATCCGCTACCTGCTCTACAAAGCAGTTTACATATACATAATCATTACCGCACCCATGCATTTTTGTGAATTTCATACGATTTTAATCCCTTTCTTACCATGTATTCCTGTTATCAAACACTACCTATTTTACCAACTAAGAATACTCTTATATTTTTCTGTTCTCTAGTTCCTATTGCATACCACATCTTAGGCTGATGCAGCACTGCCTCTAATCAGGGTGTGAAATTGCTTTTTATTTCACACTAGTATTCTACAGAACATTATTTAACAGAAAAACCAATATAATGCTTTCTATATTGCATATAATGCTATTTCACGCTACTGCTATTAACTATCTTCCTGCCTTAATTTAGTAAGACACCGTCTAAAAAACATTATAACAAATACTAGGTGTTGGGTAAAGCTCTTTTCCCTAATTTATCGCGCTTACTCCCGTGAGATTCGCCTATGCTGATATGCCTGACTTTATTGTGTAACATTCCCTTTCCCTTACACTCTTACTTTGCAGGAATGGCATAAAAGGAACTATGCAGCTTACAAAATACATCTGCCAGGGGAATTGCCTGTATATACAAGCATGACGTAATGTTGTTTTGTAAATTACATAGTCCATGAACCCAGAACGTATACGAAACATTCAATCCGACAGAAGTATTTTCAGATACACTCTAGAGCATCCTCAATCTACATTAAGCTTAATATCATTTCAGCCATTTCTACCATGTTGGTTCCACTGTCCATACTGTTTTTCTGTATGTATCGGTGTGCCTCATCCTCTGTCATATTATTTCGTTCCATAAGAACTAGCTTAGCTTTGGTAATCACGGCTTTATCTTCTTGTGATCTGAGCTTCGGTTTGTCTTTTTCTTTCTTTTTGCGCCTTACATAATTATAACTCATCATCTGTAAAGTATTCAATAAGTCATGCATCTTGATAGGCATACTAAGACAGACAATGTTGTTATCTGTACATTCTTCCAACTTAGTGGCAGATGCAATCAGAAGCATTTCAAACCCTTTAGGGAGATAATTATTTAATTCACTATAATGCATATCTGAAAAACGGTAACCGCATATTACAATTCCGTCATCTAATTCATTTGCAATGCTTACCACTTGGGCCCCGGTGGTACAGATGGCATTTACCTCAAAACCGTTTCTAATTAGGGCATTTTTCATATTGTTAGCATCATCAATCTTAGGGAAAGCTATTATTATACTCAACACATCCGATCACCTCCATCGCTTTATTTTTTTCACTCAGCGGATTCTTCCACTTTGCTACTTTAAATGCGATGTAAGTATTGATCGATTTCCCACTGTGAAACCTGAAGCTCATACTGATTCCATTCCAGATATTTAGCTTCCAGATACTTCTTAGTTGTATGTTCACCTAGTACGTCTTTTATGAGTTGGTTCTGTTCCAGTGCTACTAAAGCTTCTTTTAAATTAACCGGAAGACTCTTTATTCCAAGAGAAGCCTTTTCTTCCTGTGTCATTACAAATATATTTTTGTCTACACTGTCCGGAGGTGTTAATTTGTTCTTAATACCATCAAGTCCTGCTGCAAGGCATACCGCCAACGCTAAATATGGATTTGCTGCCGGGTCCGGACATCTCAGTTCCACTCTTGCACTACTGCCTCTTGCTGCCGGAATACGTATTAATGGACTTCTGTTCGTTGCTGACCAGGCAATATAAACCGGTGCTTCATATCCTGGTACTAATCTCTTATAAGAGTTTACTAAAGGATTGGTTATGGCAGCCATCCCCTCCATATGTCTCATGATACCTGCTATAAAGTGGTAAGCATCCTGGCTTAAACCCAGCTTACCATTGGGGTCATCAAATATATTTTTTCCATCTTTACTTAGAGACATATTCACGTGCATACCTGAACCATTAATACCAAATTTGGGTTTTGGCATAAAGGTTGCATGAAGTCCATGTCTTTTTGCAATAGTTCTAACTACCAGTTTAAAGGTCATAATGTTATCAGCGGTTTTTAAAGCATGGTCGTATTTAAAATCTATCTCATGCTGCGCCGGCGCTACTTCATGATGAGAAGCTTCAACAGTAAAGCCCATATCCTCCAAAGTTAATACCATTTCACGTCTGGCATTTTCGCCATTATCTAATGGCCCCACATCAAAGTAACCACCCTGTTCAAGGGATTCTGTACTGGGTTCTCCATTGTCCTTCGAATTAAATAAGAAAAATTCACATTCCGGACCTACGTTAAAGGTATAACCTAATTCCTTGGCCTCTTGTACTACCTTCTTAAGAATATATCTTGGGTCGCCTTCAAAGGGTGTTCCATCCGGTCTGTATACGTCACATATGAATCTGGCAACCTTACCTTGTTGTGGCCTCCATGGGAAGATTTCAAAGGTGTCTAAATCTGGATATAAATACATATCCGATTCTTCGATGCGTACAAATCCTTCAATAGAAGACCCATCAAACATGCATTTATTGTCCAGTACTTTATCGAGTTGGCTAGTAGTAACCGCCACATTCTTTAAGTTGCCGAATATATCCGTAAATTGCAGTCTGATAAATTCAACATCCTCTTCTTCAACCATCCTTATGATATCTTGTTTTGAATAATGACTCATATTTTACCTCTCCCTTTGTTATTATTTTTATCCTGTTAAACAGGTTTTTTAGCTTACAATATATTCCTATCATGTTTATGAAATAAAAAAGGAGCGAAAGTATTCCAAGAACAGAACACCTTCGCCATGCTGTTATCATGATAACAGCCTACATATTATTTGTCAATATACTAAATTTATACATACAGTTACCTTAAACGATTAATTTCGATATGCAAATATTATAATAATCTTTATCATTTTTTAAGTCTACTAATTTTTTGGTGGTTAAATTTCGAATTACAGGTCTTAATACGCAGTCCGAGTAGTTTTTAATAATAATCCCCTGCGTACCGTCACTTAATTCTACACAGGTTCCAACGGGATAAATTGTTACACAGCGAATAAAAGTATCAATGATAGCAGAATCATAAAGTTTGTTGCCATTGCCCATGAGATATTCTACAGTCTCAGAAGGAGAAAACGCATTCCTATAGGCTCTGTCTGAAGTCATGGCATCATAGGTATCCGCTACTGCTAAAATTCTTCCAAATACGGTTATTTCATCACCTCTTAGACCTCTCGGATAACCGGAACCATCATATCGTTCGTGATGTTCCAAAATTCCCACCTTCGTTATGCTGCTTAATTCAATCGCACTGGCAAGTATTCCGTAACCTAGTTCCGGGTGGTTTTTAATAATGTCAAATTCCTCATCTGTCAACTTTCCCTGCTTGTCTAATATCTCTATAGGAATGAATTTTTTTCCAATATCGTGAAGAATTCCTGCTGCTCCAAGACATAACAGTTCATCACGACTGAAGTTCAGCTTTATACCAACACACACTGCCAATATCCCAACATTTACACAATGCAGATAAGTATATTCATGATGTCCCCACATATGCTTCATATTTACCTCAACATCCTTATTATGAATAATATTATCCACAATATCCGAAATTAGAGGTGCCATCTCTTCTATATTACCATTGCTATTTACGATATTTTCCAATCTAGAGGCAGCTTCCATGCGAAGTCTTTCATCCACTATATCTTGAATGATTATTCCTTCTGATATATCATCCTCAATATATAGTCCTGTAAATCCCATTGTCTTTAATCGGCTCAAAATGTTTTCTGTCAGTTCTGCATTTTCCCTCAAGAGCACAATTCCCTGTTCGCTATACAGGGGCTTTCCTAGTTTAGATCCCGCTGCCACACTATCTATAGAAAGAAATCTCATCTGCTGAATCCTCCACGTATGTATGATATATCGCAATTGATATATTATAGCATATTATGTCAGATAATAATATCATTTTTTATTTTAGAAATAAATGAATATTTTGGCAAATAGGATTTAAACTGGCAAGCAGAGGGTATAATAAAATAAGTTGTCCTAATTATTAGTATTCCCAAAACATTAAAAATATGTATATTTTCACGGAATGCAGGCCTTTATGTTTCGACAGATAATAAACTTCTTTTTGTGTCTTTGTAAGGATAGCATTTGCAAATACTTAGGTTAAATAAAATATCATAAGAATTCCTAACAAAATTTTTTACGTCTGTATAAATGCAAGATGTCAGGATACTCTTATGATATTTTTCAATGATATTAGATATACTATATACCTTTAAAACTATATGTCACATTGCGGAGCAGCCGGAATGTCACAATATATTTATTAGAAACACTCTAGGCTAATATCATACGGTCATTAGCGAATTCACCACCACTGGCACTTTCGAATTTGGCCAGTAAGTCTTTTACTTCCAGTTTTTTCTTTTCCTCACCAGATACATCATAAATAACACGTCCTTCATGCATCATTATTAAACGATTACCGTACTCAATAGCATTCTTCATATTGTGGGTTACCATTAAAGCTGTCAGGGAATTTTTCGCAATAATCTGCTCTGTTAATTCCAGTACCTTTCTGGCCGTTTTAGGATCGAGAGCCGCTGTATGCTCATCGAGTAATAACAACTTAGGACTTTTCAATGTTGCCATTAGCAAGGTCAAAGCCTGTCTTTGTCCACCTGATAAAAGCCCTACTTTTGATGTTAGTCTGGTTTCCAGACCTAAGTCAAGAGTTTTTAGAAGCTCTACATATTCTTCTTTTTCTTTCTTGGTTATCCCCCAACTAAAGTTTCTTCTTTTTCCCCTTCTATAAGCCAGAGCAAGATTCTCTTCTATCTCCATATCTGCTGCTGTTCCAAGCATTGGGTCCTGAAAAACCCTGCCCAAATACTTCGCTCTCTTAAATTCTGAAAGTCTAGTTATATCGACATCGTCCAGCGTAATAACGCCCTCATCAGCAAAATGAACACCAGCAATCATATTAAGCATAGTAGACTTACCAGCTCCATTTCCTCCTATAATGGAAACAAAATCAGAAGGTCGTAACTCCAAATTCAACCCATTTAATACTGTTTTTTCATTAATAGTACCCGGATTAAAGGTTTTATACAAATTATTAATAGATAACATTAGCCAACCTCCCTTCTGGGTCTTACCTTTTGCTTCCTTAATACCGGTACAGATAAAGCTACAGCGACCAATACTGCTGTCAACAACTTCAAGTCATTTGTATTTAAACCAAGTTGTAATACAATTGCAATGATGACACGGTATAGAATGGAACCAACAACTATTGCAATTAACTTGCTGGCAAAGGAACGTCTACGGTGAAAAATAACCTCTCCAATTACAATAGAGGCTAAACCGGTTACAATGGCACCCACCCCCATAGTTACATCTGCAAAGCCTTGAGTCTGGGCAACCAGACCACCAGATAAAGCTATTAAACCATTACCAATTGCCAGACCAAGAATTTTGGTGAGGTCTGTGCTTGCCCCCTGTGCTCTTACCATGGCTTCATTATTACCGGTAGCTCTCACGACGCATCCAATTTCTGTACCAAAAAACCAATATAAAATAACTATTACCAGAATAGAAAATACCAGACCAATACCAATTGATATAATATTCTGAAGAACAGAATCCTGTATGCCAAGCTCCGTTGCAGATGGAAGTAAAGATTTAATAATGGTAAGAATCGTAGTTTCTCCAAGAAGAGGCGTGTTGGATTGTCCCATTATTCTAAGGTTAACTGAATAAAGTGCTATCATGGTTAATATTCCTGAGAGAATTGCAGGAATCTTTAATTTCGTATGAAGCACACCGGTAATTACTCCTGAAAGCATACCTGCAAGTAAAGATATCAATAAACTGATAAACGGATTCCACCCAAATCCTACTATTAATAATGCGCAGACACTTCCCCCTAAAGCAAAGCTGCCTTCACTGGTTAAATCCGCAAAATTCAAAATCCGAAATGCCACATAAACACCTACAGCCAGTATAGCCCAAAACATTCCTTGTGACACAGCTCCTAGCATTGCCAGAAATATTGCTGCTATATTCATATACTTACCTTACCTTCCCTTATCTCATAACAATCTTCTAAAAAAGTACCTTATTAACCTTTTAAAGTACTGTCTGGTCAATATGGTTCAGACAGAAAAAACTGTCCCAATGCAAGAATAAATACTTGGAACAGATTCCTCTTTTTATGATATCTTACTTTGATTCTTATTTTTGTTGTAAATCTTCCGGAATCTCAATGCCAAGTTGTTTTGCAACTTCCTCATTGATTGTCAATGTACATTCCTCTGCAGATAGATATTCAATAGGCATGTCTGCTGTTTTTGCAGTCCCTTCAATAAGCTTAACCGCCTGTTTGCCCGTAAGGACACCTAACTGATAATAATCGATTCCATAGGTTGCAAGTCCCCCTTTTTCTACCATTCCTGCCTCACCACAGATTATCGGCAGGTTATTCACATTGGCAACCTGAGATACCGTTGTCATAGAGGAGGCAATCATATTATCAGTGGGAGCATATATAGCATCGACCTTACTAATTAGGGATTCTACTACCTGTTGGATTTCATTCGTATTAGATACCGTTGCATCCATAGTCTCAAGTCCCAAAGCAGTGGCTGCTTCTTTTGCCATTTCAGCCTGAATTTTTGAATTGCTTTCACTGGAAGAATAAAGTATTGCTATCTTTTTCGCATCCGGAAGCAACTTAACCAACAAATCCATCTGCTCTTTTACCGGCGTTAAATCAGAAGTACCGGATACATTTCCCCCGGGAGCTTCATTAGAAGCAATCAAACCAGAAACAACCGGATCCGTTACTGCGGTTACCAGAATCGGTATATCCTTCGTGGCATTAACAAGTGCCTGCGCGGAAGGTGTTGCTATCCCTAAAAGCAAGTCATTTCCGTCATTTACTAATTTTGTTGCAATGGTATTGGTATTTGCCAAATCATTTTGCGCATTCTGATAATCAATTTTAATTTTTTCTCCGTCTACATAACCAGCCTCTTTTAGAGCATCTACAAATCCCTGATAGGATGCATCCAGTGCAGCATGTTCCACTAACTGGCTTACTCCGATACGATATACCTTATCCCCTGAACTCGTCTCCTTTGTTCCACAACCTGAAAGAGATGTACTTGCCAAAATTGCTATTAATGAGATCGCAATTGCTTTTTTCATTTTTTTCATAAATACCCTCCTGTTAAATAAATCTTCGCATCACCCTTTTAACTTCAGGGCTTAGCCACTTTAAAGTAATAAAGTTCAACGCTTTTAATGGGTAAAGTCTACACTGAAAACCTACTTTTGTCAATATTTTTTTACAGGAAAAAGTACCACTAACCCGCAATCTTAGGGTGCGCAGCACTTTTTATAAATAGGATATATAATTATATCACAGGGATTTTAACCAGTACTATTCAATTTAGTCCCAATCCGTCTCAAAGTAATTAAATCGTTATACTAATACAGAGAGCCAATCACCCCTTCTTCTCTTCTATAAATTTATAACATTGACTATACTAACAAACTTAATTATAATGTCAGTTAAGCACTTTAAAAACCATAGAATGAATATTAAAATGAGGTTGGATTATGACAGAAGAAGTAAATAATTTTAATACAGATTTGAAAGACTTATTTGTTAATAATAAGTTTGATGAGTTGACTGAACAGTTAGCCAAAAGCGAAGTTGCAATTATAGAAGAAATAATTATGCATAATTATAGTATTATTAAAAAATATTATGAGGAGGAGAAATTTAATCTGCTGGTACAGTATATGCGATTTGTAGCTTATTCCAGTTTTCTTTGTGAATATGGTGCAAAAAATAGTATAATACCCTCTGAAGAATTTGATGCCATGAATCTGATATTTATGAATATTCATGAATATGTCACTCAAATCCGCAATTCTTAACATCTTCAAGCACAGAATGCGCCAAATAGATACATTTATAATGTCATACTTTTCGTATGCAGCCTTTAGGAAAACCTAAAAATAGCGCCTAAAATAGAACCAGGCGCTATTTTTATATAATCTTATTCTAATACAAGGGAAGGTGCCGCGTATACTCTTGCTTTTAATTCATTATCAAGCATGTATAAGCCTTTTGGGTCTCCTGCAAATAAATCAAATTTTTTGATGTTATCATCCGCATTCTTCTCTTCTTCACCTTGCTCTTTAATAAACCAATCTAAAAACTGCATAGTACGGAAATCTTTGTTTATATATGCTTCTTCATATATAGCATTAATAGAAGCTGTTACGTACTGCTCATGTTCTAAGGCTTCCACTAATGGCTCCCGAAAGTTTTCATACTTTTTAAAAGGAGCTGCTATCTCCGACAATATTACAGATTCTCCATTGTTTAAAAGGTATTGACGGAATAACAATGCATGGTCTCTTTCTTCCTGCATCTGAACAAAGAACCAGTTCTCAAAACCGTTTAAACTTTGGTCTGCGTAGTAGTTTGCCATATCCATATAGAGATAGGCCGAATAAAATTCTTTGTTAATCTGTTCGTTCAGTAATCTTACTACTTCAGGTTTCAACATATTAATCTTCCTCTCTGCTAATAATCAAGTGAATCGTTACTTTTTACTCAAGACAAAGTTAAATAAAATCTATTACTATGTATTGCCATTATAACATGTTTCATGCATTATTAAAACAGGAGGTTATGGTTTTCCATTAAATTGTCTGTAAGTTAAATATTATTGGATTCCTTTTCGAATTTCAAAATTGTTATTACAATTTGTTATATTTGTGATAGTATTTAATTTAACAAGGAGTGATATTTTGGATATTGGTAAAAAAATCAGACGACTTCGACTAGAGAATAATCTAAGTCAAATAGACCTGGCTCACATACTTGGAGTCAGTAAGTCTACTATGTCAAATTATGAACGCAATTTTAGTACCCCAGACCCAGATACTTTGGTAAAACTAACAACTTATTTTAATGTCTCCATTGATTACATATTCAGCGGTGCTGATACGATTGCCCAATATGAGGCCTTAAAGGAGTCTTCCTCCTATAATAACGGAAGTTCTTCCATTAATAAGGATGAGGGTAAAGTAATTCAATATTATAGGCGTTTAAGCGAGGAGCATAAGGATTATATCAAAGGTCAGATGGTACATCTGCTCATGCAGGAAAATTCGCAGAAAAAAGATCTTCCGGGGTTTGAAGATCCAAAAACGAATCCGAACTAAATTAATTAGGCTTCTGGATTGGTAGATTGCAAATCTTTCATTTATTTTGCTGTATGATGTTCATCCTATTCAGCCTGTTCACGCTCTGCTATTTAGTAGGCTGATGCTCCCCTTACTTACCATTCTAGGATTTTTAATAAGGCATAGGGAATCCTAATTACTATTTGAGGGGAGTTTTTTTTTACCCCTATGCCTTATTAAAAATGATACGAAGGTTTTAAGCACCTGTAGCCACCTAAGTGACTACGACATTATTATATCCAATTATTTGTAATTTGTCAAATGTTTTTGGATATATTTTCAAAAATAATACAGTTTTTTAAGTAATTACAATAAAACACGCAAGATAAGGAGTGATATTTTGGATATTGGCAAAAAAATTCGTTCTTTAAGACAACAAAATGGATTATCTCAAGTATCTTTGGCTGATATTATTGGAGTCAGCAAGTCTACCATGTCTAATTATGAACGCAATTTTAGTACACCTGACCCTGAAGTTCTATTAAAACTGGCAGATTATTTTAATGTTTCCATTGATTTTCTTTTTAGTCATCAGGATTTTGGTTTTCAAAGTGATTTAACAAAAGAATCTGTTACTTATGCTAACAGCTCTTTTAATAAAGATGAAAGTAATGCTCTAACTTATTACAATCGTCTAAGTGATGAAAATAAAGATTACATAAAAGGATTAATGATACAACTTTACCGTAGAGAAAACAATATTCAAAGTGATTTCCCAAAAATCAAAACAAAAGAGGGAAAGACTTCCCCCTAAGTACGTACTATATTATATTCAGACGGCAGACCTGGCCGATAAAACGATCCTAGACAAAAGTATACTGGTTTCTGCCGTTTTCTTTTGATTTATATAAACCGTCATCAACCCTCTTAAATACTTCATTAATACTATCGCTTTCTTTCACCATAGTGATTCCCATACTGATGGTTACCCTATGCTTTCCCGGAAGTTCAATTTCTGACAGCTTTTGATTTAATAATCCAATTACACTTATAACTTCTTCCTGTTTGCCATAATATATAATGGCAAATTCATCTCCTCCCCACCTGGAAAAAAAATCTGTTTCCGACAACTGACTAATAAATTTTTCTGCCACACTGCACAAAACATTGTCTCCGGCATTATGTCCATGAGTATCATTAATTTCTTTAAATAAATCAATATCAAATAAAATTATATATATTTCTTTTTCAAGCTGCTCCTTACTACGTATAATTCCACGAAGCTTAATATCAAATGCTCTGCGGTTATAGATATCAGTCAGTGTATCTTTATTAGCCAGACTTTCCAGTTTCTTATTCGCTTCCTGTAGTCTGCGGCTATATAGATTCAGTTTATGCTGTTCCTCTATATAGGTGTTGGCAAATTGTCTTAATAACAGATATCCTGCTGTTAAAGTTAGGGGGAGCTGTATCATTCTGTCACGGAACAATAGTTCCTCACTGTAATCCATTAAGAGTGTAGGATATTTATACTCTATATAAAACAGGGCGCCTACCATCAGACTAAGAATAAATAAAAGTAATGCCCTTGCCTTTTTTTCGAACAAAAATGTAATGCCTATTATGATTAAGAACAAATAGGCAGTTGAATTTGTATTACCTTTTCCCCCATTAAACCAGCCGATAGGCAAAATTATGAGTATAATATTTAAGGTAAAAAAAAGCTGCCAATAACTACTATGAAGTTTTTTAGTTTTTTTCATAGTCATAAAAGATAATATAAATAGATATATCCATTTAAGATTAGATATGGCCGGATATGACGTTATTATATTCCCTATAACACAAAGAACGGAAACGGTAATTCCCATTATATTAATCCAACGAAATATTTTTTTACGCATTTCTGTAGTTTTATACATACAACCCCCATTTGAATTCTTGGGTTTGCTCCTTTATCCTCTGTCAAAAAATAGATAATAGCAATCATAATTGTTATTATATTATGTTTTCGAAAAAATGACAATATCCTATAGTTTGTTTTTACTCTTTAATATTTTTATACAAAAAAAATTATGGTATTTTAGTCATATTAGGAAGATTATAGCTTTCGACAAAGTACGAGGGATTTGGGCAGGGGTAGTGGTTTGTGTGAAAACTATAACACCTCTGTGATAGATGTGATGCATTTTTGATGGAAAAGGGCTGTTACAAAATTTATTCTCAGCCTCCTGGCATCTGCCTCTGGAATAAAATTTGTAACAGCCCAAACTATAAATAACCTGCTATAGTCTTTCTCACTCTTCACATTTACTTGTGATACCCTGAATCTTTGTTTTTGTACACTTTGTCATTATAGTATTCAATAACTACTTCGTCGAACCGCTGTCCCAACTTTACAATTTCATCATCATCCATAATCCCTCCATTATGGTTTATCATTTTGTGTAGGTTCAAGCGAAGTTTCTCAATATGGAAATACTGTATATTAGAACTAGAATAACATATTTCTGGTACATCTTCCTGCAATTGTTTTCTGTCATTTTTGTGCGTTTTTATCATGTGTATCCTCCTTGCATATCTCCGTTATTTGTTTTTATTGCAGTCAACACTAACAGATTCATAGCAAAGCCTTCCTATAATTGATAATTTAGGATAAAATTAATAATTATACAATATACATAAAAATTGCCAACTTTTTTGTTTCTACAAGAAAATAGAAAATGATTACCTTAAAACGAATGCTTGTAACTTATTATCCCTCCTACAATAAATAATAAGCTAATATAACTTTATTTCCTCCTACCGAAATTAAAGTATATTATTCTTATTCCCTCCTATCGGAACAAGAAAACCATTAGACCAATCTTATTCTCTCCTACAAGAATAATTTAATTCATAACCTCCAATTCTTTGCTCCTTGAGCAAGTTCTCTATCTAATACTATATACTGCTTTTACAATCTTTTCAAGTCTTTTACACGATTACACTTAACTTCTAAGAATAAAAATTAAAATTTATGCAAAAATCGTCTAACCTAAGTTGTCCCTCTCATTTTACCTTTTGTTAAATAATTAGTTAAAATTAATTATCATCTGGTTACTTTATTATAACTATTACCTTCTTACAAACCTCTTACAATGCTTCTTAAAATAATACAATTATTGTAAGATATACTTTTGATATATTCTCATATTTTCCCCTTCAACCGGAACATTTAGTTCATTTTCCAAGACATGCTGAAAGGATTGAAAATGTTTTAACAATTTGTTTTTATCTTTTTGCTCGTAGTATATTTTCATTATTTTATGATTGGTACTTTCATTGAACTTATCTAATTTCAGACTTGTATACAAATAGCTTAAAGCTCTTTCATATTGTTTTGTTTTAGTGAAGTAATCAGCAGTTTCTTCTAATACCTTTACCATACGTGAAATATACTTTTGCTTGTAGGGATAACACCATTCATAATTAAAATCTTCGAACAATTCTCCTTTACAAAGCTGACTGATTATTTCATATTCCCCAATCGTTTCGGCATTAAGAGGAAGATTTTTTGTATAAAAATTGTCAAACTGTATCAAATCACAGTCTACATTCTGCAACTGGCAGCAATATCCATCCTTGCTCCCCTTTATTGAAGTAATGTTAATAAAACTGCAAAACATTTCAATTGTTTTACGTAATCGAAAAAGGGTTGTGTGAAAATTACTAGTAACATGATTTTCGTTATTCTCAGGCCATAAAGCTTCTCCGATTTTCCATTTTTCGATTTGCAGATTTCGATTCAAAATAAAATAGGCTAAAAGTTCTGCCGATTTTTTCGAGGTTAATTTGATGTTAGAACCATTCTTTGCTCTAATTTCAAAGGTTCCAAAACATTTTATATAATTTTTCTCTTCTATGTTGTTTTGCCGAATTCCTTTAAATTTTGCAAGGCGTATTACTGTTTTTGTTAGCTCCTCAGGATTAATCGGTTTCATAATAAAATTAATAGAATTTACTTTAAAAATGTCTAATGCATAATGCTTATGGGCAGTAACATAGACTATTTGCAGGTCTTCATCTTTTTCTAACAATTTGCCTGCTAATTCGATTCCATTCATACCCGGCATTTCAATATCCATGAAGACAATATCCGGTTTTAATGTCAAGATACCTACATACGCTTCAGATGGTAAGGTATATTTACCGATAACTTCCATACCTTCTATATTTTTTATTAAATTGTTTAATAGACATAGTGTAGGTTTTTCATCATCTACAATAACTATTTTTAGCATTCAACCACCCTTTTCATTGTTTGCCCGTTATTTAGAATAATTTTCCTTTCCTCTTTATATAACTTTACTGTATTTTCCTTAATTTCTCAACCGAAATTTACACATTATTACATATTTCGCGTATGATAATAACATTTTAGCATTAACCCACAGGCAATACAATAAAAACCAACAAATATTATGTTGTTTTTTTTTGCATTTTGTATCTTTTTTTATCCTAACTAGTAATCAAACTATTTTATCTTGTTAAAAATATCAGACCAGTCGTTTTACAAGGTATTCTATATCTATTTATTCTTCGTATAATATTACCTATCTTTATATATTAACTGGATATTATCAAAAATCTCATTTAAAACTTTTCCTTTAACTTAGGAATACTATTAAAGTCTTATCAATTTGTGTATGAACGATTTTCATGTCTCTCATCCGCCCACTGGTATATAATTTTTCCATTAATGATTGTGTACACAGTATGGGTGAATACCTCCATGGGGTTACCTGTAAATATAGCAATATCTGCATCTTTTCCAACTTCTAAGCTGCCTACATGCTTGGCAACATTGCAAATTTTTGCAGCATTAATAGTAATCGCTTTTAATCCGCCTTCCAAGCCTAACCCCTTTTTTGCAGCAAAACCGGCACATACCGGCAGGTATTGGATTAAAGTAACCGGATGATCCGTAGTGATTGCTACTTCAACACCTTTCTCCGCTAACACTCCTGCTGTCTTGAAATCTGCATTTTCGATTTCCAATTTATTTCTGCACGCCATATCAGGCCCAACAATAGCTGGAAAACCACTTTCTTTAATTTCATCATCAATAATATGTCCTTCCGTACAATGATCTAATGTCAGCATAAGTTTGTATTCTTTTGCAATTCTTATAGCTGTCATGATATCATCTGCACGATGCACATGTGCCTTTAACGGAATCTTTCGATCCAAAACCGGCAGCCAGGCTTCACTCCGAAAGTCTTCCTCAAATTCTTCCCCACTCTCCTTGGCCTTTTCTTTCTTTAATTTATATTTAGCTGCATTAAATAGCTCTTCCCGCAGCATAGCTGCTATTGTCATTCTGGAGGAAGGTGGTTTATTTAAGTCTTTATAAGAGGCTTTTGGATTCTCTCCAAAAGATACCTTCATAGCTGCCGGCTCTAAGAGTGTCATTTTATCAATGATTCTGCCGTGCGTTTTCATAAATAAAAATTGTCCCCCAACAACATTGGAACTTCCTGGACCTACCATAACAGATGTAATTCCTGCCTGTATTGCATTATGAAAAGCCGGATCTAATGGATTGATGGCATCAAGCGCCCTTAAATATGGGGTTACCGGTAATGTAGTCTCATTACAATCATCGCCCTCCATTCCTTTTTTTTCTTCCGTAATACCTATATGGCAATGGGCATCAATTAAGCCTGGCAGTACCCACATTCCAGTAGCATCAATTACTATATCCTCTGCTTTTGGGGAGATAGTCAATCTTTCTTCTATTGAAACTATTTTCTCATTTTCTACTACAAGGCAGCCTGACTCAAAAGTCTTTCCTGCCATTGTTACTATTTTACCATTCTTTATAATGAGCATAAGTACCTCTTTTTATAATATAAAATTTAAAGAAATAAATATCCTTATAACAAATAAAAAGCTCCCTGAATTCCCTAAACTATACGTATTGAAAGAGATATTCATAAAAGTATTATGTCTTTCAACCGATGAAAGAAGGAAATCATGGAGCTTTCTCTATTCAGGGCAGTTAATCAGCAATTAATGCAAATGCTTTTTTTGTATAAATAAAATATTCAGTCACAATTACGAGCACTTTCATTAGAATCATTTTTAGAATTTTTAGTAGAATCTTTACTGGAATCTACTAAATTCTTTGAGCTGCTTGTATGAGTGTTACTGGTCTTGTTTTTTGAAGATTCTCCCGTATAAGCGTTACTACCTGACTTGTCTGAATAATTGTTATTATAGCTATTTTCCATGATGACCTCCTAAGGTAAGAATATTTAAGTGAGTGAATTACATAGCTATTATACCTATCTACAAAAAAAATATTCACATTGTATCATCTTTATAGGCTGATTCGTAAGTTGGTACTTATTATCAAATTAATCAATACAAAAAATAGACAGTCTGGTTTTTATGAAACCTGGCTGTCTATTCATATTAAAGCTTTTATAATAAATTTATTTTTATTAGTATAAGTATTACATTTGGGCATTAAATAAACTCTTTATTTTATAGATAACATCATCAGAATCTGCATTTATACTGGAAGCTTCATTAATTTCCGAAATTGTCTGCAATGCTTCTATGTCAGCATTATAACCAATCGTATAAATTGGTATTCCAGATTCCTTTATAAGAGGTGATACATATTCCATCGTGTTTCCTTCATTGGTGGCACCATCACTTAATAAAAAGAGCATAAGCTTTGCATTTGGGCTCTTTTGCTTTGCCTCCAGCAACATACTGATACCAACGGCCACGCCATCATAGGAGGCTGTTCCCCCGACTGCCTGCAAATCCTCTACAGCACCTTGAAAATATGCCCGCTGATTTAAGTCAAATTTTGCAACAGGTACTTCTATGGTTACGTCAGAGCTATAACTTACTAATCCAATGCTGTTATTATCGTTAATGTACTGAGCACCATTTATTAAACTTTTTTTCAATTGAAGAAGTGGGTCACCATCCATACTACCACTGGTATCAGCTACGAAAACAGCAATAATATCTTTACCCCCGTCTTTATTTTCTTTCCACAGTTTTTGTGCTTGAACAATTGTACCTCCGGAGGTGTCATAAGAATCTCCTTTATATTCATCCATTCCGTTAAAGCCATACTCTGCTGCAAGCTTCTGCATCTTTGATTCCTGACAAAACTTCACAAATCCATCAAGCGCTGCCTGCTTGCCTTCTGAAAGATTCCCCACAGAATAGAGGGGATTATCATGTCTTATACCAAATGGTATAAATTCATACTTAGATAATTCTTCATCATTAACATACAGCTGATATTCGTTAATCATCCCCTCAAGCTTACCAGAAGAAGCACTATCTCTCATCTGTATGGTGGTATATGCAACAAAAGGAATGTTGTTCTGAAAGGAAGTAAAACCTGCTTTTGCCTTTTCACTTAATAATTGGTCCTGATCATAATAATTAAGTGTACTTAATAAAAAGTTCAGTCCGGTAGAACTTGATAATGGATTGGTATAGCCCATAACAATTTCATTATTGACAACTGCTTTGATTACCGCCTCTAAATCTGCTTTTCCATAAGCCGTTTCCAATTTATTTTTTGTAGTCTTACTTACTAAAATACCAGCCACATTACCCACCATACGATCGACTTCAACGGTAACATTACCGCCTTGTGCTTTAATTAAATCTCCCCATAAACGAGAAGATGGTGTATATGCGTCCGGAAGATATTTTCCTGATATAATATAGTCAGCACCCTGGCCCGAGGAAACATTTCGAATAGAAACAGATGCTGTTTTTTTGCCAACTTTGAATTTCTGAGCATTAAATTCCTTAGCTGCTTCAATCAGCCAACCATCTTTTCCTGAACCTGCTTTTTCAGGACTTACAAAAATTTCAAGCACAATATCGCCAGTTCCTTCAACAACTAAAGGATATTTTTCAATCTCTGGTAGTTCATCATACAAACTAGCCGTAGTAAGTTCCACAGAAGCTTTTCTTGGTGTAGCTTCTGTTATATTTATTTTATCCTTTAAAAATGTAATTTTACCTGCAATATCCTTCTCTGAATACGAAGTAAATTCAGAAGTCTGTTTTGACTTGGGGTTGCCTGCCAAATTTACTAAAACAAGAACAATTACAAAGACAGCAACAATTCCAAATATAAATTTTACAATTTTATTATTACGCATGTTTATAGCTCACTTCCCTTCTTATTGGTACTTTTTAACTAAATCGTCTATTTCATCATCTCTATCTGCACGTATACTTTCCATAGCTTTAATGATATCTGTCAGTTTGCTGATATCAGCTTCCTCAGCAACATCACCCATGCTGGATACCTGCGCTATCAGTTTTTCAAAATTCAACAAAATAGTTTCATTTTTTTCTACATAAGCCTCAATATATGCCAGATTCTCACTAACAATACTAGGTTGTACCTTATCATCAAATATCTCTATGCGGTTTATGATGCGCTCAACGTGAATTACCAGAGCATTTTCAATAGTATGTACAAGCTGTGACAAGGAATTACCTCTGTCTAGTTGTGCCTCATCCAACAACTTTACATAAACTTCTTTTCTTCTTTTAAAGTTATCAATTTGCCCACATACGCGATGTACATTTTGATACAGTCTTTTCATACTGTTGCTGTTGCTGCTCTGCCTTCTAGGGTACCCCTGTAACCAACTCAGACTTTTATCCAGTTCGGTTAAATTAATTCTTTCAGTTATTTCATGCATAGTTACACCGAAAATCCGGTTATAGAGCAGTGCTATTGCCCCTGAAATAATAAAAAAGATGATGGTTATAAAAACAGCCTTAAAAGTATTAGATGCGTCCGTGAATTTATTCATTACAATTAAGGCGGCCGGCACTGTTAACAGTGCTCCCAGTATAACAATCCAATATATTGTATTATTCCTGTTATTTTTCATTCCTGCTCCTATTACTGCAATATTATCTTGAATTTAATCCTCTCCACCATCTTAATATTCTTTATAAAAAAAGTCAATTGTTATGGCTCAATTTTTCCAGAAAAATGCATTATTATTGCATTAATTAGACTAATAAATCTTTAATCTTCTCTATAACCAACTTTGGTTCTACTGTAATCCATTTATGATTTTATCCTAAGTTGTATACAAAAATCTCAATGTATTACCCAAAATCTCTATTTCGTTTTGGTGAAATTCATGGAGAAGTTATTATGTAACCGAATAAAGTGAATTATATTAGATGAAAAGTGGGTTATTACTATCTATATTTATTTTTTTTGAAATTGCCGTCCTTCATGATCCATATAATAATTATCCGTATATATTATTTGTGATATAGGAACTATCTCATAACCTTTTGACTGTAAACCAGTAATCACTAATTCCAATGCATCTTTTGTGTATTTTGCACCATTATGACACAGGATGATAGATCCATTTCCTAAATGGTTGTTATCAACAACTGTTTTTACAATGGATTCCACGCCATAATCTTTCCAGTCGAGACTATCCACATCCCACTGAACACAATAATATCCTAGTTCCTCCGTAGATTCAATCAACGTATTATTATAATCACCATAAGGAGCTCTAAATAAATTCATATCTATTCCTGTTAGTTCTTTCACTTTATCATGAGCTGTCTGGATTTCCTTCTTACATTCAGTTATAGATAGCTGCGACATGTGTTTGTGATTTTCACTGTGATTCCCAAGATCATGCCCTGCTGCTGCGATAGCTTTAACATCCTCCGGATATTTATCAATCCAACCCCCAGTCATGAAAAAAGTAACCTTGATGTCATATTTTTCCAATATATCAAGTATTTCTTCTGTATCATCATTCCCCCAAGGGAAAGCTAGATAAAGACTGTAAGGTTATTTCTAAAAAATATTACAGTCAGCACTTTATAGAAACGGACTCTTAAATTTAAAAGATATGATAATTCTTTTATCCTCAAATACATTTATCTCATCAATTAATGAAACGAGAATTTCTCTCGTTATGGAATCAATGTTCACATAATTGATAAAATTAAGAATCCACTTATCATGCTGTTCTAAATACTTATTTGTTTTTGATTGTTTGTCTCTTAATATCGTTTCTTTTTCTTGATATTTTCTTTCTTCTTGATCAATCTCAGTCTGAAAATTCTGATAGTCACTCTCGTTGATAACACCCTTGGCTAACATTCGTAACATATTTGATTTTTCCTGTTTAAGATTGACCATTGCCATTTTAATCTCTGAAAGCTTTAATTCATCATTATCTCTGGGTTCATTATACGATATTGTTTTCATAATATCTATATCTTTTTGAGTTAATGCTTCCTGAGCTTCTTCTTTTATAGTATCAAGGACTATATCATTTAGCACGTCTTCCCGGATAGAATGGCTGGAGCACACTTCTTTTCCATATTGTTTATATGAGCCGCACTTATAATATATTGTATCACCTGTCTTAGTTTTAATCTTTGTTTTAGCAAGTCTTCTTCCACAATCACCGCATTTTAATAATCCTGCATACATGGTGATGTTTTGCTCCAAACCCGGATTTCGATTCTTTGATTTCAATAATTTTTGAACTATATCAAAAGTTTCTGCTTCAATAATTGCTTCATGTGTATTGTTAACCACAATATACTTTTCTGCTGGCACAGCTCTGTGCTGCTTCAGATTATAAGAAATCTTCTCCTGTTTGTGCTGTACCATGTGTCCAATATAAACCTCGTTGCTTAATATGCGATTAATGGTAGAATACGTCCAATAATTCGTACTGCTTAGTTTCCTGCTGTTCTGATACTTCTCTTTCTTCTCCCTTTTGTATTCCGTAGGACATAGGATGCCTTCCTTATTTAAAATTCGTGCTATCTTCATCTTTCCATATCCTTGCAAATACATTTGAAAGATTCGCCTAACTATAGCAGCAGCTTCCTCATCCGGTATCAAGCGATTATTATTATTGCTGTCCTTTTGATATCCAAAGGGTGCAAAAGCTCCTATGAAATCACCCCTTTTTCTTTTTGAATTTAGTGCTGCCTTGATTTTTACGGAAATATCCTGAGAATAGAAATCATTAAATAAAATTCGAAAAGGGACAACAATATCGTTTCGTTCCTCGTTAAAGGTATCAATATTGTCATCTATAGCAATGTATCTTATTTTTCTTATAATGAAATCTTTTTTTATTAGCCTGGATGTTTCAACCTGGTCACGACCTAAACGAGAAAGGTCTTTCGTAACTATTGTATTAATTTTACCAGCTTCTATATCACACATCATCCTCTTGAACTCATCTCTGTCATAGTTCATGCCAGTATATCCATCATCAATATAGGTATCTACTAATACAAGTTCCTGATGATTATCCAAGTATTGCTGTATGATAGATAGCTGATTCTCAATACTTTCTGATTGTTTGTTGTCTCCATCTTCATTTGACAGTCTGAGATAGCCACCTACTCTGAATTCCATGTTTTTCGTATCCCCCAGTTAGAGTAAAGATTTGCTTAATGTAGTTTTAATTACTTCCTTCATACAGTCCGTAAGACTTCTATCATTATTGCTATGTTTAATATAAACACGATAACCATGATTTTTACTATTATCTTCCCTATGTAACTTCTTCTCAGATTGCTGCATGTTGACTCCTTTCCAGATTGGTTCGTAATCTAAGCTTATTCCCATTATATGTGACAAAAACTATTATAATTACCCAGCTACAATAATAAAAAGCTGTCTACTCAGTAAACAGCTTAAGTTAGTATTACTTTATCAACTTTCAATAGAGCATACCGTATGATGATTATTGAAAGGGGAGTATAATTTTTTATTTTCCATACCATATGCCCTATTGAAAATTGATAATTTGTGTTGACTACCCAGGCAGTAGCCATATGTTAAACAACGAATTCAAATGAAGATTATTTAAATTAAAGTGTTCAAGTAAGTCAGGTCATAATCAATTATATTATTATATGTATTGTATATATAGTCCAATCTCTTCTTTCATATCCAGCTAATGCTTCGGATCTACCCATTCCTATGGATAGCTGTCCCAATTTTACGAACAGAAGTATCATTATCCCTCTGGTGATCATGGCGAGCAGGTTACCACTCCCTGCCTTGATAATACCATTTATCGCTTTGCACCTTTGATGTTATCTTATTTACGGTTTATTCCGCAGGTGGTCGTGGCGTGGTCTATCACCGCTTAGCCTTTTAGGCACATTTTGAAGATTAACCGCATGGAACGGATTACTCGTTAAACACAGTCGCTTCACAGAGGAACGTCGAGAACACTTTTATGGAGTTTTCAAGGTACATAGAAAAAAAATTGATGATAAAATCATTATCAGGAATAATTATATCACTTTAAGGTTTTATAGTCAATGAAATATTATATTTAGAAATATTATCACAAAGGAACTTCAAATTATAATATAATGGAAGATAGAAATTAGGGAGGTGACACGTTTGTTGGAAAGAAAGATTAAACATTTAAGAAAAGACAAGCATTTAACTCAGCTAGAATTAGCAAAAAAGTTAAATTTAACTCAAAGTACGATTGCTGCTTATGAAAATGGAATAAAAATACCAACTGTCGAAAATTTATTAGCAATAGCTAAGTTTTTTCAGGTGTCAACCGATTATCTCTTAGGACTCACAGAAAATTTAAATTATGAACCAATAGAATCGAACGACGATTTCGTAAGTGAGTCTATTGCTCCCTATACAACTACAAATTCCAAAGAATATAGCAAAGTTATTTCTTATTATCATCGATTAGATAATGAAAATAAGGAGTATATAATTGGTAAGATGATTGAGTTATATAAAGAACAGCAAAAACCGATTAAATATGTGCATAAAATTGAAACAGATGAAGATATTCTCAAAGAGTTAGAAAGTTATCGACTAGAATTAGAATCCAAAAAGAAAATTAATTTGCAAGATAGAAATATAAAATAAAGCTGCTTCTAAGCTTACTTCCTATTTTATTAACAGTCAATCAAGAAAATATTAAAATAGAAAATAATTCTTATAATAAATGCCAAACACAGGATAAATAGAGGGGAGCTATATTATGCCGTTATATCTCAATGTACCTTATGATGAAAAAGATGATGCCAAATGGAGTCCAAGGAAAAAACAATGGTATGTAGAAAGAAAAGAGGATTATATTAAGTTTCGACGATAATTTCCAATCCAGAATGGGAACTGTGTGGTTCAAAATCAGGTTTACATATTAGTTACTAATTTTAAATGCCCTAAATGCGGACACATAACTCCAATTATAACTACTGGGTATGATAAAGCTGGCATATGGATTATGAATATGAGGATGAGGAAGATTTTTTTGCGAAGAAACTGATTATTCATATATACACCTTACATATCATGAAACATTCGGCTTAAAAAGGGTTGAGAATATTTATCGATATTATAATTATAAGAAGATAAAAGATATATGGGCAAAATTCTGTGAGTTGTGTCATGATTACATTGACGATAGTGACATGTCAAATGACTTTGAGCCAAATTTTGACTGGCCATTTGAAAACTTAACCATAGAATCATTAAAGAAAATTACTATTTATAAAGTTAAATTTTTTGATCAAATACTTCTTATAAGAAAGAAAAGTAAAATAGTCTAATGTATTTAGAATTTCAGCACATTCATATTCATAATCATTTATTTCTATAGGACAAATCGTATCTGCATGATAAAAACAATTTGCTCCAGATAGAAATCCACGATTCAAGCGGAAATATCCCATATAACAAGGTATATATAAAGCGCTTCCAAAGTCAAAAACTCCCTTAATCTGTTTAGTACTCATATCAATGAAAATATTATTCCAATGTAAATCCATGTGTGAAAATACTGCTTTAGGTTGTATCCCTTGATTCAATTTTCTGGAATTTTCATTCACTTTTTCTATTATAATTTTACATTCATTTTCTGCTAAGCTTCCATAACGTAAGCAGTCTCCTAATGCTGTTTCCACAATGTTTTTGTAAGAATCAGTCCACTTACTAAATCGTTCTATTCTCCCGTCTTTATATATTCCTCCAAAATAATCAGATTCGATGGAATTCATTTTATCAAGTATCATCAAAGCTTGATTTTTTATATATTTCTGCTCCTCAACATTTAACAATCTCCATATATTTCCTAACAATTCATAATCCATATATTCTGTTATAATAAATTTTTTTCTTTATAATATGCTATATAAGATGAATTAACATCCCCATTGCTGCATTGTCTAATGGTTATGTTCTCAATATTTGTACAAAATAAACTTTCCAATGATTTATTAAGAATTCTCATCTGTTATCACCTCATATTTAGATACAGGATTTGTGTACTCTGCTTAGCCGATAATAATTGATTGCTTTGATCATACTATGTTGGACGCCATTAAATGTAATCTTCATTTTATAGTATTTTTTATTTTTTATATTAATGTAAGTCTGCAGTGTCCGTAATTCGCTGGTATTATAATCCTTAGATTTATTTTATTAATATTTCCCCTGTTCTTCTTTATCATGATATTCCCATCCGTATTTGGTGCCAAGCAATATCCTAAAGTCTTAGTTTAAATATAATGGGAAATTAAATAACTTGACTTATCATCATTTCCCATCCTTGACAAGCATGAGCTTCTGTTTCGCCAATCATCAAACCAATTAACATCATTAATAATAAAGTTGATTTTATGTACATTGAAAGTGTTTATAGCCCCATAAAACTTATGACATCCGTAAAATGTTTTTTGATATGTTCAGACAATGATACCCCTTTACTATCCTTAACAAATTCCATGAATTCTGGAATATCTAACAATATTTTCTGTACGATCTTCTTCTCTTTTATTTGAGTAATTGCATATGTTGGGTCTCCAAGAGAATCAATTTGCTCTTGCAATTCTTCCAACTTTTGCTTCCAAAACAAGCTATATTTAGTTAGACCAGCTGTCGAATAGACATCAGCTCCAACAATATCAGGACATTCCGCCTTGTAGTATTTTTTATCTTCTTCATTAAGGACAATATAAATAAGCTTATTCCTAAAATTTCTATCTCTAACTACTTCCAAGACTTCATACATACAATTTCTCGATTTTATATATCTATCGCTAATGATTGTTATTACAAAGTCGTGCTTTTCAATTGATTGCATGAATTTCTTAAAACTTTCGTGGTACTCAACATCTCTGATATCTCTAGAAATTCTGGCTTTATCAGTTATTCTGCTACCAAGTTCAGTTTCGATTAAATTAGCAATGTCAGAGTCTTTCTGGCAATATGATAAAAATACAGTTTTGACTGTATCTGTCTGTACACGATCTTCATTATCACAATCAATTAAACTAAGCTCAAGATAACTTCTCAACGCCACTACAAAAGGTTCCACTACTTTTCTCATAAAAGCGGATATCATCTCACGAAACTTGTTGCTGCTTGTGTAACCTTGCCCAAGCGTAAACAGTTGTTTAGATCCATCTAATATGTAATTAAGTAACTGATACCCATAATCGATTAAGTCTTTTTGGCTTGATGGTAGTTCAAGCTTATCATTCCAGGTCTTTTCTTCAAAAAGAGTTTTAAAGTCATAAGTAACATGATTACATTCTTTAATATAATCATAAATAAAAGCCGTGTCTGTTATGAAGTCAAAAAACATCTTAATAAGATTAATTTCTTCTTGCGAATCTACCTTGAGCATTTGTGACGCAAGTGTTCTATATTGCAGTGAAATCTTTCGCAACTCCTTCTTGTTCATAAATTAGTACCTCCACAGATAGGGCAATATATGCCTATCTCATTATCTAAGTCTTGCACTTTCACATCGATATTACAACACTCCTGGTGAACGCGATTATAATCATATGCTGGTTTGTACAATTCCTTTTCAGGCTCTCTTTTAGGTCTTTTCATTGACATCTTTATTAATCCGCTTTTGTTAATCTTTCTTATTGACCCGCCAATTTTACGTTCAATCTCATCATACATATAGTTCAGAGCCTTTTGTTCTACCTTCTCAAGAACTTCAGGGCAATAGAATGTGTTAATTTGGTTTGGCAGCCCGCAGATTGGGCAAAAAAAATGTAAATTGTCTTCATCTTCAAAAACATCTTTATGTAACATAAAACGATTTTTACAGAAATCACATTCCATTTCAAGAAAGCTGTCTTCATCCAACGGTATAGATACTTCGAGTGATACATTTCCCATTTCAACATCACCACCTTGTCTTTTATTTAGTTTTATCCCATTCAGTACTTGTACCAGCAATTGCACATTATTGCTACAATCTTGTATACATGTTAAATATAATGGAAAGTTGACGTTCCTCATAAATTGGAATTTGTTTTACTTTTCAGACTTAGAATTGTCAATTACAATAATAAGTCCAATAGGCTCACAATTATTCAAAATCTAAGTATGCCAACTAATATTCCTCATCTGGTATATCTGGAAGATGATTTATAACCCATTCTAATAGATAACAAAAAAACCTTACACTATATTGTAAGTCACCCCAAGATCCAATTATCCTACTTTTAAATGAATGAATACCATTTCGATTACTTTGAATTTCCCTCAAATAATTGTATTCATCTTCGTCAAATAATTTTTCTGATTTGTAGAATTGTATCAATTCATCTAACATAATCATTGGTACTTCATGTTCGCGAGTATGTTCCTTTATCGTATCTTTAACAGCTTTTTTTAATGACTTCCCCTGGGCACTATCGATTATGCCTTCATCAACCAATTTAGTAACTGATTCTATAAGTGGTGTTTGTACTTTATCTATCTCAAAATCAATCCATTGTTGCCAATGGGCTGATCTAAAGTCATCTAAATAAAAAGCTAAAAACATCTGTAATGTTGTTTCCGTCAAAGTACCTAGCAATATCCAAGAATTGAGTTTTTGTGCATTCGTATTGTTATCCTCTATATCTTCATATTGGTAATAATATCCATTCAATATTTGTTCTGCTAATATGTTTGATATGCTCAAAAACCTTTCTAAACACTCTATTGTTATTAGTTTTCTACTTTCTTCATTTGGAGATAAATCAACAACTTTTAAAATACTATCCGCGTATTTCTCCGAAGTACACTTTACGAGATTCGATAAGCCCTCCCATCCATAATCCATTTCTCCATCCCATAAATATTCAATCATTTTTCTCATCCTATTCTACAAATTCTAAGTTATCTGTTACTCGCTTATTTCCTCCATAAAAATAATGGGAAGTTTGGATTCCCTACGAATCGAAATCAGTTGAAATATCTTCCAATAATTCTATTGCTCTTTTTTTACTTTAGAAAGCAACTCCCCTGGTGATAATTTCCAATATTCTTTATTTTCTCTCAAAAAATCTGGAATATCTTTTTTATAAATGAAATCGACAGCTTCGTCTCTTGTGTATCCTTCTGAACGCACAAGAAATGTCTCTAATTCCTGACATGGCATATTTATGGTTCTTTCAGAAATCATCAGTTCTTCGGCTTCTCTTTCACTCAAACCATAGTATTTCTGAACCAAACGTATAATAACATCATCCTTAACATTTACTTCGAGCAATGCTTCAGCAAGAATCCCTGCTCCAATATTTCGTTCTTCCTGAACAGACTCATCTTCATGCCTTCGTACAACATCTTTTGTTGCATTTAACATTATGCTACCTGCGTCAAACAAATAGTCACTTATATTTTTCCCCACAATCAGTTCCTCCATAAAATTCAAATTTGTATGTTACTCGCTTACTTTACCCCATAAATATAATGGGAAGTTATTTAACTTGCACCATTATTTATAATCTATTCCCAATAATCAACAAAAAGCTGTTCCACTTCCAAATCATTTTTCAAGGTACACAAAGCTTTAAAAGCGTATTCCTTTTCCCATACCCGAAGATTTATTGTTCCTGATGTGATGACGGTAAAATGATTATATTCATACTGTTTTGGGTTTGATGGCAGATATTTTTATCAGAAAATATCTTCTTATGGATTTTAATTGATGTAAAATTCAATGTGTTGGAATCATCCTACTGCCAGACTTATGATATCCATAGCCACAGTAAACGGAATAATAACAATTTTCAGCCATCTATACCATATTCTGAAAGCAATTCCCGGCTCATTTATATTACTATAACCTGAATTTACTGACTTCAGAAGATTTTTTCTTTTCAAGTCTATTTTAATATAAACTCTTATGACATTACCGGTTAACCAAACAAATAAAAGTAATAATTTTAAAGAACTTATAATACATAACATAAATTAGCTCCATTTTCCCCATGCTTATCAACCTAGTGTTCCAGTTCCATCCTTTTTTATTTGTCTTGCCATTACTTTTCTAACATATTCTCTGTTACTTATAAAGGATTTTGTTAATATTTCATTTTCTTCAGGATGGAGCTTAATCTGAATTCCAATGATTAAATCTAAAAGGTAAGTATCTGTTTTTGAATTAGTCCCAAAGAAACGCATTCTATAATAAAAAATTAATTTTATCAAAATCAATTTCAAAATGCTTTCTGAATCCTCTTTTTGAATATATCTTTTTAATTCAGACATTCCATTTTCTATTTTAAGGTCACATTTAAGAAATACTAACATAAATTTTTCAAATGGTTTATCAACTTTCATTGACATTAAGTCATCAATAGCCATTTCCAGTTTTGGAGTACCTACATTTTCTAAAATAAAATTTTGTATTGCTATAGGAAATGAGACTTTTGCTACCTCCATAATTATATTTTTAATTTCTTTAAACTCCTGTTCCGTTGGTATCTCCAGTATCTCCTCAGAGTCATCAAGAACAAGATTCTTTTTTAAATCCTCAATGCTTAGTTCATCATTACATTTTTCCGCTACTTGTAATATTTCTCCAAGAAATATATTCATTGCATACATATAATTTTCTAAGTGACTAATTTTATATTTATTATCTAATAATTCCGCATTTTTAAGAACACTACCATACATTTGCAATAATGAATAAAAATTTTCTGCTTCTTGTTCACTTATGTCATCACTTTGATTTTTTGTTTCTGTATTTAATATTTTAGGAGCATCTATTTTTATATTATTTTTCTTACTAATTTCAGTAAATGCAACATCATTTTTTTTATTTGTAATATCACTTAAATCATCAATTTCTTTTAATGTTGGACGATTTTCATTTAATCTCTCCAATAATTCCTCTTTTGGAAGTTTAAAATCTGCCATAATTTCAAGCTTATTTAATTTATCAATCACGTCAATGCTGTCAATGATGGATTCAATTATTGTTTCTGACATACTATCTAATAATGCCTCACAATTTTGTATAAGCCCTGAGTAAAAACAAATTACATTGTGAAAATTGATTCTATTTCCTTTTTTAAGCATATACTGTACAAATACTTTATTATCCTTTGCATATACAGCTAAATAATATTCAAGTACACTTGTATGACTAAAAATGACTAAATCATCAGTAATACTTAGAATCCCTTTTTCAAAAAACAAAACAGAAAATAAACTTTTAGATTCTATATAACCCTTACTTTTATGATACTCATATATATAATCATCAAACTCTTTTTTTGTAAAGTAATATTCATTTTTTTGAAGCATTTTGTATGCCAGATTACTTAAAAAATGTTGTTTAATTTGAAATGAATATGTACTTCTATAACTTTCTTTAGGGGATAATTTTTCCAATATTATTTCCAAATAATTTTGCATTATAATACCTTCATTTTGTGGAATAAAGTTTTTGTCGAAATCCCAAAGAACCATAAATATTGACACATTAAATGGGGTTTTCGCAAAATTAATTTGATTGCAATATCCATCAATTTTTTCTACTACATTATTAATATCTATAATATCTTCTCTTTTACTAGCCCATCTTGTTACTAATTCCCTAATCTGTGCTTTTCCAAAGAAATGAATGTATAGCTTTTTAAAACTATCACCATAATTAGGTAATTTTTTAATGTCAAGTGATTGAAAAAATTCTTCTTTTACTGCTAAGTAAAATCTGTTGTTACTATTATCTTTTATAAATTTAGTAAGCATCATAGTGTGCATTCCATCTGAAATATCAATATTATCAATTAAAAAAATAAATTTTCCATCACTAATTGAATCTCTTATGTTAGATTTATTAATATTTACATTATCAAGAATATTATTCATGATAAAGTATAATGTTGCATTTGTTAATTTGTCATTCTTTTTTGGAAGTTGTCTCATATCTATATGTATAGGTATAACTCCCTTATTTTCATACTCTTCAATATACAATAGACCTATCCTTTGCAGAAGCGATGTCTTTCCACTTTCTTTTTTTCCAAGGAAAATAATATTATCTTTCTTATTTAATAATTCTTCTAATGATATAAGGTCTTTTCCTCCTTGTTTTTCCTTTACATATTCTGACTCTTCAGAAATGATTGGATCAACAAATACTTGGTCAAGTGTCATTGGAGAATATGAATCAATCTCTTTAATTAAAGAAAATGTTTCAGACATATGTTTAAAATATTCATGAATTCCATTTATTATATTAAACTCCATTTGCTTTTCTTTTGAATTTCCATTCAACGGATATACTATCTTTCCATTTTCATTAACATTTATTGCCGTATCAAACGCCTCTCTCTGCATTGCATAATATGTTCTCATAAAAATTGTGCACAAATTTGTTTCAAAATTTACATTTAAAATAGAATAGCCGTTATATCCATCTACTTTACGACCATATGCATAATCTAAAGGATATAACTTACCTGCCGTACTATATATTGTTTTCATATTTTGTCTACATATTTCTTTTGTATCATTTTCATGAACATGCCCGCGTAAAACTATATCGAATTTCGTCATCTCACGTTCAATTAGCGTAGATTCAAATTCTGATAACCACTCTAAGGGATGATGCATCATACAAATTTTAAAATCTGTATTTTTTATATGTTTAAGCAGATCTCTTACTTGTTTCTCTCCAACGTACATGAGTCCTTTTTCGCATGTACCCATGCCTGATGAACGCCATGATGAATCAATACATACAATACCAATTTGTTTTCCATGTATTTTGCGTATAAATGTATATCCAATCTTTTCTCTAATTATATCTTCGTAATAGGAGTCCAATCCATTGTAAAAATATTCAAGCCTTTCAAGATAAGACTTATTCATATCTATAATATTTTCATTGATTTCTTCTAAAGAGCTAACTAATAGCCCCTTTTCCGTAGCTTTAACTATTTTGCTAGTATCAACTTCATGGTTTCCAGGGACAATAATAAACCTATCTTTTTCATAACCTAATTTATCTAATAACGGCTGAACCAATATTTCATTTGCAATTTCCATCTGATTTTCATCCCTAATAGCTTTATCACCGCGTTGTATTAAATCACCAGTAAAGCATACTAAATCTATTTTTATATCTTGCTCACTTTGAACTTTTAAGACGTCATAAATTAGTTTTTCCGCAATATCTCTGATTTCGTTCTCATTCTTTTTTTGAATATGTGCATCAGATATATGTAAAATATTTAATGATTTCATTTTATCCTCCGTTCTAAATATTTTTTTTTTGAATATAATATTAATAGTGAACTAAAAAGGAGAGATATTTATGACTAACATTCAACTTGCACATATTATTATCCTGACAAAAGATAAAAAACATGTAATTTGTATGTTAAAAAAATACCGTATCCCTATTATAAAATCAAAGTATTGCTGATATATAGATATTAGTTATACTTATTATTTATATAGTTCTTTAATGTTTATTCCTCCGATTTCATTTTTCCATTAGTGCTCCTTAACTTCCCATAGGTACTATAATACTACTTTCGTATCTCAATAATCAAATTACTATATTTTACTATTTAACTTTTATTATATCAGCAAATAATTCAAAAATACAGAATTATTTACATATTATTCTTATTTTGGTATTATTTAGTAGAGGTGACAAACTATAAATAGTCAAGGGTTTTTTGATAAATATTTGATCTAATAAAAAAGTGTACCTTTAATAAACCATCTGAATGCATCGTATTTCAGATAGAATAAAATCTTCTAAAGAAGATAAGTATTAACGAAGCTTTTGAACGCTATAATCGACATCTTGCCTCTCCAATGCATAGATGACTCTAACAAGCTTCTTTGCAACGTGGGTGATAGCCACTCTGTGTGGTTTGCCTTCTCCGCGTTTCTTGGCATAATAAGTTGCAAATGTCATATCGAAACGGATTAAAGGAAGGCAACAATTAATTAGAACATAACGGAGCTGAGAAGAACCACGCTTAACCATTCTGCCTCCGTGTGATGCGGTTCCTGATTCATTTATGCCGGGTTCTATTCCAGCAAATGCAAGCATCTGACCTGAATTCGAAAAGTTTGACATATCGCCATATTCAGAATAAATAACAGCAGCAGATATAGGACCAATACCGGGAACTGACATGTAATGAGGATGAACTTCTTCAATAAGTTTATTGATTTCTTCTTCGAGAGTACCAATCTCTTTTGCAAGAACTTTATATAGAGTCAATAAGCTGTTAAGTTCAACGTCAAAGATGGAATTATTAACACCTACGGTATTGACGGCAAGCCCTTTCAATTGTAGAAACTGCCCGGGAGAAAACTTACCTCTTGATATACAGCGAAGCTTGTCATAAGAAGCTGAGTTCATTTTAGCCATTTTCTCAGCAGTACCATAGTTCTCAAGAAGATACAGCGCAGTTTTGGATAGTCGTTCATTAAAAAATGGCTTAAATTCAGGAAATGTATGATCCAGAAAATTAGTCATCTTTACTAGGTAAAAAGAACGCTGGCGAATCAGTCGATCCCGTAAACGAGTTAATGACTTTAGAGAATAAGCATGGTAAAATCCTTTTGAATGGGGTTTGTACGCAACAGTCATTAACCAGCGAGCTATTGATTCGCAGTCAACAGAGTCGGTTTTGGTTCTCCGCAAAGATGTGGATTTCTTGTATTCCTTGATTAGGACTGGATTAACTTCCATAAAGCTGTGGTGAGCGTTTTCAAGGAAAAGTTCAAGATTGAGAGCATAGTGGGCTGTTGATTCAAACCCTATTCTTATGTACTCAGGGCTGGAGAGAGATTGAAAAATAGTAAGTAGATGTTCAAAGCCAGCTTTATCATTTTTGACAGTAAACTTTGAAACGACCTTTTGATCGACTGCAGATATAATGCAGCAATCATGTTTGTACTTGGAAATATCAATTCCAACAAAGTACAGAGACATAGATGTATGTACCTCCTGATATGTATTTTGGCACTGTTGTTTCCACAGAGAGTTCGGCTGTGTAATCACGTAAATAGAAACGTCTAATGAACCAAAGGTTCTATGCGTTAACAAACTGATTAACAGTAGTAGACGAAAAGCTGTGGTCTGAGTCACCTCGTAACAGTCAAAGCTGTAAAAGTATAGATACAAATCCACAGTGCCTTTTCAAATATATCAGAGATGGAAAGAAATACCCAGAGAATCTGGAAGAAAGGAATAATCCAATTACCATCTAAGATAATTGGATTATACGTGACTAATATGAATAGCAGAATACAAGAATTAAGAAAAACAATGAGATTAACACAAGACCAATTTGCCAAAATAATTGGTACAGACAAAAAAACTATCTACCAGATTGAAAACAATCGTGCGCTTGTATCCGATTTGCTCATACAAGCTATATGTAAAAAACTTCGAATTGATATAAACTGGCTCAAGTACGGTATTGAAACAGAAGAATTTCATAATTTGCAAGATGGATCAGCGGCAAAAATAAAGTCAGATTTAACAAACATTATACTGGCTATAGACGATACTATACTTCATCAGTTAATTTACACTATCAGTAATATGTTCAGATTGATACAGTATGATAAACCTCACCCTTTTCGTCCTGAAAATATTGAGGATATTTTATTGTCATATAAAAATGAATTAGAATCTGAAAAAAAGGAAATAACGTACATAGTTTTACCAAATATAGACGATATAAAAAATAATACTTTTTTCACACCCCGGCTCAAGGAATAAGAACCGTAGTAGAGGGCGGGCAAACCCCTCACTCAGCCGGGGATTTCATCTACAGGAGTGTGTGAAGAAAAGTCTGTAAATGACTTTCTATGATAATTAGATTAAGGATCATGAGGCTGTTTCTGTACAGTCCAATCCTTGGATACACTATAAACAATAACAAAGAGCATGTCAAGAAAACTCTGTATACCAGAGATTCCTGACGTGCTCATTTCATTCTCAGATTAAATCGGGAGCCTTCCCTCGTACATGATAGAAAGTTCACCATATACCTTACCCCAATTTCTGAGAGACATGGTCCATTTCTTTGTTGCCTCAAATGTAGCTAGGTAAAGGGCTTTCAGAAGTGATGTGTCGCTCGGGAAGACGCTCCTCTGACGGTTGAGTTTACGGTATGTACTATTTAGACTTTCGATTGCATTTGTAGTATAAATGACCTTCCTGACTTCGGCAGAGAACTTGAAAATAGGACTGATTACATCCCAGTTCTTATGCCAGCTTTTCATTGCATTCGGATAGCGGTCATCCCATTTGGTGCAAACTTCATCCAGTCGGGTAAGTCCGGCTTCTTCTGAAGCTGCATGGTAAATTTTCTTCAGGTCAGTTGCGAATTCCTTCTTGTCCTTGTCAGCTACGTATTTCAAGGTATTTCTCACCTGATGTACGATGCAGCGTTGGTATTCCGTGTTGGGGAAGGCCACTGCTATGGATTCCTTGATGCCAGTCAGCCCGTCTGCGCAAAGAATGAGTATATCCTGTACACCTCGGTTTTTAAGCTCGTTAAGGATACTGAGCCAGTATTTACTGCTCTCATTGGCACCTACCTGTATCGATAATACCTCTTTTCTGCCTTCTTCATTTATACCAAGGATTATGTATGCAGCCAGCTTCTTGATGATGCTGTTGTCCCTTACTGAGAAATGTACTGCATCGATGAATACGATAGGATAAATGCTTGAGAGAGGACGGTTCTGCCACTGTTCAATCTCCGGGAGAAGTTTGTCGGTTATGTCTGATACCATGCCTTCGCTGACTTCGAATCCGTAGATATCCTCGATAGTTTCAGAAATCTGACGTGTTGTCATTCCTTTGGCATACATGGATATAATCTTGTCATCGATCGCCGATATATCTTTCTGCCTTTTCTTAACTACCTTAGGTTCAAAAGAACTTTCTCGGTCCTGAGGGACATTAATTGTTGCTTCGCCGTATTTACTTCTGATCTGCTTTTGTTTATAACCGTTTCGAGAGTTCTGGTTTTCGGATCTTTCATATGGAACATAGCCCAGATGATCGTCCATTTCTACTTCAAGCATTTCCTTGATTGTGCCACCCAACAGGTCTTTAAGTGCATCCTGGATATCTTCAGCAGACTGGATGTCGTATTCCTGTAAAAGAGCAGCGATGATGTTTTTCTTTCCTTCGGTCATTCTGACCGGTTCACGTTTTTTTGCCATAATTAAAGGCCTCCTATAATATATTTATTTTATCATAGAAAGCCTAATCGAAATACTTATTTTACAGACTTTATTTCACAGTCTCATCTACAGCTAATATTATGCTATACTCTATTAAAACAAACATATTTAATATTAACCTATCTCTCAATTCAATCAAAAGAAATGAAAAAATAAATTTTTATCTTCAAACAAATTATTAGTGCTAATAGTATAAACACTAATCCATCTCCCCTTATATAATGAGTGCCAAACTACTCTTTTAATATAACTGGCTCAAAATCCAAATTTTTAATACCTAAACTTCTAAATAAATCATAAACACGCCTTGAAACGATAAATCTTCTTGCTCTTAATTCTGCAAATTGTTCCGTGGTTGCATTAAAATCATATAAATTATCAAGTATATCTTTGGTAATATACATTGGACCAATAGCGTTTGTATCATATACTGCCTTGCCGCAATTAGGACAACATGCATAGGTTATCCAATTATTTAATTCTTTAAGAGATGGTAATAATTCGTCAACTTCAATCTGATATGCAATCGGTATTTTTATATCCCTACGCTGCCATACTGGCCTGAATTTGATATTGCTCATACTATTATTTTTAATTTCTAACATAATTTTTTCAGTTATTATAAACGTATATAGATCCGAAAACACTACCTCTCTTTTTCTGAGTTCATTTGGTGGAACTTCATAATCCTTTACTTGTTGGATAAATAATTTTCCTTCACGGCAGCATGTTTTAAAGTACTCCTGAGAAGTTGTATTATCATAGCCACAACAAATATTGTTTATTTTCATTTCAAATGCTTGTGCTTGCTCCATTTCCTTTTTATCAAATTTATTCTCAAAAGTCTCAAAAATATTATTAAAATATCGTTTGTTTTCATTCAGAAATGCCTTGATTTCTTTATATTCCTGCGAATCTATTGGTATGAGTATTAAATTCATGTCTTCATTTATAACAAATCGTTTACACTTTAACATAAAATATCTAATTTTCTTTTCAATATCCGTAGGCACCTTGGAATCTGCCATCAGTGAAATTCTACTTAATATTTTCATTGGTTTTTATCTCTTTCTTTACATACTCATTAAAATTCCTCTTAACTTTTTCATTGACAATAATTTTGACTTCCATTAAATCATTAATAACCAATGCTTTTTGCTTTTCATTAATGAAACTAATTCACATACTGTAAGATAAAAACCGTCCATAAAATACAGCTTGAAATTTTTAATACCACTTACCATTACTTTTGTGAAAAATATTAAATCATGCTCTTAAAAGAACTTATGGAAATATATCCATTCTTTATTAAGGAAGCTATCACCGTTTATTTCAAAAAAATGTACTGTAAATATCACTAGACATTATCAATAACTAAAATCTTTTTTTAACATAGTCATAGCATTACTTCTCCAGCTTAAGGATGTTCTCTTGTCTTGGCATACGCTTTAATAATCTTTTTTCTATAATTATTTGCTTGCCTTTCCATTCCCATATTCATCAGAGTACTGTCATTAATCCATTGAAAATAATGTGTTAATTCATGTGCTACTGAGCCTAGAATTGCTGCCAGTGCATTATCTTCACCCCATTCTGACAGCATTTCCTCATAGTCTCCCGTTGCTACTCTTATATATGGTTTCACTAATTTATCAAATGGTTCAAAGAAGGTTGCTGATACATAATCTCCATCCATAGCCTTAATATATGGAGTACTTTTAAAGTAAATTACTACTCGTATTGGAAATTCATATTCCTTTCGTAGCCAATTTCCAAAGTCTTTGCAAGCCCGTTTAACATTGCAGTTAACTTCTCTTTGAAATCGAAATCTTAAGCCAGTTCGCCTTTTTGTATTATATAGTACAGGGTTACATCTCCACTTAGTATCTTTCCAGATGTTCATAATAGTGCTTCTCCTAATATAGCATGTACGAAATAGTCTTATATATGTAAACACCATCACTGTTCTAGTTCTGAGAAGGTGCTTACATAAGTAATATTTATAATCAAAGCCAAACTGTCCCATATCAGAACGTATAAAGCAATTGACAGAAACCGATTCTTCTTTATTTGTATTTTCGTTAGTCGTATTTTAACATTATTTTCAATATCCTATAATCTAGTTGAAGAATCTTTAATTCTCAAATTAATATTTCTCTTAGATTCCTTGTTATTACCTGAACGATAGATTCTTTAAAAATTCAATATCGGCTTTATTTTCATTAAATAAGCTATCCTTTCATGAGACACTGTTATAAGCCATTGTATTTCATTTTTATAAAAACAAATATCTTCTGGTAATTTGTTTTCTACTGACAGAAATATATTGGGCAGCTCAATTTATAAATTTAATGTTTGTTTACAACATTTGTACGTAATCATGACTTTGTGGTTGTCGATAGATGCTTTTATAGTTCCTGGCCATTGTCTCAACCCAATCGTTTTATTTATTATAAATGGTTCAAAATTTTTCATAACCTCATCATGTTCGAAAATTGGTGAAATTTTTGAATATGGCTTTTTAAGATTCGTCATTACGGAAAAAGCTCCCCATATTCTATTGCATATTTAATTATCTCAATATGATTTTTGACTAGATTGTTATAATCAATTACTAACACAAAAGGTCACCTTCTTTTCCTGGTCTTTATATTACTCTTAAAATAGCTCTCTCATTTTCGCATTTAGGGCTCTATATCCACATTTCTGGAACCCACCCTGTTTCAAGCTTTTCTACTAAGACTGGTATAGAAACTATATCCCACTCAGATAATTTTTTTTCTTCTGCAGACAGTTCCTTAGCGGACCGCCTCTGTAAAGATACTGAATCCACAATATGCCAACAAACAAATTCAGTACCTATTGTATGTTCTGTTCTATAAAATCTAGGTGCTTCTGAGCCAGAAGGCACAGGGTAATTCCCCATAGGTTTTAATATATTTTGTTTTAAGGCATACTTTACAGGTATCTGTGCAAAGAATGCTTCTTTACTACTTACTATATTAGTGAGCTTACTAACATCAGATTCACAGTATACCCCAGAAAGAACTCGTACAATCTCGCACTCCGCCCTTTGAGCCTCTTTGACAGATTGTATATAACCATATCCATTCGTAAGCTCTAACTGAAAAACATCTCCATACCTTACCTTAGGTAAACTCAAAATTTTGATCCTCCGATTCATATCCTGTTTTCTTTAACATCGGCTTTTCTTACTTTGATCCGTTTACTTAAATATCAATAGTTATCAGAGAAAGTTTATCTTTTTCACGTAAGAGAATAGATTCAGATAAGGATGCCTTTGGTACTTTATTTATTTGAACATCCTCAACGTATAATTCTAATGCTTCTTTTGCCATCACAAGAGCCTCTTCTATCGTCCATGCACAGGATAAACAACCTTGAAAATCTGGAAAAGAAATACTTATTCCATCATTATCGTAATTAAGAACTGCATAATATGATATATTCTTCATTTAAACTTCCTTTATACAATGCCGAAATTATTTATGTTCAGATAATTTGGCATTAATCTCAATTACTTTTGACCTTACTTGATTTTCATTAAAATATACATTACCTAATTTAAGTTCTTCTTCATACGGTGAGAACCTACAAGTTATCTCTGATAATTCCTTAAACAACCGTAATTTGAAATTATTTACTGTATCATCAAGTTCTAGATTAATTGAATCAGTAAATTCTTCACAGAATGTTTCTGTATCATAGTCTCCTAATAAATAATGTTCTATTAAATAGTATAATTTATTTCTTACCGTCATTATTCTCCTCTCGTTAGGTCTATCTCTTATTATACTTAAAGTTAGAAATAATATTAAATATCCCCCTTTTCTTTTTCCCTATGGGATTACAAATTCATTGCTGGTTAAGAGGAGCTTACTTTCTTGTTTTAACAACATAGGCATCCCACCGCTCCTGAAAGAAGTAGCGGCGAGATGCCATGATTGGTATACTCTTATTCTACATACATATCAATTTGAATAGTCGCATTTAAATAGTGAACAATGTCCAAAAAATCATTGTCAAAATATAGAGCGGGTTTAGAGTCAGTAGAGAATGAAGGAACGATATCAAAAATCACACTACCATCATGTTGATCGCAAATACTTTTTATTTCTGATATTTTGTCAGAAAACATAGACCTTAAATCATCTAAAATCACTTTCAAGTCCCATTCATCCATTTCTCTGCTTTTTAAGGTCCAAAAACCTTCAATTTGTTTGTTCGTTAATGGACTTTTTTTGTTTCCCAACGGCATTTACATGCTGTGGGCTCTATCCCTAAAACACGAGTTATTTCATTAACATCAAAATCGTTATCAAAAACCAGATGCATTTCAGCATAGATACTACACATATTATCTTGACTCATCTACCTATCACCTTGTTTTGTCTTATAAAATGTTTCCATTATGATTTTTCCTGTTTTATCAATAATGTAAATAATTCGGGTTTCTTTGTCAACAGCCAGATTAGACCATGCTTACCTAGTAAATTTACTTCACTTTATAGAGCAGACAGCACGTCTCAACGCTCATTCTGCTAGTCTCAAAAATTCATTATATTAACAGCATTACTACTTACAATTCTAAAACTGTTATTGGTTCATTATTATAAACTTCACCGTTATCACCAAAGCCAAAGCTTTCATATAATTTTTTAGCCACTACATTATCAGTCTCATATGGTATCCAGCAATACTTTGCTGTTCCTGCCGGAAATGTGTATATGTATTCCAGAATTTTTACCATTGCTTTACGTCCATACCCACGATTCTGATATTGTTTTCCTATCATCAGCCTCAATATACAATAATTATCCTTCGCCATATCTGGCTGATCATATCCTGTATTTCCATAAACAATCATAACAAAACCCACCATTTGTTCGTCAGCATAAATAGCAAAAGGCATCGGACAACTACCATTCGTTGTTAAAACATAACAGGATGCAACACTTGATAAATTTGATGCCACATATCGTTGCTGTTCTTTTGTAACTTCCAGCCGAAACAATTCCCTCCGATTATCCAGTGTAATTTTCCGTAAAGTTATCATAATATTTATCTCACTCACATCCTTTCTTTTTAAGTTCCATAAACAAATACATAGGGATTTTACAAAGCCATTCAATTCTTGAAGAACAGCTCAACTGCTCCATGGTAGGAATAGGTTCATTCATGTCAGCCAAAATAAAATCATTTTCGTTAAATGCCTTAATATAATTGGAAAGTGTTCTGTGTCTATATATAAGGGGTGTATTTACTCCATTAATAATATCAATCCATTCTGTCGGATTAAAATAATCCATGACAGCTACCTTAATTCCATCTTCCTCTAATATCCATTTACTTTCTTTGGGTTTAAAGCACGGATGGAGAATGGAAATAAAGACCCTTCCATTCTGCTTTATAACCCTATGGATTTCTTTTAATGTTCCGTCGAGGTCTTCCACATCCATTAACATCATAGAGCATAAAACAATGTCAAACACATCATCTTGAATAACAGTTAGCTCATTTGAATTCCGCCTCAACGTCTTTATATCGGCTCCCTCTTTCATAGCTCTATCAGCAACATAATCTAACAAAGCTTCTGAACAATCAACGGCTGTAACAACTGCTCCCATATCAGCAAGTGCTCTTGAATATCCTCCCTCTCCACATCCTAAATCTAAAATATACTTAGCCTTTACATCTCCAATTGCTTTCAAAGTATATGGCATAATATAATGCATACGAAAATCATTATTCTGTGCTGTCATGATATATTCTTCCATCTCTACTTTATTCCAACACTCCGTTGAACTATCTTTTTTCATTTTACATTCACCTCTCCCTGCTTAAGCAATATAATACAATGCCATCCCATCGATACATCCAGCCCATCCACTTCAAATCCTTGATGATATAGTGCAAATGCTTCCCTTCCCATACCACTGCCTATATCTAGTATTTTTGCTCCAGAAAGGAAATCATCAGTAACTTGGCGCTCCCAAATTTTTAGTTTACCCTTGTCCCAGCTCTTCATTTCATCAATATGTTCCTTTTTTTCATACCATGCTGATACATTTGAATACATTAATTACCTCCTTGAATTAGGATACTTTTAAACCGGTAATTTCATTGTACTGCGTATCAAAAATATTACTAGACTTTATTTCCAACTTATGATACGATGTACTGTGCATAAAAAAGCTTCTTCAAATACCGAAGAAGCTTTTATTTATATCCATATATTATTTAATCTATTTCGACCATCATTATTTTTACTACATAAAATTCCAACAATATCAGATATAATTCAATAATTCAATAATTCAACTCACTATAAACATATCTTAATCTCAACATTATGATCTCCTCAACGTGCGGTGATATACAATTTTTATACTACATAGCAAAAGGAATCAATTACCCCTTATAATTGTTTAATATTTTATAGATGTGTGAATTATTCTGTTTTTTACACTCACTCCACTTTTTTCCACTCTTGAATTCTCTTATTAATACTCTAATATCAATAATATCTATTAATTTTTCATTCCTATTCAAAGTTGGTCACCATTATATATTTATTATCTATAGGCTGAAACACATTTTACTATTAATCATCCGATATATCAAACCAATTTTGATATATATTACTAGTTCTCACACCTGTACTTTTACTTAAATTACATTTATCACATAACAATTGTAAATTTGACACATCATTTATGCCACCTTGTTCTAAAGAAACGATATGATCATAATGCAGCCCCCGTTCCTCCATCACACTATATACCGAAGTTAAATCTCTGCTACAAAAAGTACACTTGCCTCTATCTCGATGAAACACTGCCCTCTCTACCCATTTAGGAGCATATACATGGGAGTATTCATTGTCATGAGTACGAGCTATATACTCATTAAACTTCAATAAAAACTCTCTGTTCAGAAATAGTATATAAAACATCTCATGAGCTATCTTCTCCATTACAGCTTCATACCAACCCGTTAATTTTAATTCTCCCAAATATTCATATAAAATATCTTCTATCAGCTCTTCATCGCTATCCAATAACCACTCAGTAAATTGCGGTTCATGGTCAAAGTAAAACTTGAGTGCTTTATCTATTTGAAGAGTATATTCTTCCCCTTCTGACCATATAGCTCTAACAATGTTCTGTTTCTTAAACTGTTCGTGTTTTTTTAACAAACCATGATATTTTTTATTTTCATCTTCCAGATTAAAAAAATTATTCAGATTATCTATATCCGAATTATCATATATATTTTCATTTCTTTGACTATTTAATTTTTCAATTTGTTGATTCAATCTCTTTATGTCATCAAACATATCCTCTTCCATAATATTTCCAGCTGCCCATTGACAAAAAAGAAGCAGTATTGATTCTTTTTGATAATTTTTCGGCATAGATTCTATATACGAATGAGAAAACTCCGATAAATTCACTATAAACTCTTCCGTCTGATATTGAATTATATTACTGACAACATTACAATAGTAATATACATTAAAATATTTCATCTCAATATTCATAAATTATCTACCACCATAAAATAATTTGATTTCTCTTCCCCACCACAGTAACCATAAACACATTTCACTCCAACCGGCCGCCAAAACACACCTACATACTCCCTTTAGATTAACCACTGATCTCGATTGCCGAATCTTTAGCTTTTATATGTTTCATATTCTTTTGTCGTTGCTGAGGAGTTAGATTATCCACATTATCACCACTAGTATATCACATCATTATGGTATTCAATAAATTTTTTTCCTGGTAAGAATTTATCTGGAAGACATATCTGCTTGTGGTATAACTCATAAACCATCCTCTGGTTCTCTCATCCATCTCAGCATGTATTACAGCATTGGAAACCAAAATACAAAAAACTTTATTATATCCGGATTTAATTGACCAATTTTTCCAAATGATGTACGACAATATAAATCAAATGCAAGTATTGTTTCATCTCTACTCCATTTTATTTCATTTCTACTTTTCATACACCTTCACCATCCTATTCTACCGGATATCTTTTATGATAAAACTTTCTTTTCCAATATAGATCTTATCCCCCATTACAAGCCCACTAAGATTTACTGGTTTTGTAATTAATTTATTTTTCTTTGCCATAATCAGTATTTTTTGACGAGTTTTCAAGTTCTCAATAACAATCTTACTGTTTCTAGTAACTATCTTCCCCTCTTCAACTATCTGATTAACTTCTTCATCTTTTATTTCAGTAACTGACTGTTTAATCATCATAGTAATCTTATTTCTTATTTTCTCTTTAATCCACTCTTCAGGCATAAAATCAAGCACGTACATGCCACCTAAAAGATTAAGATATTTTGCGAGCTTTCCAGCATCATCAGTGTTAAGCGCATAACCACCTTTTCGTGCCTCAATCATAGCCTCTAAAAACGGACGCATTACGTGCAGATTATTGGATGTATTTCTTTCAATAAAATGCATTATATAATCAGAGTAACTACAAACAAATTCGGTAAGTTCCCATTTGTTCGCTCTATTCTCATCATATGTTAGACGACCAATCCACCACAAACGCGAAATCGCATTTCGAGTGAGCGCTCTTCTTTTAGGACCATCAAAATAAAAATGTTGCAAAACACCTGATACGCTACTAACATCCCATCTGTATCTGACATATTCAAAGAAATGACCTAAACACAATCCAGCCCATAGTCTCTCATCTGAGGCCATAGAGTCGGTCAAAAATTTCAATTTGCTATACACTCTCTTTACATTTTCAAATTCAGTCTCAAAAGCTTTTGAAATATCAGCTGACATATCCAGCGTAAAATCATTTATATTTTGAAATTTAGTATCAACGAAAGGAGAGCCATCACATATATCTTCAAGCCAATCATTCGAAGAGTAATTCTGATATTTATTAAGGCATCCTTCTATACATGCCTTATCTTTCAAAAAAATCAGTTTCTCTGTTCCAATAATTTGAATTTTCAAGTCTCTTCCTCCTCACCATCATCCTTTGCACCTACCACAGACAACTGCTCTAATGCATTATTAATTGGAGTACGCAGCATTCTTTGTGCCAACGAAAAAATATTTTCATCTTTCAAAGAAGAAAGTGGTATTTTAAAACTTTTTTCCAGCGTCTGTTTGATTGATATGTACCATGCTTGACAGCCAAATTCCGCTTCCATGGTATCCTCATCGGTTGCCGCAAGCTTTTCTAATACATACATGAGTGCCGGCACAACAATTGCTGAATTTAAGATATCTCTGACACCCGGGTCGTCTTTCATAGACTTATATATTGCAATATCTTTTTCACATAGTTTTATAATTATATTGTGATTAGATTCATATTCTACAACCATCTCAGACACGCTCTTATCCATATTCTTTATAATCCGAAAGGGAGATGCCGATTTCAACAAATCAGACTTCTTTTTAGATATATCCCAGTTAAACTGTCTTCCAACGGCAAGGATACACCCTTTTTCAATTTTCTTGACTGGCTTTGAATAATCTGGGTTAAACTTTACATTAGAATAATCATTTAATGTTTCATTAGCAAGAATATATGGGCAGAAATGTAATTCTCCGTTAAGTTTTGAATCTTTCAAAACAATCTTATCGCTAAGCTTATCCGTTTTATGTATATCTCTATATCCAGACTGCGCACATTCAAGATGATAAAGCAATACCGCTTTACCCTGTTTTATCATCTCATTGAGTTTTTCATTAACCAACTCAACATTAACAATTATTTCAACATCATACCCTCTATTTCCACATTGTGCCGAAACATCAAATTTACTATCTACATAATCATCATTGAAATATGCCAATACTGGGTATGGATATAATCTGTATCTAATGTCCATATACTGCCACCTCCAATGAACAGATATCACTGTAATCAAATTCTACTTGAAGAGTTGTTTTTACATTTTTTGCAAGTGCAATACCCTTAATTGCATTTTCTGTAATTTTTAGATTAATTCCATCCGCTTCAGCACTTCTGATATCAGCCTTATATTTATCTGTCTCAGCAGCCATAAATATTAAAACCTGCCCTTCTTCAATATCTACTTTAGGCGTAATATATATTTCATACTTGCCAGCTCCAATATCTTCTACGGTGTAACGAATAGATGCTGGTATCTTTTTTGCCTTTATCTTTGCTTTTGACTCCTCCGTAGGTGGATTTGGATCTGATGTATTACCAGGTTTTGACCCAGAACCTGAGCCCGGACCTGGGTCTGGTGTAATATGTCCCGTACCAATATGTATTCCTAAACCTCCTCTAGTACCTCCATCAGATCCATCATCATCCATCTCAACTAAACCATCGTCATCTGAGATTTCAATGTCTCCCGAGGGCTTTACCAAGTTGCTCTTTTTATCAATTATAACTGACACTTCATCATTAATTGTTTCCTGTGTTTCTTCTTTCTCAGACATAGGATCAGGTATACAATCTCCTATTTCTGGATCAATCTCACCTTCTGTATCCTGACCTTTTAATTCATTAAATAGCTTCTTAATATCACCATAAATCTTTTTCATTTTTGATTCAGCATCTACCTGTATTTCAGGTTCATCTCTATACCTAGATAATTCCCACGCATTATGCTGAATATTTTCCAGTCCGCCTAAGAGCTTACTTATTTTCTTTCCCTTTATAATACACACACCAGCAAATGGTACTGTTGCAGAAATATTTCCTTTATCAAACACCTTCATTCCTGGAAATCGAATAATCGCTATTCTTCTATGTAAATCCTGCTTCATAAGCATTCTAATTTCCACATCATTTTCTTCAATATACGAAAAATTTCTTTTCACACAGTCAGGGTCAGTTAATATATGGTAATAATCATAGGTCTTATCACTCACATCATCTTTATATGTTGTAATAAGATCTGAAATATGAGCACTATCAATAAGAATATCATCAATCTCAACAATTAAGTGTCCTTCTTTGACAGCGTAGAAGAAGCCGTCAAGCACTGCAACTATCAATTCTTTTTTCCAATCCATATTGGAAGACTTAAAAGATGTGACATAAACATCTGTGCCTGGTTCATTTCGTTTAAATTCTTCGTCTATATCAAACTGCTCATCAATCGGCATAGAATTTTCTTTACTATAATATCCAACATCAGAATGAAGATTACCTTTAGAATCCATAAAGCAAATCAGTTTAGAAACACCCTGATGAGCTGCTACACCATGCTTATCTAGCGTACTGTAAAATACGGTTTGTATATCCGAGCAACTGAAACAAGCCTGTTTTCCACTTCCAAATGCGCCGATTGAACCTTCTGTCTTATCAGAAGATCCAACTGATCTAACCAGTCGGAACCATGGTGATGTGAAATTTGTCGCAGCAACTTCAGCTCCAATCAATCCAGATGTATTAAAATCACTAATTCTCAGCATTTGAATCTTAGGTTTCTCCAGAATGGGAATAGTTCTTTCAAAATATTTTGTCGCTTTTGCAAATTTCTGCTCATTACAGAACTTGTATGCCTGCTTATAGTATTCTAAAAAATGGTGCCTTTGAGGCAATTTTCCTGCATCCACCTCAAACGATTTAAACTCTACTCTAACAGCCATTTTATCATTAACTCTGGCATCTATAGAATTCTGACAGATTTCACGCGTTAATCCTTTGATAGGATCGCCTTTAAAAAGGTCAATCCCCGAATCTCCAATTCCATGAAATTGACCACCATTATTTATCGGAAATGTCCAATCCATAGTACTCCCTCCTGTAATTCTACTCTAAAGTAAATTTGCTACCCTTTTGGCTGTCCTGCTTGCTATATCTTTTTTTCGCCTCATCTAACTCTGCCTGGATTGCATTAAAAATCTTTGTGATATCTTTCTGAGAATATTCATATAAACTCTGATTAGAACAATTCCCTAGAAGCTGGATCATATTAATAATTTTATTTGTCCTAGCCTCCGCAATTCTTACGAAATTTTCGCGCTTAGACTCTTTTTTCATATGATTACTCCTATTACTATTTGAATTATATTATCTAATTATAGAATACCCTTTTTTTATATACGTGTCAATTATTTTAAAATTATTTTTAAAATACTATAATTATACCACATAAATTATTCAGTACAATCACATTTGAGTCATTAGTATTTTCTAGTCTGATATGTTATTTTAAAATTATTTGCAAAATAATAGGCGTAGATTATATTCTCTACGCCTCACATTTACAAATATTTTAATATCTCTTCTGCAATTCCTTTTGCCATCAAAATAGGTACAGCATTTCCAACCTGTTGATATTGAGAATCTTTTGTCCCTTTAAATATAAAACTATCTGGAAAGGATTGCAGTCTCGCTGCTTCCCTTACACTGATTGCCCTATTAAGTGTTGGATGAATCCACATAGATTTTCTCACATTAATAACTGTTCCACTTGGCTTCAAACTATCAAGTTTCAGGTATATACTGTTTTGTGTCCTTGCTGGGTCAGCGTAATTATCTTTCATATCTTCAGACAACTTATGGAAGTTTTCTCCCTCATTTAGAGCCTCAAATCTTTTCTTGGCCTTTTCTCTCGTTTTTGGCACAATGTGATTATTGACACCCGTAGAATCCTGTCTCATTAATACCGCATATTTCGATAAATTTTCCTGCCCGATGTAAGGTATTTCATTAATTTCTCCTACATCATCTGTTACTTTATATACCGCTAAATCCATAATTGCCTGTCCTACGTTTACAACTGGCAAATGCCTGTCTTTTGGCATCTCTATCTTCTCAGCCTTCAACTCATCAGATTTTACTCCCAGTACTATGTACCTCTTTCTCTCCTGGGGAACACCAAACCAAAGAGAATTTATCTCACCACTATTAATTACATAATCATCTCCAAGAATTTTGTTTATATAATCAATAACCGCATATGATTTAACAGTTGCAGTTATCGCTCCTGTATTTGGATTCCTTTGAAACTTATATATGATTTCATTATCTATTAATTCATCTCTAAGTCGAAAGCTCTTCTGAAATTTAATAAATAAGCCCAGTTCTTCAAAATATTGGTGTAATTCTGGTAAGTGAATATATTTTGCAGTATTTATCAGAATATCAAATTTAAATAAATCTTCATGTAAACATTGTTCTATTTTCCTTACTATTGTCTGCCCGTTCTTTTTAATGTATTTTGGAAGTCTATCTTCATTGCTTCTATTTTTATATAAAACATTCAGTAATTGAAATAATTCATCATTAATTCTATATTTATCTTCATTACCATTATCAAAAATATCCATCAGATTAACTTCATCATAATCTCCTTCAGATATTACCAAGTCATCATCTCTCTTTTTTATTCCAAGTGCTTCAATAACTTCATGGTCACAATATGAATCATAAAAACGATGTGTGTCAGATGAAAGCATACTGACGTTTTCCATAACAAATGCTCTAGGTTCTATTTCCTTTATTGCTCTAAAATATTCTTTTACCAGTGAATTATTCATACTAATAATATGATTTTTTTGTCTGTTCGCATTAGAGAATCCTTGGCATGGCGGGCCCCCAATAACTACATCTATCTCTCCAATTTTCTCTGCTAGATCCTTAAAATTGTATCCTCGCACATCAGGAATCATAATAATATCCCCGCATCCCTTATGATTTTCTACATATGTTTTACTTGCATTCTTGTTATTTTCTGCTGCTGCAACTATTAGGAATTGATTAGTTAACTCAAATCCGTAGCTCAAGCCACCTGCTCCAGCAAATAAGTCTACTGTTTTTAACATAATTATTCCATTTCCTCCGCGTATACCTTTATTTTTCTTAACGAAGTCTCTCCCATTTTTTTTTGAACCAAGACTTCCAGCAGACTATAAGCCTCTTTATGACAGGCAATATAGTCTGCTATATGCGGCGGCAACTTTCCTCTTGCATTAGATGCTTGTATAAGCAAATCCTTATACTCATCTTCAGTTAAGTTCATACAGCCCGCTATTTTCTTTAAATCTTCATCTGAAAATGGTCCATTTTTATTTGTTTCGATACCACTTATTAACATCGGCGTCTTTTCAATTGCACCAGCAATCTGTTTCTGTGTGATTTTCTTGGATCTTCTCAATTCTCTAAAGTATGTTCCAAAGCTCATGTTTTCACCCTTTTTTAAATAAATAAGTTTACTTATTTATTTTATCATGTTCTGATAAAAAATCAAGAAAAACTTGCGCATAGTATTTTGAAATTCCCGTCCAGCCGGCTTGTTACCAAAAAGCTTGACCGGTACAATAATAGTTGATTCGGAAAATAGAAAAAGCACCCTTCAGTTTCAATTCATACTGATGGGCGCTACATATTGAGTTGCATCCCTTGATCGGGATAGAGGATGGCGAGTCGGGAGGTTTGCAACTCCTGTAGAATGCCTCTTTTGTTTGCTCGCATATATTTTTTGATAAATAAATCTTATATTTGCGGTCTAAGCAAAAACCTTACCTGGAGATATTTCTAAATTCTTCAATCCAAACATATATTAATTTCATTCCAATACCTCTATTTATAACTTAATTAGAATTCGTTTATTTCACCACATACCTCGTCAGCTTACCACTACCAACTTTTTTGATAAGCTCCTTATCCAACATTTCTTTGAGCATATTAATCGCATACGTTGTTCCAATCCCAAGGGCTTCTTCAACATCACTACGAGTTATTTCATTCTGCTTTTCAAACAATCTGAGTATCGGTAAATACTTTTCATCTTCCACACTTATCTCATGTGAATGCGTATTAGGCAAAACCACTCGAAATGCACCTTCCACATTTTCAAACTTGGGTTGCACGGGCAAACCTTTATAGCAGCTGATTATCTTACTAATTCCTGTGCCGTATGCCTCAATCAGCTTCATTCGATAAAATAAACTTGCCAGCTTTTCATTTCTAGTTTGTGACGCACCCAGCATAACTGCCTCCAATGACAATCCTGTAACCAATCCGCCTAAGGAGATAATCTCCAAACGGTCAGAATACAGATTGATAATTGTACTGCCGCTGAATGAATAATCTCTGTGGACGATGGCATTCAGCAATGCTTCACGAACGGAATCCTCCGGGTAATCTCTTTCATCCGCACGCAGTAAATCATGAAAAGTCGCTTTTGTACCATTATAAAAATCTATGGTTTTATAAGCGTCTGTCAGTTGAGCAAATAGGGAGCCGGTCAGCTCCTTCCGATCTTTAAACACCAACTTATCTAAACCTTGAAAAACAGCAAATTTGATGGAATGCTGACACTGATCTGAAACCAGCAAACCCATGTTTGTATAAATATCATCAGCAGAAAGAATTCCTAAGTTTTTCATCTGTACTTCCGAAAATTCTAAATTTCTTCTTTCCATCTCTTGATTTAAACTAGTAAAAGTCAATTCTTGTATGAGCGAACGATTATTTTCAAACGAATCACCATCTGTCATCTTTATCATCATACGGATAGCATCCTCAGATGCTGGCGCCGATGTTGTTCCACTTCTGACATATACCCCTGTTGGCTTAAGCCCTTTATCAGATAGATAGTAAGGTCGTTTTGTGCCTTGGCTCACCGTTAGTTTGATCAAAAACTTATTTTCTTCTTGCAATAGCTCAATCTTTGTAAACATGGAAACATCCGGTCGTACACTATCTCTTAACGAATTCGATATCTGCTGCATCACAAAATCAGCATTTGTAAGACCGACAATTTCCCCGTTATCCTGCACACCCACATAGATAGTTCCACCGTTTGTATTTGCAAATGCTACAATTTCTTTTTTTATATCTGGTGTATAAATTTCCTTCAATTCAACAGTTTCACTTTCATACAGATTCATAGTACCACTCCTTCTATCTGCTTCTATCATTTCTATCACAATACTACCACAACGAGTGATAGAAAGCAAGCAGTACTATCCGACTTTTTACGACATGTGGATAATTTCATTTTCCTTTATGAGAACACCATCTTTAATGCAATAAATAGCAGCACCATATTTATCAATAGATTTTTGTTCATTTTACAATCAAATAAGTCTTCCCTGGAATAACAAATAGCCACATCAATCTCACTTTTGCTAAAAAGGTCAATCTGTTTCTTAATTCTTTTTTACATAACCCAAATATATAAAAAGCAACGCAAAATATACTAATCCAGTGTACCCAGCTCTTTAACTAAATATGACTTGTATGTGTTTCTCTCAAAGACACTTTTAGTAATTATACAATTAACTATATAATTATAATAACTATACTTTCTTTTCAATATCTATGTATTTATTGTATAATTTGGGTGTCACCATGTCACCCCTAAAATGGGCATAAAAAAGTACATGCAAATACTTTAGTTTTAATTGGTAAAATTGGTTCTTCTTTAATTCAATTGCATGATCGTCGTGACGACCTGCGTAAACGAACATAAAATTAGCTCTGCATTTATACATTTTGATTACCATTAATAGTTTTAACCAATCCACATATTTAAGATCTATAATAACAGCACCAGTCTCCATGGCCAAACATACATTATCAACTTCACCATAATCTTCATCAGACACATAGTCTAAGAATCCAATCTCATCATAATCTATATCCATGTACTCATCATATTCCATACTATCTTCTTCTATGTAATAACAACCTTCTGTTAGCACTGGAATTTCTTCTTCATCGTCTGATGAAGCTTCTAGTGTAAATACAGGCATCAATAGTTCTTCAAGAAAAACCGTTTCCATGGTATTGTTGGCATCAGCATTTGTATCCATGCTTTCTTTCTGTAGATTTTCTGCTTGTTCAACATCCAATAACAGAGTATTTAATTTATATTCATTGGATGATTGTCTGCCTTTAAAATATCTCTTTTCAATTGTTATATAGTCTTGCTCCTGAAGCTTCTTGGTAGCTCTTTGAACAGTACGTTCAGAAACCCCACAATGTTTTGCAATAGTACCAACCGCCGGATAACATTCACCAATTCTATTTGATTTATATACAAAGTAGTGCGCCACAAGCTTTTCTTTGGAACTCAATGCGCAGCTCTCACAAATTAAATTTAACATTTTGAATTTTTTCATAGCCATATGTTTAATCTCCTATCAGTTTTAGTAGTTATTGAAAACAAAAGTCTAAAATTTGTAAGTTTGTGTACAAAAACTGATAGATAGCTATTTACTATCTAATTACTTATGCTATAATAACAGTATCTATCAGTTTGATATTGTTCAGATTTATTCTGACGGAAATAAACACCACTTGACCTGGTGTTTATTTTTTATTTCTTAATAGTCCTTATATATCTTTTCGATGTTCTCCCAGATTACTTTGTCACAAGACAGAATATCAGAGCAATACGGTAGGTAGCTAATTGTATCTGCCTCCGCTGCATAATTCTTCTCCAGAGCTTTCATATCCTTGTTTCGAGCCATATTAAAAGCAAGGTGTAGATTCTTATCTAGAATCAATTCCAGCGCCTTATTTAACGATTTCAAGTCATAGGGCCGGCTTCCTGAGACTAGGATCAGCTTGTCCATGGTATCTTTTAAGTTCATTATCTTTTCATCATTTTCACTTATGCTGCCTAAGTCAAGAACAATAAAGTTTGTACCTGGTATAATGCATTTACTGTCCCTAAAGTATGTGATTGCTTTCTTAACATAATGTTCTTCTACTGGAACAAACTCATATTGTTCTGCAAGTATATCAAGGTGATTATGTTTGTTAACTTCTGCATAAGTCACCTTAGCTCCATTAAAGTGCAATAGATTAGCTAGCATAAAGGCGGCTGTCGTTGTACCCATTCTTCTTTCCGTACCAATGAAACCAATCATAATATTTTCACAATTCCATTTACGACTGGCCGGGTTCTTTTTAGTCTTTATGTAATCTTCAAGCTTCATTATTTCTGGTGAAGCAGTTATATCTTCCTTCTTTTCTTTATGGTTATCTTTCTCATTCACCTCATTTTTTAAAGGTTGTCCTTCCGATACCTTTATCGGACTGGCAGCTTTTAAGAAAATATTATCGGGTGTGGCAATGTCCTCCTCTGGTACGTCTTCATACTCTGCATCCAGTTTCTCTGGTTCTGTTGCAGGAATATCCACTTCTATTGGCAACTGTTCCAGGTTGTTTAGTATATTTAATACCTCAATCTCAGGATTAACTATATCCTTTACTACATAAACCCCAGCAAAAGGATCAATTGCTCCAAACAATTCTCCGGTATCTTCTATTAATGCCGGCAACAATATTACCTTGCTTTTGGGATTCAAAAGCAAATACGATTCCAAACACCCTTTTATATCCATATCCTCCTGCTCAAATATAGACATATCTATTATCAGGTAATCCACCTGCAGATTACGGATATCTTTTTTTATGTACTTTAAGAATGTTTCCTGATTCAAGTCACATTTTGTTTCTTTGTTTAATATATAAGCATCTTCAAGGCAATCTAGCTTGTCTATATTGGAGTTTGTTGTTAAATAAAATAGCATTATTGTACCCCCTCTATGTATGGATTATCTTCACTTCCGTCATATACAATTACATTCTCTTCCTGGCTTTTAGATTTTTGTAATGTAGTAATAATCATACTAATTGCTATTACTAAAAGCATTGCAACTGCCCATAACATCAATTTAATTATTTTATTTTTGGATTCCTGCATTGCATTATCCCTTCCATATGTTGTTTATTTTTCTTTTCTAGCCACAGATCATAATAGAACTAAATAAAATGTATTTCCATTTTTTTAGTTTTTTTCCAATTATTATTGACATTCATTCCACAATATTGTATTATTATGGCAAGGGGAGTTTAAAGCCGTTTCTTATCACAGGAACGGCTTTAACAATTTAATAAACCTATATGTAATAATTGGTTACCTTTCAGTTCATAACTGACCTGCTTTAAAGTCAATCCTATCCCTTGGAAATCAGCTCCATTTATAAGCAAATCCTTGTCTTTTACCTCTTTTTCAATCAGTCCGGATTCTTCTAAGTCGATATCAACCTCTATCATGAGTTTCATACTTGTCCCTTCCCTTCCTATTTAGATTCTAGCATTTCATAATAAAACTGAATCGGTACTTCCTGTTCCATAACCATTCCATACTTCTTAGCAAGTCTGTATATAAAATCTTTTTCTAAACGCACTGGAATCTTCTGTAATTGCTCCCTGAACCTTTCAAGTGTCATAGTACTTTTATAGAAATTACATGCTCTGCAGGATGGCATATAATTTTCAATTTCATCTGCTCCTGCATACCAGTATAAAGATTCCTTATGGTCTACTTGCATATCCTTGTATCCTATCTCACAACCACAGTACGCACAATGACCATTAAATTTATCATAGACTTTAAGCCTTGTCTTTTTGGGTATTGCCTTTCTTTTTACTTCTGTTTGTCCCAAATCCAATCCTCCTTGTAAATTCCGTTAACCAAATAACGTCATCTGCCTTTGTGGTTCAAAGTTCATCCATAATACTTCTCGTTTTTTACTGCTAACTTGAGAATAGCAAATAGTCTCTTCTCTGTGCCAACCTTTTAAATACTTATTATAAAGTTCATTATCATACCACTCAATAAAATGCTCCCCCTATGTCTTATAACGGTATCTAGCAATTCCTCTTGTGCTTCATCATCCATTTCATACTTGTATTGCTTTCCATGTCTGGTACCTAAAACATAAGGAGGATCAAGATAGATAAGCACTTTGGGATGATTGAATCTATTTATAATATCTATTGCTGGTCTATTTTCTACTTGCACCCCTCTTAACCTTTCGGCTGCAAGAATAATCTTTTCTGGTAGAGTACACCAGTCCTGAGACGCATAGGCTCTCTCCCTTCCCTGTACATCATTTTTCCATCCCACCTTTTCACCATTTGTTCGGAAGCCATGCCCCATATTAAGCCTTATGTAAAAATTCACTGCTTTGTCAAAGCTATCTTTTGACACCGTACGAAATGCTTCATCATAAATTTTTCTGGCATAAGGAATCATATATATTTCTCTGGCCAGTCTTTCCGGATCCTTACGGATCCATTCAAATAAATTAATGACGTTATCGTCCATGTCATTGATTGTCTCTATATTGCTTCTTGGCTTATTGAAAAAAACTGCACCACTTCCGAAAAAGGGTTCTAAATAGCTATGATGTTCTGGAAAGAACTCAATTATCCACTTTGCAATACTCCATTTACTACCGGGGTATTTCATCATTGCTTTCATTTTCTTTTACTCCCTTTCAAGTATTTTATTAACATTCTATACCCGTTATTATACAATGTCAAGATTGTATAATCTATAAATTGCATAATTTATAGATGTAACATTTCAAATTCCTATTTAATTATATTGTATATTGTAAACCTTATCATTGTCTGATATAATAAATGTGAGGTGACTTTTATGCGTATTAAAATTGATGATACATTAAGTAAGAATAATAAAACTCGCTATTGGTTAGCAAAAGAAGTAGGAATGTCCTATCAAGCTCTTGCAAAGCTCTCTAATAACCAAACAATCTCCATTCACTTTGATTTGCTTGAAAAGCTTTGTAAGGCACTTAATTGTACCCCCAATGACTTGTTCGAGATTGAATAAAAAACCAGTGTAAGATATTCTCTTAGACTGGTTTTTTATTTTCATCTTATCTGATTTCTTCTATTTCTCATTCCATTTGTTCAATAACATTGTAAAAACGTTCCCTTGTGAAAGGTTCTTTCTCTCCAATTACAAAAGGCTCATATAAGTCCATGTTAAAGGTAATGTGCTCATCACATTCTGATCGAAATAATAATAAGAGTTTTTTCTCTTTACCTTCGATCTGTACGATTCCACCAACACTATTATCATCCGGCGGTATCCAAAATGTTATGTTCTCATCGGACTCTGTTATTGCAACCAGTTCATCATATGTTTCTTTTTCTAGTAGGGTGTTGCAATATATCCCTATATTTGAAACCTGAAATAAATGGATACGTCCTAAAACCTTATACTGTATTTTGGATTTTGTTTTCTTTAGATATTGAAAACCGGCCATAACGGTGTCTTCATTTGGTTCTATACCATAGGTTTTTCTAAACTTCTTCAGCGCCTTTTCTAACGTATCCGGGAAAATAAAGTTTCTGAAAATCTTACCATCTGGACCATAATTACACAGATAGCATTTCGTCAATCCCTTATCTTCAAATTTCTTTATTGCTGCCAATGATGTATAGAGAAACCTTACACCGTCTTTCTCAATAGAAAGCTCTCCAATTGCTTTTTTCATGCGGTGATAAACAAGCTTAGAGAAAGTCTCTTTTGAATCTACCTTTTTATTATTCAGGATTCTTTCTGTATATGTGTCCATATTAATACTTCTGACCAACAATGCCAGCGAAAGCTTTGGTTCTTTTTTCTCCTGTTTTTGCTCATTATTCTGATTTTTCTCTAGGATTACTTCATTCTCTGCTTCATCTGCCTCAGTATCACTAATATCCTGATTATCCTCTTCTTTTTCTTCACTCTTACCTAAATCGAACTCCTTGGGGTTAAAGGTTAAATATGCCGTAACTGCCCCATCCTCATCATTTACCACATATCCAGTCTTTCTTTCCTCCTCTCCTTCTTCCGTTCGGTAACGGCTGCAGCACGAATCATGTTTGTATTTATTATGCTCCGGGTATAGTTTCAAATCTTCTGATATTCTGTAAAAAAGCCTTTCATGACTTTGGCATCCACACCACATATACCCCCTACATCCATCAAACTCTCCTTTAATCTGCTCTCTTTTTTCCTTATCCAGATAACCAGGATATACTTCCCTTCCATCTGCTAAGATTAATTTAGTATTATACATGTTCCCTCCTGATCTTTATCTAATTGCAATAAAAAAACCGGCAATAAGAAACGAACTCTTAACCGGCACTTTTAGGCTATATTAAGTTATTTGACATCAATCAATGTGTGTGATAATATAAGAAATATAAAACAACCAGTTCCATGTGACTGGTCGCAAATAATGGTTTAAAAAATAGTCACACTACTTTGCGGGCGGGGTGACTATTTTTTTTGTTTGTCTTTATAGTTGAGTATAACAAATATAAGTCCTACTATACTTATAATCAGCATTAATTCCTCATATGTACTCAAACTATCACCCCCTTTCGGGAGCGACCATAATCACCCTGCAACTGGTTGTATTCATATTATAGTAATAAATGTCATAAAAAGCAAATATTATTATATACTTGCTTCTTATTTGTAAATCTCATTATGTATATCCGGAGCAAAGTAGCCCTGGATAAATGATTAAATAAATAACTGCCTAAACAGGTAATATAAAACATCTACCACAATACTATTACCAGCTTGTTTGTATAATTGTGTGTTTGAATTTACAGCTGCAGCTTTATAAAACTGTTCATCAGTAAAACCCATCAGCCTCCAGCACTCTAAAGGTGTTAGTTTTCTGATTCTGAATTGTTTTCCACCTTTTTCAATTACATAGTTATCTTTTTGAACTGTTGTAATTGTGTTACTTGTCCCACAATAATTTAGTTCAAGTTTCTGACGGTAACTATCCGATGAATCTATCTTTCTACCTCTACTTGCACCAATACACGGAAAATCAAAAACGTATATTTCCCGAGTCCCAGCCATTAAAGTAGGACATATATTACCATCTTCTTGCACCCTTCCCCTTCTAGTCATACTTTTGGGAAATGACAGGTCTGCTACTCCAGGAATATTACACTCTGCATATCCTTTTTTTGTTGCTTGTCTAATAAGTACTTTAGGAGTTGTATTTCCCCCTTGCATAGTGGTAAGAGTAGGTGATATACCTTCAATATGGTATACTCTACTAGCAACATCAATCCATCCATCCTTAACTATCATACCAGCTTTTTTTATACAATTTTCTTCTAAGATACGTTTTGGCTGCTTATAATCGGATGCTAATAATGCACCAACAATTCCATCAGCCTTATAAACAGTGTCACGTTGTCCAATACTATTTTCATTTGCTTTCGTAGTACCGACAATATTTTTTGTAAATGTATCATCTGTGAAAATAAATCGTTTATGTAACTCATCTGAAAGATAATATTTTTCATCTACCTCCCTTTCTAATACATCTACTAAACTCTTTCCTGTGTGGATTGGTTCAGGAAATTCAAATCCCCTGTCTATATCCTTACGTATACTTACTGCAAAAACTCTTTCCCTGTTCTGTGGAATACCATAATGTTTTGCATTTAGCACTTTCCAATATGTATTGTAACCAAGTTGCTCTAGGGTAGATAACCATTCTAAAAATTGATCTTTAAATTTTTTACCCACCAAATTTTTAACATTTTCTAACATTAAAAACTTTGGAAGTTCATTGTGTTTTTTTGATTCTTCTAATAACCTCTCAACCTGATATAACAAACCGCTTCTTGTCTGCTCATTCATTCCTTTCTGTCTGCCGGCAACTGATATATCTTGACAAGGAAAAGAATAAGTCCAGAAATCTGCATAATCTAGCTTATTAATCTTACTTATGTCCCCGTAGTTCCTGGTATCCCCATGAATTGCTTCATAGCTTTTTATTGCGTATTTATCAATTTCAGCTATACCAACAACCTTATGCTCTATTCCTAATCTCTCTAATGCAGCTTTTTGACTGCCTATGCCACTGAATAATTCATTTACTTTTATCACTTTCTATCCGGTGCGATAGGCCTATCATTTATCTAGAATTATACTTATCCTTTCTGGTTTTTATCTTTTGTAATTATATATAATACAAATTATTTACGGAGAAATCTTAAAATGAACTTCTCCGTCTAGCCTTATTCTCTTCTACAAACTTCATAATGATAAGCAATAGATTCACGGTTTATCCTCCTTTCCAATTATTTGGCAACATGATCGCTATTGATAATTTCATCTAATTTGTATAGCTCATTCATAATACACTCTCCTGGTAAGTAAAAGTATTTTGTCATGTGTAATTCTGTAAACTATTTAATTGCCCAAAACGGTCCTCCTGCCCCAGCTCCTCCTTTCGCTTCCTTAATAATTGTTTGTATATCCCATGCCTTTCCAGTCCTCTGTCTGCTTCCACAGTCGGCCACCAGTATCTTCCCATCACTCGTTACCCCACGAAGTACGATAAAGTGTCCTCCGCTTGTAAAATGTCCAGGACCCATAATAGCCACAACCAGCTTACCGTCTGACAGCGCCTTATAAATTCTTTCTGCTGTTTTCTCATTTTTTGCAATACCGGTACTGCTTAGACTATATTCTTTTGCCAGTGCCGGTATTAATGCATGGCTGCTCATGCCATAGGGTTTGCCATTGTTATACCCTTCTACCAGATAACCATTCTTAGCAGACCATCCGGCGGTCATTGCCGGTGTTACTTCCTGCCCGGTGAAAGTTGATATCACAATCGCCATGGAGGTCGGACCGCAACCACTTATACCAATGGTACGTACTGTGCCATATAGCATATCTCTCCATGGCATATCTGTTTGATTATAATAGACAACTTCCGTTGCTCCTTGCTTAATTGTATACTTCACATAATCAGGTGGCTCATACTCACCTTCATAAGCTTCTCCGGGAGTTCCAGTAATAACAAATTGGTTCTGGAACTCTGCTAAGCCATAAGTATCTTCCCCACCATTTAGTAACATCTGAATCGGGGTGGTAACCAGGGACACAATAGCTGCTATTTGAAGTAATAAAAGGATAAGAGGTCCGAAGATTGCCAATATAATAATCGTTCGTGTCCTCTTATCCTTTAAAGCTTTATAGGCAGCCTGTGCTATTTTAAGTACCATTGCCGTATTCATATCTACCTACCTCCGGCATTACCAAAGTATTCAAATTTGTATTCTGGAATATCAAAATTAACATGCAGCCTTCTGGAACCTATCATCATCAATGCATGGCCTCTTCTTTTACTCTGCAGTAAATCCTGCTCTGCGGTTGTTAGTTTATACAAATCCGTAATGTCCTTTAGATTCTGGCCGTCTGTACCAAATATGATTTTGTAGCAAGGCGAATCCAACAAGGCTTGTCCATACATTTTTACGGATTCATCTAAGAAATCCACCACGGAATGTGTAATAAATCCCATAGCAGCTTCAAACTTACGTGAAGATTTCACACCATTTCGCAAGAAGATCATGGACTGTGGTACCTTGGGGTCAATGTTTAAGTAGGCTTCATCATATAAACATAATACTGGTTCCGTTGGATTTTCTGTCATAACCTGCCATGTCCATCGGTTAATATTAAAGTTCTGTGCTCTTTTTACATTATCCGGTGTATCCTGCAGTGATTTGGTATCAATACAAATAACCCTTGCATTAGAGCTGATAGTGGTATGGCCATTCCACAGTAAGCTGTCAGCTCCGGTTGCTCCATCTTGTAGTAGAATAGCAAGATTTTCATACACATTGCTGTCATTTCCTTTTCTCGTCTTGTCCTTTTCCTCTGCCTTTTGGAGCATTAATTTATGTAAGTCTGACCATATGGGAAAGTCCTCTGGTTTTAGAGTGGATATATCCGTATCCCAAAAGATATTAAAATTATTATACAGTTCAATGATGGTTGCCTTTAAAATGGCCTTTTCTATGGAAGTCAAATCCGGTATGTATATGGAAAAGAAAACTTCCAGGTACTTTATATATAAAGCCATATCTCCCATCCCATGCCCATCTTCATTCTCATAGAATTTAACTTCTTCCTCTTCGTCATCCTTTGGTATTACACTAATCTGAAATGGATTAATACGACCATTGCTACCACCTCCGGCATTTATAATCTCACCACCAAGCTTTTTCGTGAGAAAACGGTTTTCACCATGAGGGTCAGTAAACAATACCTTAGTTCCTCTCATAAATTCCGACAAAGCAATGTGCCTGATAGCCGTTGATTTACCCTGTCCCTGAATACCCAGAATAATAAAGTTGGTATTTGTTCTATCATTTGATCGTAACCAAAAATCTAAAATAATAAGACCGCCAGAAGCATCTTTGGCTACATAATATCCTTGGGAATCATTAAAGCCGGAGCTGGCATTTGCAAAGCCTCCCATAAGTGTGGTAAGGGGGCAGATTCGATCCGTAACATTATGTATCTTATCATCCTCTGTATAAAAGGGGGACATGTGCTTAAAGGCTCGTTTCTGCAAATCAGACAGTAAACGAGCCTTACATCTTGATGTTTTTATAGAACTTACTGTTTTACGCCGTACCTTTTCAAATATAAGTGGTTCATCGGCCAGGGGAATAATGGTTGTGCTAAGCATCCCCACCGCTTCACCATGCTGATCAATCCGAACCAAGAGCTTCTCTCCATCATCTGCAGCTTTCTGCGCTCTGGTTCTTACTAAAGTATCATTTGTATTTTTTGCAATGACACGCTGGTGACTGATATTTTTATTCAAAGAATCTATGAAATCACCGCCATCAGCAATGGTCTTGAAATGGTAACTGGCCATTGTACCTGGTATGTTCATAAGCTTAGACATCCAACCATAGTCCGGTGCTTCTGGATAACGTACAATGCCATAGGCTTTCCCAAAATTCTCACCAACAGACAGATTGTTTTTACCAAACTTTAAACCGATGGGAGAGATTATATTTAATAATGCTACATTTCTCTGTTCAATCTTCTTTTTCTTCATGCTTTTCCTTTCATAACTCATCGTCTATTGTATATAGGGGATAACTGCCTCCATTTGTGTGTCCTCTATCACCGCAAATGCCGGATTGTCTATCAGATTGCAAAGCCGTATGATATCAGGCTTTTTCAGTATCTCACTCTGTATACCGCAGGCAACTACCTTGCTGGCTAACTCATTTACCCTTTTTCTTAATTCATATTCTGCATCTTCCACATATTTCTCCCAAAGGATGTAATAAAATTCCCTCTGCACCACTTCTCCGGAAAGGGAAAATTCAGTAATGACACTAAGCTCATTCCTTAGTATTTCTTTTTGTATGGGATCTGTTGAGGTTCGTAACAAATCCGTGTACTCTGTAACCAATGGAGTAATATCCACAGGACGGCTTACTGCAATGAACTTAAAATCTGGTACTGTCTGAAACTCTTCCGCCAACCTCATGGTTAAGTTTTTCTTTTCTGCCTTACTTAGTAAGTCTTTTGATATAGACTGCACCTTAACATAGCTCATAATATAACCATCCATGGTGTACAGGAAAATATCTTCGATATCTTTTACATTTACAAAGTCCTGAGCGGTTTTCTTTCGCTCCTGGTTATCTTTTTCCTGAGTATTTGTGACTTTATCTTTGGTTCGCTGTAATAAAAGAACCATAACTATAGCTGCTATTAGACACACTATAATCATGGTTATTGGCAATATTAATTCCTTCATATGTAATTGTTGTTTCCTCTCTCTCGATTTTATTATTTATGTATCGGAACTGCATCCTAAAATGACCTTTCGCTGCAAGATAAGAATAAGCAAGCTTAATCCTATTCTAGCAATACTTTCCATATAAAATTCTTGTACAAGGTATAAAAGGAACCAAAAAACCGTAGCCATTTGTAGGATATGCAGTACAAGCAGTACTGTCGCTTCAAATACCTTGTTCACAACATTACTCCACTTTTCCATTCGCTCTTTTCTCCTTAAAATTTATACTTCTGGTTCCATATCTTTTAGAGAAGACTCCGCACGTTCTGTCTCCATCTCTTGCTATAATATCCTCAACAAAAGGCTTTATATCCTGAATGGATTCCCGTCCCTGCATAATATCCACAATGTTCTTTGCCAGAAGCTCCGGCTTTTTATCATAACGAAGACAATCACTTTTCCATGTCCCATTCGTGTGATTGATACCATTCAGTAACTTAATTCCTTTTGCAGGTGGTTGCCATAAATTAAGGTTATGAGTATAATCATCCAGTAAATAGTCACTTTCACGGATATTCACATAATCTTTTTTGTCCTGGCCACAAGGAGTAAACATCCGATGTGCCTCATCCATCTCCAGCAGGTATTTATCCAGCCACATCTTTTTCTCTTCCAATGCATACTCACTATCTGTAAGAACTGCTGATAAAATGTAGACCTCAATGTCCGGGTGATTATTCACTATTTCTTTTATGGCATTTACAACATTGGGAATTGGCTTCAGGTTATAAAAATATCCCGGTTCATACAACTTTTCTAAGGTATCTACCTTATTGAAATGAGCCAGTGTTCCATCCATATCCACAAACAATCTCTGTTTTTTCATCAAGTATGTAATCCTCTCATTCTATTCTAAGTCAGAAGGTAACCTTACCTCCTGTGCCTGTTCTTTTGTTCGGTTCCGCTTGCTTTCCACCAGCTCAATCTCATCCACATATACCTGCACACCAAAGACTTTATCTCCGTTCTTATTCTGATAATTGTTGTTTTTTAACTTTCCTGTTACTAAAACCTTGTTACCACTTTTTACATAATTCTTAATGAATTCAGCTAGTTTACCAGTAGCAAGGCAGTAATAATAGTCGGCTTCTTCTTTACCATCCTTCTTTGGCCAGTTGTAAGCAATGCTGAAGCTTGCCATAAGTAATGGTGTTTCTCCTTTCGTTTCCCAAACTTCCGGATTTCTGCAAAGCCTTGCCATAATAATAAATTTATTCATATCATTAGCCCTTTCCTGAAAATAGAAAAGGCAATGGCTGCTTACCATCACCTCTTCCTTTTCTATAATTTTATGGTTCCATTTCATCCTCACAATCAGCTTCTGCTATTTCAGGTTCAAGATGGAAGGGATTAAGGTCACTTACCTTTGGTAGTTCATCGTTGTATTCCAAATATCCTTTTTCAGTAAAGGAAAAGTACTTATTTCCTCCAATGATTAAATGATCATAAAAGCGAATCTTCATAGAGTTAAATATTATATTTATCTTTTTTGTTATATTTATATCTTCTCTACTTGGATTAGGGTCACCAGAAGGATGTGAATGCCCCATGGCTACTCCTGCACAATCAAGCTGCAGCGCACGCTTTAATAATTCTCTCGGATTAATCACACAGTGATTGACACTTCCTTCTGCAATATCCGTTGACAAAACTTGCATCTTGGAATCAAAATATGCGGTAACAAGATATTCTCTTTCCTTCTGGTAGGCTATTTTGGATTTAAAGAACTCTGCCAATTTAGCAGGTGTATCAAATCTAACCTTGTTTTCTTCATCGTTTTCTCGAAAATATTCATATGTATTAATAATTTCCTTAAGGGTATGAATCTTTGCAATCTGTTCCTCTGTAGCATTGATTTCCATCGGATGGTCTAAAATATGAAGTATGTTATTATCTGCACAGTATTTTTGCATTTTATCAAGGTCAATACCTGTGAGGATATGAACTCCTTCTAAGAAAGTTTCTTTATTTGTCCTTAATTTTCTCAACGTTCTACCCCCTCGTAACCAATCAAATTTAGCAAAGCAGTAAGTTTTTCCTTAACACCATCCGATAACACCAAAGTTTTGTATTTATTGAAAAAGCTAATAATTCCAAACTCACATAAATAATTTTTTACTATCGTATAATCCTCTTCTTCCATATCTAACAGCTTTATCAAAAGCTCTTTGTTGTCATTTGTGTTAAAATCCAGTATCATAATATCCTCCGTAATTTTATCTATAGCTTGGTATTACACCAATGTGATAATCGTCCCACATCGACCCTTTTACTGTAATGCTTGCTGTTGTATAATCACATAACATTCCAGCCGGCGTCCATGCATCTAAGGTTTCTATGTATACTTTATATTCCTTATCTGGAAACCAAATTGGGAGAAAATGAACTTTGTTATCCAATATAGAATATTGATTCACCGGAAAGTTAATCGTTGCATTTAAGCCAGCACTTGGCAATTTCCCGATTCGCCGATAACTCACATATTTAAACTCCGGAAAATATACTACTGCATGCTGAATACCGGTTGTAGTACTGGGACTGCCATTCACCCTAGAGTTAACCGCTAATTCAATACCATAGCCACTTTTTATATAACTGTTGTTAGGATTTGCTTTCTTAACTGTAATGTCTGGTGTAATCTTAGCCGTTGTATTTACCAGTGAAGCGGTATACGTATTGGTATCAAACTCATAAACGGTTTCATAAATTTTATACCTATATCCTTCACTGTCCACCAGATAATTTCCTTGTGAATCTGTCTCATATTCGCCGGTCCAGACTGATTTTTTGGTGCAGGTATAGGTATGCCAGGAAGCTGACTTTTTAGGTGCTGCATAGGACTTTAATTCCATTATCTTAGGAAACACCGGCAGATTATTATCATTCCAATTACTTTTTTTCTTGTCATCTGCTGTGGGATTGGGCGGTTCTTTTTCCACGATTGGTTTAATGGTAATATCAATAACCGATGAGGATGTGGTGCTTGCTCCTCCGGTTATACTTACATTGATTTTCGACTTCGTCAGCTCTGCTAAATCAGGTGTTTTCCATTTAAACCATACAAGCCTTGAACCACCTGGGGGTATTACAATTCCGGTAACACTTGTGGTTGGTACTAAGTCCCCTGAGAACTGTACGGATATTGGATTATCACTTGTAGCACCATTTCCACCGCTACCAACACTTACCTCAACCGCTGTAATAACGTCAGTATTTGGCCGGTAATTATATGTACCACTGCCTACATCAACATCCGTTCCTTCCGCTTCAAAGGATAGGATTCCTATTCCCAAATACTCAAGGATTTTTCCGTTATGGACTCTTTCATTTTTACTGCCCGTCCAACGCTTTACTCCCAGTTCCTTTTTCTTTAAAAATATTGAAAGAGGTAAATTTTTATGGGAGAAAGATACGAACTTTGCCCTTAATTCTCCACCAGAGGTTTCCGTACCTCCAAGTGCCATATCTAACTTGGCGGCTTCATGCGCCGTCATTGCCATATACATGGATTTAAAGGTTAGATAGATCACTGGTTCTATGATAAGCTTGTAATTGCCATTTATCATTTCATCATAACTAATACCAGCTCTGGAAGATATCTTTCTTAATCTGTCCTCATTGTTAAAATAATCTTTTATTTCATCAATATCAGAGTTGCCGCTTGAGCTACTAACTATTATTGGTAATTCAGAAACATTAAACGCTACAGTTCTGCCGCTACTGTCAGTAACGTAATCTTGGCTAGATTGCATTAATTGCATAGAAGCCGCATATCCTGCAACTCCCATATATTCTAATTTTGAATGCTTACCAAAATGTATAACAGTCTTATTTGTCTTGTCCCTTTTTGAATAATCAATTGTTCTTGTCCCCTCTGCTCTTCTTCCTGTTCTCACATCAATAATAGTTATTCGTACACCATCATCTCCCGAAGAATAGAAGTTCTCATTTGATCCGTTTTGCGTTCCACCTCCACTGCCCCCACCGTCCATATTTGGATCAGCATATACCATAGTTGCAGGAAGCGTTATTGAAATGAAAAATAACAATATTAACGTTATTAATAAATCTTTAAATCTCATAAATCCCTCCAACAAAAAAAGGTACAGTCAATTGACCATACCTTTAATAAATTTAATATTAATCCCAAGTTCCTACACCCTGTTTACCACCTGCCGGAACATCTCCATTTGGTTGTTCTCCACTAGGTTTGACCTCAAAGAAATCAAATCCAGATGAATTACTGTTTTTACTTCCTGACGAACTGTTTTTCTTTCCATTAGAAGTAATTTTCTTATTGGTATTTCCACTATTATCAGAAGTTTGGCTTTGAGTTGTTTCCGACTTAACCGCTTTACTCTTTACATTAACTGTCCTTGATTCAATAGTTTTGTTGCCAGTGCTGTCAGTTACAGAATAAGTAACTTTGTATGTGCCTGCCTTAGTCAGATTTACTTTGGTGCTGTCAACCTTAATACTTGTGGTTACATCACCATCTCTATCATCCGTTGCACTTACATTGCTTAAATAATCCACTTTTGAGCCAACATTTACTGTTAAGGCTGTTAAACCTTTAAAAACAGGTGCCTTATCCTCTAAAACAGTTATTGTAACTGTTTTAGTAGCCTGATTGCCTGCATTGTCTTTTACAGAATATTTCAATTTATACTTTCCAGCCTTACCTGTATCAACTTTGCTTGCATCAACAACAATGCTATTTGTTACATCTCCATCCCTATCATCCATTGCACTGACACCCTTTAAGAAATCGACTGTCTCTCCTATATAAACCTTGCTATTTTTAGCTCCTTTTATAACCGGCTTAGTGCTATCAGCAACTATTTCAAAAGTAACACTTAAAACAGTCACATTACTGTATTCATCGGTTAAGATTACTTTTTCTTCAATAAAACCACCCTTTTCATAGGTATGTACTTCTTTTCCATCCTCAAAGGTTACAATGACCTTACTTTCGTCCTTCACATCCTCCAGTAGCATGGATGCTTTCACTTGCTCAAAGGTGTAGAATGTTTTATTTTCTATTACTTCTGCTGACGGTGCAGTTGTATCAACCACATCAACTGAAAAGGATAAGTTCTGAATCTTTCCCTTAACATTTGCCTGATATGTCCCAACCTTGTTCACATCAACCTCTGATAAGTTTAGTTTTGCATTGTTTATATTACCGGATGCATAGTCCGCCACCTCTGTCTTTAATTGTTCACCCAGCTCCAATGTATATCTGTCTTGATTAAGCTCTAAGCTATAATAATTAAATCCGCAGATTGCTGCAACTGAAAGACTTAATATACCACTCATTATTAGAATCTTATGTTTTTTCTTCATCATTTATATCCCCTCTTTCGCTTAATTCCAAGTACCTACGCCCTGTTTTCCTCCTGCTGGAATATCTCCATTTGGTTGCTCTCCACTTGGTTCAACATCAAAAAACTCTATCATATCCTGCTTTTTCTCACCTTCATACTCGTTCTTAATTGTCTCATCTTTTATAGTATTCGGTGATTCATCAATGACTTTGCCTTTCGGAGTCGTTATAGAGCTTTCGTTGTTTTTGCCTTCCTGGGTACTATCACTCTTGGAATCCTTCCCTACTGTTTCAGATTCGTTGTTAGTATCATCTTGGTCTTCACAGCTCTTTGAATCTCCAACAGCAGAGCCTGCAATGGTTTCCCAGGATACTACATCATCTGCATACTTTGTAATCGTTTCCCAAGAGACTGCATCGTTTGCTATTAAATCTTCATAATCCATCAAGTCAGATTCTTTAATCTCCTTAACGGCTTTTTTTTCTACTGGCTCATTGCTTTTTGATTCTGTCTCTTGATCCGTTGACACGATTTCTTCGTGTAAATCGTTTTGATTAGCTTCTGTGTTACCGGGCAACCCCTTTTTTATAACTACTACAAGAATGATTGACACAGTTAATAGCAAACCCGTAAAGATGATTGCCTTTTTTATAGTTTTTTTCTTATTATATTTATCGGACTTTTTTAGCAATATTATAACCCTCTTTCTTGTAAAACTTTACTTTTAGGTTAAATATTCCCAAATTAATTATATCACATAACGAGTAGGCTGACAAGTATTTTAATGTCTATTTATTCCAATATAATTCATTCGGGTTTATTTACTCTTTTGTTTCAGTTTCTTGTTTTTTATGACTTTCCCACTTATTCTCCAGTTTATTATAGCTCCAAGACAACAACCTATGTAATTGACCAAAAAGAAATGGAATAATAACCTTTACTAAGGCACAGCAAAACAGAAAAATTAATAATCGCTCTGTATTTTCTTCACCTTTAAGATACCATATAAAAGCCATGTAGAAGCTAAAATTGTATACGATGTAACAAGTTATACAATACATTACATAACTCCCAAATCTAGATAATGTCCTTTCTTCTTGTTTCAGGCGTTGCTCCCATACAATATAAAAAAACATATATAATACGGATATAGCACAAAATATAACGCTATTAAATTCGATATAGTTATAACAGTCAAATTTTATATTCTCATAAGCGGGATTTGTTAATCTCTCATTAAACATGATTAACAAATATAAAATTAAAGTTGCCCAGAAATAATTACCAATCTTACGGCAGATACTCGTATAATGTCTATACTTCTCACTTTCATTTCCATTCCTACCAATCAGTTTTGGCATATGATTCTCCTTGTTTAATATTTTGGTGTGTATGCCGTTTTTACCTTAAGAGGAATCTCGGCCTGTGTTATCTTAACACTCGCAAAATAAATGGGTATCTCCATGGTTATCTCTCCTTTCACTTCATATTTCCCACTGGTAGAAGCACTACCTTCCTTAACCTGCACTTCGATGTCTTTTAGGATATACTTATCCTTGTCACTCGTATACACCCCATCCTCACACTTAAGTACCAGAAGCTCCTCCAGTTCTTCCCCTACACTTCCATAGTCATTTAAGCTTATCCACTCCGGCAGCTCCCCAAGCTTTCCACCCCCTCCTGAGCCACCTTCATATACACCGCCTATGAAATCCTCTTCCCGAAAGCCTGCGTATACTTCATTGTAATTTTCACTGGCAACGGTAAGGATTGCTCGTTCATAAGCGTCCCGGATATTGTTTGCCACCATTTGAATCCTGAGATATTCAAAGGCTACGGAAAAGAACATCATGGTAACTAAAAAAAGAACCACAGCTTCGATTAAGCCAGATCCTTTTTTCTCCCTTATTTTTTCTTTCAATAACTGAATCCATTTTACTTCCAATAGACTTCACTTCTCCTTATTAGATACTTTTCTTACCTAAGTGCATGAAAAAAGACAATCCAGCATTAAAGATTGTCTCAATGAAAGGTTACACATATTAAAATTCATGTTCTTCCTCTTCTTCATCCTTCTCTTGATAATTCTCTTGTGAATTATAATATAAGGATTTACTTTGTTTCATAGACTTTATTACTTTTAGCAGATTATCATTCTCTTGCCGAAGTTGACTATTCTCACCCACCAGCTTTTCATAATTCATAACTAAATTCAAAACCTGATTTCGTATTTCTTTTTGGTCAATATTTAAATTTTCATAACGAATTTCACCTTTATTTAAAATTTCTTTTATTCTATTCTGCATATCTATGATTTTTTCATGGTCATAAGCTAGATTTTCCTGTCCTTTAGTCAAATTTTTATGATCTGATAAAAGATCCTTTTGACTGCTTTTCATTCCACCTAATTCTTTTAACTCCTTTCTTAGTTCCTCAACATGGTGCGATAATTTCAAAATGGAATTTCTGTTGTTTAAAAATCCTACTAAGATTGTTGCAATTACCCCCAGAATTCCTGCTATTGCTGTAATTTCTGCTATATCCATTAATATATCCTCCCAATTCATGTCATTTCCTCCATTCTATCAATTTTGTTCAAAAATTCAATATTATTTTTATTAAATTGGGAATTAATATTATCTTTGTTCATATCTAATTTTACATTTTACTTCCAATAAGCTTCACTCCTTGCTTTTGCAGTATTACTTAAGGTAATTGGAAAACTGCCAAAATTAGAAAACCCCATATCATACTCCGTTGTTACCGTTACTACGATTAGATCATTTAACTGTATCTTTTCTGTACCGTTTATAAAATTTGTGCCATCTAATGATACTGTGACCTCTCCAATCTCTGTTGCTATACGATATTCCTCAATCTTATCCTGTACCGTACTGTTATAGATGCCTTCCACAGATATTATCCGGCTAACGTTGCCGGCAAAAGTATTTAGTTGATTTTTCAGTATTAATACTGGCACTGCCTTGATTATAAATGCCAGCGCAAGGGAAAAAATAAGAACACCGATTACCATCTCCAGATAGCTTGAACCACTTTTATCCTTTACGATATGCTTTAGCTTCTGTTTCCTTTTCATGTCATGCTCCTTTCTGCTATATTGCTATATGGACATAGCGGCATATACTGCAAGAATCGTTATGTACATTACCATCATACAAATAAGCAGTGCTAGTATGTATTTCTTAATCTTACCCGGCTGTTTCCCGGCAAGATTTTCTAATCGTTGTACTTCTAATACATCTAAATCATGGCTTAGCATTTCAAAATAATTGACGTTATTATCACCACGAAGTACACCAATCAGTCCTCTTACAATATCACTTAGCGCCGGCAAGGAAACTCTGCTTTCAAACCGTAACAGAGCTGCTTCGTAATTACCGGAGCGCATATCTGCCACTGTTTTTTCTAACTCATTCTTCATGCTTTCTCCTGCATTTTTTTTATAATTGTCAAGAATACTTAACACATCTCTGCTGGATGTAAGCTCTTGCTTTAACGTAGAGGCAAAACGTGGCAGCTCATATTCAATTTCTTCTCTTTTTTTCCGTAACTGCTCCTTTAAATCTGTATCACATTTTAAATATACAAAGACAGCTCCTACAACCACACCAATGGCCAGTATTGGTGCAATGAGAAGACAAGGAATAACACCCATTAGTATGAATCCCGTTTTCACCAGATTTCTTGCCTGATATACTTCCGGGGTGGATGTAATTTGCAGGCTCTTTAACTCGGATTCCATCTTCTTCTTTTTGTAAGTATCTAACCTTATATATTTTGATACTTTCACAGCCAAGGATTCAATGAATGCCTCCATTTCGTTGCTGGATGTGTTATTTTTATGATATGCATGAGCTGCCTTTACTGCTTTCTTGGTTACCAAGTCTAACTGTCCTATGACTATCTGATAAGCTCCAACAGCAATAAACAAAAATGTTAGTAATACTATAATCTGCAACTTCTTTTCCTCCTACCTTTTATATTCAATCGGCTTTGATAGTTTGATAACGTTAATGCCGGATACAAAGATAACCGCTGCACTAATGGCTAAGACCAGCTTACCCGCCGTATGATATACCAGAATTTCAAACCAGGTACGATTGATAACATACATAAGCGGTACGTTTCCCACCAGAAGAATTGCCATGGAGATAAATTCTTTTACCGGTGCATAAAGCAGTGCATCCAGACGTACACTTACCAATCGTATATTGGACAGTTTTTTTACGATGGGAAGTAAGGTACTTTTTAATGCTCCATCGTCCTGGCAGGCAATTATGGCATCACACCATTCCTGAAATACGGTACTGTCTATCTGCACTTTTAAATTGTTTAATAGCTTTTTTATATCCGGATTAACCAGATTTGCCTGTAACACAAACTGATCGAAGACTTCCTTCACCGGATGATTCAGATACTCTTTGTTCTCTTCAATTGCCATAACGATATTCTCACACCGTATATAGGAGGATGTTATAATGGATAAAGCAGTTTCTAATTCTTCCGTCTGCTGTTTCTTTAACCTAATTCCAAGGAACTTTATGTAGACAAAAGGTATGGTACACATACCCATGCATAGTACCGGCACAATAAAATAATTGGATATGGAAAAGCCAAATAATAGCCCGACTACTGCAAGTACAATGGAAAGGATACAAACTTTCGGAAAATCCTGTTCTTTTCCGTTCAGCTTCAGTATATTCTGTGTTTCTTCAATGAGTAAATAAAAGATGTTTTTCTTCTTTCTTCCCTGTGCAAGCAAAATTCTGTCCTTTAAATGAGTTTTGGAATCAAATAGTTTTGATAGCTCCTGAATGACTTCCAATGGCTCAAGCTTTAACAATAGAAATATGCCCAGTATATATAATATGAAGGCTAAGATACGCATAAATCCAATCATACAGCCTCCTTTCGTTTTACTCCAAAGAAACTCATATCATTCAGCCGTATTCCCTTTTTCATCAGTAATTTCTGGACACGCTCACTAATATCGTTTCTTTTTACAAATTCTCCTTTTATCCTGATATTCCCTTTGCTGTCTTTCGTTGTTTCATTTACTGCATATTCATATAAAGTTACTATTTTACTATTGCCCTCCGAATCCCGTACACACTCTGTTATTTCAGTAATACGGCGTACATTATCTTCTAATTTTTCCGCAAATACAATGATAGGGAATGCATCCTTAAGCATTTCTTTTAGTGTATGACTGTCCATATTGGTTCTCGTACGGCACAGGTTCTCCATTCTGGAATAGGTTGCCCGGCAGCTATTGGCATGGGTAGTAGTGATTACGGTATGCCCAGTATTAGCAGCCTCCTGTGCAGCAAAGCTTTCCTTGCCTTTCATTTCCGCAACGCAAATCACATCCGGATTCATTGTCATGGCAGTTTCTAATAGCTTCTCCTGGTCAATTACCTTGGTCGGATCATCTGACTTTTTCGTTCTGGTATGTACTACATTATTTAGAACCTTCCCCTCTTCATCATAAGCGATTAAATCAAATTCTCTTACATCTTCCTCTATGGTAAAAATTCTCTTTTTATGTGGGATAGTAGTCAACAGATAGCTCATGAAGGTTGTTTTACCAGAGCTCGTTTCACCTGTGATACACATGGAGATACCATTTTGTAAAAGTGTCTCCAGTAAAGTTATCATTTCTTCCGTTCCGGTTCCGTTATTTATAAAATCCTGTTTCTTAAGCTTTTTCGGATTAACAATACGTAAGGAAGCCGCTAGCCCTATACTGCTGTCAATTACTCCATCCCCCATAACTGTAATACGTATTTTACTTAACAAATGTCCTCTTACGATAGGTCTTGATTTATCCAGTACCATTTTAGATTCCCTGTTCAGTAAACGACGTATGATATTTTCACAATGCTGGGGATTGAAAAAATGCTCTACGCTTTTTGTCACACCATCAGAGAAAGTCACTTTAATATCGTTCCAGGCATTGATATTAATTTCTTCAATATCGGTTCTTGTCGAATCAAGGTACTGATTCAATATAGAAAATTCCGTCATTTCTATGTAGATATGATTAATGGTTTCCTGCATGGACATATCTTTTACTACTAATTTTCTGTCTGTCAGATATTTCTTGATATGATTTTTCAGTTGTTCTTTTGTTATATCTGTATCTTCCACTTCTCCTGTAATAAGTGTTGAAAAGTTTTCAGATATGTAACTTTGCACCTCACTGAATACTTCCTGAAAACCTTTTTCACTCATTTCACTTGCTAAGATGTCCTTCATTCACTATCCTCTTTTCTCTTCCTATTAAAATTGAGTTTACTAAATGGGTTTTTGAGTACCGGAGGTTCTTTCCTTGTAGTATCTTCTTTTTTAGCATCCTCCGCCTCCGGCAAAGTATTGGTTACTGTGTTATTGATATAATCCATCAGAAACTGCAAGCCTGCATAGTAACTTTTCATGGGCTTTGTATCTGACAGGCTAAAAAGTTCGCCCTCTAGCATTTCCTTTTCCAAGGCTTCCACGTAGGGAAGTTCTGCTTGTATTTCCCCAAGATGGCTAACTGCAATATCTTTTGCCTGATAGCTTTTTATTTTACTAAGTACCTTAAAATGCTGACTGGATTTATACCGACTGTCCATTAAGAGCTTCATATTGCTGTCAAAATAGGAGAAGGATTTCAGAGTGGCTTCACCCATTCTAATGACTTTATCAGACAGTTCTAGCGCAACGGTTGACAGCACGTTGTAAGCAAATGCATCCACGCAATCTACAATAATATAATCAGCCATGTTCTTTATCTTCATAAAGATATCCATGATATTTTCCTTGGTGTAATCCGGATTTGAAAATACATTTTCACCATTTTTATAGGATAGGATTCCAATGTAATTTGACTTTGTGGTTGTGAATGCTTTATATATTACATCCACACTGCAGTCTGGTATGGCCCATATATTACCCATAGAATTTATGTTTTTCTCTGCTGGGAGCAATACATTGATATCCGGCGCCGTTATATCCGTTAGAACTAATATTACCTCTTTTTTTAACTCTGCTAATTTTACGGCCAGTTTTACAGATGTGGTTGTCTTTCCACAGCCTTTACTTCCGCACACTGCTATCATGGTTCCCTTATTCATCCGCTTCACCTTCCTGTTCCGGTTGCTGCTCTTGCTCTGTCTGTGTTTCTTTTTTTGAGTTTTCCTCTTTTCCTTCTGTAACCTCTGTCACTTCTTTCTCTATCTTCTCCAGAATGTTTTGCTGTTGTACTAAAAATTTATTGCTTTCTTCCTCTATTCCACGATAGACGAGTTCAATATGTATTTTTTGCATTACTTCTAGGTTAGCAAGTGTCCTTGCCTGCTTTTCATTAACAAGTAACGTTACTGTAGTAGCAATGGTTTCCTCTTCCGTATCTTTTTTATTTCTGGTATTCTCATCCACGTCATTAGCCTCTGATGTTGTAGTTGCCAAAACCTTCACATACTTAAGTTCCGGGGGGATGATGGTGGTGCCTGCGGAAGTATCTGTTGTGATAATACTAACGATATCGCCTGATAGCAGCTTACCGGATAAACCAGTTGCAAAGGATTGGAGTGTTACGCTGATGGCACCATTCACACCGTCTAATTCCTCTAAATATTCATCCTGAGATAAAGGTGTGGATGAGAGTTTCTTTGTAACGATATACTCCCCTGAATACATCTCTGTCACTGCATATTTTCCAATAACTTCATCCTTCGACTTGATAATTTGCTCTGGTAGATTGTAGCTCCCCACCTCCACTACTTTAATATCTTCATCACTAATAATCTTTCCTTTTTCAATATATTTCTCAATTCTAACCACTTTTGTCTTGGCTTCAAGGGAACGGTTGTAAATCGGGCTTAGTATAAAGCATACTAAGATACCGATCAGTATGCAGCCGATGCCGATAACTGTCTTATTTTTTAAGTATTTCATATAATATTTGTCCTTTCTTGCTGTTAAAAAAGCTACTAACCTGTGATTGATTAGTAGCTTCAATGATATGTTCATATAAATTTTCTTGGTTAATCTCAACCAAGTTTATTTTAAATATGTAATTTAACCTATTTTAATCAGGTAAATTATTTGATAATTAATACATCTGTAGCTTCGATTGTAAAATCAGTAAAGGGCGTAAGGAAATTAAGCTGAATCTTTTGATTTTCATAAAACACTTCAACGTAAAATACTAATGTTGGAATATCAAGCTTTCCATCATTCACTTTTACAATAGGATTAATAAATTTGATATGATGAGCTGATAAATCAACACACTTCACTACTATATCCAACTCCCCAGCTTCTTCCTTCCATTCTGTAATTCCTGCTTGTTCCCAGCCTATATCATATAATGCTAGCCAATGTTTAGGAACTTTAAGTTTGTCTGAATTATATTTATTTAGCAGGTCTTTATAAACTATATCACTTAATGCTTTATTTTCCTTACATAAGGTTTCAATTTTTTCATAAACACAGGGAGAAACAGTATATAATAGAAAAACACGTACATCTGCAATAAGCTGTGTAATTGATGTTGGCAAGTTAGACAATAAGTATAGTGCTGTTCCTGTATGTGTAATTGAATGAATATCTTCATTTTCTTTACTTAAAGATTTATTAGATTCCTCAATTTTTTTCATGCATAGATATTCGTAAAATTCTTTATTATAAGTTTCCGCTCTATCATCCACCTGAAAATCTTCTAAAAAATTAGAATTTAAATATTCTAAAGATTTAAAATAACGAGTTAAATATCGCATAATTTTCTCCTGTCCATATCTATATATTAATTATATCTTACCAATGTAATTAATGATAAATAAGATGTTCCTTCATAATATGAGAAGTCAGATAGTAAAAGTATTTTATTTCCACCATATTTCTTATCTATAGACTTATAAGAAATTTGTCCATTAAATCCTGATGCAATTACATTTTCATACATAGCAGGGTAATCAGACGAATTAAGTCGATTATTATAACTACAAAAAATTGTGATCTTATCTTTATTCTCTTTAATCCATTCCTGCACTTCTAAAGAATATATTTTTGAACTTAAACTTATATTAACCTTCTTTATATTGTTATTTACCATCCAATTAAGTCCATTAATAATATTATCATCAGTTATCTCATTATTTTCATTAGTAATGTCATAATAATATACCTCCATACCTCCACTTAATTTGCTTGCAAACTTAACCATTTCATCTCCATGTGTTAAATTACTTTCTTTAGTATAGGTATTCTCACTTATTATAACATTATCAGGTAAAATTGATAATCTACCATCTAATATTCCTATTTTTTCAGGATTGTTTGATATTGGAAATACAATTACAATATCTTTTAAGAAATAAACGCAAACAACAACTAGGATTAAAAGGCAAATAATTATGATTCTTTTTTTCTGATTAGCCATTATAAACTCCCTTTTAAGTATAAAACAGTATAGCCACAATGACTATACTGTTTTATACTATTCAAATTATCTTACTATTTAACAACAAAAGGTTGTCCGAAAAATGAATGAAAATCAGATTGATACGATTTATGCTGAATTTTATGAAAATGCTTAAAATATAATCCAGAACCATTTGAAGTATGTGCTGGGTCAGGAAAAGCACTTTCTAAGGTATATCCATTAGTTTTAAGAACGGATGCCGCAGTTCCCTGTACATAGGTGTACGTATCACATAATTCAGATGCTAATATTGATTTTATCTCTGAACTATCTATATTATATGGTTCATACACTGCAATGAGGACAACATTATTAACTCTTAGCGCTGGATATACACACCCCTTAAGTGTATCATCTGCAGTAATTATTGCGATAGACTCTTTAGCATCATACCACTCTTTACCTTCACGTATCATGACACTATTAATTACAGATATTACACCAGCTGCTATTAACATTGATATAACAAGGCTCACTAAATAATAACCGATTGGTATAGCTACTTGACCTGTGTAACTTACATTATCAAGTTGATTTATACTAGTGTAGCGATCAATCAACTTATTATTTTGATAAATTTCGATATCTATATCATTTTTTATCAACTTATTTATCTTTAAATCATAAGTAATTGATTTTCCTGATTGCTGATGTACTATTGTTCCTTTACCATTGCCAAAATAATTTAGTGTTGCCTTTTCATTTTTAATTGTTGTTTCAATTTTTGTAGTATAATTACCATTAACAGTTACATTATAAGGGATACCATCATAATATTTTTTTTCTTTAATATTATTACCTCTAGTATAAATACCCATACCTTTTACTGCTTTAGCATTAGAATTCATACTCTGAGCTTGCACTTTTGGTGAAGCAGAATAACTTAGATTACCTACGATGCATATACAAAGTACTATTGCTATGCATCTAAATAACGATTTAACTTTTGTGTTCATTTACATACTCCTTATTAATTTTATTATCTGTTGTTTTTTGAGTATAATTAGGAGTATTACAATTAATCTGCCTAACCTCCCTCCAAGTTAATTAATCCTAATTATACAAATTAAGTTAAGTAAGAATCAAATTCCAACAGATTATTACATATTATACCATATTGTGTATTCTTTGTAAATATTTACCACATTTTACTATATTTTATTTAGTAATTGATAAACTTATAATATATCCAATAGTTATAAAAGGAATCAAAGGTATAATTTTAATATCTTTATTAAAAAATAACTTACAACACAAACTGTATATAATAACAACTAAGAATCCTAAAATAAGTCCAACATATCCTCTCTGCAATCCCAAAAACACTGTATTTGCAAAGATAAATTTAATATCACCTCCCCCCATATGGTTTTTCATAACTGCATATACCAGAAATGGTGTTGTTAATAAAAATGCTCCCAGAACCTTTCTTACATTTATATCATGCAGAAGTGCTAGTACAAGTATGATTACATGTACTCGGTCCTGTACAATACGGTTCCTACAATCAGTTATGGAAGCATAAATCATAGTTACGAAATAAATAAAAATCACCATATATCTCACTTAATCTTCCATTCATCCAGATATATGTAATCATATTCTTTCTGCTCTCTGCCATGCTCTATCATAAAGATAAGCTGATCCACAACAGAGATGTTACAGTTGTTTTTTACAACGGCCATAACGGTTGTTGTTGGTATAATTAAAAAAATAAGTACGCCGACTACTAACAACCTTGAGTTTATAATACAAATGCAGATACCCAAGATAGCTGCTATGATGCCAGATAGAATTGTGATATGAAATTCTTCTTTTCCATATCCTTCAAAATACTCTCTTCTATTTTTCAATCCCTGCGGCATATATAAGGATTCCTGTTCGTCCTCCAATGAATTCGCCCCTTCCTATTTGAAATAATTATGTATGACGATGGCTGTTCCCAGTACTGTATTTGCCAACACCAAAAAAATCAGAACATTAATTATTTTCTTTACATAATTGTTCAGCTCGTTCGGACTACTCATAATCCGGACGATACAATACAGTATTCTTGTTCCACCGGAAACATCAATTGCAATAATAAAATAACGGATTAACTCTAATAATGTTTCCATGTCACCTCTATTTTGCGAAACTACGAATCATGTTCGCTGTGTACATTGTTTGTGTAGTTTTTGAGACGATTCCTTGTCCTCCACCACCATAGACCATGATAAATTCTTGAAGGAACTGCGGTGCTTTTAACGCTCCTGATATAGCTGCTATTCCCCATATGGGATGACCGTTCATAATTAGGAACATGGATAGTTTTAAGAAGAAAGTCTGCAATATAACAGTAAACACTTCTTGAAAAAATTTACGCATATAAGGCTTGAATACACCTCCATCCGAATCCATTAAGCCGGCGCATGCCAGTGGAACACCGAGCCTCAGCACAAAAATCTCTAATCCTCTGCGAATAAATTGTATCCATAGTAGAAAATAGCATACCAGGTAGACAATCGCAAAAATGATAAAGGTAATTCCTCCTACAAGCATCTTATTAATTATATTAGAGAGATTAATATCTGCATCAAAACCAAAATGATTTAATGAATTTAATCCCTTATTCATTAAATCTGTCGCGATGTCAACCATGTATCCATATAGGGTATTGAAACTAACAGCAATAATAATCGCTTTGAACAAAGCTGTTGCCAAGGTAAATGGATCCATATCTGCGTCTCCATCGCTCCACGCAATGTATGTATCAAATCCTTTTTTTAAGAATTTCAGGATAATCAAATAGTAACCAAAGGAATACACAACCAGAAATAGATTGTCGAAGCTTAGTCCCATATCATCCGTCATGTATTCTTGCGAATGAAAGGCAATCTTTACGATGTCATTTAAAAAGGAATCAATTGCACTCAGCGCATCCTTTAAAAGGTATTTTAGAAAACTCTCGATACCATTTCTAAAAATATCTCCGATTGCATTCATAAGTCCGTCTGTTATAAAGCCCAAATTGTCACCTCTTTCTTATTCCAAATAGGTGTACATTTCATAATCAGGTGTAGTATCATCCACTCGCACTTTTACATAATAAATATAATGCTTATTTCCTTGGGTTACTAATACCGTAACATCTGTACTTCCCTTTTTCACTCCGGTTATGACTCCATGGTCAGATACCGTTGCAATATCTGCATTTGTAGTCATGTAAGTAACTACAGAATCTTTTGTTATGTTATCAAGAGTTAATTTTTCATCAGCACCCTGTTTTATCTGCTTGTAAAGCAAAAGAACAGGAGTTGTATCGGATGTTTTAATATTAGGTGCAACCAGGTTAAGAGTAGGGCGTCCCTTACCGTCTGTAACCGCAACCTTAAGTGTATATACATAGGTTTCATTTTCTGCTTTTACTGTGCAGGTAATCACCGCTTTTCCTTTACTTTTTGCCTTAACTCTTCCATCCTCACTAACAGAAGCTATTTGGGGATTAGATGACACATAAGAAACTTTACTACCCTTTGGTACATTAGCAAACTGGAAGCTATATTCATAACCTTTGTAGATTGTCTTGTTCATTTCAAAGGAAGGAATTGCTTTCTTCACTTCTACTTTTTCCACTGCCGGCTTAAATCCAACCGTCTTATCAACCGTATAGTTATCTCCGTTGTCGGTATATTTTATATACAACCGGGACGGTTCCATAATCTTATCAATGTTTATTGTATTACCTTTTACCACCTTCCAGTTTCCATCCGGATCAAAGTCTTTATCCTCCTTCACTAATTGGTAAGCAATTTCTTTCCGACCATATTTTCCAAAGTCAGCATTTACGGTAAAGGTTATGCTGCCATTCACTTCCACGTCATAAATATTTACTTCACTATAGCTATTTGTTATGGCTTTTAATGAGCTTCTCATAGAGGTTACTGGAGTGGCATAATCATCATTTTCTACATCCACGCTATACTCATACACTTTATCAGGCTGAGAAATTTGTCTTGCATAGAAAGTATATTTGACATAACCATCCTTATTGGTTATCCGTTGGTTCTCTTGACTTCCAACTCCAACTGTAAGCTTGTTGATAGCATTGGTGTAAGGTATTGTTCCTGATTCACTATTGCCATTATTATAGAAGGAATACACACCCATATAAGACTTTTCTTTCATATTCAAAGCCTGACTAAATCCTGTCAGTGGATTGTCTGATACCTGCCACCCTTCCTTTGCAACAACCTTACCACTGCTTTGTGGTTCTGAAACATCCGTATTAATAATTTCAGTAATATTATCCTCTTTAACAGGTATAACTACAACGGATTCCTCCGGCAAAGGATTGCTCGTCTCAGGAACAGTAATGACGGTCTGACTTTTCTTTGCTTCTTCTAATTCTTTCTTTACTTTTTCCAACTCTTTTGTTACTTCTGCCAGCTTGTCCTTTAAATCCTTAATTTCTGTATTAGGTGCTGGTTCGTTATTTAGCTGTTCTTTTAACTTAGTAATTTCATCATTCAGACGAATGATTTCCTTCTTCAAATTACTGCTTTCATTCACCAGATTAGAGTTTTCTGACTTAAGTCTTTCGTTCTCTTTCTTTAAGGCTTCGTTTTCCGCTTTTATTACAGTTCGTTCTGCCGTTAAATCTGCAAGCTGTTTCCTTAGTTCATCAATGGTACTATTTGCAGTAGCCAATAAACTTTCAAGCCTTGCGATTTCACCCTCCAGACGAAGCTTTTCTGTAAATAATTCATTTACCTTTGTATTTAAATCTGTAACGGAAGTAGATAATTCAGCATTTTTGTTCTTTAGCTGATTTACCTGATTTACTAAGGATGCTATTTGTTTTAACAGTTCCGCTTCTGATCCGGACGCATCCAAGAGGATTTCGATTTGTTTCTGTAAATTATCAATCAAAGCAAGTGCATCCTGTAAATTCTTTATTAACTGAGACTTCTCCGTTTCAAGCTGTGTGATTCGCTCATTTGCAATACGAATAATACTCTGCAACTCCGCTATTTTTAGGATTAAATCATCGGTATCGTTGGCATTTACCAGCAAAATAAGCTCATTCAATTTATCAGTCAAAACCTGATTATTTGCTCTGACTTCATTAAGCTCTTGTTCAATGATTGTAATCTGGTTTACAAGAGTTTCATTCTTTGTAATTTCCTCCTGTAACCGTCCTTTCAATTCTCGGATTGCTTGCAGGATATCACTATTATCGTTTACTCCTAATTCTGCTTTAATAAGTGTCAATAATCCCTCCAATTCTGCTAGAGTAACACTGGCAGAATCTAAGGATTCCTTAAGAGATATATTCGTCTGATTTAGGAGGTTTACATCCGAATTCAATCCCGTTATTACAGTGTTCAATTCAATAATCTGCTGTCTTAAATCTAAAATTTCATTCTTTAACGCTGTATTCTCATTCTCACTGGCTATTAGCTGCTCATTTAAAACCGTTATCTGCTGTGTCAAGCTGATGACCTGATTTCTTAGTAAATCAACTTCACTTTGCAATGCATTCTTATCTGCAATCACCTGTGCTAATTGTTGTTGCAACGTTGTAATCGTTGTATTCAATTCAATGACTCTATTATTCAGCTCTAGTATCAGGGTATTCAGATTCGTGTTATCATTTCTTGTCTCTTCTAGCTGTTCCTCTAAGTCAGCGACACGGTTCTGTAAATCCGTTATCTGCTTCAGCAAATCGGATATCTGTTTTTGTAACTGTGTTATGGTATCCGATAAGGTTTGCTTATCAGCAATTTCTTTGTTAAGCTGTTCTGTTAGCTGATTAACCTGTTCTGTCAATTCTGCAATCTGTTCCTTAAGTTCATTTTCGTCGACAGCGTCCTTTACAGTTACAGTTATGGGAACAGTAACATTTGTAGTACCATCGGATTCTGTTACAACACAGGTGTATATTCCTGCATGAGAATCAGCTATATTTGGTATATTCAAAACATTAGAGACTGCTCCTTCTACTGCTTCTCCCTCTTTAAACCATTGATAGGCTAACTGGTTGGACGTTCTGAATGGTTTTGCATTGACATATAAGGTTCCCTCTGTTCCTTTCACTAACGTCACGGATGAAGGAGACTGTGAAAGAATAACTGGTTTTACACTCTCCCATTCTCCTAGTGAACCATTGATGATTTTTGCATATTTTGTTTCACCATTTTTAAGTCTGATATAAAAAGAATGTGCATTATCAGGTATAACAACCTTAAAACTTCCATCCGGATCTGTTTTAACCGGATACCAGATTTCTGTATCAAAGGTGTATTCTATCTCTGCATTTTTATATGGGGTAGTAATTATTGTAGCGGTTTTTTCAGGAAGCAGCTCCCCAATGGTGTTATCATTATTAGCAGTTTCTCGTCCGGCAGCTCCTTCAAATTCTAAATGGTAATCAACACCATGAAAATCAATCACTTTAACCTTGTGTGAACCAACTGTGAGATATAGGAATAAGTATCCTTCGTTGTCCGTTCTTAAAGTAACCGGCTCTCTTTCATCAATAGATACTGTTACATTGGAACTTGTTGCTCCTGGAAGTAATAGTTTGTTTAAGTATAACGAATTTCCACTGGTATCTTTAGGATCCACAAACTGATCAGAGCCATCGAAAAACCTCTTTAAATTACTGTTCTTAAATATAAAGGCACTATCTTCTGAATAAATAGAAGCTCCATAGGTACGATTCCTTACGCTTGCAGGAGTAAGTGATTCTGCTACTTCTAAGGTAGACCCCTTTACAATTGTGGTATTATCAAACCTGAATAATGATGAACTTGTATAAGTAACATTCGTAGATTTAATATAGGAATTTTCAATTTTATTATTAGCTGCCATCATAACCAATCCTTGAATATTCATATCGGAATTTTTGATAACGGCTGAATCTGGTTGATTATAACTGCTATTAACATTACCTATAATTACATACCCTAAGTCATTTAGGACTTTTACGTTATCAAAGGTTACTAATGAAGCACTGTAAAATTGTAAGCCTTCTAATAAGCAGTTTTTTAATAGTACTGGTAATGTCAACTTCTCTGAACTTAACATTACTTCTAATCTGCTACCCCTTAACTCAAAATCACTTATATTTGCTGTAGCAACTCTGGAAATGCTTGATACAGGGGAAGTACTAACAACCTTTATATTTGACACATTTAGAAAGACATTATCACTTGCAGCGGACGTTCCATAAATGTTAAAAGCACCATTATAGATACTACCGTCCACTCCCCTTACATCTATATTCAAATGAGTGCTTGTTGCAATATCATAGATAAGTGAATTGCTGAAAGTACAATTCCCCTGAATTATTACATTCAAGGTACCAGACACATTACCTGTTAAGTATCCATTCGTACTCACATTCACAAATCGTAATGTGGGAAGGTCTGAACCAGTTAATTGAATGTTCTGGTTACCACCATGGACACCTGTAATAATTAGCTCACTCCCTTCCGGTATTGTTCCAGAAGTTACAACTGTACCAGAAGTTGTCTTCTGTATATACTCTCTGTCAGCAACGGTTATCATACCATCCATAAGATTTAAAGTAACTCCATTACTGGCAGTGGCTGAGCTATATTGAAATGGCTGTAACACAAAGCATACACACAAAAACAATGCTATTATTTTTTGTATTTTCTTATCCATTTGGATCTCCTTTTTATCATGTAAGTACGCTATAGGCAGGCTATAGCGTACTCCAATTTGCTGATACTCTTTTGATTAAGAGTAATTAAACATCTGCTGAACTCTGCTGGTGATGGTAGGTAAAATAATATCCTTAAATAAAAGGTATATTCCTCCCAAAAGTAATGCTCCAACAACAAATGCTATAATCCACTTGATTCCTTCTTCAAAAAAGTTACCATCTTTCTCCTGTAATTTACCAACTGTCTTCTCTATAAATTTACCCATTCTAACCTTAGCCTTAATTGATTTTTCGTTTAAAAAGTTGTTGAATTTTCTCATTGTCCTTTTTCCTCCATGTTTGGTTTATTTATACAAAATAACTTGTTACTACGTTAATCGTTCCTGTTACTAAAACTGCTCCTATAACACAAATACCTGTAATGATAAGCCTTTGATTCCATTTCTTTTGATCCTGCTCATCAGCTGCATTTTTACGAATCAAAAAATATAGAGCGCAAACTCCCCCTACAATAGGTGATGCTACCAGCAAAAATGCAGAAGCATCGTTCGCCAAATTAATAAATCCTGTTCCAAATTTACTGTTTGCTATTTTGTTATCATCGTCAGCTAATACAGTGGTTTTCGAGCAAAATAGAAAGAACAAAATCCCTAAAAACCTGATTTTGTCCTTCCCCTTTAGCATACATCTGCTAATTTTATTCAGTTTTTTCATATTGCTTTACTCCTTTATTCTGTATATATATTTTTTATTACCAGACCGTAAGACATTTTAAAAATGCCCGGCCATGTATTGCTCTGCCATTCTTTGCATTGCTTTTTCCTCCTTCTCTTTTTGTTCATTTATCATAGCAGATTTATACTCATTCCAAATTCCCCATAATACCAGCTCACTGCTAACCTTCCGGGAGGGTCTTAGATTTTCTCTGGCAGCACGTAACCGCCTGTTGTGCTCCTTATCCCCTAACCCAAGCATACGGTTAAAATACCACTGGGATAAATCAGGGGCATACATAATTGCCGGATCATTACGGCTTGTAACTAGAGAGTAAGGCCGGTTGATTCTCTTAATTTCATCTGATGTTAATAATTCCCTTCCAGTCAACTGTATACTGTGAGAGGAACTTGGAGTGCTATATTTCTGGTGATTTGCACTTAAGGAATAGGTACTGATTGTATATTTCCCCAGTTTCTTTGAAAGACCTTCCAGCGTATCCGGATCATCCGTCTGCAGGTAAATCCAGTTCTCACAGTTACTTCTTATAATACTGCCTTGAATCTTCTCATACACATCATCAATCTGGTTATAGTCCTGTACAAAGATATTAAAGCGCATACCCTTTCCACCACCAACCGTCTGCATGGAAGTAAAGTTCGTAATCTTTGCGTAGTTTCCATATTCATCAAGCAGATAATTTGTCCTTCTCTCCAGTCTTCCTCCTCGTTTATCAGCAGCCTTACTTTGCAACTGATAGATTTGAGATACAAATAGACTTGCCAGACTGTTATAGGTTCTGCGGTCTTCCGGCAGAACAATAAAGATTGCTGTCTTATCTCTTCCTATTGTCATAGGGTCAAAGTCCGTGGTAGAAGTCATATCTGCAATCAATGGATTGGTAAATAACCGTAGGGTCATTAAGGCAGAGGTGTAAAAACTGCCTCGTGTTCTGGATGGTGCAATATCAGCAACGGCAAGAAGTCCCTTTGCTGGGTGGTCATCTGGTAAATCCTTTACATATCGGGTTAATGGCAGTACCATTTCCTTTCCTACTTGAATCGGTGTACACATCTGACTTAAGAAATAATATACGTTGGTTAGATTTCTATATTTATGATTTTCTGGTGACCTGTTGTCATACACCACTGCTATGGTAGCTGCAGCAATGGTGGAAGCTTCCCCATCACTCCAAAGCCTTTCCCCTTTTGGTTCTCCAACTAACTGACTGACTAAATCCCAAGTGGCTTCTATCGCTCCCGGCAAATCCCCAGCATCCACACAATTAATGATAGGCTGTAGAAAATTAAAACGGGAACTCTTCCTGGGATTTTTAAAATCAAGAACTACGGTGTTATACTCAAATAGTTCTAACAGCTTTTTATAGTAGTAATAGGTTTCCGTTTTGGGGTCTGTGATTATCATACTCTCAGCCGCAAAGATAAGAGCTGCTATGGTTTGCAATAATACTGTCCTTCCTTTACCAGATCTGGTTGCTCCTAACACCAGCGTGTGTACATCCTCATATATGTAATATAAAAGTTCTTTTACATCCTTCTTATCTTTTTTCCCTAGTACAATACCTGCATCACTAGGGAAAGTATATCCCCCTTTCCGAATCTTTTTCTTTATATCATCATAAGCCTCCGGATGAGTGACTTCATGAATAAAATTATTCTCATCCTCCAGCTCATGTTGTTTTAATTGAAGCTTTTCGATATCCTTTGGATTCGGTTTTTCTGCATTTTTAATAAGCTCCTTAATTTGGTCTATTTCTTTTTCCAATGTTTCAATGCGGTGCAGCTCCTTTTTGATGTCATTTAAGCTGGCTTCTTCAATCATTTTCATTAGCTCTGCATTGCTGTCTACCTCAAATGTACCAAATACTCTATCATAGTCCTCCTTTGGCAGCCACTTTGCCGTACCGCATTGTCCCTGTCCTGCCGGAACTGGTGTGGATATCTTAGGTGTAACCAGGATCTGGTCACTTTGATAGTCCTTACTGTCTGTTAATATCAGAATAATAACTGCCATTACGATTCCTACCGCTAATAAAAAAAATAGCTTCCAGGCATTATTGCTTGAAGCTACATAAACTATAATTTCATCAGGTGATAAGGAATCTAATCTCTGCTTTCGCAATGTACTATCAAAGATGGCTACAAAATATAAGTCTAGTAAAAAGCCAATAGCAAGCAGAAAGCTATACGGAAAATATTTTTTTACCTTACTCTTTCCTGTTTTATTCTCTTTCCCAATCAAGACCTTTTCCTTTCTCTGCTTCTTTTATCTTATCCTTTAACGCCTGTCCTTCCAGATTTCCGATAGCCTGAAGCTTTGGTGTATTCTGAAAGGGATATGGATTGCTTTCATGGCTTAAGGTTTTTGCAAGTTTTAGAATGGAAGTTCTTAAGTGTTCCTGTTCTTTAAGAACTGTTATGTTATTATTTTCAGCTACTTGACGGTTGATGGCAAATTGCTTTTCAAGAGCTTCTTTCGTTAAAGGTGTGTAATTTCTAGCTGGGAATCCTAACTTATCTGAATTGATTTTCTTACCATCTGCATTGGTGAAGGTGATATCTTTTCTGGTATCTTCCCACCTTACCTTATAGCCAAGAGAATCCATAATTTCTATAAATTCATCCTGACTTTTTGCTATCTTTTTAACAGCCATACCAGCATGAAGTATTTCTGCCTTCCAACTGCGTCCCTCCTTGATTGCAATATATTCCCCATTGGTAATCTGGGCATGAAGACGATTTCCTGCTGGATCAATCTGCAATCGGTTTTTGTCCATCTTAGGAAGTACGGATAAATTGTATTTCCTACATAGTTCATTACTTTTATCCTTAATGGTTTGTAACTCATGTTTTGATATATGCCACCGTTTCCCATTCTCATAATTAACAGAGTTAATTGCAAAATGCGTATGAATATGTTTGGCATCTGTATGGGTGGCATACACTACCTGAAACCCCTCAAAAAGCTTAAACTCCAGAAGCTCATCTGCAATTTTCTTTGCCAGTTCAGGAGTAACTTCCTCCACTTTAAAACTTTGCACAATATGTATAACTTCCTCTGAATCGTTGTTTGGGGGAGGAAGTTTTCCATGCATTGCTTTGGTCAAAACAAATTCTTCATAGGCTGTGTTGGGATTGCAGTAAATACCGTCTTTTAAATGTTCTTCTGTTTTATCCAGTCTGAGAATGTAGTTTAAGAGACGTTTGACACTGCCTAACGTTTTATAGGTTATCTTTTCTCCCTTTCTTTTCTCATTTCGATTAACGATTTTTACAATTGCCATACAATTACCTTCCTGAATCAATTCTCTTCACAATCTTTATTAGTTCATGGTAAATGCGCAATAATAAGTCGTGAATTTCTGTTAAATCAGGCGCTGTTATTAGCCCTTGATGGCAAAGAAGGGTAAGCTGATTCAGATTGTTACCAGCTTTATGTAATTCATGGGTAATTCCTTTTATATCTCCTACTATTAAGATGGGATTACCCAGGCAGCTATTTCTTACAAAACGGCTGAAATTATTAAAGCGGGAAGCTTCATATCTTTTCATTATCAGTTCCCGTTCTTCCTCTGTCACTTTGAATAGCATACGTTTTGAGCCACTGGTTCTCATAAGGTTTAATTCATAGGGAGATTGTGGCTTTATCTCACTGACTTTTAAACAGCAAGAAAGTACATATTCACTTTCCCTTCTAAAGCCGGCAGCTCTCATTAATTTCTTTATCTCCTTCTTTTGCTCCGGTGTAACCCTGGCACCTATTTTTAATGTTTTTGTTGTACCTTGCTCAATGGTAATCACCTCCTTTCAGGTGCGCTTACTATTTTTTAGATACTTGATTCTTACTATACTTTTTAACACAGCTCTTTTTAGGGGTATGTGGATTTACTTGTGGTATTTTAATAACTAAATATTATATACAAAACATATTTTACCCTATCTAAAATTGTTTTTTGGTAAGTAATATACATAAAACTAAAGTGATTACTTTATAGCTAAAGTAAGAAAACCAAAACATTAATGATGGTAAATAATCGACTAATGTTACATAGGATATATAATTACTTTGGTAATACCACAAAACCTCCATTAGAAAATTGAGTATACTTAAGCTTGAGACTATGTATAATAGCTTTCTTTGTAACTTTGTATAATTTTTTATTTGTGTTATTAGTAGTATATTTCCAGTTAATATTGGCAGTAAACCTAATAATATATCGATTAAGCGCCAATGAGACATAAATATAGAAAATGGAAATATAATGCATACTCCTGAAACTATTACAATTCTTTTTGTCATCCTTCATCCCCTTCACTAATTCCTCATACCCCTTTTTAGCCGCATTTCTTCAATCGAAAGATTATAATCAGCATACGTGGAGACATCAATTCCTTCCTGTAATCCGGCTAGTATTTCAGCCATTTGAGCCTGTTTAAACTTAACATCATCATATACATGATAATCAACACCATTCTCCATTCCCAACCTGATTTGTCTCAACTGATTGTGATTATGTGTATCGAGATATGGAAGTAAATTATAACCTTCCTCCATTGCCAATCTTACTTCTTGCATCTTCCATTCATTATGTATTGGCAAAGCATATTTTTGATAAGCAACTTTTGATTCCATGCCCAAGTATATTTGTTCCTTTTGCTTAAAATTAAACGCCTTGCTAACAAAATATTTTAGTTCATACCCTTTTTCAATGCATAAAACTGCAAGATGTATTTCTTTACTGTGTAAGTATCTATCACACAGCATTGATGATAATTGGATTCCCTTCTCTTGTGCTAACCGTAATTCTCTCATTTGTTTGTGATGGAAATATTTTTTTGCATAAATACAAACATCAAAACCTGAATCCAGACTCAGCTGGATTTCTTTCCATTGTTTTTCAGTAAAATCATCTCGAACCAACTCCCCTTTGAAGTTGTTCAGATTCAAGCAATCACCTCCGTATTGTCTATACTTTTTAGTTTCATTATTAAATGGTGCATTTCAGAAATAAGAGCGATGAATCCAATCTTACTTCCCTTAATACACTGAACCGCTTCTTTATCAATGTAGTCATATATGGGTTCTTCCGTAAGTTCATCTATATACTCAAAAAATCCATACATATATTTCTCATCTACATTGATTGGTGTCACCATAAAAGTCAAACAGAAGTTTAAATTTATCAGGTTAATATTGCCCTTACTCTCTACCACATCTGGAAATTCTTTATACAAAAAATATAAGCTAATGGTAATTACTTGTATGCCCATATCCTGCCACCATAAATCTCCCTGATGTGATTTAAATATAATAGACGTAAGTTTTCTTGCTTCTTCTGCAAAATTCTTTAAATTCTGCTCTTCAAGACATGTGTTAATAATATGAAAACTTTCATTCAGCTCTTCATTCAATTTGTTTATATCATTCATAGACAGATTCCTGCTCCTTTCCAATAATTAAAAATATTGTTTCTTGCTAAGAGAAACTATCCTTTCAGCATTTTCACAATAGTCATCATCAATATTCACTATCAGCAGATTCGATAAAAACTTGAATCTGCGATTGTATTTCATCGAGGAAACACTGTGAATGAAAAAAAGTACATATCCATTTATGTACTTTTCTCCTATCTTCAATATGTTGTTTGCTTTATCATATTTAACCTTATCTGCATCAAACTCATACTGTTGTTTCTTTGCTATTATGCTTACCTTCATTATTCTCCTTTTAAAAGAGGGCTTGGGATTCTTCCCAAAACTGGGGTTCGGGTCTCCCGACAAGACTCGATGTGCGACAACCGTTGCACATCGGGGAATCTTGCCAGTTATTTATCTTCTCTTTTTTCCCTTTCCCCTTTACCGGGGACTGGTATTGAAAAAGAACTATCTGTCTGTTTCCAGTACATCCTCATGCTTAGAAACTATGTCCTCTTCTAGCTGATAACTTTCAAAAACGCCTTTCAATGCTCTAAGTTTTTCTAATTGCCTAAAATCTATATTGATACGTTCCGGATGATTTATGATGAAATCTGCATGGCTGCTATTACATTGTTTTAAAACATTAATAGGTATCTCTGTTAAATGAGAGAGACTTTTCATGTTGTCCGGGTTTTTTAACACTTCATCAAGATGTAATAAAGAAACCTGCGTTTTATTACTAATGGGCAAGTCGTTTGCATGCTCCATTAAGTACTCAAACCCCATTTCTCTTAAAACAAAATGTATTGCCATCTTTTCATTTCCGACTGCACCAATTACTTTGTTCAAATCTTCAACATTCATTCTAATTACTCAACTATATGTTCTCCTTTCCGTCAGTAGCTACTTCCGCTACTTCCTTTTCCATATCACTCCTGCTTCATGCGGTTTCGTATTCATCTGCCTGCACTGAGCTGCTCTCTTGTGCTTTTTCCATCTCTCTTTTTTGATTCAGTTTTTGGATATCTGCTTTTAGCACTTCATTGAAATCCTTTTGCTGAAAAGTAATCCTTTGAACCTCGTATGCAACTGAGTACTTTTTAAAGATTTCTTCACAAGCTTTATTGCCAACTTCGTCATTATCTAACCCCATCCTAATAACTTCAATCTCGGGATGGTCTTTAAGATATTGAAATAAAGCCACATCACTGACTCCGCCCAGGGATAGGATATGTTCATTTTCTATCATATGACTTAAGCCATGTATTTTATAGATTGTCATGTAACTCAGCAAGTCAATAGGAGCCTCAACTATTGTAAGTGTGTTACCAGTAGCAGCTTTTGCAAAACCAAAACGCTTGTCTGATAAGGAAGCATCCCCTTTAAAGGAGTTACCAATTGTATTCGTGCTTCTTATGTTTGCATATCTTGGCTTGCTTTCCTTGTCCACGCCAACAAAAACACAGCTTTTTTTATTGTTTTCATATAAAAGCTTTTTTTCAACAAAATCGTTTACGATATCCGGATGAATTAACCTTGATTTTATCAGGTAAGCAAACATATGCCGAAAGTTATGATTTTTTTCAGGGAGAGTAAAATTACTTTTGTCCTGGACCTTATAATTCTCCCGTACTTCTTTTGGAATATAACCAACTTCATTCAGCAACAGTTCCTTAACTGCATCATTCCACGTATGGTTTTCCAGATACATGAGTAACTGGATCGGTCCTCCACCCTCTTTCGTCGTGTGGCAATACCAACGGTTTCCATACTTATCAATACTTAGTCCGCCTTGCCCCTTGATTTTAGCCCAACGCTGTCCTACGTCCTTTACTTCATAACCCATTTTTTTAGCAAGGTTATAAATGTTCGTGGCATTTGCCCTACTGATATCTTCGTCACTATATTTATAATATTCTTGTTCAACACCCTCTCTGGTCTTGTAGGTATGTCTTTCCACTTTCGCTCTCCTTTCCACAAAAAAAGAGCAATCATAAAAACATGATTACCCAACCTAACTTGTTCCGTATTTTATTGCTATTCTTTTACACTACTCTATCGTACCAGTTCCATTTCTTCAGTAACTTCTGTTTCCGTCACCATCTCTTGTACATATTCTTTGGGAATGGCTGCACTTGTGATATCCCTCGTTGGACTTTGAGAAATGTGCTGAATCCAAATCTTCGCAGTTTCCTCTCCATAGGTTGCTCCCAGTGTTTCCGTAAGGATATGTTCTTTTGATATTGCATCAAGAGAAGTATCATTTAATATTTTACTGGTAAAATTAATTAAGCTTTGATTATAAGCATTCTCATTGTCATAGAATTCTTCTACATACTCTTCTTGTAAGCTTTCAGCGGCTGCCTCTTTTAGATTCTCCATTTGCATCTCATCCAAATGTTCTTCCACTGCCTTATTAATTTCACTAGCAGTTTTTTCAGCCACCGTCTGCTCCAAATCCCTTGCTTCATCCAAAACTTTGCGTAAAGACGCTTTCACTGCATCCATTTTTTGTTCCATGGATATATCAGGCATTTTTTCTTCTAACGCTTCGCAGAGTTCTTCAATGATATCTCTCAATTCCCTTTTTGCTTCTTTTTCAATATCAACTTTAATTTCCTCTCCAGTAGCTTCTGGTGCCGTAGCTTGTGAGGCTATGTCCAGTTCATTTGGTAAGGTTACTGGAGTCGGTTGTGTCATCTTAGGCTCTTGCTTCGCAAACTGAATACTTCTTTTTATCAAATCTATAATGCTGTCATGCAAGTTTCGTAAATTTGATAGTATGGATTCTAGTATTCGATTCGCTACTAAAGTCATTCGTATTGTATGTATGTCCTTTGCCGTATAGTTCCCAGTATTTAATTTCTTTATATCATATAAGCCATCCTGTAGCCCAAGACGAAGCTCCTTCATGGCATCTGCATCAATATCTTTATATGCAAAAATAGAAACTTCCTCTGCTGTAAGACCATTGGCGCAACCAAGCCGTATCTCCTTGGCCTGCTTATCATCAAATATAAATTTCCCTTCTGCATTTTTAAATACGCTTAAATCTATATTGGAGGCGGCTGCTAAACGCATTTCTTTCATAAATTCAGGGCTTAACTCCGGTGAATTAAAATCGGACACATCAACTCCCTGAACAATGGCTCTCTTTAACTGTTCCATTTGCTTTGCAGAAAGATTTGGATTGTCATAAGGTGTGATATCAATTCCAAGCCGTAACCCTGATAGGATCTGAGACAATTGCTCTTTATTCATTGTCCTTTTGCGGTTCATCGGATTCACTGCCTGTTGTTTTATATCGGAATTCTCACTGTAGTTTACGTTGGAAAAGGTTGCGTTAGCTTCCGCCTGTCCTGCAGGATCTCCTTCTTTTTCTAATGGCTTAGTTTTGTTCTCTTTTTGTTCCTGTTGTAATTCCTGACTGTCATTCTGATTGGTTTCTTTTACAGGCTGAACATTTTTTTGAGCTTCAACATCGTTTGGTACATCAACATCGTTTGATACTTCAACATTGTTTGATGTTTCAACATTTGGAGATATTTTTTCAACCGATTTTCCATCGGCAAAGGCAGAAAGTTCTGCAATGGCTTCTTCTTTACTTATGTTGTTAATACGCTCAGCCAGTTTAACAACACCTGCATTCTTTATCTGTTGAGAGTTCCAATCCCATGTGTTACTTTGTGTGAATATGGTTAATCCCTCATACGCCTTGTCATTTAGCATAATAAATTTACCATTATGCAATTCTTTAAAGGGTATTCCTTTTTCTTTTAAGTACTCCTTTATATCCACTTGTCCGGCTTTTTTTGTGTCAGCAGCCACTTTGCTTCTTTCTTCTTTCGTGGGCTGAACCTTATAATCAGGATTTCTTTTTTTTATTTCAGCAAGGTATGCGGCATTATATTCATCTACTGATAAATAATCCCCTCTGTCCTCAACCAGCTTATCCATTGCATCCTTCCAATCACAGTTCTCAAATTTAGCCACAAAACGTATAGTTCTTCCATAGTTTTTCTCTCTGGTAGCATCATACTCTGTATCACCAGTGACCCAAGAATTGTGCTCTTTAAATACAGTAACAATACCTCCATCTATATCTTCTACCTTAGCTACCTTATCATCTTCATAAACTACATCAATCTCATGCTGATTAACATAATCCATGATACTAACAGTATTTGCAAGCTCAACACGCTCTGTAGATTTTTCTCTAGGATAGGTTCGGGCTTGCCTTTGGGCAAAAGGATGATTCTCTCTGTACAGTTGGTTGTATTCAGCTACCGTTGCATATCTGTCTTTGTTTTCATACCATTTGTCTACCGCCTCCTCTTGACTAATCTGTTCCATTTTCGCAATAAATTGAACAACATTCCCTCGGCTGCTTCGTGTTCCATTATTAAGATTAACGTTTTCAATCTTATTATTATCACCATAAGAAACGATGGTAGAGTCATAGCTCCCCCCTTGTCCCATGTACCAGCGATTTATCCCTTTGTCCACGGTTAGGACATTACCATTGGGAGCACTAATTCTGGCAATCTGGTGATCCTCATGTATGATACTCATTCCATTTTTGTGTGCATAATCAAGTATACTGGTTTCCTGCTGAACGGTACTTAGGTCGATGGCTTGCTCACTTGCACTTCTGCCTATATTCACATTACTAATATTGCTGTTGCTACCAAAATTCACGACGGAATTACTGGCATAAAATTCTCCTTGTCTGCTTTCTTGTTTTTGAGCCATTTTATTGTTTCCTCCTATATATAAAGAAAGAACAGTTCAATTTCTACTGTTCTGGTTTCGGGTTACCTGCATTAAGGTTCCATTTCATAATCATCTTCTAGTGTTGCTTCACTTACTTGCTGATCCATCCTCGTTTTTTTATTTTCCATATCCATATCTTCATCGGCTAATACCTCATCCTTTTTATCAATCTCAAGCAATCGATTTAATTCCGCTTGCCTTTTCACTTTCTGGTTCAGTTCTTCCTCATATAAAAATGTTTTGTTACAGTTTTTCTTAGCTTCTTCAAGGTTATCTTTAGCCGTTGTCAAAAGCTCCTTATAGTTTTCGATCTTATCCTCCAGACCTTCTAATAAATTCTCAAGTCTTGTGATATTTCCAAGTGGGCTAAGCCCAAGCTCTAATTGATAACTTCTGCCAGCACCTTTTACTAAAATATTACTTCTGTTTTGAGAGGTTTCTGATGCTATGGAAGTAAGAAGGAATCCTCGGTACTCACCTATCTCTTTTGGTATTTCATTCATGGTCATGATAGCAATTAACATTTCTCCTGCTCTAACCCGTTCCGTAAAGGCTACCCCCTGAAGCTTCATGTGGAAGTTATCTGTATTCATGGGATGTTCCTCTCTGAGTACAATATCTTTTTTAGTGGCATTTATTCTCTCTTCATAATCTGCTATCTGTCCAGGATAAGTTTTATGTATACCTTCCTCATACCGGTACTTTTCATTCAGTAAGCCAGCTTTTAGCATTTTTAGCCTTGCCACCTCGGTATCAATATCCATCTTTTCTTTTATGTAGGGATTTCCGGTAGCCAATGCCTTAACCTCTGCATAGGATAACACCGTTTCGTCAATGTCTTCACATGAACGTTCAATCGTTTTGTTCGTCATTATCTGTGCTATGAATTTTTGCTTCTGCTCAACGAGCTGCCAATTGTAGCTATCGAAGGTATCTTTTGTAACATAACGGTAGATGGCAATTTCATCATTCATATTTCCTTGGCGCAGTCCACGACCCGCTCGCTGCTCGAGATCCGCTGGCCTCCATGGGCAATCTAAATCGTGCAAAGCAACCAACCTTTTCTGAATATTTACCCCAGTTCCCATCTTAGGAGTACTCCCTATTATAATTCTTTTTGTACCACTTCTTAAATCATCAAATAATTTCTCTCTTTGCTTTTCGGTCTTGGCATCGTGTATAAAACAAATTTCCTGTTCCTGAATTCCATAACGGATTAATTCCTCTTTTATGTAATCATAGACTGACCATCTTCCATCTTTATTCGGTGTTCCAACGTCACAGAAGATGATTTGTGTTCCCTTGATAGCAGAGCTGTTACGGTATTCCTCATAGACATTCTCAATACACTTATTTACCTTACTATCCGGTTCATTCGGAGCATTGGGGTCTATCAATCTTGGGTCTGTTCCTAGTAGCCTAGCTTCATTGGTGATTTTAAGCATGTTGTCAATGTTAGGCTTTACCGCACCGTTTCGTATGGCTTCTGCCCTCTCTGCAAATGTTTCCATCTTTCTTCTGGTAAACTCACAGGGTTCAGCTACCACAATGTTATACTTTCCGTTGCGAAGCTTTGGAACCGGCAGATTTAACATTTCCGGAAGCTGCACATCCGCTATCTCCCGGAACATGGTCATTAACTCCGGTAGGTTGGTAAACCGGGCAAAGCGGTTTTTAAAGCGGTAACCCGTTCCCTCCGGTGCCAGCTCTAAGGAGGAAATAACTTCGCCAAAGTTAGCGGCCCAGGCATCAAAATGCTCAATACCTCTTTCTTTCAATAACTGATTCTGTAGATATCTTTGCATAACATATAGCTCCGTCATGGAGTTTGCTACCGGTGTACCCGTTGCAAAAATAACCCCTCTGCCTGCATTTATTTCCTGTATGTACTGACACTTCATCAGCATATCCGTTGACTTCTTTGCCTTACTGGTTGATATTCCTGCCACATTTCGCATTTTAGAAAATACGGCACAGTTTTTGTAATAGTGTGCTTCATCTACAAATAACGCATCTACTCCTAATTCCTCAAAGTAGATTACATTATCCCTGTCCACATTTCGTAAGGACAGCAATTCCGTTTCTAAACCTTTCTTGAATTTCTCCATTTGCTTAATAGACCAGTTCTCACCGTTTTCTTCTTTTATCCTATCTATGGCTGCTTCTGCCTGTGCAATCTGAGCTTCTATCATAGACTGCTCTCGCTCTGGTGAAATAGGGATACGTTCAAATTGGGTATATCCAAGTATGACAGCATCATAATCACCAGTTGCTATTTTGCTGATAAAGGTTTTCCGATTCAAGGGTTCAAAGTCTGACTTTCTGGCAACTAGTATATTTGCGGCAGGATACAGCTTGATAAAATCATTTCCAATCTGCTCTGTTAAGTGGTTGGGTACACAGAACATGGATTTATTCGCAAGTCCAACACGCTTTAGCTCCATAGCACTGGCGATAATTTCATAGGTCTTGCCAGCTCCCACGCAGTGTGCCAGAAGTGCATTTCCACCATATAATACTCTTGCAATTGCATTTTTCTGGTGGGTTCTAAGCTCTATATCCGGGTTCATTCCGGGAAATTGCAGATTAGAACCATCGTATTCACGAAGTCTTATGTTGTTAAACATGTCATTATATTTACGGACATATTTCTCTCTTCTTTCCATATCAGACCAGAACCATTCCTCGAATTTATCCTTAATTATGCTTTGTTTCTCTCTGGCCAAAATGGTTTCGCCTTTATTGACGACATAATAATAATTGCCGGCTTCATTTACCATTCTATCTTTTACCACAACTGTTTTCAGATTTAAGCTGTCCTCAAGAATCATGTAGGCACTCATCCGCTTCGTTCCATAGGTTTCTGACGCACGAATTCGATTGGTTACATCATAAACCTTATTGGTAACAGAATAGGCTGCTGTAAAATTGTTATACCGGATAGCGGTTGCTCTTACATTCCCTTCTTTTCCGTCACTCAATCGGTACGATTCCGGTGTTTCTAAAAGCTCATACATGAACCTATTTAAATCCTCTTCCTCAATCCATGTCGTTCCTAACCTTACCTCAATTTCACTTGCTAAGATATCTTCTGGCTGTACCTTAAGTAATGCGGCTACATTACTCCTATAGGCTGGCTCTTTACTAGCATAAAGCTCTGCAATCCTTAGTTTTGTTCGAACATTACCGGATAAATACTCATCTGCTGTTTCAAAGCCGGCATATGGGTTATCTGTATCCTGACACATTGGATCTTTATAGATACTTCCCATGCTTAGAAGCTCAGACAATACTTCCTCAGGGTTCATTTCTGCCAAACCTGCAATAAAAGGGATATCTACCCTTCCTTTTTCTGTCATGGATACAACTAAGCCTTCTTTTGCACTATCGACATGGTCAATCGCCTTATATGGCTTAATGGTGCGTTTCTGAAAGATATCAGCCTTTGTTACCTTATTATCCTTATCCACTGCCTCTAAGGATAGTAGCAACGGATAATCGGCATCCAGCTTAAACATGGTATTGCTTTTACCAGAAAGAATTCCAAATCTCTTTACAAATGTATCATATAGATGATTCAGCTTTTGTTGTCTGTCAGATAACTCTTCCTCGGAGCAGTTCGCAAGCTGCGCATTGATAAGCTCTCTTGCTGCACTTCTTATCTGGATTAATCCTGTCATCTGCTCTGCCTTTGCCTTAGAGAACATAGCTTTTTTCATAACAGAGTTTTCACGATAGTAGATTTCATCCTCTACAAGAGCATAGCTAAAATTCTTTACGGCAGGATCAGCTGGAATATCCTCTTGTGCTTGTACTTCATCCCCCAGCTCCTTCTCCATATCCAGTGTTACATAGTTGATATTGGTATGTAATGATGCGATTGCTCGTTGAAAATCCTCAAAAAACTGCTCTGGATGTTCCTGAATCAGAGTGGTATACTTGCTTCCCTCTCCAAACATCTTTGTATCAAACACCATTTTGCCAAGCATCATTTCCGGATGGCTTATAAAGTATTGATTCACTGGTACTTTGTCTTCTGTCAGTCCTGTATATACCCACTCTAGTTCTGCAACCTGCATCCTCTCTCTTTTCTGAAAGAATAATATATCACTGGTCACTTCCGTATTTTCCTTTTGAAAGGCTGTATTTGGCAGTCTGATTGCTCCAATTAAATCAAGCCGTTCTGCCAAGTATTTACGTACCATAGGATTTCCCTTATCCATCGTTCCCTTACTGGTAACAAAAGCTATGATTCCGCCGGCACGAACTTTATCAATGGTCTTACCAAAGAAGTAATCATGAATGTGGAAGTTATGTTTCTGGTATCTTTTATCAAACACCTTAAAATCTCCAAATGGAATATTTCCTATGGCTGCATCAAAAAAGTTATCCGGTAAGTCTGCCTGTTCATATCCCGTAATCTGGATATTTGCTTTCTGATAGAGCTGCCTTGCAATTCTCCCTGAAATGGTATCAAGTTCTACACCATATAGCCTTGTGTTCTTTTCAATTTCATCTGGAATATGGGAAAAGAATCTACCGATTCCAAGGGAGGGTTCTAATAGATTGCCTCCATGAAAGCCAAATTGTTTAAATGCCTGGTAGATTCCTTTTATAATCTCAGGGGGTGTATAAAATGCAGTGGTTGTTGATGCTCTTGCACTTTTATATTCCTCCTCCGTAAGCAACTCCTTTAATTCCGCATATTCATTCGTCCATGAACTATTTCTTTCGTCAAAGGCTGCCGCTAACCCTCCCCATCCTACATACTTGCTTAATACAATCTGTTCTTCCTTATTAGCAAGCTTGTGATGTTCTTCCAGTTGCTTTAATAACCGGATGGCAGCGACATTATGCTGATACCTTGTTTTACTTCCTCCCTGTACTTCATGTTCTAATTGATATCTGTAGTTACGTTTTTCATGAGGTACAGTCTGTACAGAGATATCTTCCATTTTCTCTGGTTGAGGGTTAGCCCGTTTTTCTGTTAGAGTATTTGTAAAATCTTTTTTTTGTACAAAAAAAGAAGAAGTAGTTTTTACTTCTTCCCTTTCTAATTCCATATACGGTTGTTCAAAAGTAAGCTCTAATTGTAAACTATTTCCCGAAGTACGATTTCCTCCGCCTGGTCGTGGATTCTCTGACGGTGACGATACGTTTCCATCGTATCCTGTGGATTCCGTATGGGATCTTCTTTCAACATCTTCTCCTGAAGCTGTTCCATCATTTCCTCGGCTTGATTCTGTATCTGAAGCATTGTCTCGTTTAGTTTTCCCTCTATGATTAGATGTTGCAGTTCCAGTTCCTTTTCGCTCTCCCAATATTTCAGTGCCAGATTCCCGTATTTGGTCAGTGGCTGCGCTATCTTGGCTTTCTCTGTTTCCTCCGTTACTCCAAACCAAAGGCCGTCCTTCTCCTCGTACTCCATCATCATTCCGTTTGCTAATGGCTCTATCTTCCTGTCCCCGTTCATATGTAGTCTCCTTCCTTATTTCCACTATGATTTCCTTACTTTTCAATAACAACTCTCTTGCTGCTTTTACTGTATAATAACCAAGGTCATGTATGGTAACTTCATTAATGGTTTCCGGCAAATAAGAAAAATACTTCGTAGTTTCCTCTGTTAATTGCCCTTGTCTGTATTGTACCATGTAGTCAATGCTCTGGTACAGGAAATCAGTCATTAATGCCTTTTTTAAATCTAATTTTGTAACCTTACTATAAATATCTTTCCAACTACTAATAGCCATTTGAAACTGAATATCTTCAAAAGTTTTGAAATGTTCATTACTAAAGTCCTTATGCTTTTGCATAAAACGTTTTTCAAACACCTGACGTTCAGACTGTTCAATTTCCCATATCCATAGTTTCTTATTACCATAAAGCTGACTGACATCAAAAAAGTTAGCAGTTCCATGCTGATTTTTGATAAGGACCGGTAAGCTTTTCTCTCCACGTCTTACCTGCCTGCCAACTGCTTTCCAGTCATCATAGGAAGCCAACTGGGCATACTCTTTGTTTTGTGCAAATGCCGTTACTAAAGTAACAAAATCATATTTGTACATGTGCCCGGCATACCGTAGAAATTCCTTCCACGTTTCCGTGTCATTCAGCATTTTAAATATGGTGTCATTGTATAGCTGTCTTAACTGTTCTAGTTTGTTCATATTCACCTCGCTGTGTTTTTTTACTCCCTCCTTTTATAAGCCCTTAAAGGGTTTAAGGACTTATAAAAAGAGGGTTATCGATTTGATTCGATAGACCCTTTTTGTTTGCTACAATAATATGTTCTCTTACGATTTATTCTTTTAGAATTCGATTATAGGGTATTCCAACCCTGTCATTTATAGTTTTTATGTATAAGTTACCTGTCGATTCATCCTCTATTAGGATTGTCCAAACAACATTTAAAACTGCTCCTTGTACTGCTTCTCCTAATTCAGATTCTGTTATTCGAGAGGTGGAAGATGTACCATATCCATTATACATATAAAAAAATGTTTCACTTTTATCTACTCCTTCTACTTGAAAGGGCATAGTGTATGCATCTGATTCTCTTATTGTTACCCCACCAGTTGGTAATGAATGATAATCAATGTTTATGCTGTCTTGTCGAATACCATTGTATTTTGCATATTTAGATAACAATGATATATCACTATACACTTGTGATACCATAACATTAATACCGTCTGGAACGTCCTCTATGCCCAAAGAAAGGTTAATGGATGATGATTGTGTAAATAACCAATTCTTTGCTCTCGACTTTTCGATAGAATATATAGGTTTGAATTTCAAATCTATATTATTAAATTCAATAATGTGATTCGTTTCAAGATTGGTCATGTCCTTTTCTTGTATTTCAATTACTGAATCCTCTCCTATTGTTCCTATTGTTTCATTTTCTAATGTTGCACCGCTTTCTTCCAGTTCACAACCTGTAAACATAAAAACTATTGTTAAAATAATCAACATTTCAATGATTTTCTTCTTCATATTTATCTCCTTCCTAATTGAGGTTATCAAATAAAAGTCTCATAATACCCTGATTTTAGAATTTTAGTCATTAAACAATTACCACCAAGACTTAAATTTACTCCATCACTATGGAAAGGATCGCTACCTCCATAAATATATAGGTTTTCCCATTGTTGAAATGACCTCTCCAGTTCTTTTTCAATATCTATTTCATGCTTCATCCTTTTTTATCTCCTCCAAAACCAGTCTTTTGGCTTAACTTAATAACACATCTCATACTTATCTTTACAATAAAAATAAGTAACTCGATGAGAACGACAGCCAGCCATATGGAAGTCCATATGGCACCAATGATGATATATAAGAAAGCAAATGGGAATATAAAATATTTAGCCTTTTGTAATTCAATATACTCCCATGATAAATACCCTATTAAAGCACCTGCCAATAAAAAAAACAAGCCTGAAAACAAGCTGTCAAGGTCTAACTTATCCGATATTTTTCTCCATTGCTTTGAGATCTTACCATCAAAGAAAATATTAACGCATTTAGGTATGGTCATTATAAGCATTAGTGAACATACCAGCCATATAAAGCTTTCATTATTCAATTCTTTCTTTCTCCTTTCCCCCGGTGGCTAATCCACCGGGAAGGTCTGTTAAGGCATTACTAATGTGATATATTAAACAAAAAAAGTTGCAGGCGAATGTAATAGTAAAAAAATAACTTACCTTTTGAAAATTGGTAGATTATCTTTTATATGGTATGTATATCTTATTTTGTTTTAAATTAATAATTACCTTATCCTTAAGAGTTGACATATTCACAACATCATAAATCTTCTTGTCAAGTTGCTCGGCGCTAACTAAGTGTTCCTTGTCTTCTAACTCTAGTACGAAGCAATCCAGTAAAAAACAAAGGATTTCTTTGTCATATAGCCTATGACTTATTACCATACCATCCACGATTTTACCTTTATTCTGTTTAAGCTTTTTGTAATATTCGCTTATAGCATCATGTCGGATAAATGCAAAATATGCTACTAGAGGAATCAATATAATTGATAACCATGCAGCTTCGTTAGTATTCTTTATATATACAACTAATAATATTAAAATAATAATCAAAGTACTTGCTAAATTACAACCTTTCAAAACTTTCTCTTTTTTACATACCTTATTATACCTATTCATATCTTCTTCCAAATACTCCTGATACTCAAGCTCCGTACAAGCCGGAACTATTTCGATATTCGTATATATCATTGTTTATCCCTTCTCACTTATTTTCCATAAGGAATGCCGCTATGCTTTTTAATTGTATTTTCATTTTATCAAATTTACTAAGTTGTTGCTCCATGCTCTTAAATTTATTTTCCAAATATTTAGCTATCTCCTCCTTACGGGTACAATCATCATAAGTGAGTTCTACAAGTAACCAATCAACTGTTACTTTTTCAAATGGTTGTTGATAAGGAAGCCAAGAGCCATCATACTCGGCCATACACATTTTCAGCTTACCTGTATCAGCTAATTTCTTTCTCTCAGTTAAAAGTTTCATGCTATTGTCCCCCCTTAGATTCAACTACTTTTTCATAAATATTACCTTTGTCCCAATAAACAATAGCCACTGAGCCGTCATCCAGACGATATGTAAATGCATTTAAAATCTTCCGAATCATATCATAACCCATCTTTTTATACTCATTGTACAAATCATTTATTGCCTGTTGAACCGTAAGTATGTCACTATGACTTTTTATAATTCTCTTTTTATTCTGAGTGCTATTCATTGTTGCTACCTCCATTGTTCTGATAGTAGAGCGCTAATGCTTTATCTATTATTTCTTCTACTTCGTTCGCACTCTGTTTTTCATTAAAGTATTTTTTTATTATATTAGGTTTTACTTTAATTCCTTTAAAAATGGAGAGTGCTTTTTTAGGCTTGTTATAAGTTCCTGCCAAAACACTCTCCATTACAGATTCATCTAGTTTATTTTGTTTTTGTAAGTCACGAAGTTCTCCAGCTACTTTTATATCCACTTTGTAATTATTATTGTTTAGAATATCGACTAGATAGATTTGGTTGTCTTCACTTAAATAGGATAGCTCCACACCTGCTCGAATACTTATTTCTTCTGTATCTATATATTTTTTTAATTCATCTGAAAGACTATTGATTCTCAAATATCTTGCAATGCTACTTCCTGATAAACTATATTCCTTACCCATTACCTCTCTTGATGATAACTTCTGGTCCAGTGGACCAGAAGTTCCCTCATCATTGATTTCATGCATATTTAAGAGGTTTTTGACATCTTCAATTAGATCCTTTCTTTTTCCCTGACATTTCAAAGCCTCGTGGTGCCTTGCCAGAACCAACGCCCTCTCTGAATGAAGTAAATCGGTAAAGGAACGTTGAATCAGGTTCGTTTCTGTGACTATCAGCATTGCTTCGTCTTCTGATAGTCCTTCCATGATTATAACCGGAACTTCCTTTAATCCAGCTTCTATCGCACAGTTCCAGCGGTTATGTCCAGCAAGGATTTCATACTTATTTATTTTATCCTGGTATTCATGAACTTCCACTGTGTTAGCAACAACCGGTCTTACTATAAGGGGTTGTATTATCCCGAATTCTTTTACACTCCTTACCATATCGTCATATCTTTTTCCTGTATAAAGCTTAAAAGGATGATTTGCAAAGGGGATTAACTGTTCTGTATTTACCGTAATCTTTCCACCTTCAGCAGATTTATTATCGTCACCAAATAATGCCTCCAAAGCTGCTAATTTACCTGCCATTTTCCACTACCTCCCTGGCTAATTTCATGTAAGCTACAGAAACATTATTATTTGGCTTAAAATCTATAATACTTATCCCTTCCTTATCAGATTCTCCAACCTTTACGGAGTTAGGTATCTTGGTTTCAAATATATTTATCCCTGAGCCATAAGCTTCATTAATATCACTTAATGATTCTTTGGATAGGTTAGTCGTTCCTATAAATTTTGTTAACAAAATACCCTTAATTACAATCTTAGTATTTATTCTTTTCCTTATCTTAAAAACAGTCTTTAAAAACAGCTCCAACCCTTTACTTGCCAGATAATTGCTGTCTACAGGTATTATCACTGTATCACACGCTGCTAAAGCATTCACAACAAGCATACCTAAGGATGGATTGCAGTCTATTAAGATATAATCATAATCCGGCTTTACCACCTCTATGATACTTTTCAATATGTATTCCCTCTCCATGATCCCAACTAATTTCATATCACTGGCTGATAAAATAATATTGCTTAATATCACATCAACATGCTCCAGGTGCTTTATATACTCTTCTTTCCTTGGTAACGGTTTCATTTCAATTGTTCGGTCAACTAAATCTCCAATGGTGAACGGCTCTTCCTCCGTACTGTCATAACCTAAAGAGGTTGATAAGCTATTTTGAGGGTCAAAATCAATCTCCAAGACTTTTTTGCCTAATGCCCCTAACGCTCTTCCTAAGTTCTTTGTTGTTGTGGTCTTTCCAGCTCCACCTTTCTGATTTGCAATTGCAATTACTTCACACATAATAAAATCCTCTCTTCTCTTTTTATTTACCTACCTCTTCTTATGTTTTAAGGTGGTGTTGCAACACCACCTTAAGAAAAGAGATAAGTATTATATGTTCCCCCGTCATGCCGATAGGACAGCAATAAAAAAAAGATATCGAAAGAGGACTGTCTACTTTCAATATCTTTTTAAAATTTTATTAACAGATTTCTTTTTTATCTTGTTAGCTTATTCCCATTATATGTGACAAAATCTTTTGTAATTACCTACCAACAAATAAAAGCTGTCTACTAAGTAAACAGCTTAAGTGGTGGTATTTATGGATACCATATCTGTTTTAAAAGTGGGAGAACCTCCCTTATCTGATGCTCATCTAATAAACTATAGCCTGCAAAAAGGATATTTTGAGGGCAAGCTTCTTGATTACTCCAAAATGGTTTTATGGAATATATCCGTATGCCTGCTTCCTCGGCTTTCTGAATACATGTATCGGCATTCGATCCATCCAAGAATTCTAATAAAAAGTGCAAACCAGCACCTTTTCCATAAATTGCAATTTTCTCTCCAAACTGCGACGACATCTCTTGTAAAAAAGTATCGTGTCGCTTTCGAAAGGTTGCGCACATTCGCCTTACGTGCCGCGCATAGTCTCCCGAATGAAGGAAAACAGCAAGCACCTCTTGTGTTAGCCAAGCAACAGGACTACTATAAGTTGAAAACATTTTATGATAAGTAGGGAGTAAGTGTCTGGGAAGCACCATATAATTGACACGCAAAGACGGAGAAAGGGATTTAGAAAAGGTACCCAAATAAATAACTCGGTCATTGCAATCAATAGACTGTAGTGAGGGTACCGGGTTGGCATCATACCGGTATTCACTGTCATAATCATCTTCCACAATATAGGTGTTTTTTTCAACCGCCCATTCTAGCAGTTCCTGTCGCTTAGAAATCGGAAGAACTGTTCCATAAGGAAATTGATGAGATGGCGTTACATAAACAGCACTGACATCCAACTCGCTGAGCTGCGTGAAATCAAGCCCCTCTTTTAGGGATGGGATAGGGTATATCCGTAATCCGTTGTTATGAAACACCTCTCTAGCTCCGTAGTATCCGGGCTCCTCCATTGCAATGCTTTTGTTGCCTAATAGCTTAGACAAAATATCCAGAGAATAATGTAGACCGGACCCTATAATTATTTGGTCTTCGGTACAAAATACCCCACGCGTTTGATGTAGATATTGTCGAAGCTCATTGCGTAAGGAAAAGTTTCCCTGACGGTTGGAATATTGAGCCATGTGAATGGAATAGGGTGAGGATAGTACTTCTAACATTCTCTTTCTCCATGTAACTTTAGGAAAGCATTGGTCGGAAAAATTACCATATTGAAAATCGTATAGTAAATTTACAGATATCTTTTCATGACTTGGCTTGTCTGATACTACCAAAGGCAAATTTTCCAGTTGTTTGACAACATTCATTTTCCCTGTGCACTCGACTATAAATCCTGCACCTTTTTGAGAATAGGTATATCCTTCAACCGCCAATTGTGTATAGGCTTTTTCAACTGTGTTACGTGCAACGCCTAAAGTCTTTGATAATGTACGAATTCCGGGTAAAATTGTTCCTTGAGGGATATTTCCTAAAATAATATCTCTCTGTATCTGCGTATAAATCTGCTCATACAAAGGTCGCCCTGACTCTTTATCTATATAAATCATATTACCTCTTCTCTAGTGTACCCACTAATAAAGTCAATAAGTGTACCTTTTAACAGGTACACTTTTATTATATAATATAAGTATGCAATTAGCAATAAAACATGTTAAGGCAATATTATATATAAATCAGGAGGAAAACATATGCAATATCGAATGAAGCACTTTCAATTGACAGAAGAAGACATTAAAAAACTTCTACAAAGAGCAGAAACTGGGCGCTTAGGAACAATACGTGAAGATGGATATCCCTATGTCATTTCCATGCACTTTGTTTACTACAACGGCAAGATCTATCTGCATGGATTGCCTAAAGGTCAGAAGATTGACAATGTGAATCACAATCCAAAGGTATGCTTTGAGGTTAACGAGTTGTTAGGGCTTCAACCGGGCGAAAAGAATGCCTGTGATACAGAAGCAATTTACAACAGTGTAGTTCTAACTGGAACTGCCCAAATCCTATCAGATGCCTTATACAAACGAGAAGTTTTAAACAAGTTAGTAGAAAAATACACACCTCAATTCGTAGGAAAAGAGCTCCCCGAAAACATGGTAAAAGGTACTGCGGTTATTGAAATACTGGTAGAAAAATGTACAGGAAAATATCATAAGTAGGAGTTTTTAGTATCTGCTTTTTACATAGTTGAGGGCCATCTTCTTATTTTGATTCAAAAAGCAAAGGTGGTACTCAAATTCCGCAGTGTAAAATACTCATACTAAGAAAGTTGCCAAGAACACTTTAAGAGAGTCCTTGGCAACTTTTTCTATACCTGTCTTTTAAGCTATTTCTTCGCAATCATTAAATAGCGATGTATCGTTCCCTCAATTTTACCAGTTTCATTAATGATTCTCTGCATTTCTAATAATTGAGAAAAACACCTTTCCACTGAAAAAATAGGAAACTCCCATTCTATTATGTGTGCAAACCATACAAATGCACCAACATCGTAGAAGTAGATAGGTCTATATGCTTCTTCGGCTTGAATGATTTGAAATCCTGCATTATCAAATACTTTACGCTGTTGTTTAAGATTCAAATGCGGAAATGGTTTCGTACTTCCTGGCAAAACCATTTCTACTAAGTCTCTCTCATTATCACTACCGACTTGCTGCGTTATAAATACACCATCATTTTTTAGAAGCCTATATAATTCTATAGCGTTGAAATCCCCATGACGATTTATAATCACATCAAATGTTTCATTACCAAATGGTATTTCGGATGGTTTATCACACGCCTTAAAGTTTATCCCAAGGGGGAGTAGTTTTTCTCTGCACAAATCAACATTTGGTTTAAAACCTTCTGTTGCTGATGTTCTACTATATGGATGATTTAATGATAGTAAAAACTCACCGCCGCCAGTATCATAGTCTAAGATATTTGATTTACTATTTAAATACTGTCTAACTATTTTCTCGTAATCCCATGGCAAGTCGTTTTCTTCCTCATATCTCCCATGAATATGAGAGAAGTCCCATCCATGTATATGTGCAATTTCCTCTTCTTTTTTCCAGATTACTTTTAATTCTTCTACATTCATCTTTTCTGCTTCCTTTCAAAAATTAATATATTTTGATTGGTGCAGTTTCTGACAACATAAGTCAAACCTAGTAATTAACCTCGATACAATCTGCTGTCAGTTAAAACTGCACCGAGTCGTTAATTCGTTTCATCATCTCAAGCCTCCGAATTCTGATTTACTCATTATATCGAACATAATTCCAAAATTATTAATTATAATAGAATAATATTTAAACAAATTGTTTAAAAGATTTTGACAAAATTCATATCTGCTATTAAAATAGTACAGTATTGTAAAAACAACACACAGTAAGGAGTTTTATGGACAATAAAAATAAACAACATTACGGGCTGTTTACAGCTACCACCATGATAATCGGTATAGTAATCGGTTCGGGTATCTTTTTTAAAAGTGACGATGTATTAATTTATACAGGAGGAAGTGTAGAACTTGGTGTTATTGCATTTATCATAGGTGCCTTTAGCATCATCTTTGGCAGTCTTACTCTTTCAGAGTTTGCAGTTCGTACAAAACATGATGGAGGAATTATTGGATACTATGAAGAATTTATCTCAGTAAGTTCAGCCAATGGTTTTGGTTGGTTTCAGACATTTATTTATTTTCCTACCATTATTGTCGTTATTTCATGGGTAACTGCAATTTATATATTCTCTTTTTTAGGCATAGAGGGAAGTGTAGAACAACAAGTTATTCTAGGACTTATCATTTTTACCGTATTTTATTGTATTAATACCCTCTCGTATAAACTAGGCGGACATATACAAAATATAACCACAATAGTAAAGTTAATACCTTTATTTTTGATTGCCCTAACCGGTCTATTCTATTCTGGACAAGACATTAAAATACCAGAAGGAACTGCCTTAATCCCAAACTCTAATATTGGACTTGCATGGCTTGCCGCCTTACCTTCTATCGCCTTTTCCTTTGATGGCTGGATAGTCTCTATTAATATTACTAATGAGGTTGAGAATCCTAAAAAAAACATGCCCCTGGCACTTATCATTGGCCCTTTAACGGTTCTAATTGTTTATCTGCTATATTTCTTGGGGCTAAATACTATGTTAGGTCCTGATTATATCATGGCAACGGGAAATGAAGCAGTGAATAAAGCTGGTGAAATTCTTTTTGGTAATTTCGGTATAAGGCTTTTACTTATTTTTATTATTATATCCATCCTCGGCGTTGTTAATGGTATGACACTTGGCAGTATTCGTATGCCGCAAAATCTAGCCTTTAAAAAAATGCTTCCGGATTCAAAAACCCTTGCAAAAATTCATCCAAAATATGAGCTTTCGCTGTCTTCTGCTCTCTGCTCTTATTTAACTTGTGTGGTCTGGATGCTACTGCATTATTTCTCTCTAAAAAGTAATATTTTTAAAGGCGGTGATATAAGCGAGAATGCCATCGTTTTCAGCTATATTTGCTATATTCTGCTTTATATAAAAGTACTTAAGCTTAAGAAAAAAAATATCATAACCAGCTTCTTTAAAGGTGTTGTCTGTCCTATCCTTGGTCTTTTAGGCTCTCTCATTATATTAGTAGGAGGACTTATCTCAACCCCTTTATATGCAAGCGTTTTTATCCTCTTCTGTTGCTTAGTATGTCTTGCAGGCTACCTGTATTCAAAAAGACGGGTATAAACTTTTGTATAGAAGTTTATAATAATCTACCTTTAAAACTTTATGACGAATGATTTGCTTTATAACTCTCCGCATTACTGATAGGAGAACAAAATAGAAGAGGAGTTTTCGCTCATGGATTAGTAAATCCTTGCAAAAGCTCCTTTTTTAATGTAGATTTCTCCTTTTTCAATATTTATTATTTAACTGCATGATTAGTCCATGGACAATATTAAAATTGAATTATTTTTACAGTCCTTATCTACCATTCCCCCATGCTGCATCAAAGCTTAATGCCACCTTATTTTCATCTACATCCACGCAATAAATAGGTAGTTTTTTATTATTAGCTGAATTTGTTACAGACATTGCTTTTGGTATGTAGTTGATACCAAGAACTAAGAGAGACAGGAATGTTAAAACAACGATTCCTGTTTTTACAAATAGTTTTACTTTATCCCATTGTTTTTCATTATCCATATTTTCACCATAGAAAACATTGTCATTATAAATATATGAATAAAGAATCTATCTATTACACAATAAATATCTACCTGGTCTTTATATGTTCACTCCCCCAACTGCTCATTGCATCCAAAATAGGTTTTAAGGTCATTCCCAGTTCTGTCAAAGTGTATTCCACCTTTGGAGGAACTTCCGGGTAGACTTTTCTTTGAACAATTCGATCCTCCTCCAGTTGCCTAAGCTGCTGTGTTAACATTTTCTGGCTGATACCATGAATTCCTTTACTAAGTTCACCGAATCTTAAAGTACCGTGATTCATTAAATTTCTTATAATGAGTACCTTCCATTTATGACCGATTAAATTAACAGTGTGCTCAATCGGACATGAATTATCACATGACATCCCAATTTCTCCAATCATTATAACGTAATACTTACTGTTTAGTTAGTATAACACAAAATAGTGCCTTCTTGCAATTTGATTGTACTCCTATTATGATAGAACTATGATATTCATGAATATTTAACACGACAGCTAAATTACAAATTAATTTCTATCGATACTGAAAGAAATAAAACTTAACGAAAGGATGCCACAAGAAATTTTTTCTGTACTATATAGTGGCTTTGATATACTGTTATAAGTATGTCAGAGAAAGGATAAACATGAAAAAAGTTAATATTACGTCCATACTTAAATCTGTTTCGGTTAAAAATAACCGCACTGAGATTTTTAAGGAAGGGACATTGGATATAGGGTTATTACAATATGCACCTGGGCAGACTACACCTGATCATAAACATTCAGATTTAGATGAGGTATTTTACATCCTATCCGGTGAAGGTACTATTACCATTAATAAAGAACCTACTGCTTTAAAAGAATATGATGTTATATATTCGCCGCGGGGAGAGTTCCATGGTTTTAACAATACAAGTACAAAAGACCTGATTGTGTTACAGATAAAAAATATTCTTCCCTCAGATGTATAACACCTTTCATATCAACTTGGGAAAGATATAGATATCTATTGTAACTTTTAAATGCAATAGACTGTAAAAGAAAGGATAAGGATTTATGTTTAAAAGAATTGATCATATTGCCTTTTCAGTAAAAGACAGACAGAAATCTATCGATTTTTATGAGACATATTTTGGCTTTCAGAAATATTTTGAACATGATGTTCCTGGAATACCTGAATTAGAAAAAGTGGTTTATCTGCGGCTTGGTGATACAATTTTAGAATTTGAACACTGGACAGACAACAGACAAAATAACGGATATCATTTCTGCCTCATCAGTGATGATTTCTATTCAGATTACCTACGCCTAAAAAATGCCGGTATTCCTGTTGTTTTTGAACCTCACGTTCCTAGCCCAAGAATTCCGGAAGAAAAGGGCTGGATGCGGGTTTTATTTAGAGGACCTGATAATGAATTAATAGAAATACGTGGATAATTCTCTGTTACTCTCACTTAAAACCTTATTTATGAGTATGGCTTTCATAAATAAGGTTTTTAAAAACTAAAAATACTTGTCCCTCTCCTTAAAAAAATCGTGATAAAACCGTATACTTTCTAACTCTTCCCATCGTCTTATTTCTACGGGTTCTTCATCCAAGTTATATATTCTGGCCCCTTCAGCAGAAAGTATAAATGGTGAATGCGTGGCAATAATAAACTGACAGTTAAAGAATCTTGCCATATCTGTTAATAGCTTGGTCAGCTCAAACTGATATCTGGGTGACAAACTGTTTTCTGGTTCATCTAATATATAAAGATTCCCTTCTTTTAATTCCCGGTCGAAATAATTAAGAGCGTTTTCACCATTGGAAAATTCTCTGGACTTTGTTCCTGCATTGGTGTTAACATATTTTGTTGCTGTAAGCCTTCTAGTTGTATTTACTTTCTTTAGATTTTCATAATCCTCAAGATTTCTATAATGAAAATCACTAAATTTATATTTCATATATTCCTCAAAGGATTTCTCCTGAGAGATGCCAGTTGCTTTATTATTAATTCTCTGGTTTAATATATGGTCCATTATATCTTCACTGGATATAATTTTACTTCCTTCCGGAAGACCATTCCTTAGTTCCTCTTCCTCTTCAAGCCCATATTTGCATAAATGGAGGAAATTATGAAATTCTTTGCTTCGGTCAACCGTTGTTATTCTTTGTAATCCAAGCTTGTCTGAAATAAGATTTAGCAAGGTTGATTTACCGCTTCCATTGCCACCATAAAATATAGTAATCCGTTCGAATGTTATCAATGTCAACTCTTTAAAATAAAAGACCGAAGATGGATATGCAGAAGGAAGCAAATTCATATCTATGTGATATTGGTTTGGTAGAGAAAAGCTCTTTAAGTACACCATGTCATACGAATCCTTTCTAAAATGAGCATAAACTTTTCCCTCAGTGACATACTAAATATGAAAACCCTAAGAGAATATATCTGTATTTCCCGAAAGATCTGCGCTTATAACACCCTTTGTTACGAATTGTAATGTATATTGATTTTCTATGTACTTCAATTCTTTGTGCAGAATTGGGTTATGATTCAAAGAAAATCTAAAATGAACGAAAGGAAGCCACGAGAGAATCTTTTACAGTTTGCTAGCATTAAGTTGCAAAAACTATTAATTAAAAGTTTAATTCTCTTACTATTGTGGCAGTATTGCAGCCTGTCTGCATTACATGGGCAAAACATGAATAATTACAAAGATAGCAAAGGTACTCCTTCCAAAGATACCGGAGCGAAAGACAAAATTAATCTGGATTATGATTTTAATACCGAGTATGGTGACGGTGATATACCAGATATCGATAAACCGGGCAATAATACCAAAAATAATGAGTCTCCTGTTTAGTAAATCTAAGAAAAAAGAGATTTACTTATACCAACTGCTATTCAAAATAAACTACTTAGAATAGCAGTTGATTATATGCTTTACCTGCCTCCATATTAATACATATACAATGAAAATACAACACACGAAAAGAATTATCTTATGATATTTATTCAAGCTTCCATCTGCGACTTTAGCGGCATATTATTAAAGAGGGTTTAAAATATTATACAGAAACTATTCTTTAATATAATTTTAATGTATTTTAGAAGAATTCTATCTATTAATTATTGGGAAAATATGCTTTAATATCCTTAGTGGCCTCCATCAGCTTTGTGAAAGCAACAAGGTGTTTTAAATTGATTTAGGTAAATGTGAGTAGAATTTAGAAAGGATAATCATCATGAAAGTCATCAAACCATTTATTGTTATTGGTACCCTTTTCATCTTAAGTACTGCCGTATTAGGGGGATGTAAATTATTTACCCCAGTAACAAGTCAGAATACTACGATTGAATCCAATAGTAAGAACTCTACCGGTATAAGTCAGAGTAACAGAGATATTATCCTGCAAAATGACTATACTAGCGATAAAAGAAACCTCCTTTTAAAGGAAGACATTGTCTTCCTTACAGAACAATTAACCAAAAAGCATAAAAATCCTTATCATAACATAACAAAAAAAGAATTCGAAAGTAACGTTCATTCTATTATGAATCAAGTGGACACAAAAGATAATTCCGCTATTTTTGTTGAACTGCAAAAGCTCGTTGCATCCATTGGAGATGCTCATACCACTATCAATACTTGGGACGGTTACACATACCCTATGGATTTTTATTACTTAGACGGTGGTATTTACGTCATAAACGCGGATACTAATCTAGCGGATATTATATTTTCCAAAGTATCTAGAATTAATGGTACAGATATAAATGAGATAATACCTAAACTTTCTGCCTTGATACCCAGTGAGAATGAACAATGGAAGCTATATAACCTGCCTGGATATCTAAAATCTCCTGGATATTTATTGGGCCTGGGTCTGATACCTGACGAACATTCTACTGTCTTTGATTTTGAAACAGGCGATGACCATGGTACTATTATAACTGCACGCATAAACACATTGTCCTACGGTGAATCCCCCAATTATTACCTAACCTACGACACCGACAGAAACGTCTATTTTTATGATTATAGCAACGAAGACTACTATTGGTATAACCTCTTAGAAGAAGATAAGACATTATATTTCAAATATAATGTCTGCACCAATATGGAGCCAATGAACTTTCAAGAGTTTAATAAAAAGATGTGGCAAAGCACTGTTTCTAAAAAAGTTTCAAAAATCATAATAGATTTAAGAAATAACACAGGAGGCAATTCTACAGTCATTAACCCTTTTCTTAAAAGTCTGAACAATTTCATAAAAGAGTATCCTGATACTTCTGTATATGTAATTATCGGACGTGAAACCTTTTCCTCCGGTTTAATGGCAGTATTAGATTTAAAAAAGACAGTTCCTGGTGCTGTCTTAATCGGTGAATCCACCGGCGGTTCTCCTAATTCCTATGGAGAAGTTAAACATTTCAATTTGCCTAATTCTCAACTACCTGTTACTTATTCTGTGAAATATTTTAAATTGACGGAGGATGATGCGAAAACCATTCAGCCTGATATTGTATTAAAACCGGACATACAGGACTTTAAACTAAATAAAGATGTTATCATAGACTACCTTTTGAATCAGAATTAATAGGAAAAAATATACCTCATAGACGCAAGAATGGACGTATATCAGAACAATAAGCACCCATATATACGTCCTCTTCTTATGGTTGTCAGCTATTAACCCCGGTATTATTATTTCCATCACCGGGTATCAGCATTTTGTCCAGTACTGTCTTATAGACTAATACAATATGGGCATCAATAAAACAATATTTGTTAACAATAAATTCATAAGTTTTTGCTAAGAATAACATTATCATCAATAAAATGCTTAATATTGTAATGATAGGATGCAAGTCTTTTGTGATTAAAAAAAAGATAGCTCCTATAAAAAATAAAAATGAAAAAAAGTAAGTCTTGCTGATGCGTATTGCAAGAAACATGGCATCATTTAAACGTCCCTGCATTTTTTTAATCGTTATTCTGTCTTTGTTTTTTAAGTTTTCATATATGTCATTGTATATCTCTTTACTGTCAAATACTTTGTTTTGCAGGCTTTTCTGGCATACAAAAAAATATTTGTTGTAATTATTTTCACCTAGTTCACTACTGATTAGTTTTTTAAAGACGCTGGCCATGTGGTTACCTTCCTCTCATCTATTTATTCACTCCGGACAAATATTATTTTTTGCTTTGGATAGATGTTTCTCTTAGTATCTGTACCCTTGCGGATTGTAGCCTCTGAAATTCCTGTGAATAGCTCCTTATTTTAACAGTTTTTCTCTATTTTTGAATAGATTTAAATATTCATAAAATGTTCACAAATCATCCATACAATAAACATATATGTCTATTATAATAAAATCATAGAAATTGAAACAACATGTTATACTAATTCGCTTATAAGATAATTTTTTTCATAAAACAAAGCCTGGTAGTTACCCTCCCCCCTCTACCGGGCTTCTCCTCTGTTCTGAGTACTTTTTCCTTTCACTTTCCAACTATTTATTCAGCTCATCCTTGATTAAAACTTTTTAAATGAATCATAATGTATAATTGGATCATAAGAATTCATTGATACTTCATTCTTCTCTTTTATTTATGAAAAAGTTTTGTAATATATAAATTTATGCTTTTCTTAGGCATGAAATTTTGTTATAATGATTGGTAGAGCAAAAATTCCGTCTGTCACAGGCAGACATACACGTGAATAAAAATATTTGGAGGCACGACTATGTCAAAAGTAACTATTATGAATCACCCGTTAATTCAGCACAAAATCGGTATTATGAGGCGTAAAACCACCTCAACCAAGGAATTCCGTGACCTAGTATCCGAAGTTGCCATGTTAATCTGTTATGAAGCAACAAGGGAACTTCCTCTTGCTGACATTGAGATAGAAACTCCTCTCGTTAAAACGATAGCACAGGAAATTGCAGGTAAAAAACTTTGCATCGTACCTATTCTGAGGGCTGGCCTCCATATGGCTGATGGTATCTTAAACCTGATTCCTAATGCAAAAGTTGGACATGTTGGTTTATACCGTAATGAAGAGACTCTTGAACCCGTTGAGTATTTCTGCAAAATGCCAAGTGATGCAGAAGAAAGAGAAATCTTTGTAGTTGATCCTATGCTGGCTACCGGCGGTTCTGCCAGTGCCGCCATTACCTTATTAAAAAATAAGGGGATTGCCAAGATTCATTTCCTATGTTTAATTGCTGCTCCTGAAGGTGTAAAACGATTTACAAAGGAACATCCGGATGTTGATGTTTATATTGGTGCCTTAGACGAACGTCTGGATGAACGTGGCTATATTCTCCCAGGACTTGGAGATGCCGGAGATAGAATATACGGTACTAAATAATTATATACGCAACCCCATAAAAAAGTGCTTATACTCCTAAAATTTGGAGTCGTAAGCACTTTTTCTAAATATTTTTTAAGTTTTATAGCTATTATTACGAAGTTAGAAATATTATCTTACTTATCTGCGGAAAATTTGAAAACCGTTACAAAGTCATATTCATTACCTGCTTTTAAGATACTTGAAGGAAATTCTCCTTTATTACAGGAATCCGGAAAGTACTGTGTTTCAAAACAGACACCATCACGTTTCTGATAAATATAGCCTCCCTTACCTGCCTCTTTACCACTGATAAAGTTACCGGTGTATAACTGAATTCCCGGCATGTTTGTGAATATTTCCATTTTACGTCCACTCTTATCGTCAATCATTTCACCAATCTTCTCTACATCACTGCCATTGGTATTAAGAACAAAGTTATGATCATATCCTCCGGCCAATTTTAGCGGCTCATAATCCTCTTCAATATCTTGTCCCAAAGCTTTTAATGTACGAAAATCCATAGGTGTCCCGTTTACATCTCTTAATTCCCCTGTCGGAATCAAAGCTGCATCCGTGGGTGTGAACTTGTCTGCTTCCAGTATAACTTTCTGTTTTAAAACACTTCCAGAATTATGGCCTGACAGGTTAAAGTAGGAGTGATTTGTTAAGTTTACTACGGTATCCTTATCAGAAACTGCAAGATATTCAATCACCAGTTCATTGTCATCTGTCAAAGTATAAGTTACACTGATATCAAGATTGCCCGGAAAACCCTGTTCCATATCAGGACTTAGTCTGGAAAATTCAATAGAATCAGCATCTTCTTCTTCAAAGGTCTCAACTTCATACCAAAATTTGTTATAACTTTTGAAACCACCGTGAAGATTATTTTCCCCATCGTTTTTTTCAAGTTCATATTTTTTATCATTTAATACAAATACTGCACCACCGATACGGTTCGCGTGGCGTCCGATAAAAGATCCATATCCTGGAGAATTGATTTCATAACCTCTTACATTATCATAACCTAACACAACATCATCTAATTTTCCGTTTTTATCAGGTACTAAAATATTGACGATATTGGCACCGTAATTCGTAAAGCTTACTGACATACCATTTTTATTAATCAAGGTATAAAGAGTTGCTTCTTTTCCATCCTTTGTCTTACCAAAGGAATGTTTTTTAATACTCATATATATTCTCCTTTATATCTGCATTGTTAATTACTAGAATAATCCACTTTATAAAAAAGTGCAAGTCATTTTTGAATATATATGCGCCTTTAATATTTCTGTAACTTTTGTACTCGTAGTAGGTGTCTATAGCCAGTTGACAAGAAATAAATGGAATGCTATACTTTGATTACAACGTTCACAAATTTACCGGCTATTTACCAAGTGTTATGCCATACGAATGGAGACTGCCTTCAACTCAGTTCTCTCATTCCGGCATAACCTTACCGGTAAATCTTATTCGAATGAAAGTTGTAACTCATATGTCTTATGGTATATGCTTCCATGTATATATTCTTTTATACCATAACATAACAATTTCAAGTGGTCTTATTAAATACTATTTTATAAGACATAATAGGGAAACAGGTGTAATACCTGTACGGTCTCGCCGCTGTAAATGTGTAGTTTGCCAAAACAGCAAAAAGCTGTTATATCACTGGGAAGACTCCTGGGAAGATTTTTGGTAAATGTTGATACATAAGTCAGAATACCTGCTTGATATTCGTACCGCATAAGCCACGAGGATTGGATTAGGTACATAGTCTGCTGACAGAAACATCTGTCGGTTTTCTTGTATTAGTTACATTGAGTCCGGCCAAGTGGCAGGGCTTATTTTTATGCCAGAATAAAGCCCTGCGTACAAAAAAGCGTTTCTACGGATATATTTATGTTACTTTGTAACCCGTTTTAAGCGCAGTCTTATAGTTGAAAGAAAAAATACTATACGAAAGGTGCCGCAACTCTTTCTTTCAGCCGTATGCGGCAAGGCTCTTAATAATAGCCTAAAGGAATTTTTATGGAACAGAGAAAAAAACGAACCGGACTAATTGCCGGTGTATTATTTCTTATTCTGGCGATTGTTGCCATGACCTTTTTATACAATCAGTTTATGGAGAAAGGTACTCCCGGTGCAAAAAAAATTGTTGTTGAGGTCATACAGGAAGATGAGAGCAGTAAAAGTTATGAAATCCAGACAGATGCAGAATATTTAAGACAGGCTTTGGATGAAAAGAAGCTGATTGAGGGAACGGAAGGCGACTTTGGCCTTTATGTAACCACTGTTGATGGCAGAACCGCAGATGAAGGAAAGCAAGAATGGTGGTGTCTTACTCAGGATGGTAACATGCTAAATACCAGTGTAGACGCCACACCGCTTAAAGATGGAGACCACTTTGAAATCACCCTGACTGTGGGCTGGTAGGTAAATGAGGCTTAAAGACACGGTAATCATCGGAATGCTTGGAGCTCTTTTGGTGGCAGTTCAGGTCGGCCTCGCTTTCCTGCCAAATATCGAGCTAGTATCCCTGCTTATCCTTGTGTTTACACGTATTTTCGGTAAAAAAACCTTATACATTATAAGCATATTCATACTACTGGAAGGTTTTTTATTCGGCTTTGGAATCTGGTGGATGAATTACCTCTATGTATGGTTTATCCTCTATTTTCTAGCTTCCTTCTTTGGTAGAAAAGAAGATACCGTATTAAAAACAGCTTTGTTATCCGGCTTTTACGGCCTATCCTTTGGAGCTTTATGTACGATTCCTTATTTCTTTTTTATAAACTATCACAGTACGCAATCAGGCTTTCAGAATGCCCTGGCATACTGGATTTCAGGTATACCCTTTGACATAACCCATGGTATAGGGAATTTTGTACTTGCACTGTTTTTATACCGCCCTTTGATGTTTACACTTAAACATCTAGTAACATCTTATTATGCGAATTAGAGTGAGTCTGAAAACTATCGTTTAAACGGCGCGTTCGTATAATATAATTAGTTTTCAGACTCACCTAACTACAATCGCGGAAAAGACATCGCTTTAATAAATTCTTCCTGGAACAGCTCCATTACGGCTAACTCCAGATGTTTTACTAGCGAGCTGTTTTCTTCCGCGATTTCTCTTACTCCGTCATTCAATAATACCTTTTCAGCTCCTGATAGTGCTGCATTACCGATAAGTTGAACTTTCTTCTCATCAACACCTGGAAGAAGCCCTATTGTTATGGCCTTACATACATCTAAATTACTTCCGAATGCACCTGCTATTAATAGATAATCAATCTCTTTTAATTCTGTATTTTCATTTTTTAATAGCAATCTCATAGCAGCATATATTGCTGCCTTGGCCAATTGTATTTCCCGTATGTCTTTTTGAGTTATAACAACTTTATTCCTTTCATCTTCCCATAAGATAAATTCATTGGATTCCCCTGCAAGCCCTTGTAATCGTCCGGTTTCATCCATAAGTCCCATACGGTATAATTCTGCTATAGCTTCAATAATACCGGAACCACAGATACCTACAGGAACAGCACCTTCCTCTTTACCGATATATTCTAGGTGGGTTTTATCTTCCCTAATCTGAACTTTAGTAATTGCCCCAACTAAAGCTCCCATCCCCTGGTGCAGGGCACCGCCTTCAAATGCCGGCCCGGCTGCTGTAGAACAGACTGTCATCCTTCCATCTTTCGCGAAAACTAATTCTCCATTCGTACCAATATCTATTAATAAGGTAGTACCTTTTCGTTCAAAGAGATTCTCAGAAAGAATACATCCTACGGTGTCTCCCCCTACATGTCCACTGATTCCCGGCATTACATAGACAAACCCATCAGGGTTAATATCTATTTTCAAGTCTCTTGGTGACGCCATAACCCCATCATAGGAAACACCTTGAAAGGGTATTTTAATTAAGTTGTCTACTGGCTTTCCAAGTAAAAGATGCGTCATAGTTGTATTTGCAACCAGGACAACCTTATCAATATTGGTTTTAGAAAGAGAATTAACATGGACTAATTCCTGAATTAGTTCGTTACAGCATTCTCTTATGAGCTTAGTAAGATTCTGCAAATTCTCGCTACTTTGGCTGGCATAGGTAATTCGGGATATGACATCTCCACCGTAAAGTCTCTGAGGATTAAGGCGGGTTAAGGTTCCCAAACATCTTTTTTCATTTAATTCCCATAACCTGGCTACTACTGTCGTTGTACCCACATCTACAGCAATCCCGTAACTGGTCTTGTAATTATAAGTCTTCCTTACTGCCTTACTATCTTCATTTTGGGATTTCGATACTCTTAAAGCATGATTCTTATAAGTTAACTTGTCCTGAGATATTCCCTTGTTTACTTTTTTATCGGTAAGAATTACACAGGTGTCTTCTTTTATCGTAAAACTACATGCTAAACGATATCCTTTTGCTCGTTCTTCTTCTGACAAATGAAGCATCTCTTCCTTTTCATAACACCAGTCATTTCCTTTTGTAATAAGAACCTTACACTTTCCACAGGTTTTAGCTCCCGCACAAACGCCACCCAAATCAATCCCCTGTTCCCTGGCAATGTATAATAAATTGCTTCCAGGCTCTGCTTCTGTCTTGTATGATAATGGTAAAAAGGTTATATACATATCTAAACTCCATCTTCAACATTTTGATTAACAAAAAAGGCTATCCCGAAGGATAACCTTTTAATCAATTTCGTTCCGTACAATATAGCTATTTCTATATAAAAATTGTTAAAAATAATAATTCTTAAAATAATTTATCTAGAAAAAGGTACACTGAAAACTTTGTTGATTATAATTTTGTTACGTTAGTAGCCTGAGGTCCTTTAGCTCCTTGAACAACATCGAAAGCAACTTCTTGTCCTTCTTCTAATGACTTAAAGCCATCCATGTTAAGTCCTGAATAGTGAACAAAAACGTCATTTCCCTGTTCGTCAGAGATAAATCCGAAACCTTTTTGATTGTTGAACCATTTAACTGTACCTTTGTTCATGATAATTCCTCCAAATAAATTAATTTACTATCGTTGCAACGTTACTTTTATATCTATTGCAACATACTAATCATATCACTTATTTCCTGTTCTGTCAAATAATATTTTGGGAATTTTTATGGGAATGTCTACGAATTATATAATATTTTTGTTTGATATTTTTAATCGTATTATATATTATTAAAGTAATTGATACGTTTTTTTACTCTATTGGCTACATTTTGTTGCATATTCGTATATTTTATTTTTAAGTTGGTATAATAAATAAATTATAACATAATATTTTGAGTAATTATGATTATTTCTGAATTAAACTGTAAGATTAGCGAAATGATTCCGGTAATTGAGTCCTAAAATTAAAAATCAGTAGGGGAGTTTAGTATGCCTGAATTATTACTAAAAGATAAATTACGCGAACTACGCACCAAAGCCCATTACACCCAGAGAAAAGTTGGCCAATATCTTAATATGACCCGACAAGGCTATGCTCATTATGAGGCAGGCCTGAGAAATCCTGACTATCAAACCTTACTTAAATTGTCAAATCTTTATCAGATAGACATTGGTGAACTTATTAATAGCCAGACAACGCCTATTACCCATGATACCCTTCATGAGGATGTAAATTATAGTATTAAAACCAATAACGTAAAACAAAAATTCTCTACTTCCAGAGTAATACAACTAACTCAGGATGAGAAAAAGTTATTTAATTTGTATTCCAGATTAACTGAATCTGAGAAAAAAGACGTTATTTTAATTCTAGAGCACAAAGTCCGTAATTCTAAAAAGAATCTTTAATACCTCTATAATAATGCCTGCCATCCCCATAACCCCAATACTATATGTAGCAATAAAATGGCAGGCATACCATATCGAAAAGCCGAATGCTTCGTTTTATGTCTAAATACTTGCATGCCAAGGATTGCTCCTAGGCTACCTCCCAGTATTGCAGTTATAAATAAAGTTTTCTCTTTTATTCTCCATTGGTTCTTTCTCGCACGTTGTTTATCTAAACCCATATATATAAAGGCTGCTGCATTCATTAGAGTGAAATAAGCCAGTAGTACTAATTTAATTATTTCAGAGGGTATCATTGCTACCGCCTTTCTTTATCATTATTTCATGTAACACACAGTTTGCTATTAGTGAATTAGTTCTATTCTACACTCCTTTCTTCCAGAAGTCCATGCTTTTCATTCGTTTCTTTGGAATTGTGGGTGGTTTTAGAGATAAAAGTAGAAATAATTATTGACAAAATTTTCAGACTAAATTATATTAGAATTGGCTTATTATACGTAAACTTAAATACATAAGGAAAAGCATTTAGATTAGTTACTGTGCTTAACCTTGGGAGGGATTAGAAATGTTAAATGAACTAAAGAAACTATCTAATAAACGCGCTATAGTCCGCATAGGCTTAGTTGCAGCCGCGTTAATAATGGTACTAATATTTTTTACTGGTGATTTTGTTAAAAGCATACAAGGACCTAAGGATCTTTATTCCATAAATGCTAAAGACATCCCTGGCGCTTATGTAACTGGTGAGATTACTGCAATGATAGATCCCTTTGCAGAGTACTATACCTACGACAGCGATGGCACTAAAAACAGTACCGAACAGTATTATATCATTCCTGTAGGAGAAGAGGAATACGCCGCAATTGAGATAAAACCTGAGGATTTTGATATTGCGGATCGAATTTATTATGATACATATGATTATTTATACGGAAATATTGACGAGTTAACCGTTTCAATGAAAATTACGGGCACTTTTCAGGAAATGGACCCGGAAATGGTACAATATTTTGAAGAGACGATTGCTGCTTCCGATTATTTTTATGATTTTTCTGAGGAAGAAATTGATAAACTTATATATCCTTATGTACTGAAAAAGGATATGATTGGTTCTAATGATACCATCCCTCTCTATCTTATAATGGCTTTAACTGTAGTACTTTTTCTATATATTATAATTGTTTTAATCAAGATAATCACCGGTGCGTACCTTAATTCAATTCGCAAATACATCTCCAACAATGAGTCTAGTACCAGTCAGGAGAGAATAGAAGCTGATTTTGAGAATGCAGTCAAGGTAGAATCCACAAGAATTGGCGAAACATGGACCTATTATTTTGACGGATTAAAACCAATGATTATTAATAACTCAGATATTATCTGGGCTTATCAAGAGATAGTAACTCACAGACGTAATGGCATTAAAGTAGGGACAACCAAGTCGGTTATCTTATATAATAGAAACAAAAACAAAATAACTTTAGCCATGAAAAAAACTGACAGTATTGAGCTAATATTAGAAACGTACGCGCGCCAGCACTCCCACATAGTAATGGGATATAGTGAAAACTTAAAAGCTACCTTAAAAAAAGATTTTGAAGGTTTCTTAAGGTTAGCTTACCAGCAAAATGCTTCACAGCAAACAGAAGATAGTTCTACCTGGAATGACAGTGATTTCAATGCATAAATAAAATTGTACCTGCTATAATAAGCCTGCTTTGATTATCAATGCATTAACATCTTAAAAAACATATACGTAATTTACATTTATAATTTATGAATCAAATTCTAATGCAAATAAGAGGCATAATTATGATATACATAACTATGCCTCTTATTTATTTTATTTTTTTAATGCTTACTACTACCTATAACCTATTCGAAACATATCAACACATAATGATTTTGCGTATGATTTAATAGGTACTGAAAAGCTTATTCTTCCTGATTAGTAACTTCTATCCCCAGTTCTACTAGTTGTTTGTCCTCTACCAGATTAGGCGCATCTGTCATTAAACAGGAAGCGTCTTTTACCTTCGGAAAAGCAATGACGTCACGGATGCTGTCTTCTTTTGCCATAAGCATAATTAGACGATCCAATCCGTAAGCTAAACCAGCATGTGGTGGTACTCCATATTTAAAGGCATTTAACAAAAAGCCAAATCGGTCATAGGCATCTTCTTTTGTAAAGCCTAATACCTCAAACATTTTTTCCTGAATATGATTTTGAAAAATTCTCACACTGCCGCCACCGATTTCTGTACCATTTAATACAATGTCATAAGCTTTTGCACGAACTTTAGAAGGATCTGTATCTAATAGCTCTAAATCTTCTTCCATAGGCATGGTAAATGGATGATGCTTTGCCGTATATCTTCCTTCTTCTTTGGAGTACTCCAAAAGCGGGAATTCTGTAACCCATAAGAAGTTATAGACATCTTTCTTCAGTAAATCCTGATTTCTTGCCATCTCAAGTCTTAAATTACCCAATACATCAAATACAACCTCATCTTCGTCTGCCGCAAATAATAATAAATCACCCGGCTTTCCAGACATAGCTGTAACTAAAGCAGTTAATTCTTCTTCTGTCATAAACTTTGAAAAGGAGGATTTAAAACTTCCGTCACTGCCTATTGCCAGATAAGCAAGCCCCTTTGCTCCGAAACCTTTTGCAAATTCAACCAGTGCATCTATTTTCTTTCTAGGCATTTCTCCCTGACCAACTGCATTGATACCGCGCACGGAACCACCTTTTTCCAATGCCCCTGTAAATACAGAGAAGCTGCAATTTTTTACGGTTTCAGAAACATCTCTTAATTCCATACCAAAACGAGTATCCGGCTTATCTGAACCGAAACGTTCCATGGCTTCTTTATAAGTCATTCTCTGAATAGGAAGTTTAACTTCAACACCAATCGTTTCTTTAAAAAGTTTTTGCAGAAGTCTTTCATTAATTCCGATGACATCATCTACATCAACAAAAGATAATTCCATATCGATTTGCGTAAATTCCGGCTGTCTATCTGCCCGTAAATCTTCATCACGGAAACATTTCACGATCTGAAAGTACCTATCATACCCGGAGCACATTAATAATTGCTTAAAAAGCTGGGGTGACTGCGGAAGAGCATAAAAATTACCTGGATGAACACGGCTTGGAACCAGATAATCTCTGGCACCCTCCGGTGTACTTTTCGTTAACATGGGTGTTTCGATTTCCAAAAATCCCTCTTCTGCTAAGAACAATCTGGTTAAATTTGCCACCTTACTGCGCATAATCAAGTTCTTTTGTAAATCCGGTCTTCTAAGATCTAAATACCTGTATTTCAAACGAAGTTCTTCCTTGGTTCTACTCTCTTCTTCAATTGGGAATGGAGGTGTTTCAGCCTCAGAAAGAATGCGAAGTTCAGTCGCTCTAATTTCAATTGCACCTGTAGCAAGATTTTCATTGACAGCACCGGAACGAGCTTCTACCTTACCGGTAATTGCAACAACAAATTCACTTCTTAATTTTTCAGCTTTTAAAAATCCATCTACCCCAATGTCATTTTCTTCAAAAATTACCTGCAAAAGACCCGAACGGTCTCTTAAGTCAACAAATATTATACCGCCTTTATTTCTGCTTTTTTGTACCCAGCCCATTACAATGACTGTTTCACCAATATTAGCAGTTGAAACCTCCGTACATCTATGACTGCGGTGTAAGCCCTTCATCGATTCTGCCATATTTACCTCCTGATAACCTGTTGTGCTTTTCTTATATTATTTATTTAAATGAATGTACAAGCTGTAAAAAGCAACACTACATAAGCATTGCTTTTACAGTATTGTATCTTATATTATTTATTCCCAGTAGTCAATACATTTACGGTCTTTCACAACGCTTCTTACATAAGTTGCAGCCTTTATGTGTTCTGGATGTTCCTGATAGGTATTTAATGCGTCTATACTCTCAAACGTGCTGTCCAGAATAAGGTCTGCATCACCTGAACCTGACGGCAAAGGATTTGTTATTACTTTTATGGATATAACTCCCGGAATCTTATGAACTAATGCTTCCAAACTTTCTTTTATAATTTTTGCATGTTCCTGTTTTTCTGTTTCTGAAAAATTATCCCCATGCTTCCAAAGAACAATATGCTTAACCATTTTTTTGCTCCCATCTGCGACCTTTGATTACGACCTTTAGATTATAACCATTTCTAAGGTTTATATTTCATTTAAAAAGGCAACATAACCGTTTTTGGTCTCATAGATATCTACTTTACTGGTTATTTCCCAAGGTGCATGCATGTTAAGTACCGCCACACCACTATCAATAACCTCCATATTATAATTAGCCATTATGTAAGCAATGGTACCGCCGCCGCCTTCATCTACCTTACCAAGCTCGGCAGTCTGATAAGATACATTATGGTTTTCCATAATATTTCTTAGACGAGCCATATATTCCGGATTAGCATCGTTAGAACCTGATTTTCCTCTGGAACCTGTATATTTATTAAATACCATACCTTTTCCAAAATATGCAGAATTCTTCTTTTCCATAACAGCAGGATAATTAGGGTCGAATGCTGCACTAACATCAGAAGATAGCATATGAGAGTTTTGCATGGCACGTCTTAGTTTTAACTCGGAGTATTCTCCTGCTAAATCTATAAGTTCTGCAACGGCATTCTCAAAGAATTTAGAGTGCATACCAGAGGCACCGACACTTCCAATTTCTTCCTTGTCAACCAGTATGCAGGAGCAGGTTCTGTCTGTTTCTGTTATTTCAAACATTGCCTGTAAAGAGGTATAAGCACACACTCTGTCATCCTGTCCGTAACCAATTACCATACTGCGGTCAATACCATAATCTCTTGCTTTACCTGCCGTTACAATTTCTAATTCCGCAGAGAGAAAATCTTCTTCTTCAAAGTCATATTTTTCCTTTAAGATACGTAATACATTTGCTTTAACTGCATCTTTTTCTTCTTCCTTAACTGGCATACTGCCGATTAAGACATTTAAGTCTTCTCCTTCAATTACCTTAGCGGCTTTTTTCTCTAATTGTGCACCGGATAAATGCACCAGCAAATCAGTGATACCAATAACCGGGTCATTCTCATCTTCACCAATTACAACATTTATTACAGTGCCGTCTTTCTTTACTACTACACCATGTATAGCCAGAGGAAGAGTAACCCATTGGTACTTCTTAATTCCGCCATAGTAATGGGTATCTAACATTGCCATATCTGTATCTTCATACAGGGGTACCTGCTTTACGTCAAGTCTTGGAGAATCAATATGAGCGCCTAGAATCTTTAACCCCTTCTCTAAAGGTTCTTTGCCTAGAATAAATAAAGCAACTGCCTTCTCCATATTGTTTATGTACACTTTATCTCCTGCTTTTAATGGAGTTTTTGCTTTTATAGCATCTTTTAAGTCCGTATAGCCTTGTTCTCTTGCTAGTTTTATTATTTCCTGTACACATTCTCTTTCGGTTTTACAGTCGGAGATGAATTTTTTATAGCCTTCATTAAAGGCGAATATTTCTCTGGTCTGATTTTCATCATACTTTAACCATGCATTTTTTTGTTTCATTTTTTTATCCTTTCCGTCTTAAATCCTTAGCATTTTTAGGATGTTTCTGAAAACTAATTCTTGAAAAAATAAAGTATTATTCCAGAATAACTCAATAGTTTCTATTATAATTCTTTTTTTTTGAAAAAACAAGATAATTGTATGCCGGAGGCTCTCCCTTTGCGTATACTCTAATGCATTACTTTTTCACGGCGATAAAGCCCTATCCTGTCATCTGCCATTTTTAAGTACGGTATTACACTAAAATCTTCAGTAATTTTATCCGGCGTAAGTTCCACTATGCCAGTTAGAAGAATTCTTTCCGGCATTTGCAACGTAAATGCTTCATTTATATTATCTATTACTTGATTGGCTTTAATTTGGTTTTGTTGTATACATAAGATTAAGAATTCATTCCTAGCTAATCGGAATAACAGTTCCTTTCTATCCTTTAATCTATCCTTTGCAATCCTTGCAAAGGCAATCGCTGCAAGTTCTATATCCCCAAAGACTGCCTTACTTCCCGCCTCTTTTAAAACCTCTGGGGCATTCTCAGAACAGGCTGACTGTTCAAGGTTAATTAGTATCATGGTTATAGGGTATTGCTTTATTGCTGCTTTTTTCGCTTCTTCATAAATTATTTTGTTAAAATAACGTTGATTATACGTATTCGTTACACTGTCCAGCATCATTTGACTTTCCAATAATTTCATGTACTCTTGCAGTTTTTCCCTGTCATCTTTTGTATGATTTTTAGAGTGACCTCTGCTCTTACCAAGCCCGGATATTTTTTGCATAATCTGAATTGTCTCCATACAACCTTTTAATAAGGTTATATAGAGCTTATTATGACTGCTGTATGCGTTAACATGTACCGTTTCTAACAAACCATTTAACTCTAAAGACATCACGGCTCCAATAACATATCCTTGTTTTATTAATGTATTCCAGAAATTTTTAACCTCTGTACTTTTCCCATCTTGAAAAGATAGATAAAAATAATCCCCTACTCTAAATATATCTCCCCATTCCCCATACTTTGTTGTTTTTACTATTTTTCCATCCATTTGGCAGACAACTATAATTTCTCTCATTCTACGTTCTTGATCCATATTAGACCTCCATTATAAAGTTCCCTCCGTAATGTGCCAATATACATCCCCTCAAGTATACTATCCTTTCAATTCCCTCCCTCCTACAATATCTAATAACTATGCAGTAGTTATGATAACGGTTTATCAGTTAAAAATAACTGCCAAAATCCTTTGATACTGGCAGTTATTGATATCGAACAACTTACATCTCCTACGATGTTTCAGAATAGAACCAAAAGCTTACTTTTTATAATGACTTACAATTTCATTAAGAGTAACTTCTGTCTGTTCCCCGTTGTCCATATTTTTAATTTTCACTTTGTTATTGGCAATTTCGTCTGCACCAATGATAACTGTATTTTTAGCTCCGATTTTGTTGGCATACTTCATCTGCGCCTTTACACTTCTATCCATATAATCTGTTTCTACAACTATTCCGTCGTTTCGTAATTGATTCACAATTTTATAGGCAGCGGCCTTTGCTTCTGTTCCTAATATTCCTACATACAACTGAATAGGGGGTTCTGTCTCAAGCTCTACCTGTTCTTTCTCTAAGAAGTAAATAATTCGTTCTATGCCCATTCCGAACCCTACAGAAGGGATATCCTGCTTCTCATCTATTTCATGAACCAGATTGTCATAACGTCCGCCGCCGCATAAGGTAAAGCCTTCTTCATTGACAAATTCAAATACTGTTTTTGTATAATAGTCAAGTCCTCTAACAATCCCTGTATCAATCTCAAACGGTATATTAAGTTCAGTAAGGAGACTTTGTAACTCTTCGAAGTGATTTTTGCATTCCTCATCCAAATACTCTATGGTTCTAGGTGCTTCCTTAACGATTTCTTTACAGGTTGGTACCTTACAATCCAATACCCTTAAGGGATTTTTTTGCATTCTTTCTTTGCAGGTCGGACATAGTTTTTCTTCATGCTTTTTCAGATAGGCAAGCAATGCCTCATTATAAGTTTTTCTGCAATTTCCACAGCCAATGCTGTTAATGTGAAGCTTGGCATTTCTAAGTCCAATCTTACTTATAAAAGTAGTAATTAAAGTAATTAACTCTACCTCGGCAAGAGGGCTTTTAGACCCGACAAACTCCACTCCGAATTGGTGGTGCTGACGCAGTCTTCCACTTTGAGGCTGTTCATAACGAAAAGCCGGCGTTACATAAAATAATTTAGTCGGCTGACTTTCCGCATACAAGTTATTCTCTAAATAAGCTCTAATCGCACCTGCTGTTCCTTCCGGCTTTAAGGTAACGCTTCTATCACCTTTATCCATAAAAGTATACATTTCTTTCTGTACAACATCTGTGGTTTCACCAACACCTCTTTGAAACAGGACCGTATGTTCAAAGACCGGTGTTATAATCTCTTTTATGTTATAAACTTTACATAATTCCCTTGCCAGTTCTTCTATCTTCGTTCTTTTGTACATATTACTACCAAACCAGTCCTGCGTACCTTTTGGTCTTTGTGTAATCATGTCATAACCTCCCATTTTTCATTAATAAAATCCATCATGCAGTATTTTTCTCCACATGTAATTCTTTTTATTTATATCTTCAACAAATTTGTCTATGTGCTTGAAATCTTCCGAATGAATAATTCCCAAAAATTTCAAAAATATTCTCATGTCAAAATTCTTAACTTCTTCAATCATAAGACGAATTGCCGTTTCTTTATCAAAGGCAGCACGGTATCTGCGGTCTGATATTAAAGCTGCATACACATCGCAGATTCTTAGTATTCTGCCACCTAACGGAATGGTATCTCCTTTTAAATTGTGGGGGTAACCGGACCCATCATAATTTTCATGATGATGATGAATTGACTCCAGTAATAAATTGCTATAATCATGCTGTTTTAGTATTCTAAATCCAATTTCAGGATGCATCCGGATGTATTTCATTTCCTCCACAACCAAAGTATCTTTTCTTCTTCCATACAAATGCTGTCCTAATTTTAACTTACCGATATCATGAAGCATTCCTGCCTGAGCCATAGTATAACCAAATTCCCTATCCTCTGACAGTTCTTTTGACAACTGAAATGCAAGTTTACTCACTAAAATGCCATGATCAATGGCTTCTTCTAAATCGTCTCTTAAAGTTCCTTCTTTTTCTTCACAGCCAACAAGCTCCGATATGTTTTCTAACAGCATACTGATTCCCTTTCCACTGCAAAAACCCTGTTCTCTTTCTGTTCTTTTTAAAACATGTTATTGTCAAGCAAGAATCTATGTTTTCTTTCAATCATTTCATCAATACGTTCTATATAATCCTTTAGGCTTTTCACGTTTTCTACCCGCTCAATTCGGTTTTCCTTAGGAAATATAAATTTAGACAAAGCACCCGCTCCTAAGGCTAGTATAGTCTGTTTGTCTTCCATAATCAATATATTATAAAGCCCTTCTTTTCCTTTTAGAGCATATCCGGTATTCTCAAGGTTTTCCGCCATATTTTTCTGACGATACAAATAATAGGGTTCATATCCCTGAATCCTTGCGAATTCCTGGGTTAGAAACAGCATCTTTTTGGCATCTCCATAATGGATGTCCTGATATGATTGTTTTTCTGTATTTAATCTGGCTGCACGTTTTAATGCCAATGTATGAATTGTCAGACTGTCAGGTTTTAATGCACCTATTTCTTGCAGTGTATACTCTACCTGTTTCTCATCTTCTAAAGGCAAGCCAATAATTAAATCCATATTTATATTATCATGACCACATTCTCTTGCCAATAAAAAAGCTTTCTTTACTTCTTCAACTGTATGCTTTCTGCCAATCGCATCTAATGTGTTCTGATTCATAGTCTGAGGATTTATGGATATCCTGCTGATACCATGTTTTTTTAACACCAGCAGCTTTTCTTTTGTAATACTATCCGGTCTGCCGGCTTCCACCGTAAATTCCACTACCGCAGACATAGTAAGGTTTGTTTTAATATGATTTAGCAGCCCGTCTAATTGCTTCGCCGTTAAAGTGGTAGGTGTTCCGCCGCCTAAATAAACAGTAATTAACTTCTTTTCTTTTAAACAGGTTCCTGCAAAGGTAATTTCTTTATAGAGTGCTTGTAAATATTCCTCCATTAAATGCCCGCTTCGTTCTAGGGAATAAGAGGTAAAAGAGCAGTACAAACAGGTACTTGGGCAAAAAGGTATACCGATATATATACTGTAACTATTTTGATAATCTATCTCTTTTAGCAGTTCATATTCCTTTTGGGCTACCAAAAGACTGAGCTTGGTTTTTTCCTGAGAACAATAGTAGACTTCTTTCATCCTGTTCTCTATTTCATCATCCTTTACACCGTTTTCTAACAGCTCTAAAGCAATCTTTGTTGGTCGTACACCCGTTAGGGTTCCCCAGGGAAGCATATAACCGCTAAGCTTAGAAAGGCTATTATAGAGCAACTGCTTTACGCTGTTTCTAAGGGCACTTTTACTGCCATCCTTAATCTTTTCCTCATAGGTAATCCGTTCTGCTCCATCTTTTAAAACCGCTAAGCATATGGTGCCTTTTGTAATAGAAAGATAAATCTTCAATTCCTCCTCTTCCTTACACAACACCAAATTACCAGTTCTTTCTTCTATTAACTCAAATATATCAAAGGATTTTTTTATTACTTTAATGGTTTCTTTGGGATAAAATGCTTTTGTTAAAGCATGAATATCGTATTCAAAATCTTCATTTAACAGGTATATAGTTATCACATTATACTCCATCTATCAACTCACATAAGGGTTATGGTTTTTCTCGTAGCCAATGGTAGTGGCATCTCCATGTCCCGGATAAACGATTACATCTTCTGGGAGAATAAACAGCTTTTCCCTTATAGATTTTTGCAGGGTGTCAAAATTCCCTGTTGGAAGGTCGGTACGTCCGACAGAACCAAGAAATAAAGTATCTCCGCTGATTAAGACTTTCTGGTCTTTTAGATAAAAACATACACTTCCGACAGTATGGCCTGGCGTATGCAGTACCTGTAATTCAAAACCTGCCATTTTAAGCACTTCTTCTTTTATAAGTGTATCAGGCACCAGCCCATAGGAAGTATTTATTAAATACCCTCCGTTTAAACTGCTGTTACTTACTAATTCTTTTTCTGTCTCATGTACATATATTTCTATCGCGTATTCTTCTGCCAATTCCTTGGCCGCCATAATATGATCAAAATGTCCATGTGTCAGTAATACAGCCATGGGTACACTGCCAAGTTCTTGGATTTTTGCTTTTACTAATTCCGCCTGTGCTCCCGGATCTATAATAATTGTTTCTCTTGTCTCTTCATTCGTAATCAGATAACAATTCGTTCTGACCGCACCTAATACCAAGGTTTGAATCTTCATGCTATTCTTCCTCTTTTCTGTATGCTTTCGCCATCTGCTTTGCCAGGCTTCTCATTTTACCAGATATCCAAACAGGCTGACGAATCAGCCTGTTGTACGTTCAATATCCAGTACGCTTTCAATACTTCTTAATTTTGCTACAATATATCTTAGCTGCTCCACGCCGTTTATTTCGAAGCCAACACTTATGGTAGCCGTTCCCTGCTTACTGGTTCTAACGGTCATAGAAGTGACATCGATTTTATTTTCAGTGAGAATTTTAGAAACATCTACCAGTACACCGCTCCTGTTATTGGCATATATTTTAATTTCAGCAGTATATAGCTCTCCCTGGGCTTTATCAGAAGAAACGTTCCATTCTGCTTCAATTAATCTGGCACGGTCTTCTTCTGATAAATTCATAAGATTAATACAGTCCGTACGGTGGATAGATACCCCTCTTCCTCTGGTTACAAAACCAACGATTTCATCCCCTGGTACAGGGCTGCAGCATTTGGAAAAACGAACTGCTACATCATGAATACCTTCTACAACGATACCACTTCTGGATTTTGCAAAGGATGCGGGTTTATTTTCTTTTACATCCGTAATAGTTTCCAGAACTTTTTCATCCGTAATGTCTTTTTTATGCTTTTTATCAAATTCATCCTTAAGCTTATTTATGACCTGGCCTTCTTTTAGTCCGCCATGCCCTACGGCTGCATATATGGAATCCCAGTCTCTGAAACCGTATTTTGACATAACCCTGCTCATAAATTCAGTCTTAAGTAAATCACTTAATACAATACCTTTGGTTTTACAGTAAGCAATAATCATATCCTTGCCTTTGGTGATGTTGTCTTCCTTTAGCTCTGTCTTAAACCATTGGTTTATTTTATTCTTTGCCTGGGTGCTTTTAACAAGAGATAACCAGTCCCTGCTGGGTCCTTTGGAATTTTGGGATGTTATAATCTCTATTCTGTCTCCGTTTTGAATAACATACTCTATATTAACTAATTTTCCGTTTACTCTGGCACCTACCATTTTATTTCCTACTGCACTATGGATACTGTAAGCAAAATCGATGGGAGTTGAACCATTAGGCAGGTTTTTCACATCGCCTGTGGGAGTAAAACAGTAAACACTCTCTGAGAACAAGTCTAAGTCACTCTTTAACAGACTTAAAAACTCTTTATTATCAGACATGTCTCTCTGCCATTCCAGTATCTGCCGCAGCCAGGTTAATTTTGCCTCTTCTGTATCCTGACTATTCTTACCGTCATGACCTTCTTTATACTTCCAATGGGCCGCAATACCAAATTCAGCAGTACGGTGCATCTCATAAGTTCTGATTTGTATTTCAAAAGGCTGCCCGCCGGGACCAATTAAAGTAGTGTGAAGCGATTGATACATATTGGGTTTTGGCATGGCAATATAATCTTTAAACCGACCGGGGATAGGTTTATACATTTCATGAATCACACCTAGTGCCGCATAACAGTCTTTTACAGATTCCACAATAATACGGACAGCAAATAAATCAAATATCTGATCTAGCGTTTTATTCTGGTTTACCATCTTTTTATATATACTAAAGAAATGCTTTACCCTTCCGTCTATCTTCGCTTCAATATCTGCGGCTATGACATGGTAACGCACTTCCTTCACAATTCCGTTAATGATTTCTTCCCGTTCTCCTTTTCTGGAGTTAATCTTTTCCGTTAAGTCTTTATACACTTCCGGCTCAAGATACTTTAAGGACAAATCATCCAGTTCAATTTTAATTTTGGAAATACCTAACCTCTGCGCAATCGGTGCATAGATGTCCATGGTTTCCCTTGCTTTTTCTTTTTGTTTTATAGGTGTCTGGAACTGAAGTGTCCGCATGTTGTGTAACCGGTCAGCTAATTTAATCAGTATTACCCGAATATCCTTAGCCATAGCAAGAAACATCTTTCTTAAATTTTCTGCCTGGATTTCCACTTTATCTTTCGAATAGTTTAACTGGGTCAGCTTTGTTACCCCATCAACTAACAGAGCTATTTCATCATTGAAGTCTTTCGAGATTTCTTCTACCGTACAGACAGTATCTTCTACCACATCATGAAGCAGGCCTGCCACAATGGTCTCCTTGTCTAATTCAAGTTCTGCCAATATTATGGCTACACACAAGGGATGTATAATATAAGGTTCCCCGGACTTTCGAAATTGTTCTTTATGTGCAAGGTCGGCAACACGATACGCCTTTTCAATCATGGAAATATCAGCAGAAGGATGGTAACTTTCCACAATTTTAACCAGTCTTAGGTATAGTTCCTCCGGACTTGTATAATCAGAGGGGATTGTTTTTTTACTATTTTTAACATCATTATCTTTTACATTTCCAATGCTGTTTGCCTTATCTTCCATGAAATCACCACCTAAATCTATAAGTTTATCCTTTAATTATAAACAATCTATTAAAAAAAATCAATTGATTTATTGAATTCTGGCACTTCTTGCTGAGTTTTGTCATAATTATCTCTGTTTATCTTCTTAGTATTCCCCTGTCATCATATGTTTATAATTTCCTAAAGCAAATGCCGGAGGTCTGACAGTTTATTATAAACCATCATCCTTCGGCATGTTCTATCACAGTAAAGTTTCTGTTATTACAGATTTATGTTTTTTAATTAAAAATCTGAATTATTTACCTTCATACTTAATTACAGCTTCCACATCATAGCCCTTTAATTTATCACGTCCATGAAGCCCTTCCAGTTCCATTAAGAAAATAATCTTAACTACGATTCCTCCTAAACTCTCAATTAGTTTTGTAATCGCTTCAATCGTTCCCCCTGTTGCTATCAGGTCATCTATAATTGCAACCCTTTGACCTGGCTTAATGGCATCCTTGTGCATCTCTATCGTAGCGGTGCCATATTCCAAAGCATACTCCATCTCAATTGTCTCACAAGGAAGTTTACCTTTCTTACGAACCGGTACAAATGCTTTATTTAAGTTATATGCAATCGGAACACCAAAGATAAAGCCTCTGGACTCAGGTCCTACCACTACATCTATGTCAACATCATCTAAAAGTGACTGCATCTGGTCAATTGACATCTTTAAGCTGTCTTTATCCTGTAATACGCTGGTCACATCTCTAAATACAATGCCTTCCTCAGGGAAATCAGGTATACTTCTTACATATTCTTCTAACTTTTTCATATTATATTCCTCCATTCTTGCACATGTTAAATAGTTCGCCTTGCGATACCATGTGCATTTGCAGTCTGTACCTAATATATGGGCACAAGCTTTGGCCCCCTGCATAACGATAATCCATCACAGCATTAATTACACACGGGGTGTGAACCTCTTTGTTTCACACAAATTCTGCCTTCATTTATTTATGATTATACTAGCTTTCACGCCTCATTAGGCATGTGAAATTGCTTCTACTTTCAAACTATCTCTTACGATATATAAATTCTACGCCAAACTATATTATATCATTTATGATAGTAAAATTCAAATATTTTTAAATCAAATTTCTGGTAAATACATGAAAAATTTATATGAAAACCCGCACAATTATCTCCTCAATCAAAATATATAATGAGTGAATGACGAAAAACTACATTCTTAAGACCAGTTCCTAATACATAAAAAAGAAAATTTATCCACACATCGTAATTTTTTAGGTTGTCCTATCCACATTTTGCAGGACTTTTATCCAAACCACCTGTGGAAAAGGTAACATGAGACTTATCTTTTTGACAACATATAGTTTTGAATGATGACCTGCATCGTGCGATTTCCGCCGTATTCATTAATACCAGGATAATAGGTTATAGACATTCTTACACTGGTTTCCCGATTTTGGAACATCTTATCAAGCTCTTCTTTCCCATAATTCTTAATTATTTCTTCCTGAAATCCCGATACATCTCCAAAATATAATGCCTCCATGGATCTTCCGTATGTATTAACAAGTGAAAATTTTAGTACATTACTATTCTTACCAAGGATTGCGGCTTTTCTAATAATTACATTTTTCTCTGCAAATACAGGCTTACTGTTACCTTTACCAAAAGGCTCTAAAATCTCAAGCTCTTCCATTAACTTCTCATTAAGATAACCAAAAGGCAATACAATATCAATGGACACTTTAGGAATCAAATCCTCTTCGGTAAGTATCGTATTACTATTTAAAGAGGTTCTTAGTATATCAACATTCTCCTCCTTTAATGAAAGTCCTGCCGCCATTGGATGCCCTCCGAATTTAGTCAGGAGCTCCCTGCATTTTGACAACTCTTCAAAGATATTATAAGCTTCAATGGAGCGGCAGGAACCTTTTACCCCTTCCTCAGAGGCTGTGAGTATAATGACAGGCTTGTTATATCGTTCCTTTAATCTGCCAGCAATGATTCCGGCAAGGCTTTCATGGCATTCTTTTAAGTAAACGACTAATACCTTATCCTTAGACATACCTGCAATTTCTACCTGTTCAATTGCCTGCTCCACACCTTTAGCTGTCATTTCTTTTCGCAAATCATTCAGTTTCTTTAACTCGATTGCTAATGCCTCTGCCTTACCAGAGTCTGTGGCTAATAACAACTCTAGCCCCTTTTTGGCTGTACTAAGTCTTCCGGAAGCATTAAGACAAGGCCCTATAATAAAGCCTAGGTGGTATGCGGACAAACTTAAGAGATGGATATTATTCTTTTCCATTAATGCGCAAAGACCGTAATTTTTCGTCTTCTTTAGTTGTTTTAGTCCGTGTTTTACAAAGACCCTGTTCTCACCAACCAAATCCATTACATCACACACAGTCGCTATAGCAACAATTTCAAGGAAAGAAAAGGTCTCCTCTTTCTCAATGCCGAACGCTTCATAGAGAACCTGTATCAGTTTAAATGCCACTGCGGCACCGCATAACCCTTTAAAAGGATAGGAGCAATCCGGCCGTTTGGGATTGACTACTGCATCGGCAGGCGGCACAATATGCCTTCGGTAAATCTTTAACTCCTCATCACAGACAGTAACCATAGGATCCGACAGACTACCGTCTTCTACTGAACACTCCTGGTAGGGAAGATCATGGTGATCCGTTACAATTACCGTCATGCCAAGCTCCTTGGCTTTTGCCACCTGGTCTAAAGCCGCTATACCATTATCACAGGTTAACAGAGTATCAATCCCCTCGTCATAGGCCGCTTGTATAATATTTATATTAATACCATAACCGTCTTTGATACGGTCAGGTATTTCATAATCCACAACGGCACCACAGCGAAGAAGAGCCTGGTATAGAATATAAGTGGAAGTAACTCCATCTACATCATAGTCTCCTACAATGCGGATTTTCTTCTTTTCTTTTAGTTTCTGCACCAAAAGATTTTTGGCTTTTTCCATATCTTTCATATCCATGGGATTATGTAAGTTGTCAAGCATTGGGTTTAAGTATTGTTTAATTCTGTCTTCACCGGTATGTTTTCTGTTTGTTACTAGCCTGGCAATTACTTCACTTACATTATGTCTCTCCATAATGGAATTAAAATCTTCTTTGTAATTCTTTAGTACCCATTTTTCCATTACTTTATGACCTTTCTAAAACAATTTATCCTCATAAAAGTAAATACCTACCCACACAAGGCATTGCTGCCAGGCATAAGTAGGCATACATACTCTCAATTAATCAACTACTGCTCTTTTAGACAATCTATTCTTAGTAGTAGCCCATAGTATTCCTGTAATACAGATAGAAGAATAAGCACCACATACAATACCCGCCATCAGCGGTATAGCGAATTCCTTAATAGATTCCACACCAAATAAAAACAGTACGAACACCATAATGAAGGTGGTCAAGGATGTGTTGATACATCTGGTCAAGGTCTGGGTTATACTATTGTTTACTACTTCCTCTATGGTGACCTTCGACGATTTTTCTTTCATATTCTCACGGATGCGGTCAAATATGATAATAGTTGCATTGATGGAATAACCAACAATTGTCAGCATACAGGCGATAAAGGTAGAGTTAACCGTTATTCGGGAAACGGCATATACCATCAAAACAACAAGCACATCGTGTAAAAGAGCAAGTACCGCACTGGTGGCAAAATGAATGTCTTTAAAGCGTATCCAGATATACAACAGCATACATAAGGTAGACACTGCGACTGCCATTATGGCATCCTTCTTCATATCATCACTGACCGTACCACTGATGCTTTCCGTTGTAATGAGGTCTTTATCAACCTTATACTCTTTCACCAGCTTATCAGAAATTTCTGTTCTCTCATCTAAGGTTAATTCTTTCGTTTTAATAATAACTGCATTAGAATCTTTCACTTGTGATATTTCAACACCCGGATCACGAATAACACCAGTAACCAACTCTGTTAGCTCCGTATTAATGCCTTCCGGCAAAGCTTCATTAAAAGTAACCGTTGTTGAAGTACCACCCCTAAAATCAAGACCATACGCTAAAATCTCACCAGTTGCTCTTTTATTTACAACTAAAGCTCCGATTCCAACTAAAATTAGTATTATAGAAAAAGCAAAAAACCCGATTCGACCTCGTATAAAAGAAATTGTTTTTATATTTTTTGCAGTTCCATACATCCCCTCTTTATTAAGTCCTATCGCAAAGAGTGCATTTAAAATAAATCTGGTTACCGTCAATGCGGTAAACATGGAAACAATGATACCAATTGCCAGTGTTTGTGCAAAGCCTTTGACAGTTCCAGAGCCCATTAACCAAAGGACTGCTGCTGCTATAAGAGTGGTTACATTACCATCTATGATTGCTGATAACGCTTTATGAAAACCGATCTTTATCGAAGACTTTACAGTCTTTCCAGTTGCAATCTCTTCTTTTATACGAGTAAAGATAATAACATTGGCATCGACTGCCATACCAATGGATAGTACAATACCCGCAACTCCCGGAAGCGTTAAAGTTACATCAAGTACATTCAGTAAAATGAGCACGATTGTAACATAAAAAAGCAATGCTATGCTAGAAGCAAGCCCAGGTATTCGATAAACAATGATTAAAAACGATATGACCATTATAATACCGATTACACCTGCTAAAAGGCTGGTATGAATTGCCTCCGCGCCTAATTTAGCACCAACAATATTGGAACGAATTTCCTTTAATTCTAGCGGAAGTGCGCCGATTCGAATTATAGAAGCCAGCTCCTGTGCTTCTTCAAAGGATGCTTGTCCGCTTATGGAGGCCTTTCCGCCGGCTATAGCCTCTTTAACATTTGGTGCACTGATTAATTCTTTGTCATAGTAAATTGAAATCTTCTTACCCACATTTGCAGTTGTCGCCTTATTGAACTTATCAGCTCCCTCTTGTGTCAGGGTAAGCTGTACCACATATTCATTTCCCATAGATTGCTTTTGATAAACGCCAGCCTCAGCAGTTTTAATGTCTGCTCCATTTAATAAAACTTTGCCAGCCTCATCCTTAAATTCCAGTGCCCCCGCCTTGCCTAGCTGTGAGAGAATTTCATTGGCATCGGTTACACCCGGAATATCAACATTAATACGATTTCCTCCCTCTTGGTATACGGCTGATTCCGTACTATAATTGTCCACACGTTTTTGCAATTTGTAAACCGTATCAGCCATTTCCTCTTTGGTGGGATTTTCTTTCACTGCCTCGTAAGTAATACTGACGCCACCTGCTAAATCAAGTCCTAATTTAATATCTTTTAAACTGCCGGTATTATTAGAACCGATACCGACAAAGGCAACTACTCCCAATGCTGCGACTATGATAAGTGATAACAGTAGTTTTATGAATCCTTGACTTTTATCCTTCATGATAATCTTGTATGATGTATTAATCAAAAATACATCATATTCTCCTTTCTTCTAAACATTGTTATTTAAATAATTGTTTTGCAATCATCTAAAACTTTGTTATTAATAGAAACACTGTGTGCCTCTGCCTAAATAATCCATGCCGGCTGGTAAGGATTTCATTCAACTTGTGTCCTATTAGTAATTGTTCTTGACTGACAATTACACCAGTACTTACTCATCTTATTATTGTTTATTGATTCTTTATTTTTATTCCTCCGCAGCTTCTGCCGCTTTTAGCATTATTGCGCATTCCACTCTTTTTCTTTGTAATTGACAACCTATGTCATAGGCATCATTAATACTTCCATGGAATTTAAAGGAGTTAGCTGCACAACCTCCGCTGCAGTAGAACTTAGCATAACATTCCCTGCATTTATCCTTCGAATACACATTACAGCACTTAAATTCTTCTCTTAAAGCTGTTTGTTTCACTCCATCGTACACATTTCCCAATAGAAACTCATCTTCCCCGACAAATTGATGACAAGGGTACAAATCTCCCCAAGGGGTTACAGCCAGATATTCCGTGCCCGAACCACAGCCGGACAAACGTTTTGCAACGCATGGTCCTCCCGATAAATCTATCATAAAGTGGAAGAAGTTAAAATCTTTTCCTTCTTTTTTACTCTCAATCATATAACGCGCTAATTTATCGTATTCTTCATATATCTTTTCAATATCCTCTTCCCGGATTGCATAGCTTTCACCATCTGCGGCAACTACCGGTTCAACAGAAATCTGCTTGAATCCCAGTTCTGCCAGATGTTTAACATCTTCAGAAAAATCCAGATTATTATGAGTAAAAGTACCTCTTACATAATAATTTGTCTGCTTCCTGCTTTCTGCAAACTTAATAAACTTAGGCACAATTACATCATAGCTGCCTTTTCCATTTCGGGAAGGTCTCATCAAGTCATTGACTTCTTTACGTCCGTCAATGCTTAACACGACATTGCTCATTTCCTTATTGGCAAACTCCATAATCTCATCTGTTAACCAAATGCCATTTGTAGTCAAGGTAAAACGAAAATTCTTATTATAAATCTTTTCCTGTTCTCTTCCGTAAGCCACTAATTGTTTTACAACGTCAAAGTTCATTAAAGGCTCACCACCAAAGAAATCCACCTCTAGATTTCTGCGATTACCTGAATTTTGTATCAGGAAATCCAGAGCCTGTTTTCCAATGTCATAGCTCATAAGTGCTCTTCTTCCGTGATACTCTCCCTCTTCAGCAAAACAATAACGACATGCCAGATTACAGTCGTGGGCAATATGCAGACACAAAGCCTTTACTACTGTACTGCGGGCTTTAAAATCCTTTATATATGTTTCGTAAATGTCCTCTGTAAACAAAGACCCGTCACCGATTAATTCCTCTATATCAGAAAACCCGTCATTAATAGCTTCCAGTACATCTGCTTCATTTGCCTTTTCGCTAAAGAGCTCCTTGTAGCAGGACTGACTATAACGTTTCAGTATTTCCTTTTTAATTTCCTCTTTTTTAGCTTCTGAAATAAAATGATTTTCATTTTTATGCCTAATATCCGCTTTGGCGGACTCTAAATCCATAGCTTTATCCTTATCTGCTGCATCATACAAAGCTATCATATCATAAACCAGTTCATCTACAACATGTACCATTCCGCTGTTTACATCCAGTACAATGTTAAAACCGTTATTTTTATATTGGTGAATCAATGTAATCTCCCTTCTATCTATAAGAAAATCAGGTTATTGCAATCTCTGCCTTTTTTCTTAAAAAACCTGCACAATGAATAAGCAGCGGCCTTAAGACGCTGCTTATAAAACTCTTCAAACTCTATTGTAGCTTGTTTCTAACATTACCTGTTACCAGGACATTATGTATACCTTTTAAAACTATTGGTTTTCGCAGCTCTGATTTCCTACGGTACAGGATGTTTTACATGCTGACTGGCAGGAAGTCTGGCATTCGCCACATCCGCCTTTTTTCATAGTATCTTTTAAATTTCTTGTATTTAAAGTCTTGATACGTTTCATGAGGTTGCCTCCTTCTATTCCTTAATACTCTTTTTACGTCACCTGTCATTATATCATAGATTAAATCATATGAAAAGAGTTTTTTTATCCTCATCCCCTCTCCCTAACTTACCATTCCTCCAAGCATTCCGCTAAATAAACAAATAACGAATACATTAATTGCTCTTGACGCTTCTAAGCCCATAAAAGAATCCATAAGAATGGAGATTAATATTAGAACAATAAAGTACAGTGCACCCATAAATAATCCCCACATAAATCGCTTCTGCTCTGCATTTTTGCCTAATAGAAAACCACCTACAAAGGCTGACAAGACATAGGTTGCTATAACCAGACCACTTAAAATGCCACCCGATATATCCAGCTTTAACATGAAAAACGCTACTATTAAAAGCATTAATCCGGTTACAATATAAGCAATCAATAAATCTTTTAAAATTGTCATAACCTTAGAGTCACGGTGTATTACTTTGTCCATTTGAATCCTCCGCTTTATTTATATAGTAATATATTAAGACAGAATCTTTAATATTCTTGATTATGAAAGAATACACTATTTCTATTTAGGATTTTGGTTTTTATGTACTTTATGATATAATATACCAAACTTAAGTGAATTGATTTAATTCAATGAAATATTGGGTTAACGGCACGAGCTTTTAATTGATATGATTTGGGTGTCAAAAGCCTAAACCTATTATTTAATATCATTCTGAAAGGAAATTAATCTATGAAATATATTGATTTACATGTTCATTCCAGTGCTTCAGATGGTACCCTGTCTCCCGCCAAAGTGGTAAGACTTGCATCTGAAAAACAACTAGCTGCTATCGCCTTGACTGATCACGATACATTGGCAGGTATACCAGAGGCAAATAAAGAATCAGATATCTTAAAAGAGGAAGGTACTTTTATACAAATTATTCCCGGAACAGAAATCTCAGTTTCCTATCGCAAAAAAGATATCCATATTTTAGGTTTATTCGTAGATACTAACAGCGGACAACTATACGATTCTCTTGAACAGGCAAGAATACGCAGAGAAGAAAGAAATCATAAAATGACTGCCAATCTAAGAACTGCTGGTATAGATATTACTGTTGACAAATTAAAAGAGGCTGAAGGTGATGCTGTTTTAACCAGGGCTCATTTTGCCAAGTATATGGTGGAACACGGTTATGTTAAAACCAATCAGGATGCATTTACAAAGTACTTACATGATGACTCTCCTTATTATGTTCCCAGAGAATATCTGTCTCCCGAGGAAGCTATATCACTCATTCACTCCGCAGGGGGGCTAGCTGTTATAGCCCATCCTCTGCTCTATAAATTCACATTGCCGGAAGTGGAAGCTATGGTGGCTTATCTGAAAGATTATGGGCTTGATGGTGTGGAAACAATCTACTCGGCTAATACAGGCTTTGATGAAGGTCATATACGCAGAATTGCCAACAAATATGATTTGGCTATGACCGGTGGCTCTGATTTTCATGGTAAAAATAAGCCGGACATTCAGATTGGTACCGGCAGAGGCAATCTAAAGGTTCCCTATGAAATCTTAGAAAAGCTTAGAGCCAGATTATAAATTAGCAAAGCTTGCTGGAATAAATAGTTCTGGGCTAATAAAAAGCCGGAGACCTTTTTCTTATATAAGGTTCTCCAGCTTTTTAAGTAAGCACATTTATTATTGTTAATTATTTGCTGCTTTCAGTCTGTGCTGCACCTGGTTTTTCGACCTCAACAACAGCTGTCTTTTTCATTGGTATACGGCAGTTTTTATTGTTACCGAATTCAACAATAATAACTTCTTCCATAACATCAATGATAACTCCGTAAAATCCACCGGTAGTCAAAACGCTGTCACCTGGTTCTAAGGTTGAGATTAAAGCCTCTAATGCCCTTTGCTGTTTCTTCTGGGGACGAATCGCCATAAAATAAAATACAGCACCCATTAATACTATCCAGATAATCATCATTGGTAAGCTGTAACCTGCTCCGGTTGCGTCTGCACCAGTTGTTAAAAAAATAAGGTTATTCATAAATTCCTCCTGAATGAATTAATATAATCATGCTTCACCTTGGGCAAAGCCTTCTAACTTAGATTTTTTATAGCTTTGATACTGGTTTGCTTCAATAGCATTTCTGATTTCTTCCATCATACTATTATAAAAATAGAGATTATGAGTAACCAATAGACGCAATCCCAGCATTTCCTTTGCTTTTAGCAAATGCCTGATATAGGCTCTGCTGTAGTGAGAGCAAGCCGGGCATCCGCACCTTTCTTCAATGGGTCGGCTGTCTAATTCATACTTTGCATTCATTAGATTCATCTTGCCATGATTGGTGTAGGCATGTCCATGACGACCATTTCTGGCAGGATACACACAGTCAAAAAAGTCCACACCACGCTCAACAGCCTCTAATATATTCTCAGGCGTCCCTACTCCCATTAAATAAGTGGGCTTTTCCAACGGAAGATAAGGAACGGTTTCCTCTAAGATACGATACATTTCTGAATGGGATTCCCCAACTGCCAGTCCCCCCAGTGCGTAACCATCCAAATCCAGTTCGGATATTCTCTTGGCATGTTCGATACGGATATCCTCAAAGGTCCCCCCTTGATTGATACCAAACAACATCTGACACTTGTTAATTGTATCTTCTAAAGAATTTAACCTTGTCATCTCTTCTTTACAACGTAACAGCCATCTAGTGGTACGGTCTACAGAATTTTGCATATATTCTCTTGTTGCAGGATGGGGAGGACATTCATCAAAAGCCATAGCTATTGTAGAAGCCAAATTAGACTGTATCTGCATACTTTCTTCCGGGCCCATAAATATCTTTCTTCCATCCACATGGGAATTAAAGTAAACTCCCTCTTCTTTTATTTTTCTAAGACCAGCAAGGGAAAACACCTGAAACCCACCCGAATCTGTTAAAATGGGTTTGTCCCATACCATGAACTTGTGGAGTCCCCCAAGCTTCTTTATAACCTTATCACCAGGTCTTACATGTAAATGATAGGTATTAGATAATTCTACCTGTGTCTTCATTCCCTGTAAGTCCATAGTGGACACTGCGCCTTTAATAGCCGCAGCGGTGCCGACATTCATAAAAACAGGTGTCTGAATCGTACCATGAACAGTATGAAACTCTCCCCGCTTGGCATTGCCGTCTCTGCCTATTAACCTGTACATAAATCTTTCTCCGTTCTAGCTCCCGCAAAACCTTATTTCAAGGAGCTTAAATAACCTAATGTTACAAGTATACCTTTATTGGTAACCATTTTCAACTAAATTTTCAATTAACTTGTTAAGTATTTATAAAGTCATATTTAGATTATTCCATTTTTTGTTTTATAATTACATTTTATCAGATAAACTTTGAATAATTGTAGATAACAATTTGTCACATATGTAAATAAATATAATATGTCTTCACTTCCCTGTTTCTGTATAATTTTCACAATATTACAGTAATTTCAATGTGGTAATTTACTATAGGAATTTTTATGAGACTTGTATTATAATGGAAGTGAACAACCTAAGGACATCTGTCTTTTGTTTATGAGAATCTGATTTAAAGGTATAAAAAGCATAACATGGCGGATATCTGACAGAAAATCTTTTAGTCCATTGTGAAACTGTCATATTATATGTAGAACTAGGGGAATCACCGAAAACAGGTAGCAATTATTGGTAAGTCACCTTATTTTGGTAATTTAGCCTGCTTCCTTATTCTAAACAAATAGTTTCGCAATTGTATAAAGAAATCTATAACAGAGAGGACTACTACAAGCCTTTTGTAGTATGTAATAGGTATTATAATGGATATAAATACGATACAAAAAAAAATGGAATCCATTAAAGAAAATGTGAATAAAGTTATCGTTGGAAAGGTGGAGGTTATCGACTTACTATTAACCTCCCTTTTAGCAAATGGGCATGTTTTATTAGAAGATGTTCCGGGTACTGGCAAAACCATGTTAGCAAAGGCTCTTTCTAAGTCTTTAGCTGCTCATTTTAAGCGTATCCAATTTACACCTGACTTGCTGCCCTCGGATATAACCGGTCTGAATTATTATAACCAGAAGCAGGGAGAATTTTTATTCAGAGAAGGGCCTGTCTTTACAAATATACTGCTAGCTGACGAAATCAATCGTGCCACTCCTAGAACCCAGTCCAGTCTTTTAGAGTGTATGGAGGAAAAACAGATTACTATAGATGGGGAAACCAGGCTTTTAAGTAAACCTTTCCTTGTTATTGCAACCCAAAATCCAGTCGAGACAGCCGGAACCTTTCCCCTTCCTGAAGCACAGCTAGACCGATTTTTACTAAAAATACATATGGGTTTTCCCCCCTTTGAAGACGAGGTAGCCATTTTAAACCGTTTCTTACTGGCGAATCCTTTAGAAGATATTATACCGGTATGCGAAAAAGAAGAGTTGCTGATTATGCAGGAAGTGGTTAAATCCGTATATATTCATCCTGCTCTTATGGAATATATGATAAAGATTGTACAAAAGACAAGGAATCACAATGCCATCAGTCTTGGCGTAAGTCCCAGAGGAAGCCTTGGCTTGCTTCGAAGTTCCCAAGCATATGCAGCCATTAAGGGTTATAACTTTGTAACTCCTGAAATCATACAGTATATGGCACCACTTTGTCTCGGTCATCGCCTTGTACTAAAAGCTACACCATTAAAAGAGTCCGCCACCAATGAATTGTTAAAAGGCATCCTGACAGAAGTAGCTGTTCCCACTGAGGATTTTTCTAGGAGGTAGTTTATGGTATTGATTGCTGCACTTCTTGGTGTTTTTTCGCTTTATTTCTTACAGGGGCGTTTGTATCGGAAATACTGGGCGAAAAATCTATCCACAACCATTCATTTTTCTAAATCTATCGCTGTGGAAGGTGATGAAAACCAGTTGATAGAAACCGTTATCAACAAAAAACTGCTGCCGTTGCCACTACTTAAGGTTAAGTTCATGACATCAAAAGATTTGGAATTTATGGATGGTACTAATTCTACTGTTACTGACAATTACTATAGAAATGACCTGCTGCCTATAATGATGTATCAAAAATTGACAAGGACTCTTCCTTTTGTATGCAGTCACCGAGGATATTACAATATATCTTCTATAGAACTGGTTTGTTCTGATATATTTATATCCTTTGAAGGGGTGTTAACCAAACCTGCAAATACTTCTCTTTATGTATATCCAAAATCGGTAGATGCAAATAAGCTTACTCCCCCCTTTCAAAAAATCCTTGGAACACTCTTAACAAAGCGTTACTTATATGAAGACCCTTTTGAGTTTCGCAGTATCAGGGAATATCAATTCTATGATACGCTAAAATCCATCAACTGGAAGGCCTCTGCCAAAACCGGCTCCTATATGGTGAATGTGAAAGACTATACAGCTTCTCAAGAGGTTAAAATATTATTAAACCTTGAACAGGAATCCATATGGCGTTATGAAGACTTGGAAGAAGAAAGCATCCGGCTTACAGCTTCTTTAGCCTCCTCTTTTATGGAGCAGGGTATACCCATATCTATTGCAACCAACGGCAAAGATTTGGTCACGAAGGAGACTGTAGTTCTTCCTGCCGGTTCTGGTTCCAGCCATCTAAATGGCTTATATGAGGCTCTATCCCGTATTGATACCAGCCTACCTAAGGGGTCTTTTGTCCATACCGTCTGGGAGGATACTCCTGTGGATTACCTGATTATTATATCCTATTATCAAAAAGAGGATTTACAAGAACTGCTGCTGTCTTTACAAAGAAAAAAAATAGATTTCACCTGGATTATCCCTACTAATCAGGAACTTAAAGTCACTGCGCGTGAAACTCTGCAACCTGCTATTGTTGAATGGAAATTATAAATATTTATTTTACAGGAGACTGCTATGAATAACCGAAAATACCTGCTATATATAGAAATTATAAAAGCATTTTTACACTATATATTATATTTCGCCATCCTTTGTATCGGGCTTAAATTGCTTGATAGGAAAACGAATGTACTCCTTCATTTCTTCTTGCTTTTGCCTGCCGCCTATGTTTCCTTAGCCATTCAAAAGCGTACCAGACATATATGGAGTTTTTTTCTGCTACACGTACTTATGATTGGAGGCTATGCTTTTCTTGCCCCTTCTCCTATTCATATACTCTTATATCTTCCCTATATGTTTGCGCTGCTGATTTCGGGTTTTAAAACCAGACTGCTGGAGGAGGAAAGGCCTGCTGCCAACGCCTCCCTTTATCTGGTTTCAATATTTATTTTACTTTATTTTGCCGCAAAATATTTTAAGTTACCGGAGATTACCAGCTACTTGTTTTGTTGGTTAATTATCTATGTACTCCTTTATTATATTAATATGTATCTGATTAATTTTGAAAAGTTTTTCCGAACCCACGCAGGCCTTTCCAATGTACCCATACAAAAAATAAAAAGTACCAATCATACCTTGGTACTGTTCTTTGCTTCCTTAAGCCTTGGCGTTATGGTTTTATTTCAATACATTCCCCTTAATAAGCTTATCATTCTATTAAAAGAAATCGTTTTGTCCATCATAAAATCAATTCTATCCTTTCTTAAGCAATTTGAAGGCGCCGAAACTATACCAGAGCAAAACAGCAATGATGCACCGATAGATTTTAGTGTTTTCATTGATAAAGAACAGGTTCCATCACCATTTTGGGAATTTTTTCAAAAAATCATTACAGGATTCATTACTTTTAGTGTTTTTGCTTTCGTCATTGGATTGGTTATTTTTAGCCTTTATAAACTATATAGATTATTTTATGAAAGGAAATATACGTTTCTAACAGATAAAACAGAATTTATATCTCCCTTTGACCAAAAGGAAAGTCTGGGCTTTCCTACTATTAAGACTTTCCTTGAAAGATTCCGTCCTGCCTACGGTTCTGCACCTAGGGAGAGAATTCGAAAATTGTTCTTTAAAGCAGTATCTTCAAGTACAGCCTACGAGGAGATTAAGAATTCTATGACACCAAAGGAATTGTCAAAAATTGCACTTGGCGCTCAAAAAGAATATACACTTTTTACCAATAAAAACCAGGGGCAGAAAAAAATATCTTATCCTAATGGAGTTGAATCCCTGACAAATTATGCGAAAGGTGAGTCTCCTCAAAAGCAGTTGACCTATTATTATGAAAAGGCCAGGTATGGTAAAGAAGCCTGCACAAAAGAAGACCTTCAAAGAGTAAAAAGCCTGCTACACCACGTCAGATAATTCGTGTCGATTGTCAATAATATATTAAAAATTTTCTTGACATTTAAAACAATTTATTGTATTATATAAAAGCAGTGTTGATGAACAAGCACTGCTATAAAGGGGATTGGTCAAATGGTATGACAAGGGTCTCCAAAACCTTTAGCGGGAGTTCGATTCTCTCATCCCCTGTATTTAGACGCTACTTTTTGTAGCGTCTTTTTTATATGCATTCCACTAAAAATAAGACCTTTTCTAGTGTATCAAAAGGTCTTATTTTTAGTACAAATTGGTTGATTTTCTACCCTAATCCCTTAGTGTATAGGTACTATAACTTTCTATCCATCTATTCTCAGACGGCAATTTCTCGTCTTTATTCCTAAGGGCTGCTAATATAACCCCACTATCACCTACTGAGAGAAATTTCGTTCCATCCCAAAGAACATCTTCCATTATGTGACTGGTTACCCTGGCAGAAGCTTTATAGTCAATTCCATTGGCAGAGGAATAGAATTTACCATAATCATCTATGGCTATGTAAGTCTTATCCGCATAGGTTCCTGCTATGTAAGTATTATCATCTGCCTTTTTAAGTGTCCAATTAATGCCATCATTAGAAAAAGCTACCGTATTTTCTCCATGGTATTGATCATCCCATTCGTATACATTTCCTCCTATAGTGACAAACTGTTTTCCATTCCAAACTACACTGGCAGCAGTCAGGTAACATTTCTTTCCACCTTTTTTAACTGCGATTTTTGACCACTTTTTCCCATCTTTAGAGCTATATAATACATTTTCTTTATTTCCATTCGCATTACTGCCATTCTGAGCGATATAGATTTTATTATTATAGATTGCATGTTTAAGAGGTATTTTCGTTGAACTAAATTTGCTAAAGGTAAGCCCGTCCTCTGATACCAGAATCCCATTGTTTGTATAAACACGGAATTTGCCGTTTAAGTAATCCACACCATAGACATTACTCACAGTATCAGGAAATTCCATCTCTTTCCACTCCCCTGCTTTATCAGAATAAAAGTAAGAGGAGTCTCCATAGCTTATTCCCCAATTAGGACTATAAGCTGCTATGGCTCTTCCGTTATGTACGGCAACACTATCCCAAGACGGATTTCCTACTTTGATTGATAATTCGACTGATGTCCAGTTATATCCTGTTGAAGATTCCCACAAGGTTCCCTCGCTGCCATATGCAATATACCTATTTTTACCATCATACTCAATATTTGTAAAATCAACCGGGATTCGGGTACGTGCTACCACACCGGTTTTTAAATCCTTAGTCACCAGGATGGTTCCATTGTCTCCTACTGATATATACTGCCCTCCATCGTATATACTCTGCCTGAGATTTGCTTCTTTGCCAGAATAGTTATTATAGTCAAACATTTTATAAGTAACATCCCATTTCGTATTGACCATTTCCCAATTGGTTCCTTTTGCAGATGTAAGTATCATACCAGTATAGCCCGAAATTACGTATTGTTTACCATCCCAGAGAACACTGAACATCATTAAATCCGAGAAGCCGTTTGGCTTGCCATATGTATTATCATCCTCTCCCACACCGGAACCAATTACCTTCTTATTATATATTGCTTTCCATTTCACTCCATCGGTGGAGGTATAAACGCCTCCCGTTCTGGCGAGATAATAGCCGTCCCAGGCAGTTGCCATATACGTTCCATTTTCATATATAATATCAGTCAAAACCCCTCTGATGCTAGGCTTTGATATTTTCCAGCTAACCAAATCTTTTGAATTTCCCACTCCTCTTTCTGATATTACTGTATATTGTTTACCAGTAAATACAATTTTTTCAAACTTTATTTCATCCATATATTTAACGGTCCATTTAACTCCGTCTTTGGAATACAAAACAAAACTGCCGCCAAGTCTGAGTTTTTGTGTACTGTCATAATAATCTCTCAATTTTAAACTTCCTGTCTCAACATCACAGTAGGCAATAGCTACATATTTTTTTCCATCCCAAATAATATCACTGAATTGAAACTGAGACTGCTTCACTTTTGTCTTCCAACTAACCTTATATTCATCCGAAAGATAACTTTTCGCTTTTCCTGCAAGCTGTTCATAAGTATAATTCACAGAAAAACTTGATTTCGACCAGGATGTCCCGTCAGCAGACCGAATTATTGTCCCGTCTTCTCCTACCGCAACAAATTTTGAGCCGTTAGTAGCAATTGCTCTCAGATTTTTACTTGTCTTTAGTGGTATATTTTTCCAGCTTTTTGTATCAACAGAGCGGATTACTTGTCCATCGTCTCCCACTGCTACGTAGACCTTTGACTTATTATAAGTCACGTCATATAAATCATTACTCTGTATTTCTTTCGTAACCTTAGACCAGGTTACGTCTTTTTTGGAAGCTGCTTCCATCGGTTTTAGGGAACTTATTATCCCCACTGCCAAGGTCAGTGTCATGACAAGCAGTTTCCATCTTTTTAATTTCATCTTTCGCTCCTATCTTCGACCTTTGGTCGCATTAAAATCAAGGAATTGAATATTTTATTCAACTTTCCACCCATTACATATCGCAGACTTGTCTGCAATACTGCAAAAAACAAGAGTGAAGTCACCTATTGTGAGTGCCTTTCCTATTCTGTATTTTCACTCTTTTTCCTACATTCCTATTATTTTATCTCTATTTCGACATAATGTAAAGTCTAACCTATCAATAAAGGTTGGAGCTGTATATTTTACCAGCTGTATATGTAATACCCCTACAAATGATGTATGTTATTTGCATATACAACTGGCACTTTCTTTACTTAATATTCGTAACTTGTTTCTACTTCTGTGTCGTATCTATATTCTTACACCTGATATTTTTTACCATTTCAAAAGCACCGGTACTTGCTAGACCACTGACTAGGCCCCCTAGTAATATCTCCGGTGTAAAGTTCCAATTATTAATCCATGAGTTTAAAACTGTCCCTGCTACTGCCATAATCAAAGGAATAAACTTGTTAGGAATAAAGGTAACGCTGTGTTTTATGACATACCCCAGGCAAAAGCATATTCCGAGTACTATAACTACTACATATTGAGATAAGAAATCCAAAATAACCGCCCCTTTCTGCTTTATCCCAAGTTGTCGCATTTTGTATCCATATTAATATATTCCAAAACTCCATATTCTTTACTAATTAGTACAAGAGGATAGTCTATGATTGATGTCCTTGCTGCATCAGCCATAAACTATCCTCAAGCTTTTCTTTTTTTGTGATGGAATTGGACAAAATCTAAAAACAGGTTTTATAAACCATTAAAGTTCAACTCTCCCATCCTTGTGGTTAACATCTACTTTTTCCGTTTCTATAAAGAATTTAATGTATAATACAGCAAATACCATAATTGTAAAACCGATTACATTTAAAACCTGCTGTGGATAAATACTACTTCCAAAAAGGCTCAAATCTTTACTTTGCAGGTAATCTAAAATATTTCCACCAATAATAGACACTACAAATCCCATAAATCCCGATAAAGCAGAAAGTATTGTAAGCCAAATCATACGTTTTTCCGGGCGGAAAAAATCAAGCTGTATCCCAAATAAACCGATTCCGACAAAAGCCCAGGCCGTTGAAGAAAGAAAGGAGCCTAATACATGCATTGGATATGCATTACCCGGTACCGTAAATGCCATGGTTAATAAATTAAGTCCTAAGGCGAATAGTGCATATTTTAAAACCTTTGCCATACCATATTTATCGGCAAGTCTTCCAAGCTTTGGAGCAATGTAGATACGATAGAGATTTGCGATAAAACCAATGAGCATGATAAATGTATATGGCAGTGCTAACTGGTTTATCTGATAACTTGCATTAAACGGATTACATATAAATAATCCTGTTACATAAATACTTTGCAGAATAAATGCCTTGCGGAATTTTCTATCCTGAAAAGCATCTTTAATCTCTGATGCAACACTCTGTTCCTCAAAATTTTGATTCTTTTCAAAATCTTTTGCCTTCCTAGCAAGTCTTCCATGTAATTCCTTCCCCTCTTCATTGGTGTAGGATAGTTTTGGTTCCTTCATTTTAGACAAAGCCACTACATTAACAATTACCAATACCAGAACAATCAACCCGATTATCACAAAACCAGTAAGCAGATTTTCTTTCTTAAAATAATCTAAAATCATTCCGGCAAGGAGCATGGCACTGGACACAACAAATACCGCAATGGAATCTTTAATAGAAAAATACTTTCCTCTTAGCCTGCTTGGAACAAGGCTTGCAATAAGATCCTGGGTAGCCGGTGTTCCTATCTGTACAAAAAGTTGTCCAATAAAATACATAACTACGATTAGAATTGCTTTTTGTCCATTCCCTATCGCTAGTAACGGAATAAAGTATATAATAGAAAATAAACCTCTGTGCAAAGCCGTATAGCATACAAGAAATTTATATTTTTTTAATTTCTTAAAATAATTGATTAAAAATATCTGGGAAAGTGCCGCTAGGCTCAGCAAAGACGTAATAATCCCAATATTTGCATCTGATATACTGCAATATGACATTAGAGCAGCTATAAAAGTACCGCCGGAAAGCTGTGCTATTGTCTGAGCCGCACTATCTCCTATAGTAAAATTGACCCTGCTCTTTTTTAAGTCCTGCTTACTCTCTGGTAAAGCCATAAAATAAATTCTACGTATTTGGGCAAATAAATACCTGTGTGCAATCTTAATGTTGTTAAACATGCAGTTAATCATACCTCCGCCAAATGTTTATAAATACTTTAAACATCAAGATGTAATTATAGCTTACGACTTCTTAGATGTAAATGGTATTACTTGCCGAAATATAAAATATTTTGTATTATTTTAAAATAAAGTTATTCCTCTTTCTATTGATACTATTATAATATTTTAGACTTATCTAAACATATAAACTTAAAATATACCTATAGCTTCCTTGTATATGCAGGCATAGGTATATAGTAAGCTTAAAGTAGCTATGCCGCCCATATGGAAAAGAACCTTATACGAATCCTAAGGAACAAAAAGACTGTTAAATTTCTTCTATCTGATAATTTAACAGTCTATCTTATTTAAAACATCGTATCATACAATTGATAATATCCTTGAGGGAATCCGCATATAGGGCATATTTCGGGTGCACAAAGTCCTCCCATAATATTTCCACAGTTAATACAAATCCACAGTACTTCATTGGGTTTACAAAACACTTCATTGTTAACAATATCTTCAGCAAAATCCTGAAATATCAAATCATGATTTAGTTCAATATTTGCAACCCCGTCAAAAAGTGCTGCGATTGCATCAAATCCTTCCTCTCTGGCAACTCTCGCATATTCCCGATAGGTCGTGTTCCCATCCACAGACTCTGACTGTGCTGAAGATACCAGATTCTCCAAGGTAGTAGGCAAAGTTCCTCCATTTAGTAGCCTTAGCCAGATAATTGCATGCTGCAACTCCCAATGGGATATGATATCGTACACATTCCCTATCTGTATGTAGCCTTCTTCCCTTGCTCTGATTCCATATATTTGATATTTTCCGCCTGATATCAATTCACCTTCAAATGCATCCTGTAAGTTCACATATGTCCTGCTCTGCTGAAAGTCCATATGTCCTCCCGTAACTTTACTAATTGATACATCATATGTGAACAACTCCTGTTTTATGTTGACGGCTTGCTTTGACCATATAACATTCGCTATTTTATCCTGTAGCAATTTCATATTTGCAATTTTTTCTATTTTATTGTATGATAACTATATTGTTTAAATAACATAAGGGTTAGCCCTTTCATAAAATATATGTTAGAAAGTATGGTGAACTTCGTTTGAGGAAAAAATCAGTTATTTGTGCATAGCAGAGGCTATTGCACATAGTAAATACTTACGAATGCTGTAATGCAATAGCCTTTGCTTTTTCTTGGTACTTATTCAAGGAGGAGCACAATGAGCTATCATAAGGCAGATTATATCTTACCGCCGGAATTATTAGAAAAAATTCAGGAGTATGTTGACGGCGGTTATCTTTATATTCCCAGAAAAAACTGTAACAGAAAGAGCTGGGGAGAACAGACCGATACTAAAATCGTTATAACAAAAAGAAACTCTGAAATATTTAAGGATTATAAGATGGGAATAAAAGTTTTTGAACTTGCAAAAAAGTACTTCCTGTCTGAGAAAAGTATACAACGTATTGTCTTACAGGAAAGACGTAAGAGTGATGAAACGATATGTTGAAAATAAATAAGATATATAATCGATTACTACATAAGTAGTACTGCTGACAATCTAAGTTGCAGCGGTACTGCTTTTTATATTTATATAGCCTCATCTGCTGACTAAATTAGGCGGATATACTATTTCTCTTTTACTTTTCACCCACCAAGTGAATTTCACCATAATTAGGCAAATTTCTGGTTGTGATTGTTAAATTAATATACTATAATCTATCCATAGAGATACCTTGTTAACAAAGAATACGCGCAGAAATGGAGAAAAATATGAATAAGCTTTTGATTGTTGTAGATATGCAGAACGATTTCATAGACGGAACTTTGGGTACACAGGAAGCTGAACATATTGTTCATAAAGTCGTTGCTAAGATTACGGAATATGAAATGGCCGGCAGAACCATTATCTTTACTATGGATACACATTCTGATGATTATCCGGTCACTTCTGAAGGGAAAAAACTGCCGGTTACACACTGTATAAAGGATACCCCTGGCTGGCAAATTTCTGATGCCATTACCACTTCCATTGATTTAAGCAAATATAAAATCTATGAAAAGAATACGTTTGGTTCCTCTGAACTTGCAAGAGATTTGCTAAATGGTCTTTATGATACCGCTACTTCTATCGAAATTATTGGCCTCTGTACTGACATTTGTGTCATATCCAATGCTATGCTGGTTAAAACAATGTTACCAGAGATTCCTATAACCGTGGATGCCTCCTGTTGTGCAGGTGTTACTCCAAATAGTCATCAAAATGCTTTGGAGGCTATGAAGATGTGCCACATTGAAGTAAAAAATAATAAATAAATCATACCATAGTGGAAAGGTAACGGTATTCATATGTTTAAACCAGGTACTGAGTGGAATCCAAAACAGGCTAGGTTAAAGGAATTATTAAAAGATAAAAATCATTTTGAAGAAGCCAGACAGCTTTGTATGGAGTTGCATAGCTTTCTTCACTCTTCAGCCGCAACCAGTCCTACTTTTACCTTGATGGACGAAGTATGGGAAAATCTTTCACCCGAGACCTGTATGATTATGCCCACTCCAAAAGATGTAACGATTGCTTGGAACATCTGGCATATTACAAGAATAGAAGATTTGACTGTTAACATCCTATTAAAAGACAGTGCACAGGTGCTTTCAGAAGAGTGGCTTGATAGACTCCATATATTAGTAAAAGACACTGGTAATGCTATGACAGATGATGAGATAATTAATCTAAGCCATACGATTAACATAATGGAATTAAAAAATTACAGAGATACTGTAGGTAAAGTAACACAAGATTATCTAAGAACCTTGACGGCAGACTGCTTAAATAAAAAAATCCCGAAAGAACGGGTCGAGCGAATTCTCTTTGAAGGCGGCTTAATAAATCATCCCGATTCAATTTGGCTTATGGATTTCTGGGGCCGCAAAAATACTGCCGGTATTCTTTTAATGCCTGTAACTAGACACCAGGTGGGTCATATAAATGATTGTTTAAAATTAAAACAAAAAATCAAAAGTAAATTCTACAATTTATGAATGAAACAATTTGTGTATGGTTACCCTATTCTCGAGGTGATATTATGTCGCATGTTGCACCAGCTGTCAGGGACAAATTTGAAACCCTGCCCGTAGAGTTAAAGAATGCAATTTTGGAACGGGACGTAGTACTTAATACTATTTACGACCTTATGCGTGTCCTGGAACAAATCGTTGCTGAAGGGGAAGAAAATCCCAGTTAATCTTTCCACCGCAAAAAACTGCTGCTAATTGAATTTTAGGTTAAGTTATATAATCCTACATTCATTGCAGCAGTTTTTTTATCATAAATGAAGCGTACAATCTCGTACAAGGTTTATTAAATACCTCTCTATTATTTCACATTTAACACTCTGTTTGTCCGACTCTTCCGGCCACTTCATAGATTGCGTCCAATGTATGCTTTGCACTATCGGTAATATCTCTTTGATAAGCTATTTCATGCTCTACGTTGTGTGAAACATCAATGGATACATACGCAGCTTCCAGTATTTTCTGAAAAACTGTCTTCACATCACTTACCATAGCGTTTTGCTTTTCCACAATTTCATATATTTTGTTCATAGAATTCACCGTTTCCGCAACAAAACTTTGTATGGATTGAATCGTTTCCGCTATCTCATTGGAGGATTTAGATGATTGAGTTGCCAAATTTCTAACTTCTTTTGCAACTACTGCAAAGCCTTTACCCTGTTCTCCTGCTCTTGCAGCTTCTATGGAAGCATTTAGTGACAATATGTTGGTTCGGTTGGCAATGTTTCCGATGGCTCCGGCAAAACCTTCTATCATATTAGAAAGATTCTTCATCTGATTTACATTATTAGAAGAATTCTCAACTGTTTCGTGGAGGGATTTGATTTTATCAAGTAAATCATCCACATAGGTAATCCCTTCTTTCACCAGGTTTAATGAAGTATCCGAGCTGTTTATGGCATCAAAGGCATTTTTTTCAACCTTAAGCTGTGATACATCAAGATTCCCAACAATAGCACTGATATTACGTATAAAATCCTCCTGTTGTTTCATAAGCGACTTAATTTCATTGCAATCTTTTGAACAATTGATATCCATAATAAACTCCCATCTGCGCTTGCACACGAATAAAATCAAGTATGTTGAAAAGCTATTGTAATTTCAACACAACCTCACATTCAGCTGTCTGAGGCGGCATTTATCTTATAAAGTAACATGCCGCGGCACATTTTCTTATATTTTTCTTTATGTAAAAATTATCTTAAAAGATTAAGTATTTCTCTAATATTTTTAACGCCTATAACCTTCATTCCAGGAATAGCTGACAAGTTAATCGTTTCTTTATTAACCTGAGGCAGAATACAAAGATGAAATCCCATCTTAGAGGCTTCCTGTACTCGCTGCTCTATCATATTTACTGCTCTTACTTCACCTGTTAATCCTATTTCACCAAATACGATGGTCTTACTATCCAGAGGAAAATTCTTGTAGCTGGATAATATGGCAAGTACAATAGCTAAATCAAGAGCCGGCTCGTTAATCTTCATACCACCAGCTACATTAATATAGGCATCCATTCCGGCCATCTGTATACCAAGCCTTTTTTCAACGACAGCCATTAAAAGGTTGACTCTGTTATAATCCGTACCTGCTGCCGTTCGTCTTGGCATATTAAAGTTAGTCTGGCATACCAACGCCTGAACCTCCACAAGAATCGGTCTAGTACCTTCCATAGATGCTGTTACAACGGAACCCGGTTCATCCTCCGGTTTTCCTTGTAACATAAATTCTGAAGGGTTACTAACTTCAGTCAGCCCTATGTCCCTCATTTCAAATACGCCAATTTCATTGGTTGAACCAAAACGATTTTTTACAGCGCGAAGTATCCGGTAAGAGGCCATATTCTCTCCCTCAAAATAGAGAACAGTATCTACCATATGCTCCAATACTCTAGGTCCTGCTACCACTCCTTCTTTCGTAACATGTCCAACAATGAAGATTGATATATTAAGACCTTTTGCAATGCGCATCAAAATAGCAGTTGTTTCTCTTACCTGACTAACGCTGCCTGGTGCCGCACCAATATCTTCTTTAAACATGGTTTGAATAGAATCAATAATCACTATTTCAGGGGACTGCTTTTTAATAATATCCTCTATCTGATCAAGATTTGTTTCACTGAGTAAAAATAATTCTCCATGAAAAATACCAAGCCGGTCAGCACGCATTTTAATCTGTCGTAAGGATTCTTCCCCAGATATGTATAAAACTTTTTTTCCTGTGCCGGACAGTTCTCTGCACATCTGCAATAACAGGGTAGACTTTCCGATACCTGGATCTCCTCCAACCAATACCAGCGACCCAATCACAATACCACCGCCTAACACCCTGTCTAATTCCTGAATACCAGTTATAATCCTCTGTTCTTCTTCTGCACTTACTTTTGAAAGTAATTCAGGTTCGGCGGTTAGTCCTGTGGCAAGCCTAATACCCGATGTCTTCTTAATTACAGGTTCAGATACAAAGGTATCCCAGTTTTTACAACCAGGACACTGTCCCATCCATTTAGCCGACTCGAATCCACATTCCTTGCAAAAAAATACGGTCTTTGCTTTTGCCATTTAAACTCCCTTCTTATGTCTTGTCGGTAAATATCCTAAGTCATGTAATACTGTTTTATAACTAATCTAACTACAAACACACTATAATATTGATTCTAATTGTAAAAAGAGCTCTTGCAAAATTCATAAGTTATATACCTTAATAATTTCGCAAAAGCTCTCATATACTTTCCGTAATGATTAAAGCTTTACAACACGGACAGAAGATTTGTGATTTTCACCTAATTCAACGCTAAACATCAGCTTACCACCCAGATTCGTCTTCATCTTTCCTACATTTATATCATCAATATAAATCTTATATTCTTTCTCAGCTTCTAATTCCAACGTAATCTGCGCATCTTCTGCACCTTCTACTTGGAATTTCAATTCTTTTTCGGTTATACATAAATGTTCAACCGTTGTACCCGGAACGGATTCGTATACGAACATTCCGTTCTTCTCCAATTTTGTTATTTCTTTAAAAGTCTTAACCTTATATAAATCACCATTGAATTCAAAATCATTAACTTTGGATTTTGTTGTTAATTTGTAATTGCCAAAACTGATTGTCCCATTGCTTTCTTCTCGTATTAATTCTTCGATAACTGACATTTTTAATTCCTCCTAATTTGGTTAAATACTTCCTTTCATTAATCCGCTTTTTTATTCACGGAGCAGGAGAAAATAACCTGATAAAACATTTTACAATTTACTCTCAAGAATTTTCCTGCCCCGCTTTCAAATGGAACATATACTAACTAGAGTTGTAAACTAACTCTATTATATAATATTTTCATGACAATTTCTACAAATATATGCGCAAGTTTTGAATTATTTTTTAGAAATTTTTATTTCTTTGTCGATTAACTGTACAATCGCTTCATCCCCAGCATGGATACTACCTTCCAGTACTCCTTCTGCCAGCTTATCTTCGACATTACTCTGAATTGCTCTTCGTAAAGGTCTTGCACCATAATTCTGATCATAGCCTTTTTCAACGATATAATCTATTACGTCATTTTCAACTTGAAGCGTTATATTCATCTGTTGCTTTGATCTCTTGGCAATGGAATTTAACATAATTTCTACGATATTTCTGATATTTTCCTTCGTTAAGGAATGGAATACTATCATTTCATCAATACGATTAATGAATTCCGGCTTAAAGATTCGTTTAACCTCTTCCATAACACCTTCCTTCATTTTCTTATAATCCTCTTTATCATCCGTTACAGAAGCAAATCCCAGCTTTTTCGGTGATATAATATTTTGAGCTCCTGCATTGGAGGTCATAATTATAATAGTATTCTTAAAGCTAACTCTTCTGCCCTGTGCATCCGTTATATGGCCATCATCTAATACCTGTAACAGAATGTTGAATACATCCGGATGGGCTTTTTCTACTTCATCAAAAAGAATTACAGAATATGGATTCTGCCTTACCTTTTCGCTAAGCTGACCGCCTTCATCATAACCTACATATCCTGGAGGCGATCCGATAAGCTTTGATACACTGTGCTTTTCCATGTACTCAGACATATCTACACGAATCATTGCGTTTTCACTGCCAAACATTGCTTCCGCTAAGGCTTTTGACAATTCTGTCTTACCGACACCGGTAGGTCCTAAGAATAAGAACGAACCAATTGGTCGATTAGGATCCTTTAAACCGACACGGCCTCTGCGAATCGCTTTGGAAACTGCGGTTACAGCGTCCTCCTGACCAATTACTCTTTCATGTAATATATTTTCCAGGTTTCTAAGGCGTTCTGACTCTTCTTCTGCCAGCTTTTTAACAGGAATCTTCGTCCAACTGGATATAATATCTGCTATTTCATTTTCTCCAACTACCAGAAGGGTTTCCTGTTTTTCCTTTTCACTTTTTACCTGCAAGGCGTTTAACTTGGCAGTGATTTCTTCCTGCTGCTTTTTAATCTCACCAGCTTTTTCATAAGCTTCCTGCTTAATTGCCTGTTCCTTATCTTCTTCCAGTCTTAGAATGTCTGCTTCCAGTTCTTTTACTTCCGGAGAAGTTATAAAAGTGCTAAGTCTTACCTTTGAAGCAGCTTCATCCATTAAATCAATCGCTTTGTCAGGTAGATAACGATCGTTGATATAACGACTCGACATTTTCACCGCAGCCTCTAAAGCATCGTCTGTAATCTTTACTTTATGATGCGCCTCGTAACTGTCCCGTAACCCTTTTAAAATTAAAATTGCTTCCTCTTCCGAGGGTTCTTCTACAATAACCGGCTGGAATCTTCGTTCCAGTGCAGCATCTTTTTCAATGTATTTTCGGTACTCTTCTCTTGTGGTTGCTCCAATTAATTGAAGTTCTCCTCTGGCTAAAGAAGGTTTTAAAATATTCGAAGCGTCAATTGCTCCTTCTGCCCCGCCGGCACCAATGATTGTATGAATTTCGTCAATGAAGAGCAGCACATTCCCGTCATTCATAACTTCATTGATTACTTTCTTAATTCTCTCTTCAAATTCACCCCTGTATTTAGACCCGGCAACCATACCAGACAAGTCCAAGGTAAGTACTCTTTTATCTTTAATAATTTCAGGAATATTTCCTTCTACAATTTTTCTTGCCAGCCCTTCTGCTATAGCTGTTTTACCAACACCCGGCTCGCCTACCAAGCAAGGATTATTCTTGGTTCTTCTGCTCAATATCTGTATAACACGTTGGATTTCTGATTCTCTTCCAATTACCGGGTCTAACTTTCCTTCCCTTGCATATTCCGTTAAATCTCTGCTATATTGGTCAAGAGTAGGTGTACTGGATTTTGCTTTTGCTTTTCCTTTATTGGCTGCATATTCATTCTTGGCAGTGTTCATATCTGCACCTACCGCAGTCAATACATCCACATACAACTTTTGAACATTAATACCCAGGGTATTTAATAATCTGACTGCAATACAGTCTGATTCCTTGATTAAAGCAATTAGAATATGCTCTGTTCCTACCAATTGTGTTTTTAAACGAATAGCCTCTTTGTAGCTTTGGTCTAGAATTCTTTTTGATCTTGGTGTAAAACCATCAACTTCCACAGCTTCCATAGTTGCATTCGGAGCTATAAGCTGGTTAACCAGTTCTAATACTTTATTAACTTCAACGCCGTTTTTCTCCAATACCTTTGAAGCCACACCATCTGCATGTAATAAGCCAATCAGCAAATGTTCCGTACCCACATAATTATGAGCCAAACGGTATGCTGTTTCTGTCGCACTTGTTATAGCTCTTTTGGCATCCTCTGTATATCTCTCATTCATATATCTACCCCTTATAACACGTCTGTTATTAGATGTGTTACTGCCACAAATAAAGGTGTGAAAGAAGCACAATGTGGCATTCCTTTCTTTTATATAATTTTCCTTCACACTAAATCACCTTGCATGCACATTTACTGCAATATAGCTCAAATAGAAATTAATATTCTATTCAGATAATGAAAGCATACACCTGGGCTTTTAATTCTATTTATCTAATTATTATTGAATATCCGGTAATTTTTTGCGAATATAGTCAGCTCTATATTTATCTCTTTGAACGCTTCCGATGTTTTTATCAAGCTGGCATTGTAAGTTCGCTGGTTGAATCTCCATCATCAGCTCATGAATATTGTAATTATCCTTGAACTTTAAAAGTGCTAAGTCTGCTCCCAGTTTTAGTTGTGCCAACAGAGTCATGGCATCACCGGAAGACAATTGTTTCGCATACTTTAATACACCATAAGAGCGGTATACTTTATCTTCAAATTCATCATAACCGTTCGTAAGGATATACTCTCTTTGCCTGCGCTCCTGCTTCATAACCTGTTCAACTATACGGTTTAAACTATCCATAATCTCCTTTTCCGTACTGCCGAGGGTTTTTTGGTTAGATATTTGATACAGGCTTCCAAGACTTTTAGATGCCTCTCCATAGGTTCCTCTTAGTGCAATTCCATATTGACCAAGCTCTTCTGCAAGTTTAATTACTTTTCCCGCTACTGTCAGTGCCGGCAAAAACATCATATAAGAGGCCCTTAAACCCGTACCTAAATTAGTAGGACAGGATGTAAGATAGCCGTATTTTTCATGAAACGCATAATCAAATAATTCGCTGGTAATGTCATCTGCCGTATTAGCTAGATAAAAAGCTTCTGTCATATTCATGCCGCCTACTATAGATTGAATCCGTATATGATCCTCTTCATTAATCATAATACTTATTTTTTCATCTTCGGACAAGATAAGACCGGTACTTTGTTCTTTGGCAATCAATAACGGGCTGATTATATGACGCTCCATCATTGCGGTTTTTTCAGTATCTGAAAGCATATCCACATTACAGCTATAATATTTCTTTTCTTCCTTTTCCTGAAGATGTAAGCCAGCATCTTTTACTTTCGTTACCATTTCCTTTGCCTGATTCTCAGAAAGCTTGGCTGAGAAGGGATATGCCTTTAGATTTCTTGCTAGCCTCACACGGCTGGAGATAATAACATCGCTGTTGTTTCCTGCTTCTTTATACCACTTAAGCATTGTTCATCTCCTCCTTTTTTAATTCACGTATCCTATCTCTAATCTTAACCGCTTCTTCAAATTCTTCTTTTTCAATGGCATCCTGTAATTTTATTGCCAATTTATCTAATTCCGGAAGTTCCTTCACAAGTTTTTCTGTCTTAGTTTCAAACCCTTTTGGTTTCTTACCGGTATGGGTATCAGAGCCCTGAATACTTTTTATGCTCTTTTCAAGCACCTTCTTAAAAGTATCGTAACACTTAACACAACCAAATCTGCCCTCTTTTAAAAATTCTGAATAGGTCATGCCGCACCCTTTACAATGGAGTTCTTTTTCTGCATGTTCTCCACTATGACTGTTTTCTTTATAATAATTACCAAGAATTGTGGACAATAAATTGCCTAGAGTTATTTCCTGATTCATAAACGGTGTCCCCATTTGAAAGGAAGAATACTCCATGGCACAGTCTTCGCATAAATGCTGTTCCTTCTTTTCCCCATTGATTATTTCTGTGTAGTATATCTTAGCTTCGTTTTTTTTGCATTTATCACATAACATAGTAACTACCTCCTAGTTTAAGATAACAACGGTTACTATTTATCCTCCATTGTACAGAAGTCACGGAATATTGCATCTACAATATCATGAACTTCCTCACAACTTATATTTTTGCAAACAGCCTTCGCCAATACTACTCTCATTTCATTCATTAAGGTTTCCATGGCTTTATATTTATCAGCATTTATGGCAATTACCGCACCCTTTCTACGGTCTAATTTTACGTAACCTTCCTGCTTTAAGATAGTATATGCCTTATTTACTGTGTGCATGTTAATTCCAATATTATCAGCTAATTCCCGAACAGAAGGAAGATTGTCGCCTTCCCTGAATTCCGCATTTGCAATTCCAAATATAATCTGGTTGCATAGCTGAATATAGAAAGCTTCATCACTATTAAAATCGATAGTTACAATCAAATCATCCACCTCCTAAATTGTTCGTTATATTTGTTATATATATACTATAACAGTTTTTATCATGTGTCAAGTCCTTCTTACTGTTTGTCTTTTTTCCCTAAATATACCCTTAAGAGTGCTACTGACAGTATCATACAGCCAGCCCCAAGGATTGCTGTTACAATTCCCATAGTAGTAATTCTTGACTTATATTCTTCTGATTTTATCAAATCACTATCCATAACCACTGTATTATTACTCTTGCTCTTTATAAACCTCTGTATCGTCTCTTCCTTTCGGTCATATTGGTAGAAACCTTTTTCACCCTCTATATTTTCTGCATATATTAGAAGGAAATCACTTTCTAAATTATTTTTCAGAGTGTACACAGTTACTGCAATGCCATTCAATTGCAAAGTAGTCCTTTCATAGCCATCTGGTATTGTGACATCCTCCGCAACCTCTATGATATGGTAGCGAAAACCATTCTGAATATAGGTTTCCTTATCGTCTGCATATACTTTTAGACTATCTATTGAAGCTGTCATTTCATTAATAGATTTTGTATCATTACTTTCTTCTTCAGTTTCTTGAGTTTCTTCTTTTGTATTCTCCCCATTTTCCTTAAAATCTTCCTCCCGATAAGCAGTTATTGTATAAACTTTTTCATTTCCGGCTTCCGATTTAACAACGATTTTAATCGTATTATTACCTTCTTTTAATGCTTCATTACCAGTTATTGAAACAGTTGCTTTTTCATCTTCCGTTTCCGCACTGACAATTAACTGCTTTGTATTATTATCTACTTTCGTTGTATAGTTGTATTCATCTTTGTTAAATTCCGGTTCGAGTTTTCCGGGATTTATTTTTAAACTTTTAACCGCCGCATTGTTTGATGCAGCTTCTTTTGCTTCTACTTGAATGGTGAGTTGGTTACTGGATACTGACATAGTCTCACCGGATTCAAATTCAAAAATATCAGTTAAATCTTTTAATGCAATTTCACTTGTTCCAAGTTTTTTAGCAATGAACTTTAATGTATATTTTCGGCTGGAATCTCCAACTGCTACATTCGTATCTGTTATTTTGACAAGTCCTTCTCCGCCGGCTATAAAATCTAATTCGCTGACAAATTCTAGTATATCAGCATTATATGTTACATAGCCCTGAAAGTCTCCCACTTTTTCCTGTGAGGACAACTTTAGATTTACAATAATTTCTTCCCCTACTTTAAGTCTTTCATTCTTTGTGGTAAGTGTTATAGTCACACTGGCTGCCTGGCTGCCCATAACCGGTATTAACACCATAATCATACATAAAATAGCTGCTGCATAGCTTTTGTATTTTTTTAAATTCATCCTCATAAAATCTACCCTAATGTAACACATCCGCTTACGAATGTGTTACTACCACAAAAAAGTATTAAGTGTGGCATTCCTTTCTATATAAAATTTAAAAAACCTGATTAAAACTGTAATACTCACCCATTTTCATATTCATACCATATGCCGGGAAATTTGTTTTAACCAGGTCCTATCTTTTTAATTTTCTCTTACTACATTTATCTGATATTGACGAACATCACCATTTTCTGCTGTTACAGTTAATGTAACTGCATTATTTCCTACCTGCAATGGTATTGTCCCCACACCTGCTACGGTAGCTTTTGTACTGACTGCTGTTGCTCTCACATTAATACTGCTAACTGCATTTTCTACAATTAAGGAATAAAACTGTTCCTTGGATAAATCAAAGGTCGGTGTTAAACTGTAGCCGTCTATTGTTAAAGTTTTCAGCCAGTTATTCGGATTGTATTTTTTCACCGGTATAGGTGCTGATACAGCCGGCATATTGCTGTAAACCGGAATAGAAAAAACAATCGGTACATTTGTCATCCCTGTATAAGCTGCGTAGGTTTTTGCCCCTTCTGCATTCGGTGCTTCTATATTTGCCATATACTGATGCGTATGAGTTGAAACAGGCGTAACATTAAATTTTTGCAGGTAAATGGTGTCCTGCCCACGTTTTATGTAATTGCTTCCAATAATATAGGCACCACCTACAATAGAATCATAAGGGTTGTCCCATGGTATTCGGTAAAGTGTATTCAACTCCGCACTGGTTGTTCCATTCCTTGCGTATTTCAGAGCATTTGCAATGGCACCACCTGCTGCTGTACTATGATATGCTCCAATATTATAGAAATTATATAAGCCTTCCAGACCTGCTACCGTTCCGCTAACACTGGAACTTAAGGTGGAGGTTCCTGTAACCACCTCCTGCTTTACCCTGGTAGCTAGATGATAGGGGCTTACACCGGAATATACGGCGGCGTCAACAAAGGACTGGGAATAAGATATTGTTGTTGATTTTCCTGTATCCTCTTTATAAGTGAAGGATTTATTATATAAAGGAGTATTATATAATATACTTTCTACACCTGTTCCATTCTGATACTGTCCCTTATAGGTAAGCATTTCGAATTGAAATATAGACTTTTCTGTAAGGAAATTTCTAGGATCTATGTAATATTCTAATGCTTCTTTGGAAGCAGTTACCCAGGTTGAACCATCAAAAGGAATAAATGAATCAGTCGTCCAACTATAGGCTCCTGTATCAAGAGATTTCCATTCAACACTTTTTCCATTGGAAATTAAATTCTTTCCTAAAACATTTTGTTTCGCGATTACTGTATTCCAATCCAAACCTGTTTGATATGCTTCAAATATCCAAGCAGGGTATTGTTTATGAAGATTTCGAAGGTAAGGCTTATAACTCTCCGGGAACCCCTGATTGGTTAAATAAGCCTCAAATTGTCCATCGTTCATTGTTCCAACCGTTGTTGGCGATGGTGTTACTGAGCCTGTTGGATTAGGTGTTACACTGGCAATAGGGAAAACCGCTGTCGTATCTTCAAAACCACCAGTACCAAAAACTACATACTGCGTCTGTACATAACCACTTATGGTATTGGCGCCTTTTTTAAAGGTTACATAATACCATGCATCCAGGTTATTCCTTATTGTTTTACTAACAATAACCTTCTCATCCATGGAAAGTAAAATCGGATTATATGAGGTATCGATGAGTATCGTCGAGTTATTCACTACTTCAGAATACACGTTTATTTTAGATGCATACTGAATGGTAGCTTCTGTATTCTGATTTACCTCTCTGACATAACCTGCCGGAGTTACTGTAGGCGTTACCTGTGGAGTTGCTGTTGGGGCAGGGCTTGCTGTTGGAGTAATACTTGCTGTTGGAGCAGGACTCGCTGTTGGGGTAATACTAGGGGTTAAGCTAGGGGTCACTGCTTGAGTAGGAGCCTTTGTTGGTGTCGGAGTAACCACAACTTTTTTAATAAGCACTTTATTTGCCGGGAGATATCCATTATACTTTACTCCGCTTATTGTAAAAGATACTCCAAGCCATTTCACGCCTTTATTATCTGTAACTTCTTGTGTAATTTTTACAGCACGTTTATTAGGTAGACTTATTACCTTACCAGCTTTTGTCTTTACATATGCGGATTTAGAACCTGCAACGGTTTGCACCTTCATACTGGTAGTGCTGTTTACATAACCCATAATGTAGGAGGATATGGTTAGCTTTATGTAATCACTTAATACGTAACCCGTCTGGGCCTTTTTATTCAAGGTAAATGAAATTCTATACCACTTCTGACCACCGACAAATACCTCATTTAATACTGTTACCTTCTGCTTATTCTTTAATGCACCAAGTCTGGTTCCTGTGGTAGCGGGTGTCTTTCTGACATTTAAACTGGTTGCATTTACTGTCCCCGGTTCTTTAAAATCATCCTGACTGATAGTAGAGGACGATGTGGGCTTTTTAGTAACAGTCGGAGTCGCTGTAGGTTTAACAGTCGGTTTAGCCGTAGGAGTGGGGGTAACACTTGCTTTTTTTATATAATCAGCCATAACATAGCCTTCGGTTTTTTTACCATTTACGGTAAAAGATATTTTGTACCAACCGCTCTTTTCACTTACGATAGTAACCTTATCGCCTTTCTTTAGTGAGGTATAATTCCCATTAACCTGTACCCTTTCATAGGTAGTGGCAGGTCCGGATCGTATGTTTAAACTGGTAGCTGTAACCGTCCCCGTGGCAGCAGCATCCACTGTAGTTATGCCTGACTTAAAAACCTGCGGCCAGACTATCATGATACACAATAGGACTGCAAGCCACTTATAATATGTATTTTTTTTCATTCCGTATTTCCTCCTAAACGAAACCCAACGCGTGGGTATAAGTATATCCTGTTGCCTTTTTTCTTGGTCTTATGAATCTTTATTTTAGTTTCTGAATATTTATCTTCATGAAAATATTTGTATTTTTACATAATCCTACATAATACATATGGCACTTCTGTGACATCGGAGGTATCTTATGAAATTTTTTCCCTAAAAATAGTAGTCTATCAGATAGTATTGTTAATATTGGAATTGTATGGAGTAATTAAGTAATATAAATAATGATTTCATTCCAAAATAAGGAGTACTTTGGACATGCCTTGCCAAAAGTACTCCTTATTTCCATATTCCAAAGTTATTGAAGTCTAAGCTTCATCTATCGCTTTGCCGATATCATTTCTCATGTATTTATTCTTATAATCTATTAACGAAACAGCTTCATAGGCTTTCTTTCTGGCTTCCTTTAGGTTACTGCCGGTTGCAGTAATTCCAAGAACTCTGCCTCCATTCGTTACGATTCCTTCCTCTGTCTGCTTCGTGCCCGCATGGAAGGCGTAGCAGCCATCTTCCGTCTTTATCCTATCCAACCCATTAATAAGATAACCTTTTTCATAATGTTCCGGATAACCTGCTGATGCCAAAATAACACACACAGCCGCATTATCTTCAAATTCCAGGGTTATCTCTTTTAGTCTTCCCTCTATACAAGCTTCCATTACATCGATAATATCGTTTTTCATTCGTGGAAGTACTACCTGTGTTTCCGGATCTCCAAATCTCGCATTATATTCTAAAACCTTGGGGCCTTTTTCGGTTAACATTAATCCAAAAAATAATATTCCGGTAAAGTCTCTTCCTTCTGCCTGCATTGCTTTCATAGTTGGTTTGTATAGCTGCTCCAAACAAAATGCATGTACTTCTTCTGTATAAAAAGGACTGGGCGAAAAGGTTCCCATACCACCTGTATTTAATCCCTGATCTCCATCCTTCGCACGCTTATGGTCCTGGGCACTGGTCATCACAGCTATGTCCGTGCCATCACAAAACGCTAATACGGATACTTCACGCCCTCTCATAAATTCCTCAATTACTAACTTATCTCCGGCAGAACCAAACTGTTTGTCTAACATTATAGTTCTTACTCCAGCTTTTGCTTCTTCATAGGTATTACATATAAGTACACCTTTTCCAAGAGCCAATCCATCTGCTTTTAAAACAATAGGATAGGCACATTCAGAAAGATATGCGACAGCTTCCTCCGGTGAGTCAAAGGTTTCATAGGCAGCCGTAGGTATATTATATTTTTTCATAATATCTTTTGAAAAAGCTTTGGAACCTTCTAATATCGCTGCCTTTTTCCTGGGTCCAAATACTTTGAGATTCTTAGCTTCAAATATATCAACAATACCTGCCACCAATGGGTCATCCGGTCCTACGATGGTCAAGTCAATCTGCTTCTTTTCTGCAAATTCAGCCAGTTTTTGAAATTCCATTACCCCGATATCTACACAATTTGCATATTTATTAATTCCGGCATTGCCAGGTGCACAAAAGATTTCCTTAACTCTGCTGCTTTGTGCCACTTTAGCGGCTATAGCATGTTCTCTTCCGCCGCCTCCTATGATTAAGACTCTCATACAAATACCCCTGCCCTTTCCTTCAGACTTATTCTTCTATGATACTACGATTATTTTCAACTCTAACCTTACCATTTGCAATCAAATCTATGGCCTTTGGTAAAAGGCTCCATTCCGCCTCTTCCATTACCCTCTGCTGCAATAATTCCGGTGTATCACCGGCTTTCACTTCTACTGCCTTTTGCAAAAGTATGGGTCCGGTATCCGTACCTTCGTCTACAAAATGTACCGTGGCACCAGTTAGCTTTACTCCTCTTTTTAGTACAGCTTCATGAACTTTCAGTCCATAAAAGCCGGCTCCGCAAAAAGCAGGAATTAAGGAGGGGTGAATATTAATAATCCGATTCCGGTATTCTTTTATAAGAATTTCCGGAAGAATTACCAGATAACCTGCAAGTACAATTAAGTCTACTTGGTATTCATTTACTGTACTTAAAAGTGTCTGGTGAAACTCACTTCTATCCTTAAAATCCTTAGGGGTAAGCACCACGGATGGAATCTTGTGTTTCTTTGCACGTTCGATTGCATAGACATCTTTTTTACTGCTGATTACCACAGCAACCTCTGTATTTGTAATTGCACCGTCTGAAAGCCTATCAAGGATAGCCTGAAAGTTAGTTCCTCCTCCGGACACTAAAACACCCAGCTTTAGCATAGGGTTACTCCTTTTTCACCTGCTTTGATTTCTCCTATAACGTATGCGGTTTCTCCTGCTGACAAAAGGAGATTTAGAGCTGTGTCAACCTGCTCTTTATCTACTGCAACCATCATTCCGATTCCCATATTATAGGTATTATACATAACCTTTTCTTCAATGGAGCCATCTGTAGCCAGCATATTAAAAATCGGAGGTATTACATAACTGTTTTTTTGAATCACAGCATGCATCCCTTCTCCTAACATCCGGGGTATATTTTCATAGAAGCCGCCGCCTGTGATATGAGAGCAGGCTTTTACAGAAATATTTCCATTCTTAAGTGCTTTTAGTGCATTTACATATATTTTTGTTGGGGTTAATAACGTTTCTCCAAGCGATGCACCTAAAGCTTCATAATAAGTTCCTAAAAAGCTGGTATTCATCTTAAATACCTTCCTTACCAATGAATAGCCGTTACTGTGAATACCAGAGGAGGCAATACCTATAATCACATCTCCTGCTTTTAAACTGCTGCCATCTATCAAGTGCTTCTGGTCAACAATACCCACCGCAAAACCTGCCAAATCATATTCCTCTTCGGGATAAAAACCAGGCATTTCTGCTGTTTCTCCACCGATTAGTGCTGCACCTGCCATTTTACAGCCTTCTGCTACACCACTGACTATGGTTGCTATCTTCTCTGGCTCATTTTTACCACAGGCTATATAATCTAAAAAGAATAAAGGCTCACCGCCGGCACAGGCAATATCATTAACACACATGGCAACACAATCAATACCAATGGTATCATGTTTGTCCATAATAAAAGCCAGTTTTAATTTGGTTCCAACGCCGTCAGTACCAGATACCAAGGTAGGCTTTTCCATATGTTTAAAGCTTTCTAAGGAAAAAGCACCAGAAAATCCTCCGATTCCTGATAATACCTCGCTTCGCATTGTACCTTTAATATGTTCCTTCATCAACTCCACTGCTTTGTATCCGGCTTCTATGTCCACCCCAGCCTTTTTGTAATCCATGGTAAGTCCTCCTTGATTAAAATTAACCTTGTAAAATCAGCAATTTATATACTATTTATTTTATCATAATACACTTGCTTTTGTCTTATTTTTAGTTTTATTATTTTCTTATGGTGTTTATAAGGGAGATTAATAAGACTTTAGTACCTATAAGTTTTTTATATAAGTAATTGGCATTGATACAGGATAGTCCAAAAACTACTGCAAATATAAAAGATTACATTTTATTATTTACAATTATATAGTATATTTGTATAATATGTCATGTTATTAGAAAATATTTAGTAGATAGAAACAGCTTCCTGAATGTGGCAATTATTAGTAACTCCCGTATTAATTACTCTATATCATATAAATTGAATAGATTATAAATGATAGAACTACAAAGATAAGAGTAATTATACTATAAATAGAAAGGTATGAGTGTAAGGTTGAAAAATAAAAGCTTTTTTCAACATCTTGATTTATACGTGTGCTTAAGCACACAGATTGGAGTTTAAAATGAGTAAGAAATACGAAGGGCATCTTATAAAAACGGTAATGCCTGACTCAATCGGTGAAGAAATGGGTATAGAACCCGGTGATTATCTTCTTGCCGTAAATGATGAAAAAATAGATGATGTATTTGATTATCAATATCTCATCAAAGAAGAATACATCGAAATTCTTATTAAAAAAAGTAACGGTGAAGAATGGATTCTTGAAATAGACAAAGAGATGGATGAAGATTTAGGAATTGATTTTGACAATGGGCTTATGAGTGATTATCGTTCCTGTCATAATAAATGTATGTTTTGTTTCATTGACCAGATGCCGGAAGGGATGCGTGAAACACTATATTTTAAGGATGATGACTCTAGGCTATCCTTTCTTCAAGGTAACTACATTACTTTGACTAATATGTCTGACAAGGATATCAACAGGATAATCCGTTTTAATCTTGCACCAATTAATATATCTGTTCAGACTACCAATCCCGACCTGCGCTGCAAAATGTTAAATAACCGTTTTGCAGGACAAGCTTTACAAAGTCTTGATAAACTATATGAGAACCATATTGAAATGAATGGTCAAATTGTTTTATGTAAAAACGTTAATGATGGCCCCGAACTTGAAAGGTCTATTAATGACCTTTCTAAATACCTCCCCTTTATGAGAAGTGTTTCTATCGTTCCAGCAGGCATTACAAAATACCGCAAGGGCTTATATCCACTTGAGTTATTTAATAAGCAGGAAGCCGCAGGTATCATTGATTTAGTTGAGCATTATCAAAAAAAATTTTATGAAGATTTCGGACTTCATTTCATTCATGCAAGTGATGAGTTTTATATTACGGCTGAACGTGAATTTCCTGAAGAGGAACGTTATGACGGTTACATCCAATTGGAAAACGGTGTGGGTATGATGAGGCTTTTTAACAACGAATTCCAGGAAACACTAAGTCACATGACAGGTTCGGGTGAATACAAGGCTTTACAATCATCTGTTCAGAGAGATATTACAATTGCTACAGGTAAGCTTGCATATAAAACTATTGTGTCTTTTTCTGAAGCGATTATGAGTGCATTCCCAAATGTAAAGATACGAGTCGTGTGTATAAGGAATGATTTCTTTGGTGAAACCATAACCGTAGCAGGGTTGATTACAGGTCAGGATTTGATTAAGCAGCTAAAAGAGCTAAAGGATAATGGTGTAGATTTAGGAGACAGCCTTCTTATTCCATCCACTATGTTAAGAATGGGTGAAATGGTATTTCTAGATGATACCACTGCGGATGATGTGGAGAGCGCACTTAATGTTAAAGTCGTACCAATAGAATCTGGTGGTCAAGAATTTCTTCATTCCATATTAAACATAGATTACAAAATGAATAGGAATAATGAAAATTTTGTATACATCAAAGCTTATGAAGAATAGTTGTTATAGTTAAATGCATCTTGAAATCTCTATACCATTGTAGCAATTACAGATAACTGCAAAAGGGCATTGGAAATCTATTTTCCAATGCCCTTTTGTTACTACATCTCTTTTAAATAAGCTTCATATCCAAGCTTGTCCAACTTTTCAGCCTTCGCCATTACATTGTCTTTCAAGCCTTCGGCATAAGCTTTAATGCGGTCTAATAATTCACTGTCTGATGTTGCAAGTATTTTTGCAGCTAACAGCCCTGCATTTAATGCACCATTAATTGCCACCGTAGCAACTGGAATACCGCCGGGCATCTGTACGATGGAATAAAGGGAATCAACCCCTCCAAGGGACTTAGTCATTATTGGTACTCCGATAACAGGCATAGGGAATATTGCGGCTGACATACCTGGTAAATGAGCAGCACCACCTGCTCCTGCAATTATTACCTTATATCCTTTTTCCTCCGCAGACTTTGCGTAATCAAAGAATACATCCGGCATTCTGTGGGCTGATATTACAGTAATATCATACTCTACCTTTAAAATATCCAGTACTTCCGCTGCCTTACTCATGATTGGAAGATCTGAATCACTTCCCATAACTATACCTACTTTTGCTGCCATTGTGCAATCCTCTCTTTCATTATCTATATCATGGTTTATACAGCTTGGGAAATAGAACTTTCGTCAAGCTTCTAAACGAACCACCATAGGTCAGTAGCTTATTAATGGATTCTTATTTATTGAAAAGCTTCATTTAACTTTTCAGTACCAGGCAGTATAAATCTTCCATCTTTTATAATAGTAGTGGTACTTCCATCCTTTTTATATACAGTAATTTCACCTAATTCATCATAAGGAATGGTTATGTCTGTATGACAGTTATAATAGGCTTTGTCTATATCTGTTTTTCGTAGAATGGATACTTCATTGTCCTTAGCAACAATCTGCTTACCGTCAGGATTAAACAATGTCAGTTCTTCACTCATTTTATAGCAGGTATCTCCTACTGCAAAATGAGGGCCTGTTTTTTCTGCAATTAGAATAGGAAGTTTATCCCCTATCTGGTATTTTCTTGACATAACATACGCTGTCGTATTTGTACCAATAGCAAATTCACCGATGGGCAGAGTTTCCTGATTATACAGCAGATTCTCCTTAACAAACTGTTTGTTACTCTCTTCCTTATCAAAGTTCTTACAGGTATAACTTTCTATCATACCATTCTTAAAAGTAAGACATAAGTCCTTGTATTCCAATTCATTCAAATATACCTGGGTAACATGTAGAATTCCTTCTGTTCCTGTCAGTTTTGGTGATGTAAACACTTCACCTACCGGTATATTTACATCTGCAGTACAATTTTCAAAACTTGTCTCTTTAGCCGGGTCAGTTAATTCATAAAGCATAATCTTTATATCCGTACGATTTTTTCCGCTGCCAATAATTTTAACGTATTCACCCTTATCCAGTTCATCAATAATTGCCTGCTGAATCACCTTATAAGTATCATTATCTAACGTATTGACTTTCACGGTTTCTGCAAAGATTTCTTTAAAATTATCACCGATTTCAGGTATTGGATATGCTATAATAGTAAAGCTTGTTTCGTCCCCTCTGATATATTCATTGGTAATTATGCTTGCTTCCCGATTATAAGCTACTGACAGCTTTTGTTGGCGTTTGTCAAGCTTTACAGCCTCTGCTTTGGTTTCCGGTGTGAAATTCTCTTCTCCAAATACCTCAATTAATGCCGGTCCTGCATAGGTATAGGCTTTATCCTTATATTTTTCATAGGCTGCCTTAAGTCCTGAGAGTTTACGCTCATTAAAGGCTTTGTCTAAATAAAGTCCGTTATCAAATCTATGGTCATAATCGTATTGTTTGTTCACTCCTGTGGAATGATAACCTATCTTTAAATGCTGTCTTTTATTAATACTGGAAACAGCAGCACGGTATATAACCGGTTCAAGACCCATCTGTTTGAAGAACTCCACAGCATACTTAATCATACGTTCAAAGCCCAGATTATAACGGATATTAACAGTGGCTTTCTTATTCAAATCAATTCTTGCTGCTTCAAATCCTCTCTTATAGCCGTCTGTATACGTAAACGCCATGGCTTTTACTTCTTCTTCTGATAAGCTGTTTAAGAATCGGGCGATTTCAAGTTCATTCTCACCTATATACTCACCGAATTGATACAGATATCTTAAATCCGTTAAATCCCATTCTGCAATAATATCTTTTACAAAGGAAAGCTCTGCATCTACAAGCTCTCTGGTTCGGTATTCCACTAAATCAGGACAATAATCACTGTTAAAATCGTACAGAACACGCTTAACATCTTTATAAGTATATTCATCTTCTTCTTCGAAATAATTATAGATTTCAATAAAAAGTTCAAGATAAATGGTAAGTTCAAATATTCTGGCTTCATAAGCATATACAATCATCCCTCTGATTTCTGTATATAAAAAGCTCAGAAGTTTACCATATTTTTTACCAAGCTGCTTTGCTGCATAAGCAGGATTTGCATAACTTATCTTATAATTTTCTTCTGTAATATCTTCATACAATTCACTATTTAACTTCTGCAATTCTTCTAAGGTCAAGGTTTTAAGCTTATCTTCTGCAACCTGTTCCCATAGTGAATTTATTTTCAAAATAAAAGCTGCAACCTGCTTAAAATACTCTTCAAACGGAGCTTTTAAGACAGTTTCTTTTGCTATTTCACCGATACGTTCCATGGATAGTTCAAATCTTTCTTTCACAGCTTCATTTTCTTCTCTAAAAAGTTCTGTATATCTCACTTTAATCTCACCCGATAACATCTCCGCCAGATATTATTGCCAAGGCAGTTATTTCGCCTGCGGCATCCTTTCTTTTCATATTTTACTCCCATCTGCGTGTACTAGTGCTATTTACACTTACAAGTAAAAGTAGGTTCTCTGCATATTTTCAGAACACTACATAAAGATTCCAACTATATATAACAAAAATAGCCCCAAAAACAAAAGACCATTCATAACCATACCGATAATAGGAGCTGTATAATATATTTCCTTTTCTATACAGGCCTTTATACCCAGTATAAACCCAGAAATAGATACAACTAATAAGATAATGCCTAATATGCCTATGGCCATACCTCCATTACCATGGGATATACTTGATATAACAGCTAACAGTATGAAGAAAAGCAATGATGCAGTTCCCAGTATAACAGATACAATTCCTTTTACTGAATGACTTCTGCCGGAAAATTTGAATATTTCTTTTTTATGTTTCAACATAGGTTTCTCCTATTCCAATGGATCAAGCCTTTATTTTAGTTTTTTAAGGGATTTTAGTATTCTATGGCAGATGATAAACCCAAGTCCTCCAATAAAACCTCCAATTGTATTCATTAAAATATCATCTACATCAAAGATGCCAACTCGGAATATAAGTTGTATTAATTCAACGGTTAGACTAAATTCAAGGCTTAACAGGGTTATATTCAATAACTTTCGATTACTCTGGCTAATAATTGGCAATACAAAACCAAAAGGGGCAAATGCCAATATATTTCCGAATATATTAACGATAAAGCTTTCCATACCTAATATTTTACGGTACTCAATAAAACGTTTTACTTCTTTAAACAAGACTAAGTTATATCTATATTCCTCGGAAGTTATGGTTCTTCCGTAGTGCTCACTAAAAAATAAAAAATATGCCAATAATATTATATAAAGAGCAAATAGTATGCGGCAAACTGACATAATTACTCTTTTACTGATTGGTTTCAACGTTGTTGCCCTCCAATGTACTTTCAATACCTCACTCATTATAAAACAAATTATGGTTTACGTAAAGGGGGAATTTGCGTAATAATCCAGCAAAAAAGGAGTATTGCTATATAGCAATACTCCTTTTTCTTCCAAATTCCACATATAGTCCAATTTTACTATACGTAATATATTCATGCACTGTTTAAGTCGTACATTTATTCTTTTAATAATCTACAGCATATCAATAATTAGGTGTAACCCCAGTCGTTGATATGGTTGACTTATTTCCTGCTGCATCTGTCAAATTATTTGACTGAGTTGGTATTATCTGTATCGTTACTCTCGGTGTTGGTTGTGTACTAAGGACAATCACTACCTTATTGCCATCAATATAAGACGCAGATACATTTACTGCGCTGTTTCCGGACTGTACTGCCTGGAAGCTTGGAGTACCGGATAAACTCTCATCAAAGGTCAGTGTAATTGTGTTCGGATATGAATATTCTGTCTTAGTAAGGACCGGTCCTCTGTTCTCGTTTAAGAATATGGTAGCATCAAAACGATTCATTACGGTGTAACTGTTGTGGAAGCCTTCAACACCAGTGATAATAATCGGATAGATCGTTGAAACCGTTACCGAATTACTTAATAAAGTTAATTTTACGGTTGCTCCGGTGGTAGTATTATCTGTTAATTCAGCTTTTGTTACCACTGCTCCAAGAATGTTATAATTATTAACGTTCTGTGCACTTGCTTCATCTAATTTATTGGCAAATACTACGTATACGGTGTTGGCATCCTTTGGATCTTGTCGTACATCCCTAGGTGCCGGAAGAGCGGTGGAGGCACTTCCGCCTTTTTGAGACTGTACCGTACTTTCAACATTCATGTTCATATAGGTATCATATACAAATCCCTGTGGTATGGTAATAATATAATTACCTGCTTCATTGAACATATTACTGTCAAGTATAACAGTTACAACTTTACCCTGAGCAACTGCTGTATAACCAAGGAGCTTGTTGCTATAGATGTCGTTATTGATTGTTATAAGCTTAGAAGTAAAGGTTCCGGTTTGTGAAGCCAGCGTTACCTCTTTATTGTATGTCAAGGTAAGTATGTGAGTCTCAATACCATTGGTTGTATCTGTGGTGAACTCTGATTTTGTAATTACTGGTATGGACTTGTCAGTTACAAAGTTCACATAGCGATCCTGAGGTATACTTGCTGAAGTATCATTTGCAGATACATTATAAGCATCCCAGTATCCTACTGAAACTTTCTGCGTACCGCTTAATTGGGCTGCTGTTGCAGATAAGGTATAATTGACTTTCTTATTGTCTTTTTCATCTACTATACCGTTAATCCACTCACCGTTGCTTAATTGAACCGTACCACCATTTCTAATGCCTCTTGTAAAGGTTGCGGTTAAGGTATTTACACCCGTACGTTCAATATTAATTAATCTTGCCTGAGCCTTTGGCCTTGTATCTGTTGCTACATAAGCAGTAATTAATCCTCCGGTTGGATAGTTTCCAGCTGTATCTTTTAATCCTGCCATCACAACTGCAAAGGTCTTATTATAATCGTAAGATGGTATCGAGGTCAAATCAATGGTTAAAGATTTACTATCTTCTGATTTAACATAGTTTGTCTTTGTTTTTAAAGTGCTAATGGTAAGTGGTAATGCAGTCTCTCCTGCTGATACCAGCTTAACATCACTGATTGTCAGGTTTGTAAAGTCAACCGGTTCACTGAAAGTTAATGTTACCTTTAAGCCGGTATCATCCACTGACCAGTCTTTAAAGGTAGGTGGTACCGTATCATAGAATTCAACTTCTTTATAGTAATCCAGTAAAGCTACATTATCTGTTGATTTGATATTCGATGAAAAATGTACACTGTAAAGTCCATTGAATATCTTAGAAGAAGTAATAGTCAAAGTCTTTTTATCATCGGACAATACGCCGGTCAGATTGCCAAGACCATTGGCTATAACACCTTTATTATTGGTTTTTGCAGTAATACTAATATTATTTAGGAGTTTCTTATCTGTACCGATGACAGTTGAAGCGTCAACCGGACGATCAAAGGTAACGGTTAAGGTGGTGTTATCTGTTAAAACAACCGTCTTTACTCTCGCTGTTTTATCCACGATTTCTATATTAATGATGTCATTGATAACACTAGTAGCTGCTCCTGCTTTCGTTAAGGAGGCGGTAGCAGTAAGCCTGACAAAACCAGGCTTTATACCTTTTACAATACCCTTTTTATCCACTGTAGCATACGCTGGTTTATCAATGGTATAAGTTATTACATCACTGGCATTGCTGGGTGTTTTAACACTATCAAAATCATATTGTTCTCCCACTTCAATAACATGCCTGTTATTGTTGGCATCGGTATCCTGGGCATTGGTTATTTCAATAGCAGTTGCCGGAATTTTAACCGTTACCTTACAAGTCAAAGTTGTGACTTTTTTATCAGTATATGTAATCTTAACTTTTATATTTGCTGTTCCTTTTCCTTCTGCAGTAACATATCCTCTATCGGATTCTACGGTAGCAACTTTTTTGTTGCTGGAAGTCCAAACTGCGGATTTTACTTTCTTCGTGTTCAGGTTCTTTACGTTTAATGTAAAAGTAGAACCAATTCCCACCAAAGTCTTGGATTTCAAGGAAAGGGACGGGGCTGCTGCTGCACTTGCTGTCAAGGTTAAACCTGCTGGTATAACCGGAAGCATCAGAACAACGGCAAGTAACAGTGCCATACATTTTAGCACGCGTTTCTTCATGTTATCTCCTCCTGTTTTATCATTACTTTCTTTCAGATTGCAGGGTAAAAACAATCTGTGCTGACAAGACTTACCAAATAACAGCAAGCTTGCGCTTATCTTAGTTATTTTACATCATATAGCTTAGTTTTGTCAAAAATTTGTCTAAACCTTCTATAATTGCTAAATATTTATTACATTTTCATTAAATACCAGTTCTGCCATATTATATATAACATATATCAGTTCGTACATAGGAAGCCTATAATAGACATCTAACTCTAACTGTAAAAAAACTGCAACCCTGTCTTTTTTCTTAGGTTGCAGTTTCTCTTTTTTATTGTCTTAGTTCAATTCCTATTTTACTTAAACCATTTAATATTTTATTCATTACTTCCGTAATATCTTTTTCCTCTAGTGTCCTGTCTTTAGTACGAAAGCTGACAGAATAAGCCATAGATTTAAAACCTTCTTTAATCTGCGTTCCTTCATAGATATCAAAAAGTTTTATGCTTTCTAAAATCTGCCCGCTATTTTTACGGATTACCCCTTCTACTTCGCCTGCAAGTATTTCTTTTTTAACCAGCATGCTTAAGTCACGGGTAACGGCCGGATACTTTGCAATTCCTTCATACTTTACGTCAAAGGTTGCCTTTGGCAGAATTTCAGGCATATCCAGTACGGCTATATATGCTTTTTCCCTGATTTCATAATTATCAAGTACTTCCGGATGGACCTCACCCAGATAACCGATTACCGTATTATCATAAATAATATTTGCCTGTCTGCCGGGATGAAGATAAGGTTTTTCAGCTTTTGGATTATAGGCTGGAAGTTTTTTCATTCCTATCTTTTCTAAAAATTCTTCTACAACACCTTTTAAATCAAAGAAGTCTCCGGCACCGTACATTCCTAACGTAAACTGCATTCTTTCTTCCGGCAGTCCCGTTATCGGAAGTTCTTTTGGCAAATATACATTCCCCAATTCATACAGACGTACATTATTGTTTCTTCTTTTAAAATTCGTAGCGAGTGAATTTAACATACCATGCAGAGATACTGTCCTCATAACACTATAGTCTTCACCCAGTGGATTAGAGATAACAACCGTATTTCTTAACTGGTCACCTTCCGGTATTAAAAGTTTATCAAATACCTTCGGACTTTCAAAGGAATAGTTCATAGCTTCATTAAATCCAAATTGCTCTGCCAGATTACGAGCTACACCCTCGATACGCAGCTTAAAGGGGATTTTACCAGTAGTGGCTTCTCCGGTAGGCAATGTGGTAGGTATATTGTCATATCCGAAGAAGCGGGCTACTTCCTCATCTAAGTCAGCCTGACATAACACATCCTGTCTAAAGCTTGGTACAATTACCTCCTTTGTACTAGAATCATATTTTAAATCTACCTTTTCAAAGTATTCAATCATGGCTTCTAAAGATAAATTAGTTCCTAAAACCTTATTGGTTCTATCCGCTGAAAATGGTACTCTTCTTGATTGTCTAACCTGAGGATAGATATCTACTGCCCCGCCAACTACCTCACCGGCTCCTAATTCTTCAATTAACTGACAAGCACGGTTCATAGCTTCTAAAGCAGTATTAGGATCAAGACCCTTTTCAAATTTTGCAGAGGCATCCGTTCTTAATCCAAGTTTTTTACCGGATAGACGAATATTGGTACCATCAAAGCAAGCCGCTTCAAATAACACGGTTTTTACATCCTCCGTGATCTTAGAATTCTCGCCGCCCATAATACCTGCAATGCCAACAGGTTTTTCACCATCACAAATCATCAATATGGAAGAATCCACTTTTCTTACCTGTTCGTCCAGTGTTTGAAATTCCTCGCTGTCTTTCCCTCTGCGTACAATTATTTTTTTACCTGCAATTAAGTCAAGGTCATAAGCATGCATAGGCTGAGAATATTCTTCCATAACATAATTTGTAATATCTACCAGATTATTAATAGGTCTGATTCCGCAAGCTGCAAGTCTTCTCTGCATCCACAAGGGAGACGGTCCAATCTTAATATTCTTTACAACTCTTGCTACATAACGGCTGCATAAATCTCTATCTTCAATTTCTACCGATATAAAATCCTCCGCTTTCTCAGCATTGCCGGTTTTCTTCACGACGGGAGGAACAAAACTTTTTCCAAACGTAGCTGCCGCTTCTCTGGCAATTCCCAGTACACCAAAACAGTCCACACGGTTAGAAGTTACTTCATATTCAAACACTACATCGTTCAAACCTAATGCCATTACTGCACTAGAGCCAATGATAAGCCCGTCATATTCCGGATTATCACTAAAAATATAGATTCCATTTTCAGGTGCATCCGGATACATCTCTTTGGTAGAGCCTAACTCTTCGATGGAACACATCATACCAAAAGATTCAATCCCACGGAGCTTACCTTTTTTTATTTTTATCCCACCGGGTGCTTTGTTGCCGTCATGACCGCCGGCTACTCTTCCTCCGTCAAGTACAACCGGAACTACATCTCCTTCTTTGACATTAGGTGCCCCTGTTACAATCTGTACTGTATCTCCTTCTTGACTTATCTGTACCTGACATACAATGAGCTTATCCGCATCGGGATGTCTTTCAATCTTTAATATCTTACCTACAACAATTTTATCTAAATCTGCATCTAATTTTTCATAGCCTTCTACTTTTGTTCCGCTTAAGGTCATCCCATCTGTATATACCTGTGGTGTAACATCCAGTTCCGGAACATAGGCTTTTATCCATGACAATGGTGTATTCATTCCATGAAACCTCCTGTTTTATTTCTATTCGGCTGACAGCTTACCTGCCTGCTTCTTAATGTTAATCCATTTCGATCTGAAATCTTACTTTCTCTAGAATTGTTTTAAGAAACGAACGTCATTCTCATATAATAATCTCATATCGTCAATTTCGTATTTTAACAAAGCAATACGTTCCAGACCTACACCGAAAGCAAAGCCGGTATACTCCTCAGGATCAATTCCACTCATACGGAGCACATTAGGATGAACCATTCCGCAACCTAGAATTTCAATCCAACCGGTACCTTTACAAAATCTACAGCCTTCTCCCCCACATTTAAAGCAGGTTACATCCACTTCCGCACTTGGTTCTGTGAAGGGGAAATGATGAGGCCTAAATTTTACTTTTGCATCTTCTCCAAAGAGCTGTTTTGCAAATTCTGCAAGGGTACCTTTTAAATCAGCAAAGGTTATATTCTTATCAATTACGAGACCTTCTATCTGGTGAAAGCTTGGTGAGTGTGTAGCATCCACTTCATCGGAACGGAATACTCTTCCCGGCGCAATCATACGGATAGGTAACTTTCCCTGTTCCATAACTCTTACCTGTACCGGTGAAGTCTGAGTTCTAAGCACAATGTTCTCATTGATATAAAAAGTATCCTGTTCATCCTTAGCCGGATGATTCGCCGGTATGTTTAACGCTTCGAAATTGTAGTAGTCATATTCTATTTCAGGACCCTCCACTACTTCATACCCCATACCTACGAAGATTCGTTCCACTTCTTCTAAAGCAATGCTGTTTGGGTGGCGGTGTCCTACGATTGTTTTTTTTGCTGGTAAGGTAACATCAATTGTTTCCTTACGAATCTGTTCTTCCCTAAGCTTTTTCTCAAAAAGCTCTTTCATTTCCTCCAGTTTACCTTCCAGTGTGGTTCTGGCTTCATTCACTAACTGCCCTACTGCCGGTCTGTCCTCCGGTGCTACATCCTTCATAGATTTTAAGATTTCCGTAAGTGCACCCTTTTTTCCTAAAAACTGCACTCTGATATCATATAAGCTTTCCAACTCCTGTGAAGCTTTTATTTTATCAAGCGCTTCATCCACTATAGCCTTTAATTTTTCTTTCATGGAATTCTCCTTTCTTTTTGTGCAATAAAAACGATACATTTGCAGGAACCAGGCATTTAAGCACAAAAAAACCGTCCCTGCAAAATACAGGGACGGAGTAAATATCATAAGATAATACAGTTACTTTATAAAGTACTGTTAATTCCGCGGTACCACCCTAATTCTTATACAAATCATAAAAATAAGATTTATATAAGCACTTAAAGTCATGCGTAACGTGCAAGATACGTCATCTCCTACTGTATGGTTCAAAGATGCGGCTCCAGTGGGAATATCAATAATTATCTGAACTTAAGGAAGCTTTCAGCCGGTGACTTCCTCTCTCTGACAGGAAATAATTATCTGTCTGCTGAACATATACTGCACAGCATAACACCTTCATAGCCTTTGTTTATTTTCATATGTAACTACATTGTAGCATACTATTATCTGTTGTCAAGATAAAGTTTTCAATTTTATAGATGTAATTTACAATGTAAACCGTTTGATTTCTCCCTTTAATTGTGTCGCCAGCTCAGCTAAATCACCCGATGCCTGGGCAATCATTTCTATAGTTGCCAACTGCTCCTCACTAGAAGCTGATATTTCCTCTGAACTTGCAGCTGATTCCTCAGCAACTGCTGCCATGTCCTGCGTCTGAGCAGCTATATTCTTGGAATCTTCGTCAATGGTACTTAAAAGGCCTGCTGAATATTCCGCTTGTTCCGCTATATTCTCAACAGACTTCTTTATTTGTTCGAATACGACTCTGGTTGTATCTAATACCTTCTCCTGCTCGGAGACAATGACTTTAACTTGGTCTATCTTTTCAGAGGCTGTCTTATTTTTTATAACAGTATTATTAATAATAGCTGAAATTTCCTGTACTGCTCCGGAAGATTGTTCCGCCAATTTTCTAATTTCCTCCGCCACTACAGAAAAACCTTTTCCTGCTTCGCCAGCTCTTGCTGCCTCAATGGCTGCATTTAGTGCTAATAAATTCGTCTGAGAGGCTATTTCATTAATTAGTTGAGTGATGTTGCTTACCTGTAACATATACTCTGTTAGCTCCTGTATGGAATCATAAACTTCACCGGTAACCATAATATTTTCTTTCATCTTGCCACTGGTTACATCGACGGCCTTCTGTCCCTTCTCAACAATTTTTAATGAATACTGTGAGTTTTCGGAATTCGTGAGAATTGCTTTGTTTACTTCATCTATACTCTTTGAAACCGCTGTCATTGTAGCACTGGTACTTGATACCATTTCCGCCTGACTTCCATTTCCTTCTGCTATTTCATTAATTGCCGTTACTACCTGATGAACGGTCTTTGAATTTTCTTCAGTAGAGGATGATAGTTCTTCTGCACTTGTGGAAAGACTGTTAGCTATATTTGATAATGTTATGATGGTATTTCGAAGTGCTTCCTGCATCTTCATAACTGACCCGGCCATAATCCCGATTTCCCCTTTGTATTTCTTAAGGGATTCGAGTGTGTTATCGTTTCTTAAATTCAATTCAGAAGTATTATTAATCGCACCCACCAAAAGTTTGATTGGCTTAGTGATACTGTAAGCAATGGCTAATCCTAAAGATGACCCTATAACTGCTACTGCTGCTACTACAATAAAAAGAATGTTAAAAGAATCTCTGGCATCATTCTCACTAGTTGTAAAAGTATCCGAGGACTGATTGACATTATAATTTGCCAGTTCTTTAATGTCGTTTTGCATATCTTCAAAAACAACTTCGCCCTTAGACTTAAAAAGGTTTAAAGCTTCCGTACTATTGCCAGCCTGCACATAGTTTAAGATTTCTCCGGATACCGTTGTCCAGTCCATGTATTTTCCCATGACTCTGCTGAAAAGCTCCTGCTCAAATTCATCAAGCTCTGACTTACCATATTCCTCAAGGTTTGTAGTAATGGTCTTATCCCTTACTGAAATATCCTCCAACGTTTTCTTTTGATATTGTGCATCTGTGGAGGTCATTAATTTTAATACATTTGCAAAGTTAACTCTGGTATAATTTCTTACGTCACTTAGCATTTGCACTATAACAAGGTTGTCCTCATAAAGCGTTTTCATTGCCTTATTAGATTTCTGGTTATAGAACAATCCTGCTAATCCAACGCAGAGTATACCAACCATTAAAGTAGCAATAAGGATAGTAAGTTTGGTTCTGATTTTTAGTTTACTTAAGATGTTCATAAATTTCTCTCCTTTGTCCATGATTGAATTCCAATACTTAGCATTCAATAGATATCTTGTAAACAAAAAACTGCAACACATAATATGCCACAGTCTAAAACCTCCCTCAATTTTATTTACCTGGCCCTTTCAGTTCTTATATTTACACGTTGGACCTATAGTCGTTTATAAGTATCGTATTTGGCATAACATTGCTTCGACAGAATATTACACAGAAACAGTATCACAATTTTATGCCTCCGTCAATATGGATTTACTGTGACTTTTTTACATTCACTTTTTCTTCAGATTCCTAGTTCTCCATAAGCATAATAGCTTTCCTAATTGGCAGCAACCTAGGAAATGCCTTCTAGTTTGTATACATATATTCCATATCGTGGTATAATAGAAAGGAACACCCCTGCGCTGGACTAAGCAGGGCATCTGAGGCATATAATAAAAATAAAAGAGGCAATTTATGAATTTGATTTTATCCCTTTATAAAATAATACAAGCTTTTAACCGAAAGGTTCGGGATGACAATGTATCCGCTTTCTCTGCTCATGCGGCTTTTTTTGTCATTATCTCTTTCTTTCCGTTTTTTATGCTGCTGCTAACCTTAGTACAGTACCTTCCTATCACAGAAAACACACTGCTTACCACACTAACACAAATATTTCCCGCCAGTGTTAATTCATTAATTATAGGTATTGTAAAAGAAATATTTGATAAAGCTTCCGGCACTATTATATCTGTCACTGCAATCTCTGCATTATGGTCAGCTTCTAAAGGCGTACTGTCTATTATAAAGGGGCTGAATGCTGTTTATGGAATAAAAGAGAGCCGCAACTACTTCAAACTCCGCTTTTTATCATCTGTATATACTTTTGTACTCGCCGTTATGCTGATTATTACTATGATAATCTTAGTATTTGGTAACCAACTATATATTTGGATTGAAAGCAAAATACCAATTTTAAGTGACTTAGCTCTTGTAATTATTAGTATTCGTACTATTGCTGGGCTTTTAATCTTAACTGTTTTTTTCGTAATGCTCTATACTATTATACCTAACCGCAACACCAGAGCTTTAAAAGAACTTCCCGGTGCTCTGCTTTGTGCTGCCGGATGGATGGGATTTTCTTACCTGTATTCCTTCTATATTGATAATATGAGTAATTATTCCAATACTTACGGAAGCCTGACTGCCATTGTTCTTTTTATGTTGTGGTTTTACTTTATCATGTATATTCTCTTTATCGGCGGTGAAATTAATGTGGTTCTATCCTCCGGTGACTTAGTTTATTATTTAAAATATTTACTCCGCCACCGAAAGGATTACAAGAGACGTCAAAAGATACGTGCCACTGCTATTAAGCAGGATTCTGAGGATACAACAGCTAGTAAATAATGCTGATTTCTACCCCAGTATAATAATGTTTTAAGATTTCCTCATAACTTTTACCGGAATCTGCCATTGCCTTTACTCCATTCTGGCTCATACCAACTCCGTGTCCATACCCACCGCCTTGAAATACAATACTGCCTTTTTTCTTATCCATTACAAAATATGCACTTGGCAGCATGGATAATCCGGAAGCTGTACTCTCATCCTGACGAACGACATCATCAAAAAGGGGTGCAAGAAGTGTTCTAATATTATACTCTGTCTGGACTTTTATGGTGCAATCACTGCCAATTAATATAAGTTCAGAAAGAATACCGCTCTTTTCTCTTTTTCCAACCTTTATATCCACAATATTCCCAATGGTATTGACTGGTTTACTCTCGTACTGAGGTTTGGAATCAACACTTCCGCCCGTTAAGGTCTGAATTAGCGCCGGGTTTGCCTGATACCGTGAAGCCAGGCTTTTGTCTATAGATTTTTTTAAATCCTCTTTTGCAATGGTAACCGACCAGCGATACCAAGCAAATTCGCTGTCGTAGGTTTTTATTTTATCATTTTTCAAAAAGTTGCGAAAAGCCTTATCTGTGGATAAGTCCACTTCCTGCGAAGTGTTATTTGAAACCGGCATAGTTTCATCATCGGAAGTTTTAAAAGAGTCCTGATGATTCACGCTGTATACGGTCTGTAACTTTCCTATAAGATAATTTATATCCCCACTTCCACCCCAAACCTCTTTTATAGAAGCCGTGTGACCATAGGAGGTGGAAAAATAATAAGCTGTTATCACCTGATTCTCATAGCGCATGACTTTACCAAAGGTATCCTTAACAGCCAAAATACTGTCCTCATTCTCTGGTATATTATTGTAAACCTGATAACTTACACTGTCATCAACATGGGCACCATACCGGCTGTAACTATTGGCCAGTAATTGGTTATAAGCATAACTTCTAGCACAGATTGCCTGTACTTTTAAGGGCTCTAAACCATAGTAAGTCGGCATCTCGCTTGGAATGACCGCATACAGATACTCTTCAATCGATAATTCATTAATCAATGTCAGCCCTTCGTCTTCCAGTGCAATCTCTAGTACCCCACGATACGCCGGTGTATTATCGGATCTGGCTACGGACAGTACTTGAAATTTTGCATTTTCTGAACTGCTTTCAATTCGAAGCCGCCCCTTCTTTAACAGTTTATTGGTTGGCTTGATTGTTATTTTTTCTCCTGCCTTGTAGCTTTTGGTTGTATCTCCGGCAGTAATGGTAAAAGGCTTATCCGATGTAAATTGAACCTTTTCATGGAACAGACTTTTAAAGTTATCTGTTTTGATTAAAACCCGGATATTTTCAGCTGTTATCGGCTCTTTAATTAAAGCTGCCACAATCTTTCCATCTGCTACTACAAAGTCAGTCGCCTTATAACCTACCAGTATTCCATTCGTTACTTCCATGGATAAATCACCATATACTTTGTAGATTCTGTAATAGTTATCTAAATTTACCTTGCCATAACCTTCTATTTCAATATACTTTTCATTTGCTACAAGTACTTTTCCTCCGATGGTATCCGGTTTCAGACTAACCTTGATAATCCTTTTATCCTGAATTACAATATCTGCCACTACCTCTTCAATGTTTTGGGACAGCTTATATTTTGTTTCGAAATCCCTTTCTATCCCGTTTAAAAAAACAGATACAGTGCTGTCAGAACCATTGGTTATAAAGACATTATGAAGGGTGGTTGTCTCATTAAGTACTCCTTTTATGTACAGGATTTCACTCCCTTTTATAAAGACCTCTAGCTTACTATCTACGTAGGATTTAAAATCCTTTGCAACCTTTTTATCACCATATAGAGTTAAATAGCTAAACACTCCCTGGTCTGTTATTAGCAGAGGCAGCCTTTCTTCCTGTTCTGACTCATTTATTCCTAATACATATAGCTCTTTTAGCTCTACAACCTTTTCATTCTCAGGCAATGCCTTTATTACACCTTCATATAAATTCATAAATTCTTCTATAAGCATTATCTTATTCTCTGGCACTGTTGAAAAGTCAAAGGATAATTTACTCTTAACTGCTTCAACATCGAATTTATATTTATTAGCAAGAAGGTCTAATCCCTTTTTCCCCTGTAAAAAAGTCAGATATTCTTCTCCTTTTTCAAACTTTAATTCTCCCTGGCCAATTCCCAAATATTTTAGCAAGCCTTCCGCTTCTTCTACCGTTAACATTGTTTCTTCCCGGTAGATATAATCATCACTTTTCCCGTTCCCGTCTCCCGTTATCTGCTTGTATATATTTCCTATGAATATAAGGGATAGTATAATGATACAAATTCCCATCAGCCATAATTTTTTCTTCATAATAATACCTTTATGTAACACACTTGTCTTTAAAGGTGTTACCGCCATTAAGCGCCTGTTCAGGCCATTCTGTTCTGGCACCCTTTCCCGCTTACTTTTTCTGAGCTCACAAGCAGGCCTTTTACATCCATACAGAAGCTATCTGTCTTTACACCTCTGCTATAATGCTTGTATTACATTATATACAGTCATAAAAAGATTATGTCAACAAAATATAGGGCATTTTTTACGAATTAGTACTAAAGTTTCATATATCAAAAGCAGTCATTAAACCTTTTCAATATAAAAAAAAAAAACTCCAGGGTTTTCCTGCATCAATCTTGATGTATAACCGGAAAACCCTAGAAGTTTCATGTATTTTCTATTCCAAAAGTTTTATTTTTGCGTCTGGGGTTTGAATTCTTTTAACTTCACCGCCAATTCATTAATTATCCTTGCATCGGTTAAGAAGTATTCAACACCGTCAGAATTCACTCTATAAAAGCTATCATCATAAGGTTTATACTGGATAACCAAAGGTTCTTTTCTAGTAGTCAGCTGATAGGTTACACTCATAACTGCAGTCTTATCATCCGCATTGCTGCCTGCATCGGTACTTGGAATTTCCCGATCGGTCACAGGAGCTATTATAGCCTGGTATAATTCCTTAAAACTGGTTTCTTCTGCTTCTTTACCATTATAATAATATTTTAACACCTCAGACTCTGTACCATCTTTTGATTCCTTTGTTTTTTCTATTGCTAACACATAGTTATTACCACCCGTATGAATAGTAACCTGATTTACTGCCTCTATATTTATTAAGTTAATATAATGATAACTATTACTGTAAGCATCAATCTCTAATAACTTCTCTACCGTATCGGCACTAATTGTATGCACTGCATTAGAATCTTTTGATTTTGCATAATAGTTCCCTGCTTCATCCTGATTCCCGATACATAATTCATAACTATAATACACCTTTTTCGTTTCTTGTTCAGCTTTTGTATTGTCTGTCTGGGTATTCTTCTCAGACTTTTCATCAGTACTAGGAACATCCTTGTCTGGTTCTTCTAAAGCTTCTTCTGTAACCTCATCATAATAATTCACAGAAAACATACCATAAGGCTTATCAAGACCATATTTGCTTAAATCTTCCCCTTTGTAATCTACACAGGCCAGAAAAGAAAGTCCAGTATAATTACCGAATAATGTAGTAAGTGCATCTGTGTCAGCCGGTATTTTGGCAGCGTAAGGTTTTACCATCGTCCATTTTGTAAAGCCCGATAAATCAGAGGATTTTTCAGAGTCATAGACTACTTCAAATGGCTGCTTATCCTTACTTTCCACTGCCAGATGGGTAATATTTTCTGCTGTTATAGAGGGTATGGTTTCAACCTCTGTCATCTGAGTTAAGTTGTAATTAAAATAATTATAAAATGCAGTAGTAACAATATATACTTCATTCCCATCATTTAATCTAGCATAATGACCTCCTGCTATGGGTACTTCTGTACCAAGGGAGATATTTGTAGCTTCCCCGTCCTTTGTAGTAACGGTTATCTGTATAGACGGGCTATTGAGACCATAGGCTGCAAGCTCTTTTGTATCCTCTGTTATTGTTCTGCTTGAGGTAATGTTCGTCAGGGCATTTTTCATGTTTTCTGCATTGGTCTGCCTTACGGGAAAAGTTTCGTCTTCTGTATATTTCCAGACTCCATCTGCCCCCTTTTTTATAGTCATCTCACCTGAGCTGTTTTTAAAATAGATCGTATCAATCCGATCTGCTTCCAAGGTAAGAATTGAGTTTGTTGATTCATCTGCTATCTCAGCTTCTGACTGCTCCTTCTTATTATATTGCACCAATAAGAGATATACTCCTATCAGTAGCACCATTCCTATCAAGAGCAGAAGCAGGTTTTTGCTTTTCTTCTTACCGCCTGCCATCATTTACGCCTCCTTCTGATACAGATAAATCCTCCAAACCCTAATACAAATGCAGGAATAACGATTACCACCAACACAGCCCAGAAGTTAACCTGTGCTGCATTCATTGTTAAATATTCCTGTGCAAGACTTCTGGTACGTACTGCTAAGGTATCCTGCTGATTCGATAAATAATTCACAGAGTTTAGAAATAAATCCAGGTTTCCTATTGAAGAATAAGTTACCATACTCTCGTCAATTAATAAGGGAGAACCATATACTACAAGCTTGGTTTCCACCTCACCGTAGGTTTCCTTAACAGCTACTCCCAATTGAAAAGGTCCGTCAATATCCCCCTCTTCTTTTTCTACAGTATCTGACTGTACATTCACTTTGGAATATGCAGTATCAGATGTTACAAGCAAAGGCTCTGCGGTAATGGTGCTTCTAGCTGTATTTAGAACCTGGATTCCGCTTGCTAACGGAACTACAACCGCAGTCTGTGCTGTATTTAACGAGGAGGTTATATCATGAGTCTCTATGTTAGGCACCAGATTATTAATGTATTGCCCCATATAATATCCCTGACTGCCCTCTAAAACAACACCCTCCACCAGACCAATGCCATAATAGGCAAGTAAACTATTAAAATTGGTCAAACCATAATCTCCGTAATTCGCAAAAATCATGGCATTTCCTCCGGCCTCCAGATAACTTTTAATCATGGTAGCTTCTTCCGTAGAAAAATCTGACTGAGGTGCATTAATTAACAAAATGGAACAATCCTCAGGTATGGTTTTTGCTGTTAAGGTAGCCAGAGACTTAGTGGTTACATTCATTTTAGCCAGTGAAGAAGCTAGGGTGCTACTGATAGGTGTTTCACCGTGTCCTTCAATTGTATACATAATAGGTAAATCTTCGGTCGTTACGTATTGAATGGCCGAAGTAATTTGCCCCTCCACATCAATCCCGGTTACATAGGACTGATACGAATTATAATCAATCTCTGACACCAGCATGTCACTGCTGCTTACAAACTTGGCTCTGCCGTTGCTGTTATTTACAACTATAACACTGTTGTCTGTTACCTCATCTTCTACATACTGTTTTGCAAAATTGGGATACAACACCGGATCTTTATACTCCAGCTTTATGTGGCTAGTAAGAGTTGGATATTTTTCAATAATTTCTGTATATGTACTATCTTCTCCACCTGACTGCGCCATGTAATAAATGGTTATGTCATCTTTTATATTAGATACATAATCCTTTGTTACATCAGTTAAGGTATACATACCTTCACCACTGACATCAATCTTAAACCCTAATTCCGTTACAATTATATTTACTATAAGTACCATAACAATCACAATTGCAGATACAGCCGTAGCATAGGCTCCACCTTTAAATTTTTTCGAGCGGAAGGAGGCTTTTACGCCGCTTATCATATTCTTCGAGCTATTCTTTTTATTGTTCTCTGCTTCTGCATTTATCTCCTCTGGTTGCAGTAAAGACTGCCCTTCGATAATTTCATTTTTATCTTTTTTGTTATCTTCATTTTGCTGATTACTCATTTTCTCATCTCCCTCCTTTAGCTCCATCGGCGTTTCTTGATTGCCTGAACGGTAAGAAACAAAAATAAAAACATAACACTACTATAGTAAATTACGGATGACAGATTCAAGATACCCTGATTAAAGTTATCAAATCTAGCAATAACAGAAAACCAATTAAATACTCTGGTTACCAAACCATCAAATAATACCGGCTTTATAGCATAAACCAAAGTAAGTGCTATTTCTGCAAACAGCACACAACTTACTGTTATGGTAAGGTTATGCATCATGGAATGGAGCACCCAGCCAAGGAGCAATACAATACATGAAAAAATTAACCAAGCAGAACGGTTATCTGTAGGCAGATAATTCACCAGACCATCCATTAAGGCTGTAACCAGAATAACAACAAAGGATATAACGGCAGCAACGACCTGACTTTCTGTCAAAGCAGATATAAATAAACCGATAGCAATATACGCTCCCCCAAGGAGAGTAAACCCAAGTATAGAGGCATAAGCTGCTTTTAAAGGTACTGCTCCAAATTGGAGTAAGATAAGCGGATACAAGCTGATAATCCCCATAGCCACTATAAATACAGTTGCTACTGCAAAAAATTTACCGGCAATAATTTTTCCAACCGGCAAGGGTGCTGTAAATAACAGTTGGTCTGTCTTTTGCTTCTTTTCTTCAGCCATAAGCCGCATAGTTAAGATAGGAATTAATAAAATAAATATAAAGGATACACTGGATAATACATATTCAAAGTTGGCATATAAACTAAACATGTTATAGACCACAAAATAAATACCAACAATCACCAGAAAAAATGCAATAAATACATATCCCATCATCGAAGTAAAATAGGATTTCAGCTCTTTTTTATAAATTGCCAGCATCTTGTTTTTCCTCCCTTTGCTCCATTTCCTGTACTACAGGTATTTTAACAGTTTCATTATCCATTTTTTGTTCTACGTTATTTTGATTTATGACTTTTTGTCTTTTCTTAAATACTGGATTTTTTGCAGTCTTTGCCTCCGGTTCTGTTTTGGTTACTTCAAGGAAGATATCCTCCAGAGACATACTGGTGGATTTCATATCCATAATCGGGCATCTTGCGTCACTTAAAGCATAAAATACCTTTTCTCTGATATCCTTATCTTCTGCTGAATAAGCCGTAAATTTGACAAAGCCATCTGCTTCTGAACTATCAAAATCTATCTTTGCAATATCATCTATATTTCCTAATGCTTTCTTTATAACGTCTTTTTCACCTTTTACTTTAAGATGCAGGCCATTGGAGCCGCCAATATGCTTTGATAAATTATCTGGAGTGTCACTTACAAGAAGTCGTCCTTTATTGATAATCATTACCCTGTCACAGATGGCACTGATTTCCGATAAGATGTGGGAACTTAGAATAATTGTATGTTTTTTGCTTAATTCTTTGATTAAATCCCTGATTTCAATAATTTGCATGGGATCAAGACCTACGGTTGGCTCATCGAGTATTAAAACATCTGGAAACCCTACAATTGACTGTGCTAATCCCACCCTTTGCTTATAGCCTTTTGAGAGTTGTTTTATCAGGCGTTCTGAAACATCTGCTATTTTTGTCATTCCCATGATTTGGGTTAACATAGTTGCCTTTTCAGATTTTTTCACCTGTTTAATATCAGCAACAAAATTCAAATACTCTCTGACCGTCATATCCTGATAGAGCGGTGGTATTTCCGGCAAATAGCCAATACTTTTTTTTGCCTCCTCTGGTTCTTCAAAGATATCGTGCCCATCAATCAGCACGGTTCCGTCAGTGGCAGATATGTAACCGGTTAAAATGTTCATAGTCGTTGATTTCCCAGCTCCATTCGGCCCCAAAAAACCCAGAATCTGACCCTTATCAACCGTAAAGCTTAAATTATCAACTGCCAGATGCTCCCCATACTTTTTCGTTAGATTTTTAACTTCTATCAATCGTTTCTCCTCCTTATAAGAATTGGACCGTAAATAGCCCCTAACAAATATATGTTACATGTAGTTTGCGAAAAAATTGTGAACAATGTACACATTTGGGAAAAATTTCACAAATATTTCACATTTGTTACCATTATTCCGGTTTTGTTATATTCGTACGGTCTTTTTTCTACTTATAGAGTAGATTGCTAATAGCATATAGTCTCTTTTTTCAGTTGCTTTCTTAATGTAGTTTCTATTTTACCTTAAAAAAACAGTTTAATTGGAATGTATATATTCCGATTAACAGAAAATTTAAAAAGCAGACTGGATAAAAAATAGTACTACTTTATTGACAAAATGTAATCAATAGATTACATTTTGACAAGGAGGTGATACCTTGATAATGAATCGAATTAAGGTCTTGAGAGCGGAGCGTGATTGGACACAAGCTGAATTAGCCGATAGGGCAGGTATTTCCCGGCAAGCGGTTATATCAATTGAGAAGTATAGATATACTCCCTCATTAGAGTTAGCTTTCAAAATTGCAGAAGTTTTTAATGTTTCAATCAATGAAGTTTTTGAACACAAGGAGGGCGAAAACAATGAATGAGCAAACTATTATTTTATTTTTTCTTATTGCTGCTACCGGTATTACTCTTTTTCTTTATATGTGCAAGGCGAAAAAGAGCATAGAATACAAAAACGATGAACGTTGGCAGTTGATACAAAACAAAGCTAATAATATGGCGAATCATTCAAACAATATCTTGCTATTATTATTATTTGCCGGAAACATGGTATCGCTATTTTATGATATTCAAATAACCTTTACGTTTAATCGTGTTCTAACTTATGGCTTATTATTCGTCGGTTTGCGCAATGCCATAGAAGTATTTGCATTAGGATATTTCGACAATCGACTGTAACTTATGAAAACGAATACTCAGTGCTAAGGATGTCCATCAAAATTGTCTATAATACAAAACGGAGACTGGCTTTATAACCAATCTCCTTTTTTCATATTTGTATATTAATTATTCTTATTTTACTTAAAACTTAGCTGATTACATCACTCATCTGATATAATCCAGGCCCTTTATCTGCCAGAAAAACAGCACCATGAACGGCTCCTTTTGCAAAGATTACCCTAGAGTATGCTGTATGCTTAATTTCAATGATTTCGTCAAGTCCCGCAAAGATTACTTCATGTTCTCCGACAATGGTTCCTCCTCTGACTGCAGAGATACCGATTTCTTTCTTTTCTCTCTTCTTTCTGTCTTCGGAACGGTCATATTTGTAGTCGTATTTTTCAGATAATACCTCATTGATACCATCAGCCAATGCAAGGGCGGTACCAGACGGTGCATCCAGCTTTTGATTGTGGTGCTTTTCTACAATTTCAATATCAAAATCCGCAGATTCTAACATCTTTGCCGCAGCTTTTAATAGCTTAATCATAACATTTACACCCAATGACATATTCGCAGAACGTAATACCGCCACTTCTTTCGCGGTTTCTTCAACTGCCCTAATATCATTCTCAGAAAGTCCTGTCGTGCAAAGTACAATCGGAACCTTGTTGACTTTCGCAAATTCCAGCATTTCAGAGATGTTTTTAGGAGAAGCAAAATCAATTATTACATCTGCTTTTTCTTTTACCTCTTCAAAGCTTAAATATACCGGATATCCGTTATCTATTGTATTAGTGACATCGACTCCTGCTACAATTTCTGTCTGCTCATTCAGTTTCACGAGTTTCGTTATTTCCTGCCCCATTCTGCCGTTGCAGCCACGCAGTATTATCTTCTTCATGTTCAACACCATTGCAAGGAGTATGTTACTACTCCTCTGCCATATCTATCTGAGCCGAAAGCCTCCTGTATGGCAGTCCTTTCCTATTCGTATTATCTTAAGGCTCTTTGTTAAGCTATCAAATTACAGTCCTAATTATATCCATTGCCACATCTGCTTACAGATGCAATGCTACTTAGGAATATCATAACAAAATATAATCAGATTTTCAATATAGTTTATTCGGTTACCGTATATCCACAGCCTTTCAGTGCTGTAATTAGTTTTTTAACATTATCCGGTTCCATTTCTGTTAACGGCTTACGTAAGCCTCCTACTTCAAACCCAAGAAGATTTAATGCCTTCTTGATTGGAATCGGATTAACTTCACAGAATAAAGCATCAATTAAAGGTATGTATTTTAATTGTTCTTCCAGACTTCCATTTATATCTCCTGTCAAGTATTTAGCTGTTATATCATGTGTCTCTCTTGGTGCAATATTAGACAATACAGATATTACACCTATACCACCCAAAGAAAGTAACGGTACAATCTGGTCATCATTACCGGAGTATAAATCTATATCCCCCTGGGCTAAATGCATTAGGCTTACAACCTGAGATATATTACCACTAGCCTCTTTTACACCAACAATAGTATCTACATTCTTAACAAGGTCAGCTGTTGTTGCCGGCAACATATTACATCCGGTTCTGCCAGGTACATTATATAATATAATAGGAATATTTACTTTCTTTGCTATATCTGTAAAATGCTCTGTAAGTCCTCTTTGGGTTGCTTTATTATAATAAGGAGTTACTAATAATAGACCGTCTGCTCCATATCTTTCTGCCTCTTTTGATAAGTAAATTGCCGTATCCGTACTGTTTGAGCCGGTACCTGCAATAACCGGAATTCTTTTCTTAACTTTATCTACGGTATAACGAATACATTCCAAATGTTCCTCATGGGTTAAGGTCGATGCCTCCCCTGTTGTTCCACAAATTATTATACTGTCAGTTCCGTTTGCAATCTGGTATTCAATAAGCTCTCCAAGCTTATCATAATTTATTTCCATGTTATCATAAAATGGTGTTACTATTGCCACTCCGGCTCCTTTAAAAATTGCCATACAGCACCTCCTGAAGAATTGCGGCCCAGGGTGAAGGCCTGTCTTTTACCCTGCCATTTAACCGAATGGATGGTGTGAAAATAAGAGCTTTTTATGCTGATAATCTACATAAAAAAAGTCGACATAGAGTCGACGCTAAAGAACCTAGTCCGAATGCCTTCAGATTAAAGAAAAATTCATAATCATAAGACACTACATTCTTTAGGCAGCACTCCATCATAAAAATGATGACAGTCACATGGCTCTTAACCATATGCCCAACCAAAACACCGCAGCTTGTCTTGATTTCGGCATCTTTTCCTTTCTATTGCATTCCCTTATGTCTGCCATATCCTGCAATATACTCTTAAAAAATGCGCCTCTACCAATTATTCATTTATTCGATTGTTCACATTACTTTTACTTCCCCATCTTATCATTAGAGGGTATTCTTGTCAACCTAAAAATATACTTAGCACCAACTAGCAGCAAATACACCTTCGTCCGGCAGTTTTTTTCAAAACTATGAATAGACGAAGGTGTATTAAACAGCTAATTAAAACTTACATTCTATACTAGATACGGTTGCTTTCTCAAAATTAATCCCAGTATACAACAACTCTTTTTGCTGATTCGTCTACATATGTCATGTAGCGGATTGAATTTTCAAATTGATTTCTAGACATATAGATTAGCTTTGAAGTATCCCAAGGATTGATAAGTACTACGATTTCTTCATCGACCCAGCGTATGGAATAGGAATGACCTCCATCACCTATAATCCCCTTACTTGGATCAGCTATTGTAAAGTCACATGCTGCCATAGCTCCCTGTCCGGATGCGAATTTCGCAGCTAACGCATTTATTGTACTTTTTTTAGAAGAACCACCGTATGAGGTTTTCTGCTTAAAACCTGTCATTCTTGTAAAAACATCGCAGGCAAAAACACCATTATATACGTTCATAGTCTTTTGAAGAGCAACTTCAATTACTCTTGCATCAAGGTCTCCGGTAACATGCGCCGCGTCTACTTCTTTTTGGGTTACCGTTACTTTTCCTGAACCGAAGTTTAATGTATAGGTTTTATTAGAATTAACTGTAATCATTGTTTTTAATAAGCCTTTTCCATATATACTATTGTCTAAGGCTTGAATTGCTGAAATTGCACCACAATCACCAACACTTCCCTGATAAATAGGACTTAACTCCCCATCAAGCTCTGTTGCCGGGTTTGTAGCTGCCGCATATGCAGCAACAGGTGTAAGTAATGTTCCTAAGACTAATGCAAAAGACAGGCATAAGGCTGCTGCTTTTCTCTTGAAACTCTTTAATCCCATATTTTTCATCTTTAGCTCCCATCTGCGACTTTAGTCGCGTTAAAATTAGGGGTTGAATCTTTCTTATCCAACCTTTTTCTACATAAATTTCTATATTTTCTTAAAATTCGTCAAGATATCCTAACTTTTACCAGATTATCATTTTAGGATATATTTGTCAATCCTAATTTTAACTTTTACTCGGCACCTTAAAGCTGCAAATAAAGAGAAAGGTGTTACGCAAATGGCTGTTTTAAGCCAATAACACCTTTCTCAATTTATTCATTCGATTATTTTTATACTATGCTTGTAGTACAAAAATACTACTTTTAATATTCTTCGAGATATTCTAACTTGCTGACTGATACTTCATAGGCTACACGTCGTTCATAATCATTTTCACTAACCTTTTTTTGGTACTCTCTGCTCTGGATTCTGCCCCAGACCTGAATGTGGCCACCTACGGTAAAATTCTCAGCAAATCTTGCATTTCTTCCCCAACAGATGCAGGGTATGTAATCTGACTTTCCATAGGGACGGTTAACTGCCAGTAATATGTCCGCAATTTCTCTTCCTAAAGGTGTCTTACGATAAATAGGCTGTTTGCATACAAAACCATCTAAAAAGATATAATTTGGTCTGGCTGCGTCCAAATCTTCAATACACACCTTAAACTCTCTGGCAAATACCGATAGTACCAGACGGTTCTTATTGTCCTCATGCCGGTTATAGGAACGGAATTGCCCATTTACCTCTACATATTTCCCCTTTAGGTCAGCTTTTACATCCACCAGTCTTTCCGATACCATTATAGGTATAATGTCATAGGAATTACTTAAGCGGCTTACAGATACATCCAGTAGGTAAAAGCCCTCCCCAAAAACGTCATGACTGAATTCAAAATCAGTCATTACCTCTCCTGCAATACTTACTTGATTGTTATCAAATACTTTATCTGTCATATCGTATGACTCCCTTCTCTTTAATCCTGTTCTGTACAATTTTTTGGTTTCCCAAGTACTATTGTCCTGAAATGCAAGATAGAATTTTTCTCCACTATTATATTTATGCCAGAACTTTCCATTTTAGAATCATATTTCAAAAAATTTCCTAATATTTTTTTTATTCTTATATGCAGCAACAGCAAAACGCTGAAATTGGCTACTTCCAGAGGAAAGTCCTTGTAAATTTTCCGTGATATGATACAATATTCAAGTTAGACGGATTCCATTCAGCATAATTGGCTTAAATTGGAAATTCTATTATTTATATCGGCAGTTTTTGTAAAATCTACTGCTTTTTTAATGATTTTATCGCTTTTCATTAACTGAAACTCTTATAATCTATTGTTTCTTCGATTATAGTATGACAGAATAATTACTAATTTTTTGATTTGGGATAAAATTTATAGCTTGATTGTCAGATGTCAGATACATCTAAAGGAAGGAAGTACTATATGAAAATCAAAAGAGAAGATATTCGTAACATCGCTATTATTGCCCATGTTGACCATGGCAAAACAACCTTGGTAGATGAGCTGTTAAAACAGAGCGGTGTTTTTCGTTCCAACCAGGCAGTACAGGAAAGGGTCATGGACTCGAATGACCTGGAAAGAGAACGAGGCATTACGATTCTTTCTAAAAATACAGCAGTTTCATATGAAGGTGTTAAAATCAACATTATTGATACACCCGGCCATGCTGATTTCGGCGGCGAGGTGGAACGTGTTTTAAAAATGGTAAATGGTGTTGTACTTGTAGTAGATGCTTTTGAAGGCGCAATGCCCCAAACCAAATTCGTATTAAAAAAAGCTTTGGAATTAAATCTCCCAGTTATTGTCTGTATCAACAAAATTGATCGTCCGGAAGCTCGCCCAACTGAGGTTATTGATGAAATATTAGAGCTATTTATTGAACTGGATGCTTCTGAGGAACAGTTAGACTGTCCTTTCATTTTTGCTTCTGCAAAAGCCGGTGTGGCTATTCTTGAATTAGGGGAAGAACAGCAGAATATGCAACCTCTGTTTCAGACTATTATTGACTATATCCCTGCTCCAGAAGGTGACCCTGAGGAAAGTACTCAGGTACTTATCAGTACTATTGACTATAATGAATATGTCGGACGTATCGGTGTTGGTAAGGTAGATAACGGTACTATTAAAGTTAACCAGGAAGCAGTCATGGTAAATGCTCATGAACCAGACAAAAAGGTTAGGGTTAAAATCAATAAACTGTATGAATTTGAGGGATTAAAGAAAACAGAAGTTACAGAAGCTACTGTAGGTTCTATAGTTGCAATTTCAGGTATTGCCGATATACATATCGGAGATACTATTTGTTCTCCTGAAAATCCAGTGGCAATACCTTTTCAGAAGATTTCTGAACCTACCATAGCCATGCATTTTATTGTCAATGACAGCCCTCTTGCAGGTAAAGAAGGTAAATTTGTAACCTCCCGTCATCTAAGAGAAAGACTTTTTCGTGAGTTAAATACCGATGTCAGTCTTCGTGTAGAAGAAACCGAATCTACCGAAAGCTACAAAGTATCCGGAAGAGGCGAACTGCACCTATCTGTACTAATTGAGAATATGCGCCGTGAAGGTTATGAATTTGCCGTAAGTAAAGCAGAGGTTCTTTATAAAAAAGATGAAAATGGTAAACAATTAGAACCTATGGAAAAAGCTATTATTGATGTTCCTGAAGAATTCTCCGGTACTGTTATTGAAAAGTTAAGTCAGAGGAAAGGTGAACTTCAAGGTATGTCCAACTCAAGCGGTGGATACTCCCGTTTGGAATTCTCCATACCATCCAGAGGACTTATCGGTTACCGTGGTGAGTTTATGACAGATACCAAAGGTAACGGTATTATAAACACATTATTTGACGGTTATGGTCCATATAAGGGTGATATCCAATACAGAAAACAGGGTTCCTTAATCGCTTTTGAAACAGGCGAGGCTATTACTTACGGTTTATTTAATGCACAGGAGCGCGGTGTCTTGTTCATCAGTCCGGGTATCAAAGTATACTCCGGTATGGTTATCGGACAAAATGGCAAAGCAGAAGATATTGAGGTAAATGTCTGCAAGAAAAAACAGCTTACCAATACTCGTTCTTCCAGCGCTGATGAATCTTTAAGACTCGTGCCACCAAAGGTACTCAGCTTAGAACAGGCCTTGGAATTTATCGATACGGATGAATTACTTGAAGTAACCCCTGTTAATTTAAGAATACGTAAGAAGATATTAGATCCTACCCAGCGTATGAGAGCAAAAAGAAATAGTCAAAACAAATAAGAACAAGACTTGAAGCTTTCTTTCATTGCTGACAGGGTCTTGAAATGGAGTGAATATTATGGGTATAGAATTAAAGAAGTTGTCTTTGGCTGACTGTCTGCTCTTAGAACAATATGGCAAGCTTCGACCAGTCTATATTGCAGAAAGGCAGCCAGTTAACCAGTTTATTTGGGAAGAATTTTATGAAACATTATTTTACAACAACGATACTTATTTTATGTGTGTTGTAACGTCAAAGGAATGTACCGCTCCGATGATGCCTTTATGCCGATTAGAGGACATTCCTTCTGTATTTGCAGAAATTAAATATCACTGGAATGAAGTTCTTAATAAACCTTTAAATATGTTTTTATTAGATGAAACCTTTTTAGAGGTTCTAAAAAAAACACCTGGTTTTACAGAGGAATTCCGCATTGAGGACTCTCGGGATAATTATGACTATATCTATGATGCTGCTAAACTTAAAACCTTAAGCGGCAAAGCCTACCATAAAAAGAAGAACCATTTGAATTCTTTCTTAAAAAATTATGAAGGCAGATATGAATATAAAACCCTAAGCTGTTCTGATGTGGCTGAAATAGAAGCCTTCCATGATCGATGGCTGGATAATAGAAATTACGAAGACAGGCATAACAGTATTCGAAGTGAGGAAAATGGTATACACAGGCTGTTTCAAAACTGTAGCTTTATAGATTGCGAAATAGGTGGCGTATATGTAGATGGGAAGCTTGAGGCCTACACCATCGGAAGTTATGTACCGGAGACCAAATGTGCTTATATTCATGTAGAAAAAGCCAATATTACTATTCCGGGCTTATATAACTTTATCAATCAGCAGTTTTTGATTCATTCCTTTCCTGATGCTTTACTTGTTAACCGGGAAGATGATTTGGGTCAAGAAGGTTTACGTAAGGCTAAACTGTCCTATCAACCTATCCGATTAGAAGCTAAGTATCATATTTATCAGAATAGATAATTCTTTTATTAATACAAAATAGTGGTTTAGAAAACAAACAGCCTACGGCTTCTTGCTTTCTAAACCACTTTCTTTTACTAATTAATTTGCTTTAAAATCTTGAAAACGCTTATCCGGATATTTGTGAATCTCATTCATAGAGTGGATATCATATTGCTGCAAGATTTCTTTAAAGTAATTTTTAATTGTATCTTTTGATATAATTCTCCTGCCTTCTTTATCTCTTGATATTCTAAAATTAGCTCGTTCATAGGAGGTCAAAGATTTTAATGCCTTAGGTCCATACCAACAGAAAGTATCCAAAACCTTATTAATCAGTTTCTTTTCTTCTTCGCTAAGTCTTCCGCCCGGAATTTCGAATACATTAACACCGTGTTTCTTCATGCTATTATAAAGTCGTATGTAAGGCGCATTCTCCGAATTTACATTATAGTCTTCTTCAAATAACTCCTTATCAAGTAATGCTAGGGAAAATGCCTGGGAATAGTACAAAAGCCACTGGGTATATCCAGGTGACATATCGCCTTGACAGAATAAAATCATATATTGGGCGATCAGATCGATTTTTCTTTCAGTCATTTTTTCTAAGACTGCCTGCATGGATTTCCGAAAGGCTACATTGGTTAAATTATCTCTGTTCTCCAACAGCAGCTCATAATAATATGCCGGCTCCTGTGCAATAGCTTTTAACTTATTGGAATATTCCGCAGTTGGCACATCACCTTCTATATACCTGATAATTGTAGTTTCACCCCAGCCAAGCAACTTCGCAAGTGGTTTTTTACCAATGCGAAAATCACTCAAAATCGTGCGAATCTCATTGGCAGTAACAATAGAATTAGCATTATTCTGCAGATTGTTTTCTTTCATAGTTTTATCCCTTTCAGTATAATGTCTTCCCCAAAATCCCTTATTTCTTAGCGTTTTAATATCTTCATCATATAAAATTTTTCATACTTGGTCAATATTATTTACAAAAAAGTTTACGAAAATTGGAACAACTTCTACTTGCAATTCATTTTAGTAATTATTCGTACCAATTAAAGACTCTTTCTATATTATAGTACTGATTCTTACTGAATTGATTTATAAGAAATTAGATCTGAAATTAAAATTGTGAAATGTAATTTAAAAAAATACTATTTATTTTCAAATATATAACGATTCTTACAATCTAAAATTTTCTAAATTCATTGATATCATTAATTATAATCTTAAAACCTTGTATTACCCGGTTAAACATTCCTGCTTTATAAAAATTGACCAATACCATACCGATGGGTATTCCAATTATCATTCCCAGGACATCCATAAACTGATAACCGATAAACATAAAGATTAGGGTGGTGAAGGGACTTATGCCTATACTGTCTCCAACCATTTTAGGCTGTAAAACCTGTTTTACAATCTGGCATATTAAATAGATTACCATTAATACAATTGCCTGTATATAATTGCCGGATAGAAAATCTAATAAAGCCCAAGGCCATATTACAGCTCCTGTACCGAAAAAGGGTAAAAAATCCAAAAATGCAATAGCAACTGCAAGTAGAAAAGAGTAATTGACTTTTAATAATTCAAAACCCACAAATAATATTAGTGTTATTATGAGCATGATTTTAAACTGGGCTTTAAAGTATCCGCCCACTGCTGTTTTAAAATTATCAATTATCATGCTATAACTTCTGATTACTGATTGAGGCAAATGCTTCTTAACTGCTGCCACCAAATCATCTCTTTCGGCTATAAAGAAATAAGCTGATAATATAGTAATAATAATCATTAGCAAGACATCTAGTATATTTTTCGCGTAGCTTCCTGCCTCGCTAATTGAAGGCAGATTATCTTTGTTCATTAGGCTGCTTCCATACTGCGTTATATTCTTTCCGATTTCATCTACAATATTCTTAATATTAAGGGGGAGAAGATCATAGATACCTGTCAGTCTCTCTGATACAAGTAATATTTGTGTTTCAATACTTTTGTATATGGAGGGAAAATCTGAAACAAGCTGGATTATTTCCCTTACTAGTAAAGTAAGGACGGCATAGGAAGCACCGACAACGACTGCAAGTACAACAATTATTATAATTGCAGAACTATGCTTTCGAATTATTTTTACTCTCTTTTCTAAAAACCGAACCAATGGATTAGCTATTACGGATATAATAAATCCAATTACAAATGGCATAAAAAACCTTACTATCTTTGGTACGATTAGCAGTACTAAGAGGATACCCAATATAAAAATCAGTAAGTTCAATGCTATTTTTACATATATTATGCCTTTTTTCATCTGTTCCATCTCCATTATTTAATGTAATATTTTTACTGTCACTTTCATTATAATACTAATCTATTTTTTCTGTAAATATTTTTTTCTAAAATTAATATATTCTTAAGCATTTCAAAAAATTAGCAGTCAGATTTCTATCCTTATCAGACGGAAACCTGACTGCTGCCGGTTACTTTATTGGTTGATTTTTAATATTTCTAAAATTCTTTTTTTATGTTCAATAAATTGGCTGCTTACAATGAACTCTTTTCCTCTTGGCCTTGCCTCTTGTATCTCAAGTTCTTCTGTTATTTTTCCGGGTCGTCCGGTCATAATATAAATTCTGTCAGAGAGCAGAATAGCTTCATCAATGTCATGTGTAATGAATAGTGTCGAAAGTCTGATTTGCTCCATTACCCCTAGATACCATTCATGCATGCTGCCTTTTGTTATGGTATCTAGTGCACTAAAAGGTTCATCTAGTAAGGCTACCTGGTCTGAAAACAAATAGGTACGAAGTAACGCTGCTCTCTGCCTCATGCCTCCGGATAACTGATTAGGGTATTTATTCTGGGTTCCTTCCAGTCCGAATTCTTCAAAATATACAGAGGCTTTTTCTCTGGCTTCCTTCTTCTTTACTCCCTTTATTACCAGAGGAAGTGAAACATTATCAAGGATGGTTTTGAATGGAAGCAGCATATCTTTCTGGAGCATGTAACTAAGCTTGCCTGCTTTTCCTGTAATGTCCTCTCCATTTAGTTCTACTTTACCACTTTCAGGTATCAGCAGACCGGATAATACATTAAACAAGGTGGTTTTACCAGCACCGCTGACTCCCAGAAGACACACAATTTCGCCCTTCTTTAATTCTATTGATATATCTTCAATGATTTTATTCCCATCAAAGCTTACATGTATACCTTTTGCGGTTAATTTCTCCATAGACTTATCCTTTCCTTCTGTTTATTTTGAAAGAAAATCGTTGGAAAAGCCGATGCCGGAAGGAATCTCCTGTTCAATTATTTTGTTTTGATATAACCATGAGTAAAAAGCATCCCATCTTGCAGGGTCTATATATCCCCATTGTTCAACTTCAGCCTTATATTGACCGGCTAACCATTTCTGGCTCTCTGTTACTAAAGTAAGGTCTAACTCAGGAACAGCCGCCACCAAGATTTCTGCTGCTTCTTCCGGATTTTCAATAGAGAATTCATATCCTTGCCTTACTGCATCCAAAAATTTTTCAATAAGTTCAGGCTTTTCTTTTAAGAAATCATTATTAGCAATTATAACCGGACTATAATAATCAAGTTCTGTTCCATAGTCGGCAAAATTTAAATAATTGGTATTAAGCCCTGCCACTTTTGTTGCAATTCCATCCCAAGCATAGTACACCCACACGGATTCAATATCTGTCTGCAGAGCAGTTACTACATCTGAAACTGTATTAGGAATCATTTGAATATCCTCGAACTTCCCTCCGTCATCTTCAACAATTTTTTTAATAATTGCAAGCTCTATAGGTGAGTCCCAGGTAGCATAGGAGTGACCTGCTAATTTGGCAGGCGTATCGATTCCTGCCTCTTTCATGGATATGATACCAGAAGTATTATGTTGTATCACTGCTGCTACTGCTGTAACAGGCATAGGATTCGCTGATGCAAAAGCAGGTGCTAAGGTATCTTGAAAACTGATACCAAATTCCGCACCTCCGGCACCAATCAGGGAGGTTGTACTTCCTTCCGGTGGCTGCATAATTTCAACTTCTAATCCGGCTGCTTCAAAATATCCCATAGATTGAGCTACGTATAGACCCGTATGATTTGTGTTTGGAGTCCAATCCAGAACAATTCTTACCTTCTCAGGTTTATCATTTTCTTCTTTCTTCGTATCTGATGTATCGGTATTCTCTGGACTTGTAACAGAATCTGTCTTGCCAGTTTCCTGATTCGTCTTATTTTTAGAGCAGGCTGCAAAAGCAGTCACTACCAATAGTAAAGACAGGACTAACGCCAACTTTTTTCTCATAATTTTACACCCATTGTATAGCGCAGGCTTTCCTGCGATACTGCCGCAAAACAGGGCGAAACGCTCCTTTTGTGGCAACCTTTCGTTTTTAATTTATAAATCTCTATATGCTCATCAACGTGTTCCAGTACATTCTCAAATCAATCCTTGGGGCTGTTGCAAAACTTTATATATGCAACTAGAATGTCTCTTGTAACAGTTTGTGAAGGAAGTCATTTAGCCTTCTTTCCATCCTTTTTTTCCCATGGCATCAACGCCTTTTGTATCAGAGTTACTGCAAACATTAACAAGAGACTGATAATTGATATAAAAAATATCACGGCAAACATTTTATCATAGGAATAAGATTTTCTAACTCTTGTCATATAAACACCCAATCCGCTAAATCCACCCAGCCATTCTGCAACTACGGCTCCTATAACGGAATATGAAACAGATATTCTAAGCCCTGCAAAAAAATGACTCATAGAGGTGGGTAATTTTATATGAATAAAACTCTGCATACGGTTTGCTCCCATGGCCTTTAACAGATTTAAGGCATCCTTATCCGCAGAACGAAAACCATCCAGTAATCCTATCGTAATGGGAAAAAAGGAGGTAATCACTATTAAAGTTATTTTTGGTAAGATTCCATAGCCCAGCCATAATACCAGAAGGGGGGCTATGGCTACCGTAGGCACAGTCTGGGTTATAACTAATACCGGATATATTGCTTTATAGGCTATTTCATAGCGGTCCATTAGTACTGCCACAAAAAATCCAAGTAAGATACCAAAGGACAGACCCAAAAATGCTTCGGTTAAAGTCGTTCCTGCATGTGACATAAGTAAACCAAAGTCACCAAAGAATGCCTTTACCACATCCATAGGAGAGGGCAGCATAAATTTTGGAATAATACCCGTACTAGAAAGTATCTGCCAGATAGCCAGAATCAGCGTGATTGCCAGCACCGGCGATACTTTATTGATGATGCTTTGTAACTTTTTGGTCAATTGTTAATACACCACCCTCCGGTGCAAATGTAATCTTTACATAAGAAGCTACTTTAGGACAACCTGCCTGAATGGCTATATATTGGCAGTTTTTAACAATTTCCATTAATTCCTCATATTCTCCTTCAATAGAAGTTTCACAGGGGCCTACATAGTATTTTAAACCGGTACTTTTAATATAATCGATGACCTCATCAACAATACGTACTACCTCCTCGTCAGCGCTTACATGGGGCAGCACTTGAATTGCAACACTCGCGTTCATAGTATTTCCTCCTTTATTATGTATCGTTCTGTATCGGAACTAGTTTATCCTGTTTTGCTCTGACACTGTGACTTATAAAAACAAAGAAACAAAAAGCCTCTCCTTCCGGAGAGGCATGTATCGTCGCTTTTATCATATCCTAACAGCGCATTTCATATACATCCCTACGCCGGCATTATCCGGATCAGGTACGAAACTGTTTTACAGCTTCAGGGTTAAAACAATAACAGCTTACTCTCAGCCTGATTTATCAGGCTCCCCTAGTTCATGGAAAGTTTAGCATACCCATTTCTTTCTGTCAAGTGGACTGACAGTAAATAATAATAATTATTATTTACCGGCCTAGATAGTTTACTGTTCTCATTTTTTCTTAATACTGGTATAATAAAGAAAAGAATTTCTATATTTGGTGCATTTAAACGCAACACCTGTTATGGTTGAAAGTAAATATACTATGAAAGGATGCCACCTTACTCTTCTTTCAACCTTTTTATATTGTGGCTATAACACTTATTTAATGTGTTTATACAAGGTAATACGATGGATAAAAAGACGTTATATTTAGAATGCTATTCCGGCATCAGCGGTGATATGACCGTGGCTGCCCTATTAGATCTTGGTGCTGATAGGGAACTATTATTAACAGGTTTAAAGAGCCTGCAAGTTGACGGTTATAGAATTGAAATCAGCCGAAAAACCATAAGCAGTATTGATGCCTGTGATTTTCATGTTATTTTAGATACGGACAACCATGACCATGATATGGATTATCTCTTTGGACATGAAAAAACTTTGGAAGAAAAACATGTACAGAAGGCTGTTCCCTTGCGTAAAAAAGTACTTGCTGCAAGCAGTATAAAAGCAGCAAAACTTAAATCTGGACCTATTCACAAGGAAGACCATCGTCATGAACATGTCCAATCAGATGATAGTAAACATTCCCATACCCATGGGCATACTCACGGTCTGGAACATTCACACCATGGACACAGCCACCCTCACCTTCACTATGGAAGACACGAACACAGAAATCTTATGAATATCCACACCATTATCGAGAACTCTTCCATCTCTGTCAAAGCGAAAGAAATCGCAAAAAGAATCTTTACCGTCATTGCGGAAGCAGAGGCAAAGGCCCACGGTAAATCTTTAGATGAAATTCATTTTCATGAGGTAGGAGCCGTAGATTCGATTATAGATATTACGGCAGTAGCCATCTGCCTGGACAACTTAAATGTCGGTGAAGTTATTGTATCAGAACTTTATGAAGGAACCGGTCATATTACCTGTCAACATGGTGTCCTCCCCATTCCGGTACCTGCGGTTGTTAACATTGCCGCCAAGCATCATCTTAAGCTGCATATTACCAATGTAAAAGGGGAGCTTGTCACTCCTACCGGTGCTGCCATAGTAGCTGCTATTAAAACCAGTGATACGCTGCCAAAAGACTTTTCTATAGAGAAGGTAGGTCTTGGTGCCGGAAAAAGAAAATACGAGCAAGCCAGCTTTCTGCGTGCCATGCTGCTTGATACCGGAGACAAGGGCAACAGCCTTACAGAATGCCCGGATTCCATCCCCTTAAATTATCCTTCGGTTCCTACTGATAAAGTATGGGTTCTGGAAGCTAATATAGATGATTGCACAGGAGAAGCACTATCGGTTGCTATGGATACCTTATTTAAGAACGGAGCAAGGGATGTTTATTATACCCCCATCTACATGAAGAAAAACAGACCTGCCTACCTTTTAGGCGTCATCTGCACGGAAGATAGGGTGGAAGCTATGGAAGAACTAATCTTTCATCACACTACAACAATCGGTATAAGAAAACATGAAGCATACCGAACTACCTTGCTGCGGGAGATTAAAACCATAACAACCCCATACGGTGAAGCGTCTATTAAAATATGCTGCTATAAAGATAGAACATATTACTATCCGGAAGGTGACAGTGTAAAAAAATTATGCAAAACCACTAATCTGGATTACAACACCCTTTATAGCCTTATTCAGTCCCAAGCAGCAAAGGATTTCAAAGAAGAATGCACTCAATAGAGTAAATTTTCCCTATAGTCCCTGCTATTTCTGCATTTAAAGATTTTTTATGCTATGAAGTAAAAATTCCTGAATTCCTTAGCTTAAATTCGTTTAGTAATTACGAAACTCTGTGTCTAGTGGCATGAAATAGAGTGATAGTTTCGCAATTGTCCAATAAACTCATTTGCGTAAGGAAATTCAGGAATTATATGTTGTCTTTATTTCATTCAGCCCTAACCGCTAACCGGTTTATCTGCGTAGCCATATAACCAGCTCCAAAGCCATTGTCTATATTGACAACAGCAAGTCCCTCTGCACAAGAATTTAGCATGGTCAGTAAGGCTGATACCCCTCCAAAGCTGGCACCATAGCCTACTGAAGTAGGCACCGCAATTACTGGTTTATCTACCAGACCAGCAAGTACACTTCCAAGAGCTCCTTCCATTCCGGCAACTGCAATTACGCAATTCGCTGAATGGATTTCATCAAGCTTTGAAAGAAGCCTGTGAATTCCCGCAACTCCCACATCATATATACGTAATACTTTGCTGCCAAAGAATTCAGCTGTCTGTGCAGCTTCTTCAGCGACGGGAATATCTGCCGTACCACCGGTGCAGACTGCAATACAGCCTGTCTTGTTTATCTCTTTCTTTTGTATGGATAATATGTGAGATAATGCATCATATTCTACAACCGGTAATGCCTTTTTCACTTCTTCATACTGCTCTTTTGTAGCTCTGGTTCCGAGTACATTGGTGTCATGCTCATAAAAACGCTGATAAATATGGATAAGGTGCTCGATTGCCTTACCCTGGCAAAAAACCACCTCACCAAAACCAGATCTTAGACTCCTATGGTGATCCAACTTAGCAAAACCCATGTCTTCATAAGGCAGTTTTTTTAGCTGCATTTCTGCATCTTCAATGCTAATCTGATTATTTTTCACATCTTGAAGTAATTTATATAAATCCATTGTCTTTCTTTTCTCCTCTGCAACCCTTTAGTAAGTAATTTCATCCTATTGTATTATCATATTAACGGAAATCCATTCTTTTTGCAAGAAGCCACTGTTCAATAATCTGGCACTGTTAATTTTATCATTACTGGAACTTTTAATCATACCAAAAATATAATAAAGTTACAACATACTTAATTGTTGAGACAATTGGCAATTGCGAAAGGAGTTGTACTTAATGACAAATAAAACGAGTAAATTAGTACTTGCAGCTCTCATGGCTGCCATGACTTGCATCGCTACCATACTTGTTCAAGTTCCCTCTCCTACAGGAGGTTTCATACATCTGGGGGATGGACTTGTTTTATTATCCGGTATTTTACTGGGACCAGTTTATGGTACTGCCGCTGCAGGTATCGGTTCCATGTTTGCTGATATATTTTTGGGATACATGGGGTTCGCGCCAGCTACTCTGCTTATTAAAGCCTTGGCTGCTGTTACGGGTTATTTTATTTTTCATCTTCTAACCAGATTATTTAAAATGCATATAGTGTCTCTTATCCTTTCAGGAATCGGTGGTGGAATTATTATAACTTGCGGATATTTTTTCTTTGAAGCTTTTATTCTTGGTCTTGGAATTGGTGCAGGGGCACAGGGTTTATTGTTTAATCTCGTTCAAAACCTGTTTGGTATTATAGTTTCCGCCCTGTTGTTTCCTTTATTAACTAAAGTTCCAGGTATTCGTGAAATGATATACGCAAACTCCCAGGCTGCATAATCTGAACGTAAGAAGTGCGTCTTAGTTATGAATCTTTTTATGTAGTAGAAAAAACTCCTATTATATAAAAAGGCGTTGTAATATCTTGACCTTTATAAAAAGTATAATACAAGATATTACAACACCATTCATTTCTTTTAACCACTACTTTAAAAAAACCTGTAAATTATTAACATGTTTAGACTCTTCCTCCAACAAGTATACAAATACCTCTTCAAGAGAGCTGTCTATATTATCTTTTCGAAGTAATTCTAAAATTCTGTTAAGCAGCGTAATCTGTCGATTTTCACTATCAATAGCATGGGCAATTAATTGTTTTGCAGTCAGTATTCCGTAACTGTTCGCTGATTGTTTTAATGTAATTAAGAAATACTCAACCTGCGATAAAATATCATCTGATATCAAGTGTTTTGCGCCCACATCTTTATTTATTAACTCTTGACAGACTTCTCCATGCCTTTTTTCTTCCAGCGAAAGAATAGCTGCCGTATTTTTTAAAGCATAGTCCTTTTGTGCTTCCTGACTCAGAGCTAAATTCCTATAAAAACTTTCAAAAAAATTTTCTAAGTCTAAAATTCTTACTAATAACGTCTTAATGGTATGGTTCATTCATTTATGCCTCATTTAAATTTATATAGTTTTTTCGTCTTTTAAGGCATAGGTAGGTACCAGTCTTTTAATCCGGATTCTGATGTCCTCTGCTTCTTCTTTAGCTGCCTTATCCAATTCTTCTACTTCTTTTAGTATAAGTTCTTCTTCCATTTCTATAGGTTTCCCAATATGTATTAATTTATTAGCTGTTTCCTGAAGTCCTTCTTCTTTCATAAGCAATTCTTCATATAACTTTTCTCCAGGACGTAAACCTGTATATTCAATAGAAATATCCCTGCCCGGTTCATAACCTGACAGTCGTATTAGATTCTCTGCTAATTCTGCAATTCTTACCGGTTCGCCCATATCTAACACAAAGATTTCACCACCTTTAGCATAGGCACCTGCCTGCAAAACAAGAGCAACTGCTTCCGGGATGGTCATAAAATACCTTATGATGTCCGGATGAGTTACCGTTACCGGACCACCTCTTAATATCTGCTCTTTAAATAGAGGAATCACACTTCCATTACTGCCTAATACATTTCCAAAGCGAACTGCTACAAATTCCGTATCAGATTTTTTATGAAATGCCTGAATAATCATTTCACAAATACGCTTAGAGGCTCCCATAACATTCGTCGGATTCACTGCTTTATCGGAGGAGATGAGGATAAATTTCTTAACTCCATGTTTATGTGCTGCCAAAGCCATCTTATAGGTACCGCCAACGTTGTTTTTTATGGCTTCATTCGGACTTTCCTCCATTAAGGGTACATGCTTATGTGCAGCAGCATGATAAATAATCTCCGGTTTATAACAATTAAGTATCCAATTCATCCTGTTGGAATTTCGTACTGAGGCTATCAATACGATTAAATCCAGCTCCGGATATTCATTTCTTAGTTCCTGTTGTATAAAATACGCATTATTTTCATAAATGTCAACTATAATTAACTGTTTTGGCTCTAGCTTAGCAAGCTGTCTGCACAACTCACTGCCAATAGAACCACCGCCGCCTGTGACTAATATAACCTTGCCGCTTACATAATTCATAATTTCAGGCAAATCTGTCTTAACCGGCTCCCTGCCTAAAAGGTCTTCTATTTCAACATCCCTTAATTCTGTTACACTTACCTCTTCATTAATAAGCTGATACATACCCGGCAGAATCTTTAATGCACAGCCTGTCCCTTTACAAATATCAAGTATTTCTCGAATTATCCTTTTACTTGCAGTGGGCATGGTTATGATAATATCTGTAATCTCATATTTTTCAGCTGCTTCAACAATTTTATGTCTGTCCCCAACCACTTTAATTCCCTGTATATAGCTTCCCTGTTTATCTTTATCATCGTCAATGGCACATACTACCATACCTTTTACATAAGTACTTACTGTAATCTCCCTTATAATTGAATTTCCTGCTTCTCCTGCTCCGATAATCATAATCCTGCTCTGATAGGTACCAAAGTTTCTGCGTGAAAGTCTTCTTATGTATCGGTAAAAAAAACGACTTAAGCTAATCAGAGCTACCAGAAAAAGGACACTTAAAGGATAATAACTTCTTGGTACATGGATTCTAAGTATAAAATGCATTACTATTAACTGTATGCCGCCACTTACTACGCAGGCAAAAATTATGTTAGATAATTCATCAATACCCGCATATTTCCATAGACTGTTGTATAGTCGAAAGAGGGCAAAGACAACAATTGCAGTAATGGTATTATATACAGCATAGGATAATACTGCCTCAGCATAATTGGTTGGTATCTGACCCAAACGAAAATCAAATCGTATGAGCAGTGCTGAAAAGGATGCCATATTAATTAATAGCACATCCAGAATAATTAAAAATAATCTTCTAATAAATAACTTTTTATCTTTTATAAATTGTCTCACATTAGTTCCTCATTAACCGCTCTGACGGCTCTCAAATCAAAGTTATGTAATTGTTTTGTTTTCACCCTTATCATATTATCACAATTTTTATCCAGTTACAATAATTAACGAAGGTTAGTTCGATGTATTCTGGTAATATATTTCACTTGAATTATTGTATATATATGAAAAATGCTTACTTTAATTAGTTTATTATTCCATTTTTTCTCAAAATATATTGACATTACTGTATTACTCCATTATAATAGCTAACAAATAAAACCAATCAATCATAATATTTTACAATTTAAGCAAGTGCGCTTTTTATAAAGGCGCACTTTTTTGTATATAAAGGAGGTGTTTTTGTGATTCGACTTGAAGGCTTAAACAAGCATTATGGTAATCTGCATGTGCTAAAGGATGTCACCCTTACGGTAAAGGAGGGAGAGAAACTGGTTATAATCGGCCCCAGTGGCAGTGGAAAAAGCACCTTGATACGGTGTATGAATTTTTTAGAGGAGCCATCCTCAGGAACTGTTTTTATTGATAATGAGCAGCTTACTAAAAAAAACAAAACACAGTTGGTGAAAAACACTACCGCTATGGTCTTTCAGCAATTTAATCTCTATCCTCATATGACAGTATTAAAAAATCTAACGCTGGCACCGATTAAGCTACATAAAATACCACCGGATAAAGCAAAGGAAATTGCAATGGAGTATTTAACAAGAGTTGGACTTGCTGATAAGGCAGAAGTATATCCTTCTATGCTCTCAGGCGGCCAGCAGCAAAGGGTTGCTATTGCAAGAGCTTTGACCACAAGACAAAAGATTATTTTATTTGATGAACCTACCAGTGCCCTAGATCCGGAAATGGTGCAGGAAGTACTAGATGTCATGATTCGTCTGACCAGTGACAATATAACTATGGTCTGTGTAACCCATGAAATGGGATTTGCAAGACAAGTGGCAGACAGGGTTGTTTTTATGGATGAAGGTCAGATTATTGAAACCGGTACACCGGAACATTTTTTTACAAATCCAGAACAGGAAAGAACCAAAGCTTTTTTAAGCAAAATATTAAGATAAGTCCTATCGTTTCGCTATTCCCTAAATAATTATAATCAAAGAAAGGATTGTATCGCAGGCAGGCCTGCGAGCAAAGGGTGTAAATTATGAAACATATATCTAAAAAATTATTGTCACTCCTTCTGATAACACTTTTGCTTTTTTCCTTAAACGGCTGTGAGAAGAAGGATACTATTGCAACTATAAAATCGGCTGAGGTCTTAAAAGTAGGCTGTAAACAAGATGTTCTTAACTTTGGCTATCTCAATCCTGACACCAACCAATATGAAGGTCTCGAAATTAATATTGCCTATGAAATCGCTGCTAAAATCTTTAACTGCTCCTTAGAAGAAGCGAAAAATAAGGTGGCGTTTACCGCTGTTAATGCTACGACCAGAGGCCCCTTACTTGATAACGGCGATATAGATGTGGTTTTAGCCACCTTTACCATTACGGAGGAACGTAAGGAAAGCTGGAATTTTTCAACCTCATACTATACAGATTCCGTAGGTTTTCTTGTGCTTAAGAATTCCGGAATCAACTCTGCTAGTGATCTGGAAGGTAAGATTATTGGTGTCTCCAATGCCGCCACTACAAAGGATGCCGTAACGGAATATCTGACAGATAAGAATGTATCGGTATCTTTTAAAGAGTTTGATACCTATCCCAGTGTTAAAGTGGCTTTATCCTCCGGAAATGTTGATGTTTTTTCTGTTGACAGAGGCATTCTTTCCAGCTATGCCGATGATACTACTTTACTATTAGAAGATCGCTTTAAAGAACAAGATTACGGTGCTGCTACAAAACTTGAGAACAAAGAACTGGCAGAACTGGTAGACGGTGTTATAAAAGATATGATTGCTGATGGTCGGCTTAATACCTATAAAGAACAATACAACCTACAATAGCAAAGCGAAAGGGTGAAAACTATGTCTAAACTGTTTGATGCAAGACGTTGGCTGCGCTTAATCGGTGATTTTGACCAGTTCCTTTTAGGTATGAAGACAACTCTTCTAGTTGCCTTATTTGGCTTACTTATTGCCTTGGGGTTGGGATTAATTTTAGGTATATTGTCCTGTGTCAAGCTTTATGGCTTCCGTATAATTACCAGAATTTTTGTTGAATTTTTTCAGAATACTCCCTTAGTTGTTCAAGTATTCTTCTATTCCTTTGGTCTCCCTTTTCTAGGTATCAGACTCCCAGGCTTCATGGTTGGTGTTGTGGGCGTCGGTCTATATCATGCTGCCTACATATCTGAGGTCATTAGAAGCGGTATTGAAGCCGTTGAAAAGGGTCAGGTTGAGGCGGCCACGTCTCAGGGATTTCCTTATATACAGACCATGAGATATATTATATTACCGCAATCTCTTAAAGTCATATTACCGCCTCTTACCAATCAGGCTATGAATTTAGTAAAGAATACTTCTGTACTGGCAATGATTGCAGGTATGGATATTATGTATTACGCAAAATCCTGGGCGGGCAATAATGGTTTTTTCTATCAGGGTTATCTAACCGCTGGATTGCTGTATTTTCTGCTCTGTTTTCCTCTTGCCAGGCTCACGGCACGGCTAGAAAATAAGGCCAGACAGCTTCCTGCCGTTACACCACTTCGCATAATGGAGGTGGATTCATGAGTGATATTTTATCCAGAAACAATTTACTATTTATGCTGGATGGTTTAAAGCTTACTGTGTTTTTATCCATTGCAACCATTCTACTAAGTATGTGCTTTGGTACACTTTTTGCAATTATCCGTACTTATGCCAAAGGTAACTTATTGCCCTTGGCTAAAATAACCGGTGCCTATATTGAATTTTTTCGTTGTACACCCAATATTCTCTGGATTTTTTTCTTCCGCTTCATTATACCCGGCAATGTTATTGCAAAAGAAATATTTGCTTTTACACTTTTTACCTCAGCTATTATGGCTGAAATTATAAGAGGAGGGCTAAACGGCATCCCAAAGGGGCAATTTGAGGCGGCGGCTTCCCAGGGCTTTTCATTTCCCCGTACGATGTTATATCTAATACTTCCTCAAACTTATAAGCAGATTATTCCTTCTGTTCTATCACAAATGATTACCGTTATCAAAGACACTGCTTATTTGAAGGCGGTAGATATAGCCGAATTATCCAGAAATACGGACATTGTAATGGGAAAAGCAGTAACAGCCACAGAAATTATGTCCTTATTCGCTCTGTTGGCTGCTATCTATTTTGTTATCTGTTTTATTCTCTCTGTTTCTGTACGTACCTATCAAAAAAAGGTCATGGCAACAGGGTAATTCTTCTTAACAGGTATCTCCACCCCGTTTAAAATAATCACCAAAATATGGTGTTCTAAAATATTTTACTTTTTTACTTGCCATATATTGTAAATAGTAAATTCTCATGCTATAATAGCTGACAATAATACTCAGATTTTAACAGTTATTCTCGTTCCTACATACTACCGCACATTCGTATCTGTGTATTATTTAAAAACTGCATATCATTTCCTACCAAACGGCCTGCTGCATTTGCAGCAGTCCCCTTTTTTAGTATTAAGCATGCTGTCTCCCACAGAAAGGGGGAGTTGTAAGAGTAATCACGAAGGGATTATCCTAATTGGAGACAATATCATACCTCTCACAGAGGTGTTATTCAATGGTTATATCTAGAAAAGCGGAAATAGGAATGATACTATAATGAATAAAGAAAGAGGGATGTAAATGAAAAGAAAAATAACTGCTGCCTTTACGGCAATTATGCTGATAATTACCACCATTGCAGCAAATCTAGTTACTTTCGCTGCTGTACCAGATAACAGCAGTACTAAGAAGTCTTTTTCCAAAGTTGAAGACACAAGTGGTATCAAAAAATATACGGTTGATGGAGCAATTCTTTCCGATATCCATTTACCGGACGAGCAGGTAACCATCATTGTTGAGTTAAATGATGAACCTTTACTAGATCATTATAACAGTAAAAGAATGTCCTCTTTTGCTGCTGATACCATCAGTTTTGATGAGTATGCCCTTACTCCGGAGGCTGAGGTAATATCAGATGATTTACTCAAACAACAGACTGAGGTTGCCAGTGATATTACAGCATTAAAGACAACTTCAGCAAAAGCAGAAATTGTATATCATTATACAAGTGTTATGAACGGCTTTGCCATAAAAACCAATTATGGCTCTTTAGCTTCTATACGCAAATTAGCCTCAGTAAAAACTGCTTATGTGGCAGGCTATTATGAAAAAGTAGAACCCGTAATGAAGACCAGTACCAGCACAGTAGGTGCTGTCCCTACTTGGGATTTAGATTACAAGGGTCAAGGCACTGTTGTAGCCATTCTAGATACGGGATTAGATACCGGACATACCGGTTTTCAAGTGGATCCGGCAGAACCTAAATTTGGCGTACAGGATATTCAGGATAAAATAGACAGTACCACCAGTCCGCTAAAATCTGGCATAAGCAACGCGAATGACACCTATGTAAACGCAAAGATACCATATGCATACGATTATGCGGATACTGATAACGAAGTAACTCCAACTGTAGAGGGTGTTACTGTTAACAGTAACGACCACGGAACTCATGTAGCCGGTACTATTGCGGCTCCGGCTGGAGATGAGGACGGGATAACAGGTGTTGCTCCCGAGGCCCAGTTAATGATTATGAAGGTATTTAGTGATATTCCAGGTAATACAGGAGCCTATACAGAAGATATTGTTGCTGCTTTGGATGATGCAGTTACTCTGGGTGCCGATGTTATTAACATGAGTCTTGGCTCAAGCTCCGGCTTCTCCTCAGAAGGCAGTGAATCTGAATCTAACGTATATGCAAGAATTGCCGATGCAGGTATAACTTTAGCGGTATCGGCGGGTAATAGTTACAGCAGTACCTATAATAATGGACTTAAAGGAGCTGCTTTTAGCAGTAATCCTGATACTGCTGTTGTTGGCTCACCGTCTACCTATGCAGCGTCCACTTCTGTTGCCAGTGTTATCAACACCTATTTCCATGCGGCTGCCTTTAAGGTAGAGAATAAAGACTATTTTTACAATGAAACTGCTGCCGCAACTCAGCCTTACTTTAGCCACCTTTCTACTGTATCCGGCGGGGCAATTACTTATGTGCCTGTACCGGGCGCTGGTAATCCTTCTGATTATGAAGGACTTGATGTAAAAGGTAAAATCGCTTTGGTACAAAGAGGAAGCATCAACTTTAATGACAAATTATTAAATGCACATGCAAATGGAGCTATTGGCATTATTGTTTATAATAACCAAGCCGGCACTATTAACATGTCTCTCTCTGATTATCTGATTCCGGCTGTTTCCATCACCCAGAAAGATGGACTTACCTTATTAAAGGCAGCAGATAAAATTCTTCATATATCAGAAAATATGGGTTCCTATCCGGATGACAAAGCAAATCAGGCCTCTGGCTTTTCCTCCTGGGGTGTTACACCGGATTTAAAATTAAAACCTGAGATTGCAGCACCAGGCGAAAATATTTATTCAACTGTTCCTTTTAGCCAATATGCAAGCATGAGCGGTACCTCCATGGCCGCACCTCACATTGCAGGTACCTTTGCGTTGGTAAAACAATACTTAAATACAACTGATAAGTTTGGTTCTTTAACCAATTCAGAAAAAGCGGAACTTTCCAATAATTTATTAATGAGTACTGCCCTTCCCACAAAAGACGGAAACAACACCTATTATTCTCCCCGTAAACAGGGCAGTGGTATTGTAAATGTTTATAATGCTATTAAGACAGATGCGTATCTTTATGTTGAGGATTCCAATGAAGCAAACAGTCGTCCAAAATTACATTTAGGAGATGATGCATCAAAAACAGGTGTGTATACAAAGTCCTTCCATATCAGAAGTGTGACAGATGCTGCTATTTCTTATGATCCAGTTGTCACTACCTTAACGGAAACTGATACTTATGGTCTTCTGTTAGAAAGTGCTTATGATATCAGCAATCTTACAAGTGCTACCATAAAAGTGGATGGTTTAGAAATCAATGAAGCTGATTCTATTACAGTGGCACCTTATTCCGATGTGGAAGTTACCTTAACCATAAATCTGTCAGATACCGCCAAAGAGTACCTAAATACTACTTTTGAAAACGGAGAGTTTATAGACGGCTTTGTACACTTAGATTCTCTGGAAACCAATTATGACTTAAGCATTCCTTTTCTCGGTTTTTACGGCGACTGGACACAGGCACCACTCTTAGATACCGGTTCTGCCAATGATTTAGAAGCTTATCAACAGACAATACATGCCTTATATACCAATGGAGGTAATAATTATCTAGGGGTTAATCCTTTCGATGAAAATGCCTATGCTTTAATTGGTGAATACAACCCTTATCTCTACAAAAACTATTATGATACGTATAATCCTGCTGCCGGATTGGAAAAAATAGCAATTTCCCCAAATGGTGATGGTGAATTTGATCGTTTTGATGCTGCTCAAATAAGCTTATTACGTAATGCAAAAGAATTTAACTGGAGTATTACGGACAGCAGCGGCAAAATTCTCCTGTCAGATGATTCAGCCTACACAAGAAAGAGTATTTATAATTCTACCAGCCAGGCTGTCAGACCAATCATTATTAGCAACTCTTCCTGGGAAGGCACGGATGGCAGCAACAAACCTCTTTCTAACAATTCTGTTGTTACCTTTACAGTAAGCGGAATCTTAGACTATGATGCACCTACACAGAACAATTTAAACAGTACCATATCTTTCCCTATTACAATTGATACAGAGGCTCCTGTGTTAACAAATGTGGTTACCAAAAACAATACCATCAAAATTACAGTGAAGGATAATCAGTACATAGCAGCCGTTTTCTTATTTGATAAGAGCAACCCTGCAACACCTGTCGGCAGTATTCTGCTTGATGAAGCTGAGAAAGGCACCGCTTCAACAATTGATATTGATCCTGCGGATTTAGGATTAGCCGGAAAAACTGCAAAAGATTTATCCATAACTGTATACGATTATGCCATGAACAGTGGTACATATGATTTAATAAAAGAAACTACTCCTACACCTACTGTAACACCAAGACCAACTACAGACCCTACGGATCCAGGAGAGCCATGGTATCCTCCAACTACTCCTACCCCAACACCTTCACCTAGTGCTACACCTACACCAAGTGCCACTCCTACCCCTAGTGCTACGCCTACTGCCACCCCTACTCCTACCAAAGCACCTATTGATAAGGTAAAGGTTAGTCCTACTAAGGAAACTCTATATGTAGGAAAAACCAGCAGTATTAAGGTGAGTCTTCCAAAATTAAACACAAAAGATACGGTAAAGATAACTTACAGCTCCAATAAAAAGTCTGTAGCCACTGTATCTTCCACAGGAAAAGTTACCGCAAAAAAAGTTGGCACCGCTACCATAACAACAAAAGTTACGATTAACAAAAAGTCAAAAACCTTTACTACTAAAGTAACGGTTAAGAAGCCTTCTATTACCTTTACAAAGAAAACCGCTTCCTTAAAGGTTGGGAAAACCTATACCTTTACTGCCAAAGCTAACGGTGTGACAGACGCTATTACATACAGTGTTTCTAACACAAAGTTAGCTACGATTGATAAGAAAACCGGTAAATTAAAAGCAAAAAAAGCCGGTACTGTTTATGTAATAGCAAAAGCCGGAAAGCTTACTCAAAAATATAAGGTTATTATAAAGTAATGCTTCTTGGCTTTTTAGTAATACTCATGTATACAGTTTCTGATAGAGATTGTTACTGACCTGTATAACCAAATCAGGGTTATGAAAGATTGCCTTACCCTATGGCAGTTCTTACATAACCCTGATTCTTTCTGAACGTAGTACCGCTAAGCCCGGATATACAGCGCAAGCCTCAGCATAAATATTTATCAATAGAAGATAGAATTTCATTTAATTCATAGATAAGTTGTCCCGTCTCCTTAACACCTTTTATGAAGCTTCCGGACATACCGAACTCTCTGATTTTATCTATCCAGTTGAGAACCGTTTCTTTGCTGTGCCCGTCATACACTAAAGCATGATAAATATAAGCCAGCTCATTTTCTGCATTGGTATTAAACACAATGGGATCATCCGAATTTACCGTAACCAGAACACTGGGTAATTTTTTATTCTCTGTCTGCTGATCCACTCCGTTTAATTTCGTAATATAATGCTTATAGATACTTTCTATTTCACCTATGGAAGTATTGGACGTCGGATTCGTCTCTACATAGACACCCAGATGCTCAATCTTATTCCTGACATGGTTCTGTATGGTAGTTAATAATTCATAACTAAATTCTCCTGCATCAATTAAAATTACTTTAGAATACCGTTCCTCATACACCGGGCAAAAATACGTACATAATAATTTTTCCTTATTCCATAAGAAACTATTTCCATTATCATAACAACTGTCATATTCACGGCAAAAGTAGCTTCCTTCTTCTTTTACAGAACGCTCCTTGCAGTTTAAATTCTCCTCGCTCTTATTATCACTGCAATGGTCTATCATCGCCTTATATTTACGAAATATGTCATCCTGATTAATCAGAAATTTATCTTGGTATACCTCATAGAGAATATATGCATTCATACCGGTAGTATCGACATAAAGCTGTTTAGCCAGCAACATAATCCGTCCCTCTACCGCCTCAGCACTCACCGGCAGTTTTATATTCTGATAAATTAAAATTCCCCATAGCCATAACAAATTCTCAAGGTGTTCTAATATGGGCATGGCTACAATTTCGTTCTCCCTTAGCCAATACCCCAAATCCACACCTAAAGCAATCGCATGTCCTAATCGATCGCCTGTCTTATAATAAAAATAATCAATTACCTCATCAATGTGACGGAAGCCGGAAAGAACATGTCTGAAATCTTCTCCTACATGATAGGTAAAACCAAGGTTCTGAATTTTACTAGGAACTGTTCCTCCTTCGGGGAATATAAATGGTTTGGTTAAGGTTTTGGAGCGTATGGTACGAAAGACCGGCGCAAAAATCCACGGTTCTGCATCATTTTCATTGGATGCGGCGTCTATTCCGACGATATATTGATTCAGAAAAGGAACTTCACTTCGCATTTCTTCAATGGCATAGGCAGTGTTGAGTAATTGCCTCCTCCAAATCAGGTTATGATTTGACCAGCCCATACTGCCATTTATGTAGCTTAACCAGCAGGCATCCCCTAAGATGTTATCCGTGGACTTTCTTTTAATAAAATGAAATACAAGACCTATGGTAGGAATATGAACGGGATTTCGCAGAAGTATTTCTGCCAGTTCTTTTTTTGTTTCATTCCTTTTAAGAATATTATAGTAGTTTCCTATTGCCCGTTCCTCTTTTATCAGTGCTTCATAGGTAGCAGGATCAAATACAAGCTCGTAGATATAATTCCGATAGGTTGATAGAATTTCCTTTACCTGCTTTAACATTCTTTTTTTAATTTCAGCAATTTCTAAACTGTTGCTTCTAAGACTTTGTTCTGGTATATCTGGGGCAATCCGAAGTTCTATTTTTTTAATATTTTCTACCTGAAACTGTGTTTTAAATATTGCCTTTATAAAAGCTTCTTGGCTTTTTGCTTTTTTCATATGAAGCTTTGATTGTTTGAAGAATCTTTGGAAATATTCCAAGCCCAGAACAGAGCTTCTTTGTAAGATAGCACCAAAATACTCATTCTTTATTCTTATATACTGGATAAAGAGTTTATTTAGTATGTAATCTTCTTTTCCCTGTTTTAAGTATTTTAGTGCCTGATACAACAATATAAGTTCTGAAGAGGTCTGATAGCTTTTATAATTTTTATAATAGGTGGTAAGCAAAAAATCCGTCTTCGTTTCTTTCGTATAATTACATTCTGCCTTCTTAAGAATTGTATCTATCAATTCCTTTATGAGGATACGCCAGTTTATGTCTGCGGGCATTTTTCCTTCATACATGGCCAGCAGGATATCAATAAGTTTTTCTCCTTGCTCTTTGTCATAAGTTCTTTGAATATAATAAAAAATAGTAGTATCAGCAAGCCCCCTCTCTTTTTCAGTTAAATATTCGGCAAGAAGAATACGGAAAATCATTCCCTGTAATAAATAAATTTCCTTTTTCTCTATCTGCAATTCCATTGAAAGCCAAGTATAGGGATTGGTTTCATTTAACCAAAGGGAATTGTAATCAAAACCTGCATTCATATGAAGATGTGTTTCTGCCACTCCCTTTTTCAGAATTTCCCATAAGAGTTTATCTGCAAGTGATATAGTGCCGGTCTGCTGATAAAGGTATTGCATATCCAAATCAGAAAGTACAAAAAAAGCTGCAATCAATACGTCCGGAACCATTATCCGGCTTAAGGAATTCCACATCTCTACCTTATCAAAGGCTCTGCTGACTCCCAGTATATCTTCTTTAAAGGCAGGCGAGTATTTGTTTTTCCAAGTGCGGATAGCAATTACTCCGTCCCGGAAGGTTAAAAATGAGTTCGATAATTTAAAAAGATTTTTTATGTAATAACAATACACTCCATTCTCCGGCATACTACTTTCCGGATACTGGTTAAGATAAGCTGCAACCTCTTTTCTTAGTTCATTCTGGGGATAATATAGTTCCAGTAATAAAAACACATCATCCAGAGATTTCGGCCGAAATTCTCTTTTTGTACATATGTATTCCATTAACTGCTGCCTGGCATCTTCATATAATTTGTTATAATTTTTTCGTTCTGTATATTTTCCGATTTCCGTATGATACAAATGATAGAATCTGACTCCTAACTCTGCCAGATTGTCCTTTTCATAGAATTCCATATTAATATAAGGCATTAATAAAATACTTAAAATCTGGTTTATCCTATATTTGTTCATCCTCTATCCCTCGTATTATTCTTGCGTAGTACTGGTTAATGGCATCCTGCATGGCATCTTTAATGGTATCGGTAAACTCCTTGCCCATATATTCCCATTTTTCACCTTCTCCTTCTGTAGGGACTTTCTTATGCTCTTGCACCAGTTGACCATGTAACGTGGTAGTATTATCAATATGCCGGTTAAGCAGCTTCCTTCTCTTAGATTTCTCCTGTATTTTTGCTTCTTTGTTTTTACCTCCTGAATTATCTTCCTCCTGTATCCTTACTGGTTCTTTTTTTGGTATTTCTATTTTAGTTAATTCTGCGTTATCTGCCTTCGGTTCATGCTCTCCTTCTTTTATTTCCTGTATGGAGGTAATGACTTCAATATTCTCCATATTGTCTATACTCTCAATACGGACAATCTCGTCCTCCTCCTGGGTTTTTAGGGAGTTTTCTTCCTTTAGAAGACTACATAATTCCAGATAGAGTTTATAATAATAATGTTCTGTTTTATTGTCAGCCTGTCCAGTATCCATTGCAGTAATGTACCGTAATTCCTCATAGGAGAGAAGATGCTCGTCTTTATGGGAATTCAAGACATAACTACTTAAGAATAGTGGAATAAAGGCTTTATACAACTCGGTTTTCATAACAAATTCAATTGCCTTATCCAGATTACCTGGATTTACCCCATAGTCAAGGCTGTCCAGTATGTCATGAAAAGCTTCTACGCTTACCACATAGGTCTCTGAATTAACTGCATCTCTATCATTTTTTCGAACATTAAGCAGATAATTTCTCACATCCTCCAGTATGGCATAAAGCTCACGTTTATTAATAACCGCACCGTTTTCCTTCCCTTTTAAGGCCTCTATATAAGGTTCTAACCGTACATTGAAATTACTGTAGTTTAAGGACCGCAATATTGTTATGCCTTCTATGAATTTCTCCGTATCAATAACAATTATATATAAGAAATTATCACCTAGTGTAATTAAATCAGACTTTAAATTCAATAGTATACGGTTGGCACGAATATTGTCTAAAAAATTAAAACCAGTTTGAAACAAACTGTCTTCCTTTAAGAATAAGCTTATATTAGTAAACATATTGTCATCATCTAAAAAAGTTTCGTTAATAAAATTGGCGACATTGGTTAAGGTCACCATATTCTTAGATTCTTTAAATAAGGTGTTCTTTACCATTCTGCAAAAGTCATCTCTTACATTGGATTCATTCTCCATGCTTTTTGTAAATTCACTCAGATATAACGGACTGTTATTTAATAATTCTCTTGATTTTTCTACAAAGTCATAGCCCTCCAGATAATTTCCAACAAACCATGTAATGTCTTTTTCAATGGTTTTTAAATAAGAACAACGTATTCGAAAAGCAATCCCTACCTGCTCTAAACAATTCTGATCGATTAAATATATATTGCTATATGCTATATATATTAATTTTGTAATTGTTAACAGCCACTGTTTATCCTGTAGATACCAATCCACCAGCTGGGCTTTGGTAATCTCCTTTTCAATTTCCACCTTTAGGGAAAAGCAATGCAGATAAGAATACATAAAATTAGGTTCAAATATATCTGCATAGGCCCTTAGTACATTATTCTGCATGAGTTCCTCATAGTGATAGAAAAAATATCCCGAGGATTTATCCCAATTTTCGCTTACTAGTATTGCTCCATTGAACAGATAGCGGTTCATAAAATTAGTTATTTCTTTATACCCATGCAGCTGCTTTCCTTTCGGATTAAGTTTTCCGTTTAATTTCCGGTTTAGTATTAGCAGCAAGTTCTCTGTAAAAAACAGCAGTGCATATAACGCAAGATTTTGCTGTATCTGGCTGTTTAGTTTTCCTTTATTCACAAGTTCAGCATATATTTCATGAAATCTTTTGTTGAGATAACTGAAGTTAAGATATAGTTTCCACTGATTATATTCATACATAAATAAATTACTGACCAAAGGCTGTATCTCTCCAATCGGTATGTCTATGCTGTTATTGGCATGTAGTGTACTATATAAAAAATGTTTTATCTGATGAAACACGTTAGAAAGAAGCAGTAGAGTGTTACCTGTTCTTGTATAATCCTCACTTTCATGAATGAGGTTTTGTATTAGCTCCTCCAAGATAAAATAACCGTTGGAGAGTTGTCTTGAAGTATCCCCGAAAAAAGCGAGATAAAAGCTGATAAAATTATTTTTATAATATAAAAAATTCTCTTTACCGTTTTCATTCTCCTGACCAATGAAACGGTTTAACAATTGATTTAGTTCAATTTCCAGATTATTGTCTTTATTGATAAACTGTCTTTTCTTTTTATAATCCAGGAATTTGTCCAGATAGTAACTGTTGGCAGGGGGTAACACTTTATTCAGGTATAAAGCAGCTATGTTATTGCTTCTTTCCTGGGTAACTGCCTGCTCCATCTCTTGATATTCATAATAATGAATGACTTCCCAGTTCTCCTTCCCTGTATTTCCTCTGCCGATTTTTTTGTTCAGGTTATTTTCTAAGACCTCCAAAAACATCTCTTCATCTGCTGTAATAATCACAATGAGATTTGGATGGGACAAATACTTGGTTATCAGGGAAAGAAGCTGCTCTGCCTTGTCCGGCGATAAATCCACATCGTCGAAGATGAAGTATAGCAGTGGCAGCTGCTTTGCTTCTATCTGGATACTTATGTCATTCGCCTCCATAACCGCTTCAACAAAGGTTGTCCAGAATCTGGTAATATTTTTGGCAAAGGCATAGCTGTTCTTTGTCTGCTGTGCCGAATTGCCGATAGCATCATAAAAGGAGGTCTCCCCCATTGGGTTATAGCTTTGAGAAAAACATAGTTCACATAAAGAGTTATACTGCTTGCGCAAAGGATTATTCGTATTAAATCGGCAGTTATCAAAAAAGCTGCTTTCTGTACTTATATTACGTTTTGCTTTTATTTTTTCTTCTATCCTGCTTATAGATTCCTCTAATAGTGCCATAATCCAACCTAGCAAGTTTCCATTATCCGGTATCATTTCAGGCATTATAATAGGGAATACTACATCACAGCAATGTTCTACAGAATGTTCAATCATGTGTTTTAGAGTAAAAATAGCTGATGTCTTACCAGTACCCCGTTTCCCAAATATTGAAAAAACGTTATCATACATTAAATTGTACTGATAACGTTCTCCTAAATCTGTCCATACTTTGCTAGTAAATATTTCATTCCTATGATTCTCTAATCTTTCAAATAGATTGTCGTAGGTAGGAAAAACATTTGCCAACTGTTTCTGCGTTAAGATTTTTATCCCCATCTTATACTTTGGTACATATCTAAATTCCTGATTCCTATCATTAAGACCCCCCATATATACTCCCCCTTCATTCATATGGTTTAAATTTTAATTCTTTTCTAGTACTGCATAACCTAGAATTTCAATAACTTTTCCTTCATCAACCGGTATCGCTTTTAACAATGGGTTGTTGTTCTGCTTTTCGTTTTGAATAAATCTTTTTTCTTTGATTACATCAATATTCTGTGCCATTTCCTTAATGTAGACCGGCAACTGTACCTTGGACTGATCATTATATTGAAGTAAACTGTTTTCATTCACTATTCTTGCAGGAATGGTTTGGTCTTTGTGTTTACACTCCCCTGTAACACATGACTTCATTCCTTTTTTAGTACTGGTTTTATACCCCTTGTGTTTAAAAGCTTTTTGACTTGATTTTCCCGCACTCATATGCATCAACCTTTCTGACACCTTACCTTTAAAGGGACAAGTTATTTTTATTGTAGCACAATTGTAAATATATTGCAATGCGTGCCCGAAATGAGTGGCATCCAAAACAAGGATTGCAGAACATCTCAGAATTATTATATGATACAATTGTGAAAGAATGTCAGGATAATAACAAACCGCTTATCCTTTTTTACACCAAAGTTAGTTGACTTTATACCTATGCCCGCTTTAGCAGATTTACTTTGATAGTTAAAATTGTTTTCTTTCAATCTACTCTCTGTGTGTAATTATTCCTTTTTTCTGATAACTTATTCTTATTATAATTTGTCCCCAGGTTTTTGTTCTATTTTTTATATTTTAGCCGGGCTTTTCCTGTTTTCGGTAAATGGCAGATGTTGATTGATGCATTAACTTATGGTTTCAGTTGTAGAATTACATATATTTTTGTATTCACCTCCTAAAACAGGCAAGCAAGCTTTATTGCTGACTGGCGTCCATTTCCTCCTCTTGCTTGGAATGGATTTCAAACCAGCGTTTTCCTTCTAAAGATACAATCATATCAATTTCTGTTAGAAGCTCTTGCTCTAATTTTACTATGTACTTTTCATTGGCAGGCGTTAAATCATTCTTACCTTTATTAAGAGTAAGATAGGTTTCTTTTTTTATGCTATAGACAGAAACTGCCTGTTTTATTCCCTCTGCACACTTCCGGTAGTTCGTCCAGTTCTCCTTATAATGCCCCAGATTATTTATAGATAAAGAAACCCCGGCAATTGCAGCAAGAATACTTACAAAAATCTTGGCTTCACCGTTGTTATTAGAAAGTGCCAGTATGGGTATGGCTGCATTGGATATCAAAGCTGTAATGTTAAATATATAGTACATTCTTTTACTGCTTTCAGCTTTATCAATATACCATTTTAAAAGATTACTGGTTCTAAAACGGATACTATCTTTTTCAATAAAATCAAGCATTTTGACTACATAATCTTTTTCATGAGAGGTAATATCTTTACTCCCCTTATAACTGCCCCAACTATTTTTTATGCTGGAATTAACAAACCCATTCACAAGTTTTTCTATGTACCCCAAGCTTCTCCCCCCTTAGCTCTTAATGCACGCGAAATTGACTTTTTATTTTATACTAGATGTATTCATCACTGTGTCTTATGTCAGTAACTTTCTTCAACAGGCTTTTAACTATGTATTAAGTAAATTATTCCCATAAAATTATTTTAGAATATAACCTTTAGAAAAGCAATAGAAATTTTAGTACATACAAGAATTTCTTTTAATTCTACTATGAGAAGACTCTTCTTGGTAATTTTTAATTGAGAAAACTATCTGTCGTAACTCATTGAGAAAATCTCCCCCATACCTAACAGCAGAAAGAGGAGATTTTCAGACAATCATTTTATATATTTTTTTTACTGGATGTTTATTTTGGATGTCTTTATTTTTGGATGTCATTATTTTTGGATGTTTTTACATTATTAAAATAAAAGTGTAGTACAAGTTACTAATCTCATAATATTTATTTCATTACTTTCCATGGATCTTAGAAAGTCTATTACAGTGTTACCATATCTCCTTCCTCCGCTTTTTTAAAACTCCTTTACATTATGTTTGATAAGCTCTCTACTTCTTTTTTCCAATACTTCCTCCTCAAAGATTATAGTATAGATAATTACTTCATGGCTAATTTGTGAAGGAACTAGTCAGAATTATAATACCCAAATTTAACAAAGAATGCCTGCAGGACTACTTTGTGTAATACCATGTTACCTCTTACAGGCTTTGTTAAAAAGATACATTTTTTCACATTTTAAGAACACTTTTTTAACAAATACGTAGAAAACCGGAAGAAATCATACCACCATACTTATTAAATCATAAACTGACTAATACCTACAGATACTATTTCTTAAAGCCTTACAATTAGTACTGGTTTTTCTTTTGAGATTGTGGTAATATAGTAAATTATAAAATCTAGATATTTTTTAATTACATATGTATTTTATTCAATAAAGACGTTGAGACAATTAGCCTTGTTTTGACGTCTTTTTTATATCAAAAGAGAAAATTTGTGCCTGCGTTTAAAATATATGCAGGTATGGGAAAGGGCATTTTATGAAAAAAAGACTGGATTTCCTGCAAGTATTATTATTGATTGTTACAAACACTCTTATCTATTACAGCGTATCTCGTATGACAAATAGAGGTACACTAAATGAGACAAAAGCTTTCTTGGCATTTATCCTCCTATCCAGTATTACTGTTTGTCTTATTAATTTCTTCGGAAACCAAAAAATTGTAAAATTTATGCAAGAGATTAGGTATATATTGTCTCAGTTTAATGAAGGTAATTTTACAGTAGGTTTTCATGGAACATCAAATCGAGGAGAGTTTCAATTAGTACAGGAGGAATTTGAGGCTCTAAGATGTATGTTTAATAATTGGGTTCATGAATTATTAAACTCCGCCGTATCCATTAAGATGTCCGCGGATATTATCAATTCTGCTTCCGGCAGAACTGCTGACGGCATGGGACATCTCAATTACAGTTTAAATGAAATCAAACAATTCTTTGAAGAAAGCTCCGGTATGTTAAATGACATAGCCGGTACCACCATTCAATTAGCTGACAGCAGTATGAATATTACTACCTTAAGCTCCGCAGCCGTTAAAAGTATACAGAAAACCAATCGGAATGCCGTAAAGGGAAGTGAAGCTATGGAAAGGGTTACTTCTTCCATGCAGCAAATGAAGGAAAATATTACAGCATCCTATGAAAGAATGATTGAACTTGAGCAAACCTCAAAGCAAATTGGTACCATTACGGATACTATAGCCTCTATCTCACAGCAAACCAACCTTCTTGCCTTAAATGCGGCAATCGAATCTGCAAGGGCAGGAGAGCATGGGAAAGGCTTCGCTGTCGTTGCTGATGAAGTTCGTAAGCTGGCCGAGGAATCTAAAACGGCAACCGATGAAATCAATGAATTAATCCAGATGGTCTGGCAGGAGATAGCAGATGCTGTTGCGGCAATGAAGCAGGTTCGCCTGGATGCTGACCTGAGTGTGGAACTGGCTGCCTCCACCGGCGATAACTTTAAAAACATGATGAATACTCTAACGGATACTGTAACTTTAATCGAAAAAATATCTATTGATGTGAATGAACAATCAAATGCCACAGACACCATATCGCAAAGCACAGCCACCGCCGCAGAAAAAGGACATATCGGAACTGCTTCCGTTCAGGAAATAGCCAGTGTACTTGAAACACAGTTAGAAGATGCTAAATTAAATCAAAAAAGTACAAACGAGTTATTAAAGGTTTCATTAAATCTGGATGAAATTATGAAAAAATACGATTACGTCATAGGAAATCAAATGCTCTCCGTCTGTCACCAAATTGCTAGTCTACATGCAAAAAAACCTTTAACCTATGAAGATTTAATGGACATTCAATTTAAAAGCGGCCTAACGGAAATACACCTATTTGACGAGAATGGGGTTGTTTTTTTAAGTAATAATAAAGACATTATTGGATTTCAATGTAGTACGGAAGCAGGCAGCCAAACTTATGAGTTCTCACAGCTTCTGCATACCTCTTCCATTGAAGTAAACCAAAAAACTGCCTTTCGTGATATAGACGGCAAATTATTTAAGTACGCAGGAATAGCTATGGCTGATGGAAAGGGTATCATCCAATGCGGTTTAGAGGCTTCCACAATGATTCATTTTAAAGGAAGTCTATAATTAGCCGCTCCTAGCTCATAACTAAAATAATTTAATAAAAAACGTCCCTGTTTTAAAGTTTATGTAATCCATAATGTCTACGATTGCCAATCATTATTTATCCTTACATACAGATTTTTCTGTTCGAAACCTTCTATCTATATAAATTGAATTTTAGTTTTTTTAACTTATACTTTTTTGTCCAGTACGTTGTTACAATCTCCTTATTAATAAGGAAAAATATTATTACAGCTACCAATACATTTATCCAGTTAAACCAGCTTATATATATATAATTTGCCGCTACAAAGTACACTAAAAGGATAAGACAAATCTTTGTCTTATTGCAGATGACCAGCCTCACCTTTTTCACTACATCAAAGTACCTTACCAGAAATAAAGAAAAATAAGAGACTGCCGTGGAAATTGCGGCGGCATATAATCCAATCCCCTTTATAAGTGCCAGATGTATAATAATATTTACAACTGCTGCCACTGCTGCTGAACCACCGGATTTTTTTGTATTGAATTGTGCCAAGTAAATACTGCCTAAAAACTGGGACAGCATGGAAAATAAGACGGAAGCCACCAATAACGGTGTTATATAGTATCCTGTAAAATATTCCTGCTGAAACAGTTTTTCATATATCAAAAAATTCATACTTATTATAACCATACATATGGAGCTTAATATTGTAATAATTCCATTGAATATATAACTGTAATATACATCCCTGTCCTGGTCCTGAAAGGTCTCTACAACATTCTCCTGCCATGACAGGTGAAAGACACTGAACAGAGTCTGGCATAAATTAGGAAATTTATTGGCTACAGCATAAATTGCATTATATGAAGTGCCTAAAAAGATACTGATAATGGTTCTGCCCGATACATTAACAATCCACCAGGAGATTTCAGCCGGCAGAAGAGGAATACTATAACGTAACATATCCTTTAGTAAAGAAAAATCAAATCCTGAAATTGAAATATACGCATAAGCTCTTGATACAACAAGCATTATCACCGTACAAAAAACATAACCGATTGTGTACCCTAATATTATCCCTTGTAGTCCCATTTGCAATATTTGTATCAATATAAAAGAGGACACGGCCATAGCAATAACAAAAAGCAGGCTGCATATAGCATATATGGGTATTTTCTTAATACCCCTCACAATTCTTGTGGTTATAGTATAGAATGTTTCAGCCACCAGTAAGATATAAAAATAAATCAGTATGCCCCGTATTTCTGTCCTTAATAATGCTATAACTGATATTGCAATGAAAGAAATTAAAAGTCCTGTCAGGTTAAGGAAAGAGGCTGTGCTAATAATCTTTTTCCGTTTTTTATCCTCATCCGTATCCAGAAGAAATCGAAATACAGCTTCGTTACTGTCCAAAGTAAACAGAGGCATCAGTAAGGTAACATAGGTTAATAACAAATCAAAGGTTCCATATCCCTCCTGCGACAACCAGCGTGTGAACAACGGTGTCATCAAAAACATCAAACCTTTGGTACAAATAGTTCCCACACTAAGAATTGCCGTATTCTTGATTAGTTTTTGATTTCGCTTATCCTCACTCATAGCAGGATTCCTCCGAATGTTTTACAGTCTGTTTAGGATAAGCTGTCTCTATCTGATAAGACTCTGCCCCATGTTTTGCATATAATGCTGCCAGTTCATAAAACAGTAGAAAAGGTACCTGATAATAGGTAATGGTAAAAAATTCAGATACTAAAATACTCAGTAAGGCTGCTAAAAAGAAACTTCCATATTTTGTTTTTAAGCTTATCCTTTTTGCTAATTTACCAATCGTTGTAAAGTAGGGTATATAAAATAACAGAAAACCCGTAAGACCTAAATTACATAACAATTCAACAAAATTATTATGTGAGTATAAACGTACTCCTTCATAGGCGAACAAAGCTTTAAAACCATCGGTACCAACCCCGAAAAGTTTATTAGACATAAAGGTCTGAAAAGCATCCTTAATCATTTGAAACCGTACACTGGCAGAAGAATCTCCCTGTCCGGTTTCTAAAAAATCAAAAAGCATTTGAAACCTTACCCAAAAACTGTTATATAAAAAAGTTACATTGGTAAATAGATAGTATAAAACGAATATAGAAAAGCCTCCTAAAGCTAAAAATTTCATTATCTTTAGAGCCCTTTTTCTATTCTCAATCCAATAATAAACCACCACAAATATTGCAAAAATAAGAAGTAATTTTCTTGTGCCGGATAAAGCCATTCCTGAAAAAACTATAAGTACCTCCAGGTAATTCCATCTCACCGCTTTACCGGTCATTATTTTTTGTAACAGAAATAACATACTAAGAGTTAGAGCATATGTTAGAAACATTCTGGAACCATAACTTGCAAAAACAGTTGTTCCTAATCTACTCCCACCGATGTGAAACGGACGTTCATATAGTATACAAAATATAGTGATGAATACAGAGCCCTTTATCATCCAGTAACTCACAAAATCTACCGTTTTATCAACACTCCCCATCACTCCGTATAATAACTTCATCGCACAAACGGCAAAGCAAAAACTAATAAGCATTGCCCGAATCATGGCAAATGAACCGTTAGGAGAACGATAAACGGATAGAATGGAGTAGGTGAGAAAGAGAGCATAATAAACTTCAAACTGAATAAACCGAAATCTTTTAATACCCCAGACAAAGAGTACCATACACAATCCACCGACGGCATAATAGCCATATCTGGTAAACAAAGGCTGTAACGGAATTGCCAAAAGAAACAATATTACAACACACTCATATATACTGTATTGGGGTACTCGTATTCTTAAGGTTGTATTTGTCATATTAACTCCCATCTGTGTACTTTATAGTACACATAAAGATCAAGATGTTTAAAAACGTCTTTTGTCTTTTTAACTAATACCTGTGCCTTTCAATTTTTTAGGGCCTATTCAAAAATTTGAACAGCCCTAAAAGTCTTACGTGACGGAATCAGTCAGAATCAACAAATAAATTAAGGTGTGAAAATATTAGAGTTCCGTCATTCCCTGCTAAGGACTTCTTCAAGCAGCCTATGTTTTTTTAATGTAGAAGAACCACAGTACTTTTCTGTCATTTCAGACATAAAATTAACCTTCTTCTCTCCATGAATTGCCCCCAGATACGTCTTATACTCCAAGCTTCCATTGGCGTAATTACCGGCAATTACTCTCTCCTTGTATTTTGTCATATCTGAAATCATGAACTTATAATGCAATAAAACGGAGTAACAAGGCGTATTACAGTTACGGGAATAAGGAAATTGATAATGGGAGCAGCCTTGAAAATCACCTTCTGTATAAAAGAATAGAGGATATTTTGTTAAGGTACAGTTAAAATCCTCATTATACCTGGAAAAAACTCTGGTGCGAGGTCCTCCATGTATTAAATCCAAACGGTAGCTGGATACAGGTACATATCCCTCTTTATCAAAGTACCTATAATCACGCATGGAATCCCTATTCTTGTCCCCAAAGGCAAACAGGTCATTTGGTGAATACATATCAAGCATCAATGCTCTAACCCGTTTCATACTCTTATTTTTTATGTCCTTCATAAAATCCTGAATACAGTTATTTTCACAATCCATATAAACAAACAATTCGTCAGAATCCACACACAAATACCAATGCTTTTGACCAAAATAAGCATAGATTCTGTTCATCCAGCCTTCCCGGTTATGTGTGGTATACGTAACTTCTGTATAATACACATTCACATCTTCCTGCGCTATTAAAAATTCTCTTGTTCCGTCAGAAGACATATTATCTATAAAAGCAAAGTGTGTGATCCCTATGGCTCTGTAATGTTCTAGAAAATCTGCTATTCGGTTTATATCATTCTTTATAAGGCAGATAACTATAACATCCTCTTCTTTAAGAGAATCCTTAGCAAATGCTTCTTTTATAATTCCGATTTTTGCTTCCAGGAATGCTGTAACAACTGCAGCATGCTCCGGTTCTGCCCACATAAAACGATTTAAGGTGCTCAGATACCCGGTTATGTATTTTTTATCAAAGCCGATATATCCTCCACCGTCAGAAGCCTTTTCTACCTTTTTTTCCAGATTTTTTTTAGAGAAACCTTTTCTTTTACCGGAATGAATTAAGCCATCTAAATAGCATAGAAATGGAAGCTTTCGAATAATACTATCCCTAATTATTTTTAGCATCGTACACTACCTCCATGTACCTTAACTCTTGCAATATTAAGTACGCCGTGTAGAATTTAAAAACTTAAGATTCTTTACTCCTCTCTAAGAAAGATATATTTGTTCTAATTGTCTGACCGTATCGTGGATATCATACCCCCTATTAAGAATTGTCTTGACACCTTTATGTCTGTCTATATTCGTAGCATACAAAGAAAGGATTCTATCCGCCCATATACTTACCCCTTCCTCCAAGGCAAGCATTTCAGTCTGTTCCGTAAGTCTTACCTGTTCAGATATCTTATCAGAAAAGACACAGGGAAGCCCGGAAGCCTGGGCTTCAATAGCAACTATAGGCAGTCCTTCATAAAGAGAGGGCATAACAAAAACATCCATAGCACTATAAAAATCTGACGTATCATCATGTAAACCTGTAAATATAACCTTTGACTGCAATTGATATTTCTTCACTATCTCTTTTACATCTCCTTCTAATTCACCTGTTCCTGTCAGCAATAAAAAAGCATTCGATTGTCGTTTGTTAATCTCTTCAAATATTTCAATTAAATACGTATGATTCTTTTGTTTTGAAAATCTTCCGATGTGTCCAACAACCAATGCAGTTTCTTCAATATTGAAACTTTCCCGGCAATCTTTCCTCTTTTTTTCAGAATATCGAAACTTATCCGCATCGATACCGTTATAGATTAATTTTGCTTCAGTAGCAGACACTTTACCAAACATAAAGACAGCCGCCGCATCAGAACAGGCAAGTTTTTTGTCTGCAATTACATTCACCAAGGGGATTAGTGCTTTCTGCATCAGTTTTGATTCACTGTTACCGCCATTATGACTATGGATAATTAGTTTCATGCCGTAAAAGAGATAATAAGGAAAACAATAAAGTAATTCAGTCGCTGCCCCTGTCTCTATGTGAATATACTTATAATCATGATGCTCTTTATAAAACTTCCATAGTGCCGCAATGGTCTTCACTGGATTTAACTTGTACTTTGGTAAAAAATAAATGTGATTTGTGTTGTTATAAAAAATACTAAATTCCTCTGCAAAGAGGCACTTTTTATAGCCATGGATTAAAAAGTCAAACTGCACCTTCTCTTTGTCCGAAAATAAAGTAGTATTTCGAATAAAGGTCTCCACGCCTCCCATTTTACCCGTATGACCAATAATCAAGATTTTAACCGATTTATTCTCCATCTATCTTTACCCCACTTCTTCATCAGGTTAAGCTATGTTCACTCTTTAAGGCTGCTTAATACCTTATAAAGCTTTACATAATTAAACGGTAGATGGAGGAGTCTTTTTAAAAATCCAACCTTCCACCTGCTGCTCCACAAATCTTGTTTAAGCTGCTTAGGAGCTGTTAAATAGAACTTTAATTTTGCTGGTTTTGCCAGATAGGTTACTTTTTCATCTAAAAATTGAAAGTTTGCAAACATATTTAATTCCTTACGGTTGGGTGTATTGCCAACTGCAATAATCTTTGCAAATGCTGAAAGAGAAGATACTGTAAGCTCTGTGAGAGTAGGGTAATGCTTAAGGGTATTTATATAGGAAATTGCGCCCTCTTGAATCGCTTTTACATGCAGCGCTTCCGGCAAAAGCTTCCCATTTTTCACATACTCAAACGGATACAATATCGGTTCTATGGTATGATTGGCATCAGAACAGGTATATTTTTTTGCTGAACCCTCTAAAGCCATAAACAAGGTTTCTGCCAGTCCTACAAAAGGTTTCCAAACCATACACCCATTTTTCCCAGCGTCATTACCGACATAACCCTGTATATCCAAGTCCCACTTTGCATCCTTTGATAGACTGATGTAATAGCCGTGCATGTTTACTGGTATTCCTGCTTGTTCTGTAATCTGCTGTAAAAAATATTGAAGAGACCCCCTCCAACCGATATCCACTACAGCCACTTCACCATAAAAGTCATTCGCCTTAAGATATCTAAGAAGACTGTCATACTCCTTCCTGGAATTCGCAACCATATCCGGCTTTATCTTCCCATAGAAGGCAACCAAGCTTTCACTGGCTGAAATCTCGCTGCGCTTAACTACCGTTGAAAGAGTTAGCCCGCATTCCTTTAGCTCCTTCATATACTTATCCGGTTCTAAACCAATATTTATTAAAAATGTTTCCATGGTTATATATTTTGCTGCCGGGAAACCATAAACAATGCTGTTAAGATCCGATTGAAACCACAACTGAGGTACACGCAAGCTTCTTCGCGATACACAAATATAGTGCTCTTTAAGTCCACTCTCCGGATACATGGTATCAAAGGCTGCCTTCATTATTTTACCGTCTCTGGAAAAGAAAAATATTTTAGATATATTTCTTTTTTCCAAGTCCTTCTTTAACCACCTGTTAAAATGATGCAGCAGAATACCAAAAGTTTCATAACCAAACCTGTAATACTCGTCTTGTTCTGACGGCATAGTGCAGTTTATCATAGCTTGCAGTATTTGGTATGCTAATTTATCTTTTGGGGAAACGTCTGATACTACATCTCTGCTTAACTGATTGATTTTATTTGGCACTAAGACCGATTTTATCCCAAGCTTATTCGCCGCCAAATAATCACTTTGAAACGAATCTCCAATATGTACTAGTTCTTTTTCTGATATTTTTAAAGACTTTAATACATGCAAGAATAAGCTCCCGGTACTTTTTTTAAATCCGGTTAAAGAGGAGAGATAAAGCCTATCATATGCGGTATATCCGCATTTGGTAAGCATTTCCTCAATCAATGATGCAGGCAGATATATATCAGAGATACATAACACCTTTTTATTATTTTCTAAGCACCATTCAAAAAGCTTTTTCATATCCTTATTTTCACAGCATAGTTGTAGTTCCAAATCATATTCTATTTGCATCAAGATTTCTTTATCCTGCACGGTAAGCCCGTTAATCTGTCTATAGATATCCGTTAGAGTGATTTCTTCCGAATGTATTGGTGACTCCTGCCCTGCTTTTGACTTCTTATCGTCTAATACAGCTCTGGCATGAATTTCAGCCTTACTGCGCATAGTCTCATAATCAAGAATTACCTGCCCAGTTCTTTTCTTAAACTCCTCTGCTGCCAAATAAAAGATATGACTTGGTTTCTCTACTGTTCTTTTTAATAGGGTATCAAAAATATCAAATGATACATAGGAATACCCCTCTATACACTTTTTTATCTTCTCTATATTAAGAGGAGGAAGTGTTCTTACTCTTTCTTTTGCCATCACTTTTAAATTGCTCTGCATACCGACTACCACCTCTTACCTCTTTATTGGTATAACATACAATGCCCGCTTTCCCTCATGTACCGAATCAATACATACCTTATCGCCCGTATGATTCCATCGTGGATGCAAATCACACCGGGTATTATTATCATAGCGAAACGGAGCAAATACTCTGGCAATTCGCTTTGCTTCCCCTTGAAGCCTACCATTCTCCCTGCACAAATAGACGGAAGCTAACCGTTTCCGGTTTGGATAGGTATCTGTAATAATATAATTACCATCCGGTGAGTAACTGCAATGTCCATCCGTATGCAACTCTGGCCACAACATTCTGTAATCTTGCGATTGATCCCTTAACAGGTAATAATGGTCACCGCCGTCGGGCTTACGAAGAAACGACAATATCTCTCTGTTATTTTTCCAGTAACAATGGGATACAAAGACAGTATCAGACAAGTTATACATTTCACTTCCGTCAGCATTCATTGTAACCAGTCTGGTATGCTTCCTTCCTTTTTGAAACCATCGATGGAGTACCATAAACCGACTGCCATCAGGTGAAATCATGATATGATTCACTTTATGTTCTGCACCCTGCATCGTCTCATCCGGTTCAAATGCTGCAAAATCCGTATAATTCTTTAGGTCGGCTATGTTACCGCTATTAAGATATAATATGCGAATAGCAGGTTTATCCGGACAGAATATATTTTTAGTATCTTCTGTCAGGTTGGAGTAACCATAGCCCGGACGCATCCTGTGAAGTCTTGAAAAATCAAGGCTAAGAGCATATTCACCGCTCCTTGCTACATCATAAACCGGCAGTTCATAAACCCGTTCTTCTTTCATCGTATCTACTGAGAAAACCACCGAGCAAAAACGTCCATTCCGGCAGTCATTATAAATGATTCGGCTTTTAAAATCCGGTCCAAGCCATTGCGCCATACAACCTTGCTGTACATTCCAGGAATGGGATTTAGCAATTGTAATCGGGGTATAACTATTATGGCTGTCCAATAATACGATTTCTCCAATCTCTTTTGGCGCAGTTTGTTTATAAGTCTGCCTCACCTTTAACCCAATCATATAGCGGTTCGTGGCATCCCAAGGGGATTTATCATAATATCCAAAAAAATATTCATAACCATCCTCTGGAGATACTCGAATAATTTCACCTTCTGCCTTTATTTTCTCGTTTGATATAGTGAACATACCAAGTTGATAAATACGTTTACAAGCATATTTTATTGCCGGAAATTGCTCAGTCAGCTGTTTTCCCGCATTTTCTATCCATAATAAATCCATAAAAATACTATGTCCTTTCGATAATTGCAATTTTAAGCCACAGAAATAACGGACACTTCACCAGTTATTTGTAATAAAGGTATCTATCATTTTAACAATGGCCATGGAATCTTTATTCCTCCAGGGAAGTAACCCATCATAACCGGAATAAATTTTCTCAAAGGCACTCTTTAATTCCTCCATCTCATATACCGGAATAACAAAACGATTGCTTCCAAAGGCTTCATTATTCTGAATTTGATGGTCGTTGATATGTTCCCCGTATTTTTCAAGTCTTGTAACTGCAATCACTTTTTTACCGGCATTTAAAGCCTTCATGATGGAACCGGAAGCACCATGGCTGACTACAATATCCGCTGCTTCCACTCGTTCTGTAAATTCCTCCGGTGCTATAAAATCTTCATACTCAAAATGTTTTGGCCGGTATGAAGAGGCCCCAACCTGTGCAAACATAGAATCCGTAATTGTACCATCTTCATATAATTCATCTAATTTTTTAAATAAACGGTCAAAGGGGTAATTACGTGAGCCAACTGTAACAAATATCAATACAAACATCCTCCATATACTGCATTTTTATAATATTTTTTCTGGGTTTCCCACTGAACTATAAAAAGTTCTGAATGTTTCTCCATTCGTTTTCCAGCAACTGTGGGCATATTGGCACGACCAAAGGTCTCAATAAATATAAATTTTTTACGAAAAAGAACCGTCAACAGGTAAAACGGATACGCAACCATAGTGCCTGTTGTAATTACAAAATCCGGGCGTTCTTTTAACCAGATAAATATCGCATATGCTGAATTCCATATCATTTTAGGGAGCATTCTTTTGTCCTTTAAATCTGTCTGTCTCATAAAATATCTTCCCATGGGGGCGGGAAACTGGGTCTTTTCCGTAACAAAAAATCCTATGTATTTATCTGCTAAAGGCTTTAACTTTTGTAATTGCTCCCAATGTCCTCCAGAGGAGGATACAAAACAAAGCTTTGGGGTGCGATTATGCTTTTTAGCCATATTTATCTCCTATCTTAACATTACCTGCTCTGCTTATATTGGTGAGGGTTTCCAGTCGTTTTGTTTATTTTTCTTTACAATAGTATTCACCATACCATTTTGAGAAGCGACGCAAACCTTCCTCTAAGCTTGTGCCGGGTTTAAAACCAAACTCTTTCACTAAATCCTCTACATCTGCATACGTCTGATAAACATCCCCTGGCTGCATAGGCAGAAGCTCCCGCCTTACAGGTTTATGAATTATACCTTCTGACATCAGACATTTTTCAAGGGTATCCACAAAGTGCAGTAAATGTTCCGGCTTATTATTCCCGATATTGTAAACCTTGTATTTTATGCCTTCTTCATTAACGGATGGTATCTTCTCAAGCACTCTTATAATCCCTGTTACAATGTCATCAATATAGGTAAAATCACGATACATATCACCATAGTTATATATAGAAATCTTCTGTCCTTGTACCATTTTATTAGTGAAATCAAAATAAGCCATATCCGGCCTTCCGGCAGGGCCATACACTGTAAAAAAACGTAGACCGGTCGTTTGAAGGTCATAAAGTTTGCTGTAGGCATGAGCCATTAGTTCGTTTGACTTTTTTGTCGCAGCATAAAGAGAAACCGGATTGTCCACCTTATCATTTGTACTATAGGGTATTTTTTTATTAGAACCGTACACTGAGGAACTTGAGGCATAAACAAAATGCTCTACCGGCGTATTACCTGTATCATAAGAATGCCGAACCGCTTCAAGAATATGAAAAAAGCCAACCAGATTACTTTCTATATAAGCATCCGGATTTGTAATAGAATAACGAACTCCGGCCTGTGCCGCCAGATTCACAACTACATTTGGCTCATAACGCTCAAACATCTGATTCACCATTTCTTTATCCGCAATATTTCCTTTTACGAAAACAAATCGTTCCTTGGTATGTAATTCTTTTAGACGGTATTCTTTTAGAGTTACCTCATAATAATCATTCATACTGTCAATTCCAATGACTTTGACAGTATCATATGTGGTCAAAAGAGCTTTTGTTAGATGGGAGCCAATGAATCCGGCTGCCCCAGTAATTAAGATTGTTTTACCAGATAACACAGTCACCCTTTCTTCTTTCTTCGTTATAAGTTACAGCTATAAGAAAGAATATCTAATAATAAATATTCACGAGCGGAGATATCTATAGATTGATATTATAAAGAAGGTTTTACTAATTGTCAATATTTTACTGTTAAATTTTGGTTATTTGGGTGATGTGTGCAATCTATACATAGAAATGAAAAAAGACTGGTAAAAATAACAGTCTTAAAAAGACCAATTCATATATTTAATTCCTCAACTAAAATCCTACGATTCATTGGTCTGTCGATGTATGAAATGTTCAAAATACTACCAAATAGTACTTTTAGTTTTAAACATATTGCTTGTTCAATGAGGACTGTTTCCTCGCAGGTCATAAAAAAAGAACCACATATTATTCTATATTCTTAATTTTTTCTCGTATCTTTCATTTTCAGCAGCCTATTGAGGTCGTTTTTAAACAGAATATCCAACTCCTTTACCAGAGACCTACTATCATAATCCCGGCTAATATCCACGGATACGATTGCTTCGGCAATGGCTTGGGGTGTTTGTTGTTCATAATAATGAAGCAGTTTCCCCATAGGTGCGTCCTCTATGGATTGTATCTGCCCTGCGACTACTTGCAGACCGTTTGATAGATAAGTAAGAATTTTAGATGGAAAAGAAGTATTGCAAAAGTCCTCATGGGATTTATAGGTACTAAGTCCAATCTGGCATTTTTGTAGAAATTGATTATACGCCTCACCGTACACTATTCCCTCATAAGTTAATGCTGCTGTTGCAGTTTTATTTATCTTTTCTATCCTATTTGTCAAATCTTTAATTTCTTCTGGGGAACCAAAACCAAGAATGTGTACATGATAATTATCAGGCAAATACTTAGCCGCATAAATCGCTGCCAAAGCACCACCTTTTCTGGGATCTAAGGTGCCGGAATATACAACATGAATTTTATTATCTAAAAAAGAAACCTTTCTATCTTTTTGTACCGTATAAGCACCATAAATAGTCACTGCCGGTTTCTTATCCTTATTAAACTTTTTATTAAGCTCCTTAGAAGCAAAGATAAGTTTATCGGCCTTATGAATTAGGTGGTATTCTAAACGCTTCATAATTGGATTGACATACTGCAAATCCTGATATATTTCTTCCACTTCAAGAATTAAGGTAAAACCTTTTATAAATTTTGCAACTTGTACAGGAAGTATTAATGCTATAGAATGGTATACCAAAACCTGTTCCCTTTTGCGGACATGAAAGAGTAAATAGAAAAATAACTGCATCAGAGAATATATATATTTAAACATGCGGATGTATTTGAAACCAGAACTGAAGGTATGAAAGAGCGTTAGTTCGATGTTATTTGATATCCTTTTCGAATAGCCACAGTAAAAACCTTTTTTATTATCTGTCCAAGCCGGCGAAATAATATTTACTTTGTAGCCGCTATTTGCTAAGGTATCGCTAATATAATTTATCTTCTGAACTGCAGCCAGTGCTGCTTGCCGGTTTTGCAATGTATCCTTACTATCTGAATAGAAAGCTATATATTTTATTTTCTTAGACAAGAATTCCCACCCCCGAATAAAACCGATGATACTTAATCAGTATATTCGAAAAGTGGGAAATCGTGCAGATCGTATTAAGTTACTTAGAGTGAATCAAGATTTTTTTCTAACACAATATTTTTTTGCGTCAATCTTTTTTTTATAAACTTATCTAATAGATACGTAATAACAGCAATAAGCGGAACACCTAAAAACATTCCTAATGCTCCTGCATAAGCGCCACCTATGGTTATGGCAAATATTATCCACAGTGGTTTTAACCCAGTCGATTCACCAAGTATTTTAGGACCTAAATATAGACCGTCGAATTGCTGCAAAATTAATATCATTCCCGCAAAAATTAAGCTTTGAATGGGGTTGATTAGCAGGAAGATAACAATACCTGGAACTGCACCTATAAAAGGCCCAAAATAAGGTATCATATTGGTTATACCCACAATTACACTTAATAAGATGGAATATGGCAAACGTAATATAGACATTAAGATAAAGCATAGGATACCAATAATTAGAGAATCAATGAATTTTCCTACAATAAATTTATTAAAAATGCTTGCACATTCTTTGCCTGTTTCAATGAAGCCATTTGCTCTGTCTACCGACATAATAGAATAAATTAGTCTTTTTGCATTAAATTTCAGATTCTTCCTATCTAATATCATATAACAAGAAATAACAATTGCTAATAATATATTTACAAACATCTTAATAATGGATACAGAAAACAGATATAGCTTTGGTATCATACTACTTAATAACTGCGTACCCTGTCCAATCAAGTCCGGTATCATATTTTCAACATACTCAACTACCGTTTCTAAATTCAAGTCCGGGTACTTCTCATATAAGCTAGTAAAGAAACCATATATCTCATCATACATTTTATTCTGATTGGCTAACAAATCCGTAATGCTTTGTATTAATTGAGGTGTTACATACAGCATCGTAATTGTCAATCCTCCAATAACAAGCAAATAAGAAATAAAAATAGATAAAAATACCCGTAATGCCCTAGACTTGATTTTTACAACATTCTGGAAAAAGTTGCGTAGCTTTATCACCAAAGGATTAATCATAAAGGCAATAAAAAAAGCCAGTAAAAACGGTGATAAGGTATTTAAAAAATTAGCAATTACTTCCTTTGTCTGTTTCATATTAAAGAACAGATAGATAACAAATGCACCAATGATTATAACCATAAGTGCGTATAGGCTTATAGATAAATAGTTCTTATTTGCAAATATCGGTTTTTTATAGGGTCTATTGGTTTCATACATATTTTCTGACTGGAAGTCATTCTTTTCATGCTGTTCCTGTTGGTCTTTTGTCATCTTATGAGGTTTATTATCTGCTGTAATTCCCATAAATGCTCCTTTCGTTGATGCTTTATGATAATTATACAGATATTAGATGTGGAAAGCAATTAATTAATTGTTAAATAAGTATGGTATTTTTCTGATATATCACATTGTATCTGCAGAAAATATCCACATCTTCTTCGTTTGGTTTTTGAGAGTATTATAATCCCACGCTTTATTACTGCGTAATATACTGTTTGGATCATGAATGGAAAAAGTATTGTTGTCATAACCAGTAATAACAATAAAATGACCACTCTGAGTAAAGTCGCCTGGTTTCATACTCAAGATAATTAGATGATTATTATCTAATTCCTTTATCATCCCTTCTTCATTTAACTCCGCTTCTCTGGAATAAATACCAAGAATTCTTGCACCCTCTGTCATAAACGTCCATATTGTTCCATTCTCATTGTAAAAACCAGATTCCATACAAAATTCTGACATCGCCTTAGGATTCATAGATACGTCACCTGTAAGCGCAGTGTATACCATAGACATACAGGTCGGACCACATCCGTTAATTCCGATTATATTATCACCATAACTGGAGTATCCCCAGCGCTTGTCCCATTGTATTAATAGCGGCACATTATCATAATTAAAGTCATCAATTAAGTTAATATCGATTGACTTATCTTTTTCATTAATATAGTCTTTTACGAACTCTACTGCCTCCACATTATCTAGTGCTAATTGTAGAAGGTCAGTCGGATACTTATTATAATTCTTCAATATGACTTTATATTCGGGCACTTCATTCTTTCTTTCACTTAATTCTATAAAATATTGAAAGCGTCTTAGTTGATTTTTTACTTCGGTCTTATGGGTAATTGCATAACCGAATCCAGTTATCCCAATTAGCAAAATACATATAATAAATATAGTAAACTTTTGTTTCTTTCTCAAAAACTTCCTCCTATATTCATGTTATTCTAACAAATTCCCACTCTTAATTTCAATAAAACAAAATAATAATAGAGCCATACCCGGCATTCCAAATAAATATGGGTTAAACTGCGTGCTAATTCCCAGAGCTACAGCAATAAATGTTACAGCTATTACTCTCTCATTTCTTAGCACATTCCTTAATATATACCATAATAGATAAAGACAATAGCTTAACCACAGCATGATACCAGTTATACCTATCTTCATCAGCAGTGCAACACCTGTCATCTCATAAATATACGGCACTTCTTCTGAACTTCTTAAATAATTTATAGCTGAACTTCCATAACCCCATCCGAATAATGGTCGTTCTTTCCAGGTGTTGAGCAATTGCTTAATTTGTATTAACCTAGTCTCATTAGACTTCTTTGTTCCAACTAAAATTTGGGAATCTCTTGATACCTCAAACATTGTGTTATCACTAAAATCTTCATTTTGAGTGGCTGTTGCAAATGTTACTGATATTCTTGAAAATACATAATTATTAAACATTGTCGTATCTATAATGAAAGCATATACCGCTGTCACCGTAATTAAGATTATAAAGTTCCTAAATAAAGAGGCTTGCTTGAACTTTATATGCTTAAATATTAGCATTCCCCCAATAACTACCATACCGCCTACTATTCCAAATATTAAAGACTTGGTGTTTGTTGTAAAAATTGCACATATTCCCAAAGGGATTAAAATTGCAATATCCTTAATTTTGAGCGAATCTATTGTAAAATAAAAGATGAGAACCAACAAAATTCCAGTGGAGTAAATGATGCGAATTCCATCCTTGGGCATCATAACTAGTGGACGCTGGGAATATCCATAGGTTATTTCTTCCCATTTCAGAAATAAATTTAATACAAATGTCGCATCTCCTGCAATTACTTCCCCAACATAAAATATAATATGTACAAGAGCTAATAAAATCACATTGACTTTTATTGCTTTCCTATATTTTTCCCATGGGAATTTATTTAATTTTATTAAGATAACAATAGGAAAATAACAAAGAACCAAAAGGACTGCTTTGGTTTCCTTAAGGCTTTGAATAATAGATGTACCTGAAAAAAATGGAACTACAAACACATAAATTATATTTAATAATAGAAAAAGAGCTAATATAAAATCAAAAAATGTAAAGTAGTTTTTTACGAGATCTATGAATATGCTAATTTTGTTTATTCGTACTTTTTCTTTGTAGCATGGATGACTCTCTTTAGTAGTTATATAAGTTATTTCAGTTACAAGATTTATAATAGTTTTAACTAACAGACCACTAAATACGATTCCAAATAAAATATATCTGATAGGTGTGCCTAGTAAAATCAGCATCTTTCCATTAAAACCTATAAACATTTCAAAAATAAATAGTATGGTGCATAGATATAATAATTTATTAAATATCTTAGTAATAATATTAGTCATTTGTTTTTGTCCTTAAGTCACGTATAATTGCTAACAGCTGTTTAATATCCTTAAATAAATAATCAATTACTTCTCGAAAATTGCTTATTTATTTCTTATGTTAAATTGCCGACTAAGAATTCTAAGAACACATATATAATATAATAAATTCCATTACATATGTGTTCTCACACTTAGCACTACATTATTGTTATTACATATAATTAATTTCTAAACTTAATCGCAGGTAGTCTGTTAACAATATAGATAGAAAAACATGCACTATTTATCAATCAAATGCTCTTCTTAGTGTTTTTTGTGATTTAACTAAATCTAAATCGCTTTCTACCATTATTCTGACTAAGTCTTCAAAAGATGTCTTTCTTGGATCCCATCCAAGAAGCGTTTTTGCTTTTGTAGGATCCCCCAATAACAAATCCACTTCTGCTGGCCTGAAGTATTGAGGACTTACATCAATAACTACTCTTCCTGTTACCTTATCTATACCTACTTCTTCAATCCCTTCTCCTTGCCATTCAATTTCAATACCAACGTGTTTAAAAGCAAAAGTACAAAATTCTCTGACAGTACGTGTTTCTCCAGTTGCAATTACAAAATCTTCAGGTTTATCATGTTGTAAAATCATCCACATGCATTCAACATAGTCTTTAGCATAGCCCCAATCACGTTTAGAATTTAAATTACCTAATGATACTTTCTTTTGTAGTCCAAGCGATATTCTTGCTGCTGCCAATGTAATCTTTCTGGTTACAAATGTTTCTCCACGACGCTCAGATTCGTGATTAAATAAAATACCATTTACTGCAAACATACCATATGCTTCTCTATAATGCTTTGTTATCCAATATCCATACATTTTTGCAACAGCGTAAGGTGACCTCGGATGAAAAGGTGTTGTCTCCTTTTGTGGAATTTCTTCAACTTTACCAAATAATTCTGAAGTTGAAGCTTGATATATTTTAGTAGTCTCGGTTAATCCAGCTATACGGACAGCTTCTAAAACACGTAAGGTACCAATTCCATCAGCATTAGCGGTATATTCCGGTTCTTCAAATGAAACCGCAACATGAGACTGAGCTGCGAGATTGTATATTTCATCTGGCTGTATTTCACTAATGATACGAACAACATTCATAGAATCAGTCATGTCTCCATGAACTAGTTTTAATCTGTTATTAGTTTGATTCAGCTCTTCTAAAAATAAATGTTCAATTCTTTCCGTATTGTTTACGGATGATCTTCGAATTATGCCAAATACTTCATAACCTTTATCCAGTAAAAATTCAGCAAGATAGGATCCATCTTGTCCATTGATACCTGTTATTAGTGCTTTCTTCATATAAATCCTCCAAATAATATATTTGTTAATCCACTTATTACAATGTACTTAATAATACATTATTTTGCATCTATCTCATCCCAGTTGAATGTGATTCTATTAATATCAACATCTGCAAATGTATGACCAATTTGAACTTCTAAAAATTCTATTCCATTTAATGATTTGACCGCATGTTTTGTTCCCGCTGGAAAACGAATTACATCCCCTGCTGAATATAGTTGCTTAATACCATTTATAATAACTTCCGCATTACCAATTAAGATAGTCCAAACCTCATCACGATCATTATGATAATGATAGCTAGAAGACATATTCTCAAATATCTTTATTTTTCTCGTTGAAGTATAAATGCCATCTCTGACAGATGTATCTAGAACCGTAATAGTTCCCCATCTGCGCTCTTCATACATAGGTGGATATGTAAAATTATCGACGCAATCCTTTATTCTAGTGCTTTGTTGTTTATCAGAAATTAATATTCCATCTACAGAAGCTGATATAACAACGTCCTTAGTACCGATTGCTACTATAGGCATTTTAAGTTCGTTAATTATACTTGTATTCTCACAACTTTCATGTAAAACAACATTACCGATTGTATTATTATACATTTGTTCTGTTAAAGCGTTCCAAGTGCCAATGTCCTTCCATGTTCCTGTAAATTCTGCAGCTATTATATTGTCCGCCTTTTCTAACACCTCATAGTCAAAACTAATTTTAGGTAATTCCGAATAATTATTATATAATTGATAATAGTCATCTGATAAACCATAACTCTTTACCTTGTCTAATATTGTTTTTATTTTAAAACAAAAAACACCGCAGTTCCACAATGCACCTTTCTTAATAAGCTCTGAAGCTCCTTCTTTGGTTGGCTTCTCTCGAAATCCTTTTACTTTTATATAATCGGATTCATTTCCGGATACTTCTGGCATTATATATCCATATTTTGATGACGGCTCTATGGGTTTAGCACCAATTAATGCAATATCAGCGTCTGAATTCAATAAAATTGATTCCATTTCTTTTAGTTTTGCAAAATAAGAATCATCAGTATATGGGTCCACTGGCAATATTACAACGGTATCATTTTCATCCGCATGTAATACCGTTTTTAGGTAAGAACACGAAAGAGCAACAGCAGGAAATGTATTCCTCCTCTCCGGTTCTATGGCTATTTTAATTTCATCACCCAATTGACTCTTAATTATTTCAACTTGACCTTTACTAGCTGTAATTATACAATTATTTGATAGGCCGGCCTTAGTTAGCTGCTTCCAAACTCTTTGAATCATGGATGTTGGCTGTTCTTCACAATTTTCGTTATTAATTACTTTGATATATTGCTTTGATCTTAAATCATTAGATAACGGCCATAACCTTTTACCTGAACCGCCTGATAGTAACACTGTATACATGACTTTTCTCCTATTGTAAATTATGCAATTACATTTTTCATATACCAATCATAAGTTAACTTAATTCCAGTTTTTAAATCTATTTTAGGACTCCAACCAACATCCTTAATACGACTTATATCGGTTAATTTCCTGTAAGTACCGTCTGGTTTTGTAGTATCAAAAATAAGTTCTCCCTTATAATCAACTACTTCTTTTATTATTTCAGCTAACTCTTTTATAGTGACCTCTTCACCATATCCAATATTATAAAAATCATTACCAGAATAATTTTTCATTAAATATAAACAAGCATCTGCTAAATCATCACAGAATAAAAACTCTCTTAAAGGTCTTCCAGTACCCCAAATGACAACATCTGAAGAGTTATTGACCTTAGCTTCATGAAATTTCTTAATTAATGCTGGAAGTACATGTGAATTTTCACCAGAAAAATTATCATTAATGCCATACAAATTACATGGCATAACACTGATATAATTCGTGCCGTATTGCTGATTATAATATTGACAAGCTTTTAAACCAGCTATTTTAGCTAACGCATAAGCTTCATTAGTCTTTTCTAAGGGTGAAGTTAATAAGTAGTCCTCTTTTATCGGTTGCGGAGCTTCTTTAGGATAGATACAAGAACTTCCTAAAAACATTAACTTTTTTACATTGTTTTTATAGCAACTACTTATTACATTACATTGAATCTGCATATTTAACATAATAAAATCAGCTGGATATGTAGCGTTTGCGTGAATGCCTCCAACCTTAGCTGCAGCAAGAAATACATAATCCGGTTTTTCTTCTTCAAAAAATGATTCCACTTCTAATTGTCTTGTCAAATCCAATTCTTTATGAGTTCGTGTAATTATATTAAGAAAACCTGATTCCTCTAACTTCCTCATAATTGCAGAGCCCACTAATCCTTTATGCCCTGCAACAAAAATCTTACTCTTTTTATCCATTATATATTACTCCTTTATGCATTTATATTTTCTGCAAGTTTAAATGCATCCAACATACATATATCCATATTATTATAATTCCAAGTCGCAAATCGTCCTAATAAATCGAAATTGTCTATTGCATTAAAATAATCTTTTATTATATTTGTATTTTTTCTATAATTTTTATCGTGTATGACATAAGCAAATTCAGCATATTCTGTATCTATTAAGTCATACAAACCAAGTTGCGCAGGGATAATACTTTGTTTTTCAAGTATATCTTGTTTAACCTCAAACTTATTCCCTATAACTTCAATAGCAGCACTGCAACCTGTAGGGCATGCATAAGTTGAAAAAGCCCCTTGATAACATACTCTGTGAGATTTATAATCACTGGATGGAATATATAACCATGATAAATCTGTTTCTGGGCATTTATAAAGCATTGTAGTTAAACTGTTATATTTTAAGTCTCGTATAGCAGAAATAACTTTATTCGGTAATTCAATAGTATCTGACAGAATAGGTAACGGGAGAGTTGAAATAACTCTGTCATAGTTTCCTTCACCATTAATTAACCATTTACCATTCAAATTTTCTATTTTAATTACAGGCGTATTTAGTTTTATATCTAATCCCTTTGTTAAGGCATTAATCATGGTTTGGATACCGCCATTGAGTGGATAGTAATATGTAGAATGAGGCATTTTCCTCTCTTTTGGATCTTTTAATAAAAGTGAACGGATAATATCTTTCTTTTCTGGTAACGGCATCTTGCCTTGCATCCATCTCGTTTCCATCTCTTTAAGTGAATATGACCAGATTTTTGCATTATATGGTATCATGTAATACTCAGCAATTGCTTGTCCAAAATTCCAAATTAACCAATCATGAAAGTTATCAGGCTCGTCTCCTTGTTGGGACATCATAAAATCATAAATACAATTGGTAGCATCTTCTGATTCCAGCTCACTTAATGACAATTCAAATGGGTATGATACATATCGACCATTAAAATAAATTTTAGCATTTCTAACTGAATATTGCCACTGCTCTTTTGGTAAAAAAGAGAATACCCAATCTACAATTTCCTTATGCTTAGAATTAAATATATGTCCACCGTGCAAGTCATAAACATAATTATCGGTAATACGTGTTTTCGCAAGACCTCCTGCTTCACTACATTTTTCATAAACCACAACATCAATATTTTTCTCCACTAACTTTTTTGCAATTGTAATTCCTGATACGCCTGCTCCTAATACTGCAACTTTCATATATATCCTCCGATTATTTATCAATTAATCCAATACCTTGAATTGTCGTTGAGAAGTTTATATTACTTGTGTCTATCACCTCTTTGTATGATACACTATTTTCACTCAAGTAATCATAAATTTATTTCATCACTTTTGTCTTTAGAATATTTTTTATCTCTTACTGCACCATAATTAGAATCTTCACTTTCTACGTCAATATATACTAATGGTGTTACAAATGCCAAATATAATTTTTATTAATTGAGTATATATTTAATTTAACTTTCATAATTTAAATAATCATTAACATCTGTATAATAATTGCGCTCATCAGTATATCTATTATTACTGATAATATATATATCCTGCTTATTAAATGTTAAAGTATCTGTTGTATAATTATTACCAAGGATAATATCATCTCCAATTATACTAACTGTATTATCTAAATTGTCAACAATCTTATCTTTGGGACTAATATATACTACATTTTCAAAAATGTTATTAAAAAAAGTCTGGGACGCCCATGCTTCTGAAAATACGCTAAGTGGTCTATAGCATTTTGAATTTAGTAATACCTCTCCAAATACGGTATCCTCCGTTATTACAATCATTGTATTCTTTCCATTATTCGCTGCTGATGTAACTTTTGAAACTATTTCTTTATCAATATTTGCTGTAGTAGGTTTCAAAAATGCATACCAGATTACATTATAACCTGTAAAAATTACTAATATACAAATAGTCAGTAAATACAAAATTTTTTTGTTTCTAAATATACTAAAAAATAAAATAATAAATGTTACTGTTAGTAACGAAAAGATACTATAAAAATAACGGTATGACATACCTGCATTATAAATAATACTCATTAGACTATATACAGCAAAAGATGAAAGAGAAAAGCAAGTAATCGCGATACTTGTTTTCCAAGAGACTAGATGATTATAATCAGTAATTTTTTCCTTAAAACATATATATATAATTGATAACATAATAAATATAACCGTAATAAATAATATCATCATATTTAAAGAAAAAACGCCATCTTTGCCCATATCTAACTTGTTATTACTTCCTATGAATAAAAAACGTTTAAAGCTCTCTTTAGTAGATAAAAATATATTATAAAAAAAATTAAAATTAAGTTTTTGCACCACAAATCGTCCAACACTATTTTCTGATAAAATCTTTTTCCATAGAATACTCCATCCAATTACTAATACTCCTTCGTATACTAAATGCTGTATAAAAAATATTACCAACTTTTTATTTCGTTTAATAATACTATAAATTATAAAAAACAAAACAGTGCATCCTAACATTGGTAGAGTATACTCACCTGTAAAGACTATCATAAAAATTAGTATAAAACTAAATATATAATTTCTCCAAGTCAACTTACATTCATTCTCATATTTTTGAATAGTACCTAATTCTAGATAACAATATAATAAAACCAAGTATAAGGGCAACATTAAATAAGACCAATGATGAAAAGTCTGAAGATGATTAAATGGATTCAAAGTAAAAGTAATAGCACTTAATATGCAGGGTAATTCAGCAATTTTCAATCTTTTCAATGTCTTATAAATCAATATACCAGATAAAGTATGTACTGTTGTTATAATAAATTGATAAACACTCGCATTATCTCTGGCTATATGATGCAATAAAAAATGTATTACTTTAGACACTCCATATGTTCTCAACTCTCCCGTTGAAGCTAAGTCTAAATTTAAGAATAAGGTGAAAATTGTTTTCCTAAAGCCTTTATTTGCTTCAAAATCATTAAATCTTTGATATAGATATGTATCGTCAAGTGTTAGAGTCACTGTATTAATAGAACTAATTATACCTAATACAATGGAAAATATAATCCAAGTATAACACGCTGTCTTTTTTTTATCTTTATTTAACCAAGGATTAATGAAGTCCATTAACAATATGTTAATTCTTTTCCTTAAATTATAAGGTTGCATATTAACCCTTTCTTCTCATTTCCCACCATATATATTTTAATAATTTTTTACCAGTTTGAAATGCTTTAAAATGTGTTTCGCCTGCTAACCTTGGTCTTTCTTGAGTTGGAAATTCAATACGCTTTACTTTATATTTATAACTACGACATACCATTTCTATATCAATGGAAGGATCAAAGTTTGATATTTTGAGCATTTTGAACGTTTTTACCGTCATACCTCTAAATCCGTGAAGGGTGTCCCATATTGTATTACCTTCTCGTTTAAATAATATCTTTGCTAATAACCCCATTCCTAGCACAAACCATTTTCTAGGTCGTATTAATTTGCTATCTTCTTCATTATACGAATCTTTCATCATTCGACTTCCTACAACAAAGTCGTAGCCCTCTTCAAAAAGCTCTCTAAATTTGTATATATCTTCTACTGGAATAGTTCCTTTCGGATGATAAAAAACAAAAGCATCACAAGTACAATAATTAACACCATCAATACATGCTTGATTTAAACCTTTTTTTGTCTGCTTATAAACTTTAATGCCTTGACTTTCCAAATATTCAACAGTTCCATCTGTACTTCCACCATCTATACAATAAACTTGATCAAATTTAGTTTTATCAATTTGAGGTATATCATTCTTACAGCCTGTCATTTCATTCCACGTAATTAAACATAATCCTACTGTCATTTTGTTGTCCCCTTACATTATATTTAAAATTATGATTCCTGCTATAATAAAGAAAACAGCAAGTATCTTGTATTTATTCATTTTTTCACCTAGTACCTTATAAGAAACTATCATAGTCCAGATATATGTAAGTGATGTCATTGGATATAATATTGAATAATCCATGAATCGGAGCAAATATATATTTAAGAATGCACCTAACAAATAACTTGCCCCCCCAATATATAAGTAAGGCGATAGTATAAGCTTAATAAGTTGTATTTTTTCATCATTTCCATTTATAGCACGTTTAAAAAATAATGCTCCAAAAGTACCTGAAACAGTCATAATAAAAATTAAAATAGAAAGGATTAAAATATTCATTTCAACCTTCTCCTTTCATACCACTGTGTCCTAAAAAAAACATTCCTAATACAATCACCCCTATACCGAGAATTCGATTCCATGTAATAGCTTCGTGCAGTATTGTGGCCCCAATAAAAATAGATAATATATAACCGATACTCATCATAGGATGCAATATTGATAATTCTCCAAATTTAAATGCAATTATCATAAGCAAAGCTCCTAAACCATAAAAAACAAAACCAATCAGGTATAGCCATAAAGTATCATTATCCGTAGATAATTTCCACATTAACTGGCCAATACATGTTGAAAATGATGATAAAATTATTATAACTATACCTAAACATAATTCTTTTTTATTAACTTTCATTTCATCTCCAGTTTTTATTAACTTATTTTATTAATTGATACATTTGAGCTTCTTCAATCTTAACTTTATATGGGTCTTTTTCAGGTGCAAATATTATTTCAAAGCCTGTAATTTCTGTAGCCTGTAAACAATTTGGTGATGAACCAATAGGTATTAACAGATTACTGCTAATTGTTACAAATTGAAACTCCTCATTAAGATTATTTCCATTCTTATCAATCCCTTTTACAATTAACGTTGCATTTCTTAGATTTTCATCTTCGTAGTCTAACTTAAGTCGCAAGAATTCACCCAAATTGCCCGGTACCATTTGATTCATATTGAAATGGACGCTAACTGATGTATTGATTACTTCCACTTGCGTTTGTTCACATGAAGCAACTTCACTTGCTTTAAATCTCTTAGTCATAAGATCAAAACTTTGTCCCCATTGACTAGGCAGATTCATTAAATTGATTTGATGAAAGGAATCATCAAGTCTATTATCTGTCACATTCATTGATATTTGTTCAATCTGTTGATTATAATTTGTTTTTTGTTTTTCATCTAGTGCATACAATTTTATGCTATCAACAGTAATGTCTGTTCCATCTACCGCATTATCAAAATCAAGTCTTAAATTTATAAGTTTTGAATCAAGCATAAACTGATCATACTTATATAGCGGTATTAAAATTTTGTTCGATTTAATATTAAAATGTATTGTATTTGTTTCATTATGATCTATCTTTTCTGTCTTAACAAATAATTGACCAGCAATATCTGAAATAGGTTTGGTTTTTAGGTTAATTTCTATCAATTGTATATTGTCAATTTCTGTTTGACTTTTTGACTCGAAAACAAGATATGGATCACTACCGAAAATATACATATTTTTATTGTTAAGCGTTATATTATTCTCGAAACTAATATTTTCTTGCGTTAATTTTTCTAACAAATTAGCGTTATATAGTGATTCATCTATGAGGTTATCATAGACACCAATGATATTATTTGCATCAAGAAATTCAATATTATCTTGTACCGGTGTTAAATCTATATCATCTCTTACCAAAAAATTACATCCCTTATATTTTATAAACCTATAATCCTGTTCCATAAAATACCGATAAATTCTGTAGCTTCTTAACGATTCACTAATTCCCATATATCTTAATGGTTTATTAATAAATACTAATGGAACATCATTTTTTTGAAGTTGATTTATAACCTCTGTTTGTATCACTTCATTAGCCGCTATCATTGACGAAACATACAGGCCTGGTACTTTATTATCAGTTAGTAGATAATAAATACTTTTATCTGTAAAATCATAATATGCCTGGTTTTCTTTTAATAAATAATTACAAATCTCATTAATAACCATGGCTTCATTTATATATTGTTCATCCTGAACAAAAGCGTACCCCAGATTATCGAGACCTGTTTCTTCTGGCTTAACATATATTGCATCGTCCGGAATGTTAACAATACTATTCGCTTTTTGATGGATTTGTAAATATGGAGGATATGTCATATATAAGCAAGCACTTAAAGAAAGACCACATATTAATATTGCAATGGGCTTAAATACTATTTCACTTCTATATATATATATTAATATAATTACTAAAAAGCCAAAGAATATAAAACTTGTACCACCAATTCTTGATATACCTGGATCTATTCTGGTAAAAATAGATGGCAACATCAAAAAATATGCAAGAGTTGCTGACACGGTTAATATTACTCCCTGTATTAATTTTATTTCATCTTTTTGCCTCACAACATATCTTGTAAACATATAAAGCATAATAATAAATGCTGCTAATCCAGATCCAAATTTAAAAATAAATTGTATGATTATATCAAGGAATTTGAAACCTGTGAGGTAATTTGGTTCATAAGTCAACGTTTGATAAACGCTAACACCATTACCTATCATTGTTTCATATCCATTTGCTTTTAAAAAATGTATTGCATTATATAGTAAAGGAATGCAGCAAACACCAATTATAATTACACTTAATAAAAATGCTGCTAATTTAAAGCGATTCTTCTTGTTATGTATATCAAATAAATCATTATTTTTGAATGCTTTATACCAAATAAGTATTACTACTGGAATAAATGAAGCTGCGACTGCTCCACCATATGTCGGTTGATACCATACATGAACTATACAAGTCAAAATGTAATAATAGCTCCATTTAAACGGATTCTTTATTATCCTTGGATTTAATAAAAGCAGGAACACTGCTGCTATGAGGAATATTCTGTTCATGTAAAACAACGGCATAATTGGAGCAATTAAAAGAATCAAAAATTTATGTTCAATAATACTATAAAGTAATAATGCAGTTATTACAGCCATTATCACTAGTAATAAACTTTGAGTTTGTGTATAAGTTGAATATTTGCCTCCAAAAACAATCTTATTAAGCCATGACAAAGAAAAACCCAATCCTTGAAGAACGGACACAAACTCACTGCCCCATTTTTGTCCCTTTTCAACGATTTGTTGATATACAATAGCTGTTTCTCCTGTATGGAATTGATCAGTGTTAATAACTAAATTATATCCTGTATCCCAAATACAAATTGAAGTAAAAGAAATAACTGTACTGATGGATAGGCTGTTTATCTTTCTTTTTTTCAAAATTATTCTTATTAACGTTATTATATTAATGAATAAAAGTATAATAATTAATGCAATTGTTATTTTTTTTAGCCTCGAGTAATATACCGGTATATACTCTGCTCCTTGATAAAAATAACGTGTATTTATTAGACTGAATAGGCACAATGGAATAATTAACTGAGTAAATGATGTTATAACATCCGCTGCTATATCTTCATAACATTTAAATTTGCCCTTAGCAAATTGATAAATCACATAAGCTGCAATGCATAATAAAATCCATAATAATGGCACAAAATATTTTGTACCCCTATCTGCAACATTGGGTAAATAGTAATCTGTTAAAGCTAAGACACCTGCAGAAGATAGATATATATAAAAACATGACGATGCAAGTTTTGAGATATTATCTTTCTTCACTTTAGTTTTATTTAATCCAACTATTACAGTTATTAGATATAAACAAAAAGATAAATTAAAGGCTGGTATCGTATTGATCTTAATTAACAACATCGCAAATGCAGGCAATATACCAATGATAATATACTTCATGCTTATCTCAATAATGTTTTCATTTAGTATTATCTTTTTATTATAATATCTATTTAGTGTAAAAAACATAATTAAATACGTAATTATAAAAGTATAATAAGTATAAAAGTCAATATTTTTATAAATTCCTGGTAAAGTAATATTTCCAACTACTATATCATGATATGGTTGAGTTCCTCCTCTAAAAATAACATAACACAATAAAAAGCCGAGGAAAGCTAAAACAAATGAAGTTGCTGCACTTTTCAATGCCACTTTTGAATTATAGGGAATATAATCTTTTATCTTGCTTTTTATTTTGTCTAACTTATCGTTCATATGCTCTCCTAATCTTTTAACAAGTAATTTTATAATCCTTACAAATTACCACTGTTTTATGTAAGTGAATACTCGAAAAGTTTTTATCTTCTTCAAAGTCAGTGCTTTTCTATAGTAATACCTTGAATTAATTCGATGATATAATAAATTCTACCGGTTGATATTGATATACTCCATCATTTGAAATTATAATAAACTGAACCTTGCCTGCTTTGATAATTTCATTTGTGGGAATATCTAACGAAAAACCAGCCATTAAATATTCTTGTTTTATGGATGTCAGATCAGGTCTTTCAAAAAAGTTAACTCTATAGTAGCTTTCACCTACTTTCATATATACATCACTAGCTAGAGCTTCTGCTTTTGAATCAATAGCCCAGCCTATAATACTTTGTTTCATTTGATTTGCATCAATCCATAATACACCATTTTCAGCAAGTGGGCTATCAATATTTAAAACAGGTGTATCCTCAACTATCGATAATTCTTTAATATCAGTTTTTTCAACTCTATTATCTTTAAAATAATTTAAATTTTTACTAATATCTGCATTAAAAGCCCTATCTACAAATTCATATAAAACAATATCCGCATGTACTATATTTTGAAGATTCATTAATTCCTGCGCTGAAGTATAATTAACAAAATAAAGTTCACTAAAATGTTCTGCTAGTAAAGGTAATATGAACGAATAAATGTATGAATCACCAATAATGAGAATACTCTGTTCATTCTCTATATTTGTATTTGTATAATGGAAATATTTATCATTTACATCTATTTCCACCCCTTCTGGCATCTCCGCTGATTGTTGTGCCTGGTATCCTTTTTTTAAATGATAACTAAATATTTCATCATCAAAAGCCATTGCTTTATTAAGAATATTAAACTCACTTAAATGTGATATCGCACCTTTTGATTTTAAAGTTTCAATAACAAAATCTTCTTTCTCATAACATTTTAAGTTAGAATATTTTTTGCTTAACTGCTTTATTATTTCTGTATATCCTACAAATGCACCATTCATATTCCAATGTGTACAGTCATAATTTTTATAATATAGCATCTCACCATTTTTATTGTTTATTAACTCTTGTTTTACATTAAATATGTTAACATCTGTACTTTTCAATATATATTCACTCAAATAATCTAACCTAGTTTTAGAAACAATATTTTTTATACTATCAGGGTAAAATTCAGGATAAACCTCTTCCTTATTTGGAATGGTCATAATATAGAAATCAGCCCCTTTACTTTCGAAATATTCTTTCATATATGTAAATCCTTGACTCAATTCCTCTAATTTTGAATCTGAAAATAGATTTTTTCCTTGTATCGTTATAATATCCGCACCACCACTTGTATAAAATAAATTTTCTTCTTTACCTATAATAAAATTTGGTACTTTTAATTTTTTAAAAATTTTATAGTTTAATGCTATATCGCCTATAACAACATCTTCTTTAAAGCCAATATTATCGTCAATAAATGACTCAAACTCTGTAAGAAATGTATAATTCAATTTACCATCGCTATTATAAATTCGGGGGAAAGAAGCTAATTTTTTATTCTCAACAATTGATATCTTATCTGCATTCTTATTGATAAAGACAAGAGGAGCAACTATAATCATTAAAAATATTATAATTGAAAAAATACCATATACTTTTTTTATTTTTTCATTAGACATTATATTCTCCTTTTAAAACCTAAAATATATAAATGGATTATAAGTTGATGCCATAACAAATATTACACAAATAACCATAAGTAAAGATATATATACTAACTTTACACAATTAAATAGAGGTTGATTGGAATGCTTTTTTTCTATTTTATTGGCTAAATATGATAATACACCTGTAGCCGCAATTATTGCAATTATAATAATAAATATAGCAAAATTATCTAGATAATACATTACGTCATATCCTATATTCACTGGTTTTACTATACCAAACATTACCCCTAAATAGGCAAGAGCATACTCCAATGTTTCTGCTCTGAAAAATACCCACCCTATTATAACTATTAGTAATGTATAAGTGTGTTTAATTATAATTGGAATTTTAAACTTTAACAGAGATGAATTTCTTGTTATTCTTTCCAATAACATAAAAATTCCATGCCATAATCCCCATACTATAAAGTTAAGAGAGGCACCATGCCATAAACCTGTCATGAAAAATACAATAAATAAGTTGACATATACGTTCCCTTTGCGGTTACCGCCTAATGGTATATACAAGTAATCTCTAAAAAAAGTAGATAATGAAATATGCCAACGACGCCAAAAATCTGTAATGCTTTTAGATATGTAAGGATAACTAAAATTCTCTAGAAAATCAAAACCAAACATTTTACCCAGACCAATCGCCATATCGCTATAGCCACTAAAATCAAAATAAATCTGAAGTGCATAGCATAAAGCCCCAACCCAAGCAGTAACCAACGTATTCTCATTGTACGGCTGATTAAAGATATTATCTGCTACAAATGCAACAGTGTTAGCTATAATAGTTTTCTTACCAAGTCCTAATACAAATCTTTTGATTCCTTCTGAAAATTTTTCAATACTAACTTTCCTATTATCTATTTGTTCATTTACATCCTGATATCTTACTATTGGTCCAGCAATCAATTGTGGAAATAGCGATATATATAAAGCAATTTTTAATGGATTCTTCTGAACAGTTACTTTCTCCCAATATAAATCAATAATATATGTCATACCTTGAAATGTAAAAAAAGAAATTCCTATTGGTAAAGCAATGTTTTTTAGGGAAATATTCATATTAAATAACTGATTTAAAAGTTCAATGGAAAAATCTAAATATTTAAAATAAAATAGCAAGCCAAGATTACTTATGATCGCTAAGAACAAAATTAATTTTTTAATTTTATTGTTTATTCTTTTATGTTGCGAGTAATAAATGAGTAATCCAAAAATATAATTTAATACAATGGATACTATCATAATTAAAATAAATTTGGGGTCACCCCAAAAATAAAAAAATAAACTAGCTAACAATAAGAAGCTATTCCTAAACTTTTGATTGAGTAAATAATACCCGCATAAAGTTAGTGGCAAAAATATAAAAAGGAAAATATTTGAACTAAAAACCATTTCTTACTTCCTCCATCAAATTCCATTTTAAATATTACGAATACTATAATAATCTAAAACTTTTGATATTCCCATTTCAATATCCACCTGTGGAACCCAATTCAGTTCACTTTCCGTTTCTCCTATATCTAGCAAAGTTTTTGAGACATCACATTTACGGATATCCTTATATATAATATTGGTAAAATTCATACCGGATTTTTGTATAATAATATCAATAATATCATGTAGTGTATGTGCTTTTCCTGAACCAACATTAAAAATATGTTGTTCTCCATTATATTCACTAACTTTTAGTAAAGCATCAATTAAATCATCCATATATATGTAATCTCTTTCATTATTTCCATCACCATATACAGTAATTGGTTCATTATTTAGTAGTTTATAAATGAAAATAGGAATAACTCCCTGAGGTTTCGTAGGATCTTGTCCGATACCATACGGATTAGATATTCTCACGATTTTATAATTAATATCATGACATCTCCCAAAAAACTCAAGATAACTTTCTATAGTCTTTTTTTGCACACCATAACTACATATAGGATTCAACTTATCAGATACTTGATTAATATGATTACCAGTTTCACCATAAATTGTCCCTCCTGAAGAGAAAAAAATTATATCTTTTACTCCACATTTTACCATGTTATTCAGGAGACGTACTGTTGGCACAACATTTTCTATAATTTCGCGTTCAATATTATCTGTGTCCTCAGATGGTATTGTGGTACTAATAAGATGAAATACTATATCTACACCAGTTAATATTTCAGTGAAATCCTGTGTTTCTATATAATTGCCTTTTACCATTTCCAGATTATCAATACCTTCCAAATCACTGCTTCTAAAAATATCGTAAGCAACTATTCGATATTTTTTAGAAAGTTGTTTACATAGGTTTTTCCCTATAAATCCACCTGCTCCTAATACTAAACATGTCTTCATTATGCATTCTCCATTAATTTATCTAGTTAGTTCATTATATAACCTATCATAATCATCCACCATTGTCTTGACACCAAACTTACTCCAAGCACGCTCCTGGTTATATATTCCAATTTCCTTGCATTTTTCATAATCATCTAGCAAGTTTATTAATATATCGGATAGTTTGTCAGAATCATCCGGCTCTGCAAGTAGAGTATCATTATTAACAATCTCATTGATAGCACCAATATGATATCCTGCTACCGGTATCCCCATGCTCATGGCAAAAGGGGAGACTTGTCCAAAACTCTCTTTCCATACAGGTGCAACGAAAATAGTAAATTTTTCATACCATGAAGGTAATTCTAAATACGGTACATATCCAGTAAAAGTAAAGTTTCTTAATACTCCCGCTTTTTTTACTTTATCTAAATAATAATCATATTGTGGGCCACCGCCTACTATAATCGCTTTTGTCTGTGGCCTTTTTTGTATCGTTTTTATGAATACATCTATAGAGTGTTGGTTTAGTTTATCATATCCTAACCGATACACCATTCCTATAGTGTTTTTCGATAAATAGTCGCCTATAAGCTTTCTTGTAAACATTTCGAAATTAGAACCAGGATAAATAACCAAACTTTTATTATCCTTACTATCATGAAATTGTTCAAGAACATAATTGCTGACAAATATATATTTATTAACATAACCTCTCAATATAGGATTTATAGGTGTATTTATATTTTCAATTATCTTATAATTATGATTGTTATCTAGTAAATCAAATACTTTATGATACCATTCACCTTCCCATATATGAATATGTATTATCTCCGGTGAATACCTATTTAAGGCTTCATTAACTATCTTTTTATTATCAATATCAATTACTTCAACATCTACATTAAGAAATTCATCAGCACCGCGATACGCCATAGTAAAAATTTTGTGTTCAAACTTATGTCCATAATGTTCTATAATATCAATAATTAATCTAGATGAACCACCTGTATAAAAATTTTCAATAAAATGTAACACTTTTTTTCTTTGAGGTAATAGTTCATTCTTAATCATCACTTTATATGGCTCAACAACTTGAATCTTTGATTTATCCTGATTAGCTTCTTTAAATGCATCATTAGCCATGGTCTTAGCACCATTAATAGCTTTCTTAAAGCCTTCTCTTCTAATCTTCCTTAAAATCCTGGATAACCCGATTTTATTATTATACATGAATTTATACATAGACTTTAAATAAGTAATTAAAACTCGAAATTTTTCTTTTAAAACCTCAAGTAAATTGGGCTTTGCTATCTGAAAATTTTGTAATTGGAAATCAATTGGTTTAAATCCGAAATCAAAACGTAAAGCATCATTACCTATGTTTGATAGCTTTAATATATATGTGTACTCTTCTCCATCCATAAAACCTAGCTCACATGATTGTTCTTCATTAAAAGCCAATTGAGGAGTATTGGCATAATACATTTTTAATCGCAAGCCATTGACATTGCCATCAACTTTATGAATAACTTTAATCCATTTATATTTCTCTTTAAAACACAAAACAAAGAGTGAATTATCTTCACCTGCTCTAAAATATCTATCGCTAATATGATCAAAGTTATGACATATTACATCATTTATCTTTGTATTATGCTTTGTTACCAATTCTTTAAATACTTCAAAATTATCACTCATCTAATTTTCCTCTTTAAGTAGCTGATTAATTATTTGCGTAATACTGTTATCAAAAGCCTCTTTTGTAAAATATTTTTCGTATGTGTTTCTTCCCTCTTGCTTTAATTTGTTCAATGACTGATTATTATCTATAACATATATCATTTTATTCATAAGTTCTTTATAATCATTATTTTTATAGACAAGACCATTTATTCCATCTTGCAGCAAAGAAGCAGTTCCAGTATTCTCAGAACAAATTGCAATCTTTGATAGCATTAAGCATTCCGTCATAAAAACGGGCATAGGATCGTCTTTAGAAGCACAAACAACAACATCGCATTGGTCATAAACATCTCTTATTTCATCCCTGGATACTTCATTTATTAATGTCACTTGATCTGGATACATGTTTTTTAATTTAATTACATCGTCATAGATAATATCATTTATTTTACGACCTATAATAAAAAATCTGCATTTTTCGATGTATTCTTTAGGCATTGCCATAACTGCTTTAGAAAAAATATCCTGCCCTTTTCTTTCTTCTATAGTTCCTATAATTGAAAATACTATTTTATCTTTAATATTATCAAGTTTATATTTATAATCTTTCTTACCTTCAGAAGCATAATCCGGTACACAATACAATAATTCTTCTGTTCGGTAAGATGGTCTGAATTCTTTCATAACCGACTTTGCATATCCGCCCCCACAATAAATATGTATATTTTGTCCTACTTCGTTAGGTATTAATCTATCAGCACCTATGAGATAGCTCTCTCTAGATTCATGAACCCACCAGATTACTGGAATTTTCATGTCTTTAAGTTGGACAATACTATGGTATTGAACAAGAGTGCTAACAATGATTAAATCAAAGTTAGTCGCCCATTTTATCCAAAAATCGCTCCCATTAATTGTAGAATCTATTATAACATCTATTCCGTCAGATAACAATTCTCTCCTCAATTTTCCATCATAGGGCGAAACAACTACAGGATAATTACCTGATTCCCGAATCGTCTTAGCAGCATAATGAAGCGCAATAGGCGCACCTGTAAGTGATAACTCATGACTAACTAATAAAATTGAAAAACCTGATTTGTCTTTATTTTTGCCGCTGCTATAAAAAGAATATTCATGAGGTACATTTCTTAGCATATAATACTTCATTTCATTTGTAAAATAAGGATCATTCTCTAATAAATACATGTAATTTTTTAATAAGTAAATATAAGCAGATTTACTTTCAGTATTAAACCAACTATCATACCAACTGCTGTTTTCAGTAGCAATTATACTATCAGCACAGTACATACATTTTAAACCAAAATTTTGTACTTTGAACGATATATCAGCATTAGAAAACTTGTCTGGTGTATCGACTTCATTAAATCCTTGTATCCTTGTATATAAATCTTTTCTAATTGCTATACAAGTTGCGGAAAGTATAGAGACTTCTCTGCTAAAAAATGCTGGTTCATTAACACCTTCTATGAGGACATTGGGTTCTCCATTAAAAGGTATCGGGAAAAAGCCAAATCCCCCCGAAATGATACCAGCATATCGAATGGTTTTATCCTCTCTTATTACTTTTGGCGATACTGCTCCTACTTGTTCAAATGCAAAACAAGATATTATTTTCTTTAGCCAATCGTTATAACTAATTACCACTGTATCTTGCATAAATAATAAAATATCGCCTTTAGCTTCATTGGCTCCTAAATTGCATTTTTGCGCATAGTTAAAGCTATTATGAAATAATACGTATGATAATTTAGAAAAATCTTTGTATTTCTTCTCTAGCTTTTCACATACAGATTTATTAGCTACAATTATAATCTCATATATTGGATAATCCGTTTTTGATATAATAGATGTTATACATTTATGTATTAATTTCAAATCATCGGTTGGAATTATTATTGAGACCTTAGGATTTTTATAACTTAGTGAAAAATTGTAATTGTAATTATTGTCATTGAATAAAGCATTGCCTACGTGACCTAATCGCATAAGTGCATTATCTATTACTGTTAAGTTGTAGTATTTATCAATTTCTTCAGCAAAGCTATTCCTTAGTAATAGTATCTGGTTAATATGTATTACATACTCACTATATTGTAGGGCTTTTAACACCGTATCGTTTATTCTAGCACTGTAACAAATATTTTCATTATTGAAACCACCGGCCTTTTTTACTACCTCTTTCGAAAACATGACTCCCTGTTCTATATATAGACTGGTTAATTGATAAATAGGGGAGTAATCCGGTTTAATAAAATACTTAGTTCTTTTACCATCTCTCCCATCAAAAATACATTCATCGCAATAAACAGTCGCATTTGAGATATTCTCAATTTTTTGCGCAAATTGTTGAAGGGCATTAGGATGAAGTATATTACTCCCATTAATAACTATGAAATATTCCCCATTTATATTATCAATAACTTTATTATATACTTCTCCTGGATAATTAATATAACTATAGTTAATAACATCATTAACATTTTTATAATTAACTGGTGTTATAATTATAATATTATAATTATTATATATTTGACTATTTATACTATTTATTGTACCAGTTATGTCAGTATTTATATCATTAACTTCTATGATTACCGTAATGTTCTTATTCGCGTTTAAGCACGGATATTCTTCTTTCTGCTGGTATTCATAAATATCCATTTTATCGTTAACATTCTTATCTTGTCTTGTAGAAACACTAAAAATAGTCAGCTTCAAACCCGAGATTCCGCCTTTAAGCAACGTTTTCCAAACCTTGGATATTATTTTCTTTTTATCTTCTGTCCTTTGATATGCAACCAGTAATAAGCGCACCTTGCTTATTAACCTCATACATTATCCCCCTTGGTCATTTCCTAAATTTTCTAAAAGGTTTTGTAACTCTCCAGCTTAATGAATTTACCATATTATCAATTTCCATCCGCAAACTTTCAATCTCATTATTCTTAAGGTTTAATTCATTCTGCATAAGTTCAGTACATAATCTGTATTCATCTATAGCTTTAGCATTATTTTCTATTTCAATATCTCTATGCTGTATTTTTGTCACGTTCTCAATTACTTCATTCTGTTTATATATTAATTCTTGATTTAGTAAATTAATTTCATCTTGCTTAGTTTTTAACTCTTGACTTTGTTTATTAATTTCTTCTTGCTTAGTTTTTAGTTCTTGATTTAGTTTATTAATTTCTTCTTGTTTAGTTCTTACATTGTGATTTAGTTCATTTATAACACACATCTTATCTTCATACATTTTACAAGCTTCTAAGATTTCACTTTGTTTATCTAAAAGGATTGTTTCCAAACGGATATTGTTATTTTTTATTTCATTTAATATTTTATTATAAACAACTTTTATATCTTTTATCTCAGGTGTATTAATAATACCTGAGATTTCTATTTTATTTATATTATTACCATTAGGATTATTTACATATACTCTCGCAGTTTCATTTACAAAATGATATTTATTATCAACTAACATACCGTTTATTATTACTTCTAAATCACCATCATCAGATATAACATTAATATTTTCTAATGTACAAATATCGTCACACAAATCAATCCTAAGTTGGTTAATTTCATTGTAATTTTCTAATATAAATGTAATTAAAAAAGTATTTTCTTTATTAATTCGGTATTTTTGTTGGACTTTTTCCTTTTCATTGTAACCAGAACCAGTATCAATATATAAGGAAGCTAACATTGTTGCAAATCCAGTATTTATCGCTTTCTGTATCGTAATATTATCTTTATTTTCATTATAATAACTTTCTTTAATAACTGTTATTACATACTGATAAGCATCTGCAAACTCTCTATTTTTTAAGAATAAAGCTTGTTCTCTTGGAATTGATTGATAATTATTATTAAATCCTGAGTGCTCCAGATTTAAATGTACAACTTTTTCCTTTTCAATTATTAGTCCTGCATCGTTAAAGAATGTTTCAAAAGATTCGTAAGTAAAAAATCTTAAGTGGGTACTATCAAGTATTCCTGTATTACGATATTTAAATTTATTATTAATTAAATCGATAATTACAGCATTATAGGCTATATTAGGTACTGATACCATTATTCTTCCATCATGCCTTAATAATTCGCTAGCTTTTGCAAGTACTTTATTAGGCTGTACAAGATGTTCAAGCACATCAGCAAATATAATATAATCGAACTTTAAATTTCTAAATTTTTCAAACCAGTTGTAATTTTCTATATCGCCTAAAATGCCATCTTTGGCAAAATTCATAACATAATCATAAGCTTCATTATCTATTTCCACAATATATACATCACAATTTAAATTATGGCTTAAGTACTTTGTCATTCTCCCCATTGCTGGTCCAAATTCAAGAATAGAAGTATTAGGTTGAATTTGTTCAATTATCAAGGATAAGGAATTCTCTGAGTTTAAATCTAATGGTTCATCATATTTATTCAAAGTTAAACCTCTCTTCCCATACTCCAATTATGTTCTAAAACAAAAATTCCCTCGCCCACATAAGGAGTATTAACAAAAAATTCTTTCATTTTCCCTCTATACTCTATAGGTACCTGAGCATTTCTTTCATAAATAGCTGCATCAAAGTAATATGATCCACCAAGTAAATTTACGTTTTTATAATGCAGAAATATTGAGTTCATTCCTATTTTGTATTCTACATCGAAATTGTCTAATAAAGTATTTAAACCGCATATATATTTATTATCAATAGACATAATGGCAATTCCAATAACAATATTCTTAATTTCCTTGTATATAGAGAAATTAAGTTTTATATTAATTTCCTCTCCGAAATTAATTGATTGGATTTTTTCGTATTTACTATTTAATAACTCTATATTATTTATTTCACCGATATCTGATGATATAACATAACCATTCGAATTTTCTTCAATTTCTTTTCTTTTTAGATAATCTAAGTATTTATCACATACTGTTACTGTCCCGCCTACACTTTCTAACCTTCCATCTCTTAACCATATACATCTATTACAATATCTCTTTATACTATTTATATCATGTGATACATAAAGAATAGTTTTTCCTAAATCTCTTAATTCATTGAACTTGTCCATACACTTAAGTTGGAAATCTAAATCACCAACTGCTAATGCCTCATCAACTATTAAAATATCGGGATCAACATTTATAGCGACTGAAAATGCAAGCCGTGCAAACATACCGCTAGAATATGTCTTGACAGGCTGATTAATAAAGTCTCCTATTGCGGCAAAATTAACTATGTCATTGACTTTATTTTTAATTTCAACGTCACTATATCCTAATATAGTACCGTTAAGAAATATATTTTCTATACCGGTATATTCCATATTAAATCCTGCACCTAATTCAAGAATGGAGGATATTTTACCCTTTTTAATTATATCCCCTGCTGTAGCGTTTAATACACCTGTTATTATCTTTAATAGTGTTGATTTTCCGGACCCATTTTTTCCTAAGATACCTAAGATATCACCTTTACAAACATCAAACGATACATCGTTTAAGGCATTAAACTCTTTGCTATAGGACCTTTTGATAGGAGAAATCGCTTCTTTCAATCGATCAATAGGTTTATCATATATTTTATACGTTTTAGTTAGATTTTTGACACTAATTACAACTTCATTCATAAATTTTATCTTCCTTAACCACTATATTATAAAACATCTGCAAAATGAGACTTCAATTTTGCAAATAATAACGAACCTACTAGCAATATTATTAAAGTAATGCACCAGAAGTATAATGTCTGTCTGACATTTTGATAGAACATTATATTAGTTAACATACTATCTCTAAATCCTTGTACTATATAATACATTGGATTTAATTTGAAAACCCAAACAAAATTTAAAGGTATCACATCCGTATTCCACATAATGGGCGTAAGCCACATTCCAAATTGTAAAATTATATTCATTAATTGACCTAAATCTTTAAAGAATATAATAAGTGTTGATGTAATTAACGATAAACCAATTATCAATACACACATACAAAAAATATAATAAATAATTTGAAGCATATAAATAGTTGGATAAATCCTGTATATAAAAAACATTAAAAAAAGAAACATCACAAATACAATATGTACAACCAACGAAGATAAAACTTTTACTATAGGTAAAATATTAATCTTAAACACTACTTTTTTAACAAGATAACTGTAGTCAATAAAAGAATTGGTCGCACTCCCCCAAGCATCTGAAAAGAAGAACCAAGGGATAAGACCACAAGCTAACCACAAAACAAATGGCACATCTTCAACTGGCTTTGATTTAAAACCAATTTGAAATACAAACCAGAACATGAGAATGGTACATAATGGTTGAACAAAAGCCCATATAATTCCGAAGTAAGAACCTGCATACTTCGTTTTGAAATCGTTAGCAGCGAGTGATATAATTAGTTTTCGATTTGTGAAAAAGTCCTTAAATAAATTATATATTACTTTTAACTTAACAAATTTATAAAATACAAATGTGCTTATTAGTGCTATGATAATAGATAAACTAAGTATTAAGTAATTTGTATTTTTTATATTTATATCTTTTATAATAATGTAAGGATCAATTCCTGTTGTAGTAAAACTCAATAGACCATTCTGTTCATCTAGTATTTCTACATTATTATAAATAATGTGTTCGCCTCCATTAACTATATCATGCGCACTATAACTTTTGTTCCCAAATACATTTTCTAATACAATGCTCTCAAGTTTAAAAATACTATTATTCAGATATCCAAAATCAACCCTAATTTTTGTTATATTTCCCATTACTATATAGGTGCTTATTTCATGTAAAACATTATTTTTATCCGAAACATATTTATAGGAATAATCTTCACTGAATTCACTATTACCTTGTTCTGAACTATAAAAAATTTGATATTCTGTTTGATTATCCTGTTCTATATTAATCTTTATTTCGTATCTACTGGAATAGTATTCAAACAAGTAATAATATAATAAAGTAAACATTGTAAAAATGCCTAGATATACAATTACTCTTAGCAAAAATGACCTGTATTTTTTATATAAATTGAGCATATTACACCTCTATTGGAAATTATCTATTTCCATACATCTTTTCGTAATAATTCTTATATTCACCACTAATAATATTTTCCCACCAAGACTTGTTATTGAGATACCAACTAATTGTTCTCTTTATGCCTTCATCAAATGAGGTGGTTGGTTCCCATCCAAGTTCATTCTTTATCTTAGTAGGATCTATAGCATATCGCATGTCATGTCCCGGTCTATCAGTAACATAGTGAATCAATTCTTCACTTTTACCTAATTCCTTTATAATTGTCTTAACAACCTGGAGATTGGTTCTTTCATTATGCCCACCAATATTATAGACCTCTCCAACTTTTCCATTATGAATAATCAAATCTATAGCAATACAATGATCTTCAACATAAAGCCAATCTCTTACGTTCTCACCTTTACCATATACAGGAAGTTGTTTATCATTAAGAGCATTTGCAATCATTAATGGAATCAACTTTTCAGGGAAATGAAATGGACCGTAGTTATTTGAGCATCTAGAAATAGTTATAGGAAGTTTAAATGTCCTATAATAAGCCTGTACCAATAAATCAGCTGATGCCTTTGATGCTGAATATGGGCTGGAGGTATGTATTGAAGTTTCTTCTGTAAAAAATAAATCTTGTCTGTCTAATGGTAAATCTCCATATACTTCATCCGTTGAAACCTGATGATATCTTTTTATACCATATTTTTTACAAGCATCCAACAAAACTCCTGTTCCTATTACATTAGTTTGTAAAAATATACCCGGATCAGTTATTGAACGGTCTACATGACTTTCTGCTGCAAAGTTAACAACCATATCAGGTTGGTGTTGTTCAAATATCTCATATATAACATCTCTATCCGCTATATCAGCTTTTACAAATGTAAAATTGCTCTTCTTTAGAGCAGGTTCCAAAGTTTCAATATTTCCTGCATAAGTTAATTTGTCCAAACACAGTATTTGATATTCTGAATATTTTTCTAACATATAATGTACGAAATTACCGCCTATAAATCCTGCTCCACCAGTCACTAATATTTTCATGAAATAACTCCTTTACAAATTAATATTTAAAATAAATGTCACTATCACTTAAATGTGGTGCTTTTGCATCCCGATCAGATACGATTGGATTATCAATTCCCCAATTAATATTGAGTTCTTTTTCATTCCAAATAATATTTCTATCAGCGTTTAAATCATAGTAATTATCAGCCTTATATAGAAATTCCACATCATCAGTCAATGTTAAAAACCCATGTAAAAATCCTCTTGGAATAAGAAGCTGTCTACCATTTTCTTTTGTTAACTCAACCGCAATCCATTTTTTATAAGTCGGTGAACCTTCTCTCATATCAACTGCTACATCTAATACAGCCCCTTTTGCACAGCGAACTAGTTTTGCTTGTGCCGCATCACCTTTCTGATAGTGTAAACCTCTTAATGTTCCTTTTTGCGCTGAAAATGAATGGTTATCTTGAACGAATTCATAGTTTAACCCAACTTCCTCCATAGTTTTTTTAGACCAGCTTTCCATAAACCAGCCTCTTGAGTCTCCCAAAACCTTTGGCTCTAATATGTAAACATCTAATAATTCTGTCTTGATTATATTCATCCTCTGTTAGCTCCTCTAACTAATACATTATTTTGCCATCTGCAACCTGCTTAAGATGACTACCATAAATCGATTTGCCATAAAGATTTGCAGACTCTATAAGTTTCTCTTTTGATATCCAGCCATTTTTGTATGCTATTTCTTCAATTGCAGCTATCTGAATTCCTTGTCTCTTTTCTATTACTTTTACAAATTCTGCTGCTTCACTTAGAGCATCCATGGTTCCGGTATCCAACCAAGCATAGCCTCTTCCTAATGTAACAACATTAAGAGTTCCATCCTCCAAATACATCTTATTAAGGTCTGTTATTTCTAGTTCTCCTCTATCTGATGGCCTTACTTTTTTCGCGAATTCACAAACTCTACTATCATAAAAATAGAGCCCTGTGACACAATAATTAGATTTTGGATTTTGGGGTTTTTCTTCCAATGATATTGCCTTTCCATTCTCATCGAATTCAACAATACCAAAACGTTCAGGGTCTTCAACATAATATCCAAAAACAGTAGCACCTTCTTTTTTACCTGCTGCTTCTTTTAGATGCTTTGTTAAACCATTTCCATAAAAAATATTATCCCCAAGAACCATAGCACAAGAATCACCATTAATAAATTCTTCACCTATCAAAAATGCCTGAGCCAATCCGTCTGGTGAAGGCTGTTCAGCATATGACAAATTTATGCCATAATTAGAACCATCTCCTAATAATTTGATAAAATTAGGTAAGTCCTGAGGTGTAGATATAATTAATATATCCCTTATTCCTGCCAACATCAATGTTGATAATGGGTAATAAACCATTGGCTTATCATAAATAGGAAGTAATTGCTTTGATGTAACCATTGTCAATGGGTAAAGTCTTGTTCCAGACCCACCAGCTAATATTATACCTTTCATAAATAACTCCTTCATCTGTATTTACACATAGTCAAAATTATATCACACTGTATTAAGGTTTACAAAATATAATTTAAGTTTTCTTCTTAAATTGTATTGTTTGATTTATACAAATTCTTCATAATCATTCTTATTTTGTTAATTATTTAAACCATATCCATACTTTTGATTAAGCATCTCCAATTAGAATTATAAATTTATATATCAAATCATCTGATAACCTCTGACGGTAGATATTCTTGTTCATTATCATTTTAACCCTGCTTTTAAAACTATTCCTAGTCTGCAATACTAAATCCAATAACTCTTTTCTATCAGCATTTAAAGAATATAACCTTTTAAATTCTAATAACTGTTTATAAATATTCCCTCTTCTCTTTCGATATGTCTTTAGACGATATTTAAACTGTTCAATTCGAGTAGTTCTGGCACCTACTTCATTACTACCATGTTGTCTATATAAAATATAGGAATTTTCATCGTAATATACTTCTCCAAAACAAGAGGCTATAAGATAATACCACCAATCATGTTGTACCATAAAATTAGGTGTTTTTTCTTTTGATATTTCAACTGCAATTCTGTTAATAACGGCCGTACAACCTGTACAGATATTTTGGATAATTGCATTTCCATAAGAAGGTCTAAAATTTATATTATGTATTGTAACTTTTATTTTCTCTAAATTAATACCAACCGCTTCATATCTGCTACAGTATAGTAGTGGAACTGTTTGATTCATACCTTCCAGAATTTTTATTGCAGCACTTATTTTGCCCGGCTTCCAAACATCGTCTTGATCACAAAATGCAAAATAGCTAGCAGACGCATCACTATTCTGAACCAAATCCATGAAACTTTGCCAACAGCCTATATTAGATCCTTTATAAAAAGTTATATTAGCGTACCTATTACAGTATTCGTCTAATATAATACTGGTATTATCTTTTGAACCGTCATCTCGAATTAATATACTAATATTAGGATAATCTTGTGCTAATATGCTATCTAGTTGTTCTTTAATGTATGCTTCTCCATTATATGTTGATAAAAGCACTTGCACTTTTTTCATAACTACTCCTTAAACTGTTTTTATCTAAAAATATTGTGTAATAGATGAGATGCTGTATAAAAAAACGCTTCACCACAATTCCTCCCTAATTTCCTGTGCACCCCAAAAGTCATTTTTGCTGATTTTACTTTATTCCTTGATTTACCGTTCTTACTAAGACGATAGCATAATAATGGCTCATTTAATCCATACGCTGAATTACCGTCTTTTAAAATTCGAAGCCAAGTCAAATAGTCTTCATGTACATCACTTGATTTCATAGGATATCTTAATGCAATGTCTCTTTTTAATAGTACTGATGAACATGCTACACAATTGTGGTATAATAAGCTTTTATATGTAATCTCTTCTTTCGTGCATACTATCTTACCAGTACTAGTCCCATTATCATTGAATATTTCTCTAGCGGTATAAGAAAACGCTGCTTTTTTTAAAGAAATCAATTCCAATTGCCTCTTTAGTTTCGTATCAATCCACCAATCATCTGCATCAAGAAAAGCAATATATTTTCCGGTGGATGCATCAACTCCAATATTTCTTGCTTCTGCGACTCCTACATTTACTTGATTTTTTATATATTTTATGGTATCCTTTGCAAAATCATAATCTTTTAATTTTGATACTAAATCATCTTGCGAGTTATCATCAATTATTATTATTTCTTTTTCAATGGATTGAGCCAAAGCTGAATATATGGCTTTATTTATATATTTTGCGCTATTATACGCCGGTATAATAATTGAAACTTCCGGTCCTGACATAATTTTCGTCCACCTTTTTACAATTACAAAGATTCATCATAATACATATTTCCAAGCATCTTATTAACAATATCTACATGGTTAATTAAAGAAGTAATAAGTATTATAGGCGTTTTAATCAGTAATGTTTTCTTTTTTATTTTTTTTCTAATATTATATATCTCTTTACATGTATTAAGATACTTCTTATCCTGAGGATAAAAGTATCCTTCTTTTTCTTGCTTGATTATATGATTCAAATACCTAATCAACTTCTCGATATGTATTACACTTCTTTTATTATGGTAATCTGGAAATATAGGTGTAAACCTAGCCAACTTCTCAAGTCTAGCATAATTCCCCTTGCAGCCTTCCCCATACACCATAGGAGGGCGCACAATAGCGACCTTAAAATTCTTATCTTTTAGTTTCACAATATCATTTTCAGCTGCAAGCTTTGACTTCCCATAATAAGTAACAGGGTCAGGTATCGTATCCTTAGTAATACAACTTGTCCTATTCCCGAATACGGCTGCGGTGCTTAAAAATATAAACTGCCCCACCTGATTCTCTTTTGCTTTCTTTGCTACTTCAACTGCCAGTTTATGATTAATCTCATCGTATAAAGGCCAGATTTGCTTCTTTTCTTTTTTATGTACAATCGCTGCAAGATGCAATATAGAATCATAACTAGAAAAATCAACTTTTCTCCATCCTCCATCAGAGGCAGTTACCATATCCACTTGCAATTCCAGCACTTTGCTATTTCTTACATATTCATTAAATTTCTTACCAATATAACTATTGGCACCAATCACCAGAACCTTCTTCATAACGAATTCCCTCTTGCAGTCCTTCTTTTACACCTTCACGTTTTATAACACAGCTTACAGTTTTAAACATACATTTTATATCAAAGATAAAGCCCATCCTCTTAATATAATCTCCATCTAGCTTTGCTTTTATCTCAATGGGAATCTCATCTCTGCCGTTTACCTGCGCCCAACCTGTTAAGCCTGGCCTTACGTTATTCGCACCATATTTATCTCTCTCTGCAATTAAATCATATTGATTCCACAGGGCAGGTCTTGGACCGACGATAGACATGTCCCCTTTTATAATATTTATCAATTGAGGTAGTTCATCCAGACTGGTTTTTCGAAGTAATTTACCAACACTAGTTATGTACTTCTCTGGGCTCTCCAGCAGATGAGTTGGCGTATTTTTAGGAGTATCTATCTTCATCGTACGAAACTTTATAATATTAAATTCTTTCTTATCCTTGCCGATTCTTTTTTGAAAAAAGAATGCAGGCCCTTTTGATGTCAGCTTAATGGTTGCTATTGTAATCAAAAATAACCATGACAATAAAATCATAGCCAGAAAAGACAGTATTAAATCAATCAACCTCTTTATTTTATTTATGTACATAAGCACAATTCCCCATTTTTCTATGATATTTTCTATTATAAAGAATAAACCATATGAATACAAGCTTTTTATGACAATACATTATTTTACAGTTTATATACTATTTTACCTTGTAAAACCTCATCCCAATACTGCTCTTAGGTGTTGAAAATAGTTTATTCTCACATTATCTAACATATGCCTGTCAACCTGTATTATGCTTAACTATTTTACTATTCCACATCAAAATAGAGAATGTATCTTAAACATCACTTTAAAAAGTCTCCATATGAAAAAGAAATTACTCTTTTTCATATGGAGACTTATCTTGTTCGATATAAATACTTTTATTTCTCAGTAATTTAAGAATCAATTTACATATTTGTTTCCCACCATATTTTATTCTTTAAATACCGAACCAAAATATCAAACCGACGAAATGCTGCTGCCATGGTTCGCCCATCAATGTCACTAAGCATATTGTAATTAAAATAGTCCTTTAATATATGTGTCATTTGGTTCTCTGCCTTGCTATAAAGCTCTTCTTTATTTTGCTCAAAATAATCCTTAAGCTCATTAAAATTGGCATGCGTTACTCGGTTTAAATCAATATCAAAATGGTGCAAAAGCTGCTTTCCAATCATATATGCCAGAAAGTGCTGACTGAATGGGCGATGTGTCTGTACTTCTTCACTATCACTAAAACGTTTCCTGTTATTGTCACAATAGCGGAATATCAAAACTGACAGTATCATTTGGGCTGCATTTAAATTATCGAAGATTTCTAGGTAATATTTATCAAAAAATTCATTTCTTTTGTATTTTGCCAGGTGTGGCTGTTCGCGCCATACAGCTAAAACTGCCTCAGCAGCTACGGTGGAAGGAATCACATTGGTATTTGATGCATTGTCTCTTTTTCTCTTATAGATAAAGCCCAGTGCCTCTGTTCCCTTTTCTAGTAGCACCTGCCTATCATCATTTGATTTCAAGTCTCTAAAATCTACAGGATTCTGACTGTTAGTTGCATATGTGATGTCCTGAATGATGCCCTCATCATCATTTACCTCATAAAGACGAACCAATAAATATACTTGTGAAAAGTCAACCTCTGAATTCTCCTTTACAGTTTGATGAATCGTCTTGCAGGTTTGTCCTCCATTAATAATCTGGAGCTTGTTAATTTTAACAATCCAATCCTTTTCTTGCAAGCCATTATAGCTGAACTTTTCACATATCATAGTGACCCCATTATTGAAGAAAAAAAAGTTCTGTCGCTTTTCCTCATCTAGCAAAGTTTGAACAATTCCATCGTTCACTGAATTTTTACCCAAATAGCGTCGTATGTTTTTTTCTAATAAACCATCACCATACTTTTCCATTAATTCATAGATTTCCATGATAGAAATACGCCCCAGAATAACTCGTTTATAATTAAAGTTTTCCTGTATTGCTTTGCCACTTAACGTGAACTGAGTGTTAATTGAGGTGGTTCGGTTTATATATTGAATAATATTCTTATGATTAAAGTGTACAAATTGAACCTGCTCCTGTCCAGCAAAAGCATTGCTAATATGATTTTCTCCCTCCATGTTCCAGCTTAGTCCATTATTAAGCATTACAAACGTCACATAGGGAATCTGACCATCTAAAATAAAGGAACGAACTTCATCAACCTTTTCTTTGCTCTTTGGATTCAATTCAATACGTGCCCCAGGATCAAACACGCACCTTACAGTATTGACTGCTTTTTCTATAGCATTGGCAGGGAAGTTACTGTCGTTCTCCAGTTTACGTGAATATTTTGACTGGAATAAAACCACAGTCAATTGGGAATCTTGATTTTCTACAATATAGGCAGCATCAAATCCACCATCACTGCCTCCATCTGTAATGAATTGAGCCGCTTCCGCAATATCAATGTCCAGATAAGCGGCTACCCCTAATAGTAAAAAAGCCTTCGACCTCTTTTTTTCCACATCTCCCTCTGTAAATAGTTCTTTATTATCTTCTAGAATTTTATTTACTCTTTGATCAATAATCTGCTTTGCTATATCCATTATTTTCACCTGCCTTTTGGTATTTAAAGATTTTGTCCGTTTCATTTATTGACGTTCTGCTTATATTATAACCATCACAATATATTCCAGTCAAGGAAAATATCCCCCTCGGTATGCTTCCTTTCCAAACTATAAATAAGTTTAAGAATTCCTTATATTTGCTTATTTTGCTTGTAAATCCCCCTCTAACGTATTAAAATATGAAGGAGTAAGTTGAAAAACCAAGATCAGGTTTTCAACATCTTGATTTCTACGTGTGCCAAAGCACACTGATAGGAGTTAAGTTAAAAAACCAAGTTCAGGTTTTCAACATCTTGATTTCTACGTGTGCCAAAGCACACTGATAGGAGTTAAGTTGAAAAACCAAGTTCAGGTTTTCAACATCTTGATTTCTACGTGTGCCAAAGCACACTGATAGGAGTTAAGTTAAAAAACAAAAAGGAGAAACTTATGAAAGGAACAATTACTTCCTCAACCTTGAGACAAACCGGTGGAAACAATCGTTTAGAATCCTCAGGCAGCAATAAAATATTTTTATTACCCTTAGTGTTTATAAGTGCCATCCTGCCTTTTATTATGCGTTCCTACCAATTCAGTACAAATTTAGGACAGTTCGCATGGTTTGCAGAGGATGACACAAAGGTGGATATCTTCTTATTTTACAAACAGGTCTTTCTATTGATTGCCTGTACAGTAATGTTAGTATGCCTTATTTATAAAATCGTGAAGGAAAAGATAACGTTATCTGTAATACCTGCTTTAATCCCCGTCTTTTTATATGGTATTATGGCTTTACTTTCTACCTTATTCTCAAAATATTCATCTTTTGGCTATAAAGGTGTTTATGAGCAGTTTGAATCTGTATTCGCCCTCCTAGGCTACTGTCTGATTGTATACTATGCCTATCTTTTCATTCAGACAGAAGAGGACGTCAGATTTATCTTAAAATACCTGTTATACAGTGTGCTTGCTTTTAGTTTATTAGGACTTCTACAAGCAATTAACCTTGATCCTATTGTTAGTGATATTGGAAAAAGAATATACCTTGGAAGGGAATATTGGGATTATCTTGATAAATTCACCCTTTCCTTTGAACCCGGACGAGTTTATTTAACCTTTTATAATCCGAACTATGTGGGCAGCTACACGGCACTTATTATCCCTATTCTCTTAGGACTTCTACTGACAGAGAAAGAAGGTAAAAAGAAAATTTGTTACATTCTTGGCCTATTAGGTATGGGGATATCGCTAATCAGATCTGGGTCTGAAACAGGTATGATTGCATTATTTGTTGCGATACTATTTTTCATTTTCTTCTTTCGAAAGTACATATTTAAATACAAGAAGATTATTTTTCCTATTGCCGGAATCGGAGCAGTATGCATCGTAGTATTAATAGGTGTTAAATTTACAACCATTACAGAAAAAGTCCAATCTGTATTTAACTTAAACCAAGCAACACCATCCATTACATCGATTAAAACGGAAGAAGATCTGACTATAACCTATAAGGGAAATGATTTAAAGCTTAATCTGTTTGTTGACTCTAATGGTATTATACTTCTCCCTATGGATAAAGATATGAATTCACTGCCCTTTTCCACGAATGAGAATGGAAAATATACCATGGAGGATGAACGCTTTGCAGGTATTGAGATGTCGATTGTCACCTATAATGATATAGTTTGTTTAGATGTATCCATTGAAGGAACTGAATGGGTATTCACCAATCAACTTGAAAACGATAGCACTTATTATTACTTGAATGCTGTAGGTAAATTCGATAAAATTGTTGCTGCTGATTCGGCAGTATTTTCGGGTTACGAATCCTTGGCAACCGGTAGAGGTTATATCTGGTCACGTACGATTCCTTTATTAAAGGATCGCATCCTCTTAGGTTCCGGTGCTGAAACCTATATGATGGCTTTTCCTCAGCAGGATTATGTGCAGAAGGCAAATTACGGTTTTGGCGGACAGCTTTTAACCAGACCTCATAACCTATATCTACAGATAGGTGTACAGACAGGTGTTGTGTCCTTGTTGGCATTCTTAGTCTTTTACATAATGTACTTTATAAGCAGTATCCGTATCTATAAGAATGGAACGTTTGATTCTTATCTTTCCATCGTTGGTGTTTCCACCTTTCTTGGAACCATTGGTTATATGATAACCGGTCTTTCCAATGACTCTTCAATTACAGTTGCACCTGTATTTTGGGTTCTAATAGGAATAGGCATTGCTATTAATTACAGATTAAAACTTAGCAAAACTAATAATTAACTGATAGATTCAATTTGATTTATAGATATAAAACAGAAGTCACAGCATATGATTATTGCTGTGGCTTCTGTTTTATTATAAAGATATTATAGGCGATTGCGATACAATAGGATTAGAGGGTTTAAGTAGACACGTTCCACAATTGACGATAAGAATACTATAGGTAATTATGTTTTGCAACTATATATAAATCTCGTTTTACAACCGCTTTACTTAGTCTTCTCTTCATAGATAGCACTGACTTCTTCAATTCCGCCTTGTGCTATCACCTTTCCCTTTTCTAGCAGAATAGCTTTATTACAGATTTTTTGAACCTGTGCCAGGGAATGGGATACAAATAATACAGTAACCCCTTTATCAAACATGGATTGGATTTTAGCTTCACATTTTTTCTTAAACTTTGCATCACCTACTGCAAGAACCTCATCAAGTATTAATACATCTGGTTCAACAATCGTAGCAATAGAAAAACCAAGTCTTGATTTCATACCGGAGGAATAATTCTTTAAGGGTACATCAATAAACTTCCCCAATTCTGAGAATTCAATAATTTCATTGTATTTCTCGGCAATGAATTCTCTTGGATACCCTAATACAGCACCATACAAATATATATTTTCTGCACCGGTATATTCTTTTTCAAAACCTGCACCAAGCTCCAACAATGGTGCTATCCTCCCCTTTACCGTTACTGAACCTTCGGTAGGCTTTAAAACGCCTGCAATTATTTTTAGTAAGGTACTCTTACCTGCTCCATTTAACCCCAGAATCCCAACACGGTCTCCCTGATCTATGCGTAAGCTTACATCCTGTAAAGCCCAAAACTCTTTATATTTTAATTCTCTTCTGATTAATTTAATAAAGTATTCCTTTAAGTTGTCAACCTTTTGTGATGCTAAGTTAAACCGCATACTGACATGACTTACATCTACTGCTGTCTTTTTCATAGTATGCCTCCTTTATTCTTCACTGTTATTCTGTAAGCAAGTTCTTTATGTGCAATTACACGTGCAATATAAACTGATCCTGCTTCTTATAGAACATAAATGCTCCAATTGCCAAAAATCCAACACTATATACCAATGATAAGGCTAATGCTCGCTGATCTAATGGAGCTCCAAAAATGGAATTTCTAAAATTTACAACTACAGAATACAGAGGATTTATTTCTAAAAGCCAGCCGTAACCACCTTTGATAATTTTAGCTGGTTTATAAAAGATTGCAGATGTGTACATTACCATCATAAGTGCTACTGACCAAATGTATTCTAAATCTCTAAAGAACACGGACAAGGTTGCCAATATCAAACCGATACCATAGCACATAATTGGCAGTACTGCCAATGGTATGATTACCTGAAACAAATAAAAAGTAGGCTTAACTTGTAATACAACTCCAACTGCAACCAAGATGATTAGTGATATCATAAATATAATATAGTCAGTTAAAATACTGGCTAATGGGTACATATATTTCGGTACATATACCTTTTTAATCATGCTGCTGTTCATACGAATGGATTTCATAGCAACTTTGGTACTGTTGGAAAAGAAAGAATATAAAAGTCTACCGGATAGAATATATACCGGGAATTGCTTATCCTCATTACCAAATAAGGTACCAAAAACAACAGTCAATACTATCATAGTAAGCAAAGGCTCAATCAGAGTCCAGAGAATACCTAGATAGGATCTTCTATATCTTAAAGTAATACCTTTTTTCACTAGTTCACCTAGTAAAAATCGGTATTTTTTAAAATTATTCCAATATTTCTTCAAATTAACACCTGCACCTTTCGATTATCACAGGCTGCTGCACCTAATTTTATGTTAAATATTTCCAGCAGCCTATAATATTTCAGTTATTTTCTCAAATCATTATAACTATACAATAAATCATCGATTGGCTTTTTATCCAATTTTGAAAACAATTCCATGCGCTCCAATTTATAACGGCTGGGTTTACTATGATTTTTCTTAAATGCAGCCGTCATGTTACTATTTTTGTATGTGAAGTTTTCTTTTACCGCTTCCCAGATCTTACTTCCTCTTTCATTATTGACTAATAACAAGCTGACACCTTTATCATCAAACATTGACGGGTCAATATCTTTAATTCCCCAGAAGTCGCCAAGGGTAACATCACCTACCCGGTTACGATAGGTATATGCACAGATGCTACAGCTAGGTCTTGAAATATAATCATTTAAGAAAGCACGGAAATAATTATTTTTTCTCGCATTCACATTTAAAACTTTACCATTTGCAAACTCAATTACCATGGTTGCTTTATGAATTAGCCAACCTGAATTCTTATTACGGAAGGTTAATTTAACTACTTTCGATTTATATTTGTTATTTAAGTAATCAATATATTGCTCATACACTTTTGGTGAAGGCGAAGCATGACATAAAATTTCACAAATTACTAAATTTTCATATTCTTTTCTTAAATAAGAGCGTAAGGCAGCACATTCACAGGGTAAGCCTGAATATAGAACTGTCTCCTTATCAATTAAAAGTTGTTTTATTCTTGGAAAAATGCCATCAAAATCACTCTTTACATATTTAGAACCATAGAATGCTTTTACATCCTCCATATTATGTGCTATGGAAGACACCACCCTCATATCCTTATCGTATTTTACACCAACTACATAACCTTTTTTCTCTTCGATTACATATCTGGCCAGTTCTGGAAAAATAGCACCGGAAGAACTCTTTAACCGAACCTCCTCTGATTTATTCATTACAGAGTATACTTTAGGATATTCTTCTTTAAATTCCAGCAATTGATTGGATTTGCGAATACACGCTTTACTACAGGCACCACAATCAATACATTTTTCTTCGTCAACGACAGGATATTTAAAACCTTCTGCATCGGCAGCCATTGTGATAGCCTTTGTCGGGCAGATTTCTTTACATGCAAAGCAGCCATAGCATTCCATCTTTGTAATATTAGTCGGACAGGCTACTTTTGTATTCCTTGCATTTTCTCCTAGGGCATCCATTAAAAAGACTAAAGAGCTTTGTCTTAATTCAAGGATTCTCTTTCGCAGTTTCTCTGGGTTCTCTATGGCAAACTGGGAGAAATCTTTAAATTCTTCCTTCTTATACAAGAGATGTGATTCCAGATTCAAAGCTTTTAATAGGTCTATGGTTCTACTTCCGGTATTGGAGTGGAGCATGGATACAAACGGGGTTTCGTAAATAATTGAAAATACTGTACCATGAAAGGAATTTGTTATAACATATTCCGCCTTCTCGATAAGTCCCAGGAAATCTCCAGGCGCTGAGGTGTAACAGCTTCCGATTTCATTTTTAAAGAGCTTGTTTGGTCTTCTTTGAATAATTGGCAGACCTGTAGCAGTTGATACTCTGTTGGCAAATGCGATTACATCCGGATTGTGTTCCATCATATATACAAAGATATATTTTTCTCTGATATTTGGCATTGTCTTAATTGCATCATAATCTTCTCTGGGGAGTAAAAGAGTTGGATCTAAAACAACATCAACCGATTTATCTGTTAAGTTACCAATAGCTTTCTTCGCACTCTTTTCTCTAACGGATATGGATGTAAAACTCTTTAAACTGTTTCTTATCTTATCATGGTATATGGGAAGAACATAATCCTTACCAATACTTGCTGCATAAGAAATCTTGACAGCTTCCTTATCTTTCACAAAGTCAAGAAAGAAAGCTGGATCAAAACCACCGATATGCTCACTGTTCCACACCTGGTCACTGCCAACTATATAAGCATCTAAGTTAAGATTGGCAGCTTCCAATTCTTCATAGGTGGTAAAGTCACCCAGAAGATCGAACTGTTTATGGATAAAACCAGTGTAGTTATTATATCTTTCCAGGCTTCTAGGGTTTTTACGTCGTAGCTTAAATTTAGCAATACTTTTAGCAAACCCTTCTTTCCCTTTTAGAGGATTATATAGGTCATCAATGATGCTTGGATGATAATGAATAACTGAGGCTTCTATTTTATTATTCTTTAAAACTCTCTGCAAAGCCCAGGTTTGAAGACTTGCTCCAAAGTTGTGGGCGTTATGAAATGTTACAACTCCAGCCTTCACTATATAACCTCCTTTAGAATGGTATCAATACTAACCGGTTTCTCATCAATTGTAATAATTTTCACTTTTTCTCTTAGCTGCTTTATCTCAGCTAACTTCTCCATCGAAGATGGTACTATAACCAGTGTATATTGTGACAGATGCGTTATTGCATACTGTATATTCTTTTTATAAATTTTAGATGAATTATATTTCTTTTCATTAAAGTCATGAAAATAAAATATCTTTTTAGCATCTATGGCATCAAAAACATGAATAAGCATTAAATCCATGCCTGAATAATTTATAACATAATCAAACGCAGTATTCCCATAATATTTGGCGGTCTCACGTTCTGCCAAAGTGTTAATCTTATTCTTTGTATAACTATTCTTAATCCCAAAACGGAATGTTAGGATAAAAGCAATATATTCTGAAAATGTATAATTTCTTCCAGGGGATATTGGTATATAGCCTATCTCTTGATTAAGCAGGCTTAAGTTTCTTGAAGTCTTTTTCATTGCTCCAGCTTTAAAATGTAGAAAAAGATTTTTTTCTTTATCTTTTCTATTATTTAAGCCTTCGATGAACTTCAAATCTTCTTCGTTATTTTTAAGCGCTTTGGTATAAATAAGGACATTGGATTCCTGATTCTTACTGTAATCCACTACCTGTAGTTTTGTATCTTCTTGCAAGAATACCATGTCACATACATTTTTAGCAGTCTCTGCAGAATCATAGCTGCAAAATCGTTTATAGAACTTTGGATAATCATAATCTGGATTGTTTATTTCTTTAACTAAATCATCTACGGTTTCAACCTTAGGCAAATCCATCTCATCCAAATCAATGTAAATACCTCTGTCACCAAGATATTCTGCTCTATCGTAAGTGAACAGAATAATCTTCTTCTTTGAACATGCATAGTCGAACATAATACTAGAGTAATCAGTAATCAGTAAGTCACTTGCATTTAAGAAGTCATAGGTCTCGTATTCACTTGGAAATTCCTTAACATGAATTAATTCTGAATAATTAATACTCCGTTTTACAAAGGGATGTAACTTTACAAATAATACCTGGTCATCTCTTAATTTATGGTCTAAATGTGCAAGGTAGCTAAAAATTTTCTCTACCTGCTCCTTATTCTGCTTCTTATGAAGCAATCCTCTCCAGGTCGGCATATAAACTAATACCTGTTTCTCTGTTAATCCACACTCTGTGCGTATTTTATCTCTTCTATCCGTACGATAAAAGGAAGAGTTTCTCGGATAACCGGATAGTAGCACTTTACCTTTGTATACTTCATTTAGCATATAGTCATCAAAAAATACCTTTTTAGAAAATTCATTCTGATATAATAGATAGTCTGCTATATAAAAGTTTCTCTGGACATTACCAAGTGCATATTCTCTGTCCGGTACAATACGTCCCATGGCTTTAAGAGGCGTACCATGCCAAGTATTTAAGTATACTTGATTTGGTTTCTTAATAAAATAGGGAGGAAAACTGGTATCTGTAACTAAGTACTTTGCCAAAGCCAAGGTTCTTAAATATTCATCGGTGTGTAATTCTATAAAATGAACGTGATTTATACCATAGTTGCTTAACTGCTTGCTATAGGTTTCTATTAGGTCTTTTTTCATTACAAGGCATATACGGTAATCACGATATTTGTCTCTGGCAGTTTCATATATCATATTAAAGATATTACCAGCTAAATCCTCTCCATGCTTGGATTCGAATAAGATAACCTTCTCATTCACCTGTAGGCTATCATAGTACTTTGAGTATTTCATATCTGACGGTAAGTGAAATAGCTTATATACTTTAGATTTTTTTATATTACGTTTAATAACCGCAGCTTTTTTCTTGCTCTTTTTAAATTTTTTCCATTTACGAGATACTTTATCCCATTTACCACTTATTTTCAAAAATAACCGGTACACTCTGCCAGGTACCTTTTCCCGATAGGTTACATATTGAATTGCTTTATTACGATTTACATAATACTTCATATGTTTCTTAAGAGATGCACTTGTTACATATTTTAAGTAATGATTACTAGACCACCCCGGGATATAATCCTCTAAGAAATCCTGGGTAGCATTAATAATATCTATTTTTAATTTTAACTGACCTTTTTTCTCATCCGCATAGAAAGATTCATAACGATAGAAGAAATGCCTTACACATATATATTCCAATTCTTCTTTAAACTCGTCGAATAAATCATGACGCTTCATATAATCAAACAATAAAGCAAACGCTTTTACTATATCCTTTGTTGCTTCCGAAAAGCTATTTAAGAAGCCTACCTGTGTTGTCTTCCGATAATAATACAACGGTTCCGGCACAACACCTATACTTTCAGCCTTTGCCAAGGCACCAAAAGCCACTACTAAATCTTCAAATCGAATTCCTTCCGGAAAACGTATATCATCTAATAGAGAACGTTTAAAAAGCTTGTCCCATGGAAAGGGGGAAGCATGTACATATTCAAATTTTCTGTCAATCATCTTAAAGTTTTGATTCATAGAAAATATCTTTATTGCTTTTTTCTTTAGTTCTGTCTTACCCTCTACTTCATACACATTACATCTGGCACACATAACTAAATCATTATTGTCTGTTATAGCCTTTTTATATAGTTTCTCGGCCATATTAAGCTCTATATAATCATCACTGTCCACAAACATGATGTAGTCACCCTGAGCGCGGTCTATGCCGTAATTACGGGCATGACTAACCCCCCGGTTCTCAGTTGTATATACTCTGACCTTTCCCGGGTATTTCTGTTCATATTTTTCCAGTATCTTAATACTATTATCAGGGCTACCATCATTAACTGTTATAATCTCGATTTCTTGTAAGGTTTGATTGACCATACTTTCCATACAATTTACTAGGTATTTTTCAACATTATAAACTGGAACAATGATACTAACCTTTATATCACTCATTATAAAAATCCTCCTAAGAGTTAACTTTCCACTAAGATGGATTTTAACATACAAAGGAGGATAATGCAATAATTATTAAGGATTCTTAAGGAGTGTGTTGAATTATAGACAAAAAAAACTAACCACCTTAGGTGGTTAGTTTTTTAGATGATTAAATTATTCAGTAATTAATACTGTCTTATTAACATCTACAGAATGTATTACAGTACCATTAGTAAAGTCTTCAGCAACCTTTATAGATTTTACTAATACAGATACACCTTTTGTTAAAGAAACAGATTTAAGATCACTTGTTTCAGTATACTCTGTTTTGTTAACAACAACCTTAAATCCAACGATTTCTTTATCTCCGGATGCTTTAAATGCTTCTTTAATTAAAGCATCTAAAGTAGAAGCTGTAGAAACTGTCTTTTCCTGTTTAACTGTAGGTTTTATCTGTGAGTTAGTAACAGTGAAAGTCACTCTCTTAGTATCTGTCTTAGTTGTTCCAGGCTTAGGAATGATAGTACCTGTGTATTCTACAACGTATACGCCAACAGCTGCCTGGCTTACAGTAGTATTTCCATTAAGTTTCAATGCTCCAAAGCTTGCAACAGTTCCGTCAGTTACAATAGCATTTGCGATTGTATCATTTCCTTTTTTAACAACAAAGTCAGAATCACTTAAAGCTAATTCTCTAACTTTTTCACCTTTTGAGTTATAAGCGAAAGCTTTGAATTCAACTTTTTTGTCAGACTTAACATCATCATTCATAACAACATCTACAGTGTTAACATTAGATTCAACTCTTACTGATGTTTCATTTAAATCAGTAACTGCAACAGTTCTGATAGTCACAGATGTAACTCTGTCTAAATATGTTAATCTATAAGTATAGCTAGCATTTTTTCCTGCACCCTTAGGTAATGTAAATGTTACTTTACCAGCTACGCTATTATCAACTATGATATCGTTACTAATATCACTAACAGATACTAACTTATCTGAAGTAATTTTGTTTCCATACTGATCTTTTACAGTAACATCAATAGTAACTTCATCACTAAATGAGTTGTATAATACAGCGCTAGTCTTACTTGCAGTAATTGTAGCTGCTTTTGCTTCTGCTCCAACTGTTACTTTAAGTAACTGAGTTGTATTTCCGTAAGTTACTTTGATATGTGCAACACCAGATTTGATAGCATATACGTACACACCATCGTCTGTCTTAGAAACACCTAATACAGTAGGATCAGAAGATTCAAAAGTGAAATCTTTTTCAGTTAAATCTGCGTTAGCCTGATCTTTTGCTTTCATAAATAATCTATATCCAGTTGCATCTGCAGGAATAGTAGTATTTACTTTTGTCCAATCAGCTTTTCCAGAAGTTAATGTATACTGAACATTAGTAGCTGTGTTTTTGATTTCTTCTACAGAATTGATGACTGCAGTACTTTCAAATACTTTTTCAGTTAAATCAGTATAGTCATAAGTATGGTAAACAGCTTTTACGCTAACAGATGAAGGGAAAGTATATACATTGATTTTGTATTTACCATCTTCAATAGCTCCGATATAAGCTTTTGCAGCATCATAATCGAAAGTTACGTTACGTAATTCATCAGCTGTAGTTACATCAACACCGTTAGCATCAAATAATTTGATTGATAAAGCAGTTTCTTTCTGGTATTCAACTGTTTTAGGTTCAATTACGATAGATGCTACTTTACCTACGCTTGCTACAAATTCTTTTTCAGTATCTGCATAAGATACTTTGTATGTAGCTTTGTCAACGAATTCTAAGTAAGTTTCTACCGTAGCAGTTTTTCCGTCATCGGAGAATTTAACTTCTTTGATAACCTGTTTAACGCCGTTAGCGTCAGTGATAACAAGATTATCTTTCGTTAATTTTTCCTTAGCGTCAGTTGCTAAAGTTACTTCTAATTTAGTCTTTGTAGTCTGTTTAACAGCCTGGATACCATCAAGTACAGTTACTTTAACAGAATCAGTTCTGTTGTAAGTGCTTGTGTTAGGAGTATTCCAAGCAGCTTTGGAGTAAACAGTGATTGTAGCTTCACCAACACCAACCGCTTTAACAACACCAGTTGTTGCGTTAACAGTTGCTACTTTTTCATCGCTGGAAGCGTATCTTACAGAGTCAGTTGAAGTCTTAGGATTTTTAACTGCATCTAAATCTTTTTCTTCACCAACTGCTAAAGAGAAATCTTCTGCGTTGATATCAATGCTTGTTACACGTTGTTTGATAGTGATTTTGTGTGTGAAAGCGTTAAGCCATTTTCCGGATGAATTTCTAGCAGTAGCTTTGATAGTTACTGTTCCAGGAGCTTTTGCTGTAACAACACCTGTAGTTTTAGTGATTGTAGCGATGGATGAATCACTTACTGTCCACGCATATTTGTTGCTCTTATAAACTTTGCTTAAGCTGTAATCAACTTTAGCTCCACCAACGTACATAACAGTTGGTGCTTTGCCGCCGCCCTGTTTAACAACTTTAGTTGCTGTTGCAGCTGAAGCAGATAATCCTGCTGGAGCTAAACTTGCAACTACTAATGCTAATGCAAGACCGGAAGCTAATTTCTTTTTAAAGAAATTTTTCTTCATATTCTTTCTTCCTCCTTAAAATATAGGTTTGGTTTGGTATTATATTTTTTATGTCTTATGCTGTTATTCTTTGTCTCATTGGACAAACCAATCCAGCAGACACTTTCAAATATAATCATTCCAATAACAAATTGATTATAACAATAATCAAACAAAAGGTCAAGTCCTTTTATCTATTATTTTACTTTTTTTATAACCTTTTAAACCCAGTGTATTCCTCGGTTTCTGCCTTATTTTTGACACATTCCCGCCACTTTTGAAGTTTCAGTCAACAGTCAAAAATTTGGTTTTTTCTACCAGATACATCAGTTAAGATTACACCCTGTTTGTATGTTATATCTGTATGGAATAGATTATACAAGGTCAAACTTTAAGTGAACTTATTATATTGTGTTCTCTGCTCTGTCTGACTTGACTATATAATGCTCTTTCTTTGTGTCAATTTTATGTCATGGATTTGTCATATTCCGTATATTTTTTTGTAACAATTGTGTTAATATTTTAAGACTTACCTTTAAATGTATTCCGGCAAAAAAAACACCCGTTCGTAAGTTATCAGCCTACATTACTGATTCATCTTGCGAACAGGTGTTATCTTATCCAAGGAAATCCACTTCGTATTAGCCTAGAATTTCTTCTACCATCAACTGCATTTTATCAGCATCACATACTTTTTCATGGAGTACTTCTGCCTGGCGGATTTCTTCTATAGCAGGAGGTACTGCCGTACCTGAAAGTGTACTTAGTTCATCCACTAACTCAAAGTCTGTCATACTGTCATATTTATTATCAATTGCTTCCATAACGCTTCTTGTAAATTTATAAGGACTGGCCGTGGAAGCTATCACTGTCTTTGTTGTGTCTTTACTTTCGGTTTGATACTTATTATATACCGCTGCGGCTACTGCTGTATGTGTGTCAATTACATAACCGGTTTTGTCATAAAGCTGTTTTATGGTCTTAGCAGTCTCCTGTTCTGTAGCATACCCGCCGAGAAAATCTTTCATATTCTCTTTCATACCATCCGTTATAATATATTTACCGTCTGTAGATAGAGCTTTCATAAGTTCTAAAGTTTTGTCCGCATCATCACCTGCTATTTTATATATCAATCTTTCTAAATTACTTGAGATAAGAATGTCCATAGAAGGTGAGGTTGTTAAAATAAATTCTCTGTTTCTGTCATAGGCTCCTGACTGGAAGAAATCAAATAATACTTTATTGTCATTGGAAGCGCAAATCAATTTATCAATTGGTAAACCCATGTTTTTTGCATAGAAAGCTGCAAGTATATTACCAAAGTTGCCGGTCGGTACAACAACGTTTATCTTCTCTCCCGGTTGAAGTTCACCTTTTTCGCATAATTTCCCGTATGCATACACATAATATACAATCTGCGGTACCAAACGCCCTATATTGATTGAATTGGCTGATGAGAACTGATAACCTTTTCCTTTTAAAGTAACTGCCAGTTCTTTATTACCAAATATAGCCTTTACACCATTTTGTGCGTCATCAAAGTTTCCTTTGATACCAATTACAAACGTGTTCTCCCCTTTTTGTGTCACCATTTGTTTTTCCTGAATGGGGCTGACACCATCTTTAGGATAGAATACAATGATTTTAGTTCCGTCCACATCAGCAAATCCCGCAAGCGCTGCCTTTCCTGTATCTCCGGAAGTTGCCGTTAATATTACGATTTCATCAGTAACCTGATTTTTCTTTGCAGCCGTTGTAAGAAGATGAGGGAGAATTGATAGTGCCATGTCCTTAAAGGCTATGGTTGAACCATGGAATAGTTCCAGATAGAAAGCTCCATCTGCATTTGTAATAGGAGCTATCTCACTGGTATCAAATTTATCATCATAGGCACTGTTAATACATTTTTTTAATTCTTCTTCTGTAAAATCTGTAAAAAACAGCTTCATAACTTCATAGGCAGTTTCCTGATATGTTAATTTCCCTAATTGTTCTAAAGGTATCTTAAGTTCTGGTATAGACTGGGGAACAAATAATCCTCCATCCTCTGCCAAACCTTTTAAAATCGCCTGGGAAGCTGTCATAGGTTCACTGTGACTGCGGGTACTTCGATACATCAGATTCATATGCGCTCATTCCTTTATGTTTTTTTATTTAAATTTATGAATATATTTGCTTAAATTTTATGTATTATATCACGTTTCACTCTTTAGTACAATACCTTGCGAAAAGATTCCGATGTAAATAAAAGAGACCTGATCCGTTAACGGTCATTGCCGTTTCCTTATCAGGTCTGCTTTTAAACAGTTGTTGACTTAATACTCTTTAATCTTTGCTTAACGGAAGAATTCATGTCCACCATATTGAAACAAGAATTCCAGGTTCCTATCAAACCAACGCATGCTGTTCTTGTCTGCTCTGGAGCGGGCTGAGAAGTATAATGCCCCTTTGGAATAATCTTCTCCTTGCAAAACTCTTTCTACTGCTTTTTTGGTATCCTTAGTTATTTTTACCGACCAGTACCTTCCATCCTTTGTTGGTGAGAACTGATAGATGTTTCCATTTTTCTGGAAAACAACTCCTTTAACAGTATTCGGAAAACTCTTATTGTTTACTCTGTTTAAGATGACGTTTGCTACCAGCATTTTACCTTTTATGTCTTCTCCGGTTGCTTCTGCTTCTACGATTCGTTGTAAGATTTCGATTTCTTCTTCATTCAAATTAATGACATAGTCTTTTCTCTTATCGGATTCTTTTTCTTTTTCATCGGCTTTTTTTTCTTCGGCTTCTTTTGCCACTTTAGCTTCTTCTGCTTTTTTCTTAGACTCTGTCTCTTGTTCATTAGCTGTACTACTTACAGCACTCTTGGTTTCTTTTCTCGAATTCTCTTTGGTTGAACCACTATCAACCTTCTTCATAGTTTCCGCATCTGCCTGTTCTGCGGTTATTTTATCTTTTTCTGTTTCTTTATTCGAATCGTTTTTGTCATCAGTTACTGAGTAAGTATTGTTTCCACCTTCTACTGCAAGGCTTTGTTTCTGAAGCAAGGAACTTTCCACCGGGGTACCATCAGTGGTAAGGTCACATAATATGAATTGACTGTTTAAATACACTTGATCAAAACGCACTATGGCTTCATTGGCTGTTTCTTCAACTATATCCGGGACAACCTGATGTGTTTTCTCCGCTTTAACATGAGTCTCCACATTCGTTTTACCGCTGCCATAGATATAGTCAGGGGTAAGAATAAACAAGACTGTCACCATTGCATATGCAATTACTGCCAGACTTATTTTATATTTGCCTAAATGACTTGGTACTAATTTACGAATCGGCTTCTTAACCCTTCGAAGAAACGAGTGTATTTTTAGCATAGATACATCCTCTTTTCTTTGATTTATAATAACTCCGCCGAATGGAGCTTAGGCAGCTACTCAAACAACAATCTCAGGCAAACCTTGTTTAAGCGCTTATCATGCATTATATCATCTCGCATAAACCTGTCAATAAGTATCAACTATTTTTGGAAGATACAACATAATTAATTTTCCACCATTTGTCTAGGGATAAACTAATGCACAAATTCCATTCATAAAAATAGTTATTTTATATTCATCTTGTCCAATTATTTTTTAACAAATTATTAACTATTTATTAAATATTTTACACACCTTTTTTATGCTTTATACAATTAACCATTCTTTTTTTCTCATTTTTTTATAAACTCTTTGATTTAAGCCATTTTGCATACTTATTAATTATTAAATCTCGTAATATTTTATTAATGTTTGTGTAATATTTGCTTTCTTGACTTATTACAGCTTGTCCTTGATTTTTCATGGGTGGCTAACACTTGGTTTAATCGTACATACATTCTAGTTTTCTATTCCAATAGAATACTATATGGTTCTCTTAAGCCCTTTTTCCACATCCCCTCCTCTGATAGTCCCATTGACATCCATGAGGAATTATGTTGTAATTATCAGAAAAGTAGCGCAATTATACCTTTTATATGTCAGGAGGGAACAACATTTGCCATCACTAACCGGAGTAACAAAAGCCACCAGAAAGAATGGTCAGACCTATTATCGAACTTCCATTACTTATCTCAACAAACACATCAGTCTGGGAAGCTATGACGATGAGATATCGGGTAATTTTGCTTACCTTACTGCCAGTGAAATCTTACGCGAGAATATGCATACAATTGACGATTATAATTCTAGTTTTTCTTTACCCTTCGAAAAATGGGTAATCTTAATAAATTTTCGTGATAACGGTATGTATTTTAAAAATCCAATTTATTTGAAGAATCGATATTTTGTTTACTATATAAATAAGAAGAAACTCTTCAAGTTTGATATTGATGATTTGTTTTATTATGCACATCACAAGATTATGGTAAGGGGTGGCCATCTTTTTGTTTCTGATTATGGTATGCAGGTTAACATCTTGTCCCGTTACGGAATTCGTAATTATGCAGTGACAGGCAGGGATTATCGTTTTGTCAACGGGGACGATACGGATTACCGCTATGCAAATATTGAGGTCATTAATAAATATTACGGTGTAATAAAGGAACAAAATAAGGGATTCCCCTCTTATACTGCTAAGATACATATTAAGGGTGACTTTATTATAGGAAGATACTCAACCGAACAGGAAGCAGCAATTGCTTATAATAAAGCTGCAAGAATTTTAAAAGATAAGGGATTGCAAAAAGATTTTCCGGAGAATTACATTAATACCGTTGATGAAATAGAATATGCGAGAATTTATCACAGCGTGAGAATCTCAAAAAAAATCAGGAATTATACTCTGTAATAGTACAAATATTTAACAACCATTCCTATTACAACGAATTGACAGAATCCTAACGATACATAATGAAATTTTATAACTAACACTGTAAATATAGAATACTGTTATATTTACAGTGCTTTTTTTACTTACAAGTAGTTTTTCATTAGTAAAATTAAATTTTTTTAAAATAATTATAAAAAAACACTACCTTTTTTTTATTTATGTGTTATAATGTTCTTATATTATTCTTCTTCCATTTTCATATTCCAAAAAGAAGCCATCGGTTGCATTACCATACATGATATTTAACACCTTATCTAGTATTGGAATCCGATGGCTATTTTTGACTCATTCTTTATTCTAATGATCTTTCTGCCGATGACATCGCTTTCTAAGGGGATCTAGCAATCTTGATGAAAGGCTCAGAAGTACTATTGATATTCCTAATTGAAGAACTGAACTTATAAAAAACCAGTTGTTCCGTATCCGAAGCGAAACAGAACCAAAGCTACTTAAAAGATTATTTAATTCTTTACCCGTTCCAATCTGTCGTTCTATCATAGACAAACAGGTTATTGCAGGATTGACCAACCAAAGAAGAAGCCAGTTACCAACATCAGCCGTCTGATATATCGTTCCTTCTACATTTATATTATCTAGCTTCATCTGAAGTATCACGTTAATAATCCAGGTAACTCCTATGGTTCCAACTACCAGAATCAATAAAGTTCCATAGGTAGTAACTGTTGCTGAGGTTGTCTTTTTAAATAACGCTGAAAAAAATATACCAATACTTCCTATATATATGGCAGTAACGATGACTAATAACATGAACTCTGCAAAATCCTTCAAAGTAACTCCACCAACTGAAAATACCAGTGCCAGAACCGGCAGGCTTGAAAATGCTAGCAATATCATCATACTAATAGATGAAGCAAGTTTTCCCATTATTATCTGATGGGGTGAAAGCTTTGTGGTAAGAAGAATTTCCAGAGTCTGCTTTTCCCGCTCACCCGCTATAGCTCCGGCAGTTAACGCCGGAACAGAAAATAACACTAGACAGAATTCTGTTGCCGCAATAATCGCATATATCCTTAAAATAGAAGCATAGTTAACACTTCCTCCAAACCGGTGTTCATATTCAAAGGTTACGTAAAAGGCAAACAGTCCAAAAAGAGCCAACAGCCCATTGTAGCCAAATATAATAAGAGCCGTCCTAAAACTTCTTACTCCTGTTTTCAATTCTCTTTGATAGACCGGATTTAGTTTTAACATATTTTAAATCCCTTTCTAAGTTATTAATATACTTAAGTAGCCTGTTCTTCCTGGGTAGTAATCTGTAGAAATAATGTCTCTAAATTACTTTCTTCTCTGGCAAAAGAAGAAATATGTGCCCCGTGTTGTATCATCGACGATAAAAGAGCCGCTTCCTGTACTTCATCTCCACCAAATAATATGGTAATTAGGTTATCTCTAATGGTTATATTTCTTGTAAATCGATTTTGTTTTAATATTTCAACTGCCTTCTCTTGCTCATCTGTACATTTTATAAGAATAGGTCTTGCCGCACCTCTTGCAGATATAATTTCATCTACTGTGCCAGACACTACCATCTTCCCTTTTTCAATGATTCCAATATGACTGCACATTTGAGCAAGTTCCGGAAGAATGTGTGAGCTGATTAAAATTGTCATTCCTCTATAATGAAGCTCTTTTAAAATTTCTTTCATTTCATACCTGGCTCTCGGATCCAAGCCGGAAGCAGGTTCATCCAGTATTAACAGTTCTGGATTATGAACAAGGCTTCTAGCCAAACACAGACGCTGCTTCATACCTCTTGACATTTCATCGACATAACTGTCTGCCTTTTCTGACAACTGCACCAAATCCATTAATTCCTGACATAACTTCTTAGCTTCCTTACCGACTATTCCATATATGGAAGCATAGAACTCCATGTACTCCATTGCTTTTAAGTTATCATATACTCCGAAAAAATCAGGCATATAGCCAATCTTACTTTTGAGTATCTTTTGATTACTGCTGGCATTTACCCCATCTATATACACATCGCCAGAATCTGCTTTTAGTAAACCAGTTACAATTCGCATAGTAGTAGTCTTACCAGCGCCGTTGGGGCCCACAAATCCGAATATTTCACCCTTTTTTATATTTAGATTCAGATTATCTAGTGCAATGTTTTTACTGTACCTTTTAGTTAGATTCTTTATTATCAGCATTTGCTGTCCCCTCCTTCCAATATGAAATATGAGGCAATACAATCTGATAGCCTTTTAAAGACATATCCGTACTGTAGCGGACAGTTATAGTATTATCTTTTGTTAAATATTTGTCTACATCCGTAACACTGCTGCTTGTTCCAGAACGATACACTTCATCAAAATTATTTGTTTTTATATTTTTAAAATAGACAACACCTTCAAAATTTTTCAAATAATCATTCCTGTTTTCCTGATTTCTATTCTGAAGAAATTCAAAGGATGTTACTTTTTCATTTTCAGGAAGATGATACTCGATATTCATATCGTTACTGGTTAAGTACCTGGCTTGATTGTACTTATCATAATGACCTTCTTCCATAACAATATAAGGATCCAGAGAAGATACAAAGGACTTATCTCCGTTTGCGTAATTTACATCAATTGCAAACTTTAAGACCGTCATTCCATAAGTAGTAATCTGGCTTTGTATTTCAGTAAGAATATTATCTGTTAATAAAGTAAAATCCTGCTCTTTATAAGCTTTTACCGTAGTATCACCTTCGCTTATCTGATCCCCCTTGTCATTCGCAAACCCAAATAGATAACTTTGATTCGCTTCCCAAATCTGGTTATTTTCAATCAGATATGTCAAAATACCTGCTATATTATTTTCCTTTGCTGTTAAGTTCTTCTGAGTCTCTTGTTTTCCACTTAATTTTCTCAGAATTTCCTCACTATATAAATCATCTTTTGCATTTAAAAATAGATGTTGCTTATCAGCAAGCACTACCTTCTCCCCTTTTTTCAACTCCCCTAAAGCAACTATATATCCATCACTGACAAGAAACGCATTGGAAATATCAAAATCAAACCCATTATCAATCGTTCCTTTTAATTCTTCTCCTGTATATGAAATCTCCGTACTTAGTTTATTTGGTACATTAAAGGTGTTTTCTGACTGGTAGTATACCGGTGTAAAGGCCGGATTATTTTGAATTTTTAACTCGGTATGTTCAAATCCATATTGAATTGTAGATACCGTATTAGCAAAGTCTACTTCTACTTTTCTTCCGTAATTATAAATAGCAGGACTGTTACCTGACATCTCCGTCACTTTATATTTTTTATCCAAAATAATAGAGTATGCTGTATTAAAAGGTGCCGTCAGAGAAAAGTATAAATTTTCTTCCGCCGTATTTCCTTTATTAAAGTTCAAAAGCTTCACGTATCCTGCATACGGCTCATCAATTCTTGTCTTAGAGCCCATAATAAATATGAAAACTGTAAATACTACTGCAAGTGCAGGTATAATCCCCCATGCGAGACTTCGTTTATCTAACTTTTTCAGCACAAGATATGCAATTGGGCCAACTAAAATTATATAAATTACAAGTACAATGATATAACCGCCTGCCATAGGCACCTTATCGGTATATCCTCTTGATACATTGCTATAGATACCGTAGTTATTATCTGAACCATAATATTCATTCTCTAACTGATTCTGTTTCGTATAACTTAAGTTGTTCCGTATAGCTGTTATAACCGTAAGACCGGTTGTAACTTCGGTGTTCTTAAGTCCCAAGTCAAAGGTAAATAGCTGTATATTTCCATACTCATAAGGATGCTTTATTAAAAGATTTAAATTCTCTTGGGATAAAACTGTTTCATAATCATTTGCAAACGCTATATCATAGATGTGCTTATCTACTATCTCTTCCCTAAGATTATTTACTTTGTTTTTGGTCCACTTATCAAAGATAGAATAATCTATTTCTATGGATTCATCTCCATAAAAGGCGAGCATGTCATTCCTGCTCTTGACGTTATCTAAAAACATCCTTCTGCTTTCTTCTAAGTCAAGAATTACCTGCTTTAATTCCTTAATTCCTCCCAATCTATCACAAAGATTAACTGCACTTTCAGCTACTTTTTCTGAACCTTTTAGATGCAGCTCTGTTTTAAACGCTTTCAGTGTTTTACTGCCATGCACACCCGTACCAAAAACCAGACTTCCTCCTTGTTTTGTCCATTTAAGGATTGCTTCTATCTGTTCATCCGCCAGCTTGCCTGTGTCAAATTCGTTTATTACCAGTACATCCAGTAAATCTAATCCAAGATAGTTCTGAGGAAGTGTATCTTTATTCAGGTAAAAAACCCTGTTACCCAGACTTTCCAGATATTTTAAGTCCGTAGGATTATCACTTAAAACCCCTACATAAACTAATTTTTCATAATTACCTAGCTTTACTTTTATCTTTTTCTCTAAAATGGTAGACTCGTCTTTGTTAAGAAGCTTTACCTGTATATATCCAGAGTCATCAATTACAGGCATATATATGGTTGCTTTTGTTTCACTTTGTTTGGCCAGCTTAACTTCCCTGCGATATACTGTGTTTTGTCCTTCTTTAGGAGAAATTACCTCAAACCAACCTTGAAAACTATCATCTTCCTCGCTGTCTATGGTTGCACTTACACTTATATAGCGACCATATTTTACATATTGATCATACCCATACTCTATACTCATAGACTTCCTTGAACCAGATACTTTTATATCTCCGGTTTCTGGCTCACTAGCTTCTGCGGTCATGATATTTCCATATTTTGATATCCGGAACAGACCTTTACTTTGGGATGATAGAAATGCAAAAATGGTACCCGTGATAAGAAAAGCTACCAAAATCAGTAAGCGATTCCTTATACTGCCTTTTTTTCTCTTCATCCTTCCATGCCTTCCTTCTGTTCATCCAAGACTACCTCAAAAACAGTTCCGTTAAAATCACTTCTCACTCCTATTGTGCCTCCATGCATATTTATTATATTCTTGGCAATTGCCAAGCCAAGTCCTGTACCTCCTGTTTCACTGGACCTGGAGCCCTCTAAACGATAAAAACGTTCGAATATATTTTGCAGTTCCTGTTCCGGTATAAGCCTTCCGTAATTTGTAACTGTTGTTATCACCTTTCCATCAATTGTTTCCAGCTTTATTCTTACACTTTTTCCATCTTTGCCATATTTAATGGCATTGCTGATTAAATTAGCGAAAGCCCTAGCCAGCAGATTACCATCTCCTTTTACATATACGGAACCAATAGTAGTGCTAAATTCATATTCCAAACCACTTTCCTGAAAGCTTGGATAAAATTCATCCACCAATTGATTAATTAACTTTACCATATTAAGCTTTGCCAATTCCATCGTTACTTCTCCAAAACTGAATTTAGTATAGGAGAATAAATCTTCAATTAATTTTTCCAGCCGCTTTGACTTACTGTATGCAATCTCAATATATCTTTCCTTGGTTTCCGGAGTGAGTTTATCTTTATCGGATACCAAGGAAAGATATCCAATTATTGAGGTTAATGGTGTCCTTAAGTCATGCGCCACGCTGGTTATTAACTGATTCTTGGTATTTTCACTATTGCGTTCATTTTCAATTAATTGTTTTATGTCACCTGCCATCTGATTTAACTTTGCTGCAATTAAAGCAAACTCATCGTCATTATCAATTTCTATTCGGGTATTAAAATTACCGGCAGCTATTTCTGTAATTCCTCCTGCTATCCGTTCCAAATAAGTACCAAACTTTTTAGTAAGAAAAAGAAAATAGATGGTAAATAATAATACTCCCACTAAAAAAGCTATGATAACCATGAAGACAATAAAACCTTTTGTCGGAATTCTGCCATCCCCTGTAAAGCTATTTTGAATATTGTTAGGAGTATAATTCAGACTCGCTCCATTACCTGCCGCCCTATTTGCCAAATTACCATATTTAATCTGCCCATACATCTTATTACCGTTTACAACCCGGTATACCAGATAGAATCCAAAATATAGCAGTGCCTCAGTCAAAAGAGTATATACCAGGCTCAACAGACTATATAACACTATTTCAAAACGAAAGCTTTTAAAAATACTATTTTTCAATTTTGTACCCTACTCCCCATACCGTTTTAATGATTTGAGCATTCCTAGAGTCCATCTCTATTTTCTCCCGTAATCTTCGTATATGAACCATAACCGTATTATTGGCTTCATACATCTTTTCATTCCATACTCGCTCAAATATTTCATCCGTACTGAATACCCTGCCCGGGTTGGTAGCCAACAGATATAAAATATCGAATTCAATAGGGGTTAGTTTCACTTCTTTTTCGTATGCTATAACACGGTGGTCTTCTTTATTAATAATTAGGTGGTTCACCATAATTTCTTTATTTAATTTATCTTCAAAAGAATTTGGGTTGAATTTTGTATATCGTCTAAGCTGAGATTTTACTCTGGCAGTCAATTCCAAAGGATTGAAAGGTTTTATCACATAATCATCTGCTCCGGTTCCAAGACCTATGATTTTATCCAAATCAGCAGATTTGGCACTTAGCATTATGATTGGAATCGTGCTGGTGTTACGAATTGTTTTGCACATACTTAAACCATCCGTTCCCGGCATCATAATATCAAGTATTATCAATTTGATATCTTCCCGTTCCAGAATCTCAAACCCTTCCTTAGCACTAAATGCCTTAAATACCTGATATCCATCACCAATAAGATGTATTTCAACAAGTTCTGCAATTTCTTTATCATCATCTACAACTAAAATACTGACTTGTTCCATAATAATCCTGTCCTTTCGTTGTATTTCAACATTTATACTTTACTGAATCGTTCTTTTCAATTTCTATTATAATTTTCTTTTTTATCTCAAGAATTTCCGAACTACATTGCTTTTTTCTTAGTATCTTTATTTGTTACTCTTATATTCTTTTTTATTCATTATCCTTTCGGTATCTGACTTAAAACTCCAGTAGATACAAGGGTTACAGCGTAATATTTTGGGAATCTAAGATTAATTTCATACTAGCATATATACCCCTAAAAGTCTTTACTTTTTTCTTAAGAAACCCTGCCAATTCTATGTCAGCTTTCTTACAGTGCTTGCTTTATGAATCGTACTGCATGCCTAAACCATGATGTACTATACCTCAAAGTGTATCCAGCCCGGCACAAGCAGTTTTCAGACACACCCTAGGCAGAATGAGTATTCAGATATATAATCAGCTGTCAATAACAAACTATTGTAAGACACAAAAATACCTCCTTAAAATTACCATTTCAGGAGGTTTTTTAAATGAGCAGCACTATAAGCCGAGTTCTGTATTAAATGATCATCTATCTTTGCCAGGTGTTACCACATGGCTCGTTCTCAATCGTATATACGATTTACAAACCGCGACCTACCCTAAAGCACGACGGGCCGCCGTATCGCTTTACATTCGGTCTTGCTTCGAGTGGGGTTTACATGTGCCCTGTTTGTTACCAACCAGGCGGTGGGCTCTTACCCCACCATTCCACCCTTACCGGCAAAAAGCCGGCGGTATATTTCTATTGCACTATCCTTAGAGTCGCCTCCACCGGACGTTATCCGGCACCCTGCCCTATGAAGCTCGGACTTTCCTCACCTATGGTCTTTCGACACTTATAGGCGCGATCATCTGTGCTACTCACAATATGTTATTGTAACACGAAACATACCTTTTGTAAATAGTTTTGTCATTAAAAACACGACAAATGTATGAAAAACGATTTTGTTAATGAAATGCAGATATGTGGTCAGTTTTGTTCCTTGTACATTTGCAGTTCATTTAAAATTTTATGTTTTATGTTTTTTTCGTTATTACAATCTCATTCTCTTTACAGCATACCTCAATAATATCACCAATTGAAAATCCAGTTCCATTCAACCACTGCCCTTTCAGTATAATTTCAGGAATTGGTTGTCTTTTATAATACGATTGATATACTTTTAAACATCTGGTTTTCAACTTCATAAACCACTCCCCCTTTCATTTTATAATTTAATTATACGCCTAATAAGATGTAAAGTCAATACTCCTGATAAGATGTATGATAATGTATTTATCGGAGGTGCTATTATGTATATCTATAAACGAATTAAGGATTTACGAGAGGATAGAGATTTGACTCAGGGGCAGATTTCTAAATTGCTGAATACAACTCAGCAACAATACAGTAAATATGAATTAGGTATTCAAGAAATACCTGTTCATCACCTGATTACATTGGCTGACTATTATAATACTTCAACAGATTATTTATTAGGACGTACCGATAATAAAAAATTTTATAAATAGAAAAAATCCTTCCAATGAATCAAGAAAACTTGTCCATTGGAAAGATTTACACTTTACTATACTATGTTTATTGTTAATCCCTAGATTTATAATTTACATTTAAATATCGTATATGTAAATAGTATATCCACTATCATACAAATTTTTCACACTTTTTTCTTCAAATTTATCATAAGTATGCTGAGTTATATAGGCCGTTGCATAATTTCCAGTAGTACCCAAACGTGTCACGATTACTGTATGGTCAATACTTCCGTCTCCATCAAAATCAATACTTATTGGGTCGCCTGCTTCTACGGACGAAGCATAGCTTTTTACACCAACTCTCCAAAACCAAAAGTTATAAAAGTTTTGTGCACCGCCCCATGTATATGAAGGTTTTGATAAAAAGAAATCTTCATAATACCAACTAGTTGATGAATAAGGTCCGCTTTCATGACCTATCTGGGATACTCCACCCGCATATAAGCATTGTGAAACAAAATTTGTACAATTATTCCATCCTCTTCGAGTTTTTCCTCCTAAGCTTCCATCTGAATCCCACATAGTATTATCTGTTTGACTTTGTCCTGCTTCCTTGGCATAGTATTATGTTTTACTATAATACTAAAAAAATTATTTTATAGTAAGACAGTTCAATTTTTAACGAAAACATCAATCACTCCATGTCCAAATTATGTACTTTCCAGTATATTTTGTACTTTTAACCATTAGTTCACTATTATCCTTTAAAAAAAAGTAAGCAGAACCATTCTGTTCAATAAATTTCCATCCTTCCCCATCCATATATTGTATTAATATATCATTACCCTCTCCTGCTTTACTAATGTACCTATCGGGATTATCAGATATTTGAACAAAGTTCATATCACTCGAATTCAATTTTATTATTGCATTGATTATCGGTATTGGATTACCTTCCTGAAACAGAATTGGAGATATAAAAATAATAACAAAGATAAATATTGCCAAAACTACTATAAACTTTTTCTTCACCATTTATTGCTCTCCTATTCAATATAAATTAGTATTACATTAATAATACACCATTTTTTTACAATTATGTCAATTTTATTTTCCCTCTACTCAAAATAAGTATAACTAAACTTTATTATACACAAAAAAATATCAATAGAGTTTTCACTCAGTTGATATTTTTTTGCCTGTTCTTTTATATCATTTGAACAACTTATAATTAAACTTTAAAACAACTTCCCCCTACGAATTCTTTTAATATCGAATTCTGTGGCACTGCTTCACTGCTTACTCCAAGAAAATAATCCAAAAATTTAAGAAGTCGTTTGGCTTCCACATATTCCTCAGAATCCTTACGAATTCCAAATAATACAGGTTCTGCATATTGTTTTAAGATAGCCAGCTCATAAATCAAAGCGGAATTAAACATTACATCCGAATCCTCTTGATAAGGGAAAATATTTTCTTCTTCCCCCCGTCTCACGGATGGCCACATGTTAATGGTCTGGGTACCGGATACCCCTCTGGTTCTGGCATCTCTTACCATACGTCTTATTAATCGTAAATCAGTGGTCGGTATACGGTTATGTTCATCTATGTTCAGAGAAGTCAAAGCACTGATGTAGATTTTGAATTTACTTTCCCTTGGAAGGCTGTAAGACATTTTATCATTTAAACCATGAATACCCTCGATAACAAGAATATCATTTGCTCCAAGGGTCTTGTATTTGCCTTTGTATTCCCTATGCCCGGTTTTAAAGTTAAAGCTTGGAAGTTCAACGGTTTTGCCCGCCAGTAAATCGGTCATATCTTTATTAAAGCTTTCCAAATCAATAGAATATAGCGATTCATAATTGGGTTTTCCTTCTTCATCCAAAGGAGTCATATCACGTTCTACAAAATAGTCGTCCACTGCAATGGGATGAGGTGTTAAACCATGGGTTTTCAGCTGTATGGATAACCTGTGAGAAAAGGTGGTTTTCCCGGAGGAGGACGGACCTGCAATCATAACGAATTTCTTGCCGGATGTCTTTATCTGCTCAGCAATTTCCCCGATTTTCATTTCCTGGAGAGCCTCCTGGGTCAGGATTAAATCATTAATTCTGCCTTCTACGATTGCATCATTTAAAGCCCCCACGGTCTCGATTTCCATGTTGCTGCTAGAGCGGTTAGACTCCATTAAAGTATAGAACAGCTTTTCCTGTGGAACAAAGGCTTCTAATTCTTTCGTGCTTCTTTTTTCCGGCAATAAAAGGATTACTCCTCCGCCGTATGGAAAAAGGTCAAAGTATTTCAACATGCCGGTACTGGGCGGCATATAGCCATAATAATAATCTTCAAAACCTTCCAGATTATATATATTTGCCTTTGACACCCTGCGGTAATGGAATAGCTTCTCTTTATCATGCATTCCGTAGAAATTAAATAACTCAATAGCATCATCAGTTCCCATAGACCTTTTCATAATAGGAAAATCCTTTTGAATTAAATCTTCCATCTTCTCTTTGATTGCCTTACATAATCCCTCTGTAATGGGGACTTTTATATCCGGCTGGCAATATAAACCGTTACCAATGGAAAATTCAACAGATATTTTATTAATATTGTCTGCTCCAATTACGCTGTACATCGCTTTTAACATAACCAGCGTTAGACCCCTGTTATAGGTTTTATGCCCTGCATCGTCAGCAGTGGTAACAAACCGTATCTTACAGTCTTTTTGTACCGTCTTTGGTAATTCTCTTAATTTATTATTTATATATGCAAGAATAATATCTTCTTTATAGTTTTTCTGGTATTCCCTGCTGATATCCAGTAATCGGATGCCCTTTGGGTAAACCTTGATTTCTCCATCTATTTCAATCTGAACTTTTTCTTCCATAAAGCCTCCATTCTCCAAAATTCTGCCGAAGTCTCGCCGCTATTTTTTTATACTTGTTATAGTATGCCGTTAACTTTAAGACGAAACGGATTTTCATGGATTTACGTCATCTTTTTGCATCAGTTTCATAGCTTCTTCAATATATAAAAGCTCCTGCCTAATCTCTACCAGTCTTAAGACAGTTTTGTCTGTAGGTTTCTGTTCTAAGGCTTCAACTACTTCCAAGCGAAGACATTTTTCCCTGTCTAAATATTCCTTCACTACCGGCAGCCCCTGCTCTAATAACTTTTTTCCATACAAGTAATACACCTCACCGGAATATAATTCTGTCCCTGCATCGGATATTACTGCTTTTATAATGGTGTAGAACTTACCCTCATCTTTTACCATATGTTCTTCTACAATGGAGTACCCAATCTGATGAAGATATTTTCTTACCAGCTGTAATTCTGACTGAGGCTGAAGGACTAATTCTGTGCACTTGCTAACTGCTGCCCTGCCCTCTGTCAGAATTCTTACCATAAGGGCTCCGCCCATACCGGCTAGCAGTATTGTATCCGCTTCTCCGGGAACAAGCTTCTCTAAACCATCTGACAGTCTGGTCTGAATTCTCTCTTCATAGCCGTATAGCGTGATATTTTCCTTTGCTCTTTCCAAAGGTCCTTTATTCACGTCCATAGCTATAACCTGGGGTGCTATGTTATTTTCAATTAAATATATGGATATGTAGGCGTGGTCGCATCCTACATCTGCAACTCTGTTTCCTTTTGTAACGGAATCCGCCACTGCTTTTAGTCTTATTGATAATTGCAAAGTCTTCTATGCCTTTCCGTTGTATTTCAAACCTTTACTGTTTGCTCTTATTTCGCACACTATTGTTGTAATGTGTCTAAATACACTTCTTATAAAATCTATGCAAAAGCCCTCAGATAACGATTTATCAGTGTTTCATTTTGTATTAATAATACATTTCAACCCTCCTATAAATCGTTACCCTTGTATTTATTATAGTTTTTTATTACTCTGAATGTTTTTAAACTATTTTGGGTTTAATTAAAGTTCTCAAGCAGAAATTAACTAACCCATTTAGTCCGAGTTATTCCAGATAGTCCTTTAATTTACGGCTTCTGCTGGGATGTCTTAACTTTCTTAGGGCTTTTGCTTCTATCTGACGGATACGCTCTCTGGTTACATTAAATTCCTTACCAACCTCTTCTAAGGTACGGGCACGTCCATCATCTAGTCCAAACCGCAGACGCAGAACTTTTTGTTCACGATCTGTTAAGGTTCCAAGAACATCAATTAATTGTTCCTTTAATAAAGTAAATGCAGCCGCTTCTGCCGGTACAGGTACATTGTCATCTTGTATAAAATCTCCCAGATGGCTGTCCTCTTCTTCACCGATAGGCGTTTCTAATGACACCGGTTCCTGTGAAATCTTTTGTATTTCCCGTACCCTCTCTACCGGAACATTCATTTCTGCTGCCACCTCCTCCGGTGACGGTTCTCTTCCTAATTCCTGTAATAACTGTCTCTGTACACGAATTAACTTATTAATGGTTTCCACCATATGCACCGGAATACGAATGGTTCTAGCCTGGTCTGCTATGGCTCTTGTAATCGCCTGCCTTATCCACCAAGTGGCATAGGTACTGAATTTAAAGCCTTTGGTGTAATCAAACTTTTCCACAGCTTTAATTAATCCTAGGTTTCCTTCCTGTATTAAGTCAAGAAACATCATACCACGTCCTACATAGCGTTTTGCTATACTAACTACCAGACGGAGATTGGCCTCTGCCAGTCGTTTTTTTGCTTCAGCATCTCCAACCTTCATTCTCCTTGCCAGTTCAATCTCTTCATCTGCACTTAACAGGGGAACTTTACCGATTTCTTTTAAATACATCCTGACGGGATCGTCAATGCTTATTCCTTCCGGTATGGAAAAATCAATTTCTTCCAGGTCTTCGTCTTCTAATATAATATCTTCTTCATCTTCTGTAATTCTCAAAACATCTACATTGTTTGCTTCAAGAAATTCGTAGATTCTTTCCACCATATTGGGGTCCATATCAAAATCGACAAAAAAATCATTTATTTCCTGAAATTCAAGAACATTCTTTTTCTTTTTGGCAAAAACCAAAAGCTCTTTTAGCTTTTCTGAAAATTTAACCATGTTCTCATCCATTATTTATCCATCCTCCTTTTTTGGAACGAATCTTTTTGTAAGTTGCTCTTCTATAGAAAGGAATTATATACATTGATGCTACAGCTATATAGTATTTTAACCATCATGTAGGGAAATATGCAATTTTTGTAAGTCAGCCTGTTCCTTTATAATGCTTTGGAGTGCCAGAATATCATTATTTTCAATCGCCATTTTACTTTGTAAATCAAGACTGTTCTTCTTTATCCTGAGTACTGTTTCATTCAGTGCCTTCTCGCGTTCCATGTCACTCATCTCATGGTTCATAGACATATTAAAAAGAGAAGCTGTTTCATTTTGTTCCTCTTTACTTTCAAAACGGTTAATTATCTTAGCCGGAGTTACGGTATGCTCTGTTTTGTACTGCTCAAAAACCATCTGCGCCACTTCTTTATAGAGCTCCTCCGTAAAATCCTCAGGTTTGATAATTCCCTGTATTTTATCGAATATTCTGGTATCTTCAATCAACCAAGTCAGGAGTATTTTTTGGGATTGCTTCATACCATCCTCAGGAACATTCTTCCGTTTGCCTTCTACTCCACTTTCTTTTGACCTGGGAACCTGTCCGCCTATGAGCTGCGCCCCATAACGGTTTACCAGCTTTTTCAGGTTTTCAAAACCTATCAGGTATTTGTCTGCAACCGTTTGAGTATATATGTTTCTCTCGATTTCCTCGGTAAATATCAGCAATTTTTTTGCAACTTCATTAAAAAACCTGGTTTTTGCTTCCGGATCGTTTAAATCATATTCCTTTTCCAGCACATCAATTTCAAATAAGAAGGAATTCCTGGCACTTTCTATCCGTTTTGTAAATTCATCGGCTCCCAAAGCTTTGATAAACTCATCCGGGTCTTTATACGGCTTCATATCAATTACTTTAACTGTCAGCCCTGCCTCCTTTAAGATGGGAATTGCCCTTAAGGCAGCCTTTGTACCTGCTTCGTCACTATCATAGGTTAGTAATACCTCACCCGTATAACGTTTTAATAAATTCGCCTGTAAACCTGTAAAGGCCGTTCCAAGAGAAGCCACGGCATTAGTAAAGCCAGCCTGGTGCAGGGCAATCACATCCATATAGCCTTCGCAGATTAAAATATTGGGTCTTCTGGCTATTCTTGCAAAATTAAGCCCATACAGATTACGGCTTTTATCAAATAATTTTGTTTCTGGAGAATTTAAGTATTTTGGTGTACCTTCACCCATAACACGGCCGCCGAAGCCGATTACCCGGTTATTCACATCCATAATTGGAAACATAACCCGATTCCAGAATTTGTCATATACTTTCTTTTTTTCATCAAAACTGAATAAGCCGGCTTCCTTTAGAATACTATCTTCATATCCTAAATGTTTTAGGTACTGATACAAGTCGTCTCCGGTTTTGTTAGAAAATCCAAGACCGAATTTTTTAATCGTTTCCGCGGACAATGCTCTATTTTTTAAATATTCATAAGCTGCTTGTCCACGGTTTGATTTTAACTGATAATAATAATACTTTGCAGCTTCTTTATTAATCTCTAACAATCGATTCTTTAAACCTGCCTGCTTCTTGGCTTCCTCACTATATTCCACCTCTGGCAGATTAATGCCTGCTTTTCCGGCCAGGTATTTTATCGTCTCCACAAAGGTATAATTCTCATACTCCATAATAAATGTGAAAACATTACCTCCAACTCCACAGCCAAAGCAATGATACATTTGTTTTGAACTGCTCACGCTAAAGGAGGGGGATTTTTCGTTATGAAAAGGACAAAGCCCCATATGACTGCCGCCTTTTTTCTGAAGCTTAACATAGGAACCGATTACATCCACTATATCGTTTTTGATTCTTATTTCTTCCACCAGCTCTTCAGGATAAAACATGGAACTCTCCTTCTTTATTTATAATGCGACAATATGTCACTGTAAATCTTTTCTTTTCTGCATTTGTATATTCATACAGCTCACTTTATTATACCACAGAATGTAATAACTTCCACTAAAGGTGCCACATCGCTTACAAGACACCCTGCCCTGCATCCGTATACTGATTATGTTCATTAAGAATATGACTCCTGACTCCCTAATAAATGCTCCAGGAACGGGGAATGGTAAGCTCCTTGAACTTTGCCACCGCAAAACGGTCTGTCATTCCTGCAATATAGTCACAAACTACTCTGGCGGCGGTTTCCCCCTGATTTTCTATCATGACCAGATATTCCTCGGGCAAAAGTTCCAAGTGTTCGGTATAATACTCAAAAAGATAAGCTACCATTTCCTCTGCCTTTTGTTCTTCCCCCTTCGCCACCGGATTGGTGTATACACTGCAAAACATATATCGTCTCATCTCAAACATGGTTTTTTCCACTTCCGGGGACATAACAATATCCTCTTGATTCTCACTGTTTGAAATAATATCATGTATAAGTGTATTAAGCCTTTGGGTTGAACTGTAGCCCAAGATCTTTGTATACTCTGGGGGAATGTCGTCTTCCGTAATAATATGCCCTCGAATGGCATCGTCAATATCATGATTTATATATGCTATTTTGTCAGAAAGTCTTACAATCTTTCCTTCTAGGGTAGATGGTATTCCTTTGGTCTGATGATTTAAGATACCATCCCTTACCTCTTTTGTCAGATTCAGCCCTTTTCCATGATTATCTAATAATTCTACCACTCTTATGCTTTGTTTATGATGTTCAAAACCATCAGGGCAGATTTTGTTTAAAGCTCTTTCTCCTGCATGTCCGAAAGGAGTATGCCCTAAGTCATGACCTAAAGCAATTGCCTCTGTCAAATCTTCATTAAGTCTCAACGCTCTTGCTATGGTTCTGGCATTCTGGGTCACCTCTAATGTATGCGTCAGCCTGGTACGGTAATGATCCCCTTCCGGTGCCAGAAATACCTGTGTTTTGTGCTTCAACCTGCGAAAGGATTTAGAATGGAGTATCCTGTCCCTGTCTCTTTGGTATATGGGACGGATGTCACAGGGTTCTTCGTATCTGTCCCGTCCTTTCGAATTATCACTAAAGGATGCATATGGACTTAAGTACTCATGCTCCCTCATTTCTAACTTTTGCCGCATATTCTGTTTTAATTCTGTTTTACCAGCTTTTAATCTGTCTTCTCTTGTTCCATCACCAATCATAAGGTCACGCTCCTTTCTCCATGTTTCGGTTGTCTGTCAGCCTGATAATTAACTAATTCAAGCTTGGGGCAATAATATTTGCAATAATTATCCCCTATACTAATAATATTCTACGAAACTTGCCTATTTCCTTTTTTATTTTTGAATATTTTTCATTTTTTATAATTAATTTCTGCTCATAAATTATTCCTCATAACGAATAATGAATTCCTTATATAGTATGACAAATAATGATTGGTTCACTTCCTTTACTCTTTGGTAATTATTTTCATTGACCAAAGAACGTTTGTTCTGCTATAATTATAAAAAAGAACATTTGTTCTAAGTTAAAGGAAGATGTATTGCCATGTTTATTACTTCATTTGCCGTAAATCCATCCGGTCAATCTTTAAACGGCACACTTTATTCGAAACTTGAAACCGGCGTTATTGTTGCTATTGCTCCTAATGGAAATATGAAACCATTATATTTTGAATACAAAGATTTGTCAGGAAATGACAATTACATTAAAATTAATGAAGTTTTTGACCCGAAAGAAGATTATTATGCCGGCCTTCCAATGATTGTTTATTCCTGTACTGCATTTATCAGTAATAAGTGTCAGCCCTGCTTACTTCGTTACCATATATTGGAGCATTTCTGGGAATTGATGTACTAATCTAACTTAGTACACTTTTCATAGTATAGGTCAATGCAAAAAAGAAGCTTGAAACAGGATTTTATCCACTTTCATGCTTCTGCTATATTTTTATCTTTAATTACTCTGTAAATAAAAAATCGAGGCGACAAGATTTGAACTTGCGACCTCTGCGTCCCTAACACAGCGCTCTAGCCAAGCTGAGCCACGCCTCGATTGTCACCGCGAAGTTTTTATTGCGTTTCACAGTAGTTATATAATATAATACTTTTAGCGAAAAATCAAGTGCTAATTATTAATTTTTTCAATTTTTTCAATTGTATAATAAAGTAGAAAAATTATGGAGGTCCCACAATGGACATAAAGAGAAATTATCAGAAAGAATTAGAGCAGGTTCTTTCCACCCTGACCCAAAAAGAGGTTACCCCCACTCTCCTGCTTCATAGCTGCTGTGCACCTTGCAGCAGTTACGTCCTGGAATATTTAAGTCAATATTTCAACATTACCATCTTTTATTATAATCCCAATATTTCTTTTGAAGATGAATATTATCGGAGAATTGAGGAGCAAAATCGCCTTATCCGTTCCCTTCCAGTGAAAAATCCAATCCGCTTTTTACAGGGTTCTTATGAAACGGAACGTTTCTATTCTTTGGCAAAAGGCTATGAAACTGATCCGGAAGGCGGACCCCGCTGTTTTAGCTGTTATGAACTACGCCTTGATGAAACTGCACGTATTGCAAAAGAACAGGGCTTTAACTATTTTACTACTACCTTATCAATCAGCCCTCATAAAAACGCGTCAAAGCTTAATGACATCGGAGAGTCCATGTCAAAGAAATATGATACTCCCTACCTGTACTCAGATTTCAAGAAGAAGAACGGTTACAAACGCTCCATTGAGCTCTCCAAAGAATATGACCTTTACAGGCAGGATTTTTGCGGGTGTGTTTACTCCAAGGCTTACAATGAAAAACTCAGACAGCAAAATGCCATAGATAACCCAGAGCATATGTGATACACCGACTCCACGGGAGATAAAAATAACATTTTACTTAACCCAAACAGCAGAGGCAGTAAATCCATGTATACTGCCTCTGTTAACTTACTATCATTCTGCTATTTACTTTTTACTATTAAACCACTCAATTGTTGCGTTCTTCATCTCTTTCGGAATTTTATTATTATAAACCTCATCATAAAGCCAAGCTAATGTCTTCTTACTTAAATAACTTTTCATTTCATTTTCTGCTTCCACCATTACAACTTTAATTAAACAGGGGCATTTCGTATATTCATCCGGTAAATTATCTTTATTAAGCAATATATTATTCTGTCTTATTTCCGCACATTGAAAAAATGGTTCCCTTCCTTCTACCGCTTCTACGACATCCCAGAAAGTTATATCCTCTGCATTTCGAGCTAAAGCATAACCTCCTTTTACACCTGGAATGGATTTTATAATGCCTGTCTTGCTTAATTTTGCATATACTTTAGATAAGTAAGTTTCTGAAATGCCCTGAAAGGTTGCTAAATCCCTTATTCCAACAGATTTACCTTCTTCCATATTCACCATATATAATAAGCAATGTAATGCATATTCTACTCCGACTGAAAATTTCATACTTAATACTCCTTTTTCATATTCTTCTGCTCTTAAATATAATATCCTAATATTTATCCTCATTCAAGATAATCATTCAGAAACTAATCTTTCTATTGACATTTTCAAAAATAAATTATATTATAATTAAAGATATATGTTATCGACGATACTAATTATCCATATTCAAAAAAGAAGGAGAGATAGGATGTTTACAGAAAAATTTTTTGAAGTATTGAACAAAGAAGGAGTTGTTTCAATAGTAACCAGTTCTAATAACGAGGCTCATATTGCTAATACCTGGAATAGCTATTTAATTGTTTTAGATGATAACAAAATATTAATTCCTGCTGCTGCCATGATTAAAACAGAAGAAAATATCATTGTTAACCCTAAGGTTAAATTAACACTTGGCAGTAAAGAGGTTATGGGATACAAATATATGGGAACCGGCTTCTTATTGGAAGGAACTGCTAAATTGTTAAAAGAGGGAGAAAATTTTAATAAGATGAAAGAAAAATGCCCATTCCTTACAAGAACATTGGAAGTGAGCGTTACCTCCTGTAAACAAACATTGTAATTTTGATAGTAAGGATTAATTCATGCCCAGAAGAATTAGTACCTCAGAATGTATCGGTTGTGGTACATGCCAAAGAGTATGTCTCATTGGATGTATTACAGAAGGGGACTCTAAAAAAAGAGTAATCAGCGAATCCACATGTGTTGACTGCGGTGCTTGCCAAATGGTTTGTCCTAAAAAATGTATTTCTAAAGTAATGATTGGTAACCATACTATATATTTTTAATTTATCCTGACAGCACCAGGAAGTACTCTTGGTGCTGTGTTTTTCTGTAAGAAAAAAGCCCCCCTCGAGGATGCTTAAAAAGATTCCAATGTTCTGGATAATATTCTAGCCCAGAAAGTATAGACAGTCAAAATTTTTTTCAATAGTTCCAAACATGAAAAAAGGCACTCATTTCTGAGTGTCTTAATTTTTGTTTATTCGCTCTAGCCCTTGATTTTACAAGGATTAAGAGTTCCCGACGGGACTTGAACCCGAGACCTTTACCTTACCAATGGGACTTTTTTATTTTCTACGTACCTCTGTGTACGTTCGCAAACCTTGATTCTACTCACCTTTTCATCTTCTATTCTTTGTAATCAATGGTTAACATTTGCTCATTTTTGTGAAAACAGTCACCATTTAGTTACCATGATGATATTTTAATCTACGTAATTTTTATAACGGTATATAGCCTCCTTATTTTTATATTCATTACTAAATTTTATTGCTTCTTCATCACTAGAGGCTATAGCATAATCACTGCTATTTCTATATCCTGAATAACAAAATAATGATACAAATATAATAAATATTGGAGTTACAATAATCCTCGCCCAGAAAGCAAAATTTTGATTAACCATTCCGAATATATTAATAACTATAATTATAAAACATGTACCAATAACTAAAACATATGTCAACCCAAACATAATTCCAGCTTTTGCAATTTTTCGAATTTGTTTGACATCATAATATTGTAAACTGTATTCATGTTCTGGTACTATTAAACCATTTAAATTCTCCATCTTTAAAAATTTCAAAATATATTTATGTGAATATACTCTTATACCCAATTTATCTACAAAAGGGTTTTTCTTATGTATTATTTGTTCTTGATATCCCAACGCTATAATTAATTTTTCTTTTTTATTGCATTTCCTTATCATATAAGCATGCCCTAATTCATGTACCAGAGTCTCTAGTAACAATAAAATATATAATATTAGTACAAGAATAGCACGAAATAATAATGACACCGTTTATACCTCCTCAATATAATTATTTATCATTATATAACCCTACAATATATCAATATTAACCTACATAATTGATTTTTTATGCCAAATTAAAGTCAATATCTTATTTGTCTCATATTTTCAGTAAATCAATTTGTTATCTAAACAGAAATTGTTCTTATTTAAATCACCCTATTTTTCTAACTTTTCTTATTCTAATGGTATTATTGAAATCCAATCAAGGAATACTGTCCACTGGTGGCAGATATTTAAAAGAACATGCTTCCAATAAGTAATGGTGTTTATTGATGCCAGAATATCCGGCTATAATAAAGTCCGTTTTACAACGTTTATAGCAGGAGCAAACGCGTTTTTAAAGGAAACTTAAACCTTTAAGAGCACTTCTTCCAATCTTAAAATATCTAAAAATACTTCTACAGCATGTACAAAAAGTGGACATTATCCACACTATTATATGGTAAATAAAATATACTTTCTCTATGAAGAATACCTACCAAAACAAGACAACTCTATGCAAGAGAAAATATTATTATTCCTCTTAAAAATATATACTACAGATTGTTTTTTATGATCCTGTTTTATATATCCTCTTTAGAAAAGCATCCCGAAGGATGCTTAAATCGTCATACTATTCTCTTACTCTTATATAAATCTGACCTATTTCATTGCCTTCTTCATCTGTAGCAATAACCACTGTTAATCCTTCACTGACAGCAGTAACTTTACCTTTACTTGATACTGTAGCAACTGTTAAATCTAATGAAGACCAATTAACCTTAACGGTATCTGTTAAATCATCGACTGTAAGCCTACAAGTCTTTCCCACCTTTAAATCAACAGCCAATCTATAATCCTTGGCATCATCTACTACTAAGACATTAATATAATCTGTGTACGTTCCATCTCCACTCGTAACTGTTATCATCGTATTACCTGGAGCTAAAGCTGTAACCACACCATTTGCATCTACTGTGGCAACCGTATCGTTAGATGATGTCCAAATCATTTCGAGGTTTTCATCTAAGTCCTCATCCACACTTAATTGTAATTGCTCTTTCACTTCAAGAACTACTTTCAATTTTCTTACATTTGATATTTCCTCAACTTTACTTCCCCAAGCAAATTGACCTCCATAAACACCAATGTTGGCAGTTGTTCCATCGGGGTTCTGACCTATACCTGCATTTTTCCATCCAGAGCTTGTAATATTATAATTTGAATCCACAGTCACATTATATAAACAATTGGTTTTAGTTCCCCTGTATGGATCAATAGAATTCGAAGTTGAGGCACTGTTTAAGGCTGAACCTGTAATTGAATCAGCTATGTAGTATTTACTACTTGGGGATCCTAAGAATAAGCAATTTTCAACTTTAATATTTGCATCGCTTACTACCCCATGTACCCCACCGTATCCACCTGCAATCACACAATTATAAAATTCATTCATCCAGTTATCTCCTGCCAGGTGGTAATATGCATTTGTACTCTTGAATATAATTCCATATAAACTTACCTTTATTCTATATGAATAATTATTCTCAATAACCATCCATTCTTTTACATTGGTAAACGAAACTTTTCCCATGGTTTCAGCTAACAATGATATCTTCATTTTATTATATCTTGCGTTTAGATTATTTGAATTGCCTTTAAAAATATTACTAACATCATACGTTCCATCTTTGATTATTATAGCTCCATCTTCTCTGCAGTTAGCGTCTAAATAATCAAAGCCTTTAACAACTGTTTTAAATGGTTTATTTTTGCTACCATCACCAGTAGTATCATTGCCATTGGTTCCATCAATGTAAACAATTTCTTTAAATTCCAGTGTTGTATTGTTTACTTTCAGAAACTTAGAAACAGGATTACTACCCTCAGCCAGCACTGTCTTGCTTGAAAAATTTAATAAGCTCAAAACAACGACTAGTATCACAAAACTTAATCTTTTTAAACTCTTCATCTTTTATCCCTCTCTTTTGCATGGTAATAAATGGTATAATTCCATATAATACCACACAATACTATATTATTCAATATAAAACCACCCTTTTCCAGAGTGGTTTTCAGGAGTATATGTATAAGGAGCCTCCGTCAAGGAGAATGGAATCGGCAGGTTTCGAACCTAATATCTTGCACCCTACAGCGCTTACTCTGTCCATGCTGAGCTACGATTCCATGTAAGCCATGTTCAACAGATACATGGCAAACACCGCATTCATTGTTTGTTTTCACGCGGTCTATTATATGCAGTGACTCTTAGACCTCTCTGCCATCAATAATTATCGTATTAAATGGGACTATTACATCTACTTCTGAGTTTTTGAAAAGAGTTCATAGCAGGAAAATTACTACCTTGTCTTCCTCCCATCATCTATAAGAAGCTTTAAGAATAGTACTAAAGCGAACTCAGACTATACTAACTCTTTATCCTTTTTGAGTATTGAATAACAGGAAAAACTCTATAATGTAGCATTATCACTTAAAATTAAGATAAGTCTTGGAGACCAGTGGCAAGGTTGTGAGGGCTAGAACTGGCAAGATTCCAATCACATTTTTATACAGTGGAACGGCAAACAGATGAATATCCACACCGTATCAAACTTTCAAGGATATTATCCACAAATACAACGCTACCATTGAGGATGAATCTTTAAAACTCCCTAATATACCCTTGCACGGATTAAGGCATACCAGTGCCACGGTATTAATTTCGGAAGACGTTGATGTTCGAACTGTGTCAGCCAGGCTTGGACACGCTCAGACCAGCACCACCATGAATATATACGCTCATAGTTTAAAAGAATCAGATAAAAAGGCCGCTGACAAATTAGATAAATTATTTAACACACAGGTTCAAAAGCAAACAGTTACCAAATAGTTATCATGGCATAAAAAAGGCACCCGCTAAAGGATGCCTTTTAACTTTTTAAATCGCTCTAAGCCTTGATTTCACAGGCTTTTCTAGAGAGCTCCCGACGGGACTTGAACCCGAGACCTTTACCTTACCAAGGTAACGCTCTACCGACTGAGCTACGGGGGCAATAAGTACTTTATAATTCTTTTAGTACCTTATTAAGCTTTAATTTAATTCTTTGCAAGGCATTATCAATTGACTTAGGTTCCTTCATAAGCTTGTCAGCTATCTGGGTATAAGTATAATCGCTTAAATACAAATCTAAGACGTTTTTTTCAAACTGACTTAAATGCCTTACGAGTTCATATTCTAACATACTTGTACTCTCTTTGTCAATAACCAATTGCTCAGGATTTGAAATTTTATTCTCATACATTAGGTCAACCAACGATTCTTTTTCGTCCAAATCAGTGTTTTCACCATAGGCTGGGGTGTAGAGGGATACATATGTATTTAAGGGAAAGTTTTTTTTCCGGTTGGAAGCTTTAATCGCACTATATATTTGCCTGGAGATACAAAGGTCAGCAAAATTATAAAATGAGTTATCCATATCCAGCTTATAATCCCGTATAGCTTTGTAAAGCCCTATCATTCCCTCCTGTATCAAATCATCCTTATCTCCTCCAATGAGATAAAGAGCCTTTGCCTTTTTCCGTACCAAGTTTTTATACCGGTTTAACATATAATCCATGGCATCAGAACTTTCACCATGGATTAAGGTGATAATATCCTCATCTGATAAAGCATCCCAACTATACTCTGGCATATTATCAGCCTCCCGATTTTAAAATAAATTTTAAGTGCCTCTTACACATTTTCAGAATAGTAATAAATCCATAAAGCTGGATTGACATAATCCCATAACCACCAAGTATTCCGGTAATAAGACGCCTTCGGTTATTTGATATTCGTATATTAAAATATTGGAGCAGCCAATCCATTAACATATATATACCTCCAAGAAACGCCAATGCTCTTTTTACTCCAAATCCTATATATAATGGGACAGCCAGGATATAACCAAGAATCACACCGGTACATCTTGCACATATTGGAAACTGATAGCCTCGAAAAAAGAAACTGCGGTGAGGAAGCTGATGACAACCGGTATGCTCTCCCCATGCCATCCACTTTTTCCAAGTCTGATACCCTTTTTTTCTGAGAATTTCCTTTAATCCCTTCACCTGTTCCATTTCTTTAAACTCTGAACTTTCTTCCACAGTGACTGCATACCCAGAATGCTTTTTTCGTCATCGTACCGCTTCCCATACCTAACAGTCCACATAGCCAGCCAATGGGCCCAAGAATTAAATACCCACAACAGCCTTTAAAAAACCCAAATCCCTTTTGTCTGGATTCTACTTCTTCAACAATATGGCAATTAACTGAACCACATGAGGGACATCTCATCCTAACACCTTTTCTACCAAAGTTTCAGTACGAACCGTCTTTGGATTACCTTTCTGTTATGACTTTTTCTTACGTACAGTTTATCATAGGAATATACCGATTTCAACAAAGATTATGCCACCAATGTTTGTAACATAGCACGAATACCACCTTTTCACTTAGCGTCCTTTTCTAAGACAGTATATTCTTACTTATCTTTATTCCGGCACAACACCGTCAACAAACTTTACAGTACCTATTTCATCCCCTTTACTGTCTTTAAATACATATGTCTTATTGTTGCCATCTTCACTTTGCAAAGTTCCTATACTTCCAAGAAGTGAACTTACTGCTTCTAAAGTCATGCCTGGTTTAACATCTGCTATGCCATCTGTGGGATTATCAGAAGGGTTATCTGTTCCCGGTTCTTCTGTTACACTTCCCTGGTTATACAAGATAGCATTCACAGCTTTCGTCACTTTAACTTTACAAGTATATGTGCTTTTTCCTATCTTGGCAGTTATAACTGCTTCCCCCGTTTTCTTAGCTTTAACATTTCCTTTTTTATCAACACTGGCAACCGCTTTATTGCTACTGCTCCACTTTACAGTCTTTTTCGTATCCAACACCCTAAGGGTTACAGTCTCCCCCACCATCATCGCATAACTTTTACTGCTAATTCTGGCTGCTTCTACTATCTCAAGGTTTGCAGCAATCAATAACAGCACCAAAAGAACCATTACCACATTTTTTAGTTTTTTCATACAAATAACCAATCCTTTCCGATGCCTGCATACTTTGGGTCACAGGCACAAATTTGTCTTATAATATTTCATGCTAATCTCCATACATACCGCAAGTTTGCTACAGTATTGCTTAAATAGAACCATAAAATACATTGTCAGTCACATTCAGCCTTTACCTCGCAATTATGTGACTCCATTAAGTATATAATAACATATTTATACATAGGAAACTAGTGTATTTTCTATTTCTGACTATAATGGGACAAATATCTTATATCTGTTCACATAGTTTCTTTAAAAATCTGTAAATTATATATCAACCTAGCAGTTCAATGCGGCAATCTACAACCATTCTTATTATATCTGTCGGTAATATAACTATTTTTAAGCTCTTTATAACCGTAATAGTAAAATACGCTTCTCTATTGAACCTAAGATTATATTAGTATATAATTTTCTTTAGAGAGTGTGCAGACACTCCTAAGCTTGTTTTATATATCTTTATTTTGCTATATTACAGAATAGGAGGTTACATGAATTCCTATATAGAAAAAATCAAAGACTATCAATACAGTAATCCTCTTACTTTATTTTACTGCGGCCACGAAAACTGTAAGCCCTGTTATAGTTATGGTCCCGCCATACGTCCCCACTATCTGGTTCATTTTATTTTAAAAGGAAAAGGAATCTATTATGAAGGAGGAAACACCCATACATTGAGTGCAGGTAATGGCTTTTTAATTACTCCTGGGCAGACTACCACTTACCGGGCAGACCTAGAAGACCCTTGGGAGTACTGTTGGATTGGTTTTGATGGCTATGAAGCTAAAACAATTTTAAAAAACTGTGGTTTGTCAGAGGAATCTTTAATATTCCAGATAAAAGTTGAGGTAATCAGGGACTGCCTATTAACACTGGTAAACAGTTTTCGAAACCAGCTTGGAAATGAGTACACTTATCTTAGTTATTTGTATCAGTGCTTTTCATTTCTAAAGCAAAACATAGGCATTAAACCGCAGGAATACACAGAAACATATTTGAAAAAAGCGATAGAATACCTTCATCAAAATTATTCTTATCCCATTCAAATCGGAGATGTAGCTCAACACATCGGAATTGACCGTACCTATCTATACAAGTTATTTATGCAGAACAAAAAGATTTCACCAAAACAATATTTAATTATATACCGCTTGCAGGTTGCCTGTCATCTCTTAAAAGAAACCGAACTAAGTATCTCAGAAATTGCATACAGCTGCGGCTTTCACGACGGCGCCGCCTTAAGCAGACATTTTAAAAATAAATACCGTATCTCCCCTATGGCATATCGAAAGTCATAGAATGCATATAAGTTGAAGATAGTTCAATTTTATGAATAAGTCATCAAAAAATTGAAAGGCGCGGGTATTAGGTTGAAAAATAAAAGCTTTTTTCAATATCTTGATTTATACGTGTGCTAATGCACACAGATTGGTGTTAAAATGAATTTCCCGGCACATATAAAAATATAATATAGATAAGAACTTATTTTTTAAATGACATATATTAATAGCAATAACGCTGTTCCTATACAGCCTCCGGAAAAGACAAGGTGAATCTGGCTTTTCTGGTTAAGCAGTTAATAGAAAGGAATGAAACGATATGAATCAAGTCTTGTTAAAGCAAATGAAAAGTATTGAGTTACAGGAAGAAAAATTCCTAAATCCCAAAGAGAACCTATTGTTTAAAGAAAAAGTGGCCCCAGTTCTTGATAAAATTCAGGATAAAATCCCAGAAAAGCTTGCTTCTACTTTAGAGACGGCTTTCTTTAAAGGTTTTCAGCTAGTATTCGAAAAAGGAAATACCTATATTGAAAAAACCTATAACAAAGAACAAAAGCTTCTGGATTATGATGTGAATAATTATGCTATAGACAAAAAATTATGTAACAGATTTATTAATAAGTTGGATAGATCCTCCCTGTATTCCAATGCAATCAATTCTTCTGTATCTATTGTGGAAGGCGGTCTGCTTGGTATGCTTGGAATCGGTCTTCCTGATATCCCCTTATTCATCGCCTTAATTATGAAAACGGTTTATGAAGTTTCTTTAAGTTATGGCCACGATTATGAAACCGATGAAACCAAAGGTTATATATTATTATTAATTCGCTCTGCTCTAGCAAAAGGTGATTTGCAAAAAACACTGAATGAGCAAACCGACAAATTAGGGTATCAATTAGACCATAAAGAAGCTATAACAGTCGATTTAGATGAGGAGATGCAATTAACTTCGAAGGCTTTATCTGATACGCTTTTAACTGCTAAATTTATTCAGGGAATTCCTGTAGTGGGCGCTGTGGGAGGTTTAATTAACTACAACATTGTACAAAAGGTAAGTCAATACAGTAAAATCAAATTTAAAAAAAGGTATTTGCTTAAAAAGTCCGAGATTAGTACAGATGTGATGTAATTACCTTATGCTATAAAACATATTACCATTTTTTCAACACCAACTTTTCACAAATAAAAGGGAAGACTGTCTAAACATTCTTACAGTCCTCCCTTTTTATGCATATCGTTACCTTATATGCTCTGTTTTATATTATTTTATTATACAATATTCTTCACTTATTATGCCAATCTTTGTCTTACGATTTCATAAGATAGAATCCCCATAGCAACAGAAGCATTGAGAGAGTCGATATTGCCAAGCATAGGAATCTTAGCTGTAAAATCACATTTTTCCTTAATAAGCCTTCCTACCCCCTCTCCCTCACTTCCTATTACAAGGCCAATGGGACCTTTTAAATCTACTTGATACATTGTCTCACCTTGCATATCGGCACAGACAAACCAAAGGCCCTTTTCTTTTAATTCTTCCATAGTTGCAGTAAGGTTTGTGACCTTGGCTACCGGCGTGTAATTAAGTGCACCTGCTGAAGTTTTAGCAACTGTAGCCGTTAAACCTACCGCTCTTCTTTTGGGTATAATGACCCCATGTGCTCCTGCCTGGTTAGCGGTTCTAATGATTGCTCCAAGATTGTGTGGGTCTTCAATACCATCGAGCAGAATTAAAAATGGAGCTTCCCCTTTTTCCTCAGCCGCTTTTAACATATCATCGACTTCAGCATATTCATAGGCTGCTGCATATGCAATAACTCCCTGATGTTTTCCGGTTTCAGATAATTGATCAAGTCTTTCCTTTTTCACAAAGGTTATTATCGTGTCACCTTTTCTGGCCTCTCTGGTTATTGATTTTATTGGCCCATCCTGGCAGCCATCTAATATAAACAGCCTGTCTATTGTTTTTCCGGCACGAAATGCCTCCAATATGGCATTGCGCCCTTCTATTGTAAATTCTTCATATCTCATTATTATACGTACCTTTCAAGTCCATTATGTTTATTTAATTATTTATTTCTAATCCTTTTCTTATAATCTCCAGTACCCTTTCAAATTCATTATTCAGATACAGATAGCCCATAAGTGCTTCAAAGCCGGTGGCTATCCTGTATTCTGTAATACTGGCATTCTTAGCTGAGGTAAAGGATTTTGCATTGCGACCTCTTTTATAAACTGCCAACTCCTCTTCCGTAAGCATGTCCTGGATTTTATGGAACATTTCCATTTGGGCAGGCGCTTTTACCAAGCTGCTTACTTTTTTATGCAGCTTATTTACTGGTGCATTTCCCCCCTCAACGACTATGGTCCGTATCACTAAATCATAAACCACATCTCCGATAAATGCAAGAGTAAGGGGCGAATATGTTTTTAAATCCGTATCCGGTAAATCCATATACTGTTTAATTCCCTGGATTAATTGAAGCTCTATGCTCTTTTCCATCTTACGCCTTCCCTGGTGTCTTCGAGTACAATCCCCTTCTCCAACAATAAATTTCTGATTTCATCTGCCTTTTTGAAATCTTTATTCTTTCTGGCGTCCTGTCTGTCCTGTATGAGCTGGTCAACTTCTTCATCCAACAGTTCTTCTTTTTTCTGCGCCTGTATACCAAGAATATCACTTAAGGATATAATTCGGTCCAGCACATTTTTTATAATCTCTTTTGAGTTTCCCGAACTCAACTTACTATTAGCCGTTTTAACGATTTCAAATATAGCTGCAATCGCATCAGCTGTGTTAAAGTCGTCATCCATCGCTGTATCAAATTTTGAGTTCAGGTTATCAACTTCTTTTAGTATTATCTGTTCTGCATCAGATAAAGTTTTTTCTTCTGCTGCTTCCAGTAAATGTTCCAGATTATAGGTTGCCGTAAGTATTCGCTCCAAGCCATTTTTTGAGGCCTCCATCAGTTCCCTGCTAAAATTAATAGGGGTTCTGTAGTGAGCACTCAGCATAAAGAAACGAAGCACTTGCAAAGGATATTTTTCACTAATTTCTCTTACCGTGAAAAAGTTGCCGTCAGATTTAGACATCTTCTTATTATCAATATTCAAAAAACCGTTATGCATCCAGTATTTAGCAAATTCTTTTCCATTGCAGGCTTCACTTTGGGCAATTTCATTTTCATGGTGGGGAAATACCAAATCTTCACCACCAGCATGTATGTCAATCTGTTCTCCCAAATACTTTCTGCTCATAACAGAGCATTCAATATGCCAGCCTGGTCTTCCGTCACTCCAGGGAGAGGTCCAGGAAGGCTCCCCTTCCTTCTTGGGTTTCCATAATACAAAGTCCATGGGGTCTTCTTTTTCTTCACTAACAGCGATACGTATACCTGCTTCTAGGTCTTCCAAATTCTTTTTAGATAACTTACCATATTCCGGAAAGCTTTTTGTCTTAAAGTAAACGGTTCCATTCTTCTCATAAGCATGCCCTTTTTCAATCAATGAATCAATCATCTCCACCATGCCTTCAATTTCTTCGGTTGCTTTAGGGTTTTTTGTAGCAGGTTTTACATTTAGTGCTTCTACATCCTTACGGAATTCGCTGATATAACGCTCAGAAATTTCTGCGGCACTAATACCTTCTTCATTTGCCTTTTTTATAATCTTATCGTCTACATCCGTAAAATTTGATACAAAATTTACTTCGTAACCCCTATATTCTAAATAACGCCTTACAGTATCGAATACAATGACTGGTCTGGCATTACCAATATGAATATAATTATAAACGGTTGGACCGCAGACGTACATTCGCACCTTTCCCTCTTCTAAAGGTATAAACTCTTCTTTTTTCTTCGATAACGTATTGTAGATTTTCATGCTGTTAACCAATCCTTTCTATATTTAGGTAGTATCTCTCTTCTAGCTGTTTCTTAACCACCCTTAAGATATCTCTAACTTTGTAATCCTATCATGGACTTGCTGTAATTCCTCTTTGAGTTTTTCATTCTCCTGCTGTAAGCGTATTAAATCATTATAAACCGGATCTGGTAAGTGTACCTGATCCATATCTTCTCTTGGAGTTTTAACATTATCCCTTTTAACCACGCGTCCGGGAACACCGACTACCGTTGAATTAGGAGGTATTTCTGATAGAACAACAGAGCCTGCACCGATTTTTGAATTTTCTCCAACGGTAAAAGAACCAAGCACCTTTGCGCCAGCACTTATCATAACATTGTTTCCGATGGTAGGATGACGTTTTCCGCTCTCCTTCCCGGTCCCGCCAAGGGTTACACCTTGGTAAAGGGTTACATTATCACCTAGTATGGCAGTCTCCCCAATCACCACTCCGTGTCCATGATCAATAAAAAGTCCTTTTCCTATGGTTGCTCCGGGATGTATTTCAATTCCAGTTTTTCTGACTGTACGCTGGGAAAACCATCTGGCTAAAAAATAATGCTTACTTTGGTATAATTTATGTGCAATACGGTATCTTAAGATAGCCCGGAAGCTGGGATATAAAAATACTTCCCAAGGTGTTTTTATGGCCGGGTCTCTTTCTTTTATTATCTTCATTTCTTCTTTAACATACTTAATTATCCCCATAAAATACCTCCAAATAATTTAAACCGGAGCGCAAAACGCATCCTCCCAGAGGGTCTCATCCATACAATTTCTAATGAAATAAAAAACTCCATCTCTGGTATTAACAAGAGACGAAGTTTATCCGCGGTTCCACTCTAATTCACAGCTGATTCTTAACTTTGCTGCAATCTTTTTGACAAGTAACGGCTGCTACCGGATTGTGCTAAACTTGTTGGTCTCACACAATCAGCTCCCAGATGCACTTCATTTATTTTCTGACAAAGAATGCTTTCAGCCGGTGACATCCTCTCTCTGCTGCCTTTAAACAAATTACTTTTCTGTTCTATGCTTTTTCATTATTATACCTTTATTCTATGCAATTGCAGGTAAATTGTCAATAGTATTTACTTTTACCAACACCCTATACTACATCATTGATCCTAAGAGGGGCATTGTAATTAATTTTATTCAGCTTATTAAGAATTATGTCTGGCTCTTTACCAGTGATACACGGTTTTAGTTCTTCTAAGGATAACTTCCCGAAAAATAGCCTTGTAAGACTGGCTATATTCATTGTTATCTCAGGTATCAAATCTGTTTTTATCATCTGGCAGCTTTCATTTGAGAATGTCAGTCGGTAATTGCCGCTATTTTCACTTAATATCTTATCTTCAACTTTAATAACAAGATTTATATCCTCCCTGGCAGACAGACCTTTGATAAAATGATTTAAGTTTACAATTCTTGTCATGATTGCAGGTCCATGATAATCAAGGGCTGCATTAGAATCTCTTTCAACTTCCTCATCCATAGGTAGTGCTGCCGCCATTGTACTCATAAACTCCCGCTTATTCTTTGAATGATAGAGAGCTTCTGCTATTTGAAGCCCTCCTTCCGTCATATAGGCTGTGTAGCCAAGTAATTCTCTATCCTGTAGGCAGAGTACCACACTTCCCTTACCACTTTCCATTTCAGCTATTAGTCTTTGATAATATGCCTGGGTTCGCAAGACATAAACCGTTGTTTGCTCTGCCAGTAAGGAATTAGAGAAATCTGTTAGTCTATTCAAATCATCGATATTCTTTGTATCCAGCCAAAGGGTTGTTATATCACCCTCTGTAGACAGACTTTCCTTTCGCGTTTCCTTTGCATCCAATATATATTTTTTCCAAGCTTCCTGTTCATAAACTATTCTAAAATCAAAGGGATAATAAATTGCTTCTGCTGCAGGCATCAGATAAGTAAAGGGAACCTTTTCTTGATTCATCAGATAAAGTGCTCTCTCAAGCAGTCTTTTCATTAAACCCTGTCTTCTGTCCTCTATCCTTGTTGCTACTCCGACAATATAATATGACTCTACTTTTTTACCTGCCACCATAAGGGTATATGGATTCAAATGAAGCATAGCACTTATCTGCTGTCCTTTATAGATTGTCAGTATACGGTTACCCGGTACCTTCCACTCAAAATAAAAGTCGGTATAAGCTTTGGTATCACCAAAACAGCCTCTCCACAACCTATAAATATCTTCTTTGACAGCTTCTAAACTTCTGCCGTCACAAGCTGCCTTTTGTATATCATCGTATAATTGATACTCCATAGTAACTCCTGTCTAGGGTATGTCTTAAATTTGCTTATATAAGCTGCAAAGTGGGGTGTCCATACGAAGCAATGTGTTTTAAGACACAGCCTGTTCTAATACAAATGTAGTAACATCTGCTCAATTGTACCTTTACTTATTGCACATATACATTTTAGCGTATTTGGTGGAGGTTATTACTGTCTGCTATGACAGCCGGAACAGCCGGAACAATTTCTTGTCTGACTAATATCACTATTAGCTACTCTGTCATCGTAACGATAATTATCAATAGAGGTTAATAAAACAATAGCATTACTTGATATCCCTGCACCCTCTCCTGTGAATCCAAGACCTTCTTCTGTAGTTGCCTTAATATTTACCTGTTCTATGGATATCTCCAAAGCCTCTGCGATATTCTTTACCATATCCGGTATATAAGGTGCCATTTTAGGTTTCTGTGCAATAATTGTAGCATCTATATTCTCTATAAAATATAATTTTGCGTCTAACAGGACTTTTACCTGTTTTAACAATTCTATACTAGATACTCCACGAAAGGCTTCCTCCGTATCAGGAAAGTGTCTTCCTATATCCCCCAGAGCTGCTGCTCCCAATAAAGCATCCATTACAGCATGGGTTAATACATCCGCGTCGGAATGCCCCAGTAAACCTTTTTCATAGGGTATTTTAACCCCTCCTATAATCAAGTCACGTCCTTCTACAAGACGATGCACATCATATCCTTGACCTATTCTCATAAAAACTCCTATCTGTGTGCTCTAAGTGCTTCTTGCACTAGCCCTATCTGCACTTGTATTTGCACACTTACAATTAAAATAATCTATCTCTTACTATATGCCCAGCTTCTAATAAATTTGGCACCGCCATCAATCAATCACTATTCTGCGAAGTTTGACATAAGTATTAAACTTACATGTAAAAAGTTATTTTACTCTAAAACCAAACTGTTTATAAATAAAACAATTATAATTACAGTCTTATTATATACTAACTGAAATAGTATAATCTACCCTATTCTTAATATTTTGTATTATTGATAAATACTATTAAGTAATACTATTATAAAAAGACTTTCACTTGAATTTTATACAATAAAAAAAGATTGCCAACGACAATCCCTAAAAGTAGCGAAGGACGGATTTGAACCGCCGACACTGCGGGTATGAACCGCATGCTCTAGCCAACTGAGCTACTTCGCCATATATAAATAAAGAACAAACCTTGTCCTATATTTTTTGGTAAAAATGGGACCTATAGGGCTCGAACCTATGACCCTCTGCTTGTAAGGCAGATGCTCTCCCAGCTGAGCTAAGATCCCATAATGTACTGCTTTTCAACAGGTACTTTTACATTATATTTACGAATCTACTTTTTGTCAAGCATATTTTAAAAATAATTTTATAATTTTAAATGAAACATTTAATCTTGTAAAATACCTACAAAATTCCTCTATTTTAATACTCATACTATGTTCTCACTTCTAAAAACACCCGGACCTATAATTGGTCACAAAATCGTAATCCGGATGTATTTAGGAATGAATCCAAAGAAAAACTATAAACGAAAGAATTTCATTTCTTTTTCCAAATTTTCTGCGGTAACTGCCAGTTCCAACGCATCTCTTCCAACCATTTCACTGTTTTCTATTACCTGCTTTGCATGTTCTAACAGTTCTTCAGTAGTCGCCACTATTTCTTCTGCTCCTGCTGACTGTTCCTGCGTAATGGCTGCAACTGAAGTTGCAACATTATCAACCTCTTTTATTCTGTCTATCATTTCAATTACAAGATGACGGGTGTTGTCCACTGCGTTATATATGGTTTCAAAGGTCTGACTGGTATTGTTGATTAATTTTGAACTGCTTTGAATACTTCCTACGCTCTCTTTTGTCCTGTCTACCGTGATTTCTACTAATCCATTGATTCCATGAATTAATTCTGCTATATTTTTTACTGCTCCTGCACTGGTTTCGGCAAGTTTTCGAATCTCCTGGGCTACCACGGCAAATCCCTTACCCGCTTCACCTGCTCTTGCCGCTTCAATGGCTGCATTCAGTGACAGCAAATTAGTTTCTTCGGCTATATCCCCAATAAGTCCTATGATATCATTTATTTTAACAGTGGAAGCTCCAACCTCTTCCACCGCCATTTCCAGATGCTTGATGTCTTTTTCCACTGTTGCCATGGCATCCTTTATTCTGGTCATATCATCTCTTCCCTGCACGGATAACTGTACCGTGGTTTCCGTCTGACTGGCGGCATCTTTCCCGATTGTTTCTGTCTGAGCAACCACCATCGCCAGTGCTGATGCATTCTCTGCCACCTGCCCTACCGATTTTGCAAGTTCATCAACTGTAATATTTAACTCATGCATGGAATCTGACTGTATCTTTGCGGAATTAGACAGTGTTTCTGAAACCTTGCCGTTTTTTTCAGCCTGACTATTAAACTGAGTGGTCATTCTAGTAACTTCCGTTATAATTGTTTGCAAAGTATTTATGAACTTAACCAGGCTTTTGCTCATAACAGCTACCTCGTCACGGCCTTTTACAGTTAACGCCACTGTAAAATCTCCCTCTGTTATCTGCTCTATGGTTCCTGTCAGTTTTTTCACCGGCTTTAATATAATATGTATAGCCCGTTCTAACACAAGCATTAGGAAAAGAATGGATATCACAGCTGTGATACTGATAAATAATTGAAGTTCATTTAACGCACCAAGTACTTCAGAACTGGATACATAGGAGGCTAATAGCCAATCCGTATTATCTACCGGCTGTAAATAAGCTAGATAAGACTGGTTTCCATCTTTAATAGAAAATACCTCTGCGTTTTCATTATTTATCTGTTTTGTAATTTCACGTAATATCCCGTTATCAAGGTCCTCTGTCAGCTTTAGGGCATTTAAGCTTTTATCCTTATGAGCAATAATCGTGTTCTGCTTACCGTCAATTAATAAAATTGTCCCGGTTTCCATTAACTTCATATTCATTACCATATTAGAGACTTCTGAAAGAAAAATATCTGCTGCTGCAACCTTGTTAACGCCATCGATGGATTTTACTTTTGCAGAAGCACTTAATACAAATTCGCCCGTATTGGCATCCACATAAGCAGCACCAAAAGCAAATTCTTCTCTTTTAACGCCTTCTTTAAACCACTCTCTGTCTGTTACTACATAATCGGCAGGTGGTACAAAATCAAACGCATTAAGTACCTCTCCCCGATCGGTACCGATATAAACACCTAAAGGAAAACTATTATTTTTATTCATAGTAGATGCAAGATAATTAATAGTCTGGGTATCGTCCAACTCTACCTGCTCTACTGTATTTTTTACTTGATTAAGGGTTGATATAATATCTTGAGACCAGGTCTTAATTTCATTAGCATTGGCAGCAGATATGGATTTTACTACTCTGTTTCCATAGTTTAAAATAATCCCTTTAGACACTTGAAATGTAACTGCTAATAAGGCAATAATCAACACAACACTAATTGGTATTACAATGGATATTAATTTTGTTTTCGTTCCAATTATCCGGCTTTTTTCCGCTTTTTTCCCTCGTATTTTCTTCATAGAACCCAACTTTCTGTAAAATTTTTCAACTTTCCATTACCATATACTCACTTTCATTGATTGTAAAATATATTATTTTATTAGTCAAGTCGATTTCCCATAAACTCTTACAGAAAACGGTGGTAATACGGTTGTTTTTTCTTTACAATCTCTTCCTTTTGATTCATAGACAAATACTATTCCCGCCTGAAATAAAGGCTCTTTTCTTTAGTAAAGATTGCCTAAAACAACCACTGTTTTTGTATAAAGAAAAGCCTGGTTTACATTAAACCAGACCTTTCTTCACCTTGTATATTTATACTTTATCTGTTAAGATTTGAAGGAGAAAATCCCATGGGAAGAAGCTCCTCTAAGGTATATATCCAATAATCATTTTCCGATTTTGCTAAAATAACCAGAAAGCTTTTAGGATTGCAGAATTCCATCATAACCTGCCGACACACTCCACAAGGAGGACAATAATCAGTCAGCACTCCGTTTTTTCCTCCTACAATGGCTATTGCCAGAAAGTCCTTATTCCCTTCACTTATAGCTTTAAAAAATGCAGTTCGCTCAGCACAGTTGGTTGGTGTATAGGTAGCATTTTCTATGTTACAGCCTTTAATTATCTGATAATCCTTTGTTAACAAGGCGGCTCCTACTTTAAATTCCGAATAAGGAGTATAGGAATAATTCAAGCTATCAATAGCTTCACGAATTAATTGTTTGCATGTGTCTTCTTTTAATATACCTACCAGTTCCTGTCCGCTTAATGTTGGAACCAATTCTTCCTGCTTTCTGCAAGCCAATTGATTTTTATCGATACCATTAATTTCTGTAGCCATAAAATCACTCCTTATAAAATTCTTCATTGCTAAACTCATCTTCTATGTGCTCTAGTGTAAAAATTCATACACCACACAAAGCAAGCTATTGAAAAATAGGTTTTGTCTTTTAATCTATTATACTATATTTGATTTGTGTTCGCAATTTATTAATTAATTCTTAGTATTTACGTATATATCCATTGCTTATTTTTTTTATCATGCTATACTGATAGTATTGCTGTTTTATTCTGGCACAATACATAGGACAGAGGGTTTATTTTATCATGAATGTAGTACAAAAAACAAAACATTTTTTCTCTGTAAAAGGAATGATCAAACCTCAGCTGGTAACTGGCGAACTTCCCCCAACAAAAGAAGTGTATCAGGATTTTCTTAAGGTAGCCTGGCCATCAGCATTGGAATCCTTACTGGTAGGCCTTGTAGGCTCTGTAGATACCATAATGGTAGGAAGCCTTGGTAAAGGAGCTATTACCGCAGTGGGCATTACCAATCAGCCAAAGTTTATTCTTCTTGCAATGATATTTTCCTTAAATATAGGTATTACTGCTGTTGTAGCACGCAGAAAAGGTCAAAATGATAGAGAAGGTGCCAATCGCAGTCTAAGAGCAGGTATCTTGTTGAGCTTTATCATAGCTTTAACAATGGCTATCCTAGGCTCTATCTTTGCTGCTCCAATCTTAAGGTTTTCAGGTGCTGAGTCCTCCTATTTTCAGGATGCTGTCAGTTATTTTAGAGTACTAATGGTCAGTATCTTCTTTACTTCACTTAACCTCACAATTAATGCTGCTCAAAGGGGAAGCGGTAATACAAAAATCTCGATGCGTACTAACATAGTATCTAATCTGGTTAATGTTGTATTTAATTACTTCCTTATTAACGGTATCGGCTTTTTTCCAAAGCTTGGTGTAACAGGTGCTGCTATTGCAACCTGTCTCGGTTCTATTGCAGCCTGTATTATCTCAATTGCTACCTTGTTAAGAAAAGATTCTTTCTTGAGCCTCAGAGTTAAGGGAAGCTGGCGACTTACCAAAGAAGTTTTGACTCCTATTACAAAGGTTGGATCCAGCGCTTTTATAGAGCAGGTTTTTATGAGAATAGGATTTTTAGTATATGCCATTCTTGTAGCGAAACTTGGTACAACAGCTTATGCCACTCATTTAATTTGCATGAATATTCTCAACCTGTCTTTCTGTTTTGGAGATGGATTTTCCATTGCAGCCTCATCCTTAGTTGGTCAAAGTCTTGGTAGAAAAAGACCTGACATGGCAATTATTTATGGAAAAGCAGGTCAAAGACTTGCTTTTATGGTCTCAACCCTGTTATTTATCTTTTTTATAGGCACAGGAAAATATCTGATTACCTTGTTTAATTCAGAACCTGAGGTGGTACTCTTAGGCTCTGGGATAATGATTATTATTGCCTTTACCACACACGCACAAACCTCTCAGGTTATTATGTCTGGCTGTCTAAGAGGTGCCGGAGACACTATCTTTGTTGCCATTGTATCTATGATTAGTGTAACACTAATCCGTCCCTTTCTTACCTGGCTTTTATGCTTTCCGGTTGACATGGGTCTTTATGGCGCCTGGATTGCATTATGTGGTGATCAGATTTTAAGGCTGGTATTAAACTTTATACGATTTTCCAACGGCAAATGGACTAAAATCACTTTATAAAACATTCTTTTATTTATAGTTTAGCCAATTGACTAAAAAAAAGGCTCCTTTAAATTCCTTAATAAACAGACTTAAAAACATATTGCCATAACATGTCTTTAAAAACAGTTTATTATAAGGATACTAAAGGAGCCTTCTTTATTGTTTGCCTACTTTATAATGACTTATGCTTTATAATTTATTTTCGCAGATTTCCATGCACAAAATCAGCAATATCTTTCATTGCTTCTTCACTGACATTTGCTTTTACCATGTATTCTGAGGAACCGGAAGCTCCTTCTCCTGCTGTCATAAAGTGATTCAGGCGTTCGTAGCTTTTGAATACCCAATTGGGGCTCTGTTCAAAGTTGTTTTTCCACATGGAATACTGCTTCGTTGTTACCTGGTAATCTCTCTCTCCCTGCATTACCAAAACCGGCACCCGGATTTCCTTAGCAAGTTCAATTGGATTGTAAGCTGCCATATCAATCCAGTAATCCTTATAAGCACCTAACACTACCTGATTTTCAGTAATCTCTTCCGGGTTCTCTAAAAGTTTAACTTGTTCTTTTACCTTATCAATTATACTCTTCTCTTCATCCGTCACGGAACCATCTTCTTTTGCTAAATACTCATATTGCAAAAGAATATATTCCTTCATATGCTCAGCAGGTGCTGCCATGAAGATAACCCCGGCTGCTTCTGCTTCTTTTGCGATTCTTGGAAGAGCATAACCGCCAAGACTGTGTCCCAAGATAAATATCCTGTCAGGATTAACGTTTACTAGTCCTCTTACCATATTAAAGGCAGTTACAACATCTTCAATCGTTTCGTCGTATAAAGTAATATTTTTATTTTCCAGCATCTCTTGTCCGTACCTATAGTTTCTTTTGTCATAACGAAACGTAGCCACACCCTGCTTGGCCAGATACCAGGCTATATCCCTAAAAGGTTTATTTTCATAGATACTCTCATCTCTGTCAGATGCACCTGAACCATGTACCAGAATTACAACCGGATATCCCTCTCCCTGAAATGGATGAGCAATTACATCCGGCAATGTCAATGTACCTTCTAATGCAAATCCTCCACTCGTAAAGGTGTAATTTGTTTCTGTTACACCTTCCGGTATACTTTCAGCGGCAGGCGCGCCTTTGTCATTATACTCGGCATAAGTAAATCCTACTATATTCTGTTTTGCATCAAAGGCCACCTGATAATTAAAATTCAGCTTTGATGCCTTGGCCGGCAGCACAACGTACTGGTACGCACCTACTGACAGAAGATATGGCTCCTTTAATTCTTTTAATTCACCATACATCTCATTGTAGTAAATAACTGCACTTATAGTGTCCTGTGCAGTTATTGCTTTTTGCATGTTTTCGTCATAGTTGTAAGCTTCCTTTAGCTTATCAAAATCCTCTGCTGATAAATCCTTGACAAATTCCTGCGCAATGGTTGTATTCTCCCCACTTACCTTAGTATACGTAGTCTCATTCAACGTTTCTGAGACTTCTTCTTGCCCGAATGTATTCTCTGCTTCTTCAGTGGGCTTTGGTTGGTTTTGCGGTGTATCAGCTGGTTTCTTTTGACATCCAACGCTAAGCACAATAACTGCAAGGAAAAGCAAACAATAAATTATTCTTTTCATATAAACTCCCATCTGTGTGCTCAACTGCTACATGCACGAGTACTGTATACATAAATATGTATGACGAGTGCGACATACACTTACACACTTAAAAATCAGAATGTTGTTTGGCAATACCGGTTACGATTTTGCTTGATATCCTACTATTCCCATGATACTATAATGAAATAATAACAAATCAATCTTAGCAGTCTAAATAACTGCTGAAATACCTATATGAAAGCTTCCAAAATAGTTGCTACATTTAATAGGAGGTACCTATGAAAATTTCTACCAAGGGCCGTTATGCCCTTCGATTAATGTTAGATTTAGCCCTTCACAATACGGGTGAATATATAACAATTAAGAGTATTGCAGCAAGGCAGGAAATTTCTGATAAATACCTGGAACAAATTATTACCCAACTTAGCAAAGCCGGATATGTCAAAAGTACACGGGGTTCCCAAGGCGGTTATCGTCTGGCAAAGCCACCGGAAGAATATACCGTAGGAATGATTCTCCGTCTCATTGAGGGAAGTCTGTCGCCTGTCGCCTGTTTAGAGGATGAACCGAATCAATGTAACCGCAGCGGACACTGTGCTACCTTAGACGTATGGCAAAAATTAGATAATGCCATTCGAAATGTAGTAGATAATATAACTTTAGCAGACCTGGTTGATAAACAAAACAGCTTAACAGGAAATGACTATGTTATCTAAACTCTCATTTCGAAGCGTGTTAAATAATTACGAAACAGCTATTCTATGTTCCTTATTTGTCCCACTTGTATAATACCCTATTCTCCTTGTGAACACAATAGCAATAGCTCAGGTTTATCATACTTTTTCCCTATTGCTTTGTCTATAATTTCTATCAAAATTGAAAGGCGGTATTTTATGTCAGAAAAACGCAAATTAAAGTTCGAAACTCTTCAGCTTCATGTTGGTCAGGAAAAGCCTGACCCTGCTACAGATGCTCGTTGTGTACCCATCTATCAGACAACCTCTTATGTTTTTGCAGATTCATCCCAGGCAGCCGGACGATTTAACTTATCAGAAGGCGGCAACATTTATACTCGTTTAATGAATCCTACTTCCGATGTCTTTGAACAGAGGATTGCGGCCTTAGAAGGCGGAATCGCTGCCCTTGCTACTGCTTCTGGTTCTGCGGCTATTACTTATGCCGTTCAAAACATAGCCCGCACCGGAGATCATATCGTATCCGCCAATACAATTTATGGTGGAACATATAATCTATTTGCCCATACTTTCAAAGAATTTGGTATAGCTACCACCTTCGTAAATCCTGATGAGCATGAAAGTTTTGAAAAAGCAATACAGCCAAATACAAAAGCTATATTTATTGAAAGTCTTGGTAACCCCAATTCGAGCATTATTGATATAAAGGCGGTTGCGGATTTGGCTCACAGCCATGGTATTCCGTTAATTGTAGACAATACGTTTGCAACGCCCTATCTGCTTCGACCCATCGAATACGGTGCTGATGTTATCGTTCACTCAGCAACTAAATTTATCGGTGGCCACGGTACCTCTATTGGTGGTGTCATAATTGATTCTGGTAAATTTGATTGGGCTGCCTCAGGTAAATTCCCTTCCCTTACCGACCCTAACCCCAGCTATCATGGAATAAGCTTTACAAAAGCTGTAGGCGCTGCTGCTTATATTACTAAAATCAGAGTCACTTTAATGAGGGACACCGGTGCCTGCATCAGTCCGTTTCACTCCTTTTTATTCCTGCAAGGTCTGGAAACCTTATCTTTACGGGTAGAACGACATGTGGAAAACACACTAAAAATCGTGGATTACTTAAAAAATCATCCAAAGGTAGAAAGGGTAAATCATCCATCCCTGCCGGATAATCCATACCATGCACTATACAAAGAATATTTTCCTAATGACGGAAGTTCTATCTTCACCTTTGAAATCAAAGGAGGCGCTGACGAAGCCAGAGAATTCATCGACCATTTAGAAATCTTCTCCTTACTGGCTAATGTTGCAGATGTAAAATCTTTGGTAATCCATCCGGCAAGTACGACGCATTCTCAGATGACTGAGGAAGAGCTTCTTTCTTCTGGCATCAAACCAAACACCATTCGTCTCTCTGTCGGCACAGAACACATTGACGACTTAATTTATGATATTGAACAGGCTCTTGGCAAGTAACCATTTCCCTCTCTAAATAGTATCTCAACCATAAAATAAATCTTTGAAAAAAGTGCTATAACTTCCACACTATACTAATGAAAGTTATAGCACTTAACTTTCATTAAAATGATTAATATTTTAATGAAGTTAATCCATTCTTTTCAGATGTGCAATTTAGTGCACCTGTTCTAATTCGATAAATTTCTCTTCAACACTGTCCTCACGGAATATCTTACGACCGTCAACTGATACAAAATATCTTCCCATGAAATTCATTCTGTCACCCATATCCTCATACACATTAATTCCATAGCAATCTAGGGCATCATTCACTTTTGTTGACCAATCGTCAAATATGATGGTATAATTATCCAATTCCTTCGCTAAATTTAATGTTTCAGCAGTTAATTCTTTCAGTTTATTCAATGCATCCTCTTTAGTAAACGCACTGTTTTCACCAGAATTACCATCGGCAGGATAAAGTGGATGCGTTGAGAATTCAACGGTACTTCCGTCATTATTATAGCCTAGAAGCTCACCGCTTATCTTCTCTACTAATACATTGGGTGAAATAATTTCAGAACTATCACTGATTTGGAATTCATAATATGTTTTTTTACCTACAGCCAGATTCTCGTTTACTAGTTCAATATAGTAGCCTCTTTCACCAATCACTCCCAATATCCGCTTAGCAGCACTTTCACTGCTTATCACTGCTGTCGTTTCATTGCTGCTTTCTTCCTCTGTTTCTTGTGCCGCATCAGTGGGTGTGGGTGTGGGTGTTGCTGTTACTGTAAGAGGCGTTTGTGTGGGCTTTTCTGTCTCTTTAGAATCGGTATCAGATTTACCCTTGCAGGCTGTCATAGTAAAAAGAGCAACAACAAACATTACTAGCAACCATATTTTCTTATGTTTTTTACCCATAGTACCTCCAATCTATCTTTCGTTAAAAATCTATAGTGCAAGTTTTAATATATTCTCTACATCCTGGGTGGTTAAAGGCACAAAACTTCCAAAGGTTTCTCCTGCTTTTAGGCCGATTTTGGCAGCAAGCTTTGGTATATCCTCTTCCATTGCACCAAGTTCCTTAAAGTTAATCGGCATACCAATTGCAGTTAAGAAGCTTTTAAACCGTTCAATGCCTTCTTTTGCAGTTGCTTCCGGGTCAGCGAAATTCATAGAACAGCCCCATACACGAACAGCAAGTTGAGCAAAACGGTTACAGTCGTGCTTCATTACATAGGTCATCCAGGCAGGAAATACCACTGCCAGTCCTGCACCATGGGCACAGTCATAAAGAGCAGATAATTCATGTTCAATAACATGGCTTGACCAATCCTGTTCCCTGCCTACACCAACCAGATTATTATGGGCTACCATTCCCGCCCACATAATATTGGCTCTGACCTCATAGTTGTCCGGTGACTGTATCACTCTAGGTACTTCTTTTACCATAGTTAACAGTACTGCTTCACAGAAACGGTCTGTTACTTCCACTTCCGGTGTATTCGTAAAATAGCGTTCAAAAACATGAGCCATAATATCTACTGCTCCGCAGGCAGTCTGATAAGCCGGAAGAGTCGTGGTAAGTTCCGGATTTAAGATAGAAAACATAGGACGTAAAACATCGCTTCCGGTTCCACGTTTTAACATACCTTCTTCTTTCGTTATTACGGAATCCCCAGAACCTTCGCTGCCAGCTGCTGCTATAGTTAATACAGTTCCCACTTTTAAAGCACTTTCAACCTGTTTCCCTTCATAGAAATCCCAAAAATCTCCATCGTAGCGTGCACCTGCTGCAATAGCTTTAGCAGAATCAATTACACTTCCGCCTCCTACAGCCAGAACAAAATCAATTCCGTTGCTTTTACACCGTTCGATTCCGGTATATACCAGACCACTTCTGGGATTTGGCATAACTCCTCCAAGTTCCAGATACTCAATCCCCGCATTTACCAAAGATTCCTTTACTCTTCCAAGTAAACCGGAACGTACAACCGAACCCCCTCCGTAATGAAGAAGCACTTTGCTGCCTCCAAAACGTTTTACATATTCTCCGGTATGATTTTCCTCCCCCTTACCAAAAGCAAAATAGGTTGGACTGTAAAAAGTAAAATTGTTCATATATCACTCCAATCTGCGCAAACCTGCGCCTACAGTTATTATCAATACATTTGCCTACTAACATATTACCTTTCAGTTATGTTCATGTCAAGACTACTCTCCTTGAATATACTTGCCATAATATCAGCCAGCGTACCGTATAATTAATCCCAAAAACAAAGGCAAATATAAAAGCAGTGTTGTATAACCATATTTCCCCTGTTATAATTATGATACAAACACTTACAGGAGGAATAAATCATGTTAACCCGATACATAAAAGAGACTGAATTAATGGAGGCAAGAAATATCTCCGCCCTCTGCTTTAACTGGTCACATGACACCAATGACAAAACTTGTGAAGATTATGCCGACCATATCAAAAAAAATCCTCATTCCAAAAGTGATGCTTATTTTAACCAGACTCTGGCAGCATTTACTGATACCGGTGAGATGATGTCCTGCATTAGTATACTGCCTTACGAAGTTACTTTTGACGGAAAAGTTGTTCCAATGTCCGGTATTGGGGGTGTATGTACCTATCCTCAGCATCGTAGAAAAGGTGCTGTCAGAGAGTGCTTTAAGCATGGCTTAAGAGATATGTACAACAATGGCTCAGCCTTTTCCTACCTCTACCCCTTTAGTGAACAGTTCTATGGTAACTTCGGTTACATCCCCGCTTGTACTTCCATACAATGGTGCCTGGATTTAAACACTATTCCAGAGTATAAGTCAAAGGGAACCTTTTCTTTATACCGCCCTTTTAAAGACTACACCGAATTCGAAGCTGTTTATAAGGACTACGCAGACAAATATAATATGATGGTTCATAGAGACTCTTATGACTGGGAAGTATTAAAGTCCGCGGACCCCTTTAAAGGCAGCCGTTCGGCTTATCTTTACAAAAATGCTGCTGGAAAGGCGGCAGGTTATCTGATTTTTGAAAGGAAAGAAGACAAAGATGCCGTAATACTAGAATGTAAAGAATTAATTTTTGACGGCTTTGAAAGTTTGAAAGCTCTTATGGCTTTTGCCAAAACCTTTTCTGCTGATTATGACAAAATCCGTTTTCATGCCCCTGTAACTCTCTGTCTAGATTATTTTTGCGAGGACTATTCCCAGTCATCCAGCTATAGAAGCTTCAATCAAAATGGTATGGTAAGAGCTATCAATGTACATAAATTATTAGAACAGGCTAACTATCAGGGCAGCGGTATAATAAGCCTCCAAGTCTACGACTCTATTTTACCAGAGAATGACCGGATATTTACAGTTACATTTACCAATGGAAAAGCAACACAAGTTATAAGCGAAGCCTCAAATACCCACACCAATGAAGCTGACAACTACTCTGCTGAATCGTTGAAAAAACCTGACCTGGAAATGACTATAAATCAATTTTCCGCAGCCATAATTGGTAAATACCAAATATCTGATTTAGAATATCAGAAGGGTATTACCTTGAATTGCTCGAAGGAAAAAGCAGCCTCTCTTATCTTTAAAAAACCCTGCTGGATTCATAACCCTTTCTAGCATGTGTGTGTCTGTAACTGTTTGTTCCAAGATAATTCTTCCAAATATTGTATCTTAATAGAAAGCTAAAAAAGTCCCATCAGATAAAAAAAGAAGAAAGCGTATCTTTTTTGCTAATTTACACTTTCTTCTTTCTCATTATATAAAACTTTATAATAGGAGTTTCTACTCTTATTCTTTATTTTGTGGTTATTTTGCTTATATTTTTAATTAAGACAGAAATAGTTCCGTCCGGATTTGTGATAAACTCTACATTATTTTTATCATTATATTGATCCATAGGTATATTGATTTCGATGCCAGTGTCCGTAGTTAGGTACTGTTTTTCAAATTTTTTAGTAGTCTGTTTATTCTGAGGTTTAACTTCCTCTGTGTGCAGATTATATTTTTCCAATTTTTCTGTGAATTCCTCTTTGATTTCATTTTGCTCGCCAAATATCTTTTCACGGATGCTTTCTACATTAATGGCTCCTTGCTCCATATACTCCTGATGAATGATTGCCTTAACCTCCATGTGCTTATCAAAATCATCTTCGTAGTATTTTTCCTGTATTTGCTCCACTGCTTTCGTAATAATATTAAGCTTAGCCTTAGGGGATAACTTCGTTTGACACTGCAAAAAGATTTCTGAAAGATAATTGGTTTTTACACCGTTTATCTCGTATTTCTTCTCCACCAGCTTAACAGAATAGTCAGAAAGATTTATTAAAACTGCTTCCGATAATTTAGTACTATCAGAAGGCAGAGTTACTTTTTGTTTAATAATATCGTTATAGTTCCCCTCTTCATCGGTTGATGCATAATGAATATACGATTCTTTGTAATTCATCTTTAAAAAAGCCAGGTAGAGGGTACTGCCATACTGATACGTAACTATAAATAAATCACCTGGTGTAATGTCTATATTCTGATTCAAAATAGTATATAAATATTTGGCAATTTCCTGACTTACCCTAATCAAATCCTCTTCTCTAAAATCCTGTATACACTGATAAACAAAAGACTCCTCTTGGTTAAAATTGCAGCTTTTCATATCATCACTAGAGGCAATCTTAAAAATATGTCCTCTTAAAAAATCATTCAAATCCGGTCCAAGCTCTAACAAATGATCTGATAATACGGGCATACCAATTGTAGAGTCCAATATATGTACGATGGCTTTTCGAATTATAATTTCATCCCGTTCCATGTTCTTCTCCTTTTCTTATATAGTATCCAGACAGTGTGTAGGTGTCAAAAGCCCTTTCTCAAAGATGCATCTGCGATTTTCATAAAGCAAAGTACAAAGGGATAGAGCCTTGCACCCACAATCTGGGTAGGTAATAGCGAAATACTTTAACTAGAGGCTTAAAATGATTGGTTCGCAATTGATTCCCGGACAGTCGTTAGATTTTGATACCCAGATTTCTTAATTCCTCTAAGGCAATGTTAAAGTTTGTAACATGAATTGTTGAAAAGCCAAACGCTTTAGCCCCCTCAAGATTAGCCAGGGAATCGTCTAGAAAGACCGCCTCTTTCGGATTAAACTGATATTTATCCAGCAAGGCCTGGTATATCTCCGGTTCCGGTTTTATATGCTTGATTTCGTAGGATATAACACCTCCATCCGCACAGGGAACAAATCTAAAATGTTCCTTGGCATATTGAAAATTTCTATCACCGTAATTAGACAGCAGATATACCTTATAGCCATTACTTTTTAAATCTTTAATAAACTGCTCTGCATATGGATATTCTCTGACTGTTAAAGTAATATCCTCAAAAAACTTCCTTATTTCTTCTGTTACCTCCGGCTCCAAATCACAGCACAGCTTAATCAGTTCTTCTTCACGAATGGCACCTCTATCCTGCTCTCCCCAGTATTTTCCAAGGACTGTAGCATTCCCTATTTTTCTTATGGTTTCTTCATCGTAACCGCAATCTTGTAAGTACTCCTGCCATCTAAAATGTGCAAGTACCTGTCCAATGTCTAACACTATGGTTTTAATCATATTAGTATCCTTTTTAACACATCTATGAACAGATATGTTATTGCCACAAATAAGGTTCAAATTAATATGTGGCGTTCCTTTCTTTTACAATATTTTATATAGACAATTGCAAGACTCATGGATTAGATATACCCATCTGTCTGTTAACTACTCTGGTAAAAAGTCTTCTCCTGAGCCCATATTCAAAAGCCCTTTACCTGTTAGTTTGTAGATAGTAGTTGCAATCTCTTTCATATACTTTCTGTCGTGTGTAACGCTGATTATAGTTCCTCCATATTCAGAAAGTACTTTACGGATAACAGGCCCTGACAAGGGACTTAAGTTTCTGGTAGGTTCATCTAATATCAGCACATTACAACCTTCTAAAATCATTCTAAGTAGAATCAGTTTTGCCTTTTGTCCCCCGCTTAATTCGCCTATTGTATGCTCCATTTCATCCCTGGTGAATTTCATTCCTCCCATATAGGTAAAGGCTTTTGTCATATCTTCCTTTTGACCGGAAGCTGCTAGGTACTCAACCGGATATGCATTATAATCTAGTACCTCACGATAATTCTGGGGCATATAACCTGCCTTGATGTCCTTTCTCTCTAAAAGTTCTTTAGCAATTCTTCTTAAGAAAGTGGTTTTACCAATACCATTCTCCCCTATAATGGCAATATGCTCCGGTCCAGTTACTCGTAACAATAAATCCTTAGCAAGCAGTCTACTATCACCGGTTACACTGACTGTTAATTCATCCAACCTATATTCTAATACTTTTTTTCCTTTTGGTACTTCAATCTCTTTTGGAAAGCGGAATAGAATTGCTTCCTCTGCGTCAGGTATATCTAAGAACTCTTCCTGCTGCTTTTCCAGCCGTTTCTCCTGAGATTTTAGATTCTTAATTTTTTTCTTTAACAACCTGCCTCCGGCCGGATTTTGTCTGGTAATAGAGTCCTGCTGACTCTCTACCTTGTTATAAATCTGCTGCCAGCGATTCATCTGGTTCTTGTACTCTTCCCGTTGTTTTCTGGCTACCATCTCCTGCTTTAACAATCCTTTTAGCCTTTTCTCCACGTATTCCTGATATCCCATATACATTATGGTATGATGAGGTTCTGTTTTACGCTTTAATTGCTCCAAATGAATTATAACATTTGCTGTATTTTCAATCAAGGTTTCATCGTGAGAGACATAAATAATTGGATGCTTGGACTGGTTCATAAAATCTTCAAGCCATTCTAAGGTTTCCACATCTAAATCATTGGTTGGCTCATCCAAAAGCATAATATCCGGCTCTTCTGCTGTTAGTTTTAACAGTCTGAGCTTCACCTTTTCACCGCCTGACAAAGTTTCCATAAGCTGATTACTGGTAAAAAGCTCAGGATTTATATTCATATTCCAAATACTCGGATTAGTGCAGCTATAAATATCTGTTTCTGCTAAAAATTCTGCAATTGTTCGACCATTCCACGTTACGTCCATCTCCTGCTCAAGGTATGCAAGCTTCACTTTTCCCGCAACCTGCCCAGTATATTCACAGTATCCGTCTAATAATTCTTTATCATACATGAATTTTAACAGCGTGCTTTTCCCATTGCCTTCTTCTCCTATTATTACCACCTTGTCCCCTTGATTTAAGTTAAAATTAAAATCCTTTATAATAATCCGACTATCTTCTTTATTGGTTATGGTTACATTTCTGATATCTAACATATAAATCTCCATTCCTCTATATTTCGTTACTTTGAGCATAAGCACAAATTGCGTTTTAATTAAATATTCCTTATCCTTCTCCTGTCACTATCATCTTCCCACCTCCTGGCAGAATCATCTACTTATAATGCAAATTTTATTTTTCACACATTTAATTCTCCTGTTAACTCTCTTATAAAACGCAAAAAAGACACTTTCTATATTGAAAGTGTCTGCATTTCTTTAATTATACCGTAAAAAATTTACGAGACTCAACGGCTATGTAAATATATAAGGATATCAACCATGTATCCTTTATTACATATCCATTTTAATATAATTAGACAAGGTAAAACGACAATTCAATATACATATAGACTTATTCAGCTGACTACTATGTTTTTTATTAATCATCGTTCTTTCCTTTCTTATTTTATATTCAAATCTTATTTTTATATTATCATAGGCGTATACATCCGTCAAGAGATACTTAATAATTTATTATACTTGTCAAATACTAAAATAGGCTGATGTAAAATGAAAACTCCTCTGAACTTTCATTTTACATCAGCCATTAATATTATTTAAACTGATGATTGCCAAGGCTAAATGTATAACCTCTTAATCTTCCGCTAAAAAACAAATACTTGCTAAAATCTTTTGATTTCCCATTCGTTTGAATGCTTACAGTGCCGCTAAGTGCCTCTTTCGCTGCCTTGATGCACTCTTTCTCTAAAGTAGAGGTAAACTTGCCATTATCATATTCATTGAGTGCTCTATTCAAGGAACCGTTGGTCACAGGTCCAAATTGATATTTCTGATAGATGACACCTTTTACACTATCCGGGAAAGACTTGGATTTCGTACGGTTCATAACCACAATTGCCACGGCTAATTTACCATTATATGATTCACCGTTTGCTTCACTATATATTAATGCTGACAACAATCTTAAATCAGCTTCGGAATAATTAACTTCTTCTTTTGCTGTTTTTTTCGTTTCAGTTGTTTTAGCTTCTGCCTTTTTCTTTGTTGTAGTTTTTTTTGTTGTTTCTTTTTTTACTTCTGTATTTGCAGCTTCTTTTACTTCTTCCTTAGCTTCTTCTGTTACCTGCTCCTCTTTGGCAGCTGGTTCTTCTTCCTTTACTGCTTCTGTAGGGGTTGGTTCAGGAGTTGCTGTAGGCTCGGTTGTAACTATCTCAGTTTCTGCCGGAGTAATCTGTTCTGCTGCGGTGTCTTCTGCCGTTGTATTATTAATAATCGTTTCTTCTGTAACAACATTATCTTCTTCTGCTGCATATGTGTAAATATTCGCAAAACTGGTAAGAGCTATGCCTGCAAACAAACACATTAGTAACCTTCTGAATTTCATATAGTCTCCTTATTAACAGGGCTGTTCGTTCTTGCCCTATCTCGAATTATAACTATCAATTATTACAAATTTTGAACAAGTATTAAGGGGTAGTAATAATCAATTAATAATTATGTAACAATTATAGCATAGCATTTTAATAAAAGCAAGCATTTTCAATTACTTTTGTAACAAATGCCAGATGTAAACATTAAATTTCATTGGATATTACCAGTGATTTTTGCATAACAGTGATTTTTGATACCAAAATCCCTAGTGCAGATGTACTATAAAAGGACTGTTAATTCTTAAGATTTAACCAGAATAGTACTTTGGTAACAAATCTGTAATTACTTTAACAGTCCTTTTATTATGAATTATTTCTTAAAAAATATTTCACACTTATTTTTGATACATATCCTTATAATACTTTTGATAGTCTCCGCTTGTTACATGCTCCAGCCAAAACTGATTTTTCATGTACCATTCAAGGTTCGTTTAATCCCTGATCAAACATAGTTTCAGGTTCCCATCATGTACGCTTTTAAAGCTTCCTTCCAAGGCAGGAAGGAGTATCCTGCTTCTTCTAGTTTTTTAGTATCCAATACGGAATACATAGGACGCTTTGCAGGTGTTTTATACTCTGCTGTTGTAATAGGGGTAACATGAACACCTACTCCCGCCTGTCTGAATATCTCTACTGCAAAATCATACCAAGAAGCCACCCCTTTGCAAACTCCATGATACGTACCATATGCATTTGTATCCATTAGAAATTCAATTGCTTTTGCCAACTCTACAGCACTGGTTGGGCATCCTACTTGGTCATACACAACACGGATTTCGGGATTGTTTTCCGAAATCCGAAGCATTGTCTTTACAAAGTTTCTTCCTTCACCATAAAGCCATGCGGTTCGAATAATAAAATGTTTTTCACATAAAGTACGTACAAAATTCTCACCTTCCAATTTTGTCTTTCCATACACACTTTGAGGATTAGTGTCATCCTCCTCGGTATACGGTTTTTGGCCTTCACCATCAAATACATAATCTGTGGATATATGAATGAGCTTTGATTCCATGGCTTCTGCTGCCACAGCAAGGTTCTTGGGCCCTAGTGCATTAATCCGGTATGCCCTTTCCTGTTCGCTCTCACATAAATCAACAGCCGTATGGGCAGCACAATTAATAATGATTTCTGGTTTTAAATCTTGGACTAGATTCATTACTGCGACAGAATTGGTTATATCCAGTTTTATAGGACAATACGCTGTCGGTTCTCCAGAACCAGTGTTAAGTATTGTAATATCTGCCTTATCCCCTATTATTTTATTGATTGCATGGCCTAACTGCCCATTTGCACCTGTTATTATAATTCTTCTTTCCATATCTACACCTACTGCATATCACCCTTGTGACAGCTTCAAGGTTTCCTTTCCGGTTTCATTTCTTCTATCTATTAGTACATTGATTGTTGCCTTTTTAAATCTGCAAACCCCTGCGATATTTTATCCTTATCTGCAAGAATAGGTTCCATCCCATCTTTAAGAGACCATTCGATTGCTAACGCAGGGTCATTCCATTGAATCCCATCCTGGTCTTCCGGATAGTAAAAATCCGTACACTTATAGGCAAATTCCGCTTCCTCTGATAAGACTAAAAAACCATGAGCAAAACCCTTAGGAACATAGAACTGTTTTCTATTATCTTCTGTCAAAATTTCACCCTGCCACCTCCCATAGGTTTTTGAACCTGGACGAATGTCCACCGCTACGTCAAATACTTCTCCTTTTATTACACGGACTAATTTTCCTTGAGGATGTTTTTTTTGAAAATGCAGTCCTCTCAATACTCCCTTTTTGGACAAGGATTGATTATCCTGTACAAAGACCATATCAAGACCTGCTTTTTTAAAATCATCATAATTATAGGTTTCCATAAAATACCCACGATTATCACCTATACAGATAGGTTCTATAACATATAAACCTTCGATACTGCCTTTTGTAAATTTAAACTGACCCATAACCTATTCCTTTACCACCACTCTGGTGGAATTCACATAATTATTTTTTACCTTCTGTACATTATGTGATGTTTTATCCTTTCCTTGTATTCCTACTGCTTCATTTCTATCTGTAACCTATAGACCTTCCGTAATCTCTAATTCTCCTCTGGCAGAAGGTCTACATTTATGTAGGATAGCTGCTCTACTGTTATCTTATAGATACACGGATTACTTAAATTTTAACAATTCAACATATGTATTATAATATATTATCCGGTAGATTGAAATTACTTTTTTTTAATATCACTTATTCAGAACGATTTGCAACAACTTTATATCTATTTTTTGTTTTATTATTAATGAAAGCAGATTAGTTATCTCTCTTTTATGATATTCATATTGTTAAAAAAGTATCACTTGACATAAGCCACTTATTCACTTACTATTTAAACTGGAAGTGATACACTTATATTTTTAAAAAATACAAAAAGTTTGTATCCAAATGCTATTATGACATAAAACCGGATATATCTTAACGCAATTTTAAGATATATCCGGTTAAATTTCTGTTAAGAAAGGGGTCTTACTTTGTCAGACACAATCGCAACTTTAAAAGAAAATAAGATGGGAACTATGCCTGTGCCAAAACTTTTAATTTCCATGTCCTTACCTATGGTTATCTCTATGTTGGTACAAGCTCTATACAATGTTGTTGACAGCATCTTTGTATCTCAGATAAATGAGAAAGCTTTTACTGCACTTTCCCTTGCTTTTCCAATCCAAAATCTTATGATTGCAGTCTCCGTGGGCACTGGTATCGGCATAAATGCCTTACTTTCCAGAAGCTTAGGTGAAAGAAAATACAAGGAAGCTAATATGGCCGCTGTAAACGGTTTATTCCTGTCAGTGATAAGCTCTATTTTGTTTGCTCTATTTGGAATATTTTTTTCCAGAGCATTTTTTGAAATTCAGACCGATGATTTAGAAATTATTCAATATGGTACGGAGTACCTCTCTACCTGTACAATATTTTCATTTGGAATATTTTTTCAGATAACTCTTGAACGACTTATGCAATCTACTGGGCGCACATTTTATAATATGCTTACTCAGACCTTAGGTGCCGTTATTAATATTGTTCTTGATCCTATATTAATCTTTGGTTTGCTTGGTTTTCCGCAATTAGGAGTATTAGGTGCCGCAATTGCCACCATAGCAGGACAGATTATAGCAATGACTTTTTCTTTTTATTTCAATATAAAGAAAAATAAAGAAATCACTCTAACTCTCAAAGGGTTTAAGCCTCACAAAAAGACAATAAGCACAATCTTAATGGTAGGCATTCCTTCTATTATTATGCAGTCCATTGGCTCCTTGATGGTATTTGGAATGAATAAAATATTAATCGTTTTTACACCTACCGCAGTCTCCGTGTTCGGTGCTTACTTTAAACTACAGAGTTTTATTTTTATGCCTGTATTCGGTATAACGAATGGTATGATTCCCATTATTGCTTATAATTATGGAGCAGGTAATAAAAAGAGGATTGTGGATACCATCAAACTAAGTGTTGTACTAGCTACCGGTATTATGTTTGCCGGGCTTTTGCTATTCCAAACTGCACCTGCAACTCTCCTTGGATTTTTTCACGCATCTGATGAAATGCTTACTCTGGGTATACCAGCTCTTAGAATAATCAGTATTAGTTTTATCCTTGCAGGATACTGTATTGTCTTAAGCTCTGTCTTCCAGGCTTTAGGAAATGGTCTTCACAGTATGTTCATCTCTATCGCAAGACAGCTAGTTGTAATTCTGCCTGTTGCCTTTCTGCTTTCAAAAACCTTGGGGATGCAGGCTGTTTGGTTCTGCTTTCCACTTGCAGAAACACTGGCAGTGGTATTATGCACCTATTTCATGAAACGAAATTATGATAGAAAGATTAGTATTCTTACACCACTTTCTGAAGAAAGTTCGTTGTCCGCGTAGTATCCTTTATTTAGAATGCACTATCAAATTTTAGGTAAAACAAAACCCCATGATCATCAATTCTATTGTAAGAATTGATAATCATGGGGTTTCCTTTATACTGACATATTTATTAGTTGTAACTATTCACTCTTTGTAACCAGTCTTTTTTCACCTGTAATTTCCTGTATGGGCTTAATATTTTGGGTTACTTCCAGTACCCCCAGATACTCTTTCTTTTCATTCCTTACTGCATAATAACGAATTAATATATATTTATCCATCATTTTAATCCAGAAATCTTCATGGTCCTTTTTACCGCTTTTAAAGTCCTCTACAATCTGTTCTACGATATGAACGCTGGCTGGTGGATGGCAATTGGATACATTTCTTCCGATAACAGTCTTTGTACGTGGAAATATCCGTTCTTCTCCTTGGGAGAAATATTTTACTACATCCTCTTTATCCACAAAGGTAATATCAAAGGGTAGAGCATTTAACATATGGATAAGTTCTTCCGAGTGAAGCAATCCTGTCGGCATGGTTATTACACCTGTCTCCTTTGCTTCTTCCAAAACAGCAGCCTTCGCCTGTGCCGCCGGATTCCATACCGGTACAGTTTCTACCAGATAACCAATCTCATCACTTTCTTTAGCAATCAATTTCCACTCATCCTGGGTCAAGGTTTCAAGAAGCATAGGAAGAAGTATATTCTCTTCTTTAAAAATCATCTCCTTTACTCTTTCGATTACTGCTTTAATTTCCTGTCTTAACTCATCCGTTGCTGCGTCTTTTGATAAAAGTTCTTTTACCCCTTTTATCTGCTGTCTGATTTCATCATCGACTCCCCACATTACTTTGGGCGGAGCTGTGATTCCGTATTTCTCTAAGTAAGGAAAGAACAGATTTTCCTTCCTTATATAGTGAATATCCACTTTCGATAACCTATCAATTCCTTCTTTAACAGCCACTAGACTTTCTTTAGAGGATAAATCTTGAAGATAAGGTTCTAACTGCTTATCAATAATTTTTTCAAGCGCTCTATTCTCCCGTTTTAAGGTATTGGCAGGATGTCCGGGTATAAGGGATTGATCCTCCGGCTGATGAATTTCTTCAATGGAACCTTTAAAAACTGCCGCATGGACATCGCACAACTTTTGAATTTCTGTAATCGGAAGCCCTTCTGCAATTAACGCACCTTCCGCCTCGGATATTTCACTGGCTGCTACACCATTAAAAGCCTCTTCAAATAATCCTTTTACCTCCTCAACGGACTTTCCTTCATGAAGCCCTGAGATAATTTCTTTTAATACCTTTTGTCGGTATTCCCTGTTATTAATACTTTCGCTCATAAGATTCCTCCTTCCAGTTATTCCTCTGTATAGTTATAACCCTGCTTCTCAAAAGCCTCCTTCATTGACTCTGTGCTTATTTTTTTCATTACTGCACCTTTATTAAGAGTCATAAATCTTCCGGCTGTTTGAAGCATTCCCGGTTTTTTGATATCTTTAAACCCGATTTCTTCTAAAATATCCGCTACTTGTGGATATTCTTTGCAAATCTGGTAAACAGTCTGGTTACCATTGATATTTTTCATATTAAACTCCCATCTGTGTACCCTAGTGTTTTATACATCTAAATGTATTGTACCAAAATATGGCGTACTGTATGCATGCTGACGTATTATAATTAATCAAAATTAAGCTTCCCCTCTGCTCGAGATAAGTTATACTATTTCTACTAGCAGAACATTATTTTCCAGATGAATGTGTTGATGCAAATCTTTTTCGATGTCCTCAAGAAGTCCAAATGTTTTTTTATAGGTACTGCATCCGCCCTGAGGTACCTGATAGTCATCCGTTAAAACCCTTAATTTACGGAGCAATTCACCTGCGGCTTCATGTTCTTCTTTAATTTCTTTGGAAAGCCTGCTTATTTCTTCCTGATTTTTATTCTCCTCTAAAACCGGAAATAGTAACTGTTCTTCTTTCATCAAATGCTGTTCTAAATCTGTTTTAAGCTGTCCGTATACTTTATAGATATCATACAGCTCCCGATGCTTCATTCCATGTACCCGTACCAGCGTATATAAAAGATCTCCCACCTCCGGCAGTACCTGCCTCAAATAATCGTGATGGGTATCTTCAATATAAGTAGTTAATACAGCCGGACTCATATCAAAATAATTTTCTTCCGCTCCATCCTGCTTTTTTACTAACTCCTCTAATCTGCCTAAAACTTCATCTATATTAAGTTTCGCTTCCTCTAATGCTTCTGACAGTCTACGTCCGCCTCCACAGCAAAAATCTATTCCATAGGAACGAAACACTTCTGTTGCCTTAGGGTATCTCGCGGCAACCTGCCCAATAGTACTATCTAAGAATGTTTGTTTCATAGAAAAATCCTCCTTCTGATAAGTTGTTTTTAGTATAACTTATCAGAAGGAGGATTACTGTGATTTAAATCAAACTTTTTCTATTTTTTATGAAATGACAAATAATTTTAATTTTTATGAATCATGATTTTCATTTATCTTTACAAAACCATTACTCCGCGGCTGCTTTTAACTGGTCCATATTTACAATAAGTATAGCTTTATTGCTGACACTTTGTATTAAACCATCCGCTTCTAATTGCCCTAACTTACGGCTGACGGTTTCCCTCGCTACTCCCAAGTAATTGGCAAGTCCTTCCCGGCTTAAAGGAAGCCTTAATAATATCCCTTCCGGTACCTCTTTCCCAAACTTTTGAGAGAAATCCACCAACAGAGAACATATTCTGGCATCTACACTGCGGATTCCCAGACTTTGCACCACATTCTCCAAACGTGCCATACGAAGTCCCAGTTCCTCAATAATTTTTATGCCAATGTCTGGATAGAGCGTCAACAATTCCTGAAAACGTGTCTTAGTCAGCATACAGACTTTTGCAGGACATAAAGCTTCTATCGTATAGGCTGCTGTCTGATTCGTCAGTAAATATTGCTCACCAAAGAAATCTCCTTCAGAAAAGACATATAATATCTGTTCTCTACCGTCTCCTGTATATTTAAAAGCCTTTGCACTTCCTTCATTCAGAATAATAATGGAATCAATACGGTCGCCAGCCTGAAAAATCGCTTCTCCTTTTTTATACTCTCTATGATGTATCAAACCTGAAATTTTCAATAAATCTAAATGTGCAAGAGCTGAAAATATAGGTACTTTATGGATGCAAAGCTGATTTTTACAGTGAACACATTGTGCTGTATCGGACATCCGGCTTTCCCCCTTTTCTCCAGTTATTTTCTTATATTGTACAGGCTTTTTCATTGACTGTCAAATTTGAAGCAGATTTTTGCTTTAAGCAGTACCACAAGTAAAACAGACACTATCATGAGTTAGTTCTAACTACTATAATTTGGAAGCAATTGCTTTTCCATACTCTCTGCCTTTAGCTAATGCATCTTCGTCCGGAACCCAAAGGGTTTTTAGACCTTCATTCAAAATTTCAAAACCACTTTGGCTTAAATTCTCCGACAACTGTTTTACAGCTTCTCCGCTCCAGCCATAACTGCCAAAGGCAGCTGCTTTCTTCTTTTTAAACTTCATGCCCTTTATCATTTCTAATAACCCTCCCAGAGAATGCAGATATCCGTTGTTAACTGTAGGAGAACCCACAAGCACTGCTTTAGAGCGGAACACTTCTGTTATAATGTCGTTTTTATCTTCTATACCTGAATTCAAAATCTTAACAGTTATTGTATCATCAGCCAGGCGGATACCTTCCCCAATGGCTTCTGCCATCTTTCTGGTAGCATTCCACATTGTATCATATACAATGGTAACCTGATTTTCCTGATAAGCGTCTGCCCAACTAAGATAATGTTCAATTATCTGGGCGGGATTGTCCTTCCATATAATTCCATGACTAGGGCAAATTAGATTCACCGGCAAGTTAAAAGAAAGGACTTCTTTAATCTTTTTAATTACTAACGGGCTAAAAGGTGTCAGAATATTCGCATAGTATTTTACTGCCTCCTGATAAAGCTCCGGATTATCAACCTTGTCATTATACAAAGACTCCGTTGCAAAATGCTGTCCGAAAGCATCGTTACTAAACAATATGTTTTCTCCTGTCATATAGGTAAACATACTATCCGGCCAGTGCAGCATGGGAACTTCTACAAATACCAACTTACTTTCTCCGATATCCAATGTATCTCCTGTTTTTACCGTTACAAAATTCCAGTCTTCATGATAATGACCTTTTAGAATTTGTGCACCCTTAGCTGTGCAGTAGACCGGAGTACCGGGAATTTCACGAAGTAATTCCGGAAGTGCACCGCTGTGGTCAATCTCTCCATGGTTTGCTATTATATAATCAATTTCATTCAGATTAATCTCCTGTTTTAGTCGTTTCACGAATTCTTTGTCGTAAGGCTGCCACACTGTATCAATCAACACTGTTTTTTCATCCCTAATTAGGTAAGAGTTATAGGAAGATCCTTTTTTTGTGGAATATTCCTGTCCATGAAATTGTTTTAATTCCCAATCTATCTTACCAACCCAAGTAACTTTTGCTGTAATTTTCTTAGCCATAATTTTGTACCTCCAACTTTTTTTGTTTAGTATACCAAATTATCCTTTCCAAAAACTATGATTCAAATCAAATTTTTGATTTTAATTCCTGTATTCGTTACCAGCCAATGAAATATTGTCTTAAAAGTCAAAGAAGCTGCCATAAAAAAACTGACCTCCAGGTCGTTAGATTTTTAGCTCTAACTTTAGGGGTCAGTTCATCCTTTGTATTACGGCAGCTTTTTTTATTTAGTAACTTTTAATTTATAATTAAGTATTACTTTAAGTGGAATAATAAATCCAAATCAATGGCAACAGGACTGTTATCCGGATTGGTTTCCATTATATCAGCCATGAAATCCCACCATTTACGGTTAATAGCCGTGTCTGCGCCCTTTGCCCAAAGCTCTGTGTCCTCAATTTCAATGTAGCCAAATAGTATGTTGGTTTCCTTATCTAAGAATATAGAATAATTCTTTCCGCCATGTTCATGAATCATGTCAATCATTTCAGGCCACAATTCATTGTGACGGCGTTCATATTCTTCCGCCATTCCTTCATATAATTTCATTTTAAATCCTTTAATCATCGGTAAACCCCTTTCTGTCTATAATGTCTTTGCAGGCTTTTTAACTTTTCGCCTTTTGCCTTCCGGCCGTATGTTTTGAAGTTTTACACTATAATATTATACATCAAATATATGTCTGATAAAAGCTTTATTTTATACTTCTCTTCCATATACCTCAAGCTGTGTTAATGCAGGAAAGGGAGAAGGATCGTCAGCTTTTACTAATTCGCCCAGCATAAGCCATGAGATTTTTTTGGATTCTAATAAGAGTACGTGCGCTCTATCACTCTTCTCCAATTTCCAAATCTCAGAAGTACCATCCGAAAAGGTTACTGTAACCTTTACCCACCAGTTGTCATGTGGAAAATCAGCTCTGGTATAGAGCACCAGTTTATCAGCCTGTATCATACGCCCAAAATCCAGTTTTATTTCAGCATCTTCCTGCCTGTTAATTCCCCATGACTGATATGGCCACTCTCCATGAGAATGATTTTCTCTAATTCCGTCAATGGCATTCCGGGCAGCAAATACAGATTCTCCCCTAGTCTCAACATTAGCAGTTGCATGGGGGTAACAACCGGTATCTCCATGCTGATCCATTACATTTAATGCCAGGTTACGGTAGTTTCCAATCTCTTCTTTCATTGCTGTCCTTGCAGATAGAAGATGTCTATTGCCTGTAAAAACCTTTGGCGCATACGATAATCTTTTTACACCAAAAGGTATCTGGTATATTATCTCGTCATTCGTAACGTAGGTAAATGCCATACCAAGAGCATCGTCTACCTGAAGATTTAAATATACATCTTTTTTCGACGTTGTGAAAACAATCTGATCCCCTTCCTGGTATTCCTCCTTATAAAATAGATTTACTTCATCCTGTCCATACTGCTCGGCTTTTACCTGTCCCTGTGCATTAAGAATCTTGATTCCTAACTCTAACATATAATAAACCCTTTCCTATGGTTTTTATGTATAATTAACTTGAATTCCCCATGTATTTATTTATTTATTTATGTATTTATTTATCTATTAATTCAAATTGTTAATTTCACGGTAACCTAATATATACTTCAAGAAAAGACTGCTGCAATCAATGTTTTTAATTAAATTGCAACAGCCCTCTGCTTTAGATAGGTATATTCAATTATTTAGGTTGTTTACCAATATAAGCTAAGATACCACCATCTACATATAAGATGTGTCCATTTACAAAATCAGAAGCTTCAGAAGATAAGAATACAGCAGGACCTACTAAGTCATCTGTTTCTCCCCATCTAGCAGCAGGTGTTTTTGCGATAATAAAGCTGTTGAATGGATGTCCGTCTTCTCTTAATGGAGCTGTCTGAGGTGTAGCAATGTATCCAGGTCCGATACCATTACACTGAATATTGAATTCACCATATTCAGACGCGATATTTTTAGTAAGCATTTTAAGACCGCCCTTAGCTGCCGCATATGCAGAAACTGTTTCACGTCCTAATTCGCTCATCATAGAGCAGATGTTTATAATCTTTCCATGACCTTTTTTAATCATGCTTGGAATTACAGCCTTTGCTACGATAAATGGTGCATTTAAATCTACATCAATTACCTGTCTGAAATCAGCAGCAGACATTTCCACCATAGGGATACGTTTGATGATTCCCGCATTATTTACAAGGATATCGATAACTCCAACTTCTTTTTCAAAGTGAGCAACCATTTCGTTTACCTGGTCTTCATTTGTAACGTCACATACAAAACCATGTGCTGTGATACCGGCTTCTTTGTAAGCTTCGATACCTTTATCTACTAATTCCTGTTTAATGTCGTTAAAGCATACTGTTGCTCCTGCCTGTGCAAGACCGCTTGCAATTGCAAAACCGATTCCGTAAGAAGCACCCGTTACTAAAGCTACTTTACCTTCTAAAGAAAATGAATTTAAAATACTCATATATTCCTATTCCTCCATTCTGTATCGTTACTATTAAATAGTAAACATTAATTTATAATTAGATATCTAAAACTACTTTGGCGACACCATATCTGCATGCAGGTACGGCATGTAATGAAAACTAGCGGATAGTTGACATCGGAGCGCCGTCCATATCATCGAAGTCCTGATTTTCTCCAACCATACCCCAGATGAAAGTATACGCCTGTGTACCGGAACCGGAATGGATAGACCAGCTAGGAGAAATAACTGCTTCTTCATTTCTCATAACGATATGTCTGGTTTCATTTGGCTCTCCCATATAATGGAACACCAAAGCATCCTGTGGCATTTCAAAGTATAAATAAACTTCCATTCTTCTATCGTGTGTATGACAAGGCATTGTATTCCATACACTACCTGGCTTTAAGCTGGTCATACCCATTACAAGCTGGCAGCTTTCAACCTGACCTGGAAGAATGTATTTTGTAATAACTCTGTGGTTAGAGGTTTCAAGAGAACCTAATTCCACCTGTACACAATTCTCAGGTTTGATTAGAACGGTAGGATATGTTTTGTGAGCCGGAGCACTGTTAAAATAGAATTTAGCAGGATTTGACTGATCTCCGCTTGCAAAAACGATATCTTTTGAACCCATACCAATGTAAATTCCGTCTTTGTAACCTAATTCATATACAGTACCATCAATCGTAATGGTTCCTTTTCCACCGATGTTGATAACACCCATTTCTCTTCTTTGAAGGAAATATTCAGCACGTATCTCATCTCCTGCTGTTAATGTTAAAGGTGTTACAGGCACTGCTGCACCGGTAATAATTCTGTCAATGTGACTATAAACAGATTTGATTTCACCTGCTGCAAATAAATTCTGAATTAAAAATTCTTCCCTTAATCTGTCCGTTGTGTAATGTTTTACATCCTTGGGTGATGAAGCTGTCCTAAGTTCCATAATATTCTTCCTTTCTTTTATAAATAGTAATCTAGGGCTGTTTGCTCGTTAAGTCAGAAGCTTTCTAGAGTACGTATATTTTTTATTGCAATAGCCCTCAGGAATGTTTTACCATCGCCTGATTGGTTGTTAAGTAACTTGTAACCTTAGTATAGCATACTAATATTTCTTATTCTTGTCATTTATTGCTCTAAAACTTGCATATTTTGAACTTTCTTGCTATAATCAGCATAAAGTAACCTTCTTACAATAAATATAATAAGGAGTTTCCTATGAAAGAATATACTTCCTGTAAAGAATCCATGGAATCCTGTCTTACAGACAAATACTTTGCCATTGCACACTTATATAACGAAGAAAAGACTATGAATATGCATATTCATGACTGTTATGAGATTTATTACTCCATATCCGGCGGCAGACAATTTTTAATAGATAACAAATTTTATACAATGCAGCCAGGCGATGTATTTTTTATTAACAGCTATGAAAGCCATTATTTATCTGAGATAGATCAGATGGTCCATGAACGTATTGTACTCTCCATACATCCTGATTTTGTGAAGGCTATCTCGACTGATGAAACAGACTTAAATTACTGCTTTTCCTATAGGGAACAGGGATTTTCCCATCGCCTTGCCCTTGATAAAGAACAACAGCAGCGTTTTATTTATTATATCCATAAACTCACAAGCCCATCCGGTTTTGGTATGGATATTTTAGAACGTGCTGCTTTTATGGAGCTGCTGGTATTTTTAAATAAAGCCTTCTATGCTCAGTGCCAGTCCGAAGTTACAGATGCCTCTTATCAGTACAGCCAACAGGTGGACCAGATTCTGGATTATATTAACCAGAACATTGACCAGCCACTTTCCATTGACCATTTATCAAAACAGTTCTTTTTAAGTGAATCCTATATTTGTCGGATATTCAAATCTGCTACCGGAACTACGATTAATAAATACCTGACTGCCAGAAGAATTACGAAAGCTAAATCCTTGCTGGCAGAAGGTAAAAGCGTAAATGAAGTATGCGAATCCTGCGGTTTTCATGATTACAGCAATTTCCTTAAGGCATTTACAAAGGCTGTTGGCATATCTCCGAAAAAATATGCGACGTACAGTACCAAATAGAGCTTACAGTTTTAACTTCTCTCGTAATACCATCGATAATATTCCCCCATGACGGTAATAGTCAACCTCGATTTCAGAGTCAAACCGGCAGACAGCTTGGAATTTTACAGTTGTTCCATCTGCTCTGACAGCGGTTACAGTTACCCTCTCCTGGGGTTTTATATTATCTAAAAGATTTACCTCATAGGTTTCTTCACCCGTCAGTCCCAGAGATTTTGCTGTATGCCCCTCAACATATTCTAACGGCAGAACTCCCATCATAACCAGATTGGAACGGTGAATTCGCTCATAACTTTCCGCCAGAATTACCCGAATACCAAGTAAACTGGTTCCTTTTGCAGCCCAGTCTCTGGAAGAACCCATACCATAATCTTTCCCTGCCAGTATCATCAAAGGAGTGTTATCCGCTTTATATTTCATGCAGGCATCATAGATAGACATCACTTCTTTCGTTGGCAGATAGGTGGTAACTCCTCCTTCTGTATCCGGTGCCAACTGGTTACGAATTCGGATATTTGCAAAGGTTCCCCGCATCATTACTTCATGATTACCTCTTCTTGAGCCATAGGTATTAAAATTATGAACTTCTACACCATTCTCAAGAAGGTATTTTCCGGCAGGCGTTTTACTTCCAATAAACCCGGCAGGTGAAATATGATCTGTGGTAATGGAATCTCCGAATTTTCCAACGATACGCATTCCTTTTATCGGCTGTAAAGCAGCTGTCTCTTCTACTAAACCTTCAAAAAACGGCGGATTCCTAATATAGGTTGAATCCGGGGCAAATTCGTATAAACTACTGCCTTCTATCTGTATGGAATTCCACATTTCGTTGTCTTCATAGACTTTTTTGTATTCTTTGATAAATAGCTCTGCATTAATATTCGTTTCTAACAATCTGCTGATTTCTTCTGAAGAAGGCCAGATATCCCTTAAATATACCGCATTACCGTCTGCATCTATTCCCATAGGCTCTTTATCAAAATCTACACAGACTGTACCAGCCAGAGCATATGCAACTACAAGAATGGGCGATGCCAGATAATTGGCTTTAATTAACGGATGGATTCGTCCTTCAAAATTTCGGTTTCCTGATAATACAGATGTAACCAGAATATCCTTTTCTGTGATAGCTTTTTCAATCTCCGGCAACAGTGAACCGGAGTTACCAATACAAGTGGCACAACCATATCCCACCGTCTGAAAACCTAACTTGTCCAAATATTCCTGTAATCCCGCCTGAATCAGGTAGCCTGTTACTACTTTAGAACCGGGTGCCAGAGAAGTTTTTACATGGGCAGGTACCGTAAGACCTTTCTCAACTGCTTTTTTTGCCAGTAATCCGGCTCCAAGCATAACATAAGGATTTGAAGTATTCGTACAGGAGGTTATGGAGGCAATTGCTACTGCACCGGTACTTATTTCTCCTTGTCTGCCGTCCTGTAAGGTGAACTTATCAGATTTATTTTCTTCCCCCTCCTGTAAACCATGTCCCTGGTTTCCGACTGGTGCCGTCAGAGAGTTAAGAAATCTTTGTTTCATTTCTGGGAGTGGAATCAGATCCTGCGGTCGTTTTGGTCCTGACAGGCTGGCACTTATTGAACTCATATCCACTTCCAGTACATCCGAATACTGAATATCCTGATTTTCTTCATAGAACAAATGATTCAGAGTCAAATAAGTTTTAATAAGTCGAAGATGCTCTTCATTTCTTCCAGTTAATTCCAGATAGCGAAGAGTTTCTTCATCAACAGGAAAATACCCGCAGGTTGCACCGTATTCCGGTGCCATGTTAGCAATCGTTGCTCGGTCTGCAAGTGGCAGGGCCTTAATTCCCTCGCCGAAAAATTCAACAAATTTATTAACAACGCCTTTACTTCGAAGTAACTGGGTAATCAAAAGTGCTAAATCCGTTGCTGTTGCACCAGCCGGTAATTCTCCTGTCAATCTCACTCCGACAACATCGGGAACGGGAAAGAAAGAGGGCTGTCCTAACATACCTGCCTCTGCTTCAATACCGCCCACTCCCCAGCCAAGTACACCCAGCCCGTTAATCATGGTGGTGTGAGAATCCGTTCCTACCAGAGTATCCGGATAAACCAGAATTAATTCACCGGTATCTCTTTGGTTTACTACCTTTGCAAGATATTCCAGATTCACCTGATGTATAATTCCGGTAGCAGGGGGAACCACTCTAAAATGGGAAAAAGCTTCTTTCGCCCACTTCAAAAACCGATACCGCTCCATATTTCTCTCAAATTCCAGTTTCATGTTATCTGAAAGAGCATCTTTTGTACCGAAATAGTCCACCTGTACAGAGTGGTCAATAACTAAATCTACTAAAACCTCTGGATTGATTCTTTTTATATGTTCTGTAACAACTTCATTCGTATCTGTTTTGTTATCTGTTTTGCTTTGTTTTTTTAGGGCTGCTTTCTCCATGGCGTTGCGCATAGATGCCAAATCTACAACAGCGGGTACACCGGTAAAATCCTGAAGAATCACTCTTGACGGCTTAAAGGGAACTTCTGCCACTTCCCTATTTGCCGGCTTCCAGCCCGCTAAATCCATAATGTGTTTTTCCTTAATTGTCCAGCCATCATATTGTCTTAAAACTCCCTCCAACAGAATTCTTATGGTATAGGGTAATTTTTTTATAGAAAAACCTTGGGCTTCTAATGGAGATAGGTCATAATAATGAAAGGTCTGACCGTCTAATTGAAAACTCTTCAGATAGTTGTTCTGATGCTTTTGTTTCATGAAAATACCTCCAATCTGTACCTATAGGATATTGTTATCCTTTAGTATTTCATTGTATTCCTAAATTTATTTTTCTTTTTAGAACAATAAATTTAATATTAAAGGTTGCTGTAGTACCATAGTAACATTTTCTCCACCTCACTACAAGGGTTAACAATTTGTGTGTATGTTTTATAGTAGCTTCTTTGGTATTAATAATTTATTTTTTTCTCTCATTGAGTCCAACAAAAAAGAAGCTGTCAGCAACAATGCATAACAACTTCAGCTTTTTACGTAATTCATTTATTATAATAGCAGCTACAGCAAAGAGATTATTTACCAGCCTAAATAATATTGTTCTTTATAGCATACACTGCCAGTTGCGTACGGTCTTTTACCTGCAATTTTGAATTTATCTCAGCAATCTTATTTTTAATTGTTCCCTCTGCCATAAACATAATTTCAGCAATCTGCTTATTATCGTGGCCATCAACAATTAATTGAATGATATGGAGTTCTCTGTCATTTAAAGTAACAGGTATATCATTTACAACCAGGGTTTTATTTTGTAGCTGTCTTGCATTTGTATTGGACTGATTATAGTCGGATACCGTTTTTATTACGTTTTTATGAATAATACCTAATCCCGCCGCTGTACTTTTAATTGATAATATTAATTCTTCCATGCCAATATCTTTTATAATATAACCATCTGCACCATTATTTAATGCATTGGACAGGTACTCTCCTTCATTCGAAGCAGTTAAGATAAGAATCTTTACGTCAGGGTATTTTTCTTTAATTAATTTCGTAGCTTCTATACCATCACATATAGGCATAATTAAATCCATAAGTATCACATCCGGCAAAAAATGTTTACAGGATTCAAATGCTTCTTTTCCATTGTTTACACAGGCATTTACCTTAAAATCCCCATTTAATTCAATGAAATGTTTTATGCTCTCTCTAAATAGTTTTTGATCATCCGCTATAAGTACATTAATCATAAGGTACCCCTTTTTCTTGTGTTAATATCATTCTATTACATTGAAAGATAAAAAACAAGGTCTAAATTTGACGAATGACACGGATTTTAGTCCTATATGATGCAAAAGGCACGATATTTAAGTTATTTAGTCATTTCCAATGATAAAAATACTATCTTCATAAGTTTTTACTGGTAATATGCACTTTTTTTATGATTATTGCATTTATAATAGTTCCTGATTGCACTTATATAATTCTTTACTATAAATTACAATATACTTATAAACAACAAGGAAGTCGGTGGGTACATGATAAATTGGAATTTTTTATTTCTGGTAGATAATGATTTTGATTATAAGCTAAGAAAATTAATTGAAACCATATTAGAAAATGTATTTTTATTAAATGCGGATACCTGCCATAACATGTGTGAAATATTAATAGGGTTGAGAGAATTCATAGAAAATCATTTGGAGTATGAAGAAAAAATTATGAATACGGTTGATTATCCCACACGAGATGAGCATATAGAAAAACATAATGAGCTAAGAAAAGAACTTTTTCAAATTCATTCTGAAACCGATAATTCTATTGAAGTTGTTAATGATAGGCTAAGTTATGTAATCGAATGGCTATCTCTACATATTGTTGATTCAGATAATCTTCTTAGCAAATATTTAAACAATCATAAAATCAATCCGGATAAGTTAAAGATATCTTAAGTACTAACTTAATCTGCCTAAACGGTCAACAAGGAGGTACTTTTTGAAAAAGCATAAATTATATTTTGTTTATTTAATAACAGTATTACTAGTATTTAATCTCATTTTAGCATCCCCCATTAAAAATTCAGTTGTAAATGCATCTAATCATGACAGTAGGATTTTAGACTCCTCCTTTACTATAATTGATGAAGCTTTTGTAGGCAGCAGTTATTTAAATGAGGTCATAGATTACTTAATAACTAGTGGACTTAATAAATTTTATATAAAAAATGGAAACTACACATTAAATGACACTTTAATATTGTCAACTCCAGACATTGTAATACTTGGAGAATCCAATACAAATACCATTGTCAGACAGCTAAATCCTGCTGCTATGGGTATAAGAATACTAGCCAATCGTATAAGTATTCAAAATATCTATCTGGATAATCAGATCGGAAAAGAAGCTGTAGCTGCATATGATGCCGATAATGTTACAATTCAAAATTGCACTATATACGGCTCAACCTCTAACTCAGCAATTGCTTTTTACGGAAAAAATGTACCTGATGAAAATGAAGCTGTGAGAAACAACAATTTAAATCAAAACAATACGATTATTGATAATATCATCTATTCCAATTTGGTTTACGATTCCAAAGACGGCATTTTCTTCTCTAAGCAAAAAAATGGAGTAATCAGCAATAATATAATTGACGGAAGCAGAATTGCATTTTATCTGTCTAATGACTCTGAAATAACTAATAATGTTGTAATGAATTCTGAGTCTAATGGCATACGGTACGCAGTTCCGGCTTACAATAATACAATTGAAAACAATACCATAGAAAATACAAAAGCATCCGGTATCGTAGTCGTGAGAAATGATGCCGGCTTAACCGATAATACATATCGGGCCTCTAACTTAATACTACGAAATAATTATATTTCTAAAACCAGATATTTTGGTATTGAAATCAGTAATCTTAAGGATTCCCAAATCGTTAATAATACTATAACCGAATCCGATTTTTATGGCATCTATTTATTATTTGCAGATAATCTCATAGTACAAAAAAACACTATAAAAGAGACCAATCTTTGCACTATAAACGGAGCCTTATGGTCATGGAATACAGCCGATAATTCCAGTATTTTTTTAGATTACATGGTTACGAATTCATTTTTTTCTGAAAACACCATTGAGAATGAAGCGGATTGTCCTTTTGGTATAAAAATTCAATCAGGTGGAACCAATGTAAATAATCAGGTTATGAATAATATAATATCCGGCTACTATTCATATGGAATATCAGCTAATGAGCAAATGCCCGAAAATACTTTACTGTCTGGAAACAGCATTTATCTAAAGGACAGGCGAATGCCGCAGAATATATTAACTACTGTTTCTGGAAGCAGTGTCCATATCAGTTGGAATCCAGAAAATGATGTAAAAGGATATGAAGTTGCTGTTAATGGAACGATTAAAGATACTAATATGAGTACCTATTATGAAGACTTTAATCTGGAAGTAAACACAACTTACATATATAAGGTAAGAATTAAAGGAGGGAATTGGAGCGATGAAATTATGGTAGTAATCTTACCAGAGCCCACCACTATGCCTAAACCCGACGACCCGGAACAGCCAGGAGAAGATATTACACCATCACCCGTGTTGCCCAGTACTACGATAACTCCCACTCCCACGGTGGCTGTTATCTCTCCACAACCTACACAGCCTGTTGCTACTGTAACTCCCACTCCCACGGTGGCTGTTATCTCTCCACAACCTACACAGCCTGTTGCTACTGTAACTCCCACTCCCACGGTGGCTGTTATCTCTCTGCAACCTACACAGCCTGTTGCTACTGTAACTCCCACTCCCACGGTGGCTGTTATCTCTCTGCAACCTACACAGCCTGTTGCTACTGTAACTCCCACTCCCACGGTGGCTGTTATCTCTCTGCAACCTACACAGCCTGTTGCTACTGTAACTCCCACTCCCACAGTGGCTGTTATCTCTCTGCAACCTACACAGCCTGTTGCTACCGTAACTCCCACTCCCACAAAAGGAATAACTGCACCGACATTATCAAGCCACCTCCCAACGGTACCGTTGCAGACAGACAACAGCACTCACGTTCCTAAGAGAAAGAATTCATCCAAGAAATACCCAGAATTTCTAACGGGAGAAGCGACCATTATACCAACAGCCATACCAACGGCTACACCGATATCTTTACCAACAATAACGTCTGTAACTACACCAGCAATAGCTCCTATAGAGCCTAGTCCCCTTCCAAAAGAGCAAAAAACACAAGAATCGGATAAACAACTTAGCGGCAGTATACTAAATGACAAGGATGTATTACTAGGTGTAGGGCTTATCTTACTTATTCTTTTTTCAGCATTAATTGTTTATTTTAGAAAGAAATTTAAGTGATTACGCAAAGCAAAAGAAAGACCTGGTCTGTAACAATAGTATTGTACAAGCTTGGTCTTTCTTTTAATATATTGTATGTATATGGCTACTCTTATTTGTAAAAATTTTTATCTAAAAAAATTACAATGCCGCCAAAGCTTTCCCAAGTTCCAGGCATTTATCCAATGTTTCTGAGTCCGGGTCATTTAAACAAGTTACACCTTCCTCAAGTACAATTTCAGCTCCTGCTTTTTTCAAACGCTCTTCCCAGTCGCGCATCCATTCACAGTTACCCCAGCCATAGGAACCAAACAGACCTATTTTTTTACCTGCCACAAAAGGAAGAAGCCCGGCTACAAATGGCTCCATAGAATCTTCTTCCAATTCTTCAGCACCCATAGAAGGACAGCCTAGTGCGTATACTGCCTCGTCTTTTAAGCCTTCCGGAGAAATATCAGACACATCAGTAACCTGTACTTCTTTACCGCCTGCTTCAATTCCTTCTCCTATTTTATCAGCCATTGACTTTGTATTTCCAGTACCACTCCAATATACTACATAAATCTTACTCATTTTTTATTCCTCCTAAAATTTTTTTTTAATTGCTATTGTATAACTTTTAAGTCCCAAGTATCAATGCCTATACCAAATCGTATCTTTTATCCGCGTCTTTTACAATATTCACATAAGATATCTTTTAGGGCACAAGCACTGCTGCTGTGGCACCTTTCAACAATGGTATCCTCTTTTTCTACAGCTTGTAAAGCAGAGACTACCATTTTATGAGATACTGTATTGGTAAACAGAATTAAAAGATCCGGTTTTCCAACCTGCGTCTTAAAATTGGCAGGCATGTGCGTAAATACTTTAACCTTACATTTATGTTGTTTACAGATTTCCTTGTAATTACAGACCATCCTGTCATGTCCTCCGACAATTACTATACTCATGATTTCACCTCCGATATATTGAATTTTTTTATCTTCCGTTTATCTATTCATGTATTCATCCAATTAATATTATTGCAAATGATATTCATTTTCATTTAAGTTGTATACAGATTACCACAGACTTATTCATTAGGCAAGGATTTTTTTCATTTTTGATAAAATTTATTGTTTGCAAAAAATCCTGCCATTCATCACATGATAAGTGGCAGGACTTTTCTTGTTTTACACTTTAATTTAATATTTCTTATTTGCTTCCATTTGCTAACGGATAAATTCTTTTTATGAATACACAGTGTTTCTAATGCATCCATTTTAAAAACGGAAATCTCTTTTTCCTTCTTCTACCTGTATCAGATAATCCTGTGCTATCTGACAGACTTTTGCATTGGTGATTTTATGCAGTTCCTTGTCAATAACCCTCTCCCCTTTATCTTTGGTATCTGATAAAGCATAATCTTCCAAATACTCTTTTAAAGTCATTAAAGCATTGGGCTGACAGCAGTTTGCAATTTGTCCTGATTTTACCAGCTTCATAAAACGGTCACCGGTTCTTCCTTCTCTATAACAGGCAGTACAAAAGCTTGGAATGAATCCTAAAGATAGCAACCAGTTAACTACCTCATCCAATGATCTCTTATCTTCTACTTCAAATTGCTTGGAATTATCCGCTTCGGCTTCTGGTTCAACGTAACCGCCCACACTGGTTCTTGAACCTCCGCTTAACTGGGTTACCCCTAACTGTAATACCCTTTCTCTGGTCTTTTGGGATTCCCTGGTGGATACTATCATACCCGTATAGGGTACTGCAATTCTTAATACTGCCACTATTTTTTCAAAAATATCATCAGAAATAGAATTCTTAAACTCTGTAGGGTCTATATCATCTGCAGGACGGATTCTCGGTACACTAATGGTATGGGGCCCCACCCCCATAGCTGCCTCTAAATGCTCTGCGTGCATTAAAAGCCCTACAAAATCATAACGGTACATATGTAGACCAAATAGTACGCCAAGTCCTACATCATCGATGCCTCCCTCCATGGCACGATCCATGGCCTCTGTATGATAGGCATAATTGTGTTTTGGCCCCGTTGGATGAAGACTTTCATAATTTGCCTTATGATACGTTTCTTGAAACAGAATGTACGTTCCAATTCCGGCATCCTTTAATTTTTGATAATCCGCAACGGTAGTAGCAGCTATATTTACATTTACTCTGCGGATTGCTCCATTCCTGTGCTGAATCGAATAGATGGTTTTAATGCTTTCTAATACATATTCAAGTGGATTGTTTTCTGGATCTTCTCCGGTTTCCAGAGCAAGGCGTTTATGCCCCATATCCTGAAGAGCAATTACTTCCGCCTTAATTTCCTCCTGCGTCAGTTTCTTTCTCTTGATTGTCTTATTCTTATAATGGTATGGGCAATAAACACAGCCGTTGACACAATAATTAGATAAGTAAAGCGGGGCAAACATGACGATACGGTTACCATAAAATTTGTCCTTAATCTCCTTCGCCAGCTGATAGATTTCCTGATTTTCATCTTCTAGGTCACATTCTAATAAGACAAGTGCTTCTCTGTGACTGATTCCCTTCATATCCTTTGCCTTTTTTATAATTTTCTGTATTAAGGCACGGTTGCTTTTGTTTGCCATGGCATATTCGATGGTTTCTTTGATTTCTCCATCATGGATAAATTCTTCTGCATGTTTTGATTTTACATTATACATACACTACCTGACTGTAAACTTACCTTCGGAAGCTTTTTCCTAAAGAATAGTTTTGCAGTATCCTTTCCCTTTGCTTTCTCAATATATTTGTCACTTGATTCAAATTAATGGAGAACGGCTTCTGTTCTCTTGCCTTACTGCTGTATATCTATCTTTGCCTATGCTTCCAAAAAGGGAACAAAGTCTCCTCGGGCCGTTACAATTTCATACCCTATTTTTCTCATTCTGCTTTGAAGACACATCTTACATTCCGCCGCTTCATCTCCAGTGCAGATTTTATTGTCATATAACTCATACTGTTTTCTGACTCTAACCGGAGAAAGATTTGGCATAACCACATTGGCACCGGCCTGTATACCCGCCTCTCTGCCTAAAGGATGTATTGTTCCAAGTGCAGTTGTAGCAGGCAATAAGGCATTTGGAAGCATCAGCCTTAATAAACTGATTAAATACAAGGTCAGTTCATAGGAACCTTTTTCAAAATCTTTAAACGGTGTATCGTGGTGAGGAAGAAACGGACCTATTCCCACCATGGCAGGCGACAGTTCTTTGATAAATAAAAAATCCTCTGCCAATGCCTCTGCTGTCTGGTAAGGAGAACCTACCATAAAACCAGTTCCCACCTGATAGCCTAATTTCTTTAGATTCCATAGACATTGCTTACGATTATGTAGACTTAAAGAGGAAGGATGAAGCTGTTTATAATGTTCCTCATTCGCAGTCTCATGGCGAAGCAGATAGCGGTCAGCACCTGCCTTTTTATACATCTCATATGCTTCAAAAGATTTTTCTCCTAACGATAAGGTCAGAGCACAATCCGGATAGCCTTGTTTTATAGCGGTAATTATTTCTACCATATCCCTATCAGAATATTTTGTGTCCTCCCCGCCTTGAAGGACAAAGGTACGGAAACCCAATGTATATCCCTGTTCGCAACAATTAAGAATATCTTCTTTTGTAAGCCGGTATCTGGTCACATTCGTATTACTCCGCCTGATACCACAATAATAGCAGTCGTTCTTGCAATAGTTAGTAAATTCGATGAGCCCTCTGGTATAAACCTGATTCTCAAAATATTTACCAGCAATTTGCCTGGCAATTTCCTTGCTGTACTTGGCATCCTCCTCTGAGTAATCCTTAAGCAGTGATATAAATTCTTCTTTAGATAACAATCTCTCCATCGATAATTTGTCTATTAAACCTTTTACATAAGACATATAATTTACCTGCCATTTTTATATTTTAAACAAAAAAAATCCCTGCGTCTTTCAAAGGCACAAGGATGATACGCCAAAACATATTTGCTAATTTAGCAAATTCTCTTGGGTTAAGCTTCTCCGCCTTTTCACTTGGGACATACCCTTGTGTTCAGAACGACTCTTACTTATATATTTTATGTACTAAATGATTGATTTAGCTGCTGGAAATAGAAATATGTATGTTAATATGTTATTTTTTTAACAAGTGTTGATTTTATTATACACCTTTGCGTATTTAATGTAAATAGAAAAAAGTAAAAATTATCACCCTTGCTATCCTTTTGGCATAAATTATACTATAAATTTGAAAGGGGAATATTCTTGCAGGACGATCAGCAAAATAAAATAAATGCCGAGGTTCAGGGGCAAAATGCAACAGAGCCGGTTATTAACCATAAACTGGCATATATGCAACAGCCTATGCGAGGTGACCAGCCACCTTGGAGGTATGACAGACGGGATGACAGACGGGATGACAGACGCGATGACAGGCGAGACGACAGACGGGATGACAGACGCGACGACAGACGGGACGACAGGCGGGACGACAGACGGGACGACAGACGCGATGGCAGACGGGACGACAGACGCGATGACAGATTTGATTTTGACGATGAAATGCCTTTTAGGGGCGGACAGCTTCCACCGGCACCTACGATGGCACCTCCTGGATTTGTGCCGCCCGCACCGACTCGTTCCAGTGGTATTAGAGGAATACGAGGATGTTTAAATAGATTCACTTTTATCTGGTTAAATAATGGCAGCAGTTTTTGGTTCTTTCCAATTTTTGTGGGAAGACAGGCGGTTTTCGGCTTTCGCTGGAGAGGTTTCGGATGGGTTTATCAGAGGATTAATTTAAATAGAATCCGTTCTTTCCAATGTTTCTAATCATTAGAATTAATATTATTAATAGGTACTCTTATGCCTTCTTTTCTATCTTTCATTAGGTGTTTGCGAAACGCTGTATTTGGTAGGACTGTTTCGTAATTACCAACTATCTTCTATATGTAAGGGCTGCTGTGAATGGTTGTTCCGAGTATAGCGAAACACATTTACAGCAGCCCTAATCTTTTTCTCAGTGTGTCTGAAATCTTTTTATCCAATTTTGAACGTCTAGCAACGGGGTATACTAGCAAGCATTGTAGATACTCCTATTTTAAAATAGTAATTCAATCTGCTCCATATCTTCTGACTTAATGTAAGTAGAAATCATTCTCTGCTGCTCTTTCTCTCCTTTAGCATGCTCCGCTTTTAAATACTGCATTCCTCTTTTATAATTGGATGTGATTAAATTCAGCACATATATATTATCAAAACGATTATAGATAGAATCTCCCCCAAGGCCAGACAGACAAATAAGCTGTGTATTACTTTTTTTAGCTATATCCATTAAAGGCTTCAAGAGATGGGCTGCATTGGTCTGGGCAAAAGGATTGTCCATAATCAATACTTTCCCTTCCTCATATTCAGAGAAAATATCTGTATCCTCTCTACGCATAAAGGACAATAGACTTGAAAGAATTACAAAAGCGGATAAAAAACCCTCACCACCAGAGTTTTTTGCAACTTCTGCCCAGCTTATCTGATATTCTCTCAACTCTTCGATTTTATAGAGCTTTATCTCTACGTTACGGATTCCTACTACGGTATCATAAAGATTCTTAGTGGTTAACTGGCTGCCTATCATCTCTTCAATGTTTTCATTCTTCTCCAATAATTCAAGGCCTCTACCAGTCAAACTTTCCACAAAATCCTTCATCCTGGAACGGTAAGAGATAAGATTTTCTTCCCAGTCAGGTAATTTAATACGTAACATTTTAACTGATTTATCCCGGATTTTAATTGCTGAATTCTTATCGATTTTACCTAAATTTTTATGTACCGCTTCTGTATATTCAAGCAAAAGCTCCATAACCTTATCCTTTTCCTTATCGACTAAAGAAATATCAATTTCCAGCTTTATTTGCAGACTTTCATAGACACTTAGTGTTAAAAGTAACTGCTCTTTTAAAGCTGCCGGATCACCGATAAGCTGATACATTGTTTCAAGTGGTCTTTTAAAGAACTCCTCAGAAAAAGCTTCTTTGCTCATTATTTGGTGTAATATCTCTGAAAGTTCCTGCTTAGCTTCATTTCTTTTGGTTTCTGCCTGACGATAATCTCTTAATAAATTCCCCCTAAATCGAATTAAATCCTCTTTGGAAAAATCCATAAGCTTTAGACAATCTTTTTGCTCGTAAAATTCTGTTACCGTTCCATCCAAATCATAAAATTCCGAAAGACTTAATAAATTGTCATCGTATAAATCTATTTTTTTCTGAAAGAAAGCAATCTCCTTAACAACCATATCCTTTCCCACCGACTGTTCCTTTATACGACTGCTAAAATTGGTGTTAGCAATTTTCTCTCTTTGTATCAAATCCGGTTTTTGTAATCTCTTATGTAATTCTTTTTTCTTATCTGAAATTTTACTTTCACAGACAGCCACTTTTGCAAAAATCTCTGTAGATAGCCCGGTTATTTCCTTTTCCTTGACCTCTATCTCTGCCATTTCCTTTTCAATGGCTTCCTCCTGTCTTCTGTCATAGGTTACACCCTTATAATCCGAAGGATTTAATTTGTAATAATTTTCTTTATACTTTAGTTCTTCTTCCCGTTCCTTATGTTTAGACCTGGCTTTATCCAATTGCTGCTCTAAGGTCTGCTGCTCCTGAGATAATTTTTTGGTTATTGCCTCGTAGCGGATTTCTAATTCTTCCACAGACTCGTTACGCTTTTCTCCTGTTCGGTAATCCCCGTATAATAAAATCCTACTCTGAATGAACTTTAAATCATTGGCTATCCCAAAGCTTTCTTTCGTGCTCTCCTTATTCTGGCTGTTCCATTCATCTGTTTTGTTTTTAGAGACAGCAATATCATTTGCAATATCTGCAATATGCTGGGTAAGAATCTCGTTCTGCTTTCTTTGCTCCTGGTACAAGGTGTATTTTTCCTGCAACGTCTGAAAAGATATTTCTTTTTCATTTATTTCTTTCAAGTCCAGTCCGAGCGTACCAAGTTCCTCCAGAATCTTTTTCTGCCTGGCTTCTCTCCTCTCTTTTTCCTGTCTGGTTCTTAACAGTTCTTCCTCTACCTCCCTTGTTCTTTCCTCGGCAGAGGAAACTTTATGGCAGCAGGACTTATAAGCCTTCTCAGACAGCTTTTGATATTCGATAGCATTTTTCTTTTCCTCATAGAATCTGCATTCTTCATAGCGTACTTTCAGTATCTCTTCTGTCTTTTTAATTTCCTCCTGCTTTTGAAGCAACAGTTTTTTAAGTTCTTCTTCTTCTAACAGCTTCTGGTTAAAAAGTAAAAGGAAATTAACCTGTTCTCCCGTTATAACCTGAGACTTCTTCTCTTCTATAACTTTTTCCAAATCTTCCCGATAAATAATCGGTATGGGAAAGGACGTATACACACCAAGTTCATGCTTTTTAAGCTTAATTAATTCCGACTCACTCATTATAATACTATAAGGAATAAAGGGATTTCTGCTAACCAGCTTTTGATTTTCTTCCGTAGTCCGGCAATTTTTCTTTAGCCACTCCATTCCTAAAACATAGTGTATCTCCATAGTGCTTAAGGTATCTTCCAGCTCCTTTGGCAGTTCCAATATCTGCCCTGATTCCAGCTTTTTATATTCTTCTTTTAGCCGGTCCAGCTCTCGTTCAAAGGTTCTGACTGCTTCTTTCCGCTGAGTAATTTTATCTATAAAACTATTAACGATATCTTCCGTCTGAAAAAGCTTTTCTTCTGGAAAATGAATATACTTTATGATTTCTTTTCTAAGGTTAATAGCTGCCTCATACTCTTTATATTCCTTATTAAGGGTATCCAGCAAAGCACCCTGACTTCCAAGCTCTTTTTGTAAATCCTCAAGATTTCTGCCTAAGCTATAGATGGTTTCTTCCTGTTCTTCCCTTTCCCTTTTTAAATGTATTGCTTCCTGGTTTTTCTTCCGATAAAGCCGTTGATAGGAGTACGCCAAATCCTTTAGGTAAATTTCTTCATAATTACCAAGAATATTACGAGATAGATTTTCTCCATATCTGGAATTAAAGTTTTTTTCTATGTCTGTATAACTATCAATTCTTGCTTTTAGATTACCCTGCTTAATTATTGACTCTTGGTGCCTACGTTCTCTTTCTTCTATTTTTTCTTTTTCAAGGGCGATGAATTCTTCCTTCCTCATGATTAGCTGTTGCAGCTCTTCTAAACAATTCTTCTTTGATAGTTCCTGTTCCTCATAATGACACCTTAAATTATAGCCTAAGTTGTTACGTTCCGGTTCCAAATCCTGATTTTTAAGCTTTGCAAGCTCTAAAGCACTCTCGTATTCTTTCACTTCCCTTAAAAGCTCAGTAAATTCTCTGTTTAATCGAGCCGTCTCTAAAATATGCTTTTGTTTCAATAAGACACTTTTATCTGACTGAAGCTTTACAAGTTTCTGATGATAAGTCTCTCTCTTACTTTCCCAGTTCTTCTTCTCATCTTCTAACTGGTAAATTTGATAGGACAGTTCTTCCCAAGCAATCTGCTGTAGCGTTTCTTCTAATACCTTAAGTCTTGCCTCAAACCTGCTTAAGTCTTGTTGATTGCTGTCTTTTAGGCTTTTAAGACCTTTTATAAGTCCGCCAATCTTACCGGCTAACGCTTTCTTTTCTGTTAATATTTGTAAGTATTCATCCGTCTGGCTAAGGATTTTCTGTGTATCCTCTTTAAAGATTATTATGTTCTCTTTTTGAAGTATTTTGGTCTTATTCTCTTTATACTGCCTGATATATTTATAAACAATTCTACCGAATTCCTTGATTTTATTGTCTTCCTGGTTCAGTTTGTTCTGAGCCGCATCCAAAAACCATTTTTCAGTAAGTCCTCCTTCATCCTTAGCTTCCATAAACAGTTCAGAAAGACCTGATTCCTTTAGATTTACCTTCTTTATAATAGTTTCCCATTCCTTATAATAAATCCTGAACTCCCGCAGTCGTTCAAAATATTGTCTGGATTGGCTGGGGGATGCCATATCATAATAATCAAATTGATAGACACGGCCTTTTTTCAATGTTTCAAAGACCTGTTTTGTCTGATGGAATCCTAATAACTTTTTACCGGTGATTTCTCCCGCTTCCTCTACTTCCTCTGTTAAGGGAAAATTTTTCAAATCATAAAGGTTTGCTTCCTTATATTCATGAATAAACTGCATAACTTCAAGTTCTTCTGGATGTTCTTCTTCGGAATCCTGACGTCTTCTAACCATCATTCCGGTCAATACATAGCCAGCACCTCCGTCTAACCCCCATTCTACCAGTATAAAAGTAGGTCTGCCCGTTGTAAAATAACTGGCAAAAGGTCTGTCTTTGGTATCCCGATAACGCTTATGAACAAAGGGTGCTGTCAAAATCTGAACCAGTACGGACTTACCACCACCGTTCCTTAGTGAGAATAAAGTACTGTCCCCTCCCAATTGAAAGGTCTCGTCCTCAATGCGTATGGAGTTATTATTGTAATTTAAGTTAACAATACGAATGTTATTAATCTTACTCATGCTCTGTCACCCCCAATACGTTTAATACTCGGTTATAATTATTTTTATTTAAAAGATTAAAGTCCATAAAATGGTTTAACTTCTGTGTTGTACGAATCATTTCATCCGCCTCTACATATTCAATTAACCCCTGTTTTTGAAGAAAATTTAAAATGGTATAAATAAAACCTTCCTTCGTAGTTTTTGCCCTTGAGCCCTTTTCTTCACTGCGCAGGGCTTCAAAGGCCTGAGACATTTCGGCAAAGGCAAGTCCTGCTTCCTCTTCTTTATCCTGCTCTATTAGAAGCTGTTCCTTTTCTATTCCTTCTTGCAGACGGGCTGAAATACAATTAAGCAGTTCTCCTACCTTTATAAAATCACGTGACTTGCTACTGCTGCCCTGGGCATCATAGAATTCAACTAACAGAGTAATAATTACAAATTGTGATAGATAATAATCTTTATCTGTAGCTCCTGACCGGCACAGGGCAGCTTTTAGCTGGGATTTGGAATAACCCAGAACATCATTGTCCTCTTTTGGAATTAAGTATATTACATTTCCATACCTGACAATTTCACTACCGGCAGCTTCTCCCTGTGATTTTACCAGATTCATAACCGATTCATTTTCAGTATAGGCTTGGTATAATTCTCCTTCTTCCTTTTCCTTAAGCTCCCTGTATTTAAGCAGATAATAAAAAATCTGCTGACTCTTTTTAATTTCCTCTATTTCATAGGCCATAGCAGTCCTCCTGTTCAAAACTTTTACATATTTCATGCTTATCCACAATCGGCTTATTGTTTCAGACTTCTATCCACAGAAAACTGGATATTTGAGCAGGTTATCCTCTTAACGATCCCATTTTCTTCCGACACAACAGAAAGGATAACTGGCGCACCCTCCGCCTTTTCCACCCATATACAAGTAATTTCCTCTAAATCTTCCTGTTCTTTTATTAATTCAAGAATACATTCATTTAGTTGAAATCCTGATACAGGTTCAACATACTGTTCTCTTTGTTCCTGTAACATTGACTGAATATCAATTTGTTTCGCTTTTAACAGTTCAATCATAATTTCTTTAAATATTTCTGCATTTGGGAATAGCAACCCTTTTTCAGCTTCTGACAGACTTTCATACATATCCATAAGAGTCGTCTCTTGTCTTTCTTTTATCACAGATAAAAGCAGCCCCACAGAATTTTTATACTGCTTTTGTTTACGTGCCTGCTTCTGGCTTTGCTCCCTAAGCCATTGTTCTTCTTCAAAGGAAATGATTTCGTCCTCTTCTGCCTGTTTATGCAGGGAACTCTTTTGCTCTTCAAATGCTTTATTTAAATTGTAACTCTGACTAATCGGCTGATTATATAAGGGGTGCATAAAAAAATCCAGTTGCCCTAAGGTAACCGGGTTGCTAAGTATCTTATCATATAGATCTGTCCGCAGTCTGAATCGTTTGATAAAGGACATTCTGGATAAGCTTTCTAATTCGTTTGTATACAGTGTCTTCAGATCAAAATGTGTAATTAATATTTTCTGATGTTCTTCTATCGCTTTACTTAAATATCCTTCAATGGTCTTAAGATGGAACAAGCTTTCTGAATCCTTCTTATCCAGTTTTTGAATATTAATGTCCATTTCTTCCAACTCTCTGACTCTTGCTGCAACCGTTTCTTTATAACCGGCAAATTTACCTTTTGTATCCGATAAGGTATCTAAATTTTCTTCTAACAGTTCTTTGTAATCCTGAACAGAATAAGATAATGCATTCTGGCGGATTCTTGCCATTGCCTCGGTAATTTTTTGCAGCTGTATGCGAAGCAGGTTAAATATGTTTTTTATATCTTCAGCCGCTTTGTCATAAGAAGCCTTCTCCAGATGAAGTTTGAAAATCATTTCATGTACAGTAAACTTTAGGTTTCCTTCCATCTCTAATGTTGACAAGAGAAGGTTATAACCGTCCTCTGTCAAATAATATGAAGTTCGCTTTAACTCTTCCTCTAAGTAGACAATCCTGTTTGCAACAAAGCTAATATGGATATCACGGTATTCCCCCTCTTCGAAGTCAAAACCTTGAAAATACATAGTATGTCCTTCGTCACAAAGTATCACATTTATTATAAAATCTCCAAGCCCTTTACAGTCTTCATAAGAAATTGGCTTTTTAAACCAGCGCATATTACACTGGTCAAGGAAGCTGCCGATATCATCCATGGTACAGGGCTCACCTCTTAAGGATTGCTCCATCAGATATAAGAGCAGCGCAAAAATTAAGTTCGTCTGTTCCTTAAACTCCTCAAACCCATATTGTTTCCAGGTTCCCTTATTCATACTATTTTTAAATAACAGAGCATAGGCTCCGATGTTTTTCATACGCTTGGGAAACTGCTTCAAAAAATCAAATTCCATAGTCAGCCTTTCATCAAAACGTTTATTCACCTATTATATCAGGGTTCTGCTTTATGTAATTCTCTAAAATATCTGCGGCATTCATTACTAATTCTTTACAAGGCTTCTTTTTTATAGGCGTTTTTCTCTCTTCCTGACGCTCGGTAATAGAAAGGCCAAGTAACTCTCTGCATATCATGGAACCGTTTTCTTCCTTAAAACCACCTGCCAACTCCCGTATTCTTTCATAGTGCCCGGCTTTCCCCTGTTTATCTGTGGGATCTGAGTAGCCATATTTTAAGCCTGCAACCATAAACATACCGCTTACCGCACCACAGACTTCTCTTAATTGTCCCATTCCGCCGCCAAAGGAGGAGCTCAATTTTAATGCTGTGTCAAAGTCCATGTTGTATTCCTCATAGAATGCCAAAAATACGGCTTGTGCGCAGTTATAACCTAGTATAAACAGTTCCCCTGCTTTCTGCGCACAGGTTAATTCCTCGTTTGCTATAAGCAATCTGACAGCCTCTTGTTTTTCTTTGCTATTTATTATGTCTGTACGTTCCATTACGTTCCCATTTTTATAAACTACCTTATCCGTTACCGGATATGATAATTCCTCATCCTTTCAATTATAGTATGTATAACAGGAAGTAGGCAAAATCATCAAAACAAGAGACTTGCCAAATATACTTATACAATTCTTCCTAAATCTACATTATATTTTAACATACCAGGAAAAAGAGCGCAAATACTTAAATGAAAGCAGAGAAAGGGTTGTTGCAAACTTATTATTGCAACAGCCCCTCAAACATACGCCTTACCTGGTTACATTCCGAAGCCATTTCATAGACTTATAACGCCAGGTTGACAATGGAATCTTTATAATTTCATCACTCATTATAATGATATAAACAATTGGAATGGACCATTTCAAAATAAAAGCCGCTATAAATCCAAGCAGGATTGAACACCCCCAAAGAGTTATTACATCCAACACCAAACCAAAACGGGTATCTCCACCCGCACGAAAGACACCTACAATCATTGTAGTATTATACACTTGTCCAATAACAAAATAAGACATAACAAACATCATTATACCCAAGTACGAGTTGGCCTCTGCGCTTAGATTCATATTAGCTTTAGCAATATGAGATACCCCCTGTACTACGATCGCACCAATTACACCAAGTATCAGGGTAAGTCGGATAAGCCGCTTGGCATAAATTTTAGCAAGCTCTTCTTTTTGTTCTCCAATGGCTTTCCCCAGAATAATAGCTGTCGCATTCGCTAGACCAAAGGCGATTACTGTTGCCAACTGTCTGGTTACCTGAGTAACCGAATTAGCCGCAACTACAGATTGTCCCAGATGTCCTATAATAGCTGCATTCGCAGCTGTTCCAGCCCCCCACATAAGTTCGTTTACTACTACCGGTAAAGAATACTCCAAAAAATCTTTCATTAGTAACTTGTCTCGAACCAGCAGGTTTTTAAAGCGGAACTGGACTTCTTTGTTTATTTTTTTAGAATAGAACAATACAATTAAGAACTCAACTATCCTTGCTATCAGGGTCGCCAGCGCTGCACCCTTAATTCCCATTGGTTCCAATCCAAACAAACCAAAGATAAATATGGCATTAAATATTATATTTATGATTAAGGATACCAGATATACCAACGTTGATATAATTACCCGTTCCACACTACGCATAATATTCAGATATATCATGGTAATCGCTATAAAGATATAGGAAAATGCTATTATCCTCAGATAATCGACACCTTCTCTAATAACCGGTTCCTCAGAGGTAAATATACGCATAATCTGAGCCGGAAACACGAGTACCACTGCCGTAAAGAATATTCCTACTATAAGCGCAAATCTCATGGTAATGCCCAAAACTTTTTCAATGGTTCGTATATCCTTTTTGCCCCAATACTGGGCAGTTAATACAGCCGCACCTGAGGTAAGTCCGAAAAATATCAGAGTCATAATAAATTGTACCTGCCCTGCAAGTGATGAGGCTGAAAGTACCGTCTCTCCCACTTTCCCCAGCATAATAACATCGGCAGAGGTTACACCTACATTAATTAGATTCTGTAACGCCATAGGAATAACCAGAGAAAGTACTAATTTATAAAATTGTTTCCGCTCCATTTTTTCATTTATGTTCATAACCGCTCCTTGTGTACTACTAATGCACTATTTTTTCAATATTAATCTTGCAAATATATGCAAAGATTTAATTCTAGACTCTATAATTAAACTATAATGACTATAAAATAATCTAAACTTCAACTCAACCTAGGACAAAATAACACGTTTTTTGAGAAAAGTCAACAATAAAACGCTTCTATAAATATAGTAATACACTGATATACTGTTTTAAACACTTCATAATTGTAATTTCCCGTTATGTCCTCTTTCTGGTATAGTTACAAAATTTATGATTTTATTGTGCAAAATATGTTGCCATTTTTTACCATATGGTATATAATCAAAACAAGCTTATAATTCTGTCATACTCAAACCACCATCGAAAAAGATTTTTAATCATCACGACACATCTCCCTTACTCAATTAAATCGGTAATTACCTTACAAATAAATTCTATCCGGCAAAAAGAAGCCTATAAGCTTCTTATGCAATAAATTAATTTTGAGAAGGAGGTATTTTAATGAGGAAAAGTAAAAACAAAGTAATAGCTATGGTGCTTGCATTCGGGGTTACAGCATCCATGCTATTTACCAGTATTCCGGGAGCATTAAGTGCTCTTACTGGTGCGGGTAACCGTATTACAAAGGCAGAAGCTGCTGTGGAGTTTTATACGAAACTTGAAGCAGAAGATGCTACTATGACAGGCGATGTAAAGGCTGCTTCTACAAGAGCCGGTTACAGTGGAACCGGTTACGCAACAGGCTTTACACAGGCTGGTAATAATTCCTGGTCCATGCCTGTTACAATTCCAACAGAAGGTTTTTACACCTTCACAATTCGAAGTACTGCTGACAGTTATAAGGAAAATTTCCTGTATATTGATGGTGCTCAGACCGGTACTATCTACTGTAAGGGAGATGCTATGTGGGGTGATACTGTAATTGAAAGCGTATATCTGGAGGCTGGTACTATTACCTTATCTATTAAAGAATCCTGGGGTTGGTTCGATTTAGATTACATCGAAATTAAAAACGGTACCGGTGTCGAGGATTCCGTTTATGCTACTGCTACTTCAACATTAGTTAATCCCAATGCCAATCAAAAGACTAAAAACATTATGACATATTTAAGAAGTATTTATGGTAAAAAAACCTTATCCGGTCAGTCCGGTACTTTAAATGAAAGTACCGAGTTTGACACTTTATATCGTACAACCGGTAGATATCCTGCAATTCGGTTGCTGGATTTTATCTTCTGCTCGCCTGCAAGCGAATGGCATTCCACTGGTGAGGTAGATTTGGCTTTAGATTGGAATGAAAAAGGCGGTCTTACGTCGTTTCAATGGCATTGGCATGCTCCAAAAGGCGGTGCTTCCTTCTACACAGAAAAAACATCGTTTGACCTGTCAAAGGCTGTAACGACGCAAAATATCAGCAGGAAGTCCTTATCTGAAATTAAAGCAATGTATGAAGCCGGTACTATTACAGAAGAAACCTATCTGATGGTACGTGATATTGATGCTATTTCCGGTTATTTGGCCCAGTTAGAAGATGCCGGTGTGACCGTATTATGGCGTCCTCTTCATGAAGCCAGCGGCGGCTGGTTCTGGTGGGGAGCAGCAGGCGAAGGTTCTTATCTGTGGCTATACCGCCTTATGTTTGACAGACAGACTTATTATCATGAGTTAAATAACCTGATTTGGGTATGGAACGGACAGGATGCTGACTGGTATCCTGGAGATGAATACTGTGATATTGTTGGAACCGATATTTATGCCGATAAACATAATTATAGTGCTCAGACTGCCCAGTTTAAGAAAACTGTTAATTATTCCGGCGGCAACAAAATGGCAGCACTTACAGAAAATGGTGTTATGGTTAATCCTGACTTAATGTCAAGAGACAATACTTTCTGGTTGTGGTTTGGCGTATGGTACGGAGATTTTCTGATTGACTATAATGGTAATCTGAATGGCGTATACACAGAGGCGTCTATGGTGAATAAGGTTTATAACAGCGACTTAGTAATTACTTTAGATGAATTGCCTAACTTTAACGGGACAAATCCTACCGGAGTTCCAACCGTTACTCCAACCGTTACTCCAATCGTAACTCCAATCGTAACTCCTACGGTGACACCAACTACTACACCTATTCCTTCCGGAGATTTTACCCTTACTTTAACCAATACAGGTAATACTGCGGCATCCACCAATACAATTAAGAACAATATTCGCCTGAAACACGAAAGCGGCAGTGATATTGACTTGTCCAAATTGACAATCCGTTATTATTATACAAAGGAAGGGTCAGCTTCAGAGAATTTTTATTGCGACACAGCTGCACTACAGTATAATAAGGCTCCCTGGTATGTATCTCACAATTCCTCTGCCAGCGGAAGCTTCCATTCATTAGCAGCACCAAAAACAAATGCTGATTCCTATCTGGAATTAAAGATTAATACAACTGATAAATTAACAGCCGGTTCAACCTTAATCTTTGACACAAGATTTACTAAAAATGACTGGAGCCTTTATAATCAATCCAATGATTATTCCTATGGGAATAATTCTAACGTCTTAGTTTACTATGACGGTGAATTAATCTTGGGTGTTGAACCATAAAGAATTCCTACCTTATAGTTACATCAACCTTTAGTCTGCATGTTTTAGCACCCACGCTAATCAATAGTTGTAAATGATTTTCTTTCAACCTTTGATATCCTGCCAATTATATAAACAAATATAATTACACTTTTTATTTTGGTAATTGCGAAACGCTCTATTCGAATGCTCCTACATTCAAAGGCAGTTTCGCAATTATCTATTTAACCTACTCCCTGCTTTAAATCATAAAAGGTGACGCCGGTAAACCTTCTCGGTTATAAAAGTTTATTCCCTCCGGACAGTCCTCCCAGGCATATCGCACATACCTAGGTTCTTTTATTTCTTTAGAAAAAACGAATAAAGTATCACCTGCCTCAATAACTGCGCTGGCCGGAACAAAATTCTTATCCTCACCTGCAATATAAAAATTTTTTAACGCTCCCTTGTTTGAGACTAGTCCTCTCCCTGTTTCAGTAAAGAAAAGACGAATTCCATCTTCTGTTATTACTTTATTGTCGATTAATGGGCCGGAACTTACAATCCCCTCTCCATAAGAAATCTTTCTTGCACATAGTGCCAGCCGGAATCCAATGGTCTTTTTATTTAACGGATGAAGGTCGTTATATTCTCCGGTATCTATAGCTACTACCATTGCAGTATTCTCTACGTTCAGACACTTACGTTGTGCGTCCCTGATTGCTGCCCAGCCTGTATCCATACACTCCTTTTTGTAATCCCCATAGTTTGCAAGCTGTACATAGAGAAACGGAAATTCTTTCTTCCAGAGACTTCGCCAGTCCTGTATCAGAATCCTGAATAACTTCTCATAGTTCTCTGGTTTTCCCGTATTCGATTCTCCCTGATAAAAAGCCGCTCCAAGAATAGAATACTTTCTTAAGGGATATAACATTCCATGATACACTCCGCTGGGTTTATATTGAAAAAAAGTTGTAGTCGGCAAGAGTTCTGCCGCTCCTCCATATTGGAAGTTCCATTCACCGGATAAATCTACCGTAAGACTTCCTGCCTGTAAAAGGTATTTCTTATCCGGCACAAAGCCTCCTCCTCCATAATTTACAATCAGACGGACTGCTATAACATTCTTTCCAACTCGTAAGAGGTGAAAGGGAAAATCATATTTTCTAGGGGGATATTTATAGCCGGTACTTCCAATCCGTTCCCCGTTAATATAGGTATCGTCTGAATCCACCAGCGTTCCCAGCCGTAATCTCGCCAATAAGGGTGTATCAGAAGCTTTTGACTCTTCCTCCAACCTCCTAAAGCTTTCCTCTGTAAGTGTGAACTCCTTTCTAAACCAAATACTCCCGACCCATTTCTTTAAGTCGTTCTGCTGAAACATCTGTGGTATGCGAATTATCTGCCAGCCTTGTGTATCGAAATCAGGTTCATACCAATTCGTTCCTTGTAATCCCGGGTCATCACTCTGTAATTTTTTAAACCACTCATTAGTCTGTCTGGTCTCTGTTGTTATGGTGTTATGTACATACCCGGTATCCTTATTCATTCTTAATTCCTGCTCATAACCTTCTAGCTCCAACAAAGAATTTTCATTTATCCATGCTTCGGCAGGCGTTCCGCCTACCGCTGTTTGTATTAATCCTATAGGAATCCCTTGTGCTGCCTCCAGTTCCTTTGCAAAAAAATAGCCTACAGCACTAAAATCCAGTATCGTCTCGGCACTGACTGACTTCCAACTGCCACCCTCCAATTCTTCTACTGGTCCATTAAAATCATACTTTTGGGGAACATGAAATATTCGAATACTGGAATTCTCTGCTTCCTTAACTTCTTCTTCATATAAATCCAACGTCCTTCTAATGGGCAGTTCCATATTGGATTGCCCTCCAAGAAGCCATACATCACCGATTAGAATATCCTTTATAATATGTTTTTTACCATCATCGATTTCCATAACATAAGGGCCTCCGGGCTTTAGATTTAGTAATGTAATCTCCCATTCCCCCTGCTCATTGGCATACGTTAAATAGGTCTCTTCTAAAAATGTAACCGACACCTGCCTATTCTTTTCTGAACTACCCCATAAATAGCATTTATCACCTCGTTGTAATACCATCCCATCACTTATTAATGTCGATAGTTTCATTCGCCCACTCCATTCTGAATTCAACTGCTTTTCCTTAATCTTTATACATTTATATTACTTTCATAACCTTAAGTATATCCTAGTAATATACTCCATACTTCTCATTTTTTGCGATAGTCATGTCATGTTTTGCTTACCTTTATTAAATACTTGTCAGATTACCGCTCAAGGTGACTATCTACTAATCAATCAGACTTTGGCTGGCCGTTTTATTAAATGTATAAACGTTGCAAGAATAAGCAAAATACAGGGAACTAAAAAGTATTCGTTCCCTGCATTTTAAGTATAATCTCTCTATTCTGCCTACACTGGTTAACTTTCATCTGCTCCAATATCATTTGTCTGATTATTCGGTCTTTTCATAAATTCTAATATTACTTTAAATAAATCCCCGTCTACTTGTAAGGTAAATCTACCGCCTTGCAGCTCTACAAAACTTTTTACAATAGCAAGGCCCAAGCCGGACCCTTCTGTATTTCTGGACTTATCACCCCTTACAAAACGTTCACTGATTTCTTCTGTATTAAAATCCATCTCTGTTGCTGAAACATTTTTAAGAATTACAGTAACAACTTCTCCTAAATCTTTCACTTCCACATATGCCCTAGTGTGGGTCATAGCATACTTTAAAATATTTATATACAGATTTTCAATAATCCGGTAGGTCTTCTCACTGTCCAGTAAAAGAATCACTTTCTCCTCAGGAAATGAGGTTCTAAATTCAATCTCAGAAGCTTCTACCTTATCAGCAAGTTCTAATTGTACCTGTTTTATTAAAGCTGTAATATCCACTTCCACCAAATTCATGGTTACCGTTTTACTGGTGGCCTTACTCATTTCAAATAAATCTTCAATTAAATATTTCAGCCGCATGGACTTCTTATCCAGGGTTTCAATATAGGAGTTTCTCTCTTCCTCCGTCAGATTATTATCCTTTAACAGATTTATATACGTAATAATAGCTGTTAACGGTGTTTTCAAATCGTGAGAAACATTGGTAATTAGGTCCGTCTTCATTCTTTGGCTCTTCATTTCCTCTTCTACTGCTTTTTTAAAGCCAATCTGCAATTTGGTCAGTTCTTCTTTAAGGGGTTCAAAAACTCCAAGTTCTTCGGGTATACCAACCTCTAAATTACCCTTCCCCATCTTACCGGTAGCTTCCAGTAAAATCTGGTGTTTCTGACGTAAATCCTGATAATATTTCCGCAGAATAAAGAATAGAACAATGGAATAAGGAATAAGTGCCACAATGCCTGCTACCCACATAGTACAAAAGAGTACCAGAACAATAAAATTAATGGCTACGATTTTTAAAATGTGCTTATTAGAAGCTTCTCTTAAATCAATTTTTCTAATCGATAAAATTGTTTTTTTGCAGATTACGTAACAGATACCGAGGATGGTATTTTCCTTGATATAGCGTTTCAAGCCTTTGGTGAACACACTTCGAATTGATAAAATTGCTATAAACCATAGAAAGAATACCCCAAGCCATATAACGTAGTTTAAGCTATAGTTAATTATTTTCGCTCCAAAGCTTGATATAATTGTTTTATCAAAGATTAAAAACGTTTCCTGTGCCGTTTCTGTTCCCATAATAACAAGACTTTCATAAAGCCCTAATACTGCCCCAATTCCCACTATACATAATTCAATTAATAGCTTTGCCGCTAACCCCTGCCCTATTTGAAAAGGTTTTATAAAGGGTAGCAGCAGTCCAAGCAACGTTATGATTGCCAATGCAGCAATAAAAACATAGATAAATCCCACCTGATGAAAAGCGTATGAATCTGATTGCCAAGTATTATTATACGTAGTGTATACATTATAAAATTCCGAACCTTTTGCGGCAAAAATAATTGTCTGATTCTCCGGCCCTTTTAAACCGTTAAAGTATTGGCTGTACTGATAATATTTTGCATCAAAATATTCTCTAATAACAGTCTTTGTTGCTTCCAATCCTTTTAACTGTTCTTTTTTATTTTCCTCTAATCCGTAAAAAACCGGAATGGACAATTTACCTGCCTCATCATATTTTAATACGGTATAAAAGGCATAGTTCTCAGACAAGCCACCAGTACCAGTTTCTTCTGTAAGCATAGATAAATCTGCAATAGAATTCGTTAAAAAATTGCTGGTTTTATCATCTCTGATATAGTATTCCAGTCCATACATGTCAAGCGTCGGGCCATAAAATTCTCTGCTCCAATCATCCAACATAATATCAAAAGACTGGATAAAATTCACTTTTTTATTGTATGGCTCATTCGCTGAGTACTCCTCATAATTTTCCTCATTCTCTATGTTACTTATGTCCTTTTGCAGCTTGGGTAGATATAGCTCGCTACTGGTTATATATTCGTCTTCTTTGTTTTGTATCACTATGTCTTTATAAAGGCTGTATACACCCATGTAAAGCCTTTTTATAAGTTCCTCTTTATTATCCTCCTCTTCTGCCTTATACAATGCCTCATTCTGACTTTTCATTTCCTCCTGCAACACTTTTGATTTCTTTAGGCAAAAGGGATAAGTAATAATTACTCCGGCTGTAAGCGCTGATAATAACAAGAATACCAACAGCTTGCCAACTATGACATAAAAATTATTGTTTTTCAATTTTGTATCCAACCCCCCATACTACTTTCAGATATTTTGGGTCTTTAGGATTCACTTCAATCTTTTCCCTTATATTACGGACATGCACCATAATTGTATCCGTTCCAACCGGGCGTTCATTCCAGACCCTTTCATATATTTCTTCAGCAGAAAATACTCTGCCCGGACTCTTCATAAGCAGTGCTAATATCTTAAATTCAAGGGGTGTAACCTTTACGAATTCCCCATCTACCATAACCTGCACTGTATTCTCATCCAATTCCAAACCACCGATGACATAAACATTGTCGCTCTCTTTTTTCTCAAGTATATTTAGGTACTTGGAATATCTTCTAAGCTGTGAATGAATCCGCGCTAACAATTCCATTGGCGTAAACGGTTTGGTTACATAGTCATCTGCACCGATATTTAGCCCTGTAACCTTATCAATTTCCTCAGATTTTGCTGTGAGCATAATTACCGGAAATTCAAATCTTTCCCGTAATTTCATTGTCATTGTAAGACCGTCCATACGAGGCATCATAACATCTACAATTGCCAGATGAATGACCTCATTTTCTATAATCTCCAAACCCTCCACTCCATTGGAAGCTTTAAAAACCTTATAGCCTTGATTCTTAAGATAAATTCCGATACCCTCTAATATTTCCCTGTCATCCTCTACAATTAATACACTATAGGACTCCATAATACCCCCCGTCTGTACTTAGCACACCTATACCTTTGGATAGACCCAATCCTATGGGCGTGCCATTTGCACGACTACTCTGTTTTTTTAACATTATACACCATATTCCGCATAAGGTAATTGGTTATTTTAATCTTTTATGTCCATGAGCAATAAAATTACCTTATGAAAACATTTGAAACACTGCTTCCCCAAAAATATAACCTGCTCCGATAAACACCAGATTCCATATAGCAATCCCTAAGGCCGAATAAATCGTATAGTATAAGAAATTTAACCTTAGTACACCCGCAGGAATGGATATGATAGTTCTTATCATTGGAATGAGCTTTCCTAAAAAAACAGCAAGATATCCCTTCTTTCTAATGTAATCGAATGCCCGGTTAATAATGGGCTGATGCTTTGGAAATTTTTTTGTATATTTATTTAGAATGATTTCACCGCCGTAGAGACCTAATAAGTACAGAGCCCAGCTTCCACAAAGTCCAGCCAGTACCGACAGTAAAAAGGCAGGTATAAATCCAATGCTTCCCTGGTAGGCCCATACGCCTGTTAACGGCATAATTATCCCTGCTGGAAACCCAGGCATATTTAGGTATTCTAAAAAAACGATGATGAATATAACAAGGATACCGTACTGATGAAAGTACCCTGACAAAGTCTGTATGTCCATGTAACCTTTTCCTCTTTCCTGCTCCCATGCGTATCGCAAGCTTGCTTGCGATACCGCTCAAATTATTGGTGTGAAATTGTTTTTTTATTTCACTTTGCGCTCGTATTTTCATATTTATGTTCCCTATTCTATATGAATCCTTTCTTACGTTTTTTACATACTATCCAGAAGCTCCCGTTTTTTTCTCCTTAATTTTCATGAGCTTTATTATAGACCGGAAAATAAAATATCTGCATTAGATAAAACGAAAGAAATTCTAAAGATTCTTCAAACAAAAGCTGAATTACGTTATAAAGCAAGTTTAATAACATCTGTATTAATAGGATTACATGGGTGACTGCATTTATTCTATAGAAAAGTTAAAGATGAAAAGGATGCTTGGTATTTAATACAAAAAAATGATATAAATCCAGTTTATGGCATTGCCCTGGGTTATATCATTTTTAAGCTGTCATAGCATATCCGATTATTATTATAGGTATTAAAATCTCAATAATTTTTTATTTGAATCAATATAATTTAAATGAATCTATAAATAAAGCCGTAAACCATCAGAACTGACAAACTTAGTTGAACTATCAAGGTTTATGAGTTAACCATCATCTTTCCCACAAACTTGCTAGGTTCCGTCATGGTATAGGGATTTAAGATAACATCAAGTTGTTCCTTGGTCAGCAGTTTCTCCTCTAGTACTAATTCTTTTAAATTTTTTCCGGTTGCCAGAGATTTTTTAGCAAGTTCTGCCGCCTTTTGGTAACCTATAAAAGGGCATAGTGCAGTAGATATTCCTACACTTTTATTTAGTAGCTCCTGACAACGTTCTTCATTAGCTGTAATTCCAGAAACACAGTTATCTCTTAAGGTAATTACCGCACCTTTTAAGCTTTCCAATGATTCAAAGAGATTGTAAAATAGCACCGGTTCGAACGCATTTAATTCTAATTGTCCGGCTTCTGCCGCCATTGTAATTGTCATATCATTTCCAATTACCTCAAAAGCAACTTGATTTACTACCTCAGGAATAACGGGATTCACTTTACCCGGCATAATAGAGGATCCATTTTGCATAGCAGGTAGATTAATTTCATAAAAACCGGCTCTAGGTCCGGCAGAAAGCAATCTTAAATCATTGCAGATTTTAGACAGATTCACAACGCATACTTTTAACATGGCAGATATATGAACAAAACCATCTAAATTCTGGGTAGCATCAAATAAATCTTCCGACTGCTCACAATTAGTGCCACATACTTCATTGATGACCGTAACAATATGCATCCGGTAGTAAGGAGATGCGTTAATGCCGGTTCCTATGGCAGTTGCACCCATGTTTAAAGATAACATATCTTCTTTTGCCCTCTCAAGCCGCTTTATGTCTCTTGCAATTACGGCGGCATAGGCAGAAAAGGACTGTCCAAGACGCATTGGTACCGCATCTTGTAATTGAGTTCTTCCTATTTTTAATATATGGTCAAATTCTTTGGATTTATCAGACAATGTAGATTGAAGACGCTTTAATTCCTTAAGTAGCAGAGTGAGCAACTCCAGTACCGTCAGCTTACCTGCACTTGGAATAACATCGTTGGTAGATTGAGCCATATTGACATGGTCGTTGGGGTGAACAAGAGAGTAATCTCCTTTTCTGCCGCCTAACAACTCAATTGCACGATTCGCAATTACTTCATTAGCATTCATATTAGCAGAAGTACCGGCTCCTCCTTGGATGGAATCTACAATAAATTCTTTTATCAGCTTTCCGTCAAGTATTTCATCACAGGCAGCCTGGATTGCTCTAGCTCTAACTGTATCTAAAGTTCCAGCAGCCTGATTTGTAATTGCTGCTGCTTTTTTTATTCGAATTAAATTGGATACAAACATAGGATTTAGATAACGTCCTGTAATATTAAAATTCTTTCTTGCCCTGAAACTCTGCACACCATAATATGCATTAACCGGAACTGCCAAATCCCCCATTGAATCAGCTTCTATTCTCGTCTTCATTGCATCCACGCCTTTCCTTTATTTCTGTCATGCATCTCTGATATTTTAGCTTAATACATTATTTGATGGTAATCAATTGAATGTATTGATATTGGAACGCATGCAAGTGAAATATATTTGAGTCACTATTTAATGTTAGCTCGGATATGAGAATAGCACTTTTTCAGGCATTCGTAAACAGGGTAAAATATATTACGTAAATAATTATAATTTATTACCTTTTCACTTTAAAAATCATAAAGTTACACTGTCTTCTCTTAATTTTTTTATTTACAACTTACAGCCATACATCCATGTGTCAATTCCTGCGGTATAAAGTCAACCCGGCAAAACATTTTCATGGATTTTATCGAACATTGTCAATTGAGAAAGGAGCCTTTATAAATGAGAATATTTGACTTTTGCTGGAATTTTATCAGGTTATAGAATCCACTTTATTATATTTTGTTTTCTACAGGAGATACTTGAAATCGGCCCATTAATAATTTATAATGTTAAGGATAATAACTGACTTAAGAAAGCAGGTACATATATGGACCATGTGGATGAACAAATCCTAACAATTTTGCAAAAAAATGCCAGAACCCCATTAAAAATTATTGCCGATCAGGTTTTCTTATCTTCACCGGCAGTTGCAGCAAGAATTTCGAAACTTGAAAAAGACGGCATTATCAAGGGGTACCATGCCGAGGTTAACTGGTTGAAATTAGGCTATCATATCACAGCCTTTATAAATCTGGAAGTAGAACCTTACCAGAAGACAGAATTTTATCCTTTTATAAAATCCTGTCCAAATGTTCTTGAATGTAATTGTGTTACAGGACATTACGCTATGCTCCTTAAAGTAGCATTTCCAAGTACTATGGAACTTGACTCCTTTATCGGACAGATTCAAAAGTTTGGAAGAACCAGTACCCAGATTGTTTTCTCTACTGCCGTTGAACATAGAGGAATACAAACCCTTGCTGAGACAGATGCTTCCACTCTGCAAAGTAATGGTTCCATTTAGTCTTTTTTTAGCATTTGAACATAAAAGGTATTCTATGTCTGCGACTTGTTCGCAGACATAGATTCTTACGTGAGAATGGTATTTATTTTCACACTAATCCCCTTACTTATTTAATGTTGTTTGGTTTATTGTTCTGTTAAAAGTTTTAATACAATATCAGCACAACGCTCCAATTCATCAACATGGGTATATTCCTTGGTCGAATGTACGTCATTCATCCCACATGCTATTACAATTCCTGTAATTTTATTTCTTACAAAATTATTATTATCGCTTCCTCCAAAGGTATCTATATAAGTAACCGGAATATGAAGTTCATCGCAGACTTTCTGGTACCTTTTCACTACCGGATGTTCCTTTTCTATTTCATAAGCGATGCACCCAAAGGAGGTCTCAAATTTAAGCTCCGCACCAAAGCTATCGGCTGCTTGTTTAAAGATTTCCTGAATTTTTTTTGTTTCCTGTAAGCACTTCTCATGACTTAAGCTTCTTACTTCCCCTTTTACAGTGCAAAGCTCAGGAACAATATTTCTTGAAAGCCCTCCCTCAATGGTTCCAATATTAACGGTTGTCCCTTCATCAATTCTGCCCTGTTTTATGCCGGATATAGCCTTAGCACATGCTCCAATGGCATGTATGCCCTGTTCGGGGGCAAACCCTGCATGAGCTGCCTTACCTTTAAAAACAGCGGTTATAGAAACAACTGTCGGTGCCGTTAAAGCTGCCGTTCCTACCGGACCGCTTAAATCCAGAACATATGCCTCTTTTGCCTTTATCTGCGTAAAATCATATACTTCACTGCCTTTTAAATATAGTTCCTCTGCTATAGGGAATAAAACTTCTATGCTACGGTGAGGTATCCCATGCTCTTTTAAACTTCTGACTGCTTCTAGGATAGCTACAAGTCCGGATATGTCATCAGATCCTAACACAGTTGTACCATCACTAGTGATTCTTCCATCCTCATGTACAACTGCTTTCTTATTTTTTCCAGGTTCTACAGTATCCATGTGTGCAGAGAACAGCAATGGTTCTCCTTTTAGTTCTCCTTGCAAAAAACCATAAAGATTACCGGCATTTCCCTGATAATGCGCACCTGCCTTATCCTCCGTAACTGTAAAGCCCAGTTCTTTTAAATATCCAGTTAAAACATCTGCCATCTCTCTTTCTTCAAATGAGGAGGCATCAATTGATACCAATTTACAAAATTCTTGTACTAATCTTTCTTTATTAATCATATTCTGTTATCCTGTCTATACAACTATATTTTAATAGCTGCTGCCGCTTACTGGTTGAAAGAAGTTACTGCGGCTTCCTTTCCATACAAATTTTCTTTCACCATACTATTACTCCGTATATTAAAAGGTATTTTCTGCTGTTTCTTCAGCCTTTATTAAATACTTGCGGAATATGGATACCGATGTACTATCTAATTGACATCTTACTTTATGTACTAACTCAATAACATACATACGCATGTTTACTGTTTTGCTCGGATTCTGTTTTTTACCTGCATTAATTCTTCCCAATGTTCCAGTACATATCTACCGATATATGGGTCATACATAGCCCCCAAATTTCTTTCTATTTCTATATAACACTGTTCCATAGTCAATTCCTGCCGATAGCTTCTTTTTGTTGACATGGCATCAATGGAATCACAAATAGCTATAATTCTCGAACCAACCGGTATTTCATTGGCACAGATGCCATGCGGATACCCTTTTCCGTCATACCGCTCATGATGATATAATACGATTTCACCGATTCTTAGCATCCGCTTTGATTTGCTGATAATATCAGAACCAATCTTTGGGTGCCTCTTCATAATTTCCCACTCTTGTGCCGTTAAAGGCCCCTCTTTATGTAAGATGACATCAGGGATACCAATTTTTCCAATATCATGAAGATGTGCCGCTATATGTATTTCTTCTATATCATGTAATTTTAATCCAATCATTTCACATATACGCTGCGCCATCTCACTAACACGCAGGGAATGATTCCCTGTATAAGGATCTTTTGCATCCAGTGCCCCTGTTATACACTCAATAATTTCATGATAATCAATAAAATCATATATTCTGTCGTTCTCTGCACTCATAGACCCTACCTAGCCTTTCCTCAGATGCCCATTACTATACTTTACTTAGATCCGATGCGAATCTTATCTGCTGTTAACTAGAAGCTTAGTACTATTGTACTCTCTTTAAAAGAATGATTCAATCCTTTCTGAAAGAAAAACCTTCCCGGTTTTGATAGAATATATCATTGACACTTCCTATAAAAAGACGTATAATTATACATAGTTTTTAATAATAATAAGTACTATTCGTCATTTGTATCATTCCTTTCAGTTAAAAGAGTGTATAAATGAAATCGATCTCTTTATTCGGTGCGACTTACCGTATCGCAGGCAAACCTGCTATATGCAATGGGTGTATGGTTGAATTAAAGAAATTCAACCCCTTTATTCGTACGCGACTTACCGTCGCAGATAGGAGCTAAAGATGAAATATAAAGTATATGTGGACGGACAAGAAGGAACTACCGGCCTTTTGATTAATGACAGATTAAAAATTAGAGATGATATAGAGCTATTAAAAATAGACCCGGAGAAAAGAAAGGATACGAATACTAGAAAGAATTTTTTAAATAAAGCGGACATTGTTTTTCTCTGTTTACCGGATGCTGCCGCCAAAGAATCAGTGGCAATGGTAACCAATGAACATACAAAAATTATTGATGCAAGTACCGCCCACCGCACTAATCCTGACTGGGCATATGGTCTTCCTGAACTTGGTAAGGAATATAGAGAAGCAATTAAAGCTTCCAAAAGAATCTCCGTACCGGGCTGCCATGCTACCGGCTTTAATGTGGCAGTGCATCCTTTAACAAAAGAAGGTATTCTTGCAAAAGACTACCCTGTAACGGCTCACTCTATTACCGGTTATAGTGGCGGAGGAAAAAATTTAATTGCTAAATATGAAGAAACAGATACGGATAGTACTGCCTTAAAAAGTCCAAACTTTTATTCTTTAGGACTGAATCATAAGCATTTACCAGAAATGCAGAAAGTATCAGGCTTAACAAGTCCTCCTTTATTTACCCCTGTAGTAAGTAATTTTTATAAGGGCATGTTAGTAGCTGTACCACTATTAAAATCATATATGAAAAAGCCTTTATCCGCAAAAGAAGTTCAGGCATTTCTAGCTAACTATTATATGGGAGAACCTTTTATTGAGGTAATTCCTTATGATTCCTCCTCCTATCTTTTTGAGGGCTTTTTAAACAGCGTCCAATGTAATGATTCTAATAAGCTTCAACTATTTGTCTTTGGCAATGACGAACAAACTTTAGTTGTATCTCGTTTTGATAACCTTGGAAAAGGTTCCTCGGGTGCGGCTATACAGAATATGAACCTGCTTTTAGGAAAAGAGGAATGGTTGGGACTTTAATTTCACATATTCGAGAAAGGCCTCTTCCAAGTCAGTCTTTACAGGAATTCCCTGTTCTAGAAGGACCGCTGTTAATGCTTTTAAAGTTTTTGCCACATCCTCATAATTTGCATTTTCACCCATATGTCCGATACGTATAACCTTACCGGACATAGAACCGATACTGCCAGCTATCAGGATGTGGTATTTATCTTTCATACGATTTACAACCGTTTCTGCCTTAATACCCTCCGGAACTTCTATTGCAGTAACCGTATTGGAGAAGCCTTTTTTGATGTAAAGAGATAACCCCCCCTGCCTGACTGCATGGCGCACTCCTTCGGCAATCATCTTATGGCGCATTATAATATCCTTATCCTCAGCTACATTACGAAGTGCCTCACTGATTCCGTAAATATCACTGATAGGCATTGTATAAGGGAACCATTGCTTTTCATAATAACAGGTAAAATTAAGCAGATTTCCATAATAGGAAGCTATGGGGGTTTTTCGCTCCTTCATACATGTCAATGCCTCCTTACTAACGGATACAAAGCATACGCCCGGAGGTGCGGATAATACCTTCTGAGAACCGCCGCAGGCAATATCAATGCAGCTTTCATCCACCTTTAATTCTTCACCAAACATAGATGAAACTGCATCCACCACAGTAAGAATTCCATACTCCTTTAACAAGGAACCGATTTCGTTCACATTGTTTAAGACACCGCTTGGTGTATCACACTGTACCAACGTAGCATATTTAAAATCATGATTTTCTTTTAGAAATTCTGACAGCTTATCTATCTTAATTTCCTGTCTGAAATCTGCATTATAAAGGACAGGCTCACCACCATAAATTCTGACAAAATCCGCAAAACCCTCACCAAATACGCCATTATTAAGGACTAGGACTTTATCGCCCACCTCTGTTAAGGACGCACAAGCGGCTTCCAGAGCAAGAATTCCCTCTCCCGAAAGAATATACACCGGATTTGCTGTGCCGATTAGCTTTCCTAAAAGACAGCAAGTATCCTTATAAAAGTCAAAAAACTGGCTATCCAAATCCGGATTGGTAAATTCTCTGCTTCTGGCAAGCCTTACATTTTCTCTTACCTGCGTGGGGCCAGGCGTCATTAATTTAAGCATATATTTCCTCCTATTATTGATTCTATTGAAGCAATTGCAAAACTCCTTGTTTAGAATAAGGATGTAATAAAACTTTTACTTAATGCGTTCATCATAACCCCTATTTGGCACGATTGAAATATCCAGTTATTGTATTTTTAACAGTGCCAGTTTTGAAGATATTATATACTTACCATAATCTGCTTCATTTATACCAGCTTATTCAAAATCTCACTATTTCCAGTATATGAAAGCTTCTCTGCGCGGAACGGTTCTATGGTATTTGACTGCCGGATATCCGATTACCATACAGGTTGCAATCTGCTTTTCATCTGGAATATCCAACAACTTTATTATATCCGGATTTGCCTGGGCTGCCCTTACAAAAAACCCGCTGAAAAAAGTTCCAAGACCCAGTGCATTGGTCATAAGTTCCATATTGGAGGATACCAGAGTACCATTTACTACAGATTTTGCACTGACTACAAGGACAACAGGGGCATGAAAAAACAAACGGTCCTTTTCCCCCTTCTCATATTCTTCTGCCATGTCAATCCACATATTAGCATAACGGGACAACACTGATTCCTGACCTTCTTCCGCTTCAATAATCTCTTTTCCAAGCTTTTTTAAGGTTTCATAAGTCATAGCTTTTAATTCTGTAAGCTGATTGGTTATAACCGTGTATGTAATGTCCTGAGCATTACCTCCTGTCTGTGTAAAACGTCCTGCCTCTATAATCCTCAGTAGCAATTCTTTAGATACTTCCTTTTTCTGAAACTGGCGAACCGTTCGTCTGAACTTAATGAAGTTCAAAAGATTGTCTGCTTCTAAGGTATGTGTTTCTTTTTTATACTCTGAGACTTCTTCCATATCATATTCGTCAGTGGATATGGCACCGCTTGGACAAACTGCTATACAATGTCCGCATAGCATACATGCTTCATTATGTACTACGGCTTTCTTATCAACTATCTCCACGTTTCCCGGAAAACAGTCTTTCACACAGCTTCCACAGCCGATGCACTTTTCCTTATCAACATAAATCATTCCTCTTACCTGCCTTTCCTTTCACTTCTGTATTAGATTTGTACTCACCATCAAATTCCAATCTATTTCATAGGATTATTTGCTGTTATTATAAAATATAGTCCTATACAGGATAGAATTTGCATCATTATCCGTATAGAACTATACTCTTTTCTATAATACTATTGTTATATTACTTCATGAATCGTCAATGAATGTAATCTATATGTTATATTTCTAATATGGTTTGCCATACAACCCCAGATACCGTTAAATTCTTTCAAACCGGTCAACATCCGTTACGAATATAATGGCTCCGCCTACATTCACCATAACCTGCATAGATGAAAATTCTGCCGGTCCAACCGGATTGGAAACAATCTGTTGTCTTGGCCCACATTCTTTTTTCACTAAATCAATGACCTCATCAACCTTTTCTTCCTCGGTACCTATCATTAAGGTAGTATTACCTTCTCTTAAAAATCCTCCGGTGGAAGCAAGCTTAGTCACATAGAATCCATTTTTATTCAGGGCATCTGTTACCCTTCCACTATCAACATTGCGTACAATTACATATATAAGCTTCATAATATCCCATCCTTTCGTCCTCTGATTCCTTCGATAGTAGTACCTCTTACCCAAAGGATATGCGTTGATGCAGATTATATTATAACTACTAATTTATAGCTTAATTATAGTCTATTGTACTATGAAAGTAAAGAGGCCGTTTTGCATCAGCCTCTTTACTTTTAAATCATAAAATACTCCTTGGCATTGTTGTAGCAGATATCTTCTATCATTTCTTGCAGATACTTTTCTTCTGAGATATATTCTCCTCTTTCTACCAGACGCCCAAGATAATCACATAATACTCTTCGATATAATTCATGACGGGGATAACTTAAAAAACTGCGGCTGTCAGTTAGCATACCTACAGATAGACTTAAAGGATACAGATTTGCTATCGCCTCAAACTGTCTATTGATGCCATAAGCCTGGTCATTGAACCACCAGGGTGCTCCAAGTTGTACCTTGGCCTTTGTACCCCCTTCACAAAACCCTGCTGCCAGAATGGCAAAGGTTTCAATCTGCGCTGAATTGAGTGGGTATACTATTGTCTTTGGAAGCTGCCCTTTTTCTGTCAGATGATTCAATAGACCACCAACTGCCTGAATGGAGGTAGTATCATCCGTACAATCAAAGCCACAAGCAACACCAATATGCCTCTCTCCTGTTTTATTGGCTCCCTGATAGGTTCCGATATGCAGCTGCATAACAAAACCATGTTTATCATATAGACTTCCCAAGCCTGCCAGAAAAGCAGATTTGTAACAGTTAATCTCTGTGTCGGTGAGAACTTTTTTCTTTAAGATTTTTGCAAAGATTTGTTCAACCTCTGTAAAAGAATAGTCCTGCCAAACAAAACTCTCTATTCCATGGTCGCTGATTGTACTACCCAGTTCCTTAAAATAAAGGAGTCTTATTTCTAATGCATGTAAAAGTTCTTCAAAACTACCAATGGTGATAGCAGAAGCGCCGGCTAATTGTTGAATATACTCTAAATACACCTCTTTCTCACAGTAGAATGCCTTATCGGGACGGAAGGCAGATACAATTTTTACGTTTAAGGAATTATCCTCCTTCATCCGCTTATGATAGGTGAGATTATCCACGGGATCTTCTGTGGTACATACAAATTCAACCCTAGATGTTTCCATACACCATCTTGGCGTCATATGCTGTTCCTTAATAAGCCTTTTGGTGCTACGATAAATCTCCTCGGCATTTTCAGAAGTTAAAGGCTTAGAAATACCAAAATAACGCTTTAGTTCGAGGGCGCACCAGATATAGATTGGATTCCCTGCAAGCTTTGGTAAAAGTCCTGCAAACTTTAAAAATTTATCATAATAAGCAGCACTGCCGGTTATGTATTCTTCCTCGATCCCAAAGGCTCTCATAGCTCTCCATTTATAATGGTCGTGAGCCAGCCACATCTCTCCTAAATCTTCAAATTCCCTGTTCTCATAGATTTCCTGGGGTAGTAAATGACAATGATAGTCAAGGATGGGCAAATCCTCTGCATATTTATGATATAACCTGCTGCCTGTTTGATTGGTTAAAAATAATTCTTCCTGAAACTGATTTGCATCCATAGCAATACCTCCTTAAAATCCAATTAAGGCGCCGCCGTCAACAGGCAGACAAGCACCCGTAATAAATTTTGCCGCTTCACTGCAAAGGTATACGGCTGCCCAGCCGATATCCGAAGGTTCTCCAACCTTTCTCATAGGAGTGCGCCCCAGTATTTTAGCCTTGCGTTCTGCATCGTTTTCTGTGGCTTTTCGAAACATAGGCGTATCAATCCAACCTGGTGCAATGGCATTCACTCGTATACCAAAGCTTCCCCCCTCTGCCGCAAGCGTATGTACCATTCCAAGATAACCTGCTTTGGCAGCGGAGTAACCTACCACATAGGGCTGTCCAATAAAGCTGGTCATACTGGCAATAAATAGTATGCTTCCTTCACCCTGTTGTTTCATATGAGGCATAAAGGCCTTTGACAGGGCAAATGCACCGACCAGATGAACCCTTAAAACCTCCGAAAAGTCTTCACAGCTCATATCCTCTATGGGTTTTTTACAATGGTTCCCGGCATTGTTGCACAAGATATGAACCGGTCCCTGTTCTCTTACTATTTGGTCTGCCAGTACAGGTATAGCTTCCGTATCTGTGACATCACAGGTATAATATACCGCTTTTCCACTAAACCTTCCAAGCTCTTTCTCTGCCTGGCTCTTCTTTCTTCTGCCAAGTACTATAACTTTAGCACCGGCATTTATCATACTCTCTGTCATGGCAAGACCTAAACCGGTAGCCCCTCCCGTAATAACGGCAGTCTTTCCTTCTAATGTAAAGGCTTTATTCCATAAATCTCTGGTTTTATGAATGGAATCATTTGCTTTATGAACAGAATCGTCGGAACCATCTTTTTCATGAATTGAATTCTTCACTATAATATCCATTGTTACTGCCACAAATAAAACTGTGAAAAGAAGTCTTATATGGCATTCCTTTCTATTAAATATTTTGGGTCAGGTAATTGCTGATTCTATGGGTTGAATATCTGTTACTTGAAAGTTATTTATTTACAGCAACTCCATACCGGTTCTGCATAAGAGACTTTCTTTTCCTGATATTTATAAGGGATAAAATATTCCTTATGTCCTAAACTCTCCCCTTTGGTAAGCTGTCCGCCTGCAATGAGAGCCGTCAATTCTGCCAGTTCATAAGTCAATTCCTGCTGTGTACATTCTCCTTCTAGTACCCTTCCGGCATCAAAATCCATATCTTCAACAAGATGTCTATAGGTCTCACTATTACCGGTTATTTTCAGTACCGGAGCAACTGCCGATCCAACAACATTTCCACGTCCCGTCACTAAGAAAGTAATATGACAGCCACAAGAAATTAAGTCCATAAGTCCCTCGTTGTCATTGGGATTGGTAATTCCAAAGCTCATCCAATATGGGTCCGGTGTGGAATCAAGCAGCCATAAACCTGGTTTTACAGGTACTTCTCCTACCTTTAATACGCCCTGAATAGGCTTTGTACCACTCTTAATTAGTGCTCCCATACTCTTTTCTTCTATGGTGGAAAGACCACCCGCAAAATTACCGGGACTGACAGAATACTGGTTCACAGACTTACAGTATGCCAAAGCTTTATCATAGGTATAAGAAAGCTCTTTTCTAGCCTTTGCATGAGCTGCTCTCCCGCAAAGAAACTCCTTTAAACCTACCGCTTCCACAATCTCTTCGAATACTGCTGTGCCTCCTGTATCCGTTAACCAATCATAAAAATGTCCAACAACTACATTCCCTGCAAGTCCACTGGTATAATCACTACCGCCACACTCTGCTCCGATGACTAGTTCTGAATAATCCATTGGTGCAAGTGGTACCTTTTGTAACTCTTTGATAATATCTGCTGCCAGGGCAAGACCTTTTTCGATTCCTTTTCTGGTTCCACCTGCTTCCTGAATAAAAAACCAGGCAGAAGCCTTGCCTTCCTTTTCTGCTATTTCTGCCAGCCACTCCGGCTGTACATATTCACAACCAAGACCTACTGCCAGTACTCCTCCCACATTAGGATGACGTATCAATGCAATTAACAGCCGTATTGCATAGGCATTGTCCGTACAGCCGGAAAAGCCTATTACCTCCGTATCGTTATTTCCTATCTTAGAAGCTATTTCCTTTGCCACAAAGCTAGCACATTCTACCGTATATATTACCAGCAGTTTATTCCTAATACCCTTTGTTCCATTTTTACGAAGATATGCTTTCCAGGTTTTATTATTTAAATCCATTCAATCATTTCCTATCCTATCCATTTTTCATTCTCTTCCTCTTTAATACATAGAATTTATTCATATTGAATATCCATAGGAACACCTGTGTTAACATCCAAATGAGAGGAACGGGAATCATAGGCACTTTTCATGTTATGCAAATGCACCCAGCTTCCTTTTTTTATTTCAACTACTGCTACCCCTATAGCCACACCGTACTTGATAATGGCTTCTCCTGGCTTTATATTAGAAAGGGCGATTTTATGTCCTTTGGGAATCTCCGTCAGAGCAGTTATTACGTTACTCTTTGCCCCTCTTAAGTTTACTTCCCCTATAAATATCTGTACCAAGGCAGTGGCTACCGTATCTTTTTTATCTACCTGATAAGCACTTTGCTCCATATTTTATACCCTGCCTTTTATAATATTCCAAACACTTCAAAGGCTTTTGTGGCTGTCATACCTTCTTCAATGGCTTTCCTTACCTTTTTTTCTCCGGCCGCCTTTTCCAGTGCTTTCTGTATTACCTCTTTCGCAATATTTCTTGGTATTACCAATACACCATCCATGTCTCCAAAAATGTAATCTCCATCCTGTATGGTTACTTGTCCGCATTCAATGGGGCATCGATAAGCCGCTACCTGTGTCCGCACAGACGAATCTTGTCCGTAGCTTCCCATACTAAATACAGGCCAGTCCTGCTCAAGCACTTGCGGAGTATCCCGGTGCCAGCCATCTATAACGGCTCCCACTGCCCCTCTGACTCTTGCTGTAGCAGTTAGAAGCTCCCCCCAATAAGCACAGCGTTTTGTACCACCGACCGCTATGTAGATTTCATTTTCCTGTAATTGATCCAATGCCTCAGTAAGCAGTCCAAATGGCTTTTCCTGAGGAGAAAAAACATCTATCATAAGAACTGTCATTGCCTTTCCCGCCAGTTTCATATCAGCTTTTAGAGGGCGTATATCCGGCGGTAGGAATTGATGATAATAACCCATACCGTCAAGTATATCTCCAACCACTGGAGTATATAGTTTTTCTTTCATAAGCTGAAACATCTCTGTCTCTGTATTCCACATCCTATTTATCCTCCTGAGAATAATTCACAACAAGTCTGATTCTAGTTCCCATTGTATACGACTGCTCGCATGCCTACATTCAACGTGTGAATTTTTTTTACACTATCTTCTTACTCTTCTTTTTTGCCTTACACCCTAAAGCTACTGATAGCTTCCTCTAACTGTCCTACCTGCTCCTGCATCTGTAAGGCTGCCTGGTACAAGGAAGTTACTGATTCCAACTGATTCTCCGATGTGGATTCAACTTCTTCACAAGCTGCCGCTGTTTGTTCAGATATGGCAGAGATATTCATAATAGCATTTAAGGTGATATTCTTAGACTGCTCCATCTCACCGATTTCCATGCCGACCTGCTTAAGACCTTTAATTAGCTGTTCCACTTGATGATTAATGTTATAAAATGCATTTACCGTATTATCCAGAGCAGTATTCTGACTTAGAATATGCTGCCCCGTTTCTTTTACAGCCTCTGCGGTAATCTGAGTCTTTTCCTGAATACGGCATAAGATTTCTTCTATTTTACCGGAGGCTTCTCTTGAACCTTCTGCCAGCTTTTTAATTTCATCCGCAACCACAGCAAACCCTCTTCCTGCCTTTCCTGCCCGGGCTGCTTCTATACTGGCATTAAGTGCTAACAGATTGGTCTGTTCCGCAATATCATTGATTACTGCTATGATGGTACTGACGGAGCGGGATTCTTCTTCCAATGTATGAATATTTTGTATGGTTATCTGGTTTCTATCCGAGGTTATAAGTGACTTCTCCTTAAGCTCCTTTATGAATACAACCCCTTCCGTTATTATCTGTTTTGCTGACGACATACTGCTATCCATTTCATAGGTACTTGCTAACACCTGATCCATGCGCTTAAAAAGATCATTCGATAACCTTAAGCACTGTTCCGTATCTTCTGCCTGCTCAATGGTGCCTTTTTGTACTTCATGTATAGCAGTACCTATATTTTTGCTGGTATCAAGTAGAATACCAGAGCTTTCCGCTACTTGGGCAGAGGATGAAAGTACCAACTGATTTACCTCTGTGGCCTTTTGAATTAATTTTTTCATATTGGAAAGCATATGATTGACGCTTTCAGACAGACGCCCAAATTCATCTCTGCGTCCTATCTCCATATGAATTGTTAAATCCCCGCTTGCAGCTTTTGCTAAGGCAGCCATGATTTTATGAATGGTTTTACTAATATACCCTGCAAGAATAATACCGGTAGCAACCGCTATTATTGCAGATATACTCACCAATATGATAGAGAAGATTTTAATAACCTCTGTCTGTCTGGTAAGATATTCGGCCGGAATCAATGCGCAGGAGTATAACTTTGTATCTCCGGCCCTGGAATAGATGTATAAAAAATCCTTCCCATCAACTTTGACGTATTGGTATCCATTCCTTTCAACTAAACCAAGGGTATCCTGATAAAAGGCTTGGTTTGTAAATACCGGTTCTTCTGCATCTGTTAATGAGATTTCCCTTCCGTCCGGTGTTATAAATGCAAAATTACTGCCTTCCGGAAGATTTAGTTCCTTAATTACTTCTAGTATAATATCTTTTCTGACATCTATCACAATAAAGCCCATAGGTTGTACATTACTGCTGTAGTACTGTCTGATAAGGCTAAGTCCGTATTCTTCCGCTCTGACAGATAAGCTTTCATCCAAAAAGGGATGATATCCTGCCCAAACCGGATTATTTTTGGCTTGCAGTACTTCTTCTGCTTCCTTAGAAGCTATATAAGCTTCATAGGGCGTTAGACCGCCTTTTGTTTGGAAAGCACCTTGTGACAATATTTCTTTTCCGTAACTGGTAAATATAGCAATATTCTTAATCATCCGGTCTGAAGTTGAAAGTGCAGCTATGTTAGAACGAAGTGTTTTAAGCATCTCATTTTCTTGGGCTGTATCACTACTGTAATAGCCGGAATAATACCGCTTTAATATAGTGTCATTTAGGAGCTGTAAAGACTTATCTTCTATATTCTTTAGTATCAGGTTATAATACTCACCTGTAGTGTTAATAGTTGCAATGGTAGCACTTTCAAAGTTTTCAATAATCTTTTCAGAAGCTTTTTTATAAGATAACAGCCCCAATACAATAATACAAAATACAGGAATCAGAAAACCAAGAATTAATTTTGTCTTCATACTGGGTCCAGCATTATAACCGTCTTGCTTTTGCTTATGATATTTAATTCTATTTGTATTGTTCTTACCTGTTTTTTCCTTTTTTCTTCTGTGCTTCATTCTCGTACCTTCCCCCTTGCCTCCGTTAGATTGCCTGGCCAATTGCAAATACTATATTAAAAGACAGGAAGTAGACCAATCACCAGAACACAAGTGAATTACTACTGCACTGAAACTTACATCTAGTGATTCCTGCCGCTTTCACCACATATAGAAATTTTTGTTCAAAGAGTTTACTCATTCACTATCTCACAATTACGATTCAATGGATTCTAAAAATTCCTCTTTAAATGTAATACCCCAGCCCGGTTCTTCTCTAAGAATTGCATAACCATCCACAATCTTCATTGGATTGTCAATAATGGCATCAATCCAGTCGAAACTTTCTGCCCCATAAGGTTTTTCAATCGTAGCAAGAAGGGGCACATCGTAGTCCTTGTAGTAGTGAGGGAGGCAGGGAATTTGGTATGCTGCTGCCAGTGCTGCGGTTTTTCTCCATACCTCTACACCACCAAGCCTTAATAAATCCGGCTGCCATAAATCCAGAGCATTTTTCTCAATCAAACTTTTTAGAGCTGTTTCGTCAAACTCTCTCTCCCCCATGGCAAGGCTGATACCAGTTTTACTCCGTATGGTCTCATACCCTTTAAAATCCTGATTGGATATAGGTTCTTCAAACCAGTTAATGCCTATGCTTTGTGCATGAAGCGATAACTGAATTGCCCTTGGAACATCTAGTCCCTGATTCGCATCCATCATTATCTTCATGTCTTTACCAACAGCCTCTCTAACTTTACGAAGTCGCTCCAAGTCTCTCTCCATATCACTGCTGCCCACTTTTATTTTTACAGCCCCAAACCCTCTCTGTTTGTAGCCAGTAACCTCATGAACCAGCTCTTCATCGGTATAACTTAGCCAGCCGCCGCTGCCATAAACCGGTATTTTCTTACCGTTAGAGCCAAAAATTTTATATATAGGCTGTTTTAAAATTTTACCCCAGGCATCCCACATTGCCACATTAACTGCCGCCTGTGCCCACCTTAAAAGTCCTGTATTACCAAAGTACTCACACTCTTTTTCGTATTCTTCCTTTAATCTTACAGTCTCATGGACGCAGAATTCCCTCTCCAGTACAAAGTTTTTAATATCCGCTAAAGCTCCCTCTATTGCCTTTGGGGAATAATGAAAGCTAAGTAAATACCCTTGTCCTCTGACTCCTTCTTCTGTAAACACCTCAACTATGTAGAATTTAATTTGAGATATCTCATGGGTTGCATCGGCAATAGGCTGGCTCACCTTAGAAACTGCCTGATATAATTTAATATCTTTAATTTTATTCATCTATTTTTCCTCCATTTTTTAAGACTCTAAAATCCATAGGCCAAAGCCCCACCGTCCACAGCAAAGTCCTGTCCGGTTATATAACCTGCGCCATCCCCCAGTAAAAACAGTGCCATTTCACCTAAATCTTTGGTATCACCGAACTTGTGCAGAGGCATCCTGGCAAGTATTGCCTCTTTTCTCTCCGGTGTCATAATCTGCTTTGACATCTCACTCGGAAACCACCCCGGTGCGATGGAATTAATAAGTATATTATCGTTAGCCCATTCCACCGAAAGTCCCCGGGTTAAACCAAGTACTGCCGCCTTACTGGTACAATAGGGTACAACCTCTGAAAACCCTAAGTGGGCTGCCATACTGGATATATTAATAATCCTGCCAATGTAGGGTGATTGCTTTAAATAAGGGTAGCACAGCACAGAAAGGTTGAAAACACTGTGTACATTTACCTCCATGACCTGTTGGAATTCCTCATAATCTAACAATTCTGCCCGCTTTTTAATAGTAATTCCGGCATTATTAATTAAAAAATCTATCCCGCCTTCTTTTGCCACATTATCAACCAGCTTTTTCATACCAGCCATATCCGTGACATCTCCTACGGTATGGATTACACTCGGATGAGAGAACGGCAGTCCCTCCTTATCCTTCCCCTTTCTGCTGACGGAATACACTGTTGCTCCTGCTTGTGCCAGGCAATTTGCAATGGCGTAGCCGATACCGCTGGAACCACCTGTAACAATCCCTTTTCTGCCTTCTAAATTTGCCATAGTTTACACCTCCCTATATTTTAACTTCTCTATAAGACCTGCAATTATTATGAATGGTATCCCAATCTAACTCTGCCCCTATCCCAGGCTTATCAGGAACTGTTATGTATCCGTCTTTGATAGGCAATTTTCCAAGCAGGGGGAGTGTAAAGTTCTCCTCCGGCACAAAATACTCATAATATTCACAGTTTCTTATGGCACAGCTTACATGAAGATTCACCAAATCCATAAAATTCATGGTGGTAGTATGGATTTCACAGTTTAAACCAAAGGCTTCCGCCATATGTGCAATCTTTAAGGTTCCTGTAATTCCGTTTTTCCAGCTTACGTCAGCTCTTACAATATCCGCTGCTCTGGCGGCAATAACCTGTGCTACACCCCAATGACAGCCTCTGGTAGTTTCTGTTGCAGCAATGGGAATATCAAGTGTCCTGCACAGCTCGGTATACTTATAGAGTTCAAAATCTCGAAAAGGTTCTTCAAACCAGCGGTAATTTAATTTTTCCAACTGCCTTCCTACTGCAATTGCCTGGTCAAGTGTATATTCACCCACCGGATCACTCATAAGTACCATATCTTCCCCTACCGCATGACGAACTTCTTTGTGTATTTCATTGTCTAACGTCCAGGGCCCTTTTGGATGGGCTTTGTAAGCATTAATTCCAAGGTTTTTATAGTAGAGAGCCTCTTTTGTATAATCACTGACATGTTCATGGAATAAACCACTGGCATATACCGGAAGACTGGTACGGTAAGCACCGATATATTGGTATAGGGGAAGTCCTGCTTCCTTAGCACACATATCCCATAAGGCAACATCGATAGGCCCTGTCACATATACAGGGAAAAACGTCAGATGTCTGTCTATATTCCAAAGCTCATGCCAGATTTTCTCCCTGTCATGAGGGTCTCTGCCTAACACCACAGGTGCTATGGTCTCATGAAGATAAGCTTCTGTAACTGTTCCACTCCTAGCTGCCAGACAGGTCGCAAGTCCTTCCATTCCCGTATCAGAGGTCAGCTTAATTACTACTACATCCCAGTTCATTGAAGCCTTTCCCTGTCTTTTTTTATCAAACAGACTTTTATTCCTGCTCACCCACCAGGTTTCAAATTTTATAACCTTCATATCACTTTCCTACCCCCTTCCTCTTTTGTTCAAATAGTGCCAGTTTGGCGTAAAAATCCTCTAACAGCAGTCTGGAGTCTATATTTTTATAGACCCGGATTGGTCGGTTTAATCCAGTATGAACATAATTCATATCACTGCCGATAAAAGGTGCCTGAATCCAATCAAATTCAAACCGGTGTTCATACAATAAAAGCCCTATTGCCGGTGAATCTCCAAGTACCCAGGTTTCACCGGTTCGAAAAGGACTTTTCCTCGGAATTTCCTCCTGGCTATGCTTTATTAACTGTTCAAACAGATATTCTCCGATTTTCCCCTGAGGATGAACACGATATTCAAGCTCACATAAGGATACCGGCATCATTTCATATACATTCTTTGGTACCTGCCACAAAGGAATACCGGAGCTAAAAACTACGTTGGCAGCATGGATATCATTACCCAGATTAAATTCTGGTCCGCCCACCGGATACCTGCCTCCCCCAATCCAGATAACGTTAAGCCTTTCTGCTATTTTAGGTTCAATCAGATAAGCACTTGCCATATCTGTAAGAGGTCCTAAAAAGAGTACATAGAGTGGCCTGTCATCCTCCTTCATAGCTTCTTTAATAATTAGTCTTGCCCCGTCTGAATCTATAGGAGTCTGCTTGTCAGGCATAGCTATCCCCGCTCCCCTAACGATTCGTTCTTTTTCCGAAAAACCCATAAGATCAAATATACTATGTAATTCCTGATAGCTTTGCTCCATACCGTCTGCTTCTCTCTCGCCAAAGTGAGCTGCAATCAGACCTACGTTATCGAATTTAGGACTAAGTAAACCATGTACCACTGCAAAATGGTCATCGGCTTCATTCTTTACATCTGTATTAATAATTACCCTGACCTGCTTTTCTTTCGGCACTGTAAATTTGTAATTGTCATATACCATGTCTTTTCCCTCTTTCCTTTAAGCTCCGCTTTATACGGATTGCTGTAAGACGCCTTCTTGTTCTCGTAACCTTAACCAGATTCCTGCCTTTAAAGAGTATCGCTGCTCAGTTCGTGCCGGCTTTTCCCTTTTAATTGCTTTGCCCATTGAATATTCTATTCGAATCTCCTTATCATACTTTGATAAGAAAGCAGCTTCTTTCATACGGTAATTCTCCCAAGTAATACTTACCGTCACCGCTCCTCTTGCAACAATTCCCTGAATACTTCCCTTGCTCCATGCCCTTGGCAATGCTGGCAGCAATCGAATCTTTCCATCATGACTTTGTAACAACATCTCCAGCACTCCCATGGTAAAGCCTGTATTTCCATCCAGTTCATATACTTCTTTAAAAGAGCCTGCCCCTCTGGTTGGAGGATGCATTACTAAATAATTGGGATGCGTTAGCTTCTCCTGTATTTCTTTTATATGAAAGTATGCCTCCTCTCCCTCCTGCAACCTGGAAGCATATAGAAGCAGCATAGACCTTGCCCAACCAGTATCCTCCCAGTTCTCATAAGGAAATAGTTTATTTGTAAGTGTATTCTTTACTGCCTGCGCAAGCTCCGGGGTCTCTTCCACTGTAATCTGACTATATGGATAAAGGCCTAACAGGTGACTGGTATGTCTATGTTGAGAATCCTTAGCCGGATAATCGTGATTCCATTCTGCAAGAGTATTATCCTTAAGAATACGAAAGGGCAGTAACTTTGGTAAAATTTCTTTTACTTTCTGTACGAGTGGAGTATCCTTTTTTAGTTCCCCTGCCATATTTAAAAAATTAGTAAATAATTGTCTGATAACCGTAAGTTCATAGGTACAGCCGTTGGAAAAGTAAAAGCTTGTTCCCTGAACCTCAAAGGAATTCTCTGGGGATATGGAAGGCCCTGCTGTATAGTAATTACTTTCTTTATCTTTAAACACATACTTTGTAAAAAATTCTGCTGCTTCCTCAAAAACTGGATACGCCCTGTTAATTAAAAATTCCACCTCACCGGTGTATTCATAATAGTCTAGATACGCATCTGCTGCCCAAATCCCTCCTGTAGGGCAAGGTGATATATTTCTTGACCAGTAGGGTGCTGTAAAACCCCAAGCATTGGATACAAGATCTGCTGACCAGCCCTGCAAACCATAACTTTCCTTTGCCGTAATCCTGCCGGAGGGAATAACTTTCTTCTCCATCCAGTGAAATAAGGGAGCATCACATTCTGAAAGATTCGCCGGACCTGCAATCCAATAATTCATCTGGGTATTAATATCAAGGTGCATATCACAGGTCCAGCCGATATTGCAGGCTACATTATCATTCCATATTCCTTGCAAATGTGCAGGCAGGGGAGAATCCTCTCTGGAACTGGATAACAAAAGATACCGGCCATACTGAAACATAAGTCCTGTGACGAAATCCTCCGGTAAATCTATATCCACGCGTCTCATAAAGGCGGAAAAATCCTTGCTATGTTTTTCTTTTTCCATATCAAAGTCAAAGCCTCTTCCCCTCATAAGTAAATTTTGTTCCTGTAAAAACTCATTCGTCGAAGGTGAATACAGAGGTATCTTATTTTGATTGTCACTGCTTGTTTCAAAGTCTGTAGAAAGAGCAAGTGTAAAAGAAATACTCTCTGCTCCTTCTATGAGAATTCCATTTTTTGTATACTCTATCGTTCCGCCGGTAATACCTGCACTAACCCTGCCTAGGAGGCTTACTCCGCAGGTTCCGTCACTGTGAAGACTTTCCCTCGCTCTTGCCATAAAAGTATACTCTCCCTCTTGACAATCCACCCAAACGTTATCATTCATTCCTTCAAAAAAGATTCTTGCACACAAAAATCCTGTTTCTTTACTTTGAATTTTATAGAATAACTTTTTGGAAGGGTTAGATACAAATGTCTCTCTGGTTATATCTACCCCCTTCTGGGTATAGGATATAGCTGCAATGCCAGCCATCAGGTTTAACTCCCTGTTATAGCCGGTAACCTCTCCATCTGGCAGCTCAATGATTAATTTACCCACCGGCAGATTTGTTCCATAGTTACGCCGTATTCCCATAAATCCTCTGGCAGCCTCCATGGATGCTTCATATTCTCCTTCAGATACCAGCTTTCGCATTGTTTTAAAAGCTTCACTTGCATTTTTCTGGTTATTTTCTTGACTTACCTCTCCGGAATAAAAGGTGATTTCCGACAGTTCTATTACTTCCTTCTGTATTCCGCCATACACCACAGCTCCTGTATGACCATTCCCTAAGAGAAATCCTTCATTAAAGTCCCTTGCGGGCTTTTCTAATTTTATTTTGTATTCCATCGTAATGCCCTTTGCATAATTATTTTTTTTTCGGTGCTTGTTACTCTTATACCTACAAAACGCCTAAAAGCCATAAATACCGATTATTTGGCATAAATTACATCTATTCTTTCAAATTCCATTGAATTCCTTACTTTTCTTTCTCAAGCTGCTTGACTTTGTCTCTTAACCAAACTAAGATAGAATTAACTTGGTATTTTTACTACTTAAGGAAGGTGAACATAATGTATCAGGCAGTAATTGTTGATGATGAGGCGTTTATTGTAGAGGGGTTAAAAAATGCCATTGACTGGGAGGGTTACCACATCGAAATCGCTTGTGCTGTCACAAGCCCTGTTCTAGCACTGGATTATCTGAAAAATAATCAGGTACATTTGCTGATAACTGATGTCTCCATGCCGGAGATGGATGGACTTTCTTTGTTAAAACAGGCAAAGGAACTTTTACCTCTGCTATCTGTGATTGTACTCAGTGCTTACGACCATTTTGAGTATGTGCGTACTTCCCTGCGTTACGGTGCGGAAAATTATCTGTTAAAGCCTTTGGATCCGGACGAACTGGCAGATACCATCAGCCAGCTTGTAAACCATATGCAGGAGAGAGAGGAACTTTCCAAAACCTATGGAAGGGCTATGTTAAATTTTAGAAGCACTTTTATTGAAAATTGGGTCAAAAACTCATTATCTACGGAGGATTTACGCACCCGGGCAGGTCTTTTGGGGATAGATTTAGAAGCCGGTCACTTTTTTTCGGTTATATTCTCTTCTCTAAATGCGAATAGCAGTACCATGTCCAGATTCTTTGACCATCTGTTATCTTACTTGCCGGGTTCTTATCTGGGTCACTTTTATTTTGCGAATCCTACTTGTCTTGTGTGTGTATTCACCGCCTTAGATCCACAATCTTTGGATACGTCTGTTTTTTTAAAAGATATTATCAAGGCTTCCGCTCATTTAAGGCTTCCTGTTTTTGCTTCTTCCGGAAATACTGTAAAGCATTTTAGTGAAGTACCTTTAAGCTATCAGCAGGCGGCAGCCTATCAATTTTTAAAATACACTCCTATACCGATTCATATTTATGAAGAATCCAAGTCTTTGGAAGCTTTTTTGTTGAAGTTTCAAGCTGCTTATGAAACCGGAAATCCGGACACTGTTTTACAGGTACTAGACACTTTATATACCGGTAAAATTCCTGCTCCTTTTTCAGCTACTCTGTCAAAGGCTATTCTTTCTGTTTTGTTAGCCCATTTAAATCTGGAGCCAGAGGATATGATTTTGCAGCATCCTGACCTTTTACAATTACTGAAAGACTTTCCATCTCCCGGCTCAACGGTTACAGATTATAAAGGTTATATGGCAGAGTTTTATAAATATCTTCATTCTCTGGATGATATGATTAAGCAATCTATGTATCCTTGTGTGGATGCCGTTATAAAAGCCCTGGAAAAATTTCAGGATAAAGACATTTCCTTAAAAACACTTGCCCATAAGCTGAATGTAACCCCTTCTTATCTTGGCACCATTTTTAAACAGCAGACCGGTTATTATTTCAATGACTATTTAACAGAAGCAAGACTTTTACATGCCGCTCATCTAATCGAACATACAGATATGAAGATGAAAGACATTGTAGAGCGGGTGGGCTTTTCCAGTCAAACATACTTTAACCGAAGCTTTAAACGCTTTTATAATGTGTCTCCGGTAGCCTTTCGAAGACAGAAAAAAGTGAAATAAACAGATACGGGGCTGTTTTGCAACAGCCCCATTTCTTTCGTTGTTATTACTCGAATTCTTTAACAACTTCCAGTGCATTTGTCCAGGCTTCCTGATAATACTGTGTTACAGTATCGATACCAAGGCCTTTTGCTTCTGTTACCATTTTGTTCCAAAGTTCATCGAATTGTGCCTGGTCCTTTGCAAATATCATCTGCCAGGAATATTTTTTTATTACTTCACCAATTTGTGAAATAGTCATCTCCATCTCATCAGAAATGGTAGGTATCATATTTACAGCCTGTGTAGATTTTGCAACCATTTGATTCTTTGTTACATATTCCGCCAGTGTTTCTGCTCCTAAAAACTTATTTACTTCTTCTTTCATTTTAGATGGATTACGTGTTAAGGTTGTTGGCCAGTAACGGTAGCAGATTGGATACCCATCATCCATTATGGTAGCAGCCTGTAAGCCCATAGAGTTAAAGATATAGGAGCCATCCTGTAAGGATCCGCCACCTTCTGCCGGCATTATTGGCTCTGTCTTCTGATCAACTACTGTCCAGCCGTCTGGATCTATAATGTGAGGTTCACCATTTTCATCATACTCCCAGATACTGCCCTCCGGACCATTGTACAGATATTTCTGTACCTCCGGATTATACAGCCAGTTTAAGAATTCACAAGCACGTTCAATGTCTTTGCTGTTCTTGCTGATAGCAAAGTACCAGTTACGTCCGATTGTCTGATCCGGGGCATCATAAAGTTTCATATCCTTTGCAAGCACACTTGCATAACCATCTGGCTCGTCTGCGTTTACATTGCCTGAGGCTGGTGCATTATAGGAACCAGTCATCCAGCTAAAGTAAGAAAACATAACTCTGCCGGCACTATATTTTGCATCTACATTACTAAAGGTCTGTGTTGCAGAATCCGGGTCAAGTAAGCCCCTTTGGTTTGCATCAAAGTAAAATTGAAGAGATCTTTTATAAAAGCTGTCATCTGACAATATGGATTTTGTTTCTTTTGTCAATACATCTGTTTCCATTAAGTGGGATACATATTCTGTATCAATGCCATAGAAGAAGGATAAGGTAGATACCTCTAGGGCAGTGTATTTATCCCAGTCTGAAAATAAGGAGAAGCCATATACTTTTTCACCATTTTCCGTAGTAGGTTTTTCTTTCACCATTTTTTCCACTACATCCAGATAATCTTCCAGGGTATTGATCTCAGGCATACCTACTTTTTTATAAGCATCCCATTGTAACAACGGCACCCAGTTATAGGCATTGTAAGCGGCCGGTCCGATTGCAGAAGGCATAATAAGGAGCTTTCCGGTATCATTACTGGTATATTTTTGTGAATAAGCTATAGCATCTTCGTAATTGGATACTCCAAAGATATTCGGAAGTAAATCTTTGTAATCATCCAAAGCTACCAGCATATCTGCATCCATAGCAAGCTGCGCCTGGTCTAACCCCTTAAACCCTACGATATCCGGCAAACTTCCAGATACCAGATACTGCTGCAATTTTTGCTCTACTTCGTTACCAGTAGGATACGTATCCAGCTTTATTTTGGTATCATCATATAGTCTCTGTGCGCCCCATCCCTGCCAGATACCGGATTCACTGGTAACTGACTGTTGAATAAATGCAGTAAGCGTCGTTTCCTGTTTTTCTGCTTCTGTCGTGGGAGTTGTTGTACCTGTACCACTCCCTGTGTTTGTGTTTGTTTTTGTGTTACCGCCTTTTTTACCACAGGCAGTCAGATTAAATGCCATAACTGCACAAAGTAATAGAACTAGTAATTTTTTCATACCTTTCCTCCTTAAAATCTGTCTTGCATTTATTTTCAATAGAAATCGTAACTCTATGTTACAAAAAATCTATCAAATGCCTGCTCCACTTGAAGCAAACCCCTTATATAACAAATACTTTATTACCCTTTTACAGCCCCAATCATAATTCCTTTTACAAAAAATCTTTGAAAAAACGGATAGATTAATAATACGGGCAGTATGGTTACAATACAGATAGTATACTGCACCGTTAAAGGTGTCAGCAAAGTGGATAGTCCATGTTGTGCCATAGCTGTTGGATCTTCTCTCATAATTTCTGCAATAGCATTCGCCTGATTCAAATACTGATATAAAACATACTGCAAAGTGAATAAACTCTTGTCCCGGATGTATAATACGGTATCCATAAAATTGTTCCATTGCCCCACTGCTGAGAAGACTGCGATAGTAGCCAGTATAGGTTTTGACAGAGGCAGTATGATTTTTAAATATCTTTGCATATACCCTGCACCATCGATTTCAGCGGATTCTTCTAAAGACTGAGGCAGGGATTCAATGTAGGTTTTACATAAAATCAAGTTAAAGGGTGTTACCACGCCAGGTAAAATATAAACCAAGAAGGTATTGTAGATATGTAGTGTCTTATAAGTTAAAAATATCGGAATAATACCGGCACTAAAATACATGGTAATTACTACGAAGCGGTACCAGAACTTTCTATGCCAGTATTCCGGTCTGGTAAATGCATATGCCGGAAAAGAAGCAACAAAGACAATAAAAACCGTACCAATTATAGTTCTTGCCAGGGATACAAACGCTGCCGGCGGTATGGTATTAAGCTTTAATACATTCTTGTAGTTTTCTAAGTGTAATCCTATAGGGATTAGCGTAATTCTTCCGGTGGTTACCAAGTTGTTATCACTTATGGTATTGATAAAAATATAATAAAAAGGGAATATACAGGCTATAGTAAATAAGCCAAAGGCAATATACAACACGCTGTCAACTGCCCAGTCAACTGCCGTTCTTTTTCTCTTTCTTTCCATAATAAAATCCATTGCTGTCCCACTGCCATAACGACTCTCCTACGTGTACCTGTTATGGCGAAGGGGCAACTCCTTTCATGCATTCTGTCTCCATGTACTATTATGTATCTTTTAACTTTCAGTTATTAGTAAGATGTCTCACTTCTGTCTATTAATCATTTCTAGAAAATAGACGAACCCCTTACTTTCTTTGATATCTTATTAGCTCCGAAAACCATAACAAGGCTGATAACTGACTTCCACATACCGATAGCCGTTGCATAAGATATATTTCCAAGCTTCAGACCATTGTTATATACATACAAGTCCAGTACCTCTATGTAGTCCTGATTCATTGCGTTTGAGAATACCATATACTGGTCTATACCGTTATTTACAATATTACCAATCTGCAAAACTAATAATACAAAGAAGGTCGGAATTAAAAATGGAATGGTTACGTGTTTTATTTTGGCAAGCCTTCCTGCCCCGTCAATATCTGCTGCCTCATAAACCTCTGCATCAATAGAGGAGATAGCAGATATATAAATAATGGCTCCCCAGCCCAACCCCTTCCATAAATGATATCCTAACATCTTAAGCCACATATGGCTTGTATCCGCCAGAAAATTTATCGGTGTCTTTAAAACCCCCCACTGCTGTAACAGATTATTGATAAGCCCTTCATTGGACAGCAGGGAAAAGAAAGCGGAATACGCAAGAACCCAACTAATGAAGTTTGGTATTGTGGTAAAGGTTTGTATAAACTTACGGTATTTGACGGAACGTATTTCCATTAAAAGCACTGCAAAAATCATAGGCAGCATCATGGCTAACAAATACAATACATTAATACCTAACGTGTTTTTCATAACCCTTAAAAACTGATCCCTCAAAACAGAATTGTTAAAGGGCATTAAAAACCATTTTAACTTTACAAATTGAGATTCAAAAACCGGTATACCTGGCTTATAATCAAAAAATGCGTATATCCAGCCTAACAAAGGAACATAAGAAAATATAAATACTCCAATTAATATCGGCGTTGTTAACAGGAACAAGCGAAAGCCAGCTTTTTCTCTTGCGTTTGTTCTTCTCGGTAACAAGTTGTTTTTCTTGTCTCGTTTCATTTACCAACTTCTCCTTACGTCTGCTTTAATTTATCTTCTGCTATCATTATAATAGCGTTAAGACAAGAAAAAAATTGTACTAATTATAAAACCTTGCACAAATTATAAGAAAACCATAATTTTTTAACAAAAGAGAGCTATATAGCTCTTTATTAATTATACAAATTATATACTTAATTCGTCAAATCACTACTTCTTATGTTGTAAATGCACAAATCAAATGTTATAATAAAACTAACTTGTGAAATAGCTCGTTGCTTAAATAGAACAATTCTATTCCTTTAGGAGATGACATCATATGAAATTGCACAAATTCAGGATAACTGGTTTTTACTCCAAAATGCTTTTGTTCTGTATCCTTATCCTTTCCACGATTTCTTTAATCCTAGCTGCTATTGTCAGCTCCTTTGCTAAAAAATATGAGCAGGCAGAATTCCTAAAAAAATACGATTTAACCTTAAATAATTTACATAATTCCTTTGAGCTGAAACAGAGGAATTATAATGCTGCATTAGACAGCCTCTTTGACATTCCTTATGCTTATAATGATTTATGTACATTCTTACAAATTGCAAATCCCTATGATTTAGAGGTATCTACTAATAAAAATATTATAACAGCCCTAAACCGTATCTGTGATTTTGATTCCAGCTGCATTGGTATTCTTCTGTTTTCCAATGTTACAAAACAGCTTTATCAGTTTGACCCTAAGTATTCTTCTCTTAACCAGATTCCCTTAACTACTGACTGGCCGGAACATTCCCCGTTTACCCTGGGAATTATGAATGATACCCAGTTAATGTTGAGCAGTACGGGGTTTAAAAAACCCTCCTCTAATACCTATGGTTTGGTAGGAACTATTTTTAAAAGTAGCAGCAAGACCAATAAAGTATTGGGTCAGATTATTCTGCTCTATCCTACCTCGGAATTCTTAAGTGTCCTAAACAGCTATCCTTTAAGTGCAGAATATGCATACAGCATTACGGATTCCAAACAAAATATAATATTTCGCTCCTCGGGAGACTACTCTGATTCAAGTGATTTATTCCTTGAGTATCCTACCGGCAACAGCAATAATGTCGTTTCTTACCCTACCGTTACTACTACTATCGGGAAGGAGGCGTATTTCACCTCTTCCATCTATAACGGCCGGTATGATTTTTATACCTCGTATCAAATCAAAAAAGCCGGGTACGGCACCGGCTACACCCAGAATCTTATCCTGCTTCTGGCGTTATTTACATGTGTGTGCTCTATCTCTTTATATGTAGTAACCTTTCAGTTGGCACGAAAGAAAGTTCGTATTATCCAGAAGGGTATGTCTAAAATCGGTTCCAATAACCTGACATACCGCATTCCCCATAGCAAAGGGCAGGATGAATATTCTCATATCATCACCGGCTTTAACCGCATGTGCGATGACCTTCAAAAAAATGTGGAGCAGTCTTATGTTTATGCTCTACAACAAAAAAATGCAGAGCTTTATGCCCTGCAAACCAGTATTAATCCACATTTTTTATATAATACGTTAGAACTTATCAGAGTTCAGACTCTACATGGAAACCCTGTAAGTGCCTCCCAGATGATACTTTTATTAGCCAAAATCTATCGTAACCAGACAAACCGGGAAATGTTTATTTCTTTAGGAGAAGAATTGGAACAATGCGAGAATCTCATCTCTCTTTATCAATACCGGTTTCAAAATTTTGAATATGAATTTTACATTGAGGATGCTCTCTCTCCCTACGGGCTCCCTAAGAACACCTTACAGCCATTGATTGAGAATTACTTTGTACATGGCCTTGATAAAAACAGAGAGGACAATTACTTAAAACTGGATGGAGCGCTCATCACAAACGATGGAAATTCCTATATTAAACTGACCTTGTCTAATAATGGTCAGCCAATTACAGAGGATGAACTTAAGGGATTATTAGTAAAATTGAACCAATCGGTATTTGAGAACAATGAATCCAGTGGCTTTGCACTTTCTAATGTGAATAACCGTCTGCGAATTGTGTTTGGAGAGGATTATGGAATACAACCGGGTGCCTTAGAGGATGGCAGCGGATTTTCTATCACAATAATGATTCCACCCGTGTTGACAGCAGAATTAAGAGAACGAAAACACACCGTGATGCAACAGCCAAAGCCTTGAAGCCAGGTTTGGAGCGTAGTGTTTGCTACGCTCCAAACCTGCTAAGATTTTTCAGCTTCATCACCTAATAAGGTCATAAGTACTTCAAAGGTTGGATTCGCTATTAGATATTGAACCTTTTGTGCGTCAAATAAAAAATTAGTAGTGAGTTGATAAAAGCGCTCAATGTCTGCATCCTCTTCCGTTGATATTGCAATTAAAAATACCACCTGTACCTCGTTATGTCCCCACCAGATTGGTTCCTTAAGGATACCTACTGTCACAAAATTTTCTTTCGTAATGACTTTATACGGATGAGGAATTGCCGCCAGATTACCAAAATCAGTCTGTCCCAATTCTTCTCTTTTCATAATTGCCGAATAAAAATCTTTCGGTAAATTATAATATTGACTTGCGCACTTACATAACTGTCTTATTACATCTTCCTTTTTCTTAGCATTAAGTTTGGTGAAAAACAAATTCTTATTGTAATATTTGTGTAGAAATTCGTTGCTTCCCATTTCAAACAACTGATTGTATGTCAGTATATCCTTACGTTCTAAAAATAAATTAACTTCAAAAACCGGTACGGGTACTTTGATGTTAATCGGGATTGTTGTAAAAACAAAGTCTATCTGTTTACCCTCAAAATCAAAATCTTCCAATTCATAGGTAGAACATTCGTAGATTTGGTTAATATATTTCCCAAATGCTTGTTTATATTTATACATAAATAACTGGGAGCTTCCTTTACCGGAAACACATACCACAATAATATTTTTCTTCTCGATTTTCTTATCCTGTTTTTCCAAAGCAAGCGCAAACAACATAGCAAAATAGCCTATCTCATCCTCCGGCATATTTGTTTTATAGTGTTCATTTAAAGCGATACATGCAGTTGCTGCTATTGTATAGGCAAAGGCGTATTCTTTCTTAATCTCTGCCATAAGTGGGTTCTTTAGCGGTATTCCATACTTCATACGGATTTGTAAAGGCACCATATGCTGATTTAATGCCATTCGAAGCTCAAGATTATTTCTAAAATCCAGCTTAAAGCCATTATATACGACATTTAGCATATGGAGAACCAGTTCATCTATTTCACCCGATATAACCAGGTTAGAACCATGCCTTGCATACGTATCGGAAGATAGTTTTGCACCCAGATGAATTGCAAGATAAGATATTTCAGCCTCTGAAAACCTTACACTCAGCCTTTCATATAGGAGGTCTGTTATCTCTTCTGCTGCCTGCATCGCTTTTAAGTTAATAATATGACTGATTTCTGTCTTATCTATGGTTATGGGGCAGCCTCTGCCAATTCTTCCTATCGCTATATAGGCATGTGTTATCAGACTTTCAAAGGATATTTCTGACATTCTCATCTTATGCTTGTTTATAACTTCTAAAACAATACTGCCTATTACCTGTAATTCCTGCTCCTTTTTAGCATCCTCCTTAAAAAGGGCGTTCCGCTTTATAAGACTGTTGGCGATACAAATTCTTTTATTGAACTCATTTCCCTTAACCAATATTCCATGGTTGGGTCTGCGTTCCAAGGTCAGGTGATATATATTCAGTATAAACTCCACTTTTTTTAAATCCGCTGTAAGGGTGTTTCTTGATACATAAAGAAAATCACTTAAATCATCTAATTTAACATACTCGTTTCTATTTAACAAATATGCTAATATAAACGGAACACGCTCTTCTGAATTAGTGGGTATTTGCTGCTTTGCTTCTTTCTCCATACTATGTGAGAGTTGTCGGAACTTTTCGTCTTCTAAAATATTTAACTTATAACCGAATCTTTGTTTGGATATTATTTTTGCACCATATAACTTTAGAACATCATTTAATTCCTTCATGCGGACACGAACGGTTTTTTCACTCACACCAAGTTTATCCGCTAATTCCTGTGCCGTCTGATATTCTTTGATTGATACTTCACCCAATAAAGCTTCTAACTTTACACCCAACATGTTTCTACCCTTTCCCAAACATTCGCATATGTTACTTCTTCTATCCGTTTTCCGGTTATAGTATTTGCACTGGCTTCCTTTTTAACTCCCCTCAACTATAAATACATATAAGAAAGCTTATTTACGTTTCTCTATAACATTTAATTCTTTATTAATTACACTTAGCAGCTCCTTCGGAATATTAAACCGGGATCGCTTTGACATACTATCAATTGTCATTAACCCCCGCATAGTTGCCATCTGAGGATTTTCTGCTAAATCTCCAAAGTACTTTTTAAATACAGCTTTTGCCTCTTCATTCTTATAAAGCTCCTCTATTGTATCAAAGGTAGAATAATAGCCTTCTTTAATTGCCACTTCCTGTACATTGGTTAAATCAAATTTCTGGAACCAGTTTGTTACCGTAGTTTTTTCTTCTGTCTTTTTCAACACATAGCTTAAATCCATATCTTTCACCCGGTTTAAAAACATCTCATCATAATAACAGTTTCCTTCTGAGTCGACAGCTTCCACCCGAATAAAATTCTCACCATGTGCTAATTTTACTCCCTTAAAAATTTTCACCGGTTCATGGTCATTCCTTTCACCAATCATTTTTTCACCAACAAAAAGCTTTACGGAATTAACATTGGACAATACCACCATATCATTTTCCTCTTGATGGCGGTTCACAAATCTGCTGCCGGCTAATTTCACAAATTTTTCTTTGGACCAGTATGCCTTACATAAATAAAAGGTATCCTTCTTGATTTTTCTATCTATGGTAACTAGACCTTTTTGATTCTTTCCCTTGGTTCCGCCTTCATTTCGAATCTCACTTCCAAAATCGAATAATGCCCAAACATATCCCCCTAATACATATTCTCTTTCCTTAAAAGTCTTAAGGGCATTCTCCTGGAATAACAACTGATATTCTTCTGTGTAATCCTTTACAGAAGGTGTATAGGAATGCAGGACAGGGTTTGTATCAACTCCGTATTCTGTAACCATTACCGGAATATTGGGTCTGACTTTGTGAAACTCATCCAGCCTTACTGCTAGATCCTTCATTTCTTTATAATACCATCCATAATACAGATTATATCCTACAAAATCGGTCAAATCATTTAAGCTGCTTTCATTTGCAACTGAATGTATATTCGCCTGTGCAATATATCTGACAGCGTCAAGATTCCTTGCTATTGCAGCCAGTTCCTTTACCATCTCATAAATCTGTTCATTTTCAATTGCTATGGTAATCTCATTTTGTATTCCCCAGCAATAGATGGAACAATGATTATAGGCCTGTTTTATCAATCGCTCCAGTTGGTCTTTTGCATTTTGATTCTCTTTGTCAGCAGTTGAGGGTACACTGATAAAAGGAATCTCAGCCCATACCAGCAAGCCTGCCCTGTCACAAAGAGTATAAAAATAATCGTGGTGCTGATAATGAGATAGTCTTATAGAGTTTGCACCGATTTCCTTAATAAGTGACATGTCCAGTTCCATATGTTCTTTTGTTAAAGCATTACCTACCTCTGCAAAATCCTGATGTCGGCTGACACCATTTAACTTAATGGGCTTACCATTCAAAAAGACACCTTTATCAGGGGTTATTTCAATGGTTCGAAAGCCGATTTCAAGATTTCTTTCATCCACTAACTGTTCTTCCTGATACAACTCTACCTTTAAGGTGTAAAGATAAGGGTCTTCTATCCCCTGCCAAAGTCTGGGCTGATTTAGTTCTTCTATAAATTCAAATTCTTCCTTCTCTATAACAGCACATTTCATTGTTTTAGATAATACCCCATTGCCTTCTTTGTCCAATAGAGTAACTTTAATCTTAGACTCTAGTTTGTTGTGAAGCTCATTGATTACACTGCCTTTTATCTTTAACTCATATATCCCATTCTTAATTGCTTTTTGAGTTATATACATCCCATCCCGGCTATTATCTAATAACTCAAAATGTAGTGCCCTTGTTGTAATCCAGCTTACTTCCCGGTACAATCCTCCATAAAAAGAAAAGTCAGCCATTAGAGGGTATACATCATCGAAACGGCTGTTATCAACAACAATGGAGATAAGATTCTCTCCTTCTTTTAGCAAAGGATTTAAAAACACCCGGTACATAGAGAAGCCACATCTACTGCTTCCTGCTAATATCCCGTTAATATATACATGTGATACAAGGCTTGCCGCACCGATTTCTAAATAATGATATTCCCTTAACTCCTCCCCTGTGAGAGCTACTTTCTTTTGATAGCAGGTCTTACCCTTATACATACCATCACCACTTTGCCCGTCAATTCCGTTAAAGCAATGAGGCAGGGTAATATATTCGCCATCTGGTATTTCTTTTTCGATATAACTTTCTTTTCCTTCTTTTATAAATACCCATCTATCATTAAAATCTATTTTATGCACCGTATATCCTCCCATATAAAATATTTTATTCGTAATTTAGAGACCTTTGTACAAAAGCAGTAAGCAGGCAAAGGCCACCCGTCATACAGACGGGTGGCTTATTAAAATACCTATAGTAAGAACTATCCTGACTAAAACCATTTCTTATTTGAAAGACAGTTCATTCCTACCTCTGTATATACTTATGCTTCCTGCGCTTGATTCTCTGATTCTTGTTCAATTTTAAATGCTTCGTTATCTGCCTTTTTAAAGAACGGGTACCATACTATGGCAGACAATATCACAAATACAACCTGAAGCGCGGCTATCTTCCAGCTTCCTTCCATCAGACCACTTAGGATAATGGGCATACCGGATACCGGTGACATACCGTTAACTCTTGGTATAAGTCCAATAAAGGTCAACACATAAGCAATTATTATATTGATTGCATTCATAAATACAAAGGGTACAAAGAATTTAAAGTTAAATACCATAGGTGTACCAAATACAAGAGGTTCACTGATTCCAAACAAGGAAGGGACTGCACTTAATTTTCCCAACGTTTTATATTGTTTACTTTTTGCAACGAACAACATAAGTAGTGCAAAACCAATGGCACTGCCTGACATGGTATAGGTACTTACGAAAGCACGGCCTGTGATATTAGGAAGTGCTTCACCGGCAGCAAACGCTGCTAACTGTGCTGCATCCATAGCTGTAAAGATTGGAAGAACTACGGAATAGATAACCATCGTACCATGAATACCAAAGAACCATAATACCTGTGCAAAAGTCCATAAAAGAATAATGGATACAATATTACCGCCAACTCCTTGCAAAGGAATCTGAAGGAACGTATAAATAAATTGATGCAGTGTTCCAAAAGAAGTTGCTGCAAAAATTGCGGATACAATAGTAAATACTGCTGCAGAAGCAAGTCCCGGAATCAAACTGCTAAAACTACTAGAAACCACAGGCGGAACACTCTCCGGCATCTTTATAGTAATTCCTTTTTGCTTCAAATAAATGTAGATTCTTGTGGAAACTAAACTTACCAGAATTCCTGTAAATATTCCTGTTGCACCAAGCCACTGTACCGGAATAGAGGTAACTCCCTCTGCTGATACCGCAACCGGTGTTACAATAAAGAAATTTACTAAAGCAAGTAATCCCGTGAATATACCATCCTCTTCATATTGTTTTGCATAACTTCCGGCAATAGAGACAGTAAAGATAACCGCTAAAAAGTTTGTGGTGAATTGAATAATCATCTTTAACGCAGCCGCAATCCCTACGCTTGCTATAAATTCTTTATAGGCACCAATGGGAAGGTTTAAAAATAGAGCAGCGAAAGATCCTAAAAGTGTAACCGGCATTGCCATCATCATTCCCCCGGAAATACCATTCGCTATCTTGCTTGTCTGCATTTTATTAACATATGGTGCAAGTTTATTGGATAAAGTCTTTGCTTCAATCTTAGACATACAAAATCCTCCTTAGAGTTTTCATTCTTGCGTTAGCCAAGTAATGCCAATGCGTCATTTAGTACTTTTTCACCGTTCATCATTCCATAATCAACCATATTGATTACTGCTACTTTCATCCCTTTTGGTTCATATGTTTTTCTTAATTCACCTTCTAAATATGAGATTTGAGGTCCTAACAGCAGTACATCCGTCGGCTCTGTATAGGTTTTGAATTTTGCTTCGGACATAGCTATTATTTTTGCTTCGATTCCTTTATTTTTTGCACTTTGCTGCATTTTTGCCATTAACATAGAGGTTGACATACCTGCTGCACATACTAATGTAATATAAGTCATTTTTTTGATTCCTTTCTTATTGATTTATTATTTGTTAAGTATCATCTTATACATTTCAACCATTTCAATAGCCAAGTCCCTGGTCGTAATTGCATTCATCAAATGGTCCTGACCATGTACCATTAACAGGGACACTTCTGCTTTGTTCTCTCCCCTTGATTCTGCCTGTATAATCTCTGTTTGAAATTCATGGGCCTTTTGCAAGGATTCGTTTGCTTCATTTATTTTTACTTCAGCAGTCTCAAAATTCCCTGTTTTTGCTAATCGGATTGCTTCGATAGCCTTACTCTTCGCATCACCGCCGTTTACAACTAATTCGGTTATAATCTCTTCTAAACTAACTTCCATCTTGTATCTCCTCTCTGTTCATCTCTTAACTAGATGTTAACATTGTTCAGATTGAATCTCCAACTATATATTTACCTTAATGAATACGGTAAGTATTGAATTTTAAAAAAACTCTATGACTTTCCTTCACATACCGGCTTTATAACCGTGTATTACGAAAAATCATAGAGCTTTATCCATCCTTTCTGATACCTGTTATCTTGCTCCATTGCCTTATGTCATTAACTCATCCATTTCTGTCAATTGACTTACAATATAATCAATCTGGGCATTGGTAGATAAAATATCACTGTAATAATTTAATCCAAAGTCCATATCTATCACATGTTTCTTTTTTATTGCAGGTATCGTATGCCATATTTCATTGGCGGTAATATCATCCATTCCGTTATACTTGTTATGTATAATATAATCTCCTCCATACCGTTGTAATTTTTCTAAATCAATCCGATCTACGCCATATCCTTTATCTAACACACTTTTTTGTGTTATTTCCGAAGCCCTTAATAATAATTCCCGATATAAAGTGGCACCACAACCAAATATATTTCCCATAATTGAAACATTTTCTAAGTCCCCTTCGATAATACTAAAGGTTGACTGATAGAGTCCTGCTTTTTTTAATTTCTCCCTTGCTACGCTTCGCTTATTGTGATACTCTGATAACACTGTCTTTGCTTCTTCTGGTTTATTTAAAACCGTCCCTAACAAAAGTATCCGTTCTTCTTTTGATAATATTTCATATGGAATATACAAAGTAGGAGCTACCTCAGAAAATTCATGGTACTTATCAGAATCTACCGTAATAATCAAATCCGGTTCTAGCATAGCCAGCATTTCTTTATTCCAACTGCTTTGATGACCTAATATAATGCTTTCATTTAAGTTGTCCTGAAATACTGCACCCTCATATATTTCTGTAATTCCAACAGGCACCACCCCTAACGCAAGCACATCTCCAATTAAATATTGTATCGCAACTCTTTTTGGATTTAACTGTATGTACTGCCCCGTGTTATATCTATTTTTTGCAATTAAATTACGATACCCACTTGGCGCAATCCCTATATGTTTCTTAAAGGTTCTGTTAAATTGGTACTCATCTGCATAACCACATGCTATTGCTATATCTTTTAGATTGTCCTCTGTTTTTAACAATCTTATCTTCGCACTGTTAAGGCGAAGCATAACTAGATATTCTTTCGGACTTTTTCCGGTCATTTGCTTAAATAATCGGTTTAGATGACTGGAACTAATCCCTAATTCATCCAGCAAATCCTGAATTATAATCTGTCTGCCCTGTTCCTGCTTCATAAACTTAAGAGCCTGGCATACTATATCCGAGTTCTCGTTGCAGACACAATCCCGTATACTATCCTGTGCAATTCTATCAAGAAATTGATAAAATAAAGCTTTTAATCCAAACGCTTCCATAAGGGTGTTCCTTTGGAAAGATTTTTCCATTTGCTTTAATAATTGTAGTATAAAAAGTGGATTTTCAAAGGTCATTTTATAATTCCATAAAAGAGGCTTTATCCTATGTTTAGCAGCTAGTGATTTCTTATCATAAATACTATTTCTGCCAAGCTTGTATTCAATGTAGTAATACTCTAACCCTTCTTCAAATGATTCGATACAAATTTTATTTGCATTTCCAATGTGAAATAATTGAAATTTTTTCAGGTTGTGCTTGTTAGAATGGAGTTGCATATACCCGCTGCCTTTTACTGCATACACATATACCGGCTTTGTTATTGTGTGTACAAAGCCCTCCCCATCTTCTTTAATTGTATAGCATTTTATAAAGTTTACATCTATATTCTCCTGCTTCCATATAGAACAAAGCATATCCATGTCTTCTTGCCGTATTTCTTTCATATCATTCATGTGCATTCAACTCCTGAAAATTAAACCTGCATTTAGTTTCATTGCCGTTTTGGTATAGGATATAAAGTTAGTATTGACTAACATTATAGCATAAACCACGGGTTGTTTCATCTATTTCATAAAAAATGCCTTTTATTTCATACTAACTTACATGTTATCGACTTTGCTCGTATATCAAATTAAACGTATAAAGATAGATTTTTTATGCTAGCTCCCCTTGTATGCAGTATATACTTGCAGATACAGCATTGCCGCAAATAGGGTATAAATTATGTTTTTTATGACACTAAGCTCCATGCTTGTCATAAGCCTGCTTGCTGTACTGCTCAAATAGAAATAGTACTATTTCAGCAAAAAAATATCCTGGAACTTTCACAAACGTAAAAGTCCCAGGATGTATCTTTAATGGATTGTAACCCTTTATTTCGATTCATTCACTGCATTAATTAATGCCTCTGTCACAAAATTAATCTGTGCATTGGCCGAATATATATCGGTATAAAAGCTTAAACCAAATTCCATATTGATGAAACGATTATTTTTAATTGCAGGAATGCTGTTCCATATTTCATTTTGAGTCAAATCATCCATTCCTTCATAGGAGTTACGAATAATAAAATCTCCAGCAAATTCTGTCAGAACTTCAAAAGAAACACTTTCTCTGAAACCGTCCTTTTCAATTATATCTGACTGCACCTTCTCAGGAGCTTTTAATCCTAACGATTTGTAAGCAATTGCTCCAGTTCCGAATTTATCCCCCATTACTGTCATATTGCTTAAACCACCTTCAAAGATTGATATGGTATACTCTTGAAAGCCTGCCTCAGTTAATTTCTTTTTTGCTTTTTCTAAATTCGCATAGTACTCATTTATTGCATTAGCCGCTTCGTCTTTTTTATTCAGTAAATCCCCAATTAATGATATTCTCTCCTCCATGGATAGTTCATCATAAGCAATACATACGGTTGGTGCTATCTTTGAAAATTTATCAACATCTTCTTGTACGATTACCAAAATCAAATCCGGCTCCAACTCCATCAGACTTTCCGGATCCCATTCGGCATGGTGGCCTAAATCTTCTGTCTCAGTTACAAGCTCTGAATATGCCGCTCCCTCGTATACCTCTGATATTCCTACCGGAATCACTCCAAGTTCAATCACATCACCTATAATATATTGAACTGCGATTCGCTTCGGATGATTCGGTACTTCTATATCACCATTTGGTGTACTTACAATCCTTGTTCCCGTACCTTCCTGCTCTGTGGTTTCTGTATCTTCTATTTTGCTATCACTTTTTGTATCATCTGCCTTCTCTATTACGACAGTATCAGTACCTGTACCAGAATCCCTACTCGAGGCTGATTTGCAGGCTGACAGTATTACTAACATAAATAGAAGGGATGATATTATACTAATTCTTTTGATTATACTTACTTTTTTCATGGGGTACTCTCCTTGTTTCAAATGCATTTGTTTGACTATTCAAACTTATTTCATTATAAGGAGTATTGACATAGGAGGCAATAGGTTTTTTTGCCAAGATTACTATGTAAAATATGCCATTTTAGGCGAGCTATTATTTTATATACTATTTTGAAAATATATTTCAGTGGTATATATAATAAGATAATTATGTACTTATTTTTTCGTATTTCTCATTCATTTAACCATGTGTACAAATCCAAACTTCTCTTCTTCTGAAGTAACTGCCTAATGCATTACATAGCACATAATCCTTTCCACAATGTTCTCAACAAGGCTTGATGGAAATCTCATAGCATAGTATACTATTTACACTGCAATTACCTATGGCGTTATTGGTGTGTGAAAGTGGGCTTGATTTGCGTCTGGTCACCGCTTCCATTATTTTTTCTTAAGGTCTGGCTTCAACCTCTTAATCCCTCTTCTGGAAGCTTCCATTAAAGAGAAACTCCCTCCTGTTCCATATATGCGTCCAGTATATCTTTTGCCTCTTGGTCTAGCTTAACTGCTACTTTAACAGTTATTGAACTATGTACAACTTTATATTTTTTACTTAAAATGATTCAAATTACTTTAAGTTCCAGTATCATTTTTAGATTCAGCTAAAATCAAATCCTTTAAGTATCGTCAAAATTATCACTATAGTTACTTGAAAAATCTTTATCATAATATCAAAAGCTTTGGGTCTGTAAAATATTTTGTGTCTTTGGTTTTCAAATTATTCCTGAGGGTCGGGTGTGGGCAAATCCCACAATGCCCTATAATTCAAGAAGATTATTCAATTCGGGTCACAGATAATTATTTTGATATATCAAGATTTAGACACAGAAAAATTTACACCCTCAAAACTTTTTCTAATAACAATTACTCTAATTCCTATTTTTTACAAGCTCCTCATGAAATATTTAGTTTACCTGATGATAATTTATAACCAATCTGGAATTTTATCACATAACTCTTAGAGCATTCTGGTTTTTTGATACAATTGAATATTTAAAATTGCTGCGTACAACATTAAATTAATTTGTTATAACAATTATATTATTCCAATTGATTTCGCTTATCCATATATTCATCATATGCATTACTAATCTTTTCCCTACAAATATTACTCCACTCTGTAATCCATTTTTGACGTTGTTCCTTATCATCCACATCCATCTCTCCACCAAAACCAATAAAATCATCCATGTCCTCAATCACTCCATCTTCATTAGAATATGCTATCTCATGTGGACATTTTGTATAACTAAAATTTTCGCATTGCAAACAATGTATACCTATTCCTTTGCCATTTGTATAGCAAGGATTATTTTCAACAGGTATATCACAACTACAATAACATTCAAGTAATAAATGTTTCATTTTCATACATCATATCCTCCTAAAATTAATAATTATGATCTGTAAGTATCTCTATAATTTTTATTATTCCATCTTTCCCCTTTTCGTATATAATTCTACCTTTTCCTCTACCTTTTCCTGTTCCTTTCATATCGACTGCCCATTGTCCTTTCCTATCTCCACTTAACGGATGTTCATTCAATCCTTGAGTATTTCCATTTTCCAAAGCATCTATTGCTTTATCATATCCTTTTTTTGCTTCAGGACTTAGCTTTTTAACTTGCCTTTCTACGTTTTTGGGCACTTCAACCTTAGTCTTAGAGCCACCCTCATTCCCTCCATCCATCCGAATAATCGTATCCCCCTCATTCACATGCTCTGGGAATATATCAATTATACTCTTTGGTATATAGGGAGGATTTTCAATTATTACATTGTTCTCCCTTTCCGTTGCTGGTATGGAGCCTACGTCTGGAATATCCAAGATTGGTTTTGGAAATATCGTAACACCGATATCCTTTGGTATATCCGCCGGAAATACGTCTACTGGCGGTATTGTTAAGTCTTTGCCTAACTTTTGATACGGGGTTACACCATGAATCGCTCCTATTATTGATGATATCATACCTGGAATATCTTGTGAATCCTTTTGTAAGGTTCTTAAGGCTAACTTTTTTTGTGCCTCTATGAATATCCTCTGTAAGCTCCTCCATGAGTGGTGATACCACAGCTTTACCAAGCTTAAACAATAATACAATGCTGTCTTTCATATCTAATAGTGCATTACCGATAAAATGATGTTTTGCTTCCACTGCTACCGCTGCAGTGCCTCCTATGACAACGACAGCCACGCATAACAAGGCAAGTGCTAAACTACCTGTAAGCATTCTTCTTCCCCCCTCTCCCTAAACATACCTCTCCTCCTGAATCTTCTTAACACTCTCCCCTGTTTGTACCTCTACATCGTGAAATACCGCATCCTTCCAAAGAACTTCCGTTAACTCACAGTTTATAAAGCAAACCTGCCATAACGTACAACCTGTAAAGTCACTCATCTTTAAATCACAATTTACAAAAGTGCAATCCTTAAGCTCACTGTTCTTAAAATTTGCCCCTACCAAAAAGCTTTGCTCAAACTTTATATCCTGTAACCTTGTCTTCTTAAAGGAGATTCCTGACATATTCTTATATTCCACTACCGCATGTTGTATCTCCATGCCGTTCCAGTTGGTAAACAATAGCTTTGCAGGATCTTGTTTAAACAAGAGCTGATGAAACATATCCTGGCTTTTTTCTGATTCGTCATAGGCATATACAATTCTTGCTTTATCCTTATAAGCTCCCCAGGTTACTAGGACATTACTTTCCTTAGGAAGCTTCTGAAAGCACTCCGCTTCCTCCAATTGGAGAAACCATTTCATAAAAAAATAAATAAAGTATTGATTATATAAGGAGTACTCCTCTAACAAATAATAATCAATGGAGCTTTTTCTTATTTTCCCTACATATTTCTGGATGCCTTTCTTAAATTCCCCTTTGCTTTCTGTAAGCTTTTCGTAAAGATAGGGAACATAATAGGATGCATGGACACCAGTTTCCTGATACCAAGCCTTACTATATGCAGTTACCGCAATCTCATAGGTATCTTGCCATAATCCGATTTGCAAGGGTGTAAAGTGAAGGAATGCCACTTTATATTCCTGTTGATTTTGCACAGCTCTTATTTTTTCAGAAAGAGCTTCAATTGATTGGAAAGTTTGCTTTTTTAGCTGTTCTTCCTGTTCTACCAGCTTCTTTAATAGCTCCTTTTGAACCTCCTGTAAGACTGGCTTCATCTCTGTTTGATAGTACTGTTCTTCTAAGTGATTCATCTTTCGTTCCATCCGCCACCTTTCTACAACTCCTGTTGTTTTAACTCTCGTTAGCAAACTCAACTTTAATATGCTGCTGGATATAAGCTATCATTTCTGAATATAGATATTTTTTCTTTTCTACGCAGGTAATGGTTAAGCTAACCCAGTCCTTATGACCAATCAGGTAAAGTTGGGTTTGATACATATATCCGGCGGTAGTGGGCATCCGGCAAGCTATGGTGATTTTTCGTAAAAGCTCCTCTTGCACTTCCTGAAACTCTTCCAATTCAACATAAATATCGTTTTTCTTTAATTCCGTTTCCATGGTATTTTTCAATTGCTCTATCTGTATTTCCTCACCCTCCAGCACCTGCTTTGATAAAACCATTGAAAAGCCACTATATCCCTCCATCATAACTTCTTTAAACTCCATCCCCCACAATTTTCTTCGCAATATACTTTCTACAAGGTCTAAATGAATAAATAAAAAAGCAGGATATCAACTATGTAAATTGAAAATATCCCACTTTTATTATTTAAATAATTGAATTTAAAGGCTTTTAATCTCTAAAATTCTTTAGATGTTATAACTTAAAAAGCATTCTCTTCCTCAAACATTCCAAGAAACCTTAATGCACGAACTCCATCCCTTAATCCTTGTATGTAGGCAGCTTCCAGTTCCAGATTCTCCATTGCGGTTTCTCCTTCATAATGTTGCCAGATAAACCTTCTATCTTCCTTACTAAGTTGTTGAAGCAATTCTTCCACTCTGCTCTCTGTTTTCTTTTGCTGCTCACAAATATCATTATATTCCTTCTTGTGAAGTAACTGCTCTAATGCAATATCATAACGCATAGTAATAAGACTTTTCCACATTTTCTGTTCCAAATCCATCCTATTTTACTTATCCTTTCCACAATGTTCTCAACAAGGCTTGAAGGAAATCCCAGAGCATGGTATACTATTTACACTGCAATTGCCTATGGCGTTGTTGGTGCGTGGAAGTGGTGCTTGATTTGCGTCTGGTCACCGCTTCCATTATTTTTTCTTAAGGTCTGGCTTCAACCTCTTAATCCCTCTTCTTGCAGCTTCCATTAAAGAAACTCCTTCCTGTTCCATATACGCATCCAGTATATCTTTTGCCTCTTGGTCTAGCTTAACTGCTACTTTATATGGCTTGGGATTATCCGTTGGACGACCCATTTTTTTCTCACCCATACTCTCACCTCCCACAATGGGCTGTCTAAAGTATATACATTAGACAGCCTAATGTCAAGTGAAATAACAAAAATATCCTAATATTTCTTAAATTATACAGAAACAATGGGTATTTTTGTTATTTATCGAATAGAACAATCTTTTTAATGTCATGTCCCACTTGATACTTAACTTTAAAATTCTTATAATAAACAGAAATTATATGAATTGTTGAATAAATAAACTCAATAATAAAGCACTCATAACTTGGAATGTATATTATGCATGACATTTAAAATGATATCTGATTAAAGCAAGTTAACATTACTTACAAACAGAAATCACGGATTACAGTGCCCCAATCATACCATTGTACATAAAACCAGATTATTTCAGCAAAGTTAAAACAGGCAGTTCACAGTTATCGAACTGTGTACAACTTTATATTTTTCAATTAAAATGATTCGAATTACTTTAACTTCCAATATCATTTTTTACATTCAACTAAAATTAAATCTTTTACAGCATCATCAAAATTATCACTATAATTACTTGAAAAAATCTTTATCATAATATCAAAAACTTTTCTAATAGTCATTGCACTGGTTCCTATTTTTCCACAAGCACCTCCTGAAATATTTAGTATACCTGATGGTAATTTATAATCTGTCATTTTATTACATAGCTCAGTAAAGCAATCTAAATATTCTTTTGATATTCCTTCCAAAACTTCATCATTAGTTGAAGCAACCTTAGATTCGAATTTTAATCCATCACTTTTGTTTATATTATATATAATCGCAAATTCGTTACTATCATTTTTAACAAACTCCATATTTAACATTGCATAATTACTCGCTGCACGCGGTGCGATAAATAGCTCAACACACATTATTCCATTAAACCAATTAATTCTTTTATCACCTTGATATTTAATTTCATAGGTACTTTTTTCTGATTGTTTGACATTAGGATATTCGTTAATCCATATTCTAACTTTCCTAAAAGCATCTAAACTCCATATTTCTTCCATTCTTCAATCCTCCAATAATCAAACCAAGATTTACCAAACCATTCCGGCATTGCTTTTATTACATCTGGATACAAATCAAATTCTGTTACACCATATTTTCAAGCATCAGATTATGTACTATCTTATAATTATGTGCCTTATTCATTAATTCAGTTTCTTCAAAATATAATATCAACTAATTAATTCCAAAATTATTAATTAAAAATCGAATCCAACAACCGTTTTATAAGTAGTTGCTAAAATCAGCATTTCTCTTAATCTAACAAGTTCTTCATTTTCGTTTCTATTTATTAACTGCGTTACAACCTCCAATGCTGTTGGAATTTTATCTAACTCCAAAATTTCTTCTTCATATTCATCAATAATAATATTACATTCTTTATTAATACTTTCAAAAACTCCCAAATCATCTAGAACCCTATACTGTCCTTCAGACAATATCATTTCTTCCAGTTGTTCTTTCATTTGAATTCCATAGTCATAATCTTCCATAGCCTTTTTATCCTTAGGAACTCTAATAAATCTTTCTCTTTCCATAAAAATTCTCCTCTTTATTTATCTGTATTTTTAAAATGCGTAACTCGCTGATAATCAGCTTTACTTCGACCACGTGTTTTGCCATTAACAATTTCGTTGTTCATGTCATTTCCATCCATATCTAAATAATTTCTACCACGCGGTTTTGTTGTATCTTCAATTCTAAAATAGTTACCATTTTATGAGCGACTCCTTTAAATCCATAACCGTGAATCAAGACAATAAGCATTTCGTGAATTCATTTGATCTATTCAATTCAAGACATCTATTTTTAGTAGTTTCTGGTATCGACTTTCTGACGCTATTTCGGTATCGTATGTTCTCAAAGGAGGGAAGCATTATGACCGAGCAAGAATTATTAGATATATTTATTCAGGAACGAATCAATATGCTAATTGATATATTCCACAAAAATCAGCCTAACAAATCTAAGAAGGAAGATGAGCAAATTCTACAGGCTGAGATTTTCATTGAAACTTTACCTGACAAAGAGAAGGAACTGGTTGATAATTACATTGACTCACTTATAAAACATCTTGCTTTAGAAGAAGCTTTTCTATATCAGCATGGGATCATCGATGGAATGAAGATTCTGAAATATATTAATAAATTATAACTAGTGGACCATTTTTTCTTGCATTAGTTCCCGGTATTTTAACCTCAAGAACACACTTTATTATTGAACTGCCCCCAAAAGTTATACCTAATTAAACTGTTGGGGTCAGTTCACTTGCTGGCCGATTGGCTACGAGACTTATACCATAAAATGATTATGGCTCTTACTTTTTTATTGTTTCAATTTTAACTCCAAGTATATCAAAAGGAATCTTAAAATAGTAGTAATCATCAAGATATGACGTATAGTAATTATTATTCTTTCTCTCCAAAATCAAGTTTGAGCCATTTCCAATTAAGAGTAAATTATAATCTGTATTCTTAATAATTTCATTTATAGTTTTAAAAAGTATCTCTAAAGCATGATCTCTAAACTGACTAAATACTTGAATTCGTGCACTTGTATCTGCAACAAAGTTAAAATCATCTTCAATAACCTCTAGCCCGACCTCTTCTTCTAAATCTACCGATATAGTCATACAGTCAAGACATAAATTAATAGAATCTTGGTCTTCAATAGATTTGAAGTGAATGTTTAATTTTTCCATAATTTGCATTAAGTAATAAGCATAATCTTTTTGAGTTTTCTTACTAAATAACAACAATTCAAACTCCATAGTATATCTCCTTAATCAGTAAAAATATTTATAATTTTCCCATCCTTAATAATTTTCAAATCTTCTAGTCTTTTTAGATCTCCACTAGGAGTTGCCTTTTGCTTAATCACAGTTATCAATTCATCAACGTTTCCAGCATAATCATCTAAGTTCAGTACTATATTAGGTGCTTGATTTTTAGTTTTACCTGACAATTCTCTGACAATTGTTTTCGTACTTGTTTCGGCTTTTGGAGCATAAGAATCATACACTTTATTTTCGATAAGAAGATCTGGATTAGATGTTTCTTTAACACCATAACCATTACCACCTGGTACTTCGTCTAGCATTTCAACTTTATAACCATTTTGAGAAAGTAAATCTGCCGACTCATTTTGCCTAATATATCCAGGTGTATCATTTGGTGCATAATTTCCTTTTGGCTTGGCGTTTGAATTAGGTAAGTCACTAGGCTTTGTAACCTTCCCCGAACCCTCACCCACTCCATTCCCTCCATCCATCCCGATAATCGTATCCCCTTCATTCAAATGCTCTGGGAATATATCAATTATACTCTTAGGTATATACGGAGGATTTTCAATTATTACACCGCTCTCCCTTTCCGTTGCCGGTATGGATTCTACCTCTGGAATATCTATAATTGGTTTTGGAAATATCGTAACACCGATATCCTTTGGTATATCCGCTGAAAATGGTGGTATCGTTAAATCTATGTCTATCGGGGTTACACTATGAATTGCTCCTATTATTGATGATATCATACCTGGAATATCTTGTGAATCCTTTTGTAAGGTTCTTAAGGCTAACTTTTTTTGTGCCTCTATGAATATCCTCTGTAAGCTCCTCCATGAGTGGTGATACCACAGCTTTACCAAGCTTAAACAATAATACAATGCTGTCTTTCATATCTAATAGTGCATTACCGATAAAATGATGTTTTGCTTCCACTGCTACCGCTGCAGTGCCTCCTATGACAACGACAGCCACGCATAACAAGGCAAGTGCTAAACTACCTGTAAGCATTCTTCTTCCCCCCTCTCCCTAAACATACCTCTCCTCCTGAATCTTCTTAACACTCTCCCCTGTTTGTACCTCTACATCGTGAAATACCGCATCCTTCCAAAGAACTTCCGTTAACTCACAGTTTATAAAGCAAACCTGCCATAACGTACAACCTGTAAAATCACTCATCTTTAAATCACAATTCACAAAAGTGCAATCCTTAAGCTCACTGTTCTTAAAATTTGCCCCTACCAAAAAGCTTTGCTCAAACTTTATATCCTGTAACCTTGTCTTCTTAAAGGAGATTCCTGACATATTCTTATATTCCACTACCGCATGTTGTATCTCCATGCCGTTCCAGTTGGTAAACAATAGCTTTGCAGGATCTTGTTTTAACAAGAGCTGATGAAACATTTCCTGGCTTTTTTCTGATTCGTCATAGGCATATACAATTCTTGCTTTATCCTTATAAGCTCCCCAGGTCACCAAGACATTACTTTCCTTAGGAAGCTTCTGAAAGCACTCCGCTTCCTCCAATTGGAGAAACCATTTCATGAAAAAATAAATAAAGTATTGATTATATGAGTAGTACTCCTCTAATAAATAATAATCAATAGAACTTTTTCTTATTTTCCCTACATATTTCTGGATGCTTTTTCTGAATTCCACTTTGCTTTCTGTAAGCTTTTCGTAAAGATAGGGAACATAATAGGATTCATGAACTCCGGTTTCCTGATACCAAGCCTTACTATATGCAGTTACCGCAATCTCATAGGTATCTTGCCAGAATCCGATTTGCAAGGGTGTAAAGTGAAGAAAAGCCACTTTATATTCCTGTTGATTTTGCACAGCTCTTATTTTTTCAGAAAGAGCTTCAATTGATTGGAAAGTTTGCTTTTTTAGCTGTTCTTCCTGTTCTACCAGCTTCTTTAATAGCTCCTTTTGAACCTCCTGTAAGACTGGCTTCATCTCTGTTTGATAGTACTGCTCTTCTAAGTGATTCATCTTTCGTTCCATCCGCCACCTTTCTACAACTCCTGTTGTTTAACTCTCGTTAGGAAACTCAACTTTGATATGCTGCTGGATATAAGCTATCATTTCTGAATATAGATATTTTTTCTTTTCTACACAGGTAATGGTTAAGTTAACCCAGTCCTTATGACCAATCAGATAAAGTTGGGTTTGATACATATATCCGGCGGTAGTGGGCATCCGGCAAGCTATGGTGATTTTTCGTAAAAGCTCCTCTTGCACTTCCTGAAACTCTTCCAATTCAACATAAATATCGTTTTTCTTTAATTCAGTTTCCATGGTATTTTTCAATTGCTCTATCTGTATTTCCTCACCCTCCAGTGCCTGCTTTGATAAAACCATAGCCAACTCCTTATTTTTAGACCACAGATATTTGTTTTCAATGGCAAGCTTTTCATCAAAAAACTGTTTTGGCAAGGATAAACTTATGCTATGATGGAAGACTTGTATTTCTTCATATTCGTAGATGGGGAGCAACGCAGGCTCTGATGCCTTTGTGTCCTTCCCTTTCTCCTGTTTTTGTCTTATTAACCTGGTATACTTTTGAATCTTTGCAATACTTTCATCTTGAAAAGCCACTATATTCCTCCATCATAAGTTCTTTAAACTCCATCCCCCACAATTTTCTTCGCAATATACTTTCTACAAGGTCTAAATGAATGTATAAATGCTTCTTCCGAAAGCCGCCTGGGTCATTTTCTTCCAGGTCGAATAGTTTGTACTCCCCGATTTTACCTCTATGAAATACTTTTTTGTCTATCCACCCATTTTTTAAATACGTGGTTTTCTCACCCAAAGCATCAATTTCAGGTGCGATTACCAGATAACACTCTTTTTGTATGGATTCTTCTTTATTGCTAAATATTACAATGCGATATTTTGCTTCTGTCGTGTACATCTCCATGATTTCTTTTAATTCTGCTGAGACATAACATTCATTACCAAAGATAAATAAATCAGGTAAACTATCATAGCTTCCTTTAAAATCTCCTATCCCAAAAGGCTCTGAACTGCTGGTATCCCACTCGACTTTTTCGATTACATAGTTATATATTTCCCTCTTATCCTGCATCACTTCATAAAATTTCATAGACTTCTCCCGTTTACTCATTGATCCGAACAATTCCATACATATGTGCTTCATCCCTTAACTCAATCATCTGACCGGCACCGCTGCTAAGAATAATTTCTTTTTTCGCAGATATCTCTATACTCTTTACCTTTCCTTTATTTGACACAACGTGATATGGCTTTGGATTACCTAAGTGAAATGTCTGGGTTGACTGTAGGGTTATAGTCTTTCCCTTCACAGAAACTGTACCGTTCTTACCTAGGGTCAGTTGTACCTGATTCTCCTGATTTCCTGAAACAGTTATCGCATCTTTCGTCAATAGCAGTGCTTGCCCCTCTTTTGTGGATAAGGATTTGTTCGCCGGCTCCGCTATTCTATTATAATTAGGTGCTGCCTTATCTGCGGTGTGTAAACAATGGGTTACATAAGCCATCTCCTCATGTTCCGTGGGAAAGTAAATATGTACTTTGCTTTCTGATGCAGGCATGTAGTAAAAATCTCCCGTCTCCCTGACATAAGGAAACCAGGCATTGCCCTCCTTGTCATCGTAAGCATCACCCATACAAAAATGTACCTGCATGCTATTTTTATGTACTTTCTTAACAATGGCTTCTAAGCTAACGCCCTTTATTTTCGAATTGCTTTGATAACTTTTCTTTATTCCTGATACAATCTGCAAGGAATAGTTATATATGACTTCTCCCTGCTTACTTTTCATATGAATTTTAGTTACTGCAGCCTTTTTTCCCTCAAATATCAATTGCATACCTAAAGGGATATATTGTTTGCTTTCAACGCTCCACCTAAGAAAATGATTTTGATTCGTTTTTTCATTTGATAAGCTCTTCCTGTTACGGAATGCATAAAAGTCTGCAATGCTTTTCTTTACTGTATTTTGGGACTCAATTGGTATATTCTTATCCGGCAAGCCAAAATAAAACCGAATTGCTTTTTCCTTAGAATCTGCTACTAATACCCTTCCAAAATGACTTCCTATACGTTTTAGAAATTCCCAGTCTGTTTCCTTATATTGCACAATCACTTGCTCTAACTTAGCCTCCTTCTGGGGAGTATTGACACACTCTGCTCTCCCATAAGGCTGCAAAACGGATTGAATCAATTCTTTATAGGTCATACCGGTATCCATAAATACACGGCTGTGCTCCCTTATATCCAGCTCATAGGTATAGGACACTGCCTGAACTTCCAATATAGCACTGTGATCACGGTATAGGATACGAAGCTTCCTGCATTTTCCGGCAAAAATGACCTCATCCGGGGTACTAACTTTCATACTCTTACCGTAATTATCTTGACGGAAATACTCTTCCGCTTTATCTTCCTCAATGAGAGCTTCTATACAGCACAGGCTATGCTTATTCAGTTTTGCATCAAAGGAAATCGAATGAATCTGCAATACCTCAAAGGGTAACTTAATTTGTAAATTCTCATATTTCATTAACTTGCACTACCCTTTCTTTGTCCGTCATCTGTTATCTCTATCTTTCCGCCATAGATACAAAATATTGTACTTTCACTAACGAGAACACACCCTTCATTCACCGTAATATCTGTTTTTCCTTTTGTCCATTTCATGCAAATGTTAGGATTACAGGTTAAGGATGCTTCCTCCCCTGCCATTACAGCAGGATTTTTCTTACAAGTGCAGGCAGAAAAGGGTTTAATATTCGTAAAAGGCTGATTATCTGCCACCGTTAGAATGGTTTGATCATGAATCTTAACCTTATTGTCTATGGTTTTATTTAATTTGCTCTCTCCTATCCCAAAAGAGCATTGAATGGTTGCGCCATCCACCACATAGGCTATTGCCATACCCATTTCCCCCTAATTAATTTTTACTTCCGTACCGTTTAATTTAATTTCCCCGCTGTCATTTAAGATTACTTTACCACCCTGGTCACTTTGAAGGGTCACACTGTCTGCTGCGGAAATGTTCATCGTATCTTCTGACCTCATAGTAATGGATTGACTTGCGTTGATACTTATACTTCCGCCCGATATGGAGATTCCGCCATTTTTACTTAAGGTAACAGTGGCTTGTCCATCTGCGGATATGATAACACTATCCTTCGTAAACATAACTTTTTTATCATAAATTGTCTGAATATATTTCACCTCAGGATTTCCGCCTGTTTCTCGAATACTGCTGATTGCAAATGCTTCATTTTCTTCATTGCCAGGAAAATATACCCGAACCGAATCCTTTACCTCCGGCATAAAATACCACCCGCTTCCATCCGGGGAGGCTGCGGGTGTAGAATACGGAAACCAATGTGCAGTACTTTTGTTTTGCTCCTTATCAATCTCTAGATGAACCTTAACCTTATCCCCTGATACAGCAAGTACTTTTCCTTCTATAGATACTCCTGTTAATTTGTTCCCGTAGCTTCTGGGCTGTTTCAATCCATTCTTTTTTACCAATACATATGTATTTTCCACTACTCCATTCACTAGCTGATAGGTTAGGCTTTGATTATAATAGCTCTTTTTCTTAAACTGAACCTTCTCCCCTAGTTCTATAAATTCATTGCTTTTCAGGGTATACATAAGGTAATCCGCTTCTTTTACATTCAGTTTTTCATGTTCCTTCATATACTCAAATTGTTCCAACTGACTTACCGCCATATACTCTTTACTATCGATTGTTTGATTTCCGTACTCTGTCGCACCTATATAAAATCTGGTTCCAGTTTGTGATATGTATGGAAACAATCCAAGGTGATAATAGGAAGCAACTCTTTTTATGAATTCCCAATCTGTTTCAGAATATTGCACCCATATCCGTTTGGTTGCTTCCTCCTCTGTATTAAAAATACAAGACCCCTGTGGATATGTTTTTACAATCTGACGTATTAGTTGATGCCAGGACAACTGCACATCTTGGAAAGAACGCTTATGCTTTTTTATATCCATTAAATAGGTATAACTTTTTGCTTTTACATGAAGCTCATAATAATTCGCAACGGCTGTCACTTTAATCTCTGTTATCATCCCGCAAAAAATTGTTTTACTTTGTAATTGTGACTCGATTGATACAACGATTGGCGTTTCATGATCCGTATATAAGTCTTTATCCTTCTGCGTATCTGGAAGAAGTCCTACCAAATATAAAGAGCTGTGTTCATTAATACCTGCTGTTATTTTTAATTTCTGAATGGATATAAAATCAAAGGGCGAGACTTTAATTTCTCCACTGGTAATAGCTTCGTGCATAGTAGATTTACTCCTTTTTTCTATAGTTATATTGATGATTAGGGTGTCAAAAGCCCTAATCCATTTAGAGAATTGCGAAACGATAGGTCTAGAGGTTGGAAGTAGGCAAAATCACCAAAATAAAGGTGACTTGCCACCGCATCGGAACCTGTTTTTGGTGATTTTGACTGGCTCCGACACATAAAATAACAGTTTCGCAATTATCTAATATTTACATCAATTTAACTTTAATCAAATGTATGATATGGATATTAAATTTTATTGCTTTATGCTCCATGTGTTAAGCTTTTCCTTTATGAATTCTGCTTTTGAAGCGCATTTTACAATTCTTCCTTAGTTTTTGTAAAATTTGGTATAATTACTTAGCATATGACAAAAAACGTCAAAGATAAATAGGGTAATGTTCCCATATGAGGTCATAAATAAAAGCCGTCTATCTTCAATTGATTCTGAAGATAGACGGCTCTAAAACACTTTTATACAAGTCAATCATATTCATTACTAGCCTACATATCTGCCATTTTACTTGCAGAACTAAATTTACTCTGTGAAATCTCCTTTCATTTTACACTAGCTTCCATTGCATGCCACGTCTACTTGCAGGTGCGACACTGCCACCAATCAAAGTGTGAAATTACCTTTTAACTTCACACTACTATCCTTGAAACCGGACTCTAAAATTCTCATAATCAAAAGGGGTGATACGAACCGTTGAATACGTAAACTCAATGATAAAGTGCTCATAACTTGCAATACATAATATTGCCAAGCGATACCGTCCATCAGATACTTTATCATGCTCCCATTCATATCCCCTGCTATGCTGAAGATATTTTAAATCAAAGGAGCCACTAAATTTCATATCCTTAACACCTTCAAAATGAAATTTTAAGTTCTCTCCTTTAATAATATAATCCTCATCATCCCAATTATCTTTATTTCCATATACTAAAGCATTCTCAAAAAAAAAGGTACAGGTGTCTTTGTGTATCATGAATTTTACCAATATGCTGTCTGAGAAACAGTATTCAGAAAGCTTATTCAAATACACATTTGGTTCATCAATTAACTTTAATAAGTTTTCTCCCTGATATTTTAACCTTTCTATATTTTGAAAATAAGATACCATCTGTGTATACTGAAATAACTTCTCTAATTCTTCATGAGGTGGACACTTAAAGTGATTTCCTTGTTGAAGCAGCTTTGCCATAAACTGGGCTAACTCATAATCAAAATAAAATTCATATTTCGATTCTTGAGGGTGCTTCTCATTATATAATTCATATCCTTCTCGGAATTCCTTATTTAATGAAGTAATATTATGTAATAAGAAATTTACATATTTGTATTCTAAATTTTGCATTGTTTCACCTTCTAATTACCTGGTATATAAAATATGTGCGTGTTACCAGATGTTTGTGGAGCTATATTTGCATGTACATGATACATATTAAATCGTTTCTCTGGTTTATGAGGATTATCCATGGTAAATCCATATATTGGAGAAGCCACTGTAGCAATATAAGCTGCATGCCCGAAATCAAAGGTAAATACGCTTCTATAAGATGAATTCTGAGCTATTATGACTAATGCATCCGTCTGTGTGATTGCTCTTGTCACCCTTATACCACCTTGTCCAGCGTAATCAACTAAATATGCCTCCCAGTACTCAGTACCTTGTTCTTTCTCAGCTATAACAGCTGCTGTTGTCGTTCTGGCATTTAGTAAATTATTTGCTTCTCTCGTATACCACCTAAGAATTAGATTGTTTGCACCAACAGCTACTGCAGAATATGCTATTGCTACATACGTAAAGGTAAGCAGTCCCATACCAACTATTAAAGCCGCTAAATCTAGAAACGCTAATGCACTGCCAATTCCTATATATGAACCTATTTGCACCAACTGCGCTGCTATTTGCTGAATGGTAAAGGTATAACCTAAGTCTCTCATAAAAATAGAGTAATCACTACTGGCAAAACTTGATATTACCACATCTGCTTCTATCTGATTGCTATAATCCTTATCCAGATTTACTTCCTCCGGAAATGTACCATGTTCCATGTAATAATCATAATATTCATCGGCTAAATCATCAATTATTTTAACTTCTGGATGATTTTGGACCTCTTCTGAAAAATAAGATGCCTCAGAATTACCGTATGACTTATATTTATCAATCAATACCTGTACTTCTGAAATACTTAAATTTTCTAAAACTTCTTCTGGTGGAGTACCCGATTCAACTGCTGTACTAATCTTTTCACTTAAATACTGTATTTTATCAGCCTCTGCTGCATTTACATGATTTGCAGTAATACTAAACAGTAAGATTACACAAATTACTAATGACATTAGTCTTTTAAATACTATTTTCTTCATAGTTCGTCTCCTTTACATATAATCGCTTATTAAGGTTAATTAGTTACATTAATAAAAATCTACTCCTCTCTTTAAATCTTTTCATATGCAGATTTATTTTACAATATATTTCTTATTTTGTAAAACTTTTACTTGCTGTTATTAATATTAATATACCAAAAACACTTGTTTTCCTCTATTTTTCAACACAATATTACTATTATCCTTAAAATTGAACCTAGCATCCAAAATTAATCAAAAACCCCATTCAACCAAATATTAGATACTTCTAGATACTTCGCTCCCCCATGTACAAATCTAAGCAACTGTGCTATACTAAACCAAGTTAGTCTTTTCTAACTAATAGCATAATCCGTCACAAAAGGAGTTTCCTCTATGGATAAATTTAATGAAAAAGAGAAACTGTTTTCCAGAGAGAGCTTTGCCGCTGCTATCCAGATTTTAAACCGGTCAGCTATCTCTCTTATTGATATACGTCATAACTTAATATCTCAGGAGGAATCTGTTCGCAGCTACCTACTTCCTGCCAGTGCCTTCCTTTTCACTGGTGGTAAAGGGGAAGTATTCTTAAATGACACTGCCTATAGTGTTGAGCGCTTCGGTCTGTTCCATGGAGGGAAAGGAACAGAATTGACTATACAGCCTCGATGTGATTGGCTGGAGTACTATCTGGTACTTTATAAGGCTGTAGAACCCTCCTTTCACAAAAGTGAATATATCCGGCTGTTAGAACAAGTAAATCCCTTCCGCCAGCAATACGGCTTTGTCCCAAAGAATCCCATCTTCTTTTCAGAAGAATTGAGAAATATGTTTGAAAAATGGAAAGGGGCAACACCACTGAATTTATTTTATGGAAAAGCCGCCTTTTATCGTTTTATCTATGAAGTGTATGAGGAGTTGGAGCAAGGCAGTATCCATATCTTCGAACCGGACGTCATTATAATGGCAAGGCAATATCTTGAGCGATATTATATGGAGCCAATTTCTATTAATGAATTGTCCTCAATGCTTGGTATCAGTTACAGTCACTTTCATCGCAGCTTTAAACAGCAAACCGGGAAAAGTCCTCAAAAGTATCTGATCGACACACGCTTAACAGCGGCTATGAAGCTGCTTCAAAACAGTCAGGCATCCATTGGTGAAATTGCTGATTTTTGCGGTTTTCAGGATGAACGCAATCTACAGCGGATGTTTTCAAAGAATATAGGTATCACTCCCCATGCCTATAGAGAGAACATGTCGCATTACTTGAGAGATAATGACCTTACAAATCTCATTCCTTTTCCGTATAATGAGGAGAGTCAAGTTAGACTTGACGAACTTAAGAGAAAAGGAGCAACTTCTATGTTAAAACAAATAAGAAGTACAATGGTTGTGGCGGCAATGCTTTCCCTTCTGCTGCTTACGGCATGCAGCACAACTACAACAAATAAAAACGATACGGCACCAACCCCCACGGCAGCAGCTACAGCACAGGAAACAGAGAATACTGAGCCGGTGGAAGAAGGCACGAAAACCATTCATATGGACTACGGAGATGTGGAGATACCAGCTAACCCTGAGCGAGTGGTCGTTATTTTTGTACAAGGAGATTTACTGGCACTTGGAGTGACACCTGTTGCAACCTCTTTCAATGATGACGCAATCTTTGAAAATCAGGCACAAGAGATTACAGTCATTGATGCGTTTTCCATAAATGAGGAAGAGATTATGGCACTTGACCCTGATCTGATTTTATGGAATACCGAAGATGAAGCGGTTTATCAATCTCTTTCAAAAATTGCCCCTACCTTAGCCCGCGACTATTTTTCAATGGATTATCAAGAAAGACTTCGTTTTTTTGGAGAAGTACTAAACCGTTCAGACAAGGCAGAAGAACTGATTCAGGACTTTGAAAATAAAATAGCTGATACAAAGCAGCAGCTTGCTGACAATGGATTAAGTGATAAGAGCGTCTTGTGTATTCAGAATAGGGAGGAGGGTGTTCTCTCGGCTTCCTGGTTTGGAAGAGGTGCCAAGTTAATTTATGACCTGCTAGACTTTAAGGTGCCTGATAAATTACAAGAGGCAATGAGTGACAGCAAGTATGCCAAAAACGGAAGTGTGGAATTATCTTATGAAGTAATCAATGAATATGCCGGTGATTATATTCTTGTGAATGGTTCCTTAGGTGAATTAGAGAATAATGAGATTTGGAAGAACCTTCCGGCAGTAAAGGAAAATCAACTTATCGAAGCTCCTACTAATATGTTTTGGTTTAATGATATCTTAACTATGAATGCCCAGTTAGATTTAGTTCTTGATTCTATGTTGGGAACTGCCCCAAGTAATTAAGAACGCAACCCAACGTTGAAAACTTAAACTTGATAAGATTTATTCTATGATACTTGACCTGAATAAGGAAAGACAAGCAATCTATATACAAAGCTCCGAAACGGTAATATTCTGCCGTTTCGGAGCTTTTATAATAAGTAAGGAACATAACTTTTGTAAAGTTGCCATTTCAAATTCATTGTTTTCTTAACTATTATAGAGTATAATTTTCCTATATAAACAGCAGAAACCTTTGATGTTCTTAGAACAGAGAGCTCGCATGCGAACTCTCTTGCGTTGCGCGTTTGCATAGCAATAATTTCCTTATCAGCGTATTTGCGATCCCCCGGAGGGCTTTTATTTTATAGGATATGCGGAGCACTTTCCTATAAAATAAAAAATAATCCCCACCTGACTGCCCGGTAGGGATTACTTTATACGTTAGTTTATATATGCGACAGCACTTATTTCAATTAATTGTGCCGGAAAAGCAAAGTACGGCACTCCTACAAGTGTTCCCGCCGGACGGTGCTGTCCTAAGTATTCCTTAAACAACTTAATGACGGAATCCGAGTGATTACTAGCATCGGCCAGATAAATTTCCACATAAGCGAGGTTGTATTTCGTGACACCAAATTCCGCTAGCACCTGGTCGATATTTTTAAATGTCTGGCGAGATTGCATTTCAATATCACCCTCGCCTATAAATGTGCCCTCCAAATCGTGGGAAAATTGCCCAGAGATATAGATTGTGCCATTAACGCTGTAGGCTTGGGAAATGCCATGATCCCAAAGATTATGATTATAAGTTTTAATGTTAGCCATTTTTTCTCTCCTCTGCTTTAAAGTAAATTCAGTATAACAAGACTGGGAATAGAAATATAGTACGCACATCATTGTAAGGTACTATTAGAAAGGATAGCGTCAGTTATGGGAATGTCTGCATATAAGGGACAAGTAAAAAATATTAAAGATACACCTTTTGGATACACCTTGTCAGTGATTGGCGGTAAATGGAAAATGGTTATCATATACCTTTTGGCAGAAAATCAGCCAGTCCGCTTTAATGACCTAAAAAGGCAAATTGGCTCGATTACATTTAAAGTATTGAGTTCGCAACTAAAAGAATTGGAATTAGACGGCTTGATAGACCGAAAAGAGTATCCCCAAATTCCTCCTAAAGTTGAGTACCGTCTGACCGCTAAGGCAGAAACGCTCTTACCTGTTTTGGAAGGATTATGCGAATGGGGCGCAAAGAATCAAAATAAATAAATCAGAAGACAATCAGACGTTACAAAAAGCAGCAGAGTAATTTTCCTACTAAAATCACTCTGCTGCTTTTATTTTTATATGAAATGAAACTACTCCGTAAGTAACACTCTATACCCACTTCTTTCTATCACACAGCTATCGGTTATTTTTTCTTTGCTTACACAATCCCTGTAACATCCGGGACAATCAATCTTTAACTCCTTACCACTAAAATTAAAGATATAATATAAGTCCTTCCCTTCATAAGTCCGATGAACTACTTCTAATCCCTCTCCTGCTCCTTTGGCAGTTATAGGGTTTTTAAATAATCCATGTTCCGTACATACCTCTGTAAGAAAATCCCTCATGGTCTCTTTGTCCAGTTCTGTTCCCAGGTAATAAGCAAAGCCTTCTCCGTATGCATTCTTTGAAAATACACCCGCTCCGGTTTTATAATCTTCCAGATAGGAAGCCATGAACAAAGCAGTTTTGTCTTCTGTAGCTGCTAACAGTTCACTCCACATACTGTCGGCACTATCTTTATAGCCGGCCTTTGTTGTCAGCCTGACGGAGGTTTTGTTCCTGTCAAAAACCGGCTCCACCTCCTCTACACTAACTCCAAAAAGGTCTGTTAGTCCTGCCGGAAGGGTTTCTGTATAGCCTACATTATCTTCATTTTTTACACTGGTTAAGAACGTAGCAATTAAAATTCCTCCATGCTTTACGTAGTCCTTTAATTTCTTCCGGTATTTTTTGTCAAGAAGAAAGGCAGAGGGCAGAATTAAAAGCTTATACTTATTAAAGTTCTGTTCTAAGGATATTACGTCGGCATTTACCCCTGCTTCACTTAACCTTTGGTAAAAGGCAGTACAATAATTTAAGTAATGATATACCGGGTCATTTACCGGTTTTATACGTAGTGCCCAGTGGGTATCATAATCAAAGCAGATGGCTGCTTGGTTCCTAAATTCTGCGGCTCCTAGTTTCTCAAGCTGCTTTAATTCCTGCGCCGTATCCTTCATTTCAAAGTACCTTCTCCGAGGCACTCCGTCTAAGTCAACGATGGCGTAATTAAGTTGTTCCGCTCCTATGGGAAAGCTTCTGAATTGAAAGTGCAGCATCATATCTGCGCCATGGGCAAAGCTTTGCATGACTGCCTGCTTTAAGGCACCGGGATTTGGCTGTAATCTGCCAGAACCGCTTAAGCGGTGCCCGCCGCCTGACATGAATTCAAGTACCCAAAAAGGTGCTCCCTCCTTAACCCCTCTGGCAAAGGCATAAGGAAAGGAATCGACTGCCTGATTCCTTAAACCGGGATAATAGTCAAAAGCATAATTACTTAAGGCTTTTGTACTTTTGTAATAATCGATGCTGTTGGTTGCCAGTCCCGTGCCATTGGTGGTGATAGGCAGAGCTGTATAAGCTCTTAGGATTTCTGTCTGAATATCCTGATATTCTATCTGGCTGTCACTGGAGAACCTTTCAAATTCCAGACGAATCGTAGGATTCTCATAAAAAGCATTAATAGACTGCATAGCTCCTACTTCTATAGTATTCACCGGAGGATTTATCTGTTGAAAGGAGTTATATTCCTGTGACCAGAAGATACCACCGCTGCGCTGATTGAATGCTTCTATCGTTTTGTATTTTACCATCAGCCAGTTTCTGAATTTTTCCCGGCATACCGGACAGGTACATCTTCCAGTGCCCTCCTGTGCCGGCTCATTATCTAACTGAAAGCCTGCTACATATGGATTCTGCCCATAATGCTTACCGATTTCCTCTGCAATGCGTCTTGAGTATTCTCTATAAGCTTTATGATTGTAACAATAATGTCTCCGTCCTCCAAAGGGTCTTCTTATTCCCCGGTTATCCATATATAATAGGTCGGGATGTTTTTCTACCAGCCAGGCAGGAGGGCAGGCCGTAGGGGTACAGACAATCGTTTTGATTCCGCACTTCCCTAATTCCTCCACCACTTCATCAAGCCATTCAAAGTAATATTCGCCTTCAATAGGTTCAAATCTGCACCAGGCAAATTCCCCCATTCTTACGGTATTAATTCCTGATTCTTTCAGAAGATTCATGTCATGTGTCAGTTCTTCTTTTGTTTTATGTTCCGGGTAATAAGAAACGCCATAATACATATTATTAACCATGTCCTTTCCGCTACCTGTAAATCTTAAGCTACAGGCTTATTCTCTTACTCTTTCCCAGTAAAATAAATCTGACTGTCCTCATTTTTCTCTACCTTGGCATCCAGAGTAAGTTTTATAATATAATCCGGTGCCTCCGGTAGATTGGGAAGCTCTATCTTTACCTGATTTGTGTTCTGTGTAAAGAAACAGCTTACCCCATCAAGAGTTTCACAAGAAAGTATCTTATGGGTGATACCCGGAAGAGAAAGCTTAGCAAATGCTTGACGGTCAAGTACATGCAGATAGATGTTATTCTCTCTGTAAGTAGTTCCGTACACTCCATCTACAGGCTCCATAGGGCCTCCCCTGGTGCTGTATATACTTTCTCCGTTCTTTGCCAACCACTGTCCGATTTCCCTGATACGGCTTGTAACCTCTTCGGATAACTTTCCATTCTTATCCGGGGCAACATTCACCAGCCAGTTACCATCACGGCATACAACATTCACCATCATCTGTATTAACCAGTCAAAGTCTGATACAGGATCTTCTGCCATCCAGCCCCAGGAGCTTCCGCTGCATACACACATGTTCTTTTCCCAGGGTACCGGTATTATGCCTCCTTTGATTTCATGTGAGCCTTCATCACAGTAGAAATCTCCTTCCCAACCGGAGCGGGGATTGATTATAGTTTTTGGATTATATTCACGGACGATTTTATTTAGTTTAATAGGTTCCCAGAACCAAGCACTAGAGGTATCACTGCCTTTGTGGGCAAGCCAGCCCCCGTCATACCACATAATATCTATCTGTCCGTAATTACTGCATAATTCCCTCACCTGATCATAGCATTGCTTTTTCATTAAAAGGGCATTGTCCGGCAGCCCTTCCGGGTCAAAATATCCCGGAAAACGCCAGTCCATAGGGGAATAATACACGCCCACCTTCAGACCGTCTTCTCTGCAAGCTTCTGTATATTCCTTTACAAAGTCTCGTTTTGAGCCGGTATTATAGCTTGTAAACCCTTCATAACTGCCGGGACTGTCCCAGAGGGCAAAACCGTCATGGTGTCTTGTTACCATAACCATGTATTTTGCTCCAAAGTCTTTAGCAAGTCCTGTTAATTCCTTCATTGAAAAATCTTTAGGATTAAATTCCTCTGCAAGTGCTTCATATTCATCCTTAGGAATCTGTTCGTTAAATCTTGCCCATTCCCCTCTGCCTAAGATAGAATAAAGTCCCCAGTGAAAGAACATTCCGATTTTCGCATCCCGCCACCATGTAAGGTCTTCCGGTGAAAGTTTTAGTTCCGGGCTTTTTAAGCCTCCAAGGCTTTTAAAATTAATACTGCTTTTCAACATGGATTTTAGTTCTGCGCCTGTCATTTCCCTTGGCTGCTTTTTGTCCATTCCTGTTCCTCCCTTTTATACATTGAAATTGAAACATGAGTCTTTTGACTTTGAGCGAGTTGCAGGTTCAATATAAAAAGCAGGGTTCTTGACTCCCGAATTATAATAGACCTTCCTCTATTCGTACAACCAGTCTAAAGTATCCAGTCCTTCTCCTGCCAAACCTGCATTTCTTGGTACCAGCTTTACAGCCTTTGGTACAACACCTGCAATCACAAAGGCTCCAGTGCCAAGATAGATTTCATGCGTTCCCTTCTCATACTGGAAAGCATGAATGTCAATGGGAGGACAGCCTTCTGCCTTTAAGGCATTGGTATAGACTGGTGAGAGACCACCTCTGTCATCGGCATGGGTGTTGGTTTCTAAATCCGGCACCTGTAACCACTCCACTCCCTTTGCTTTCATATAACCTATCAGTATCTGGCTGTCTTCGGAAAGTTCTATCTGTACGGTAACACCTTTTTCAATGGCTTCTCCAAGACCAAGGCGAATTCCGGTAAGACCGGTGATTTCGGGGGCAAGGTTTTGAATCTTAAACTCACAGTCTGTAAAAACACTGTTTTTCTTCTCTATGGTATAGGTCTCGCAGGTTGGTGATAATAGCGCAAAAGGTACCTCTGAAAGAGCTGTTATATGGTCTGTGTTCTCCTCTGTATTTCCCGGAAGTATACCATTTTCTAAGTTCTTAAGGTGCTCTTTGTAATTACAAAGCTCTTTTTCATATTCCGGCAGACACTGTATCCAATGTCCATAGGTTTCTCCGTTAGGAAATGGTATTTTACGCTGGGGTGTCTGCATGCTGTTGGCATAGAGATAGGTTTCCTCTGTAAGCTGTGCCAGCTGCCTGTAAAGAGATAAACTGTTCTCCATATATGGAAGTGCTTCCTGAAGCAAGCTTATATCCCCCATACAGTTCGAATCCATTGTGTATTTGTATTTTAGTATTTTCATAGCCCCTTTAAGCTTTTCATTATAGCTTTCACTCATCAGGTAAATCGCTTTTACATCCTTACAGATTCTTAAGAATTCCTGATTGTCTGGCGAGAAATGCACCTTTGCCTCTTCGCATTTGTCGAAAGCTCGCTTTGCAAAGTAGGATACATCTGAAATCATATCATAAGGTGTTTCTCCAAAATGAGTTTCCCCGTTTAGCTCTTTCTCAATATAGTCCTCCGGCTGTTCTCCGGTACGCGCTACGGAATACCAAAGTTCTTTATTAGGGCGGTATCTGGTTACATTGGTTAACTGACTCATGGACATACCAAGACTTAGGGTCTGTCTGTTACCTTCTGTAATCCCGATTCTGCCAAGAATTTTAGGTGCACATTCTCCGGCACTTTCCATAGCTTCCATCAAAAGTCTTCCGCCTTCTAAATTCGTGCCGTAATACTTTGCATATACTTCCGCCCAGTATCTTTTCTCATCTCTTTCATCCCTGTCAGGGTTCCAGGCATACCGAAACCATGCTTTAAACCAGATGTAATCTCTATCTAACTGTTTTAGACGAGGTTCTGTCTTATCCGGTGAATAAGGCCAATCCCAGTAAAATAGAGGATATAAATGTAAGCCGTTGGCTCCCAGGCGGTTCTTGGATGCCTGCACGCATTTTTGGATAAAGAACGGTGCTTGAAAACGGAAGGGTTCTAAATCCGCTAATATATGCACATTGATTATGTGTGTTGTCCCAAGGTTGCTTAAGGACTGGTGAATTTTTTGCCAGTTTCCCTTGGGATAATAGGTTGTTAAGCTCTCTCCATTGTATTTCCACATGGTATAAAGATTGGAATAGCTTTGCACAGCCTTATTCATAGCATCTACCGGATCACAATCATGACCTCTCAAGATAATGGGCGGTTCTTCTTTTATGCCTGCCTGTTTGATTCCCTCTTTTACTGCCGGAAGAATAGTATCTACAAACCATTCTGTTTTATTTTGATTTCCTCGTAAAGCTTCCCCTAAGCATACCATAAGTCCGATATTTGGAAATGCCTTAATGAATTCGATGATAGATTTTGCTGTATAATCCGCTACTAATGGTGTTATCTTGCTTTGAAGAAGCTCCAGGTTATGATGCTTTGCAAAGGGATAGGGGATATGTATGTTATAGAATTTTAATACTACCCAGATACCCCTTTTGTCACATTCCTCTGTCAACCAGGCAAATACTTCATGATTTAATTGGTAATCCTCCTCCGATACTTCTAACGCTTCCGGATAATCCGCTACCTTTACTAAGGAGGAAAAGGGATGTCCACTCCAGATATAAAGGATATTACACCTTTCCTTTAACATCATATCAAGGAATTCCTGCCACATGGCTTTGTCATAAAACCAAGGAAAACGTCCGGGCGTTATTGGGTATTCATAAGTTAATCTGGGCGGTTCAATTTTTGTCAATTGAAGACCAAGAGACGGACCTCTTAACTTAAATGCAGGTTTATCATAAAAAGCAAGTTCCCTGGGTATCATTGCCTCTTCTTCAATTCTCTCTATCAGTTCCAAAGTGCCATATAACGCTCCCGTATCAGAGCCGCCGGATACTACAGTTAACCTTGCCGGACAGGTACCAAGGTAAAATCCCTCTCCCTCCGGTATAAAAGAATGATAGATTAATAGCTCTTTCTCCGTCAGCCAGGTTGTAAAAGTATCCTCTTTACAGCCTATATATATCTTTTCTCCCTGTAATTCCCTGTAGTTATTGTAACCTTTAAGAGTTTCTTCCTTAACATAGGTTACTTCAAAACCTAATGCTGCTAGTACTTCTGAAAGCTTCTTAATGGCAAACTGTAATCTCTTTTTATCCTTTTGTCCCTGAATAATGGTTACTTGTTTTAAATTATTTAACGAACTATTTATCATAGGCTTATATTCCTTCTCTTAAGTACTTCCGAAATCTTTGTTACCATTCCTGTCTTCATGGATTCCTCCATCGCTTCCATAATAGCAAGTGTGTGAATTCCTTCGGTCAAGTCAGGCTTTGGAGTCGCTCCGTTATTCATACATTGTGCAAAGTATTCAATATAGTTCTGGTACTCTCCTGCGTGATGACTTTCCTGTTCAAAACGGAAATAATAAGGATGTTTTTCATCATAGGTATGCAGCTCTGCTGTTTTTTGAATCGGCTGGAAATTCGTATAATATTTTAGTTTGGGATAGCCGGAACGGCTGATACCCTTAGTCCCTCTTAAAGTACAGCTAATAGATTGTTCTACAGCACTTCCAAGGGTCGGCAGGGCATAGATCCCATTTACTGCGGCACTTCTTCCGTTTTTATCCTTTAGTATGAATTTCATGGTATCCGGTACCGTTAAGTTATAGGCTTTTGTATTTTCACTGGTTACTCCAACACCATATACATCCTCTATATCTGGTAAATACCAGGCTGCCAAATCGACTGCATGAATCATAAAATTGTACATCCAGGAAAAACCTGCCTGATGACTCCAGTTTTTTTCTAAAAACCATCTGGCATCACTGATATAGTGGGTTTCTATGGAATCTAATTCCCCGTGTTTTCCTGCGTCGTAGTCTTCTCTCTGTCGCTTGATTGGCTCAAAATATCTGGAACTCTGTCCCACGAATACAGCCTTTCCTGTTCTTCTCTGCACTTCTAACAGTTCATTAGCCTCGTCTAAGGATACCATTAATGGTTTCGTACATATTACATGCTTTCCGGCTTCTAATGCCATTTTTATATGTTTTGCATGGAGTTGGTCAGGAGTATAGATACCGATTACGTCAATGTCCTTATCCTGTAACATTTCTTCGTAACTTAGGGTATACTTTGAAAAGCCAAATTCCTGGCATCTTTCCTTACACAACTCTTCATTTAAGTCACAAATATTACCCAATGTCCATAACTCACTCCTTTGTGCTGCTGATATAATGCTTCTTCCTTCTCCAAGTCCCAACACACCTAAATTCCATTTTTTGCTCATAATAACCTCCATCTGCCGCTTCAGCGGCTACAAATACTGAACGAAAAGCACCCTCTGTGCTTTTTGCCGGTTGAAAAATGCTTTTCTTCTCAACTTATTCTGCCGTTATGCCGGCAATTAAACTTGTCTTAAGTTTCTCACTATATAAACCAATCTATAGCTTACATTGCATTTTATACTTTTATCTTAACAATTCTCCTGCTTCTTTGCTTTCTCTTAATTTCGCAATACTTGCACTATCTTTGGATTTTTTTCGGTACTGTTTTGGGGTCACCCCCAACAATTCCTTAAAGGCACGGTTAAAATAGGATAAACCATTGTACCCCGAGAGCAGAGCAATCTCCGTGATAGATTCTTCCGTAGTTCGCAAAAGTCGGCAGCTATGGTTAATTCGTACCTTCTGGATATATTCAAAAATGGTCATATCCATAACCTCCTTAAAGAAAGTACACATATAGGTCTTATTTAACATCGCCCGCTTCGCCAAATCCTCAAGTACAATCTGCTCTCTATAATTTTCCTGAATATAGTCAAGAACAGGATTCATCCTCTCATATTGCCTATAGATGTTCTTACCTTCTCCTCCAAGCTCATGGTTTGCCTTGCAGTAGCGGTAGAGGATTGCCAGAAACAGCAGTACTGCCGCCTTTACCACCAATTGCCAGCCCTCTTTTTTCTCCCGGTATTCTTTGTTTATCTTAAACAGGTGTTCACAAAGTTCCAAATAATGTTCATTTCCACCCGGAATACGATTAGAAAACTGCGTATTCCGATTAAAAAAAGGTTCCAGATAGTCATATTCCTTGGGGTTTTCCCACACAAACCGGCTGTCAAATACCAGCACCATAATAGTAAAATCCTCACCATGTACTGCCATATGCCGTTCTGCATTGTTTATAATGAAAATATCACCTGGTTCAATGGGATACATCTGCTGCTCTATGATATAATGTCCCTTTCCATGCTTGACATAATTGATTTCAAGACAATCGTGACAATGGATGGTATCCTGTCTGGCGTTTGTTTCAAATAGCTGGAACCGAAAGCCTTCTTCAAAACGAAAATGTTCCCGAATATAGTTCAATTCCATCCCTCCGTTTTTAAGCCGTCTAAGTATTTGTACCTGACCAGTTCCTAACTATCCTTATTTAGTCCAAAGGCTACAAAACTGTAAGCATCCATCCAGTAATTCTTACTGCGGTCACCAAGGTCGGTTCCGTCGGCTTCTGATTCCCTCTCTACCCAGCTCCATTCACCCGTAAAACTGCTTGGTCCTACATTGTAGCATTCTCCCTTCGTATGATGATGGGGCCCAAGAAGGTTTCTGTTAGATGCATACAGAACAAAAGTAATTTCATTTTCTCCCTCTATTATTTCTGATGTAATATCTGCTTTGTAAGGTGCCCACAGGGAGGTTTTAACGAATTTTCCATTGACAAAAAGCTGTACCACCGGAGCATTTTGTTTACCATAATGAAGTATAATATTTTTATTCCTGAACTCTTCTGAATTCTTATTTATTCGTATCTGTTTTGTGATGGTGAGAGTTTCTCCAAAGAATAAAAGCCCTTGGGTTGTAAAATTAGTATGGGTAAAATGCTTAGGCATCTCCTTGATAACAAAAGGACCTTCTGTCTGGACTGTATTACGCCCTGCCGGTAAAAATGCCGTCTGGCTGTATACACCAAAGTCCCCTGTTATGTATACGGCTTCGATCTCCATGTCATAGGTGAGTTTATTTAATTCTGTTTCGTAAACATTCTCTCCGTACAATACATCATACACCTTTTGTTTTTGCTCAAATCTCCCCTTTAGTACAATCACATTCTGACCGTTTTGAACATGGGATTTTATGGCTAGTCTAACAAAGGCTTTATCTTTCCAATAACTGCTTTGTGTTTTATCAATTACTTCCCCATTAACAGTGATATCATAGCGATTTGCATCCTCCAGACACAAAAATAAGTTCTCATTATTTTGTAAATCCATATCTACATAAAATTCATAGCGTAGTTCTATATCACAGCTTCTCTTTAAATCCAGAAGTCTCTTCATCAATTTAATTGCCGGAATTGGCCCTATCGTTTCATTTCCATCAATAATACAGGTACATATGTCAAGAGTTAAAGAATTATGCCCCATCTCTTTTATGTCCCAATCGGTGCCGGCCGGCAGAATTACCGATGTATTAAAACATGTTGAAACATCCTCTGTTTTGACTTCCTCCTGTAGGTACACCAGATGAGACTGCATTGGCTCAAACGTTAATTCAAATGTTGTATTACTTCCTTTGGTGTATGCCATTCCTTCTGTTTCTCCGGTTTCCCCTATTAACTTAAGGGGGACCCCTGCTTTTCCAAGTACTGTAACCGTAACCTGACTGGTCTTTTCCTGGCTGTGATTGACAAGGAATAACAACGTTCCTTCCCCAGTCTCTCTAATCTGGCAGGCGATGTTTGCTTCTTCTCCATTCGTTCCGGTAATACTTACTGTCTGTAAGGCAGTATCCTTACAATACCTTAAAATATCGGAAGTCTTTCGTCTGATTACCTTATTCCTTAATTCCTCTAAGTCCTTTCTGCTGCCATTGGTATAGTCCGGGAACTCACCGATTGATACCACCTTTCCCCCTTTTGATAGAAAGGTAAGCAAAAGCTTTAAGGTTATTTCATCTATTGTATACATGGTAGGCAGAATAACCCCCCGGTATGACATTTCTCCAACCTGAAACAGATTGTTATGAATTCTTCCGTATTTGCTGATTATGGTTTCATCTCCGTAGTGATAACTAATATGGAGGGCAGAAAGTTCCGTCGAAAGTTTACAAAATTCCTGATCCAAAGCTATTAACCTTTCCGTCCGGGTTCCGTCAAAGGTAATATAACCGCTTCTCATAGGATGAAGGACTAAGAATACAGCTTCTTCCTTTCCAGCCGATAATACAGCACCTAAACGTCCTGCATAATCATTGAAGTTCTTATATTCACTCCACCAGCTCTGCTGTAAGAATAATGATGGTGGATAATCCCTCTTTCTTGAGCCTTTTAAGGAATACGCCTGCAAATGCTGGCACAATAGATTCACGCCGTTCACATACTGCCATTCCATAATCCACTTTAGTTCCTCAAAGGACACATTCCACCCTGTTAAAGCGAAAGATTCTGTTAATACTTGTTTTCTTCCAAGCTGGCTGGCCACGGAACTTACCTGCTTACCAATTACAGGTGTTTCAATTCGGCGTCTTAACCAATCAATACCTGGTATGTGTTCATATTCATAAAAGGGCATCACCCCTCCGGTGGTAGACATCTGACTGAATATAGTTTCTTCCATCATAATATGTCCGGTCACATAGCAGTTATGTTCCTCACACCAATCATACATATTCTTCATGTAATTGGTTACAAACAAATCATTTACCAACCTGTGAAAGTCATAGCGCACCTTCTCAAACTCAGAGTATTCATAAAACAAGCAAGGCAGGTATTCTATTAAATCATACTCATATCTTTTATGAAATTCCTCCCTTAATCCGTCCGACCAGGGAAGCTGACCCATTTTACAGGTAAACCGAGGCTCATCGGTAAAAAACCCCTTCATGGTTTTTCCGAATTCCTCACCAAACCTGTCATAATATACCTGGTGGGTAACCTTTAAGAAGGCATCAATTGCTTCTTTACTCATAACATCAATATAGTAGGGCTGAACCCTTCTGCGGATTACCAGCAGACTCTCAAACCGGCTAAAATCAGTATCTTCTACAAATGTATATGAGTCCTTTCCGTAAAGTGAATATGCACCCAGAATCTCTTCCCTTGCAAGCTCTTTCGGATGTTGCAGCACTTCTGCTGTCATATATTTTGCCTGGTATGCCTCTGCCATTCCATTGACAATTCCCCCTGCAAAACCACTGGGCCATCCTTCATCGTCATATATCCAGGCATGCATACCTGTTTCTTTCCCTTTTTTGACCCCTTCCTCAATACAATCACACCAGTTTTTACCCAGATACTCTACTTTTAGCCCGCTTCTGCCATGCATAAAGTATCCTCCAAGGCCGGCTGTTGACATCTCCTCAATCTGGCGGTTCAGTTCCTCCTTTTGCAGCTCATCGTTCCAAGACCAAAAGGGAATGGGACGGTACTGTCTTCCCGGGTGTTTAAATTCCTTTAACATGCCTATCTCCTCCTGTTAAAATCTATCTGTTGCGCTTATTATAGTTTAGAAAAAACGGCTTTTCAATGAGTCCCCTAATCGTATCTTTAATTTGTACTATTTTTCGATGTAAGTGCAAAATTCTTTTTAACTTCTTAATAGTTACCGCATACTTAGATTTAAGTACTACAAGCCTTTTTAGAATATTTATGCTGGCAAATGGTACAATCCAGAAAGAAAATCCAAACATAAGGCTTTGGGCTTGTACCTTGCCACAGCAACAAGAAAAACTAGGCTTTTGATACTCGATTTCTATTTTAGTAACTATTTAAACTATTTTTATCCAAATAAAAATCAAAAATAAATTTCCACTTAGGTATTTACATTTTAATTATTTTATAGTAAATTTAAACTATACCATTATGGTATACAATACATATATAGAACCCTAACTGACAGAATTATCTATGAATGGAGATTAATTATGGGGATTACACAAGAATGCGACTATGCGTTAAGAGTTATTCTGTTCCTTTCCGAGAAGGGTATGGAGGAAAGAGTTGAAGCTAAAGTTATCTCAGAAACTTTATATATTCCTCTCCGTTTTTTGCTAAAGCTCTTACGAAAGCTTGCCATGGCAGGTATTCTGTATTCCTACCGAGGTGCCCATGGTGGATACTCTCTGGCAAAAAAGCCGGAGGATATCTCTATGAAAGATGTCATTGAGGTAATTGACGGTCCCATATATGTCAACCGCTGCCTGTATGATAAAGCTTATTGTGCTCTAAACCAGGGTGCTATCTGTAACATACATTACGAGATGCATAAGATACAAAAGCAGTTGGAAACAGACCTTCAGAAAGTTACTTTTAAGACTATGCTTCAGAATAGGAACAGAACTGATACACCAGCTCCTAATGAGATTGCCGTAGAGCTGCTGTGAAAATATGATACTTTCAAAAGTATCATATTTTTACAGCAGTTCTATCCAAGGATAAAGTATACCAAATTGGTATACTTTAGAATACCCCAATAAAGATTATTATTTATTTTAAGGAGGATATTAAAATGTCAGAATTATCAACTTGTAAAACCTGTCCATCAGCAGATACCATGCTGAGTGAATTTATCACCGATTTAGGTGTGGATACCTCCCATCACCGGGTAGAAACTCAAAAATCCAAATGTCGCTTCGGGCTACAGGGAATCTGTTGTAAATTATGTGCAAACGGTCCTTGTAAAATCACACCGTCTTCTCCCAAGGGAGTATGTGGTGCTACTGCAGATACGATTGTCGCAAGAAATTTCTTAAGAGCAGTTTCCGCAGGTTCCGGCTGTTATATTCACATCGTTGAGAATGCAGCCAGAAACTTAAAACTTTATGCGGCAAAAGGGAAATTAAAAAGTGTCGAAACCTTACATAAATTAGCGGATATTTTTGGAATTAAAGGAAGGGATGAGAAAGCCCTTGCCAATCTGGTAGCTGATAAAGTATTAGCCGACCTTTACAAGCCTTCTTTTGAGCAGATGGAACTGGTAGAAAAACTTGCCACCGCTCCCAGATTTAAAAAATGGCAGGAGCTTAAAATTCTGCCTGGGGGAGCGAAATCAGAGGTATTTGACGGAGTTGTGAAGACCTCTACAAATCTCAACAGTGACCCGCTAAATATGCTTTTACATTGTCTTCGTCTGGGTATCTCAACGGGTCTGTATGGTTTAACCCTGACAAATCTTTTAAATGATGTTATTCTAGGTGCTCCTGTGTTAAGGACTGCTCCTGTTGGTCTACGGGTTATTGATTCCGGATTTATTAACATTATGCTTACTGGGCATCAACATTCTATGTTCTCCTACCTACAGGATAGACTAATAGAGGAGGAAATTACGAATCGTGCAAAAGCAGTAGGTGCAAAGGGATTTCGTCTCATTGGCTGTACCTGCGTCGGTCAGGATTTACAACTTCGTGGGGAACATTGCAGTGAGGTATTCTCCGGCCATGCCGGTAACAACTTTACCAGTGAGGCAGTTATTGCAACCGGCGCCATAGATATGATTGTCTCGGAGTTTAACTGTACCCTCCCTGGTATTGAACCAATAGCCAATGAATTCATGGTTTCTATGATATGTATTGATGATGTGGCAAAGAAATCCAATGCCGACCATAACGCATATAGCTTTGAGGAAGACAATACTGAATTAATGGAGCACATTATTACGAAAGCTTTAAAAAGCTATGAAGAAAGGCGGCCTTCCGTAGCTATTAAAGAACTGAAAAACCATGGTGATGAAGATGTCCTAACCGGAGTTAGTGAAGGCTCTTTAAGAGAATTCCTGGGCGGTGACTGGAAGCCGTTAATCGACCTGCTGGCAAGTGGTAAAATAAAGGGTATTGCAGGAATTGTGGGATGTTCCAATTTAACTGCAAAAGGGCATGATGTATTCACAGTTGAACTGGCAAAGGAATTAATCAAAAGAGATATCCTTATTCTTTCTGCCGGTTGCTCCAGCGGAGGTCTTGAGAATGTCGGTCTTATGTCCGCCAAAGCAGCTTCTCTTGCCGGAGACAGCTTACGAGCTGTTTGTGAGAGTCTTGGTATACCTCCGGTACTTAACTTTGGACCATGTCTGGCAATCGGCAGACTGGAACTGGTTGCTTCTGAACTTGCAGAGACTCTGGGTATTGATATACCTCAGCTACCACTTGTTCTATCTGCTCCCCAATGGTTAGAGGAACAGGCATTAGCAGACGGCTCCTTTGGCCTTGCACTTGGTCTTCCGCTCCATCTTGCTCTTCCCCCCTTTACTACAGGCAGTGAAGTTGTTACCAAGGTATTAACTGAAGATATGATATCTTTAACTGGCGGACAGTTAATTATTGAAGACGATGTATTAAAAACGGCTGACCTGTTAGAAGGAATTATTGAGGATAAAAGAAATGCTCTTGGGCTGTAACCTGAATAGAGCTGCTGCAATTTAGGCGGATAACTGTAAAAGAAACTCTATGTTTTCCTTGGCACTGAATTCAAGACAGTACGTTATAGGAAATCATAGAGTTCTGTTTAAGCGTAGTTAAAATTCTTGTACCCGTGAAAATGTATTCTTAATTTCAACGCAGCTTTATCTGTTCTATACATTTTTTAAGATTATTAATTGCATAATGATACGTATCCCTTGTATCATACTTTCGATAGTCTGTTTCCAGTACGACAATTAAAAATAGATATACATCATACCATTTAATTCTTATCTTCTGGCTTTCAGAGAATTGTTCTAAACCATACCCTTTTAGAAAATCCTTATCCTGATAGTTAGAACGGAAACCAACCTCTATGAGCTCATCCCCCCATAAGCAACGTTCAAAATCTATTAATCCCGTCACCTGATTATTTTCTACAAATACATTACCAGCCCAAAGATCCCAGTGCACAAATTTTGGTGTTACGACTTCTAAAAAATATGGCTTATCCTGCTCCAGCAATTCCAATATCGTTTCAGGCTTCATATGTAAATCAATGGATAAATGGTCTGCATCCTGAATCGTATCCATAATCATGCTTCTAAATACGGTAAACCACTCTTCTCCCTGCTTATCGCTTTGCCCGTAATATCCGAATTTCGTACCGGTTACGCGGTTTAGCTCTGCATTATATCTTCCGGTCATATATTGTATCTGTTTTTTATCCTTCTCGTCTAAGGTATCTTTAATACTACTGAAACTTTCCCCGGAAAGCTTTTCCATAAAGAAGTATTCTGCATTACATATAGATTTGCTGTTATCATAAAAAAGTATCTTAGCAACCGGCACCTTTGTAACACGTTGTATCATCTTCATAGAATGTACTTCACTGTACATTATATTCTTTTCATGGGTCATAACCGTGGTACCTTCCGGCGGAGCTATTTTAAGCACTACCTCCCGGTTATCAGATAGCTTAATTCGGTAGGCTGCATTAAAAAACCCTTCTTTAAGTTCGTGAATGTCAATTACTTTGCTGTCAGGAAAAGCTGCTGCTGTCATTTGTTCAAGAATTTCTTTGGTTGGCTTGTGTTTTGTTGCACTCTCCATAAGTTTTCTCCGTTCCTGATTTATTTTATTCTCCATAATTATAAACCATATTTCACTAAATTGCTAACTTTTTCATGAGAGTGAACCAAAATGCCTTGTTCCGGAATGGATTTCAAACACGCTCAAGGGTTGCAATTCCGCTGATAACCGGACGGTACACGAGGCCATGCTACCACAAGAATATATCATTTCCCTTTAATTTAAAAATCGCTTCCATAAAGTAATAATCACCGTATATAATAGACATGTGATGTTCTTTTACATGATACGCACTGGAACAATTTTGTACAATAGAATCGATAGCAGTCGTCCAGTCACATCTTTTCTCTGATAAAGTTTTTAAAAGCTTAAGGGCAGCATTTATATACATATCCTGCTCCAATTCCCCAACCTGTTTTGCAATTTCTATAAGAGCACCGGCGGCGATAGCTGCTGCCGTAGAATCCTCCCATGCCGGCTCTTTTGGCTGCCTGAAATCAACCGGAATTATACCGCTTTCGGGAATATTAGCAATAAAATAATGCGCTACTCTTTTGGCTGTATCAAGATACTCTATCTTCCCTGTATGTATGTAACTTAGAATAAATCCATACATCGCCCAGGACTGACCTCTTGTCCAAGCAGAACCGTTTTCATACCCCTGCCCTCCATATGTTTTGACTACCTGACCATTATCAAGATCAAATTCTATGATATGATTGGAAGAACCGTCCGGTCTAATAAAATGTTCCATAGCAGTATCTGCATGCATCATGGCAATTTGCTTAAATCTTGGATCCTTCGTTTCTTCTGTTGCCCAATAAAGCAAAGGAATATTAAACAAACAGTCAATAATTGCCCAACCTCTGGTATCATTTCTGTCATTATCATTCCAGGCTCTGATAAACTTTCCTACTGGATTAAAGCGTCCGGCCAGTAAATTAGCAGCATGAAGTCCACGTCTTCTGGAATCTATATTACCGGTAATTCGGTAATCTGCTACTGCCGTTGGAAGCCACATAAAGCCAACATCGTGATGTAGTCCATAATACTCAACAAAGCACTGATCTAGCTTTTCTACAGATATTTTAGCAATCTTTGCAAATTTTTCCTCACCGGTTTCATGGTATAGCTGCCACATCATACCACCCCAAAAACCATTTGTCCACCAATTGATTCCGTCATCCTGATTCCAGGTAACGTCTTTCCTGCTCTTGTCATCATGCTCCCCATTTATGGTTGTGTAGGGAATCTTATCTCTGGATTTTTCACTAACCCATCTCATTTTTTCAACAATCTTATTTCTTGTTTCCTCAAGCCACCGCTGGTCTTTTTCTTGTAGCAAATTATTCATTCTTTTAATTCCTCCTATCTAAATGCCCGAAAGGATACATTCATTCTCTAGTAAGCCTTCGGTTGTATTTACCGGATCTGCTATCCTTATTCTATATCATAAAGCTTTGACTTTTGTATCACAATGCCTTAGAATGTTATAAACTGATATATTCTGCTTTGAGTCAGAGGTTTTTTAGTGAAAGACAGAAGCTGCGGTTAAATAAATTCTATTTAACCCCTTGCTATTTACGCGCCTAAGGGTCTTAACCAAAGGTTGCAGATGGGAGCTACTTATGATAACAGTCACTAACTGCGGACATGATTCCAGACATAAAACCGGATTTCGTATCATTCGTAAAACCGGAGTTCCTAACTATATTTTACTGCTTGTCAAAACTGATGCGTTATTTGAAATAAAGGGAAAAATGATTGTGACAGAACCTAACATGGCGATTCTGTTTGATAAAAATACCTATACACATTATGGTTCTAATATGGGTTTTTATAATGATGATTGGATACACTTTGACTTTAAAGATGAACCCTGTCTTTTAGATACGCTGAACATTCCCTTTAATCAACCGGTTTACCTGCCCTTTATCAGCCATTTGTCAGCTTATGTTAGACAATTGGTACAAGAAAGTAATACTCCGTCAAAGCATAAGGATGCAATAAAAGATACTCTAATGCGTACACTTTTGTTTAGTTTAGATTCTCAGATTGCGTTAAATCGAAACGCTTCCGGTGACCAGAAATATATTACAAAAATGAATCAGCTGCGAAATGAAATCCACAACACGCCTCAAAAAAAGTGGTCCGCACAGAGCATGGCAGATTATATGAACTTAAGCATTTCCTATTTTCAGCATCTTTATAAGCACTTTTTTAAGATTTCCTGTATACAGGAGGTAATTCAGGCTCGTATTCTCCGTGCTAAGTTTTATCTAAAAACAACAGATATGTCCATAAGGGTGATTGCTGAACTTTGCGGTTATGACAACGAACTTCACTTTATGAGACAGTTTAAGAAATTCGAAGGGATAACCCCTTCCCAATACCGGAGTTATTCCAGATAATATAATATTATATAGGTTAATACAACCTATACTCTTTCATTGCAGTGCCACATTTGCCTGCTATATGGCAATCGGAAGATTAATATACAACGTATATTTCAATCTACGTAACTCTATTTCTTGCTCTGCTGTACACCACTGCTTTTTTTAACCAGAACTTATCGTCTCTGCTTGTGATATAGAGCGTTTCACAAGTTGCACAGAACTTATCAACCAGGCATACCAACAGGCTTTCCATATGTCTGGGCGGTATCAGTGTTAAGGGAAACATATGCTTTTTTATAATATCCCTTTCAATTGCAGTTAGCTTAACATCTCTTTCTGCATTTCGTAATGCTGTAAAAGGATGATAAAAGCCATGAAGTCTATGGTTTTTATCTTTTTCATGCCAATCGTATAAAAAATAATCATGCAGCAGTGCTCCTCTGATTAATTCTCTATGTTTTACTGGCAGTTTAAGTTTTAGCGCTACCCGGTAGCTTACATATGCTACAAGTATACTATGCTCTAATACGGATGTATTGCCATGTTGTATAAACTGTCCCGACTCTATAACCCTTGTAGTTAAGCACACGTCTCTTAGAATTTCATGGAACAGGCTGTTATCTGCTTTTAATTTTGGGCGTCTGATTTTCATTCCGGTCACTCTTTCAAACCTGTCGCCTTGGCAGTATTATTAACCTTCATTACCTCTTCTTCCTTCTCAGGAGGTCTGGTACTTTACTGCATCTTTAGCAACGAAGCTTCTATTTTGTTAGGCTCATTATAATATAACCCCTTAGAGGATGTAAAGCATATCCTAAAAGAAGTTACATCTCCTATATCCTATATATCTTTTATTTCCAAGAAACCTGCTCCACTTGTGTAAATCATTCACAATCTAAAAGGGCTGAGCAGACCCTAAGTTTTTAAATCATATAACCTTAAGGTTTGCTCAGCCCTTCAAAATGATATTTTTTCTGACTCTTCTAGCTTTTATACTGTATTCCTATACACTCCAGCCTAAGCTTTCCTGCTGTATATGATACAGGTGCTCATAGAGCCCCTTTTTCTTAATTAGAATTTCGTGGATTCCTTCCTCTAAAATTTCTCCTTCCTGCAATACGATAATTTTGTCGGCAGTAACTACTGTTCTAAGTCTGTGTGCTATTACTATAACCGTTTTCCCTTCAATCAGCCTCGATATAGCCTCCTGTATATAGACCTCATTCTCCGGATCCAAAGAAGCCGTGGCTTCATCTAACAAGACAATAGGTGCATTCTTTAACAATGCTCTGGCTATGGATATACGCTGGCGTTCTCCACCGGATAAAGTGCCCCCGTTTTCTCCAAGCACTGTATCATAGCCCCCAGGCAATCTGTCGATAAATGAATCACAGTTGGCGGCTTTGGCGGCTTCCGTTACCTGTTCTTTGGTTGCATTTAGATTACCGATACGGATATTGTTATAAATTGTATCATGAAACAGTACTACATCCTGAAATACAAAGGACATATACCCCATAAGGTGTTCTGGATCAAGGGTCTTTATATTCACTCCTCCTATGGTAATACTGCCGGTATCTACATCCCAGAACCTGGCGATTAATTTGGAGACCGTACTTTTTCCGCAACCGGAAGGGCCAACCAGCGCAGTAATTTTCCCAGAAGGAATAGTCGCTGTCATATTCTTTATAACCGCCTGATTATTTTCTTCTGTATGGTTATAACGGAACGATATATTATTAAGTTGTATGGTAAAGTCCTTTATCTGCTTTTCTCCGTCTCCTGTCATAATCGGAGTAGACATTAACGTCCTCATACGTTTTGTTGACATCTGAAGATATAAAAGTTCTGGTAATAGTGTTAATTCTACCAAGATAGGACCATATATCCTCACAACAATCAAGAAAAACATAAGTAAAGGTATTAATTCTATTTCCCCCCCTGTCAGCAGATAGGTACCTGTAAATACAGTTAAACCTACTCCTGCCTGTACAATCATCTGGGCTCCAGTTACAAAAATTCCGGTTACAACTTCCATACGAATTGCCATCTTCATCATTACTTTAAGTGCATTGTCCAGTGCTGAGAATTTTTCACCATCCAATCCGCAGGCTTTGATAACCTTAATACCTTCCAGATACTCCTGCACCTGATCCGAAGCTTTCAGTTTCGCTTCTATATGCTTCTGGCTAAGTTTATCCTGTAGTTTCTTACTGCCTAATATAATCAAGAAAGCAATGGGCACGGTAATAAATACAGTCAAGGCCAGTCTCCACTCAAAGAAAGCCAGCATTATGCATACCAGAGTCATAGAAATACCGTTGGCACAAAGCTGAGGAATGACATGGCTTAATACATGCTCCGTGGTTGCACAATCCCCCATAATATTGGTTGTAAGCTCGGATAAATCTTTGGAATTAAAAAAGCTCATAGGCAGTTTTCTGATGTGCTCTGCCACCCGTACTCTGGTTGCTTCTGACTCCTTATAGGAGGCTACATATGTCTTTTTATAGTCATTCTTATTAGCAATGAATACCAGAATAGCTGCTGCAACACCAAGCCCGAATAACAACCACATCTTTTTCCAAGAGATTTCTTCTCCTAAAAAGGGCTTTAGCATCTCACCAAAAACCTGAATAGTAATACCAAAGGGCAGCATAAGAGAGAGATTGGTTATCGTGCAGGCAGTTATTGCCTTCTTTAAATCTTCATACCCCTTATCCGTAAGGATTTGTATGTCTTTTAAACTACGCATGGTTTTCTGCCTCCTTTGCCTTTCCCATCTTCCAGTCCAGGGATTTTGTGTACATCTGCCACATCTCAAAATACTTGCCTTTTTTAGCAATCAAAGCTTCATGATTTCCCTCCTCCACCAACACCCCCTGATCCATTACCAGAATATTGCTGGCACTGCGTATGGTAGAAAGCCTGTGGGCTATGATTATCACTGTTTTCTTCTTCATAAGACGCTCAAATGCCTTTTGAATCAGATACTCGTTTTCAGGATCTGCAAAGGCGGTGGCCTCATCCAGAACAATAATAGGCGCATCTTTTACAATTGCTCTTGCGATTACAAGCCTTTGCCGCTCTCCGCCGGATAAATGAACCCCTTTAGAACCAATAACCGTCTGGTAACCCTGGGGCAGTTTTTCTATAAATTCATGGCACCGGGCAGCTTTAGCAGCTTCTATAATCTGTTCCTTTGTCGCCTTTAGATTACCAATTCTAATATTATCCATAATACTTTGCTTAAATAGAAACACATCTTGGAATACAAAACTTACCTTATCCATAAGATTAGAAAGCTCCATCTCCCTAATATCCACTCCTCCGATTTTTATACTTCCCTCTGTTACATCAAAGAAACGTGGAATTAAATGAGCGATGGTGCTTTTACCTCCCCCAGAAGGCCCTACTACTGCTGTTATCTGCCCTTGCCCGGCATGAAAGGACACATTGTTTAGAGCTTTTGTTTCAGAATCCTCTTGATACGAAAAGGATACCTTTTCAAAGGTGATATCCGAACCCTGGCTCTTGCCTGATTGTACAGCAGCCGGCAAAGGGTTTGTGTTTAATACTTCATCCATTCGCTCCACACCATTTATAATCTGCATACTATTGGAGGTTACATACATAATTTTAAGCATGATTGAAGATATGGCCGGAACAAAAATCAGATAAAAAATAAAAGTAATGGCAAAGCTTTTAAAGTCCTTTGTCTTCATTCCAATCAAGATACCCACCGGAAGGATAAATAAATAAATATTATTTACTATGGTTGAAAAACCGGACATGTAATTTTCCCAGCTTAAGGTATAGGGTATAACTAAATCCGTATAACCTTTAATGGTTTCATGCAGTCTGCGGAAGGAATATACCGTCTGTTTAAATGCTTTTACGACTGTAATACCACGAATGTATTCAACGGACGCATTGTTCATATCCTCCAGGGAATTTTGGTATTTATTCATCATTTCTTTCGCACCATCATTGCCGTAGGCTCTAAACTGTATGATAAAGCCTATCATTATTCCAAGTAAGGCTGCCAGACCGAACCGATAATCCACACTAAGCAGAATAATTACCATAACGACAGGTGCAACAAAAGCTGCAACAATATCCGGTAGCTGGTGTGCAATAAAGCCTTCAATTTTTTCTATGTTTTCGTCCATCACTTTTCTTAGCTTACCGCTTCCGGTCATAAGATGAAAACCAAGAGGCAGCTTTGCCAGATGAGAAGCAAAGTTAACCTTTAGCTCATAAAGAGTACCAAAAGCTGCAAAATGAGAACACATCAGCGCCGCAAAATACAGTACTATATTTCCGATAATACCACCAAAGGCTATCCAGCCATATCCTATAATTGTTCCGGCTCGCAGTTTTGAATAGTCCGGATACACCCCCATGATTTCCCTAACTACATTATAAATTGCTATGTAGGGAATAAAAGAAGCAACGGAAGCCAGTACCGACAATATGACTGAACTGATTACCAAAGGCTTCTTGGTAGCAGCAAGTTCTAAAAGCCTTGCCATTCCGGTTTTAGGACCGGTATTTCTTTCTTTGTTCATACCAAATAACTCCTTTTGTTTATATTTATAATAGGTGATTGCGCTCAACTTCCTGCCTTCAAAGACAACGTTTCGCAATTGTCTAATATACTTACAGACATTACACCTCATCAAACCTAGTCTAAGTCTGCTAAAATATGCGGTCTGCATATTCTGTTAGTTCAGCCAATCCTATTCGCATAAAAAAAGAATAGTTAGATAAGTCTAACTATTCAGCATTCTAACATAAAGACGATTTATATTTCTACTCCAAAAAGGTGTATTACTCCAATCAGCCAGACAAATCTAAGTTAAGATTCCGTTCTGTAACTTTTCTTGTAATCTCTGGGTGTGACCCCCATTACATCCTTAAAGGCACCAGAAAACTTACTTGCATTCTGATATCCGGTCATACTTGCTATTTCGCCAATTGAATATTTTCCTGTTTTAATGAATGCCGCTGCTTGGTTCATTCTAATTTTTTTGAGATATTCATAAGGCGGAAGACCATAGATATCCTTAAAACAATTTTTTAACATAGTTAAGGTTATGTAATGCTCTTTTGCCAGCTGCTCTATGGTTATATGTTCCGATAATTCTGCTGTTAAATGCTCCTTAACATGTTTTACTTTTAAGACTGTATCTTTTTCATAATAATTACATTTATACCTCATTGAATCCAGATTCTGGTTATCCAGAATATGCAGCAGCTCCAATACTTTAATCCGGATATAAGCGGCCTGCTGCATAGGGTCAGACAGATAAATCTTGTCCAGTATCTCTTTTATACCGCTGCTGCCTTTCATTATATATATATTACTTTCTTTGCATAGTTTATCAGCTATGTGGTTCATGTCTATCAAAAAGTTATTGAAATACTGACATAATGTTGTATTTACCGTGTGCATATCAATCATAATACTAAAACCTTTAAATAGTTTTTGGGGAAAGCGTGAACTTACAGATTCAAAGATATTACGAAGGGCTATTATTTCACCCTCTCCCGCATAAATGCACCGGTTATCCCGCAGTTCAAATTCGTATACTCCTTCATAAATATAGCTTATTTCTATAAAGTTATTTAAAACAAACTTTCCTGAAAAGTCATAGGTAGTATTAAAATTACTATAATAAATCTCAATACCGGGAAACAGGCTGCATACATGTATCTGTCCATAACCTTTATCAGATTTTACTTCATAAAGAACCGTACTGTCATTCTTTTCCTTCACCAAAAAACCAAACTGCGTAAGATTAAATGCATATGAATTCCTTACCATGACGCCACGCCCTTTCTGAACTATTATTTTTATTATAAAACAAAATGCAAATGATATCCACTATCATTTGCATTTTCTATTTACTCCTCCATTCCTGTATACAAAGACATTGCCCTTGTAATGTTCAAAATCCCGGTAGCAAGTAAAGGCTATATATTCCCTTACCGTTTCCAGGATTTGATATAGGTATGTCTCTATGTATTACTTTAGTATTCCTATCTTATTAAGAGGAGCAATTCGAAAAACAGCTTTTCCTTCCAACTGGTCATAATCTACCAATCCAAAATCTCTGCTGTCTATACTTACTTCTCTATTATCCCCTAAGACAAACAGCTGGTCTTCTCCTACCGTAATCGGCATTGAAACCTTACCCGGAAAGGTTACCCCTTTTGCATAAGGTTCATCCAGTGCTTCACCGTTGATATATACTAAACCGTCTTTAATGTCCACCACATCTCCTGCTACACCTATAGCTCTCTTTACTAGCATTTCATGTTTGATTTCAATTTCTTCATTTTTTACAAACCGATTGGTAAATAACTCCATGTTACGAAGCATTTCATCTACTATACTGCCCTTTTCACCATTCCGTAGGAATATGACAATATCACCTCTGTCTGGCTCTGTAAAGTTATAACTTAACTTGTCTACAATCATACGCTGCTTGGGATATAAAGTGTTCTCCATCGAGCTTTGGTCTACTGTAGGACTTGCAAATACCTCACTTTGCAAAAACATGGATAAGATGAAAACAAAGGCCGCCATTCCAACCCAGTTTAATGCAGTTTTTAATAGGATTTTATACTTCATATTAATTTCCTCCGTAAGTTTTTCTAGACTATGTCACCCTAGTTCAATTATAAAACAGTATATGCCAGAATACTACTTAAGAATTTCTAACTTTTTGAAGGATTACCCTTATAAACTAGTATATCGTCCTGCAAGTAATTGGTTCGGTTAATTTAAGGACGATACAACGGCACCCTTTGCATAAATTTTATCAATAACTTTAGTACCAAAAATAATAAAATTATGCTATTCTTATAAAAGAAGGTCTTTACATGACTATATAATTCATTTAGATGATTGTGAAACGATAGGTGTAGAGTTACACAAAATAACAGTTTTGACAATTGACTAATACAATTCATTTACTGAAAGGAATATATCTATGGATAAAAAACGACTCATTTCTAAGATTGGACATGTCTATATACCCACTTCCAATCTCAATGAAGCAATTAAATGGTACACCTCCCACCTAGATTTTAAATTAATCAATACCTTTATTGATAGAGGTAATTCCCACGTTGCTGTACTTCACTCCACAGCGAAACATGCCGTTGCCGTTTTGTTGGTAGAAAGTACCGATACCAAACGGTTAGAAATTACCAGAGAAGGACAAGCATTTCCTGTTCTTGCCCTTTACTGCCCCGATATAGAATATACCCATTCTTATTTAAAGAGTAAGCATGTGCAAGTAGAGGACATTCAGGTACTTGGAGAAAATGAAGCGAAATATTTTTATTTCAGGGATTGTGACAACAATTTACTAGAGGGTGCCTGGTCTGTCTGGGACCCTGAAGAAGAATATTAAAAAATAACTGTTCATAGAATTTTGGGTCATCAATAATTCTATGAACAGTTATTATATTGAACTTGCTTTCCCAATTCAAAATAATTATATAAATACAATTTATAAATCGTACTATGAATCAAGGTTAGGACTACCTTTTATAAGCAGTAAAGCAAGTCTATAAGGATATTAATATTTCAGGAAATTAGTTACAATCGCAACCAAATCCACTTCCTGGTGTGATTACATCTTCTAGTTCTTCTACGTTGAAGTTAAATTCCAGTTCTTCTAGTTTTACCTCAATATTATTCATGGCATTCCCTCCTTAGAATTTTAAATCATTATTAACAATCGCAGCCAAAGCCACTTCCTGGTGTAATTACTTCTTCCAGATCTTCCACATTAAAATTGAATTCTGCTTCTTCTAATTTTAAATCGATACTATTCATTTTATCTCTCCTTTCGTATATGTATATATGTAAGACTCATAGTACAGAGTAGTCCTTCCTATCTAATTAAGACTATTTACATTTTGCCGATTCAGCCATGTTTTATTATGATTAGCTGCATCTGCATATAACTCTTCTGGTAAAAAGGGTTGTGATAGCCTATCTTTATATTTTGGAAGTATTCCATCTTCCAAAGAGTAATATCTTCCGGCTTCTTTTACCGCAAGTAAATATCGATTTACAATTTTATCAAATCTTTTCTCTTCAAATAAAGTGCCTTGTGTACAATATATCCGTTCTGCCTTATCATGGAACATTAGACGAAGCATTTCATCAACAGGTTCATAATTATTATTGCGAACAGGTAAACCACATGTAGATATAAATAGTTCCCTTCTATCTACTAGCTTAGTATAGCGACGTGCCTGAATATATTCATTACCCTCTACGTATTTATGAGATGTATAGAGGGGCAAAGAACGTTCAATAAATTTCTTCATTACTGCCGGAAAACCATAAAAGAGAAGTGGGAAACTCCATATTACAATGTCATAACTTATATATTTCATTAGTAATTCACTCATGTCGTCTTTTTGTATACAATTTCCTTCCGAATCCTCTCTCCAGCAGTAATAGCAACAAAGGCATTCCTTAATATTTTTTTCATAAAGACAGACTTCTTCAACCTCAATTTGTTCCTTAATCTCTTCATTTACTTTAAGCCCTTCGATGAAGGAATGTGCAATGGTAAGGCTTCTGCTTTTTTTCTTTTTTATACTGGAGTTTAGTAATAAAATATGCATATTTTCTCCTCTTATCTTCTTGTATGTCTGAAAACTGCCTATACTAGGTTGTTTTTTCTTCTAACCTGACAGCCCCTTTGCATATGCTTACTATCTTTTTTGGTTCTTCCTTTATTATTCTTTGATAAAACTTATATAATTTTTCATCGTCCTTATCTTTCTCTATTTCTGTAAGGATATTTATTTTATCTCCATATTTAACAGCATGTAAATATCGATACCTAACCTCCGTAATTATCAGTCTTTTTTCTTTTAAAAGATTATCCGCATCAGCCATAAAATGTTTGTATATACCCTGCTCAAACCATTGTACATATCTAGCATTATGCGCTATCTGATAAGCATCACAATCACCAAAACCTACCTCGTACTTGTAGTGTTCATTAAAACCATTCTTCATTGGTTACCTCCAGAAGAGATGGATTCTTTGTATCTCTAATAGTTTGAATAAAATCAGCTATAAGTCGGTACATTTCTTTTGGCATATCCAACATCAGTCCGCTTTTTTCTCCCATCAATCCTATTTGTGCTTCACATGCAGCGTATTTAATAGTTCTATCCTTTGAAGTGATACAATGATTAAAAGTAGTATAGGCGCTCGTTGGTTCCTCTAACCAAGTGTGAACTAGAATTTTTGTTCCAAAAGCCAACTCTCTAAAATTATATAATCTATTTTGTAACACAGGCATTGTAAAATACTCTTTTGTCTTATTAATGGTTTCATCTGCCTCTTTATTACTACGATGTTCTTTATAAAAGAAACCTTGTATGCCTGCTACCTCACTTATTAATAATCGCGCATCTTCGAACCAGCACATATAAGTGTAATTAGATGCCATACCATAATAATTACATTCTGAAAATTTGACGGTATGTTCTGTAACATATGTAGGAATTAACACAGTAACTGCTCCTTTTCAATATAACTCTTTACTTGATTACCCGTTAGATACTCAATCGTATACTCTTGGAACTCAAGACAAACACTTAAAACAGAACCCCTCTTAACAGGTGTCTGGTGCAAATATACCTTTGTCTCATCTTTTTTTATGTAATGATGAATCAATTCCCCTTCCTCAAGGGCAAATGGTAGCTCTGTATTTTGAGTTGAAAAACCAGTTCCTAAATATTTCAGCCAGGCTTCTTTTGCACTCCACAAACACTGTATATAATACTTCATTTTTTCAGTACTGTTATTACTTTTTACTTGAATCCAATTTCTTTCATCAGCTGAAAATATCTCTAAAACTTTCTCTGGTTCTGAAACAAATTTAGACTCTATATCAATTCCTATACTGGAACAGGATATTCCCAAGCATACCCATGGATAGCTGTGACTAATATTAAATTGCCACTTTGAGTTTTTATGAAATGGTTTCCCTTCTTTATTAAATACTAACTCCGACTCCTTTACATCTTTACATCTTTCTGACAGTAAAAATTTATGCATAAGCCATCCCATTAAACTAAGCTTTTGTTTTTGCGGGTATTTGATATTTTTTATTTTCTTCTGACATACTATGGGAAGGAGATTTATCTTAGAATAATAGAATTCCCATTCTCTTTCACTAATAGTTTCAATATTCATCAAATAGATAGATCCATTTTTAAGTGTGTTCATCATACGGTTTTTCTATCCTGTGGCTCTGTTTGAAGTATTTCTATCCAGTTTGTTAAACAGTTAGAGTAGTCATTCATAATACGCTCGATATCTTCTTTTTTATAAATAGATGCAGCATATATTAAGTGAAAATTAATACCATCCTTGTATTCTCTAATCTGAATATATAATGGTACTTCCTCTGGATACTGTCCTATCTCTTCTGCTATTACAAAGCCCATTCCATTAGGAAGGTTACACGAAAAATCCGTATGATAATTAATTATCAGTTTAAAGTAATCCCCTTTAAAACGTTCTTCATAATCCTGGAGCATATATAATTCATTCATCCCCAGCCCTTGATGCTCCAATACATCTTCCAAATATTTCTGATGCCTTTGTAGTTTGGTTCTCAAGCTTTCATTTGTGTATATTATATAACGCAATGGCATTAATTCAGCAAATAACCCAATCATACTACTAACTCCAGGAACATTACTCATTCTCCCATGAAGTATAGTACCAATGCAAAACTCTTGTTGATTTTCCCAGTCACTTAATATTTGTGCCAAAATCACAGAAGTTAGGGTAAACATACTAATTTTTTCTCGAATACATAATTCCTTCATAGTATTCATGACGGTCACGTCATAGTTTCGTTGCAGACATTTGAATTTTTCTTGCTTTTTCACTTTCAATCTTTGATTTTCACCGTTCCCTTGAAATCCTACACTCAGCGGTCTGTTACGCATATACTGTTTCCAAAACTCATTCAGTCTTGTCTTATCAGCCTGTATATATTGTTTTCTATATTCGAAAAAATCGCTATCTGGCAGTTTCATTGGAATTTGATAATACAATCGAAACAATTCATTTATGAATACAGATAAAGAAAGGTAGTCAAAGATTCCGTGATGAAGATTTAATACTATTTCCTGTTCTCGCTGCCTATCCTCAAATAAAACAATTTGAAACAAAGGTAAAGAATTGAAACGAAATTCATGTGTATATGCAGACAAATCCAGCTTATTTATATTTTCTACCATAAGATAAGAAAAATCAATTTTTCCTTCTTTTTCGGCCCTGATGTAAACTACCCCATCCTTAACCAAAAAACTGCTGCGTAGAATACGATGCCTTTTTATCATCTTGTCTATGGCATTCTCTAACTTTTCATTGTCTATATATTGTGAATGTGTGATTTTGTATACGACATTGTAAGGTGGCATTTCCGAAGTTTTATTGCTGTCTTCCAATTTTCTGTTCTTGTAAACTCTGTTTTCACTTCTAATTATTTTACATTGGAATTCCGTTGCCTTAACCATCTCTGAATCTGCTAAATTCTCAGACGTTTCCCCATAGTTCTCCTTAGAGATTAAAAGCTTGTCTTCAATTAATTTTTGTATCTGCCATATTGTCTCACTCTGATAAATATCTTTATTTTCAAGTACAACTCCCCACTCATGAAACACTCTTGTATTCAGTATAAATACTTCTAAAGAAGTCGCACCATTGTCAAAAAAGTTATCTGTCCCAGTTAAGGTATTACATTTAATAATTTCCCGGCATATTTCTACCAGGCTTTGCTTTGTACGGATAAGAGGCAAACTGCTGTTTACTTCAATCATCTGAAGTAATTCCTGCCTATTAATCTTACCATTTGCATTAATAGGAATATGATTTAGACGAATAAACCGATTTGGTATCATATATTCCGGCAAGTAATTCTTAAAAGTACCTTTAAGCTCCTTTTCATCCTTACCCTCTCCCAAGTAAAAAGCAATGATGTGTTTTTGTTGATTATCATCTTCCTTTGCAAGTACACGTATATCTGAAAAATCACCATATTCCTTTAGGACATTTTCTATTTCTCCCAGTTCGATTCTATGTCCTCGAATCTTAATCTGATCATCAGAACGCCCCAAACATAAATATTCACCATCTTTTTTAATAATACCCAGGTCATTGGTTTTATACATCCGATGGTCAGAATTGTGGACTTTTAGAAAAGTTTTTTTTGTCATATCTTCATTATTTATATATCCAAGCGACAGATACGGACTGTGGATATAAATTTCACCCACTTCCCCTTCTTTAACATCTTCTTTTTTATGGTTTAATAGGTAAACCTCATAACCCTTTAATGGTCTGCCAATTGATATCTCATTAATGTAATCTACTTCTTCGTACGAATACACTCTTGCATGAGAATATACACACACCTCAGTTGGTCCGTAGGCATTGATTACCTTTTTTACACCTATTTTTCCAAGTCCAAAAACATCTTTCAATAATTTTAAAGGTAAAGGTTCTCCAACCGAAATAATGATTTGTGGAAGATACAATTCCTCATCTCTTTTATTAAAATACTGTAGTATATGCTTCAAATGGGTTGGTGTAATTTCACATACATCTACCTGATATTTCCTCCAGTAATTTGATAATTCCCATTGGGATCGCTTTATTTCTTCAGTAATCAGTACAATACAGTGTCCGAAAAATAGTGCCATATAAATTTGAACTACACTTGGATCAAAGCTAAAATCTGAAAGGACACCCATTTTTAGGTATTCCTTCGTAAGTCCCTGCAGTTGTTCAAATTCAGCTTCCTCTGAAAGTCCAAAGAATCTACTATAACAGGTATAGGCAATATGAACTACGCTTTGTTGAGATACCATAATACCTTTTGGTTTTCCGGTAGATCCAGAAGTAAAAATAATGTATGCCAAAGCCTCTCCTCTTTTATCTTCTAACGCAGATTTATAGGGCTCCTCCTTTGACAAATCTTTCATTATGTCCTGTAAATATACTGTTTGAATATACTGTACTATACTTTCTGCTCTTTCTGCTGAATCTGTTATTAGAATTTTTGCTTCTCCCTGCTCAGTCATACTTACCAAACGCTTTTGCGGGCAAGACCGTGGAATTGGAAGAAAGATTCCGTGTGCTTTATAAATAGCTAAAAGTAATATAATTGCGCCGTTATCTTTGGAAACGTCTACCGCAGTTACAATATCTTCCGACCAACCATCAAGACGCAGCAATCGAGATGCTAAACGTGAAGACATATCATCTAATTCCTTATAGGTCATAGTGCCTGACAGACCCGTTACAGCCGGTTGATTTTTATACTTCTCGACAGCCATTTGAAAAACACCTGAAATTCCAAGCTTAAAATATTCTTTTGTATGCATTGATTCCCCACCACCTACCATCGTATTAAATGCTTATCTTTCGTTTTCCAGATTGTTTTGGGATATAGCTACGCAATTAATCCACCATCTACTACTATTATCTCTCCATTAATATAGCTTGCTGCTTCTGAAGCAAGAAAAACCGCTGTTTTTGCTACCTCAGAAGGTAATCCCAATCTTTTTAAGGGAATCAGTTTACTTAGTTCATTCATATTTTTTAATCCTTTTGTCATATCTGTTTCAATATATCCCGGCGCTATTGCATTCACTCGTATATTTTTTAATCCTAATTCCTTTGATAAGGCTTTTGTCAACCCAATAAGCCCCGCTTTTGATGTACAGTAATTTGTTTGTCCTTTCACACCTGTAAGACCTGCTACAGAACTAATATTAATAATGCTTCCACTTCGTTTAGTAAACATTGCCATGGCTACAGGAGAGGTTAATTTCACAGTTCCAAAAATATTGGTTTGAATTACGGATTCCCATTTTCCAAATTCCTGTGAAAGAAATAGTCCGTCCTTAGTAGTTCCTGCATTATTAATTAAGACATCTATCTTTCCTTCTACATCCAGTATCTCATGTACAGCATTTTCACAGGCCGCGCCATCAGTGATATCTAGTTGTATTCCCTTAACAAATGCATTTGCTGATTTTTCCATTGCCGAAGCCACCGTTTCCTCCGCCAATGTTTTATTTTTTTTATAAAAAAAATACACTCTGCAATTTTCTTGTGCAAATGCATCACACAGAGCCTGTCCAATCCCCCTGCTGCCTCCGCTTATGAGAACCACCTTATTACATAAATTTAGATCCATTGAATTACCCCGCTTATTATATTGCCTAGTTCATTATATCCATTCACCAATATGGTATTTATCTTTTTACTTTCTGAACGCATCGTAAACTTACCCTTTGTATCCTTAACACCCATAGATGGCGGAAGTTTCTGTTTCATTAAACTAGTCACGGCTGCTGCACAATTAAGCATAAAATTACCGCCAAAGTTTGCTCCGAATATTCCATGTATGGATACCCTTATTGCATTTGGTACTTTTCTTTCAAGTGCCTCGTATTCAGCAAAATCCATTCCTGGATGTCCGCTGGCACAAGTAAAAACTGCATCAACTTCCTCTGCCAAAATGTTGGCATCATATAGTGCAAGTGATATCGTTTCTTCAAAATCACTACTTAGAAACTCCGACAACTCTGAAATGCTGTGCATCTCATACGCTGAGTCCTGATGAAACTCACCGGCTTTTGTCTGACTAGTTTTTGTCTTACGCTTAACAGCTAATCCAGAAAGAAAACAACCTTTTGCATCCGGATGTACACTATCATTTTCTAACAACATACTTACTGCTTGTTCTCTCATTACCATTCCACAGGCATTCTCCAAAATTCCTGTAAATGTCTTCTCTTCTCCTTTTAGATAGCTGAACTGTCTATAATACTCGAGATTTTCACTCAAACATATGTTGTACGTTCCTGCAAGTATACGACTTGCATCGTTTTCTTCCAAGATAACTTTAGCAATCTGTAATCCTTCTGACATAGGAAGCATGGTACTGGGCCCTTTTAGATTGTATTGCATAGTAATACCGGATATCAGTGAATTCCCAACTGAATATGTAAAATCTATGGGACTTACACCTTCTCTTCCTGCCTCATAAAGGGTATTTAAAATACGAAGCACATTTTCATAGCTTGCATTTGTAGTTGAAAATACCGTACCAAACTGATAGGGATCATATTCGTCTTTTACTAAACCAGATTTTTCCATCAAGGCTGATGCAGAAAGATATGCCATACTTGACGTACGATTCATCCTTCGAACAGTCTTCAGATGAGGTTTCAACAATACTTTTAAATCCAACAGCCGTTCAGCCCTCCAATACTGTTCCGGTTGGAATAATGTATCCTCAAAATCACTCCCATCGGGAATTACAGGTGATTTTACATCAATACATCTTATAAAGATTCTATTACAACTCATCCTCTTCCTCCCTTAAGATATAAGTAAGCTTACATTTTGCAGCCACCCTGCCTTCAACCCTAACTGTTGATTCTATCCTTACATAACTGTCCACCTTCTCTAACAGTTTCGAATCAATTACCAATTGATCTCCAGGATAAACCGGTCTTACAAATTTTGCATTATCTACCTTCGTGAGGTATCCAAATCGAGCTTTCGCCTGCTTATTATCTAAATCCATAATAATAAATCCACTAGCTTGTCCCATTGCTTCTATTAGCAGAACCCCCGGCATAATAGGATGCCCCGGATAATGACCTTGAACCCAAGGTTCATTAAAAGTAACATTTTTTATTACTTTCGAAGACTTGTAATACGCATGCTCTACTACCTTATCCACAAGAAGAAATGGATATCGGTGTTTCATAACTTCCAAAATATTAACTTCCATGCCGCCATCCTTCTTTTTTATTCATACTTCTCTACCCCTATAGAAGCCATATTTCCTGCAAAAGCAAAGGAATTTGATAGAAACATATCATATGGTCTGGACTTTTCTTGGTTCGTAACCAGTGTAAGCCTATCCGAATTGAATTCCATTGGTGTATCTACTGAAATAGATATTGGCATCCTTCCTTCGTAAAGACCTATAATAGAACATGCAAATTCTAAGCTTCCACTTGCACCAAGACAGTGACCAATCATTGACTTTGTAGAAGAAAACCAAAGATGATTTAAGGAATATTTCTGTACCAGCTGTTCCATAGCTTTTAATTCCATACTATCATTAGCCAGTGTGCCAGTTCCGTGGGTGTTGATATATATGCATTTGTCCTGAATGTTGGCACTCTTTTTTAGTATATTGTCCATACACAAGAAGGCACCTTCTCCATTGGGATTAGGAGCAGTAACGTGATAAGCTTCATTCATGGAAGAAAATCCAACAATTCTTCCATATATTTTAGCCCCTCTTTTAATAGCATATTCTTCACGTTCTAACATTACAAAAGCTGCACCTTCACCTATCGTAATTCCTTCTCTGTTTTTGTCAAAAGGCTTACACGGTTCTTTGCTTAAATTGCTCATGCAGTCAAATCCCGCTAGGCTTATATCACTTAGGATATCGATACCTGCGGCAACTGCTACATCTGCATATCCTGCTTTAATTAAACGGACCGCCTCACCTATAGCAAGCGTTCCTGACGCACATGCCGCATTTGAGGATATTATGGTTCCTTGAATTCCCATCCTCTCACTGAAATGATAATATCCATCTGCTGAGTTAAAATCAAGAATACTATTATTTTTTTCGTATTCCTTCATTTCATATGAGACTCCCTCAGTATCTATTTTATATTTTAATCGTAGTTGAGGCTCTAATCGTAGGCTTCCAACATTAGCTGAAGCCATACTAAACACGGAACGTTCTCCCAAATCTTCTATGTCTTCCTTGGTTACGCCCGCATCTTTCATCATCTCATCACATGCCAATTCGCCTATCTTACGAAATTTAGCCTCCCACCTAAGCGGTTTCTCTAGCTGAACTTCACCAACATATGTAGTCATATAATGAAATTCCTCCATTATACGGCTAGGACAAATGCCTGTAATACCTAATGCACAGTTTTTAAAATACTCTTTTGAATCCATTCCATTTGATGCTACAGCACCAACCCCTGTAACTACAACAGATATTGTATTCTGCTTTGACATATCAGGCCTCACATTTCTTTTCCTCTAATAACTTGTAAACGGCTTCCGCTAATGTCCTTACTGATTTATATGCCTGTGGATTTTTTTCTGCATCTAGTTTTACATGATATAAGTTCTGAATACCTACCATAATCTCTAAACCATCCACAGAGTCTAAGCCAAGATTTGGATAATCTTTCGCTTCTTCAATATCAATTGCTTCAAAAATTAATGCATCTTCATCAATTTCCTCTGGCTCAAATGGCAGCATAAGCCTATCTTGTAACATCACTTTTAACTCACCTATAATTTTCTCCAGTTCATTTTTCATCCTGTAAGTTCCTCCTGATATTCATTAGTTTTGTTCCTAATTCTTTCTCTGCTTTATAGATTTTCTCCAGATTTTGGATAAACATTTCGCATTTCTCATAGGTCGTTCCATTATAATAGCGTACCTTAAAGCTTAAGGCTTTAAAAGCAGCCTCTGACTGCTGTATATACATTACCAAATCATTCCATAGTTCATTATTGAGAGACAAATGTGTTGATACTTCATTCAAATATTTTTCATATAAATGGCGAAAACAACTTCCATTTAACTCATCCTGCTTTCGAATTAGAATACAATTCATCTCCAAAATAAATTTCAGATAATTATCATGATTCACTGAACCTTGCTTTGCACACTCTCGGATACGATTTAAGAAATCAATATATTTCTTTATTTCTTCCAGATATCCGTCATTCTTTATAATTGAATTCCCTTGATTCATGAAAGATTCTATGTACTTATCTATTTGTTTTCTTTGATTACAGATATTTTCTGGCTGCTTTATGTCATACCAAATTCCAACCTTTTCGTCACCATAATACTTCTCAAACATAGACATATACAACTGTGACATTGCGATTGTATGAACTTGACCGGATACGCTGTCAAGAACTGTAAATTCCCTGCTTTCAAGGTCAAAGCCTAGTATAATTATCATATGATATTGATTATGGTTTCTCTTAATATCTGATAAATAGGTCATATAGTAAACGTCACATTGTATTAATACGGGTCGCCCCTCAACTAAAATCTCCAATATATCCCTGTCAAAACACAAATTACCTGAAGAAATATCCGAATTATAAACAAGCGTTTGCTCTTTACATGGAATTTGTAAGATTTTACAGCAATTATTTTCTGCATCAAAATTTCTGCCGGATATTAATGGTAAGTCAAACCCGTTATAGTTTATATTTTTTATATGAAAATCAAGCCCGCTCCCAATACCAAATATCTCTTGCGCAGTGATTTCGTATCCATAGTGGTTTAATATCATACAAAAAGCCTGCGTCCTGCAATCTCCCAACTCTCTAGGCATTTCATTATAATGAAAATCAATTCGCACCCTAGTGGGAATCCCATCAACTAGCATACTCTTCCATCCCCCATTTGAATCGTACGTGTACCAAAGGTCGCAAATTTCTCTGAATGAGTTACCATTACTATTGTTGTGCCAAGTTCTTTGTTGATTTTCACAAATATATCCATTATCTTTTGACTGTTTTCAGAATCCAGATTACCCGTAGGCTCATCTGCAAATATGACTTTGGGATTGGAATAAATAGCTCGTGCTATAGCAGCTCTTTGTTGTTGCCCACCAGAAAGCTCATATGGATAAGATCTTTCATACTTTTCCAGCCCCACTACCTTTAATACTTCTTTTATTCTATTTGTGTTAATTGCTCCCGGCAGAATTAGAGAAGGCAATAGCACATTATCTGTTACATTCATTTCAGATAATAAGTTATAAAATTGAAATACAAAAGCTATATCTTTTCTTCTGAGTAGAGATATCTTCTTATCATCCATAGAGGAGATATCCTCATTTTCTAAAAAAACTTTTCCTTCTGAGAGCGGCTCCATTCCGCTTAATAGATACAACAAGGTGCTTTTACCTGAACCCGAGGGACCTGTTATGGTTACAAACTCCCCTTTTTTGATTGTTAAATCTATCCCTCTAATTACTTCTGTCTCAACGGTTCCAGCTATATATGTTTTTCTTACATTTACTGCTTTAATTAGTTCCATCATTGCCTTCCTTTCTATCTGCTTTTATTTTTTCAATACTTCTATTATACCTTCTGCTGATAATTGACTTGACTTGTGAGCCAATACAATATTGAGTAGAGTATTGATTAACACAACAAAAAACAAGGCTAAAAATATCAATCCGCTCAAATTAAGCTCTATTGGCAGTTCAACGAATTTCATAAGACTTTCTAAAGGCTTTTTAATCACCCACATGATTAACATTCCAATTAGATATCCTATTAGACTGATAAGTGTTATTTCACCCATTAGTATATGAAATATATTTTTTTTGCTGTACCCTGTTGAGACCAGTATAGCAAACTCTTTTCGTCTCATCATATAACTGAGCTTATAATTGCTGTAGATGCCTGTAATACTTGCCATACCTACCAATGTTGCAAAAGAAACGAAGAAAATTATAATCTGCATACCATTAGTAACATCATTCTGTTTCATTTCAGTTACATCTTTAAACGTATAAGTACGTTCATAAAGTATATTTTCTATACTATCTTCCATATTAGCCATGTTCGTACATTTTAGATAAAGACCGTTTTTAATACTTCCACCAAGAAATTCACTGTCATATCTTGATATATATATTGCATCGCCAAGTTCTTGTAAGGAAGGAGTTATTCCTGCAATATAATAATCTTTTTGACTTTCTCCATCATATAAAGTAACTGTATCACCCAATTGAAACCCAAATCGATTACATAGTATCTCACTTAAAATAGCATTTCTTGACTGGGTAAAAGTAGCGATGTCAAATCCTTTGACCCAATCCAAATTCAAATTCATAAAGTTGTCATTGTAATCAATCGGATCATCAAGGCCCACAACTTTTACCTGCCGTTCATCCTCTTTCGTTACAATTGTCACCTTACCTGTATAATACAAATAGGTATCTGTAATGTCAGAAAGCCTTTCTACTTTATCTAGTTCGGTATCTGAAAATCCCTTACCATCTTCAACTCTTATGTATGCATCTGACTTATAATCCCTATAAAAACTTGTCATTGCATCTAATACAGAGAATATGAGTATACCTATTATAGTAATAAATAAGGATATCGTTATTGTCAAAGATAGTGTTTTTCTAAGATACACATTGGTACCTACATTTTTAGCTGCAATCAAGAAAAGACCTTTTCCTGTTTTTTGCTGAATTGTTTTTTTTAGTTTAAGAAATAGATATTTCATACTCTTAATTAAAATAAATGTAAAAGTAATTACATATAGCAAAACAGCCCCCATATCCCATCTGGACAAAAAGAAAGAAAGGATAATAAACACAAGTAATAGGATACAGTAAATATAGTCCATCTTACGCTCTTTTTCATGCTGCATTTCCGCCGATACATTTTCAAGCAGTAATGACCGGTCAGATTTACAGAGCAATTGTTTAACAGGCCTTTGAAAACTTAGCAAACTCAGGATAGTCATAACTGCCCCAGTTCCAATTACTGCAATGGCTAAAAAGATAATATCAATCGCTTGCAATACATTCGTTAGACCAATTCCAAATCTGGCAAAGGTTATTAGGAGTGCCATACCAATCATCATGCCAAATAAGCTTCCCTTAAGGGCAACTTTAATACCTATGTTGGAAAACAGGCGAACTATTAATCTTTTCTCAGCTCCATTACTTCGTAAAGTACCAATAAAACGAGAACGTTCTGTTACATATATAAGTCCAGTAGACTTTAATATATCCCTGGCAATTAATAAAATAAAAACGAGTATCAGAAAATCAATCCCATAGTAAGTTGTCATATTTGCAGATATATATTCAGGATCTATTGCCTCTTTCACAATGATTTCATTATTTTGCTTTTGCAGATTTGCTTTTATATCTGCTCCCTTCTCCGTTTTATATATGTATGAAAGGGTCACTTGATTTTCCTTAATATCTAATGCCGTACGTAAGATTTCCGCACCCATCACTACAACTTCTCCATTTGCTTTAACAAAAAAATTGTCTCGCGGAGCAATGACCGCTTCTGCATAGATTTTCTGACCATAGACAGTAAACTCCACCAAATCCCCTTCATTTATATTGAGCTTGTCACTGGTATCTGGCATAATCAATACTTGATTTTCGTTAAGAGTTACCGGAAGGGTTACCTCACCCTTTTCCATATATGTATTTCCAAATACCTCAAGAAACTTGCTATAATCAAGTTCCCAAATAAATACTTTGGCATACCTCTCTTTTGTAATACCACCTTCTAGCGCTAGTATATTTAAACTTTTTCCATTCTCTATAGTAGGCACTTCAAAAAGAGCACTTTCTTTTGGTGTTACAACATAATCTGCTTCTCCTACAGTTGTCTGGCGTAAGTCTTGTTTAATGGATTCTTCTAGAAGTGGAAGTGCATTAAAGGCAGTGAATAAAGTAAGGCTGGTTACAATTACGGTCATTAGACATAAAAATAATTTATGCTCCTTACTATTTCGTTTGTTTATTAGCACCTGTAGTATCTTTTTCATCATCAACTTCCTTTACTATATTATTTAAATTCCCTTTTACTCTGTTTTATACTTGTTGTTAAGACTGTACCCCTACTGTTGCTGAACCATATGGATTTATTTCAAACTTTCTCTTATTCAAAAAATGTAAAACAATTATATATGTACAAAGAATTGCTGAAACTATTACTACTTTTAATTGTTCTGAAATATTAAAAAGGCCAATAAACCAAGTAACTTCAAAACTCATTGTTAAGACAAGTATAAACATTGAAAGGAATGTATAGAGGACTTCCATTCGGTTATATTTTTTTATTATTTTGGGCTTAGCTATAAAGTAGTGAAATTTATATCTCAGATTGGGATGGCGAAATAAAACCGAAAATATAAAGTATCCATCACTAAGTGACAACGGCCACAAATTAATAAAAAATATCCTTAAATTAGACATTGCAAGAGTTTTACATATTTCACTTCCAGTAAATAGATAGAAATCCAGAAATATAATACATAATATTATGTTTACATAACAACCTGCCAATAATACCTTTAAAAAATCCTTCTTTTTCAAGGAATATATGTTTTTATTTTTTACATAAAACATAGGTATAAAACCCAAATATAACACAAATGAAAACTTTTCCGGCTGTATTCCCGCGTGAACACCGGATATTACATGCCCTAATTCATGAAATACAAACATAAGTACCATTCCAAGATTAATTAATAGATATCCGGTCCATTGATTGGATTCACTCTTACCAAAACTTAACCAACGTTCCAATGTTGTGTTGTTAAATGCAGCAAAGTTGTTACGAATGTTTAAATATACAAAAACAAGTATACTCAGTAGTAGTATTATATGCATGCCTTTTACAAGTACTGCTGCTATCTTTCTATTCTTTATAGAATTAAGATGATTCTTGAACTGATAGTTTATTAATTTTATAGAGAGATTATCCACTTCACTAAATCGTGTCTGGGTTCCGCTATATTTCTCCCTTAGCATTCCCTTACTCTTTAATACTTGCAGTATGGATAGAATCTCTTTGCTGTGAATTCCTGTCGAATCAGCAATTTCAACAATTGTATGTTTCCCATCAAGCAGAGTACATACATTATCGAAAGCCTCCTTTTGATACGCTGGTAACGTAAATTGAGTATCACATTCGTATTCCCCAACAACCCAGTTGCCCTTACCTTCTTTATTTAAGTATATATCATTGGTATACACACTTTCTTTTAAATGTGGTTTCCATTCATCTTGTTCTAGGATAACTTCACCGCTCACTTTTTTATCAATCCTCCTCACTTTTCCGTATGCCGTATTTTTCATAGGATTGAACAAAAATATTCTCCATAACGCATTTGCTTATACTACATATTTCTTTTTCCGGTCTTGATACACTTCCATTGGACAAATATCTGGACCCAATGCAGTGTCCATAAGATTTGGCACAGACTGGTTTTACCCAACATTTATTGCACTCTGTATTGTTATTCGCTTCTTTCAATAATTGGCGAACTTCATATATCCTTTGGCGCTGTTCTTCAATGGAATCCTTTGTATCTCCCAAAAAGTATTCATTTCCTCCAATAAACATAAAACAAGGATAAAGCCCACCGTTAACATCTGATGCTAAATCAGTATTGGTCGCACCACAGCCATTTCCGAATGTTTTATGCTGCTTAGCAGCATAAAGCAAATTAGCAACCGTTCTGGTCTTTATACCACCTACTCCATTCTTAAATTCTTCTTTCACCCATTCCTCGAAGAACTTATTGTAATTTATCTTGCTTTCTCCACTATCATCTGAACGACCTATAAGAGGACTGATATGAATAATATCAACGTCTAATTGATATAGTGCTTTGTAGGATTCCATACTACTTTTCTCTTCAAACTCTTGAATATGACCTTCGTGTATGGTTCCTTCTATACATATATAATATTTTCTTTCTCTTTCATTCATTCGCCTGATTGTTTCTGCTACCTTATCAAAAACAGAACTATGTGTACCCTTAAAAACTCTTTTACCGTCATTTACTGCTTTTGAACCATCCAGGCTTATGGTGACTGACGAAAAATATTCATTGAATAATGTAATACATTCATCATCAATTAATGTACCGTTCGTAACTATTGTAAACAACGGGCATTTTAACCCCAACCCTTCTGTATATTCCTTTATCCATTCTACCGCTGAGTATAGAACACGTTTGTTTAATAAAGGCTCTCCACCAAAAAATTGAATCTGTCCAATTCCTCCGGGATAAAGCCTACAAGCTCTTGTTACTACTTTTTTAAGAGTTTCTAAGGACATATTCTTATTGCAAGTCTCCTGTCCATAACTTCCCTCCTCAGCATAACAATATCTACAGGCTAAATTACACAATTCACTCAAATTTAGTATCAGTCTGTTACATTGTTCTGTATTCTCTTCGATAACAGTCAAGGGTATGCTATCTGTAGCAGGAAGTGTAAAATCTTTTGCAATATCATCTAACTCTTCTAATGTATATGTACTAAGCTGATTCTCAAGCTTGTACGGTATTTTATAAAATTTCATATACGAGGTATCAATTAAATAATAATGCTCTTTATTCCTATATAAGTGCCTCATTTTACGCGTTGCAATTGAATTGCTTTTCCTTTCTAAGACCTAGGTTCTATTATTGTGAGTATGCTTGTACTAAGGAAACAAAACCCGGATAATTCCATTTTTCAGGAATAATGTACTACATAGTTAATTATTTTTTTATGTTATAGTATTATATGTAATAACATACTAGATTTGTATTATATATACTTATTTTTCTAATATATACAATATTTTACCATATTTACAAGTATAATTCAATGTCTATTTTCATTTTTTTACATTTTGTCCTATAATATCCCATCTGTACTAGATGAATACATTTATTTTATAGTCAGAACCACCGGCTTAGCCGGTGGCTTGTTCTGCCCCTATAAGGGGCTTTTCCCTGCTTGCGTCTAAAGACGCTCTAAAAAGTCCGCCAGCCGCACTTATTTCCCTGGCAAACCCTAAAGGGTTTTATTTCTTGCCTTCTTTTACTGGCTCACCCGTGAACGGGTCAATATATTCCTTTAGTGACATTTGATCATACTGTAAATCTTCTTGTATTTGATTCTGAATATATTCTTGTATTTTCTTTGCATTTTTGCCTACCGTATCTACATAATATCCTCTACACCAGAAATGCCTGTTCCCATACTTATACTTCAGATTCGCATGCCTTTCAAATATCATAAGCGAACTTTTCCCTTTTAAATAACCCATTATCTGTGAGACACTATACTTTGGTGGTATTCTTACTAACATATGTACATGATCTCTACAACACTCTGCTTCAATTATTTCAATACCTTTTCTTTTACATAACATACTCAATATGCTAGCTACATCTTGTTTGATTTTTCCATAAATTATCTGCCTTCTAAACTTTGGTGCAAAAACAAGATGGTATTTACATTCCCATTTCGTATGTGCTAAACTATTCATATCCATTTGGATAAACCTCCTATGCTTTTTGTGCGGTTGGCGAACCTATACTTATAATAGCATAGGAGGTTTTTAACTTGAAGCTTAAGCTAATTGGGATCCACCTGCATAGCAGGTGGTATTATTGTACCGGGATACAACAAAAAATGCGACCAGCAATGTGGTCGCATCCTCTCGTTTATTTATTTTTTTTCTATTCTATAGAAATCTGTTCTATTAGCTATTATGAAAAAGCCTTTTATATTACCTTGCCGGTGATGTATCAACTGTACCATTCACATTATCTTCTTTTGTTGTCTTTTCTTTCTCCTTATCCTCTTTATCTTTGCCGTAGTTCTCCGTTCCTTCTAATTCATACACAACAACTGCAACCCCGCGTTTAATGTTTTCAAACATTATCTTAGCTTTTGCAGGAGGCATGTTAATACAGCCGTGGGAACCGCTGGTCTTATAAATGACACCTCCAAATGTACTTCTCCAGTTGGCATCATGGAAGCCAATATTTCCATTAAAAGGCATCCAATATTTAACGGGTGTTGAATAATCTTCACCATTTAATATAGCATCGTTTTCTTTATATTGAATCGGATAAGTTCCAGTCGGTGTTCCGTAATTTCTTGCAAGGTTACCGGATACAAATTCAGCGTCTACAACTAATTCTCCATCTTTGTAAAAGAATAAATGCTGTGCGGTCAGATTTACCTCCACATAGGTATTACCGATATCATCTTTACCATATTGTTGAGCAGTCTGATAATATACCGGCTCCTTAATTAGTTGTTCACCATTTAATATCAGGTTCTTTAATTCTTCCACTTCCTTAGTTCTGTTTAACCACCAGCCATAATCCCCGCCTTTTACAATTACCTCTTTACCATAAGAGGTCATAAAAGAGCGGGTTCTGCCAAAGGAGTTGTAGGTTTTACCTATATAATCTACATATTCTTTTACACCGGCTTCATTAAGCTGCACATTTAAATCATCGTCCACCGTCAGCCATTGGCTGATTTTTGATCCGTCGAGTACTTCGATGTCTTCCCCGAATTCATACGTTATTTTAGCACCGGTTATCTTTTTTAACTGATTCATAACCTTTGATAAATCTTTGGAATCCGCAGTTATCTCCGGTTTTTCATAAGCGTCTGCTTCTTCTAAAGACAGAGAAGGTTGCAAAGAGAGAATCGCTGCTTTCATAGCTTCAAACAATTTATTTTCATCAACCTTCGCCCCTAAATCTTCCGCAATTATTTCAAATCCGTTTTCTCCATATTCTGATATATGAGCATCTACAGGCGGTATTACATTTTCTTCTTGAAAAAACTTTAGATTTTTTATCTGGGCTTTTAATAGTTCCTCATCGAACTTCAGGATTGCCTTTAATTCCATATCATGAGCTTTTACTAATGAAATAGGCCACAAAAAGCTATTTTGCTTTTTTAACAAATCCCCCAAGTCTCCGTCAAAAACGGTATGTAACCCCATACTGGAAGCCGCTATCCTGTCATTTATACCATTTCTGCCTTCTAAACCTAGGACATACGTATTAACTTCTGCCAATATTAACTCTTCCGCATTTTCCAAGGTCAAATTAGAGGTATTAATTCCATTGATTGTGGTTCTATTATAAAAATGTGTGTTATAGTAAAAAGCCAAAAATAGATACAAAATCAATAGAGGTGAAAAAATTCCGATTCCCACAAGAATCAACCTTTTTTTCATCTTAGATTTCTTACTTTTCTTTTTATTTGTATTTACAGAATGATTTGCCATTTTACACCTTCTTTTTTATCTTATTTAAATTTACACGTAGATTATACCATAGAAAGGTGTTTCTTTTTAGGCATTTTCATTAATTTTTCTTTAAATACATATTACAAAAGGTAATAAAATATTTCATAATTTAGCATATTTTAACATAACAATCAATATTTATTTAATATGGTAAAGATTTTTTGTTATTGAACAATGCATACTAGTAATCTATTACTCCATATAATATGCAAATATCTGATCAATATGCTTAAAATACAAATGACCATCTTCCCAGGCTTGAAAGTGCAGATCCATTCTTGAATCATTCCAATTGGCAGGTGTTCCATTCGTATTTAATTTTTTGGGTACTATCGGTTCTTCAACCACAGCAGGAAATTCCTGATATCCAAATAACAGATTTTCATGCATTGCGATGATTTCGTATTTAGGACCATGGAAGGCATGCTCTTCCTGCAATTGATAGTGGTAATAAATATAGCTAGCCATCATTTCAGGCTTTAAATGGGCTACTCTTCCCTTTCTGCTTTCTACCGGCTCTTTTCTCTTCCAGTGTTCTGCATTTAACGGTTCATTAAAATGAAAAACATCTATCATAGGTATCCATTTTCTATTCTCTTTCTGTCCGGGCCAATCCACAAGATACGCTTCTATATTGCATAGTAGTTCCTCCGGCTTTATCTCCGCTTCTATAGACTCATAATACAAAAATATATTCTTTTCCCAGGAAAAGGCTGCTGCTGTCATTAGTTTACCCTCGGCTATAAAAGTCTTAGGTTTATTTTCTTCCTGCAAAACTGCCTTTGCCTTCTCTTCCATTTCGTCTTTAACCTGTGCTCTAAATATAAATCGTTTCATAATTAGCTCCCATCTGCAATCTTTGATTTCTTCCGTTGTCTCTTAATCTGCCTGTTTTATACCCGGTATTCTATATCTGCTTTTCTTGCTTGGGTGCATAAATACTGCCTTTGTACTTTATAGGTCTTCCCATCTTTTATGAATTGGGAACCCACTTGTCTGAAATTAAAATTCACCCGCTTTTGAATACATTGTTCCCTGATATCAAGTACCCAGTCATAATATAAGGGTCTTACTCCATTACCGGATTCTCCTCCAACAACAACCATTTCTATGGTGTTATCCAGATAATCAAGTATATGAATGCTTTCCAGCATTGGCTGTATGGTAATGAGCTTATGTTTTATAGGCATTTTTAGGAATATTGGCAGTCGTTCTTCTGCCATTTTTTGATTTTCAATGGTACAGCTTACCGTAACATGGTCATAACCTTCTCCATAGTCTTCCGGCAGTCCAATGAGGAACCGCTCGATTCTTTTGGTTAGGAATAAAAAATGTAAGTCATTTCTCAATTTAATCATTTCCCAGACTTCTTTACGCCATTCATCTGCTTCCTCCACCAGAAAATCACTGTTAAAACAAAGAAAAACCTCCTGACCGCTTTTCATTTTATAGTTACCCTTTTTTTCCTTTTCAATGGGCTTATAAAAATCTTCTGTTTTATAAATATAATCTGTATCAATACCTTTTCTGTCATTTGCCCTGTGGATATAACAATTGGCGCAGCCATCGCTTTTTTTATGACATCCTTTCCATGGATTCCATACTGCCATAGTCTCCTCCCCTAATTAGAGTACTCACTTTTTCTTTGGTAATCAGTCAGTAACATATCTAAATTATTTTAGCATGGAATAAAAAAAAGAACAACTTTTTTTACTTTGAGCTGCCACACATTCCGGATTCAGCAAAAGGAACCGCTGTGCGCTATCTCTTTTATGTAAAAAGGATGCTCTTATAAAGCACCCTAATCCATTTACATTAGTTTAACATATAAAAGAGAATGTACGACAATGCACACAAAGCATAAACATGTCCCGGATAAAACCAATAAAAGAACTTCTTATTTCCCTTTCCTCGTTCTCCATTATATAACAACATAGGAATAGCAGCAAAGATGCTCATCCATTCAAAAGCTTTGGTAAGAAGGATTTCTAAAGTGATTCCTTCCATGGTAACAAGGGGCAGAACACCATATAAAATGAGCGTTGAAGCAACAAATACGAAAGCCTGTACTTTACGATTTTTACGAAAGATATACATTAAAACCCCTTGAAAAATAAAGTAAGTACCACCATCCATTATCCACGTATGTAATGGTAAAATAGAAAAATTCAATAGATTAATGACAAACCATGCACTATTTATCTTGCTGCCTATAAAAATTGCAACGAAGGGTAATATAATTGGAATAATAATTGCTGCCAATCCTTTTCCCCACTGCTTTTTTGAACACCAATCAATTCCCTGTAATATAACCAGTAGTATGGAAAGTGTTGCTAGCATTTGATTCTGGGGGTAAAACCCGTCCGGCCTTTGTAATCCGAAAAATACAAAAGAAAACATAATAAGTCCCATTACGATTGCAATGCTATAAATCTGTAAAAAGTATTTTTTCCTATTGTGGGTATGAATAAATCCCTCCAGAACACAAAATAAAAAAAGTGGAGCGGATACCCTTCCAAGCATAGTAAACCAAATAGGTATTTTACCTGTAAATTCAAAAAAATAATGAATGTGGTCAAGTACCATTAAAATCATTGCAAGATACTTTAGTTGAAAACCGGTTAATCCCTTTTTTGTTAATTCCATTATAAAATCTCCTTTCCTAATTAACACCAGTAGGCAATTACGAAACTCTTAATCTGGTATAAGAAAATAGCCAAAATCACCCAAATAAGGGTGACTTGCCACTGCATTGGAACCGGTTTTTGACGATTTTGTCTGGTTCCGCACATAGAATGATTGTTTCGCAGTTGCCTGTTTCTACTAGTATAACTGCTAATTATAAAGATTTTATAAGGAAATCGAATAAATAAGTTAATGGGAATTATCACCTGTGTTCACTTGTCCTTATAACCCGTAACTGAGTAAAAATATATAGTAAAAAGCTTATTATTAAAGGCACGTAAAAGCTCAATACTCTCTGAATTAACATTGCCAGAATCATTGTATCTTTTTGAAAGAATATATTAAATACCTGTAAAAAGCCACTTTGCGAAACCCCTTCTGCCCCCGGCAGGGGGACTGCCGAAACCGATATTGTCAGCAATGACTGACAGGTAATTAAGTCCCAAAAGTTGTCTGCCCTGTTTCCAAACCCTAGATAAACCAGTGATGGAACTATATTTAGTGCAATCATCTGAATCATTGTAACCGCAAAGACCTTTATAAATAATCTCGGATGCTTTCTTAATATCATAGCCTTTTCATGATAAGATGACAAACTGCTGGTAAGTTTTTTCTCTATTCCTGCTTTTTTATTAAAAAAGGGAAGTTTATTCGCTATTCTAACTAGTATAGATACTAACGCAGGAACAAATTTTTTAGAATACATAAGTCCAAACAGTAATAATATTACCGCCGTATTTACAATGATACCAAATAAAAACAGATATTTTAATTTCATAATAAACTGAATCGCTGTGCCACTACATAAAATTCCCATAATAAAACCCTGGACTATCATTACTATCTGATATACATAGACCACATAGAATATAGTGATTGAGGATACTGAAAGGGGAATATTATCCTTATTCATAAAATATATTTGTGCCGGCTGACCTCCGCTGGACGAGGGTGTAATGGAGCTAAAATAAAAACCGGCATTTGAGTACTCAAAGCATCTTATAAAGGATGTTTTATATCCTAGTTCTTTTACAATCAAATAAATACACATTCCTTCGCATAGAACAAAAAGAAACATTGCTCCTAATCCTGCCAAAAGGTAAACCATATTAACCTGTTTCAATGCTCTAAATAATTCTTGTAAAGAATAATCCCGTAAATAAATACAAAAAGTAAATGCAATTAATACTAGCAGAATCAGAATTCCTGCCACCTGTTTTTTTGTCTTCATAATCTGCTTATTCATTGTCAAAATATTCTCCAACTGTTACGAACTCGTAACCCTCTTTCTTTAATTTGGGTAACACCATCTGAAGGGCTTTTATCATATGCAAAGGTGCACCATAATCTCCTCCATGTCTTTCTCCTCCATCATGCAGGCAAATAATTGCACCATCAAAAACTTTTCTGTTTATTCTGCTTGCCAGTATTCCGGGCGTATTTTTAACTCTCCAATCCTCAACCATAACATCCCAAAGCACCATGTGCAGGTTATGTTTTTTCGTAAAGTTTGCAGTATATAAGTTTCTTACACCCCAAGGCGGTCGATAAAATCTAATTTTGCAATTTAACATTTTTAAAAGTTTAATACTTTTTGTAAAATCATTTTTAGTATAGATATAACCACTTAACAATGCATGCCTATGTTCCAGGGAATGAAGCGCAATCTCATGCCCGTCCTGTTTCATGCGTTCAATCAGTTTTGGATTGCATATTGCATCTTTAGTAACTACAAAAAAGGTTGCTTTTACTTTATGCGCATTTAAAACCTCCAATAATTTTTCTGTATATAACGGATTCGGACCATCATCAAAGGTTAAAACTAATTTTTTCATTGATCAGCGCCTCCATTCTCTTGTCTGCATCAGAACAAAAGCAAGTAGTATTATTGATATTATCGATTGTATATGCTTCTATAAGCTGGGTTAAAAATTCCATATTTTCTTTTAAGCCGCTCTTTATTTTCAAAATATTATTTTTATATTCCTCCAAATGCCCCTCCTCTAGTATACTTCTTATCTCCTGTATAAACTCTTTGCCTTTCATGTCTATAACCTTACCGATATTCATGACTTCAATATAAGCAGCATTGTGAATTTCCTGTTGTAAAAAGGGAGTTAGACTCAAGATGGGTAACTCTGCATGGATTGCTTCAAAGGTTGTTACACCTCCGGGTTTCGTAATAACTACATCCGCTTGTTTCATATAATCATAAACATTATGGACATATCCCAAAACAGTAATGTTTCTGTATTTTCCTGCTAATTGTTGAAATAAAATATCATTTTTCCCTGTTATAACTGTAATATCTACATTTGACAACCCCTCTAAGTCTTGATAGAACTCATTTTCAGCAGGAAGTATTCCTAAACCTCCGCCCATAAGGAGTATTTGCCTTCTTCCATAGTGGTTTGAATCTGTAAATTTTTCATTTTGGTTAAACCCTGCTCTGACCGGAATTCCCGTTTCATAAATCTTATATGGTGATACCCCTTTCTTTATAAACTTATCTCTAACGATATAGGAGCCTACCATATAATAATCCGTATTCTTATTAATCCACTCCGAATGCCCCGTGATATCTGTTACACAGGTAATCAACGGGGTAGCCGAACCGCTCTTTTCTTTATACATGGAGGCAAGCTGTGAACATAATGGCAGCGTTGATATAATCATGTCCGGCTTCCGTTCCTGTATGTATTTTTTAAAATGCCACTTAAAAAACCCATACAATTCCGGCTTCTGATCTGTTTTCATATTTTCCAATAACCGATAGCGTGTATTGTATAATCTGAAACCTTTATTTACAATTAGTTCAAAAAATATATAATATTGTTGCGCCAATTTTGGTGATATATAATCAAACCAGTCAATAACTTCGACCTCGACATTCGGACAGCTATTTTTTATATGTTCCTTTATGGCCTTTGCAACGGTTATATGTCCCATTCCAAATCTTCCGGTTAATATATTTATCTTCATATCCTACTCCTCATTTATATGATTTGAGATGATTATAAAATAATTATCTTTAGAATCATGGAGATAAATATAAAAAATTACGAAAGAAAAATAGAAAGATTTTCAAAAGAAAAGATAATGAACACCCCCGGAATTTAAGCAGTATAATAACCGGATTATTCATTATCTTTATATAAAACAATCTTTACAGGTATTATTCTAAAAAGTACATACCCTACATTTTTTTATTTCTATTGATTGATTTGTTCCAACTCCTTCCTGTTTACTTTTAAATCAATGTCAAGGATAATCCTGCCCTTCTCAATGTTCTGTGTGTAAGAGTCTTTTACAGGAATCGTTAAATTTTGAATGGTAACATCCTCTTCCATTACAAGATTAAAACATTCAATTATTTTATCTATTCTTAAATCAGCCGACACAATAGAAATAAAATCTGTGGCAACCTGTGTCAGTATCTTGATATCCTTTTTGCTGCAATCTTCAATGACAGACAATACTACTTCTTTTAAACGCAGGGTTCTACCCAAGTCATTTTGCTCTCCCTGTAGGGTAGGTACTTTACTTACACGCACATATCCAAGTGCTTGATTACCATTTAATATCTGTTCTCCGGCAATTACATTCCTGTTTTTCTTTTCAGTTATGTAATTAGTAGTATTAAGAAAGTCTGCTTCTTTCTCTGTTAAAGTTATTCTTACTCCGCCGATGGAATTAATAATATCTTCAAAGACCTTCATTTGTATGGTCATTGTATGGTCAATTGTAATCCCAAAGTTCTCTTCTAAGGTGTTCTTTATAAGATTGGTACCGCCTAATTCAAAAGCCATACTTAATTTATGTTTACCTTGTTGTGGTATCTCCACATATATATCACGTAAAAATGAAGTTAGGAATACTTTTTTTGTGTCAGGATTTATACTAACCATTAAAATACTGTCTGCACGCAAGTAATCTTCCGTGTTATTCCCGTCAATACCAACCACTAATATATTGTTTACCTTTTCTAATGGCTCAGGGACAGACTCACTATCTTGTGGGAGGTTAGAAAGAGTAGTTATATTTTCTGCACTATTTAGCATACCCTTCCGATCGGCATTAACATTCTTAACAGGTAAAAACCAGGCCATCACATTACCGGCAACTAAGATAAGACAAATCATGCTTACGACAAATACAACCCCTTTTTTACTTGGTTTAGAATTCATTATCTGATAGAAACGGTTTTTTAACTGTTTCTTTCTGCTGCTAAAACCGGTTGAAAGAAGGATATAATCCTTTTTCCCAGTACCAGTCATTATCTGAAGTATTGTTTTACTATAATTTTCACGATACGATAGATTGTTGCCAGCAATTAATCTTTCATCACAATATAATTCAATGACGTTATTAGCAAGATACACCATATAATGTACGAATGGGTTAAACCAGTGTACAGCATTTGCTAACAATAAAATAAATTTATACAGTAAATCGTGATGCTTATAATGAATTAATTCATGTTTTAATATAAAGCGGTATTGTTCCAAAGTAAATTCTTGTGTGGGTAAGATAATGCAAGGCTTAATAATCCCAATTAGTATTGGGGATTTTACTTGGTTACAAATTAAGAGGTTTATCTTATGGGTAATTCCCATTTCTATACAAAGTGTTTGAAATTCATGTACTATTTTTTCATCTTTACATGAAATACACCATCGTCTCAATTTTACTTTAAGGTACACATATGCTGTTAAATGATAGAGTAAAAAGACTATGAAACCCGTTACCCAGATAAAAGTAAAACTGTCGCGTATAGAAAATGAATACTGTGCTCTACTGTCAATTTTGTTTGAATCAGCCTTCTGTATAAATTCTGCTGAAGGAATGCTGCTTTCTTCCGTATTATTGCTTTCAGTTATTATGTTATTTCCTTGCTCTAAATTAGCATCCTTTGAAACCTTAAAACTTTCATTACTTACCATTTCAACAGATGCATTAAAGCCTGCAAAAGTCATATTCGTATTAACCGATACCGGTGCCTCTATTATTCCCAGGTTTACAGGTATTATAAGACGAATTGCAATAACAGCCCAGGTTATGTATATCCATTGCCTTGAATAGTTCTTCTTATATATTTTATCTATTAATACAACACATCCAATGATAAAAGAGCATACCACAGACAAGCTTACTATTGTTAGAAACAAATTACTCAACCTCCTCACCCCCCTTTGCCTCTTTTATGATTTGAATAATATCATCTATATCTTCCTCTGTTATTTCTTGATTTTGCGCTAGGGAAGCAATTAATTTTTTATATGAATTCCCATAAAACTGCCCAAGAAAAGTTTTTGTTTCTTTTGTCAAATACTCCTCTTCTTTTATTAATGGAACATAATAATTAAGCCTTCCCCTTTTTTTTATTTCAACAAAACCCCGTTCCTCCAAACGTGCCAGCAATACCTGTACGGTAGAGCGAGACCAGTTTTTTTGTTCACATACCAATTCCACAATTTTACCTGTCCCTATCGCTTTTTTAGACTGCCATATAATCTGCATCACAAGTAATTCTGAATCAGGTAGTCTTTCATAATTTTCTTTATACTCCACAAGCTTACCTCCATTTTTCTTATTTTAATACTTTTGGTAATAGTAGTCACAATATTAACCAGCATTTACCATACTTATACTTTAATCCTTTCGACGACATTTGTCAATGTCTTAGTTGACTTTTGTCATCTAAATATTCTTTTGAATTTACTTCAAATATAAATTTTTTATATTTTTAGCTCCCATCTGTGACCTTTGGTCGCGTACAAATCAAGGGGTTGAATATCTTTATTCAATCTTAACCCCCATAAGTGCTTTTTGGCAAATAAAAATCGACCTCCCATCCGTTAGGTTTTAGGTCTAACTTTTGGGGGTCGGCTCGTTATGGCTTAGTATTTTTATATCTAAGGATGTGAGTTATAAATAATCAAAAAGCTAATATCTTTATTTTTGAAATTTAAACACTAATTTTGGCATTAGATGGCTTAAATAAAGCCAACTATTTATATTTATTAAAGCATATTTATAGCAACGCTTTCAATAACAGCCCCCACAAGCATCAGTATAAAACCGGATGTTAATGTAAACTTTTCAGCTTTCGTTAGGTTAATCTCCTGAATTTTTCGGGTCTTCGTCTCTTTACCACTGGTCAATACTATGGCAATACGAGCCAGGGCACAGGTAATGAGTAACTGTCCTATCATCTCCCAGAGACCTGCTCTATGTACAATATCAAAAGTACGGTTAATTCTGTTCATAAGAGGAATCGATGTACCCCCCATAGAAAAAGACCATGTCCCTAACACAATTCCGTTAATACTAATCTGTGTAAACAATACCAGATAACCAACAGACAAATAGTTTAATTCAGATTCTTTTTTCTTACCAAAGAGACTGCCAAAAGTAATAACCAATACAGAAAGCATATTATAGAAGAAAATTTGTAATAAAAGAACAAGCGTATTGCTAGAAGTTTCCCAGTTTTGTAAGGGATTTCTATTTTTTAAAAATTCTTCCGGTAGTGTAAAATAACTTACTACAGTAAATCCAAAAAACAACACCAAGAGGAGCACCAAGCTAAAAATAACTCGTTCCTTTATACTGTTACTGCTCAATTTTCTACTTATATACCTCAAAGATTATCAGCCTCCTTACCTTACCATTGTTACATTTTTCATAGTTTTTGTAATTACTCGATCAATCAAGGAAAGTTAACTTTACATTTTTAGAATATCATCAATTATGAACTATATCAAGCTAACTTTCCATTTATATTCAAAAAATAGCATGACCTAAAAGCCGCGCTATCAATTCGTCTATATCAGTTTTTGACTTATATTTAATCATTTACCAAATGATTTTTCCATTCGCCGCAACTACCAATTCTTTCCCCAATTGAGAAGTAATTATAAGGTGCATATATAGCAGTATTCAGTTTCTTCAAATCTATCATTTCAAGGTCGATTCCTTCAAAAGCTTTATCAATCTGTATATTCTTTATATCTGATAGGAATAGGTGACTTCCGTCTAATTCAATTATTTTGGTTACTTCACACTCGTATACCCACTTGCTTTGCTCGAGAACAGGTACCTTTAGAGCATTGCCCCATTCATAATCATATGCTACTTTGCTCTTCCTTTTTTCCTCAGTACCGGCAGTTCCAAAATAGTCTGCAAGCCATATTATATCCTCGCTAACTAAATTTGCTGAAAACATTTTATCGCGCAGTATATTTGTTTTTGTTTGCTTGCTGCCTCCCATTGTCATCATTAAGTGGGGTGTTTTATCAAAGGAAAACCCAATCCATGTTATAATACAAAAATTAGGTATTCCCTCTTCATCCTTTGTGCCTATCAGATACATGGGTTGAGGGCTGAATACACAACTAGGCTCTATATTTATCTTTGACATTCATTACATATCCTTTCATAGTAAATTATTACGTGTATTCAGGTTCCCATCCATTTTCCCTTAGCTTAATGATACAAACCCGCCTGCTCTATGGTACACGCTACTTATTATTATGTAGTTTTAAAACAGAGACAATTTCATCTCCGCACACCTCACCATTTTCATGAAATCCCACCGATGAATAAAGTTTTTTTGCAATCACATTCTCAGGTTCGTAAGAAAGCCAACAGTACTCAGCTTTACCGCATGGCATAGACTTTAAGTATTCTAAGGATGCTAGCAAAGCTTTCTTACCAATTCCTTGATGCTGATAATTCTTGTCAATCATAAAACGCCAAATGCAATAGTTATCCCTGGCAATTACCGGGTCATCTTCATCGCCAGATGTCCCATATCCAAACATAACAAACCCAACCAGGCAATCCTTATCATAAATACCAAACGGTAATGCTACACCACCTGCAGTTATGGTAGTATATGCTTCTATAATACTCTCCGTGTTGGTAGCCACAAAATCTTCTTGTTCAGCATCTACAGTCAATCTGATTACTTTCCATACATTTTTTGAATCAATCTTTCTCAGTTCTATCATATTTAGCTCTCCTCTGCGACCTTTAATCGTGTACAAATCAAAAGGTGATATTCTTTATAATGTGACCTATAAGAGTCTAAATATTTACCAAATTATAAAAATTCCTATTCTCTAGTTTATAGTCACCCAATAAAATGTAACCTGATGTCGATTACATAACAATATATATTGTATAGTACCTAGTTTATATATTCAACCATAATTTGGATTTTCAATAACTACAATTATATACTTGATAATAACTCCAATTTTCTACTCCTCTTTTTGTAATTTTTTGACGGTTCAATTCTAATTCTTCTTAGACATTACTATTTAGACTGTATCTAATAAAAGAAACTCTATGACTTCCCTTCACATACAGACCTCAAGACATAGTTGTCTCTCCCAAGATATGCATTACGAAAAATCATAGCGCATCTTCTCATATCATCTTTTTTCCTCATTTACCTAAACGATTCTTTGAAATACCGGGATTTCCTCAATAGGAGCCAGACAGCTAATAGTCTGCCCTCCTTGATATTCCTTGTCATCAATTAGATTTCTCCAAGTACCGGCTGGAAGATAGACTTCTCGCTCATATTCACCCGGATATAAAATTGGAGCAACCAAGTATTCTGAACCGAACATATACTGCTCTGCCAATTCCCAACATTTTTTATCCTCCGGAAATTCATAGAACATAGTACGCATTAACGGCGCACCTTTTTCGCTTGCTTCTTTCATAAGCCCCTCTATGTATGGCTTTAAGGACAGCCTTCTGTCTAACTGCTTTTTCATAATAGCAAATGCATCCTCTCCATAACTCCAGAGTTCATTAGATTGGCCGGTATAGAGGCTTCCACCGCCGTATTCCTTATCCGATAGAGGTGGAATGTTATGAGGGCCACGATCCCCATGCATTCTTAAAATCGGACAATATACCGCAAACTCAAACCAGCGTAAAAGCAATTCCTTAAATGCCGGATCGTCTACGTCATCTGTCATAAAACCACCAATGTCCGTAGTCCACCAGGGAATACCAGCAAGGCCAATATTTAATCCCCCACTTAGCTGGTCACGAAGCGCTTCAAAGGTGCTTGGTATGTCGCCTGACCAGACTAGTGTATTGTACTTCTGGCTTCCAGCCCATGCACTACGAACCAGGTGAAGCATTTCTTTTTCACGCCCAAGGGCGGTTATTCCGTCACAGAATGCTTTTGCATACATCTGCGGATAGATATTACTTACCTCCAGAGCACATCCCAGAGCATAACGATAATTATCAAAGTCATATACTGCATAATCCGGTTCTGCATTATCAAGCCAAAACATATCAATACCATAGTCATAATAATTCGTTTTACATTTCTCCCAGATGAATTCTCTTGCCTCTGGATTCGTAACATCTATCTCCAGACAGTCCCCCTGAAAATCGTATGTTTGAATGCTTCCCCGCTCGGTACGGATAAGAAGTCCTCTCTCAAACATTTCATAAAAATTTTCGCTTTTTTTATCTACCGTTGGCCATATGGACACTACTACTTTAACACCCATGGAGTGAAGTTCATCGCACATCGCCTTGGGATCCGGCCAGTATTCCGAATCAAAGTGCCAGTCACCTTGCCTAGTCCAATGAAAAAAATCAATAACAATAACATCTAGAGGAATGGAAAGATTATGATATTTCCTTGCCACTGTCAAAACTTCCTCCTGGGTGCGATAACGCAGTTTGCATTGCCAGAGCCCTAAAAGACCCTCCGGTATGGCAGGCGCACGACCGGTCACCTCTGTATAATGTTCCACAATTTGAGCCGGGGTATCTCCCACCGTAATCCAATAATCCATCTCTTTCGTAACCTCTGCCCTCCATTCAGTATAATTCTTACCAAAAGATACTTTTCCTACAGCCGGACAATTCCAGAGAAACCCATATCCAAGACTTGACACAGCAAATGGTATTGATACCTGAGAATTTCGCTGTGCAAGTTCCAGGATGCATCCTTTTAAGTCTAAATAGGACTGCTGATATTGCCCCATTCCAAAAAGCCTTTCTCCATCATTACTTTCAAAACGCACGGTAAGTGCATAATCGCCTCCTATAATTGGCTTATAATCTCTTCCAATAATCTTTAAGCAGCAGCTCTCTCCACTCTCCGTACCAAAATAATTCCGATAGTATTCCCTCAGGAAAAGCGTATCGTCTTTAAAAAAGGATAGTACACCAGCAGCATTAACCTTCGCGCTCAGTCGGCCGTTTCGAATAAGAGCAGATTGGCAATCATCAATTGTAATTTCAGCAGATTTCTGTTCTTCCGGTACTTCCTCGCTAAGAGCCCAGTTTCGCCCGGTGAAATTCCTGTAATGTGTTGCTCTCACTCGAAGAGAATCCTGTCCCCAGGCCTCAATGCAGAGTTGCTCCGTTTGATGACGAATAATCAGAGTCTTGTTTACATTCAAAAAAATCATAGTGCCTCCTTTATACATTACTACATATAGGTTTTAATTTACGGATACTTGAAACCTTGGTAAATATTTCTTATAATAAAAATATAATGATAAATTTAAAGAAAATCTTTAATTAATTTGATCTATAATAACAGGATTTTCACATATATATGGCATGGAGCTACTAAAGATTTTTCATAACAGGGTAAAAGCTTAGGCACTTGGATGATTTAATTAATTCTTAATAAAAAGTGTGAGTAAAACTTTTTATCCTGGAAGAATCTCACTTTCAACTATTGTTTTGAGTACATGCTAAAGTATGCAGATGGGAGCGAAAGATGAATGAAAAATACAAGCTGCTAAGAGAACAGCTTCCTCATGGAAATGCTATGTTTCCACTTATGATTCATGACATTGAGTCAGATTGCAGTTTTAAGGAGCGGGTGGGCTGTCACTGGCATGAGGAGATTGAGATTCTGGTCGTGACAAAAGGGATGGGAGAAATACATATTGATAACCGAAGCTATTCTTTAGCGAAAGATACAATTGTCTTTATTCCATCAAACCATCTTCATTCCATGACCGGAGAAGTGGGAATATCCTTAGATTTTTTTGCTGTTGTATTTGATATAGCTTTTTTAAACAGCTTTGTTAATGATGTAATTCAGCAACAGTATTTTAACAGCGTAAAACGTGAAGAAACAGTATTTACAGAATATATTATACCTACATTCGATTGGGAGAGGCGTGTCCTTTGCCTGCTTTTAGAAATACGGGAGCTATTCGAGAAAAAAGAAACCGCATATGAACTGAGCATAAAAGCAAAGCTGTATGCAATCTGGCATCTGCTTTATGTTCATTCTAGTAAAAACAGGACTACTCCACCCAAATATGCAGACTATCAGATTGAGGTGACCAAATCTATCATTGCATATATTAAAGAACATTATGAAAGCTCTATTTCATTAACTGAATTGTCTAAGAGGTTCAATCTTAGCGTTGGACATCTCTGTCGATTCTTTAAATCCATGACAAAAATGTCTGTCGTAGAATATATCAATTATTACCGTATTAGCATTAGCGCAGAACTTCTAAAAGAAACAGGCCGGGACATTGGAGAGATTGCTGTGATGACAGGCTTTAATAATATCAGCTATTATAATAAAACCTTCAGAAAATATATGCATATGACACCCTCCAAGTTCCGGCAAATGATTGGATGATTACAGGTACGTTGCTTCCACTCCCTGATACCAACCACTCTATGGTATACTAGTACTGTAGCCGACCAACGCAAACAAGCACTTCCATACATAAGCATAAGTCTTACGTACAAAAGTGCTTGTTTTTATTTAATTAACCCAAATCCGGTTTATCACGTAGGATCAACTGCTCTGATGCTTTTCCTTCTGTCTCGAATACGATAATCTCGTTGATACCCTCTTTTAACAATGGCGCAGGCAGGTATAATGTCTTCTGTGGCCCGATTTCCCAGAAACGCCCCAGATTAAAGCCATTTATAAAGACACAGCCTTTTCCCCAGCCTTCCATATCAATGAAAGTATCACCTTTTTCTTCTGCGAGGAACTCAAAGCGGTAGAAGGCAGGTTTCTGCTCTCTAAAGCCTTTGGTAAAATTCAATTTATGAAGATTATCCAAGGGCAGTGTATAGTGTTCCCAGTTCATATGCTGATGATCATTGATTACCACACTTCCGTCTATTCCTTTGCGCTGCTTATCCAGATAGGGTCCAAAATTTACTCTTCCCATATTCTCCATAAGTATATCAATGGAACTGCCTTTTTTAAAGTCGCAGGATATCTCGTGTTCGGTAAGCAGCTCTCTATCATACAGAGTTACAACCGGTTCCTGTGAAATATATATTTTTGCTCTGTCGTTGGCATTATATAAACGAATTTTATTTAGCTTTTTCTCCTTTATAAGGAAAGAACGGTATAAGGTGTATCCATAACTTTGTCCAAGCTTTTCCATGGATTTCGGGAACAAATCAGGTATCGGTACAGAAATATCCTCAAGGCTCTCAAATAATCCCACTCTTTCTTTACAGTTAAGCCTTCCATAAGCTTTTTTCTGTATCTTCGTGGTAAATTCCACGTTCGGAATCTTCACATACTTACCAATGATTTCCCTAAACGCTTCGTATTTTGGAGTAATATCACCACACTCAGTTAATACCGCATCATAGTCATAGGAGGTTACATCCGGGGTAAGCTCATCGTAATAGTTAGAACCATTCATAAAACCGAAGTTTGTACCGCCAATGAACATGTAGATGTTTATATTACCATACTGTAAGGCTTCATCTAAATCCTTGCAGTTCTCTTCCAGATTAGAGGTTTTATGTCCTCCGTTACCCCAATGGTCGAACCATCCTACCCAGAATTCCATGCACATGAGAGGACCGCCATTGGTATGCTCTTTTAATACGTCAAACTGTGCTTTCATCTTGGAACCGAAGTTCCCTGTGGGTAATACCCCATCCAGTTTGCCGCAGGCTAAAGCATCTCCCCATGGACCGTCGGAGGTAACAAATGGGACACAAGCTCCGTTGTCTGCCATCAGTTGTTTCATCTGTTCTAAGTAACCTGTATCATCTGCATAATACCCATATTCATTTTCAATCTGAATCAATATGATTGGGCCGCCTAAAGGCAACTGTAAGGGCGCTGTAATCTCAAAGAGTTTCTTATAATAATCTGCTGTATGCTGCATAAAGCCTGGATAACTGCTTCTAAAACGCATTCCGTCTTCTGCAAGAAGCCAGGCGGGAAGTCCGCCAAATTCCCATTCCGCACAGATGTAAGGGGAGGGTCTAAAAATTACCCATAATTCAAGCTCTGCTGCAATCTCTAAGAATTTCTTAATATCGAGTATTCCCTCAAAGCAATAAGTCCCTTTTTGTGGCTCATGAAGATTCCAAGGCACATAGGTTTCTACCGTATTACAGCCCATAGCCTTTAATTTCTCTAAGCGGTCCCTCCAGTACTCCGGTACTATTCTAAAATAGTGAATTGCACCTGATATAATCTGTACAGGTTTACCATTTACATAAAACTTATCCTTGATTTCTATTGTATTAGGTACCATTTTTGTCTCCTTATTTGTCATAATACTATGCAACCGATTACATATATTTCATAAAAAATTGCCCTGTTTCTTGTAAGCTGACTATCGTTACCAAACCTCACTCTTGCGCGCGTATCCACAGGTGCGAGCATTTGCTCGATTACAAGGGGTAATATTGTCTCCAATTGTAAACAGGGCTAATCTCTTATCTCGTACTGCCTCTGATAATAATCTCTGGTTTAATTAATGAAGTCTTGCCTGTAGGTAAGGTTTTGGCTTGCATCAGCTTATGAAGGCTGTTAAATACCTTCTTACCAAAGTACTCATACCTTGGACTGATGGATGTTATATGAACCGGCGTCATGGTTGTTATACTGACATCATCAAAACCGGTGACAGCTATATCCTCCGGTATTTTTAAACCGCTTTCCAGCGCACAGTTAACTGCTCCAAGAGCTACATAATCATTAATACCACAGATAACTTCCGGTAAAGGTCTTCCTTCTTCTATTAGTATTTTCAGGCTGTCATAACCAGCACTGAAACTGAATACTTCGTTGCCTGTAAGCCATCTTACTGAAACTTCAAGTCCCAGTTTCTCTCCAACCACATAAGCGGTCTTCTTCTTTATATAGGAAGGATAATACTGATCTCCTCCTCCGATAAAACAAATCCTTTTATAACCTCTGGATTTTAAGAACAGAAGTAATTCTTCTACACCTTTAACATCATCGGTATAAATGCCATTACAGCCAAATCGTTCTGCTTCAGGGCCACAGGACACAATCGGAATACTCTGCCTCATCTCTTGTATCTCCCTAACGTGGTTTTCCGGGAGATTACGCTCGTCCATCCGTCCTCCCATCATAACAATTCCGTCTACATGCTTTTCTTTCAGGGACTTTAAGAACTTAGACTCAAGATTGTAATCCCCTTTGGAGTTTAACAAAATGGTCATATATCCATGGCTTGAAGCCCATCTTTCAAATTCATAATAAACATTTGCAAAATACATATTGCCAATGTGAGGTACAATATAACCGATGGTTTTCGTAAACCCTGCTTGCAGATTCTGCGCAAAGGTATTTGGTCTGAAATTATATTTCTGTACTAACTCCATAATTTTCACTTTATTTGCTTCTGATACGTAACCTCTCCCTGATATTGCTCTTGATACCGTTGCTGCGGAGACCCCAACTTCCTTTGCAATATCATAAATGGTTAATTGCTTCGGCATGTCGTTGCCATCTAAAATAGAAATCACCAGCCCTCTGACAAAATAATTGTAGTTATAGATTGCTTCCCGACCTCAACTGCATCTCCCACGCCGTATTTTTCATTAGTAATTCTGTCTAAATTACAGCTTTCTGAGGTTTCGTATACACTTATATCAGTATATTCTACTGCCCCTTGAATATCAAGCAAAAGTTTTTTATTAACATCAGACTGGTTCAAAACTACCAGCACCAACTCCTTCTTCCCCTCATCATTCGTACCGGTAAAGGCAACCGGCCTAAATTCGTTCGGAGTGCTGTCTGAGACCTCCACCCTTTGATAACTGGGTCGTATAAATTTAGAGTAATTGCCATAACCCCATAACCGTTTTAATGGGTTCAGTGTTTTCTTTCCTTCATTCACATAAATAAGTCCATCACGATAACCGCCGGGTGCTACACCTACCCAGTTCTGCCAGGATACAACATCCAGTACCGTTAGATCCTCTTGTAGTACCCTTGCAAGTTCAAAGGCGGAATCCATTGTGACATCGGAGCCGTTTACCATTTGACACCATTCACTCATACGCAGCTTAACCTCCGGATAGTTAACATCCATCCATCTCTTAAAGGCGACCTTTGATGCGGTGTCAGACCAGTAGGAATGATTATCGATAGTATCGAAATAACCGCCAAGGACAGAGTCATTTAAGAGAGCACTAGTATATAAGATAGCATCTCCCTTCCATTCCCCGCTCTCAGGTCCTGAAAGCACTACGTCTTTTAACGCCGGTCTGCTAGTTAGCTCTGTTAGGAATGCACGATATAGCTTTGGTATTTTAGCGGGTTCGTAATGACACCCTTCCTGTCCTTCCGTCCACTCCCATTGTGGTTCATTGACGGGAGAAATGTATTTTACAGGAATCCCTTCTTCTACAAAATGCTCTGCCACATCCATTACATATCTGGCAAAAGCATCATAATTCTCAGGGAGGATATTCTCCTTACGGCCCTTTGTCACCTGTGCCGTTCCGTTCATGGTCAAACGCTCCAGTGGACTGTTACTGAACATAATAATTTCTTCTACTCCCAGTTCTACGGCTTTTCTCATAAACCAAACGGCATTCGCATCCTTATTCCAGTTATAGGTAAAGGGTGCTGTTTCAAAACTCTGTGCTCTTCGATGCGGATCATAGTACTTTCCCTTGCCGCTGTCGGCAGAACCTGCCCCGATATTATAGCGATAACTGTTAAGTCCGATACCATACTCTCTGTCAAATAAAAGCATGGCAATCTCATCTCTTACGGAACGTCCGGTATCCTTATATTCATTATCCCAGCCACCAACGTATTGTGACCACCAGCAGCCGCTGGTTCCGAAGCTTTCGATTATCTGATATTTCTCTGATAAATTAATTTTCATATTCATTACTCCCCCTGTTGTATTCTTGTTTTCTTTGTTCGTTTCAGATTCTGCCGTCCCCTCTTGTGACATCTTATCATCAGCAGGAGCAACTGTTCTGTTGGAATTCGCTGCTCTCCCGCAGCCGGTTAACAGAACAAGCAGGCAGACGACTACCACACTCCATCTTTTTTTCATAATAACCCCTTTCGTGAATAGGAACTCTTACTATTTCATATTCGTGATTCCGTAGTTGAAAAGTAGTCCTTGCTTTATCCAACAAGTCCGGAATTCTCAAGATTTTCTACCAGCCACTTCTGCGCACCAAAATACACCAACAGCAAAGGTATAAGAAAGATAAGTACAGCTGCCTGCTTGATAGCATCAAAAGCAAAATCAGTTGCCAGCGGTACATCAAACCATACTTTTACTGCTCCCAGTACAAACTGTTTATTTGCGGGTGAAAATACCCTTGCAAGACTTGAACTAAAATAAGGGCCGTCCTTATTAAAGTAGCTGGTAAAATATGTATCTCCGTAATTCCACACAAAGGATAATACGGCCACCGTTGATATAGCAGGCAATGCATTGGGTATCATAATTTTAAAATATGTTTTATGGAAGCCACAGCCGTCAATAAGAGAAGCTTCTTCCAGTTCGTTCGGGATATTCTTAAAAAACTGACTGAAGATAAAAACAAATAAACTTTGCTGAACACCAAAACCCAATATTGCAATCATAAACAGTGTTGCCGGTTGATTGATTAAATTGATTTCCCCTGACTCTGTAAAGAACTTCAGCAAACCAAACGCGTTAAAATGTGAATAGTAGATATACTGTGCCAGCAGCAGTGATTGTCTGGGAACCAAAAATACTAGGATAACCAAAAAGAAAACGAATTTGTGTCCGAAAAACTTCACTCTTGCCAGAGAATAACCTGCCATAGCTGAAACAAACACCTGTATACCCATTATTAAACCTGCATATAGAACAGATTTTACAATGGTCATAAAACCTTCCGGCATACTAAAACGAATGGCAGCCTTAAAGCTGGTCATAGAGAACTCCATGGGCAGCCAAATAACATTCGGATTACCCAGATCTTCAATGTTAGAAAATATGGAAGGAATCAGCTGAATGATAGGATAGAGAATCGTAAAGCATAAACCTACAATAATACAGAAAAGGAAGACGGACTGTATTATATTCTTTGATTTCTTGCGAAACAGATATACCTTAAGCCCGAAGGAGGCATTCTCAGTCTTATTTTTCATATTTCTTTACCACCTTTCTTAACACCAACAATACAACTCCAAGAACAAGAAGCACATTTAATATGTAAATTACAGATAATGCAGAGCCGGTTCCAATCTTACTTTGTTCAAAAGCAAAGCTGTAGGCTTCTTCTGAAATAGGAGACTTTAAGAACATATCCACAACTGTATAAATAGTAACAAATAAAGTTATATGCATAATAGAGGGTATGGTGACCTTCCAGAAGGTCTCATAACCAGTAGCGCCTTCAATTTTAGCAACTTCATACAAGCTGGGATTGATGGATTGCAGTCCTGCCAGATAGATTAAGGTCTGTACACCGGATTGGGAAAGTACATCAAAAATCTTATCTACGTAGGATATTACCGGCAGTAAAATGCTGTTCGGTATACTCGTATAATGCATTAATAAAGAACTGATATAACTTTCGCTAAATAGTCCGGAGCTTTCTTTGACCCATTCCCCGCCGGTGGTTATGGCAAGCATATCTGTTACAACCTCAAGACCAAAGATAATGGGCAGGAAGTAGATAACTCTTACAATCCCTCTTCCTTTAAATTTTAAATTCGCCAAAAGTGCCATAAATAAACTGAAGATTACAATTAAGGGCACATTGGTAAGTATGGATAGATTCTGATTTATAAAAAGCCTTACCATTGGCTGTGCGGTAGTGGTTACTTCATTCTGAAATAAATCCATATAGTTTTTTAAGCCGCTGTAGGCAAATTTCATACCGCCGGTGTCATTTACACGCACTGTATGAAAGGAGTACATTACGGTATTCATTAACGGTAATGCAAAACATAATAAAAAACCGATGAGAAAGGGCAGGACATAGAGAAAGCCGTTGAGCTTTCTTTTGGTTTTGTATTTGAACGGAAATATATTTCGCATCCTCTTCCCTCCTACTTTCCTGAAATGATATATCCAAGGGCTGGTATCTTGGTACCGTTTACGTTCACAGAATGAAGGTTATAGTTGGTAATAACCGTAACTCCGGATGTATATTCTGTAGAAAATACATTGTCCCCAAGGATTTTATGACCTGTAATCTCCATGTTTCCGATTTCTTCCCAGGCTGTCTTACACGCTTGGTATACCTGATTTATAGTATCTTTCTGTTTCTCATATTCGGTGGCGTAATAATAGGAATAAGCGCTTTCCTGTAAGATATCATCGCTCTTAGCCGTTAATGTGAACTTTGGATATACTCCCAACTCCACTGCCTGTAATACATAATAAGACGGATTATGAGAAGACATATTGACGGTTTCTGTAGTAACCTGTACCAGGCCATTCATCACCAGCTGTCTGAAAGGTATGGTTGTGTAAAAGGTTGCATAATCACTGCTCTCTCTTGAAATATCCTCCGCATAAGAACCATATACCAGATTCTTCATCATAGGATTTTCCAAAGAAAGCTCATGACTTTCTGAGATTTTCTCCAGATTTCTGTCTACGATTCGACCGGCTTCATAAACCGATACATTCTTCTTGAACCGATAATCTGCCAGATTATAATGTGCAAGGTCAGAGATTGCGAGCTTATCGTATTTTGATGCACCTTTTAAGAAATCATCCACCACACCGTTTAGATATCTGGGGGAAAGGAGATAGAAATAATTCACATCAAAACCAGTATAACCGTCTAATATCCCTAAGGACAGCAAGTAACGGTACATGGCAGCCGGTGTATTTGAGTAATCGTATACTGCATGCTTCTTAGCCCTGAAACCATTCCCTTTTTCATATACCTTTGCCAGATTAACCTCCAGGAATAAGTCAGCGTTACGTTCCTTAACCAAAGCTTTCAGTTTCTCAAATTCTTTTTCAGAGCCGTTTGCAACTACCTGTTTCGCTTTATTGTTTAACTTATTCTCAAAACCTCCGTTAAAGAAACCTGTATACTTAAGCGCCAGCTCCATGCCGTGCAGATCGTTTAGTATGTCTGTCATTTCCTCGTAAGTAGTCATAGAATAGCCGGACTGATAGGGTATGCCGAGAAAACGTTCCGTTAAGGATATTGCTCCAATGAAATTAAAATATAATTTTGCTTTTTGGGGATAAGCTGTCTCCTTCACATCCCACAGCTGCATCAGATATTCCTGATAGGTTTTTGCCATATCATAATAAGTGACTTTTCCGGGAAATAACTTGTAACGAAGGGTGTAATCCACATCTAGAACACCGGTATTCACCAGGTAGGAGGCTTTGTTATCGCTATAGGGTCCATATACCTTAACGCTGCTGTATTGTGCAGCATCAAAAGATGCATAGGCTTTATTATAGGAGGAGGCGCTATCCTTAGAAGAAGAACCAAGCTTAACATTTATGTAGGAGGTTTCAGCACCTTTTTCGATAATTCCAAGGAAACCATGGGACGCATTGTCCATAGGACCATAGGTCATTCCAAATACCGGCATCATAAGCTCTTCACCAAATTCAGGTGCAAAATAATAATCCGTTAAATAATCGTTGTCATACACCGGTCTGCTATACTCCGGTACTGCTGCATTGAAGGTATTAAACTGAAACAATGCCCCCGCTCCATCCGGTACCAGAATATATCCTTCTTCATAATCCTTAGAAGCTGCTGCCCCGAAATTGGGAAGCACCTTTAAATTCTGGATGGTATAGAAGGAATTTCCGCTGACCATTTCCTGGGTAGGGATTCTAAATACAAAATCATCGCCCTCAAGAACCGCTTCCGCAACTACTTTAAACTGTGCCGGCTCTGCAAAGGTTACACTAAGACCCATCTCCGTACTGTCTTCCATGAGCATATCTCTGGTATAACCCAATAATTCGGCCAGTTTAATCAGCTGTTTTACCGCACTCCTTGGAGGTGTACCGTTATAGGAAACCGCATACGCCTCTTCTGTAATACTCTTTTTGTATAACAGTTCCAGAGTCATTTTATATTTATCGGCGGTAGCCTGGTCCGTCTTACCAGAATCAACAAGAGTCTTAATCCCCCCCAGAAAGAAATTCTCAAATCGGTCAACAGACATTTTCTGCGGGTAATACTCGGTAAATCGTTCTGACTCACCTTCATTCATATCCATAGTAATCTGAACACCGTTATTAATCTTATTTAAAACATAACTTCCAAGCTGTGTACAGTAGGTATAAGAATCCCATTCATAGAGATTGTTATCCTTGCCCAAATAGGAAATGGTCAGAAGAGCAAGTTCTGCTGCCTGACTGCTGTTGTTAACAGCTGAAGACCATGATTTACCGGTATTCTTATCTTTTACCTTCAGATTCATTGTTTCGGCATTGATATACAGCTGTTTTGAGTCACTCTCTGCTACCAGAACCTCTCCTTCTGTATGAGATATTTCCTCTCCTGGCACTGCGAGTTCTACCTTATCTGCCGGAGGCAGAATATTAGCCCTGACGCCAAGCACTGGTATATAACGCAACAGCCCTATAATAAAACACAGAATCAGGACCGTTGCTATCATCTTGCAGGCAAAATGTCTGGCATATATCTTACGAAGTTCATCTATTACAGGCCTTATAAAGTTCGCAATATCACTTAATCCTTTCATGTTTTACACCCATTGCATACTGCAAGCTTAACTTGCAGTACTGCCACAAATAAATAGGTTGAAAGAATCCTTGTGTGGCATCCTTCCAATAATAATATTTTCTTTCAACCTCCCAAACATGCCGCTATGCGGCACAAATAATCCAGTGGAGAAACCTGCGCTCTTTAGGCTTCTTCTCGTGTGAAACTTTCACAATTACACCCATTGCATATCGAAGACTGACCTGCGATACTGCTACAACTTAAAAGAGTGAAGAAACTCATTGTGGAAACATGATGCTACTTAAGCGCATCACAAAATATATACTGTCAATGAATCCTTCTTACCATCTCCCTCGCAACTGACACTACAAAGTAATACATACGCTCCATCAAAGAAAAGAACAGTATACCTAAAAATACGATAATAAAAGCAGCTACGGCTGTTGCCAGCAGTGTCTTAATATTAACGGCAAAGGAATATTCATGAATAATACACAAGCCTGCCAACAGAATAAATACAAACCACACCACACCGATTCCCTGCAAAGACCTTACTATAATAACTTCTTCTGTTATTACAAAATTACTGATAACAACGGTGACACCATTAAGCAGCAGCATCGGAACAACAGAATACCCTAAGACAATAAAGATATCTCTCATATTGCCTTTCCCATTAAACAATGTAGTAATCGTCCAGTTACTCACAGTAAAGAGCAGGAACACGGATAAAGCGGAAATAAAAATTGATATGCTGTTCATTTGAAATATGGCATTCATATTCATAACGAAACCGGTATACTGATAGGAAATACATTGCATGATTCCATAAAGCACCAGAATAGCAAGGGCTATAAGGGCACTGCCTTTTCCCCTGTATTTTATCTCATAGAAGCCGTCAAAAGGGTGGAACATGGCATATTTTAAATACTGCAGTTGTTCTTTTAAATTCCTATTTTTCATTTATGTCCACTCTCCTTCTTATGATATCTTACTTCCGTATATAGAATAAGGGTTATGAAAGATACGAAAATTACAGCGATGATTCCGAAGTTCTCCTGTAACACTTCCCCTCTATGCCCATTATAAGCCTTGGAATAAAATGCACGGTTGTTGCCAAGTTTGAAGTAATACATGGCTTTTTTGAAGTCATCCTTCATAAGATAGTTCTTACCGATACCCACATATGCCACTTCATAATTAGCATTTAACTTTAGGATATTTTCAAACTGTACCAGTGCTTCATCCCAATTGCCGTAATAGTAACTCTTACTTGCCTGTAAGGCTGCTTTGCCAAAGTCCGTAGGTTTCAGTATATAAGCACATTTTAGTGCACTGTCTGTAACCACCAGATTATCTCCTGACCAGGTAATACCAGTTGGCATAGAAAAGGAACCTTTTGTTTTTCCGAGAGAGCCAAAGGCATTTAAGAGCTGTCCGTCAAAATCATAGAGAAAGATTCTTCCCTTGTATTTATCCAAAACCGCATAAGTACCATAATCCTTTACTGCTACATCAACAAACTGACTCTGCTCATTCAGATTCATTTTGTGAATATCACCTATCACAAAGGTATTTCCTTCTTCTCTTAAGACATTTTTGCCGCCGGAATTTAAACGGAATACCATATGTTCTGCAGCTGCATCAAAGGTCACCGCATAAACAAAACCGTCTGAATCCAGCGCCACATTATTAAAGGCAGGTGCAAAGGTTTTCTTCATCTGCTCCTTCTGTCTGTCAGAGGAGATAGATTTCCAGAAATAATCCAGAAAATTGACAGAAGGAGAATTGACACCAAAATATCTGGAAAAAGTACCATCCGGGTTCAATTCAATAATTCCCTCATAGCTTGATTGTACAACCACGTAGATTCTGTCCGCACTGTCTACTACTATTTTTGAAGGTCTGAATTCTGAAACGCCTGCCATATTTTCCGGCTTCTTAATTACCCTCTTCAAGGTATAATCAGAACCATCCAGGACTACAATTCTCTCCGCTCCTGTATCCGCTATATAAAGCTCTTTGTTTTTCTCCTGATAAAATACACCTTCCGGTGCATTGAATACCAGCTGTGCTCCACTCTCATCAATAACAATTTTATTATCCGCATCCCGGATGACCTTTAAGGACTTGATAAAACTGCCATTCTGATCGGTTATATTCACTCTGCTCTCAAGGGTATCCACAAGGAATATGTGACCATCTTCGCTGGTAGCCACATCATTAAATCCCTGTACTTTGATTCCACCCATATCAGCTTCATCAATTACAGTATCAAGCTGGAAGGCCGCCGGACTTTCTACGGCATTCCACCAGTAATTATAGGTATACCCATCATAATCATAACTTTTACCATCGGCAGCATAAACTCTGGTTGGAAGAAACACCAGCAGGAATACCAGCAGGATTAGTAAACTTTTTTTCTCCATCGTAACATTTCCTCCTAACCCTTCACACCGGAAGTTGCCATAGTTTCAATTACATTGCTTTGGGACAGCACGAATACCGAAACAGGAACCAACAGCATGATAAAGGATATGGCTGAGGACACGCCTGTCCGGGATATACCGCCGCTTACCAGCTGTTGGAGCACGTAAGTTACCGGCTTTAATTCTTCCGTATAGATAAATACACCCCCTGTAGTCCCCCACATCTGCTGAAAGGATAAGATAACCAATGTAATCCAGGCAGGTTTACATAAGGGCATAACAACACTCCAATAAATCTTAAATTCCCCCGCACCGTCAATTTTTGCTGCTTCCAGCATTTCATCCGGTATCTGCACCATAAAGTTCTTCATCAGATAGAGTCCTAAGGTTGAGCCTACTGCCGGAAGGATAACTGCCCAGTAGGTATCAATCAATCCAAGCCTGCTCATAATCAGGTAATTAGGAATAGCCGTTACGGAAGCATTAAACATAAGTGCATACACGATAATATTACTCATTGCCTTGGAACCGGGAAAAGTATATTTCGCCAGCGGAAAGGCAGCCATAGAGCCTAACAGCACCGTTCCGAAGGTACCTAGAAAGGTTATCATACCGGTATTAAAAATATATCTGGATAAAGGCACGTTAAAACTCTCAACGATCGTTGCCAGATCAAAGAAGTTATTCAGGGTAGGATTCTCTACCGTCATCTTAGGAGGTATAATGAAGATTTCGCTTAATGGTTTAAAGGCATTTACCACAGTAAATATAAGGGGGAAAAGGCTGAATAAACCAAAGAAAGCAAGCACCAGCGTAAGACCCATATCTCCCATAAGGCTTCGGTTTCTTCTTCTTAATTTTCTTGCACGCAGTTTTGATACAAGAAATTTATATAATTTTTTCATTCTATTAACTCCCATCTGCACGCCACAGCGCACGTATTAGCCTAATTTACGAAGCAGTTTCTGGACAATAATATTGCACAGAAGCATGATAAAAAACAGAACAACTGCAATCGTACATGCATAACCAAGCTCATATCTGACATTACCGTAGTCATGTAAATGTGTCAGTATGGTATGGCCTGCATAGCTGACAGAAGGGAAGCCTGCCAGATCGATGGATATCTGGGAAACCGATAGGGATCCTGTAATCTGCATAACGGCACCGAACATCAGCTGAGGTTTCATGGACGGAAGGGTGATATACCACAGCTCCTGCCAGCGGTTTTTGACACCCTCTACAGCAGCGGCTTCATACCAGGATTTATCCACATTCTGAAGACCTGCGATAAAGGCCAGGAAGCTGACACCAAGGCTTAACCAAAGCTGTACTACGATCAGAATCGGCATGACATATTTAGCTGTTTCAAACCACATAACACGGCTTTGTATAAATCCCAGCTTTAACAGCCAGGCATTTGCCCATCCATAGGTATCAGAGGAAAATATCAGTTTCCAGATCATATAGGCATTACCGGAGATAGAAGGTGCGTAAAATACCAGTGTTATAATAGATCTTGGCACCGGAGGCAGCTCATTGATCATCCAGGCAAAGAGAAAGCACATGATATAGCTGATTGGTCCGGTTATCAATGCAAACAACAAAGTATTCTTTATGGCTATAAGGAATACATCGTCCCTGACCAGCAGATTTATATAATTGGACAGACCGTTAAAACTAGGTGCTTCTACCATATTAAAGGATGTAAAACTAAGTACGATAGACACGACAACAGGAATCAATGTAAATACCAAGAAAACAATAGCAAACGGTGCTATTAGTAAGTATTTATTTTTATGATGCTTCCATACCAATGAAAACGGCTCTTTATTCTTTTTCAAGGAAATTCCTCCTTCTTAATTTTTATAGCTGAAATCCGTAATGCTATGCTGCCTGCCTACTCTTCAACAGACAAATGGAATTCCCGCCTTTTATTGGTAATCTCCTTATCAATGGTCTTAAGGTTAAGATACAGGGTCTCTCTGGGGTTAGCACCCTCTGCTACAACATTATTAAAAGAATACAATACCATTCTGGTAAGCATATAGTTACCGGGAACTGCGGGTATTCCTTCCGTAGCTTCAAACTGTGCCAGTATCTGCGTAAGTTCTGCGTTACTCCAGGGTAATCTCTTAATAACCTCCGGGTCCGCAGCTGGATAACGGGCAGAGGTTCCCATAACAGATTCTACCGTATTGGCATATTGAAGCTGTGTTTCTGTATCTGTCCACCATTTAATAAATTTCCAGGTATCCTCTTTTCTATCAGAAGTATTGAGAATCGCACTATTAATGGTCTCTAACACATAAGAATTATTTATCTGGCCGTTTTCATCCGTTATACCCGGTAACGTCGTAAAAGACCAAAGACCTTTGATTTCCGGTGCAAATACCTCCAGCTGGCAATACGTAGTATATTTAACCACACCAATGGGCATTTCTCCCGTACGGAATCTGGTAGGGAAGTCCACATTCGGGTTAAAACCATAATTGGTAAAGAAATCCGTATAGGTCTTAAAGGCTTCCATGGCAGCATCTGTTCCAAGATCACTTGCGATACCATAATCATTGCCAGTACCCTTAAATAAATCTCCACCAAACTGATATACCAAGGAAGGGTAAAAATTCGGTGCTCCCGAGGCATTAGGAAGGAAGAACTCATAATTATTTTTCTTTAAAGCGGGAAGGATATCTTTCACCTCCTGCCAGGTCTTTGGTACCTTGGCGCCAACGGCTTTTAAGATATCATCCCTGGTAAAGAGCATCATAAAATCTGCCTGCTCAGGAATACCATAGATTCCCTCCAGATACCTGGCAGCATCCAATTCACTCTGATAATACTTATCTGTAGCTTCCTGAAAGCCCTCTAGCTTTGACAAATCCACTACTGCTCCACGCATTGCGAAATCCTGTAATGTTGCCTGGTTAAGACCAATTACCGCGTCAGGGCTATTACCTGCAAGTGCAGCTCTTAATACAACGTCAACAGGAATTAACTGAAGGTCGATATTAATATTGGTTTCCGGTGTAAATTTCTCATCGATCAGATTTTGAATGATCTGTGCCTGTTCACGGCCAATAGACTGTACGTTGGTTGCTGATCCTCCATTTACCATCCATACCTTAATGGTATTGGAACCTGTTGTGCTCTCCGACTGGCTTATCTGACTGCTCTTTGCAAAAAAGGTGGAGAAAAAACGGATTGTACCGTAATAAGCTCCTTCTATAAAGTTGCTCTTTGCTTTTGGCAACTTAGCTTCCGGTGCTGACAGGATTAAGCTGTCAAGCTCAAGAGGCATTTCCGATATATTAACCAGCCAGGTTGCTAGAGCTGAGATATTTTCCTTAAGCTGTGCAACTTCCACGATTACACTTTCCGGATTTTTAGCAAGACCTTTGGCTTCAACTGCCATCTTTTCAAGGAGACTGGTATTTTCACCTTTCTCGCCGGTGATAGCAACCAGCTTTTCAATTATCTGATTCAGTCTTACTTCTTCGGTGCTCATAATTTCCTGAAACTCAGGTATTTTCTTCGCAATCTGATAATCTATGAATTTGTCCGGAGTCTGTCCGGTAATCTGTGTAACGTTAAGATATAATTGGTTTAGTGCATACATACTCTCTTCCACATCATTGATAACACTTCCGAAATCACCCATAACACATTCAAGGGTAAGAGTATTCGTTCCTTCTTTCAGATAGAAGAGGTAAGGTGTCCCATCGGCCTGTGATACCGTATAATTAACCATGTCGCTGCTATAGTCAAAATTGACTGCATTCATTTGTGCATAAGGAACAGTTCCATTTATGTATAATCTTCTAACGGAGGTTACTCCTCGCTTCAGACTCTGCCTTCCTTTAAAGGTTATTTCATATAAGCCTTCTTTGGGAGCGATGACATCCCAGGAAATGGAATTACCGGGCTGTTTCCAGTTATTGGCTCCTATGGTATTATATTTAATCTTATAAGGGTGATAAGGATACAATAATGGATCCGAGTAATTCTTCTGAATATTAATAGAAGAAGAATTCTTTTCAATATAAGAAGTACCGCCTTCAGAACGTTCCGCCTGACCTACGATATTCTCTCCTTCATACACCCGATACTGGTTCTTCAAGGAATCAATCACCAATGCATAATCCGGCGCTTTCTCCGCTTTTTTGAATTCTATGGAGGTATATTCTACAGGTTCTTTGATAGCTTCTAGGGTTAAAGTGTTGGTACCTTTCTTTAGATAAAATACATAGGGTTCACCTATTCTTCTCTTGGCATCCTCCACAAAAACTTTGCTTTCTTTATATACTTCATTGGTATTAGGTCTTATTTCATTACCATTTTTACTCTTGATGGCTTCATCCGCCCAAAAACGCTTAAATACCACCTGTTCCAGTCCATCATAGCAGACCTCTCCATTGAGCAGCAGCCTTCTCTGTATGTCTGAGGTAGTACCCGGCTGCGGGATATATCCGATTTCTAGATTATAAAAACCCTCTTCCTGAGCTGTAAAAGTCCAAGTAATTGAACCGCTGTCGCCTGTTACAAGGCCACCCTCCTGTATTTCTGCCGTCATTCCATCCGTTGCCTGATACTCTTTAAGATCTATTTGCAGATTAGCTTTTAGGGTAGTTCCGCCATAGCCTTTCTGATCAAGATATTTCTTATAAGAGGTGTCATAAACAACGGTATTTGAAGCTGGAACTGCATTCATTCCCTTAGAATGATTCTTATAAAAAATCACGGCAATAACCGCTGCAACTACTACAAGAACGGCTACTATGAGAACTATCAAGGACTTCTTCGATTTCATACTGATACCTGTGCCTTTCCAGATAAATTTAGCAAATAAATATAAATCACTCTCTTCCACTATAAATCGGTTGCTGTAAACCGGCCTGATACTGTAGCAGTATCAGGCCGGCTTACAGCAACCAGATTTTAATTTGAAATTACTGTATATTAAATCTGAATCTGTTTTTCTAATCCAATCAAAGAAAAACCGTGTTAAATTTTTATTTCGTATATGATTTCTTAAAGTCTGAACAGTAACTAAAAGTTTGTTAAACTTCTGTGATTACTCTGCTTCTCCAACTGTGACAGTCAATGTTACTTCACTGCTGTTTCCTGCAAAGTCTGTTACTGTAACTACAACATCATAATCTCCTGGTGTAGAGGTATCAAGGTTCGAGATATCTGCTGCGATAATGGCAGAAACATCCAATCCGTCTGCATCCAGTGCACTTGCTATAAAATCACCTTTCCAGGAGATTTTGGAAGCATCTTCATCCAGTTTAATCTGACGGTAACCTTCAACAGGTGTAACGACAGGAGCAGTTTTGTTATCAGGATTAAATACGATAACTGTTGTATTCATACTTCCTTCATTGCCGGATTTGTCAGCCATCAAAACCTTAAGTCCGTCGCCATAACTTCCAACCTTAGTAAAATCAGTTGCAGAATAGTCATAAGTTGCAGTTGTAGCATCAAGCACACCATCTACCGCGTCTTCAATGGATACATAGTCAGAGAAGGCAACACTCTTAGGATCTGTTCCAACCGGGAACACTAGCGCTGCTGACGCTGAGATTGAAGGAGCAATATTATCTCTGATTTCATCACTGGAAAGAATTGCCTCCATATTGGCTGCTTTTTCTGTAAACAGGTTCTTATTGGCTGCAATCGATACATCATAGGATGCATAACCATCAACACCGTAAAAAGATTTGCCTAAAACGTCATCCCAAACCACACGGAAACCAAGAAGGTCGGAGTAATCATTTGGCACTGTCTGATTCGCAATATACTGGAAAGTCTTTAACAGGTCATCGCCATAAGTTTCATTAAAGATATCAAAGCCTAGATTCGTAGCCTGGGATGTCGCTGCACTGTCTTTGTAAGCAGAAACACTCTCAACACCTCCAAGGGTCTTATAATATGTACTGTAATATACCTTTAAGAATTCAAGTGCCAGTTTCGTTGTTTCAGCATCAACACCCTTTAAGATACCCATACTGTCACCAACTGTTAATACTTGTTTGTAGTTAGGGTCATCAGCAGCCATATCATCGGGTCTTGGCCAGGGAACGATACCAATGGATTCACCTCTGTCTGCTGCTGAAGAAGCTGCACCGGCAATAATCCAGTCAGCGCTGTCTGTAAATACAGTTGCACCTGCACCGAAATCATTGGATCCCTGTAACCACTTAGGTGTGTAACCATCATCATATAGCCCGCACTCTGTTAATACGCCCGCATCCATAAGTTCTTTTACATATGCAACTGCTTTTAAGGATGCTTTGGAATCTGCCATTAAGCCATTGGCACCGTATATCTCTCCGCCGGCAGCAAAGATAGCTGAAAGTCCAGCGAAACGGTGATCGGTTTCATAAGCTTTAATCGTATTAAATTCCGTACCGTCCGGAGCTTTTGTATTTGCATAAAAACTCTGGATTTTTGAAAGATACTCTTTGAAGGTACTCCAAGTCCACTTACCATCCTGAAACAGAGTAGTAGGATAGATAGTTTTTCCTTCACTGTCTTTTAAGGAATCCACTTTTTCAATCATGGTTGCATTATATACTAATGGCCATCTGGGGATAAACGCCTGCTTGGAGGTCAAAAAATAATTGTGTCCATATAACTTGTCGTAAAGCATCCAGGAGTACTCGCTATCAGCAAACATATCGGCATACTCATCAAGTGGTTGTAAAATATTCTGTGATAAAATTGTATTTTCCGAACCACCCCAAAGGATTGCAATATCACAAACGGGGGTATTCGCCAGTACACTTGTAATCAATTCGCTTCTTGTATCTGATGCATATTGTACAAACTCCACATCTACATTAAGTTGGTCTTTTGCTGCCTGTAAGGCGGCTAAAGAAGCCTGTCTGGAGGCTTCATCCATAGTGTATTCCCCTGTAGTAGGATCCTGATAATTAGGGTCTAAACCCGCCTGCCAATGTGTTCCCCATCGCAGGACTTTTGCTTTCCCCTCAGGTGTAGCTGTATCTGCTTTTGTCGGCTCGGCAGTGACAGCTTCTCCTGTTTGATTCACTGTTTCTTTCGTACCTTTCGGGGTACAGCCAGTCATTACTGCTGCCAGCATTGAAAAGATGGCTATTGCCGTTACTGACCTTTTTATTACCTTTTTAATCATAAACTTTCCTCCTTTTTTAAACCTGTAATCGGTTTCACATTTTAATAAAATGAACTTCATCATTTTGAACAATATAATACCATATGTAACCGATTTCATATAAGTATAATATAACACATAACCACTATTTGTCAATTATTATTTTCGTGTTATTGTACAATATATATAAACCTTTTGTTTATTTAATGGAGTATTTGCACATCAAATAAAATTACCTTTCATATTACATATTGTTTTAGTCAAAATATAATACTCCTTAACGTTCATTTTAGGTACTATCATCATGTTTGTTGAATTATTTGGTATGATTCACATACCAATAGTCTAAATACAAAAATTCCATATTAACTAATCTCTTAATTAATATGGAACTTAAAATTTTTAAATAACCTAATATTTAATTAAATACTATCCTTTTTATGATACATTTCCTTATTTAATTCCATATGTAATCATTAACCCCTGAACTTTTAAGATAGATTTCTTTATCTCTGTTTGGGTTAAGTGATGAGCTATCTTAGCTTGCATCATTACAAACTTTTCTGCATCCACTCTTGCAATCCCTCTGTTCATAAAAAACTCAATTAGGCTTTCATTTTCTATTATTCCTCTTATTTTGTCCCAACCATTTATCTGCATAAATTCCTGCAAATCTTTCTGATAATCTGAATTTTGTGCTGAAGTAAACATAACTTTATCATTCATTCTTACATTGATATCCTGTAAACCTAACTGCTCCATATAAAACGGCAGGCGCATTCCAATTGCATAATCCCTTCCCTCATTCTCTAATTCAGTTTTCCACAATGGATGGTAATCAAAATTTGTACACAAATCATCATAGTTAATCCCATCAATATATGTCCCAACGTTCTCAAATTCTCTGTTCACTTCTACGCAGACAACCATCCCGCCTATTCTAACCACCTCTGCCATATTAGCCAGTACTTCCATTGGCCGATTTAGATGCCTCAAACATGCCTGGCAAATGGCTAAGTCAAACTTTTTGTCGATATTAATATTATATAGGTCTGATTCAATAAACTCCGTAGATATGTCAGTATCCATAAACGTTTCTGTTGCTTTTTTAATAAAGTAGGTGTTATCAATTCCTGTATAGGAACTACCCTTAGGCAATACTTCAAGTAATTTTTTACCTAAATATCCATCCCCACACCAAAAGTCAATTACACTAATAGGTGATGTAATGTGCCATACATTTTCAACAAGGAACTTTAGATAATCCTCGTTCCAAAAATTCTTCCTGTTCTGAAATAACTTATCCGTACTCTCATTCCAACTGGTTCTGTCATCTGTATTACGCTGCATGTATTGTTGTTCACATAGGGGTTTCAATCCCAGTAATTCATCAACAGATACTTTAAAATACTCCGATATAGCAGGCAATAACGTGATATCCGGCATTGTTGTACCTGTTTCCCATTTACTGACTGATTGATACGTCACTCCTAATACTTCTGCCAATTCCTGCTGCCCAATTTGTTTTTGTTTTCTTAATTCTGCTATTTTAATATTAACTTTTGCCATATATGACTTACCTCCTGCTTTTATAATACCATTTCTAGGTAAATGATAAAATAACGCAAACCGTGAAATTACTCGCTGTTTAGGTGAATTAAAGGGGATATTATAGCATGAACATAAATGTAATCGCTATATAAGAATATTTGATGTCCTTGTTTAATACAAGATAAATACAGCCAAATGATATAGCTTGAATACAGGCATAAATTCCAGTTGCCACACCTTGGGTCAATATATGAATAATTCCCCAAGTCATAGCAAGGAGTAAAGCTCCAAATGGAATATGTTTTGTATTTTTGAACCATTTTTCAAATGCCTTTTGTCCGTGGACGATTATTAGCAATATAAGCAAACTTTCAACAGCATAATAAATGTACTGTGCTGCAAATTTAACAATCCCATTGTTATGCAATTCTATTGCCGGCTTAAACCCCTTCCAAGTTACGGAGGTATAAACAATTGAAGCTATAATAATTGCCCCAGCTGCATACCAATTTATTTTTCTATTTTCGGTACGTATTTTTAAAGCCTTCTTTAAAAGTGCATATCCAATTACACCCCAAATCAAACAAGTAATACTCCAATGTATGACATGCTGCATCACCGTCCATTCTCCACTCTGAACACCCCAAAAGCGGTTTTCTAACATCATCACCAAGATTTCTAGTCCCAAGCCGCCAAAGGCATAAAGAGCATACTCTAAATAATCCATTGCCGTATTTTCTTTTTTCGAAATATTTGTTTTCATAATCGATTCCTCTCTTTCTGCCTTGATTATATGTTTATAATAATCAAAACAATAAACTAACCACTAAGTTGCATTTTCAGAATCATAAATTACACAAGTAGCGTACAAACATAGCTATTCTATTTATTTTATATAAATAAGTAACATTAATACACAACGCGAAGGGCAGCTGTACATTATTATAAATTCTTTAAATACTCCATCCCCTTATAAAAGAATTCTCGATGCTCCTTTACTTCTGCGTCTTTATTCAAATGTAATGATAGTACCATTTTATTTCCTATTGATGCAACACCGATAATTCTTCTGGCATTCAGTACTAATGGCGGGACAAAAGTAAAGTCAACAATTTCATAAGTTCCGTATTTAGTCTCTATTGGCAATTTTGTAAGGTTCGTTATACTAATCCCTTTCGGATTACCGTTATATCCAAACATCTTACTAAAAGTTTCAGCCGTTTTATTATTATAAGCATTGCATGCATTGAAATAAATGGCATCAATTAGTGTTGGTTCAATACTTCTCATAAATTGAAGTAAAAAATAGCGCTTCGAGGTATCATCTAATTTGTCATATATTTTTTTCTGCACCATTTTTGCATTCTCAACGAAGCTGGTTTTTTCAATATATCGATACTTTACTGAAATTCCGGTTGCGTAATTTCCCATTCCGCTAAAGCCCTTTTCCCTAATACTTGCTGCCATTCCCACATCGCAAAGCTCACTACTTGCCCGTATAAATGCTGTTGTTATCATAGAATTTATGGTGACATTATTTTCGATTGAATACCTGCAGATTGAGTCATACATTTCATCTTCTAAACTATAAGTATAAATAAGCGTTTCTCGGTTATTCCAATATTTATCATACATATTATAATAGTCATCAAAATCAAATTTCCTTCCGGTTTTCTTCCATTTACTATTCATGTACTTTATGAGCCATGCAATAGGGGCGCGTAAGCTTGCTTCTTTCGGAAGTTTATCCATATTATATAACTCTAGTTTCTTATACTCAATCTTTTCTCCAGATATAGCGCGCATAATATCTTGTACAAAGTATGTAAATGAAATACCATCGCCTGCAATGTGATGAGCGATTATTAAAAGAGTCATTCCTGTTTCTGCTTTACTATAAAAGAAACGAATAAATTCACCCTTATCAATTGCAAAAGGATGTTTTTCCTGTTCTCTAGCTACCTCTCTCCAATCACTTCCCATAGAGTCTATAACAGGTTCAAAAAGCTCTGCTTTCTGGTAATATGCATTTCCTTCATTATCTATTATTATTTTTTGGTGTAACATGTCATAATGATTGATAGTGTCTCTAATGGCTTCTTTAAGCTGTTCTTCTAAAATACTGCCTTTTAGATCTATTTTTAGTGAAATATTATTAACCGGTGAAAATATCCATGTCCTTTCCTTGTCAATCTTAGTCTTCTCCATGTTTTCTCCTATCCTGAGTACTTATTCATTAAGCCTCTTATCGTGATGACTTTCAATAAAACTTAACTCCATACTATTTGTAATTTTCGTCCAATTGGATTAGACTAGAACAACAACCTATGCCTTACTATTTATTCTCAAATAACTCGTATGCATGTATAAGCATATTCTTAATACTCTCATTTGAAAGTTCAAAAGAATTGAATGCCAGCATCATTATAATACCATTTGCATAAATAATCATATTCAGATTTAATTCCATACCAGAAAACCCCAGTTCATTTATCACATTTATATTTACTCCCCCTGAAGTAAAGATCAATTGAAACAGATACTTCTCCTCTCCTGCAAACTGAATATATGCTAAAATATATGTAAGCTCTGTAGGCATTGAAGTATCACTTCTATCCATAATATATTGCAACATTTTTTCCTGTGCTTTTTTGATAAGTTCAATTTTAAGTTCTTTCATGTCCGTAAAAGCTTGATAGATGGGCTGCGTCGAGCAGTTAAGTTCTTTTGCCAACTTTCTTGCTGTTAATGATTTATAGCCCTCATGTCGAACCATTTCAAAAGCTTTTTCTATAATTTGGTACTTATTAATCTGTTTTTTAGGTGGCATTACGAATTCTCCTTTAATTATAACACCGTTATATAACAATGTTATTATAATTGGCATAACCACTATTTGTCAATTAAATTTTACAATCTTTCTATCACATCTAATATAACAGGATGTTGCACCCGTAGTGTAAGTTTTTTCCACTTTACGAAGCGACAACAACAGTCATTATTAAACATTTACAGTGAAACACGCAAGCACTACCTGCTCTACAATTACGATATTCTGCTTAACTATGAATCACTCATTTTTCATAGATTCTCTAATATATCCAATTTAATGAAAATTCTATTTGACAACAATGATTAGGGATGCTATAATCCGATTAAATTAATATGTATCTTCAGGGCAGGGTGAAATTCCCTACCGGTGGTATAGCCCACGAACCGCAAGGTATGATTCGGTGAAATTCCGAAGCCGACAGTAAAGTCTGGATGAAAGAAGATTTTAAACCTCTTTAGGTTTTTCTTTTGAATATTGCTCTGGAATGATTGATTCATTTCAGAGTTTTTTGTTTTTAAAGATAAACTATCATTGTAAAAAACTGCCTTGAACATGTATGTTTAAGGCAGTTTTTTATTTTGGAGGAATCATAATATGACTGATGAAAATTATATGAACCTCGCTCTTACTCTTGCAAAAAAAGGTATCGGTTTTGTAAATCCGAACCCCATGGTGGGAGCAATTATTGTAAAGGAAGGAAAAATAATCGGACGGGGATGGCATGAAATATACGGCGGATGGCACGCCGAACGAAATGCACTTAGTAATTGCAGAGAAAGTCCAAACGGTGCCACCATGTACGTCACCTTAGAACCTTGCTGCCATTATGGGAAAACCCCTCCTTGTACTGATGCTATCATACAGAATGGTATAAAAAAAGTAGTCATCGGTTGTTTGGATCCCAACTCTTTAATGTCAGGAAAAGGGGCTGCTATTCTTCGCGAGGCAGGAATTGATGTAGTTATAGGTATATTAGAGGATAAATGTATGGAACTTAACGAGGTTTTCTTTCATTACATACAAACAAAAACACCATATGTTGTAATGAAATATGCAATGACAATGGATGGAAAAATTGCAACTACAAATGGAACTTCTAAATGGATTACAGGGATAAAAGCTAGAGAAAATGTTCACAAAAGTCGAAACCGGTATACTTCTATTATGATTGGGGTAGGCACAGTAATTGCTGACAATCCCACCCTTACTTGCCGCATGGATGGAGGCAGGAACCCAATACGCATTATTTGTGACACAAATTTAAATACTCCTCTAGAATCTACTATTGTTACCACCGCAAAAGAAGTAAAAACCATTATTGCTACTGCTTGTGACAATAGAGAAAAGCAAAATCTCTACCATGCTCAAGGCTGTGAAATTATTAATATTAATCTAATGGATAATCATATTGATTTAAACCATTTAATGCTTCAACTTGGAAAGATAGGTATTGACAGTATCTTTTTAGAAGGAGGTTCCACCTTAAATTTTTCAGCTTTACAAAGCAATATTGTAAATAAAATACAAATATATATAGCACCGAAGTTATTCGGAGGCAGCCAATCAAAAACGCCTGTAAGTGGCATTGGTATCCAAGAAGTCAGTAACTGCTTTTTATTGATGAACCAAACAATCACATGGTTTGGCGAAGACATTCTTATAGAAGGAGATGTAGCTTATACATGTTTACCGGAATAATTGAAGAAGTAGGTATTATTAACAATATTAAAAAGGGTGCGAAATCTGCAATTTTAACACTTGCATGCAGTAAAATATTAGAGGATTTAAAGCTTGGCGACAGTGTTGCAACAAACGGTGTATGCCTTACCGTAACCGCCATAAGCAATGCTTCTTTTTCTGCTGATGTGATGAATGAAACATTATTAAAATCTTCACTTGGAAGCTTGAACAGCGGAAGTAGAGTTAATCTTGAACGTGCAATGCCTGTAAACGGAAGATTTGGTGGCCATATTGTATCCGGACATATCGATGGTACCGGTAAAATCGTATCCATTAAAAAAGACGATATTGCAATTTGGTATACTATTAAAACCAGCCCAGGAATCATGCAGTATATCATTGAAAAAGGCTCAATTGTCATAGATGGCATCAGCCTTACCATTGCAAAAATAACACATGACAGCTTTTCAGTGTCGGTGATTCCATATACTGCTAAGTACACCACACTATCTGAAAAAAAAATAGGTTGTTTTGTAAATCTGGAAAATGACATCATTGGGAAGTATATTGAAAAATTTACACAGAATAGCAATGGTATTAACAAGGAGCTTTTAATAAAAAATGGATTTTAGGAGGTCTTTATGTTTAATTTTAACACAATCCCTGAAGCCTTGGAAGCCTTACAAAAAGGGGAAATCATTCTTGTTACAGATGACGAAAGCCGTGAAAATGAAGGTGATTTTATCTGTGCAGCAGAATTTGCCACGACAGAAAATATTAATTTTATGGCTATGCATGGTAAAGGATTAATCTGCATGCCTATGAGTGAAGAAATTTGCACTCGTCTTGAGTTTCCTCAAATGGTATCAAACAATACCGACAATCACACAACCGCTTTTACCGTTTCAATTGACCATATCGATACCACTACTGGTATCTCCGCAGCGGAGCGAAGCATCACTGCTCTTAAAACAGTTGATGAGAACGCTAAGCCGGAAGATTTTCGCCGTCCAGGACATATGTTCCCTCTTCTTGCGAAAAATAATGGTGTTCTGGAACGAGATGGTCATACGGAAGCTACCATAGATTTAATGCGACTTGCTGGGCTGAAAGAATGTGGTTTGTGCTGTGAAGTCATGGGTGAAGACGGGCATATGATGCGCACGCCTGAACTAATGGAGCTGGCGCAAAAGTGGAACTTGAAGTTTATTACCATAAAAGCATTACAGAATTATCGTAAAATGTTTGACCATTTGGTAGAACGTGTTGCTAGTCCTTTGTTACCAACCTCCTTTGGTAAATTTCACGCTTATGGGTATAGGAATAAGATAAACGGTGAACACCATGTAGCTTTGGTAAAGGGTGATATTACTACTGGACAAGAGGTTTTATGCCGGGTTCATTCAGAATGCTTAACTGGTGATGTGTTCCATTCTTTACGTTGCGATTGCGGCGAACAGTTAGCTATGGCTATGAAAATGATTGAAAAAGAGGGACGTGGTATTCTTTTGTATATGAGACAGGAAGGAAGAGGTATAGGTCTTCTCAATAAATTAAAAGCTTATGAGCTGCAAAGTCAAGGTATGGATACTGTCGATGCAAACCTTGCACTTGGATTTAAAGAGGATTTAAGAGAATATTATATCGGTGCACAAATACTTCGTGACTTAGGCGTAAAAACAATGCGGCTTATTACAAATAATCCTGATAAGGTATATCAGATTTCTGATTTTGGAATTGCAATTACCGAGCGTGTACCGATAGAAATAGAATCAAACGAGTACGATAAACACTATCTAAAAACAAAACAATCCAAAATGGGTCATTATATAAATGTATAAGAAGGGAGATTATTATGAAAATTTATGAAGGAAAATTAGTATCACAAGACATTAAAATAGGCATTATTGCTGCAAGATTTAATGAATTTATTACCTCTAAGCTGCTTGGAGGTGCTGTAGATGCTTTAGTAAGGCATGAAGTGAAAGAGGACAACATTGAAGTCGCATGGGTACCTGGTGCTTTTGAAATACCTCTTATAGCTTCAAAAATGGCAAAAAGCAAAAATTATGATGCAATCATATGTTTAGGTGCTGTAATCCGCGGGAGCACAACCCACTATGACTATGTTTGCAGTGAAGTATCAAAGGGGATTGCACATGTGTCTCTAAACAGTGACACACCTGTAATGTTCGGCGTACTTACAACAGAAAATATTGAACAGGCAATTGAACGTGCCGGAACTAAAGCGGGTAACAAAGGATTTGATTGCGCAGTCGGAGCTATTGAGATGATAAATCTAATTAGAGAAATGGAAAAAAATGAAATATTTAATAATTGATTATGACGGTATCCTCCCACAATGGCGTAAAAATCTATGCCCCAACATTCCGTACTACTCATTCTTATCTGGCTGAGAATGGTTTGCCGCCCCTAAAGATTACAGACATATCCGGCAATGTAAGGGGCTGTAAAAAAACTCCCCTAAAAGAAAAATCGCTGAGGTCATGAGACTTCAGCGATTTTTTGGTATAATTAATTATGCAAATAAATAAAAACACCAATGATAATTATACAGTACGTCAGCTGAAATTACCATTGGAAATCGAAAAATTAATTAATATATCTGATCCAGTATACACGTTCTGTGAGGTGATGGATCACATCGACCTATCAAAATATTTTGTAGAGAAAGGCTACAGAACAGGTCGTCCAAGATGTGATGAACAGAAACTCCTTAAAGTGATACTCTTTGCCTTCATGGAGCACGGAATTAGTTCTCTGCGTGAAATAGAAAAACTCTGTAGGAATGATATACGATACCTGTATCTTCTTGATGAGATGAAGGCTCCTTCTTTTGCGACCTTTGGCAATCTTATACGCAATGAACTAACAGATTCCATAGAACAGATTTTTATTGACTTAAACAGTTACATTTTTGAAAAGGAGCATGTGGACCTGGAGCATACTTACATAGATGGAACAAAAATGGAAGCGAATGCCAACCGATATACCTGGGTATGGAAAAAGTCTTGTACAAAAAACCGAGGAAAGGTTTATGAAAAGATATCCACGCTAATTGATGCAATGAACCAGGAAGTATTAGGATATTTCGGTGTAAAACTTGATAAGAGAGATGAGTATGCTGTCGAATATGTATCTGAACTCTTGGAAATGTACAAGAATGCAACAAATCTGGTGGAATCCACGTTTGTATCTGGTTGTGGTCATAGAAAAAGCCTTCCGCAAAAACAATATCAGGAATTAGAGGGGTATCTAGAACGATTAAAGACATATGCACATCATATAGAAGTTTGTGGCGATGAAAGAAACAGTTATTCCAAAACCGATCACGATGCCACTTTTATGCGCATAAAACGGGATTATATGGGGAATGATCAGCTTCTCCCAGCGTACAATCTACAGACCGCTGTCTGTGATGAATATATAGCGGTAGTTGATGTAAAACCATATGCATCAGATATGGAATGCTTTGTTCCTTTGATGGAAAAATTCAATGAAATCTATGGTCATTATCCAAAGTATCCAGTTGCAGATGCAGGCTATGGTTCCTATAATAACTATCTTTACTGTGAAGAGCATGGGATGGAAAAATATATGAAATTTACCATGTTCAAAAAAGAAACATCCGATAAGAAGTATCATGAAAATCCATATCGCGCAGTCAACTTTAAAAGAGACGAGAATGGAAATTTAATATGCCCAAATGGAAAGACTTTTCACTTTAAAAGCAAACAACATGTCTATAAAAACAAATACAGCAGAACCGAAGAAATCTATGAATGCAAATCATGTGAAGGCTGCCAGTTTAAAAACGATTGTTGTCCTAAGGCAAGCAAAAATAGAACTATTCGAATGAATCAGGAATTAACATCAATACATCAAGAGGTAATGACAAATCTTGAATCAATACATGGCGCACTGTTGAGAATGAATCGTAGTATTCAAGCGGAAGGAACCTTTGGTATTTTAAAATGGAATAAATCCTACAAAAGATTATTTCGAAGAGGTGAGAAAAACGCAATTCTTGAACTCACACTGATTTCTTGTGGTTTTAATCTTTATAAATATCATAATAAAAAACAGAGAAACAAGTTGGCTGCTTAAAATCCAAGAACTATACTCACAGCTTTATTAAGTGCACGCTTTTTTATGGAAAAATCAATCATAATCATAAAAAATAAATAAAAAAAAGAAGAATCACCAGAACCGGCATCTGTCGGAACTGGCGATTCTTAATTAAGGACTTATTTTACAGCCCCTTTTAGGGTGTCGATATATACATATTTGTTATTTGATATGCTCTCAAAAAACCCCATATTTAGTATTTTCCAATAACTAATATGGGGATTCTGATTATCTCATATTCCATTCACACCATCAGGTGCTAATATTATAATTGATTTTTACTTGTTTGACAATACAGCCTGTGCTGCTGCAAGTCTTGCGATAGGTACACGGAAAGGTGAACAGGATACATAATTTAACCCTACTCTATGGCAGAAGTCGACTGTTGAAGGATCTCCACCATGCTCACCACAAATTCCAAGCTTAAGATTTGCTTTAGTAGCACGTCCTTTTTCAGCAGCCATCTGAACTAACTGTCCAACACCGTCTACATCCAGTCTTGCGAATGGATCAGACTCATAAATTTTAGTAGTGTAATAGGAATCTAAGAACTTACCGGCATCATCACGTGAGAAACCAAATGTCATCTGTGTTAAATCATTTGTACCAAAAGAGAAGAACTCTGCTTCTTCCGCAATTTCGTTGGCAAGTAACGCTGCACGAGGAATTTCAATCATAGTACCAATGTGGTATTCGATATCAACACCTTTTTCCGCTTTTACTTTTTCAGCTGTTTCAACAACAATATCTTTCACATATTTTAACTCTCTTTTTTCTCCAACTAAAGGAATCATGATTTCAGGTACAATGTCAAACCCTTTTTCTTGTTTCACTTCAATTGCAGCTTCCATAACTGCTCTTGTCTGCATTCTGGCGATTTCTGGATATGTAACAGCAAGACGGCAGCCTCTATGTCCCATCATAGGGTTGAATTCATGTAAAGAATCACAAGTGACTTTTACTTCCTCAACCGAAAGACCCATGTCTTTTGCAAGCGCTGCAATATCTTCCTCTTCTGTAGGCACAAATTCATGTAACGGAGGATCTAAGAAACGAATGGTTACCGGTCTTCCTTCCATTACTTCATATAAGCCCTTAAAGTCAGCTTTCTGGAAAGGTATCAATTCATTCAGAGCTGCTTCTCTTGCTTCAACTGTTTTAGAAAGAATCATTTTTCTGATTTTTGGTATTCTGTCTGCTTCAAAGAACATATGCTCCGTACGGCAAAGACCAATACCTTCTGCACCGAATTTTACAGCGTTTGCAGCATCTGCAGGAGTATCTGCATTTGTTCTTACCTTTAAAGTTCTGATTTCATCAGCCCATGTCATAATTCTGTCGAAGTTACCGCTGATAGCTGCTTCCACAGTAGGAATATCTCCTATGTAAATATTACCGGTTGAACCATCAAGAGAGATATAATCCCCTTCTTTTACAGTTTGTCCAGCAATCATAAAGTATTTTGCTTCTTCATCTATGTTGATTTCACCGCAGCCAGATACGCAGGCAGTTCCCATACCACGGGCAACTACTGCTGCATGAGAAGTCATACCGCCGCGAACTGTTAAGATACCTTCTGCCGCATGCATACCTTCAATATCTTCGGGCGAAGTTTCAAGACGAACCAGAATAACTCTTTCGCCTTTTTCATGATTATTTTTTGCATCATCTGCTGTAAAGTATACCTTACCTGCTGCTGCACCAGGAGAAGCAGGAAGAGCTTTACCAACAGGTTTAGCTGCTTCTAAAGCTTTTATATCAAAACCTGGATGTAATAACTGATCTAAGGATTTTGCTTCAATTCTCTTGATAGCATCTTCTTTTGTAATCTTTCCTTCATCAACTAAATCGCAAGCAATTTGAAGAGCAGCCGGAGCTGTTCTCTTACCGTTACGAGTTTGTAAGAAGTAAAGCTTTTTATCTTCAATCGTAAATTCCATGTCCTGCATATCTTTATAGTGATTTTCCAGAAGGTTCGCAATTCTCATAAATTCCTGATAAACTTCCGGCATATCTTCTTCCAATTTTGAGATAGGCAGAGGTGTTCTAATACCTGCAACCACGTCCTCACCTTGGGCGTTGATTAAGTATTCACCATAAATTTTTGCCTCACCGGTAGATGGATTACGGGTAAAGGCAACACCTGTACCAGAGGTATCTCCCATGTTACCAAAAACCATTGCCTGAACGTTAACTGCTGTACCCCAATCACCAGGAATATCGTTCATTCTTCTATAGTAAATTGCACGAGGGTTATCCCAGGATCTAAATACCGCCGTAACAGCTTCAATTAACTGTTCTGTAGGCTCCTGAGGAAAATCTGTACCCTTTTCCTGTTTGTATAAAGCTTTGAATTCTGTAATAACTTCTTTCAAATCATCAGCAGTTAATTCAGTGTCAAAGTGAACACCTTTCTTTTCCTTGATTTCATCAAGTACTCTTTCAAACTTTGCTTTACTGATTTCCATAACAACGTCAGAGAACATCTGAATAAATCTTCTGTAAGAATCATAAGCAAATCTAGGATTTCCTGTTTTCTTAGCAAAACCTTCAACTGCGGCATCTGTTAAGCCTAAATTTAAGATTGTATCCATCATACCCGGCATGGATGCTCTAGCCCCGGAACGTACAGATACCAATAAAGGATTTTCTGTATCTCCGAATTTTTTGCCCTGTTGTTCTTCCAAAACCTTTAAGGCATCAAAGATTTGTCCTCTGATTTCATCAGTAATTTTTTTACCACTATTATAGTAGTCAGTACAAGCTTCCGTAGTCACGGTAAAACCTTGAGGAATCGGGAGGCCTAAATTAGTCATTTCGGCTAAGTTAGCACCTTTACCACCAAGCAGGTTTTTCATATCTGCTTTGCCTTCCTTGAACAAATATACCCATTTTGCCATTTTAGTAATTACCTCCTAAAATAAATTCATATTTTTGACTTTTCCTGTCACCATTTAACATTATACCATAACTTGCCCAAATTAGGAAATATATTTTTCTATATTATTAATGTATTTTATCATTATTAAACCAATATTTTCTATCCGCTTCTACATTTTCTTCATTTTTCGAGTATTTTTTCTTACTTTTTTGTCAATAATATAGAATTTTCGACAATCAAAAAATACACAAAAAAGTGGCATATACACGTAAATAACATGCATATGCCACCATCCAGTTAATTAGAAATCAAACTTTTTCTCAAAATAATTCTTTAAATCTGCAATTTTTATTCGTTCCTGTTGCATAGTATCTCGGTCACGAACTGTTACAGACTCATCTGTCTCAGACTCAAAATCATAAGTAATACAGAAAGGAGTTCCGATTTCATCCTGTCTGCGGTATCTCTTTCCGATATTACCTCTATCATCGAATTCACAGTTATAAGTTTTGCTCAGATCCATAAAGATTTTTTCTGCACCTTCGGAAAGTTTTTTAGACAACGGTAATACACCAATCTTTACAGGTGCTAATGCCGGATGGAAATGTAGTACCGTACGTACATCCCCCTCCCCTAAATCTTCTTCATCATATGCACTGCAAAGGAATGCCAATGTCACCCTGTCAGCGCCTAAGGATGGTTCGATTACATAAGGAATATATTTTATCTTTTTCTCATCGTCAAAGTATCCTAAATCTTCTTTAGACACATTCTGATGCTGCGTTAAGTCATAATCTGTTCTATCAGCAATTCCCCATAATTCACCCCATCCAAATGGGAATAAGAATTCAATATCGGTAGTTGCTTTACTATAGAATGAAAGTTCTGCTGCATCATGGTCACGTACTCTCATTTCATCTTCATTTATACCAAGATTTTGTAGCCAGTCAATACAGAATTGTTTCCAATATGCAAACCACTCCAAATCTGTATCCGGTTCACAGAAAAATTCTAATTCCATTTGTTCAAATTCTCTGGTTCTAAATGTAAAATTACCGGGAGTTATCTCGTTACGGAAGGATTTACCAACCTGTCCGATTCCAAATGGTATTTTTTTTCTGGAAGTTCTCTGTACATTTTTAAAGTTAACAAAGATTCCCTGCGCTGTCTCTGGTCGCAAGTAAACAACATTCTTTGCATCCTCTGTTACACCCTGAAAAGTTTTAAACATTAAGTTAAACTGGCGAATATCTGTAAAGTTATGTTTTCCGCAAGTTGGGCAATCAATAGTATGTTCGTCAATGTATCTTGCCATCTCTTCATGAGACCAGGCATCTACAGAACCCTCAAAGGTTATATTATGTTCCTGTGCATAATCCTCAATCAATTTATCTGCACGAAATCTTTCGTGACATTCTTTACAGTCCATTAAGGGGTCTGAAAAGCTGCCAAGATGGCCGGAAGCAACCCATGTCTGAGGATTCATAAGAATTGCACAATCTACTCCTACATTATAAGGATTCTGCTGAATAAATTTTAACCACCAGGCCTTCTTTACATTATTTTTTAATTCTACACCAAGATTACCATAATCCCAGGTATTTGCCAATCCACCATATATTTCAGAACCCGGGTAAACAAATCCTCTTGCCTTGGCTAAGGCAACAATTTTTTCCATTGTCTTTTCCATTACTTACACCACTTTCAGCACTTCTCTTAATAAAAGTGCTACTGCCACTAAATCAGGTTGAAAGAATTTAAGTGGCATCCTTTCTCTTTCTATATTTTCTTTCAACCTCTTTATTAAATATAATAATCGCTTACGAGTATAACCTAACCTTAGAACTATTTTCAATAAGTTTTAAGAAACGCAAGAGATTGATTAATTACGGCTTATATACTACTATGGTGTCACCTTCAGTACTTGTCTGAATTTTAGACTTACCATTTAATCTACCATTGGTGTAGTATTTTATAGTACCGTCTACCAATACTTCCGTATTTTCTTTAATAGATAATACTTTATATTTTTCATTTTTTAATGCATCCGCAGCAGATATAGCTGCTCCGTCTTTTGCACTTAAAAAAGTGTCCGGAAGTGTTATTTCACCATTCTTTGCAGAGGTTGTAGAAGTAACTACTGCACTTGTTTCAGCAAAGTAATTATAGTGCTCTAGACTTTTAAAGTTCATAATCAAAACTGCATTGGTATCAATTAATTTTAACTCTCCCAACACTACAGAGTCCACTCCATTCTTTTGGTTATACTCGCTAACCTTCTCATTGATATAAGTGGTAAGCTCTTCCAAATTATAGTATTCCTTATCAAAGTTTTCTATGGTTGCAGCCTGTACTGTTCCGTCATTTTTAATTAGAACTGTGTTGGCTTTTACATCTTCTGCAACAATCTCTTTATTTTTATTGCAGCCAGCCAGCATTACCATACTAAGGATTAATACAATACTTAATATATATCTTTTCATTCTGTTACCTCTTATAGTATTACAATAATTCGTAATACAGCCACATAAAAATAGCTTGAAAGAAGTTGTAAGTGGCATTCCTTTCTAATATAAATATTTTCTTTCAAACATAATTTTTTTCCATTGTACCCTTTATAGACTTATATTTCAACTTAAAAATGCTTCTTAAAAGAGTTTTTCTAATAACTCCAGGGATTTCATAGGCTTCTCAATATATATTCTTGTATAAGCTTCCATGCATTCTATTAGCTCCTGTAATACTGCTTCTGTCACGGTAAATGTATACAGCTTCTCTATTGGTGAAGTGATTATGTATTGGAGTGTATAAAGGGTAGAATCTGATATAAACAATCCTTTGCCTATATTTTTACCGCACTCTGTACAAATCATCCCACCTGCATTGCTATTAAAATTATAAATATCTTCCGTTTTTCTACATTTCACACATTGAAAGACTTGAGGTGCTTCTCCGTTTAATGCAAGAATCCGAAGCTCAAAAATTCTGCGAATTAATTTCCTACCAATCTGTTCTTGTCCGAATGCCCGCAAAGACTGATAAAGTAATTTCAGGTATTCTGTACCGTCTTCATTTTCATGGGCAAAGTAATCTGTTAACTCACAAAAATACATTCCATAGTAAGCACCTTCCATATCTTTTCTCAGTTCTTCAAAATAGTTTTTTATCTCTACAGACATTATATTATAAGAACTTCGCCCTTCATACAGTACGAATTCTCCAAAAGAAAACGGCTGACTGCATGCCAAAAAGGCACTACTTGGTTTTCTAGCGCCTTTTGCAAATGTAGTTATTTTTCCTTTTTCTTTTGTCAGGAGAACTAATCTTTTATCATAGTCCCCAATGGGCATGGCCGACAAAACCATCCCCATCACAGCCGTCGTTAGCATTACACTCTCCACCTTCTTTATTATCCCTTGATAACAGCTGTGAGCAATCTTCAACAGTACAAGCGATGTAACTTAAATAGTCAAATATGTTTCCACTTTTAGCAAATTTTTCCCAAGAATCATGATTTTTCATATTTTGCCCCCTTTACTTATAATCGACAATCCTATTCCTAAATGATTACCTAAAGTTTTTTATGTTACCTTACTATCATTCCCATTTCAAAAATTTCTAAACTGATAAGATTCTGCCAGTTCTTAATTTTACAAAACAGTATTAAGTATCAGGGGCTGTTTTTTATAGATTATTTTTATTGTAACCGTAATTTTTCAATAAGAAATCACTATCCCGCCAATCTTTTTTCACTTTAACCCATATCTGAAGATTCACCCGTGTATCCAGTAGATTTTCCATCTCCTGTCTTGCCATCATACCGATTCGTTTTAATTTATCACCCTTTTTACCGATAATAATTCCTTTATGAGAGTCTCTCTCACATACAATTGTTGCTTCAATATCAATTAAATCACTGCCCGGACGCTCCTTCATACGTTCTATAGCTACCGCAATTCCATGAGGTATCTCATCGCTTAATAAGCGAAGTGCCTTTTCACGAATTAATTCTGCTACTATCTGACGTTCCGGCTGGTCCGTTATTGTATCTTCATCAAAGTATTTAGGTCCCTGCGGTAGATATTTAAAAATAGTATCAACCAGGGCCTTTGTATTTTCCCCTTTGAGTGCAGATACCGGTACAATATCCGCAAAAGAATGAATATCTTTATATGCAGCTATGAATTTTAAGATTTCTTCTTTTTTAACCGTATCTACCTTGTTAATTACCAGGATAACCGGCGTTTTGACTTTTAATAGTTGTTCTGCTATATACTGGTCTCCTGCACCAATAAAGGTTGAGGGTTCTACCAGCCATAGCACTACATCAACTTCATTGACAGTACGCTCTGCAACTGTTACCATGTATTCTCCCAGTTTATTTTTTGCTTTGTGGATGCCTGGTGTATCTAAGAAGATAATCTGTCCATTTTCTTCTGTATACACCGTCTGTATCCGGTTTCTTGTTGTCTGGGGCTTATCAGAGGTAATTGCAATCTTTTGCCCAATCAGATGATTCATTAAAGTAGACTTACCTACATTTGGGCGTCCGATTAAAGTTACAAAACCCGATTTGAATTCCTGTTTTTTCATTAACTATATCCTCTTTTCTGTATATCCGAATCTTTTTCTGCTGGAAACCTTAGTATCAGGGTGAAAAAAAGTATTTTCACCCGTTGCATTTAAATATGAACTTCGTGTGTAATTGGTCTACTTTAATAAGGTTTTTACTTCTTTAAACATATCCTTATTTTGCTCAATTTTATTCTCATTACCGATGACACAAAGGTTTCCTGCATCTACAATGGCTTTCACAATATCTGAAAGTTTTCTGACGTCCTCTACTGTTACATTCAATATTTCATCTCTTTGTTTCTGTAAATCTTCCTGTGTGGTACCGGATAGATATGCTCCCATAGATACAACACCCTTTGTGCGTGGTGTACGAGGCGTATCAAGACCACTAATTGTACCTATAATGTACTTAGTCATATCTCTTTCATCTACAGTAAAGTTTTTAACAAACTCTGCTGCCTTTTCATATACCTCATTTGTTTCTTTTACATTCGGGTCACGATAGGATGTAAAATATCCGTTACCACTGATATAGGAAAAACCGCACATACAACCGTAAGCCCCGCCTTTAACACGGATATTGTTCCATAGATAATCGTAGCCTAATATTGTCTTTAGCACTTCTAACGCACCTGTATATTCATAACCAGCCTCTATAAAATTACCGGTTCTGGCAACATATTGAACCTGACCGGAGGTCTTAAAACCTTCATTCGCACAAACTAAATCAAAATGTTCGTCTGTCTGTTCCACTGCATCCGTTTTTAACTGTTCAACAAACGGCAAAAGTCTGCCGTTTAAAGTTGCCAGCCCATCTTCTCCGGAAGTAAAACTTACACTTATATTTTCTCTACGGAAAATATAGTTCATCAGTAATTGAAGTTTCTCAATCAAATCCCCTGCCTGATTGGAAAAATCCTCTTCCAGCCGTTCGATAAATTTAAAGTATGCAATCCCCTTAGTCTCTTCATTAAATCTGCTGGCTTCTGAAAAATAAGACATAGCTCTGTCCACTGCCACCGAATGGCCTGCTGACATAATATGCATCTGTAATCTGGATTTCACCTCAGAGATTATCTCCAAGAGACGTTTTTCATCTCTTAACTTAGTAAAACTGATAATTTCCTTTAACAAATCAAAGGCATAGTCCATTTCATCATATAGAACCTTAACATCCACTTGTAATGTGGGCAGATATTCACCTGGTTTTCCTTTTTTACCAAAGCATGCCACATCCGTACTGATTCCTCCGGTATGAATATTGATTTCATTGGACAGTTCCAAAAAGCTGTAATGTTCTGTATCAATATAACCTAATACTGTAGATAACAGACCAATATAAGGAGTCAATTCTTTGGGAATTTGATCTAAAGAAAAGATTAATTTCATATAAGCAATGCCATTAGTAAATACATTATGATGAACAATTGGGAAGCCATCAATCATAACCTCTTTGTTATACAAAGGCTGTGCATTCTTATCAATGTCCTCTCTGTCTAATAAAGGAATCTTTTCTAAATCTTCTTTGGTAGAAGGCTCTTCCTGATATTCTTTTAAGAGTCTGGTATCCTCTATCAACTTCTGTATTTCTTCTTTGGAAAGCCCTGCTTTATATGCTGCCAGCTTTTCTTTTAATTTATCTTCTCTCTTGGCATTTAGCCCTGCTTCCGGAATAAGTGTTACCAGAACTACATGGTTATTATTTAGCAAATATTGCTCAATTAATTTGGTATAATAATCTGAATTAATTTTAGCCTTTAGTGTTTCAAATAAACGGTTCGCATTCATTTTCAGAAATGGTTTATTGTCATCATATAGCCAGGTAGAGAGCATCTGAATTCCATACATTAGACCTTTAGGGAATTGACCGTAATCAGCTTCTCTATACTTAAATTCATAATAGTTGATAGCAGCTTTTAGCGATTTTTCATCCAGACCTTCCTTAACCAGTTTCTCCAAAGTAGAACGAATCAGCCCGGCAAATTGCTCTTTTTGTTCCTTTTCTGCATTCTTGGTTATAATAGAAAAGGTAGGTTGATAAATATCTGCATCAAAACTACTGATAATATCTTTACCAATACCTGCATCGATTAAAGCTTGTTTTAACGGTGCGCCCGGTGCAGACAATAATACGTATTCTAACACCTGAAATGCCATACACAAATCCCTGTCAAGACTGGTTCCTATAATAAGATTATAGCTTAGATAAGTATTATTTTTGCTAGTATCATTTTCACTTAAAGGATAAGGCACCTCTATATCCTTTACCTCATGAAACGGCTGCTGAAACTGTATCTCAGAATCCACAGGGTCGTCACTAAAATCATTTAAATAAGCCTGGTCAAGCCATTCTAGTTTTTCCTTTACATTCATATCACCATATAGATAGATATAACTGTTGGAGGGATGATAATATTTTTTATGGAAATCAAGAAATTCCTCGTAAGATAAATCCGGTATAAACTCTGGGTCACCACCGGATTCCACACCATAAGCCGTATCCGGAAATAATGCATTTTGAATGGTTCGGAATAATTGTTGTTCCGGTGATGAAAATGCACCCTTCATTTCATTGTATACAACACCATTGTATTTTAATTCTGCATCTTCACTTTCCAGTTCATAATGCCAGCCTTCCTGCTTAAAGATTTCCTCTTTTTTATATATATTGGGATAGAATACTGCATCCATATATACATGAACCAGATTCTGAAAATCCTGGTCATTACAACTTGCAACCGGATATATTGTTTTGTCCGGATAAGTCATCGCATTTAAAAAGGTATTTAAAGAACCTTTGGCTAGTTCGATAAAAGGGTCTTTTGCAGGAAAATCTCTGGAACCGCAAAGTACGGTGTGTTCAACAATGTGAGGCACCCCGGTACTGTTAATGGGCGGTGTTCGAAAACCGATAGAAAACACCTTGTTATTATCATCATTGGATACCACTGCTACTCTGGCACCTGTTTTTGTATGCTTAAACAGTAAACCTAAACTGTTTATATCCTGAAGTTCTTCTTCTGATATTAGTTCATAACCGGAAAGGATACCTAACTCTTTGCTGCTTTTTAAATTTCTTGACATATTGTACCTCCTTTTAATTTGGATACTTTTCAATCATTCTAACTTTTATTTACACCTATAGGAAACAATCTATGAAATAAGTGCTTAACCGATTCAACAGGATGGTATAACCCATATTATGTATAACAACCAACTATCTGATTATTATATCATAATAATAAGAAAATGTCATGTTAAAGATAGCAAGTGTTTCCATTTAAACATAGATGCAAACCTTTTATTTACACCCTCATTCTACGCTTTTTAACTTGATTCCCGAGCTTTCCTTTTGATAGCAAGCATTTTTCATTTTATATATATTTATTTCCAGTTCTCACAAAGGGTATTCCAAACCGGCAGAAATTATTCAATAAAGTATGATATATATACAGTCTCCATATAAAAAACCGCTGCATGCTATACATGAAGCGGTTTAAAAAGTATCTTTTTAGTTATTCTTTAAAAGAAATGTCAATATTACCTACGCCACCGTCTATATCCAGAGAATTTTTGGCAGTTCTGTTATTCCAATTGAGGCTTGAATGGTTCTGTCCATTAATGGTAACATTTCCAAGTCCTTTATCTACTTTTATATTATAATCATCAGAAGAACCATAAATATCTAAGGATACATTACCAATGCCGGCATTAATTTCACTTTCGCCTCTTAAATACCCCTCGATTGAGATATTTCCTACCCCTGCATCCATATCTACATCCGATAGGTCTACATCTTCTAACGTTATTTCGCCTACACCACCGTCCAGGCTAACCTTTCCGGCAATAATCCCTAAACCGTTTATATCTCCGGCTCCGGCTTCAATTTCCAACCTCTGCGTGTCTAACTCTTCAATGTTTACATTTCCGGCTCCGGCTTCTATTTTTACACGGTCAGCCTCAAAACCCTCCGGTAGATAAACCGTAATTTTTGAATTGTTATTAAAGGCATTTTTTCCGCCTAGAAAATTCCAGAAATTAAACTTGCTCTTAATTTTTAGCTCACCGGAAAAATTTTTATCAACAGTAAAATCTTCTGATACATTCTCAGCTACTACCTGAACTGTAGTGCCGGTACCTGCCTTTACTGTGAAGTTTCCAACGCCATTTTCCACATACAGACTCTTTACTGCCTCAAAATTTTCATCGTAATCAATCGTCTCTGTAGAAGTTCTTGTGGATATAGCACCGGTTACACTTATGATTCCTGCAGCAATACCCCCAATGATGGTTACTGTTAAAAATATGGCAAAAGCCATTGCACAATATTTTATTACTTTTTGAAATTCATTCATTTAATATCAATCCCCCCAAACATACAAGTGGAGTTAATATAGATTGTTGGTGCATTGGGATCTGTATTACGACCCGCTTTATTATCTACTCCTCCAAAAATCGGTACATTAGAAACCTTTACTTTTACATTGTCAGGAACAAGGATATCAATTCCTCCAAAGATTGCAGTAGCATTAATTAATATATCCTCATCAATGATTGCATCCCTAAGATTTAAATCAACTCCTCCAAAGATTGCATTCATAGTAGTACCTAAAAATTTTTCTCCAGACACCACATAAGTATTTCCACCAAAAATTGCGGAATATTCGCTGCTGCCACCCTGGTAATTAATGTTAGAGTGGATACCTTTATCACTTTGAAACAGGTTTTTAAATATCAAGCTTAAACCAATCAAAACGAATATAAACGGTACAATTAATTTTCCCAAAACAGCAGAATCAATAAGGCCCTGACTGGAAAGTAACAACATAACACCAATTGCTAAACCAATGATGTTGCCCGTACGAAATCCATTCTGAACAAGACTTATTATACAGGGTACAATAATGAATAATGTCCACCAGCCACTAAAGAATAAGTTAAAATCCCATAAAGAAAATGCGTTACCGGCAAAGCCGACACCTATAAGGATAAAGAAAGCTCCCCATAATAGGTTTGAAGTTTTTAATCTCATAATAATTCCTCCCACTTTACTTGTTTTACAATTTAATCAAACATTATCGTCTGAGTAGTGATTGCTTTATCTTATGTATTTATCATACAGGAGTCAGGTTGCATTAACAAGTTACAATTGTCATATGCTGCTCCTGCAGTATGTCATGAATTATTTATGCATTTTAATAAATCTTCATAAGAATCAACAAGAAGGTTCTTCAATCCTCCATTGACTTTACTGGCAACATCATATAAAATTTACATAGATATACAAATCAATTATACCCCCTCATTAGGAGTTAACCATAAATGTATCATTTTATTATTAATCCGAAATCCCAGTCCGGTAAAGGCCGGAAAATTTGGGAACTTATTAAGAAAGAACTGGATAACCGAAAGCTTACCTATGAATACACCATAACCAGATATCCTCATCACGCTTCAGAAATAACAAGAGATTTATGCAATAATTTATCCGGAATACTAAAACTGATTGTAGTTGGTGGTGACGGAACCGTGAACGAGGTAATAAACGGTATAACGAACTTTGAACAGGTAATATTAGGCTATATTCCTTCCGGTTCCAGCAATGATTTGGGACGCAGCTTAAAACTTCCCAAGGACCCTCTTTTGAATCTGGAAACCATTTTAAAGCCTTCCCGGTTTCGGTATATTGACATAGGACAGTTAAAAACGGCTGAAGGTTATGAAGGTAAATTTATTGTCAGCAGTGGTATAGGCTTTGATGCTTCTATCTGTGAAGAGACCTTTCGTTCTGGTATTAAAAAGTTTTTAAATAGATACGGTCTTGGTAAATTAACCTATATTATTATTGCTCTAAAACAATTACTGACCTGTCCCTTCATAACGGCTGAAATATCTGTTGATAAAGGTCCTGCCACAAAATATAAGCAGGTATTGATGATTACAAGCATGAACCACAAATATGAAGGCGGAGGCATGATGATTGCACCTGCTGCCAATCCTTTTGATGGTAAGCTCTCCGTATGTCTGGTACATGATATTCCAAAATTAAAGACTCTTATCCTTATGCCTACAATACTATTCGGTAAACATACTCGATTTCAAGGTATAGAAACCTTTAACTGTAAGAATCTTGACATAAAGCTGCACTCACCTGCTTATCTCCATAGTGACGGAGAATGCCCTGGTGCTTTTAAATACATCTCCCTAGACTGTATTTCAAATACCCTGCGAATCATGATTTAATAAAAAACACATAGGATACCACCTATTGGAAAGAAGGTACACCAGTGAAAAAAAGTTCATTTCAATTTGCTACCCTGATTATTTTATTAAGTATATTCACCGTTGCCATGCAGTTTACTGTCTGGTATTTTTTCCACGCCTCCGTGTTAAGCTTTGGTATTGGAATACTTATCAGTCTTATGTTTTCTTATATATTCTTAAGGCAATCCCTAACTTATGAATCATGTTTTAGTTATACCCTGCTAAATGTCCTACTCTGTAGCATCGTCATCTTACTTAGCTTTCTGGGGGAACATACCTCCTTTTTAACCTTCCAGCCTGAACTTTTATACCTACCAGTACTGCATCTGTTTGTGCCCTTTTTCTACGCTATTCTTCAAAATCTTTTTGAAAAAGGACGCAGATACAGCGGTTTTCATTCCTTTTTTCGCAGTACAAGTATAACTTTTTTGATATTTTATGCCGCCACATTTGTTTTTCTTTCATTTGTTAGCAATAAGGCTGCCCTCTTAATCTTCACAGATATCAAATCAATAAATTTTATCCCCTTTTTTACTTTGGCAACCCTTATTGAGGCTTATATAGATAAGAAAGCAGGATTAACTGCTATTGGTGCTTATCTGGTTCATACCTCTTGTCTTTTCATTCCCTACGGCTTCTATGTTATCCTGCTATTGCGAAAAAGCAGTCGATTCATAAGATTCCTTGCTCTGCTCTTTCTTCCGGTTCTTACAGAAATTCTGCAAAGAATCTTTTTACTTGGTAAAGCCGATATTGACGATATACTTTTTGGTCTGCTCGGGGGCTTTTTGGGTGGAATTCTTTATCATTTATTAAATACAGCATATAACCATGTGGCGGATGAAGATTTTCTGTCTCGCCGCAATCAGTATTCCTCTTATCGGAATACTCTTCATTTTTAGTTGTCTGTCTTTAAACGTGTACACGCTAAAGTAATGCAGATAACTTATCAAGCATATTAAAAGCTTCATGACTTTCAATCGATAGGCGAATGAACGTATGAAGCTTTCTCTGTATAAAACTATTTAATCTTCTAAACTTTAAAGAAGATATTATATCCCACTCCAAAAATCATTTAAATAACCACTCATTGAGGTGGCATCTACTACAATATTCGGATACCATTCTCTTGGAAACAGGTCTGAATACTGCCTTTGCAAGAACCGTTCATCCAAGAGCAGGATAGCTCCCGTATCTTCTAACGTTCGTATTACTCTTCCGGCAGATTGTAGTACCTTATTCATTCCCTGATAAAGGTATGCATAATCAAAGCCGTTACCGCTACGGTTATCATAGTATTCTTTAAACAACTCTCTTTCATTGCAAACCATAGGAAGTCCGGTACCAACAATAACTGCGCCGATTAACCGGTCATTTTTTAAATCAATACCTTCACTGAATATTCCACCCATCACGCAAAAACCAACTCGAGTAGTATCCGGCTCTTTTATAAAATCCTGCAAGAATTCTTCTTTTTCCATCTCAGTCATACTCATTTTTTGTGCCACCAGACCTTCTATAGCTCCTTCTGCCAGCTCTGCCACCTGATTCAGCATTTGATAAGAGGGAAAGAATACCATATAATTTCCCTTTCTTGCCTCTGTAAAGCTTTTGATATAATTAAGAATTTTTTCATACTCTTTTTTACTACGTCTGGTATACTTTGTACTAACATCCCTTCCGATTAAAATAATTCGGTTTGATTTATGAAAGGGAGATGGAGCATATACCGCATAATCCTCCTCTCTTCCCGCTAACTGTTCTTTATAATACTGAATGGGCAGCAAGGTGGCGGAAAAGAAAATCGCACTTTTTCCCCGCTCCAGACAGGTATTTAAATTATCTGCCGGATTCATACAAAGCAGTTTAATACGGAACGCTCCGTCTTCGTCATAATCCGTATAGGTTATATACTTATCATTATATAATTCATATATATTCATAAAATGGCGTACATTCATATACAGCTGAAGTAATTCTTCTTTTTCATCTGTACTCTTATAATCGGTTAAATACTCCTCATATTCCGTCATGAGCCGCATAAGATGGTATATCAAGTCCGTTATTGATTCAACTTGTCTACAATTATCGCACTCTCGTTTTAATTTTAATAAGTCAGCATTACAAGCTTCTAGCCTTTTTACCAGCGCAGTACTATTCCCTATCCCAGTTCTATCTACCAGGGCTGCACTTCCACCCCTTATCAGTTTCTTTACGGTGAGAAAATCTTTCTTATATAAAACTGCACTGTACATTTCTCTTGCACGATCAACTAAATTATGTGCTTCGTCTATTAAAAATATATAATCGTTCTTTTTCTCACCTTGGAAAAACCTGCGCAGATAAACATTCGGATCAAAGGCATAATTGTAATCACATATAATACTATCTGCCCACAAAGTCACATCCAGACACATTTCAAAGGGACAAACATCGTGTTTGGCAGCACATGCAAGCACAAGTTCCCGGGAAATAGCGTCCTGTTGATTGAGCAAATCAAACACTGCCTCATTTACTCTGTCATAATGACCTTTAGCTCTTTGGCAAGCGGCTGGATTACAATCCGGCTTTTCTAGTATACATATCTTATCTTTTGCTGTTATAGTGATAGACTTTAATAGCAAACCTCTCTCCATTAGTTTATGATAAGTTTCCTCTGCTACCGTACGGGTTATAGTTTTCGCAGTTAAATAAAATATTTTACTTGCCAACCCTTCTCCCATTGCCTTAACAGCCGGAAAAACAGTAGAAATTGTTTTCCCCACACCGGTAGGTGCTTCTATAAACAGTCTTTTATCCCGTAAGATAGTCTTATATACATTCGTTACCAAATCCTTTTGTCCCGGTCTGTAAGAAAATGGAAAGTCTACATTTTTAATACTAGCATCCCTCTTTTTCCTCCAACTTATCTGCCAGGCAGCCCACTTGCCATATTCCTTTACCAGACTGTTAAACCAATGCTCCAGGTTGCGAAACATTAAAGTCTCTTCAAAATACTTGATATTCTCAGTCTCTAGGTTACAATAAGTCAACCTGACACCTATCTGTTCATGTTCATATAGTTTCGCGTATATATAGGCGTAGCATTTAACCTGTGCAAGGTGAACCGGCACTGGTTCTTCCATATGACTCAGTTCTTTATATACACCTTTTATTTCATCAATAATAATGGAGGGACCTTCCTCCTGATTACTGATAACTCCATCTGCTCTACCTTCTATTGTTAAGTCAAAGATAAGATTATTTCGCTCCATGGGAATGGTAATACTCAATGGAAATTCCGCGCTGTAATTAGCTCCCATTTGCTTTTGGATTTTGCGATGGATTCTGCTGCCTTCCTGCATGGCGTCCAGTTCTCGCCTTCCTCCTGTTCTATTATCTAAATCACCAGAACGCAATATGAATTCCACCAGATTACGTACGGATATTTTAACCTGATTCTCTTTCTTAGTTTCCATATCGTTTCATCCTTATCCTTTTAATTACAGCTACTTTCAGCTAAAATGAAAAGGCATCAAGAGCTTATCCAGATGCCTTATTATTATACTATGAACTTAATTTGTTTTAAATATAAAATACATTAATCTATATATATTCTGTATAATCCTCGTCATCATCACCATACAGACCCTTTTCATAACCTTTTGTCCAGTCTATACGATTGGTTTTACGATGCCTTGTCTGCGCCTTACCTTGCTTTTCCGCTTGTTTATCAAGCTCCTGATTTTTTCTGGTAATTGCCTTTTTCTCACGTTCCAGTCTCTTAATTATTTCGAACTTTTCAGGTTGTTGTTCTTTTTCTTTGTTTTGAGATGCTTTCCCCCTAGAGTCACTGTTTCTCTTGTCTTTTCCACCACCATAACCCTTACCATAGTCCTCGTCAGAGTCCTTATTCTTATAATAACCACTGTTCCTAGCTTCTTTTTTATAATTTCCGTAAGGTGTATAATCTCTGCCATCCTTTACGGTACCTGATCTGGAACCTCCATATGACCTGTTTTCCGACTTGTAAGGCTTATTCTCTTTAAATTCTTTCTGATAAGGTTTATCTCCCCGATGAATGGGTTTACTGTTTTTGTTTTCCTGTCCGGTTTTGTTTCTACAATTGTCACGACTAGTCCCTGGCCTGTAGTTCTCATTTAACCGATTATTGCTTCGATTATCTCTTGGTCTGCCATCATTAGCATTGGTTGTAGCCACTTAATGTTTTCTCCTCTCTTTCTGCATCAAAACAATTTGATGAAAGAACTCAAATCTATGTATATTTTATTCTATTTTTATATAAAGTCAATACAATTTTAACAAAAAAATATATCTAATTTTATAGTTAGATTTACCTTGCATTTTGCTCTTATATCTGTTAAAGTCTAAGAGTGAAACTACGGCATTTGCCATATATGGGTAATTTACTATATATAGCAAAAGTCTTTAGTAAACAACAATAGAACGGAATTGACTATTCAGATACGAATGGAATACCAGTTCTGTTGACATACTACTATTTGCCGGATAGTTTATTACAGGCATACTGAAAGAGAGGTATTTTATAATGAGCGAACACGACCACTGCGGCTGCGGTTGCGGACATGACCACGACCATGAGCACGAACATGAGCATATGAATGTTACATTAACACTTGATGATGGTACAAACTTAGAATGTGAAGTTTTATGCATATTCCCAGTCGGCGAAAAAGATTATATCGCACTTGTTCCTGCTGACAGAGAAGAAGATGAAGAAGGCGAAATTTTCTTATATCAATTTATTGAACATGAAAACGATGAAATTGAGTTGTTAAATATTGAAAATGATGAAGAATTCGAAGCTGTTTCTGATGCATTTGATGAATTAATGGACAGTGAAGAATTTGATGATATGTTCGGTGAAGAAGAGGAAGAAGAGGAAGAATAATTCCTTCCCCAAGGACTGCAGGCTGCTGCAGTCCTTATTCTTTTATAGTAAGCAATTGATTCTGAATACAAAACTCCAAATCCAGAGTACGCTCTTTTTTTAACTGTTCAAAATATATAGTGATTTTCCCCTGCTGATTCTTTTTTATCTGACCTAAACCATATGTTTTATGTTCTACCTCAACTCCAGGTTTTAATCCATTTCTCTCGAGCAGTAATTCGCCTACAAATCTAGAACCAGATAATTCTTTATTATAACGTTCCTTCACCGAATAAATATGTAGATATTCTTTTGCTCTTGTCATCGCAACATAGAAAAGCCTACGTTCCTCTTCTAAGTCAGCTTCCAAGATAGCTTTTCGGTGAGGTGTAATTCCTTCATTTGCATCAACAATAATTACTACCTGGTATTCCAATCCTTTCGAACTATGCATGGTGGCCAAAGAAACACTATCTTTATTATATTTTTTTTGTTGTGCCTGCCTTTTTAGCTCTTCTTGATATTCGTTGATATGATCAAACCATTCAGCAAAAGTATTATATTCTTTGGATGCTTCCTGAAGTTCATTTAAAGTATCAAGCAGTTCCTCTATCTTAATACGTCGAAACTGGGCATACTCTGTTAGATAGTCCTCATAACCGATACCCTTCCTAATGTAGTTAATGGCTGCATATGGATTCATGTTTTTAATTAGACTAATATCATATTCCAATTTGTGAATACGGTCAATCATCCATTCTTTGTCATTATAAAATTCTCTGATTCTATTGAAATCTACAATAGGATCTTCAAAACATTCTCGGCTTAAATATCGCTTTGGTCGGTTAGAAATCTGAAGAAACAGTGCTCTGTCGCGGCTTCCCATGGCAATCCGGATATATGCCATAATATTTGAGGCTATCCAATGGTCATAAATATTGGGAATAACATCCTTCATCTGAAAAGGTACGTTATATTCCATCAGCTTATCAATAAGTGCTCTTGGCTGTGTGTTGGTTCGAAACAAAACAGCCATCTGAGAAAATGGAATTCCCTTTTTATAGTACTTTAAAATATCTGCTACAACCATGCTGTTTTGTTCTTTTAATTCCTTAAAATTAATAAGAACAATATCCTGCCCAGTTTCTTTTATTGCTTTTATATTTTTAGCAAAACGTTTGCCATTGTTTTTGATTAAACATGCCGCTTTGTGAACTATCTTTTTAGTAGAGCGATAATTAATATCCAGCAAGATTTTCACACCCTCCGGATAATCCCGTTCAAAATTCAACATTATATCCGGCTTTGCTCCCCTGAAACGATAAATAGATTGGTCATCATCTCCAACGATAAACAGATTGTTTTGTGGCTGAGCCAACAGACGTATTATGTCATACTGCACTTTGTTAATATCCTGAAATTCGTCAATTAAGATATATTGATATTTCTTTTGCCAAATGGCTAATATGTCCGGCCTCTCGGCTAAAAGCTCATAACATAACACCAGCATATCATCAAAATCAATTAGATTGGATTTTCTAAGCCTTGAATCATAAGCTCGATAGATTTTTTTGAAAATATCCTCAGAACAATTGATGGAGTAATAGTGCTCGATATCCATACGCTCTCCCTTAACGAGACTAATCTCTGAAAGAACCCCGGAAATAAATTCTTTTTCATCATCTATTTCTAAAGTAAGCTGTTCAACTATTTCTTTTAAAAACTGATTTCTTTGTTCATCCCGAATAATATTAGATGCATTATATTGGTACGCATATTTTAATATAGTGAAGAAGACCGCATGGAATGTACCAAAATTAACACCGCTGCTTCTTCCTGTTAAAGCCTCAAACCGTTCTTTCATTTCTTCGGCAGCAGCTTTTGTAAAAGTAATAACTAGAATATTATGTGGATTTATACCATACTCTTCGATAAGCTTTAAGGTTCGCTTCGTTATTACAAGTGTTTTACCAGAACCGGGCCCTGCTAGTACTAACATAGGCCCGGTATTGTGGTTTATTGCATTTATCTGTGCTTGATTCATTTCCATGTAATTTACCTGTTGGTTAGCTTTTCTATACCGATTTTAATTCTTCTGATACTCTCTTCCTTACCAATAATGTTCATAATCTCGTAAGCCCCACCTGGTGTCGACTGCTTACCGGATACAGCCGTTCTAAGAGGCCATAAGCCCATGCCGTTTTTAATACCCTTATCTGCAATATATCCCATAATGACAGCTTCTATTCCAGCTACAGTGTAGTCATCAAGCGCCTCTAGTAAAGGCAGTTGTTCCTGTAATACAGATAAAGAGATTTCTTCATTGGTCTTCATCTTCTTATGAGTGTACATGGCTATATCATATTCCGGTAACTCTTCAAAAAAGTCAATGATATCTTTGATATCTAACAAAGTTTCAATTCTGGATTTCACCAAATCAGCTATCTTCTTTAAATCTAAGTCTTTATGAATCACTTCTTTTATATGTGGCATTGCCAATTCATAATATTGGTCATTATCCATTTTCTTAATATATTCACTGTTCATCCATCTTAATTTAGCCATATCAAATACAGCCGGTGATTTATTAATATGAGTATAATCAAATTCCTTGGTTAATTCTTCTAGAGAAAAAATTTCTTCGTTAGTGCCTGAACTCCAGCCTAATAAAGCAATAAAATTAACGATAGCCTCTGTAACAAAGCCCTGTTCTAATAAATCTTCAAAAGAAGAATGCCCGCTGCGCTTTGATAACTTTTTGTGTTCTTCATTGGTTATCAGGGGGCAATGTATATAAATTGGCTCCTCCCAGCCAAAAGCATGGTATAACCTGGTATACTTCGGTGTGGAAGAAAGGTATTCATTTCCTCTAACTACATGGGTAATACGCATTAAATGGTCATCAATTACATTGGCAAAATTATAGGTAGGATAACCATCTGACTTCATTAGAATCATATCATCCAGTTCTGCATTTTCTACAGTAATCTCGCCATATACTGCATCATTAAAGGTTGTAGTTCCTTCTGCTGGCGTATTTTGGCGAATTACATAGGGAATTCCTGCTGCCAGATTAGCTTCAATTTCTTCCTTTGATAAATGTAAACAATGTTTATCATATTTAATGATTTCCTTATCATCTTCTTCTGAAACTACACTCTTTAAGGTACTTAAGCGTTCTTTTGTACAGAAACAATAATATGCCTCTCCTTTCGCAATTAACTCTTTGGCATAATCTAAATAAATACCCGTAGCTTGTCTCTCACTTTGAACATAAGGACCACAACCTCCGTCCTTATCAGGACCTTCATCATGCTTTAATCCCGTCAGTTTCAAAGTGTTATAAATGATTTCTGTTGCACCTTCTACAAAACGTTCCTGATCGGTATCTTCTATCCTTAAAATAAAATCTCCGCCTTCGTGCTTGGCAATGAGATATTCATATAATGCTGTTCTCAGATTTCCAACGTGCATTCTGCCTGTTGGGCTTGGTGCATATCTTGTCCTTACTTTACTCATAATTTTAACCAATGATATTCCATCCTCTTTGATGGAATACTGCCACATTATGCTATCATTGAAAGAATTTTAGTGGCATTCCTTTCCTACTGTATATTTTCTTTCAACCTAAGAATTTGCACTTGGCTTACATAGGGTACCATATACTATTCATTCAAATTAATACTATGTTTTTTTACTAACAATGGTATACCTAAAATTTTCCTCTGCCAGCGTTCATCCTTATTTTATCCTAGCTTATAATATAATCCATCCGCCAGGTTCTGTCAATGCAGTTTTACTTGTTAAAACGTTTCTATAGCATGTCTCATTTGTATTTCTATAGGTTTTTTTATGTATGAGCTTTTTTGCTTAATATTTATGCAAAAATGACAAATATATGGTCTTTGCTTTAAATCTTTTGGATTATTTATAAGTAATTTATCCATTAACCCTTGAATTCTTATGAAATTGATTATAATATAAACATAGGTTCTTTTACAGAACTTCGCTGTATATTTACATCTCAAAAGTAATGATATAGTGAATGCAATATTATTAGTCCAATACTATGCTTGGATAGAAAGAGGTTTTTATGTATCAGGCAAATGAAAAAAGATACGAAACAATGGTTTATAACAGATGCGGCAACAGCGGTCTAAAACTGTCAGCTTTTTCCTTGGGGTTATGGCATAATTTCGGTTCTGCCAATATCTATGATAATATGGTAGACTTAGTTACCACTGCATTTGACAACGGTATTACACATTTTGACCTAGCAAATAATTATGGTCCTAAACCCGGCTCTGCCGAAGAAAATTTTGGTCGAATACTAAAAAATGAACTAAAGGCTTACCGGGATGAAATTATTATCTCCTCAAAAGCCGGTTATTACATGTGGCCAGGACCATACGGAGATTGGGGAAGTAAAAAATATCTAGTTTCCAGTCTGGACCAAAGCTTAAAAAGACTTGGTGTTGATTATGTGGATATATTCTATCACCATCGTCCTGATACTGATACGCCGCTTGAAGAAACTATGATGGCACTGGATCAAATTGTTCGCTCCGGTAAAGCTTTGTATGTTGGTGTTTCTAATTATTCTGCGGAGCAAACAGAAAAGGCAGCTAAAATTTTGAAAGATTTAGGCACACCACTGCTGATACATCAGCCAAATTATAGTATGTTTAATCGTTGGGTAGAAAAAGATTTATTACAGGTTTTAGAAAAAAATGGCGTAGGCAGTATTGCTTTTTGTCCTCTAGCGCAAGGATTGTTAACCAACAAATATTTACAAGGTGTTCCAAGCGATTCCAGAGCGGCTGACCCTAGAAGTCCTTTCTTAAAAACTGACTCTATTACTATGGAAAAGGTTGAAAAAGTTCGTAAATTAGATGTACTTGCAAAAGAGAGAGGCCAAAGTATGGCTCAGTTGGCATTGGCTTGGGTACTTCGTAAAAACCGAATTACTACGGCCTTAATCGGTGCAAGTAAATCTTCACAAATACTTGAGAACATTGAAACACTTAAGAATCTCTCCTTATCAGAAGATGAACTAGATACCATTGAAGAAATATTAAGAGATTAAATAGTTTATTATTTATACACATATTTATTTGTATTTAAGATAATTATCCACAATAAATTATCATTTAGTAACCGTAATACTATCTATACACGAGCATTACTCTTTTATAAGGCTTTAAAAGCAGTCGTAAGTTCGTTTACGGCTGCTTTTAACTGTATTTAGTAATATTGCTTCATATAATTATTCAAATAACTTTCTAAATCCACTCCGCTATTTAATATATCCATCAGAGTTGTTGCAATCATAAACATAAATATTATAAAAACTATTACGCCCACCACCAGACTTGCCCTGGCCCAGTTCCTCTTACTTTTCGGCGTATCACTTCCAAATGACCAGATACACATCATTATGAGATAAATAAATATACCTACAAAAGGAATGAAAGGTAGAAGCATAGTTGCAACCCAGTTTCCAAAAGAAATAGTTTTTTCATTTTCTTCTGACACCACTTCATTTCTTTCCGGGTTTTTTTTATTATGTTCTTGTATGCTATCACTTACATGAACAGAGGTATTGTTACGTAAAGATGTTCCACAGTATTCGCAATAATTTGCCTCTTCGTTTCCTATGCTTCTTCCGCATACTTTACAAATCATCCTAACGTCCATCCTTTCAATTTTTATAGAATCCTGCTCATTTATGTATTGCTACTAAATATATATTAGGCAAGTTCCTAAGGCTGCTTACATACTTAGATTTAAATTGTCAATTCTCTTTAATAGCAGCCAATATTTATTATAACACTTTTTCTATAAATTCCAATTAAAAATTGATAACTATTTAACTTATCTCAATAAACTATATAAAGTTAATAGATTTTTATATGAGAAAGTAAACCTTTTATATAGACAACTCTCAATATACTTTAACAAAATAAAAAAGCTACCATAATGGTAACTTTCTTTTATTCATTTAAATATTATCAGAATCTATTTTACTAGGACAATTATCATTCTACGATTGATTGTATCTTCAAAACCACACATTGATTCACATCTTTTATTAAAAACCTTTTAACCTGACAGATATTCGTCTAAGTTTCCTTGTCCTCTTCTCTGTCCTACCATTTTCATGATCTTAGGTCAAGCCCTCGACCTATTAGTATTAGTCAGCTGCATGTGTTACCACACTTCCACCTCTAACCTATCCACCTTGTCGTCTTCAAGGGGTCTTACTGCTTTCGCATGGGATATCTTATCTTAAGGGGGGCTTCACGCTTAGATGCCTTCAGCGTTTATCCCTTCCAAACTTGGCTACTCGGCCGTGCACTTGGTAGTACAACCGATACACCAGCGGTTCGTCCAACCCGGTCCTCTCGTACTAAGGTCAGCTCCTTTCAAATATCCTACGCCCGCGCCGGATAGGGACCGAACTGTCTCACGACGTTCTGAACCCAGCTCGCGTACCGCTTTAATGGGCGAACAGCCCAACCCTTGGGACCTACTACAGCCCCAGGATGCGATGAGCCGACATCGAGGTGCCAAACCACTCCGTCGATGTGAACTCTTGGGAGTGATAAGCCTGTTATCCCCAGGGTAGCTTTTATCCGTTGAGCGATGGCAATCCCACTTTATACCACCGGATCACTAAGTCCTACTTTCGTACCTGCTCCACCCGTCGGTGTCGCAGTCAAGCCTTCTTATGCCTTTGCACTCTGCGAATGGTTTCCAACCATTCTGAGAAGACCTTTGAGCGCCTCCGATACCCTTTCGGAGGCGACCGCCCCAGTCAAACTCCCCACCTGACATTGTCCACTGCCCAGATCATGGGCACATGTTAGAAATCCAATACTGCAAGGGTGGTATCCCAACAACGGCTCCATGGCAACTAGCGTCACCACTTCACAGCCTCCCACCTATCCTGTACATGCAATACCGAATCCCAGTATCAAGCTAGAGTAAAGCTCCATGGGGTCTTTCCGTCCTGGCGCAGGTAACCAGCATCTTCACTGGTATTTCAATTTCACCGGGTGCATTGTCGAGACAGTGCCCAAATCATTACGCCTTTCGTGCGGGTCGGAACTTACCCGACAAGGAATTTCGCTACCTTAGGACCGTTATAGTTACGGCCGCCGTTTACTGGGGCTTAAGTTCAACGCTTCGGATTGCTCCTAACATCTCCCCTTAACCTTCCAGCACCGGGCAGGCGTCAGCCCATATACTTCACCTTTCGGTTTTGCATAGACCTGTGTTTTTGCTAAACAGTTGCTTGGGCCAATTCTCTGCGGCCTGTATTTCTACAGGCACCCCTTCTCCCGAAGTTACGGGGTTATTTTGCCGAGTTCCTTAACAATGCTTCTCCCGTCGGCCTTAGGATTCTCTCCTCATCCACCTGTGTCGGTTTACGGTACGGGCTTATGAAAAACAATAGCGGCTTTTCTTGGCAGCTAGCTCACCAGCTTCCCTACTCTTGAGTTCGGTCCGCATCACGTCTTCGTATTGTATGGCGGATTTGCCTACCACACTACTACCCCGCTTGCACCGGTTTTTCCA